>JAEUVV010000002.1 GCA_016786705.1 Taibaiella sp.
TGCACTTGAGATCGGTTCACCAACTGCAGACCCCCAATTTACAGCTCCCGCAACAGGTAATTTCCTGCCGGCAAACCCGGTTTTACAAAATGCGGGAAACAACCTGCTTGCAATTGTGCCTGCTGATATAAACGGGATACCGCGTGCAACACTACCTACTATAGGCGCTTATGAATCATTGCCTACCAATATAAATGATGCCGCGGCCATGACCTTATTAAGCCCGGAAGGGATGTTCTGTAGCGGATCCAGGCCTGTACAAGTGATCATCAGAAACGCCGGTACCAACAACATTAATACGGTACAGGTAAACTGGTCGGTGAACGGCATTGTGCAAACGCCTTTTGCCTATTCTGGCTTACTTGTTCCCTCAACAGCTACAACCGGTCAAAATACAGATACAGTGCTTTTAGGAAATGCCAATATCATTGCCGGTGCCAATACCATCAATGTCTGGACTTCATTACCTAACGGAGTTACGGATACGGATATCAGCAACGATAGTGTTAACACCAGCTTATCCACTACTAATTTTACAGTGAATGCTTTATCAGACACTGTATGTACCAATACGCCGGTGAACATCACCCTTAGCCCCTCTTCCGGCTACGTCAATGAAATCATAACCTGGGAAAGCTCTGCGGACGGCCTCAGCTGGACCACAATTGCAGGCGCCAACACCCCGGCTTTATCATTAACAAGCTTGGGCACGACTACTTATTTCAGGGCAAAAGTAACCAACTCCGGTATTGCCTGTACGACAGCTGCAGAGCAAGTTGCGGTGATCGCACCGGCTATTACCGCCAGCACTCCCGCCGAAAGATGCGGTCCTGGCCCATTAACCTTATCCGCCACCTCATCAGGTGGGGATGTAAACTGGTACAGCGCGGCAACGGGAGGAGCTCCATTGCATACCGGCACTTCATTCACAACTCCTGGTATTTCAAACACTACGACTTATTATGCAGCGGCAGTAACCGGCAGTAGCGGAGGAAATATACCGGAATTAATGTACTACAGGTTCGATGTACCAGGCACCACTGTACCGAATGAAGCAAGCAGCCCTGTAGGAACGAACCCGGCGCCGGTTACCGGCTTAACGATCGGGGGTACAGGACAATTCGGTACAGGTTTGCAAGGTAATGCCGGGGCAACGGCATCTAACAGGGTCAATCCACAATGGACCGGCACACATACCGGTAGCTGGACCATCTCTTTCTGGATGAACGTACCTACTCCTCCTACAACCAGGTATATGTTTGGGAACACTCTTGGCAATGGAACATTCAGGTGTTTCATTGGCGGTGCCGCTAACGGTATCAGGTTGACAGGCGGTGTACCTTCAGTTACTTTAGATATGCCTAGCTGGAATGCAACCGGGGCAAAAGTAATTACTTATGTATATGATCAATCAGCAGGAACTGTTTCCGGGTATATTAACGGTGTGTTCCAGGCCTCCGTCACTCCAGGTGCCAGCTATCCACTGGTAGGCACCAATTTTGTGGTCGGTTCTCAGGGTACTTCGATAGACGGCACCATGGACGAGTTCAGGATGTACAACAGGGCATTAACTGCCGCGGAAGTGGCCAGTTTCTGGAATACACCTCTTGCTGGTGGCTGTGAAAGCGCAAGAGTCCCTGTAGTAGCAACTATTAATGAGATCCCTCTGGTGGACCTGGGTAATGATACCGTAATCTGCCCTTCAGCTACCCTGACACTGGATGCTACTGCTCCTGCAAGCGGCTTGACCTACTTATGGAATACCGGCGCTACTACGCCAACCATTAATGTCAGCACGACAGGTACTTACTCTGTAAGTGTTGCTAACAGCAACTGTACCGGCTATGATACGATTAATATAGGTAATGCACCCGTACCTGCCGCTGTCTTACCGGACTCTTCCGATATCTGCGATGGTACGATAATTACGCTCGATGCGGGAAATAACGGGGCCACCTATCTTTGGAACGACGGCAGTAGCAACCAGACACTTGAAGTCGCAACCGCAGGCCTGTATACTGTAAATATTACTAACCCGCAGAACTGTTCTATCCAGGATTCTACCTTTGTTACGGTAAATGCGATTCCCCTGGTAGACCTTGGCAATGACACCACTATATGTATAGGCGCCGGGCTGGTATTAGATGCGCAAAACAACGGAGCTGATTACCTTTGGAATACCGGAGACCAGACGCAGGCTATCACTATTGACGAGGCGGGTAGCTACTCTGTGACCGTTACCAATGCACAGCAATGTAGCGCATCGGATACGATTGAAGTCAGCACTTATGAAGCTGCAGCGGTAAATGGCTTTAACTTTACGCCAAGATTTGACCTCGAACCCGGCAGAGTTGATTTTGTACCGGTTGACCCGATGTTTGTCAACAGTTATCACTGGGACTTCGGCGATGGCAATACTTCTGTTACGCAAAATCCAAGTCATATCTATACCAACAGCGGAAATTACCTGGTCACTTTAACCGTAACTAATGACTGCGGATCAAAAGACACTTCTTTACTCATCAATGTTGATCTTTTTGTAGGGGTAAAAGATGCCGGTAGAACCGATCTTAACATTGACGTATTCCCAGTTCCCGCTACAGATGATTTGACTATAGCAAGTAAAGATGCCGGTGTATTACTGAAAAGCGCAACTGTTGTCAATATGACCGGACAAACTTTTAAAGTTCCGTATCGTACAAAAGACAGCAAACTGCTGCTTGATCTCAGCACCTTTACCTCGGGTAATTATACCATCATTATCCAAACAAACAAGGGTATTTTTTATAGAAAAATTAATATTCTCAAATAAATTCACCAACCAAAAATAAAATAGGGGCTGTCTATGACTACAGCCCCTATTTTATTTTTGGCACAATCATTACTAAACCTGCCTGCCTAAAAAACTATTTTAAAATGAAACATTAATTACAGGAACAATATCCCATAAACTCATATTCATATTGAAACAATGAAAAAAAATTTATACTCCTTAGCTTGTGGCTTATTGCTTCCCGCAGTGGCCTTTTCAGCGTACATCCCCTTGAACGTAAGTGGATTTACAGCTGATGTGGTTGCCAATGGAACGGGGACCGCGTTAGTTACTACTACGGCATCGGTCGACGCCAGCGCCTTTGCCTTTCTATCAAAAGGCTGGCAGCTCACCGCTACCTCCACGCCCTCAACTGTCGGACTACCAGAAAACGGCCTGATCAACAGTATGGTCGCCGCTACCCCAGGCCTTTCTTTCCAGCTGGCTTCCTACAGTAACTCTAATTCGGCCAGAATAGCTACCAATGGCAGCTCACAGGTGCTCACACTGGGGACCCCGACCGCGATGAAGAAGTTATTTATCCTCGCCACTTCCGGTGATGCGGCCTCGGTCCTTAACGGCCTGATCACCTTCACAGACGGCACCACCCAGCCCATCAGTAATACTACAGTACCCGACTGGTTTAACGGGACCACACCGCCACCCGCCACTACTGGTTTTGGGCGGATCGGCAGAAACGCGGCCAGCGCGGTGGAAAACCCCGCCGATAACCCCAGGCTCTACCAGATAGAGATTGCCATATTGCCCGCCAATTTGAATAAGCAGGTAGCTTCGGTAACCGTTACCAAAGACCCCTCCAGTAATGTAAACGGCATTTTAAATGTCATGGCATTGAGTGCGGAGGTCACTACCCTGAATGATGCCGGTGTAACTTCACTGGTAGCGCCGCTCAACTTCTGCCCGGGCAATCAAAGTATCGTGGTCAGGGTGAAGAATTTCGGGAACAATATGATCAACTCCGCAGTGGTTAACTGGTCCATCAACAATACTTTACAAACGCCCGTTAATTTAACCCAACCCCTGGATACCATTGGCGGGACGGGGATCAATGAAACCAATGTTACTTTAGGCAACTACAATATTACCGGGCCGGTTACGCTGAAAGCATGGACGGCTAACCCTAATAATACCGCGGACGGCCTGGCTGCTAACGACACCCTGCAGATAGTACTGCAACCTGCGCTTGGCGGTGTGTATACCGTCAATGGCGCCGTTGCCACAGGCGGGACCAATTACCAGTCATTTACCGCACTCGCTACTGCACTTAATACTTATGGTATCTGTTCACCGGTAACGGTTAATGTAGTACCCGCTTCCGGGCCTTATAACGAGTTCTTCAGCCTGAACAATATACCCGGTTCCAGCGCAACCAATACCCTGCGTATTAATGGTAACGGAGCTACCCTGCAGTATGCTACCGATATTACCAACAGGCATATGATCCTGCTTAATGGCACGAAATACACCCGGATCGACAGCTTAAATATTATCGCTGCCGGGACTACTTACGGCTTCGGCGCGGTGATCTATAACGGGGCGCAATATGATAGTATTACCAATTGTGTATTCAACCTGACTTCAGCTACCAGTACTACAAGTACCAGCACCTCGGGGATCGTATTTTCCAATTCCCTGACTTCTGCAACGACTACAGGCACTAACGGCAGTAACTGTTATATCTACAACAATCAGATCACCGGGCCTGCCGGCAGTGGCGGGGTGTATTACGGCATTACCCTGGCCGGGGCCAATGAGAACAATATCATCAGGAAGAACAAACTTGCCAACTTTTACATGTATGGTATCTGGGTTTCCGGCGGACTTAATAACCTGATCGAAGAAAATGAAATACACCGGGCAACAAAGACCTCGGTAACCACTTTCTACGGCGTTTATGCAACAGGAAGCGTTGCCGGGCTGCGGATCAATGCGAATCGCATCCACTCACCAGGCGGCACGGTAACGAGCTCTACCTCTGCCAACAACCCGATCTACCTGACCAGCGCCACAGCGACCGCAGCAAACCCCACATTGGTAACGAACAATGCAATCTATAACCTCACTATGGGCGGTACTATATATGGCGTATATGTTTCCACAAGTCCTTACGCAAAAGTGTACCATAATACGATAGATATCGCCAGTATCAGAACCGGGACCAGTACCAATGCCGGCATTTATGCTACCGGGACCAATACAGGCGCTGAATATAAAAACAATATCATCAGTATTACCGGTGGTACTACAGGTACCAAACATGGTATTTACTGCAATACCGCAGCCAGTGTTAGCGATGCACAGAAGAACAATATTTATATGAATTCTTCCCAAACAGGTACGCAAAATTACTACTACCTGGCAGCTGCTTACGCTACACAGGCCGCCTTCCAGACCGCCTTCCCGGCTTATGAAATTGGCTCCCCTGCAGTAGATCCGCAATACGTGGCGGCCGCTTCAGGCAACCTGATGACCGGCAACTCACTCCTTTACAGTATAGGCAATGATTTGCTGGCTACCGTACCGCGGGATATCAACGGCACTTTAAGAACCACCGCACCTACGGTAGGCGCCTTTCAATTAGCCACACCTAACCAGAATAATGCCCGTACAATAAGTTTATATAATCTGCCGGCAAATATCTGTGCCACTACCCTGCCGGTTGAGGCGATTATCGGGAATGCCGGCGCCAATAATATTAACACGTTAACGGTAAACTGGAGCCTGAATGGTATTCCACAAACCCCGATCAATTATACCAGCACTTTAGTACCGCCAAGCTCCGGTACCGGGCAAAGTACCGACACTATTTTACTGGGTAACGCGGCATTGGTAGCCGGGGCCAATACCATCAAAGTATGGACTTCTATGCCTAATGGCCTGGCCGATACCGACAATACAAATGATACTATTTCTGTAACGCTCAATACAACTACATTTACGCTATCTCCGGCTTCAGATACCATATGCAGCTCAAGCTCAGCTATATTAAGCTTAAGCCCGGCCTCGGGCTACCCCGCCGGCGCACTTTCCTGGGAAAGCTCCTCTAATGGCGGCACGACCTGGAATCCCATCACCGGCGCCAATGCCGCAACTTACACTGTATCCGGCATACCGGCGCTGAGGCATTACAGGGCAAAAATCACCAACGGCGCTGCCGTTTGCTATTCCTCTCTTGCTGTTATTGATGTCCAGGATGTATTGATCACCAACACTGTGCCCGCAGAGAGATGCGGACCGGGTGCCCTGAACCTGTCGGCAACAGGTACCGGTACCTATATCAATTGGTATGCCGCGGCAACGGGCGGCACAGCGCTGCATACCGGGGCTACCTTTACCACTCCTTCCCTGACCAATTCTACTACCTATTATGTAAATACCTCTGAAAACGGGCCTACGTCCCAGCAGGTCTATAACCTGGCCAATTTAACGCCACAGAGGAACTGGCATACCAATACAAACGGATGGGGCGCCATGTTCACGGTGAGTCAGAACTGTTCTTTAGACTCCCTGACCATCTACCCGCTAGGAACAGGAACGATTACCATGTTACTCCTGGATCAAAGCAATAATATATTACAGACCGGAACTCCGGTTAGTGTGACCGGCACTGGTTATACCGGTACTCCGGTACGCATCCCGGTAGGATTTGCGCTTACGCCTGGTAACTACAAACTCGGACAGACCATTACCGGTCTTACCAATATGGGTTCTCAAAACATCGGTACAATCGGCTATCCATTCAGCTGCCCGGCACTATCCATTACCTCCGGCAGCCAGGGAGCAGGCGCTACGGCTAACGTATTCTATTGGTTTTACAACTGGCGCGTAAGCGTAGGTACTCCTTCTGTAGGTTGTGAAAGCCCGAGAGTAGCGGTTACTGCTACAATCAATGAGCAACCGGTGATCGACCTGGGTAACGATACCCTCATCTGCCCGGGTACCTCAACTACCCTAAATTCGAATACGACAACACCTGGAGTAAGCCGTACCTGGAGTACAGGTGCGACAACGCCAACCATCACCGTAAATACAGCCGGCACCTATTCGGTACAGGTAAGCACGCCTAAATGTACCGCCAGGGACACTATTATTGTGGGTATAGCGCCTTTACCGGCTAGTAATCTTACAGATACAGTTGAATTCTGCGAAGGCACAACGGTTCAGCTGGACGCCGGAAACACCGGGGCTGATTTCTTATGGAATACAGGAGCAACCACACAAAGCATTAATGTCAATAATGGGGGGCAATACTCTGTAACCGTAACGAACAGCCATCACTGCTCGGTCGCGGACACTTCCTTCGCGGTGGTCAATCCATTACCGCTAATCGATTTAGGCGTGGATACGACTATTTGCCCTGTTGGAGCTATAGTTTTAGATGCCGGAAATGCGGGTAGCGATTACCTGTGGAGCACAGGGGCAACTACCCAAACCATAAATGTAAACCAGGCGGGAACGTATTCTGTGACAGTAACCAATCAACACAATTGTTCTGAAACAGATACTAAAGTGGTAAGTATCTATGATGATACCAGAGTAGATGGATTTGACTTTATACCAAGATTTGACCTGGAGCCGGGCCGGATTGATTTCTCCCCGATCAACCCGCAGAATGTAACCGATTACCTATGGGATTTTGGCGATGGCAATACTTCGACCCTGCAAAACCCGAGCCATGTCTATGTAACCAGCGGCAGTTACGAGGTTAAGCTATTTGTAGCTAATGACTGTGGTGCTATGGACACTGCGCTTACGATTAACGTCGATCCCTATCTTGGTGTAGCTAGCGTGGTCAATAATAATCTGGACCTTAAAGTTTACCCGGTTCCGGCACAGGAGCGTATTACTATCGAATCAGGAGATCCTGTAGTTAGCATTTCTTCCTTAACGATGTTCAACACCATAGGCCAGGAAGTAATCAGCCATAAAAAACTCAATACCCTCAAAACAAATATAGATATCAGCCATATTCCTTCCGGCGATTACTTTATCCGGATTGAAACCAATAAAGGCACCCAAACCCGTAAAATAAACATCATACATTAAGAGAACTGTTTTTAAGGTTTAAAAAGGGTACTTCTGCAAAGAAGTATCCTTTTTTCCTTTCTAAGAACTTTAACGCCTGCCGGGGGTTACATTTTAACGGGAATCCTATTAATGGGAATACCTTATGGCATACAACACGAATTTTGCATTCCATATGGAAACATTTGTAAACTAATGTGTATTTTGCAGTTAGAAAACGACAAACCTATACCAATACTTAATTCTTTTATAGCATACCCTTTGCGTAAAGAAATAAAAAAATTCTAAATAAGATGAATTACTACATTCTGCCGCTTGTTGTTAACGATAGAAGAGAGATCAGCTTACCGCTTATTCACGGTACCAATAATCAAATACAACATTATATTGTTGAAGTGCCGGAAAACGCCCACTTCAATATCCTCAGCCTGCTGAAAGACGCGGATATAAAATCCCTGATTTCAGAAACCCGGGACCTGGAGATTGGCAGCCTGCAACCTACCTATATACTCGAGGAAAATAAATTAAGGATCCGTTTCCTTATCCGGGAAAAGCAGGAAGCCCCGCCCACCCCTGTTGCAGAAGAGCAGGCCCCGCCAGCATTAACCTATGACGACCTGGATGCCTATGTGCCCAAGAAAAAAACACCACAAATGTTTTCCGCACCGGAAGTAAGGTCGACCACCGACAATATAGGTACCTTTGGTGGCGCGATTAATTTATTCGCCAACAATTTTAATAATGGCGCCTTTAGTATCCTTGCAGAGGCAAAAGAGCAATTTGAGCAGATCAATAATGAATCTTTTCCGGACCTGCAGGTAAGTATAGAGCTGGATATAAACGGTCAGGTTTATTTAGGCGGGTTCACCATATCTTTTGCGCACCCGGCACAATTTCTGGGCCTGGCTTTGGATTTCGGTTCTGAATCGAGCCAGCTGGCGGCCAAACGTTACCAATTCGGCGTAGGCTACCAGGAGAAAAAACCGGAGCATGAAAACCTGTTTAAGAACATTTATTCCTTCCATAAATCAAAAGAGTGGATCCCCAGGGAAGACCAGTCTCAATACTACCAGGAAGAGGTCAATACTAATTTCTATAAATCTATTTTCTTCCTGAAAGAAGACCTGAGCGGAGACTACCAGGATATAGAAAAAGAATTGTTTATCCAGGACCTGGATGAAAACCTGAAAATGCTGGTGAGCAGTACCAGCAGGGAGCAGGGTTATGCCACGCTTACCGAAAAGCGCTACCACCAGCTGCCTAATTTAAAGATCACCCATAAATATGTGGATGCCTTCGGGGGCCTGAATTTCAATATCACGAAAGAGGGTTATGATGTAAACATCAGCCTGGCAGAGATCAAGAACAAAACTTATAACAGCATTCTTAAAGTCATTATCGAATCTTTCCTGAAAAAAGAGTTCATAAAATATTCGGGGGCCCGTCGTAAGATCAGGTTTGTACTGCTCGTGCCTAATATTTACGACTATAATGATATCCGTAATACCCAACTATTACTCAACAAGATCTTCCAGGACTTTGCCGCCCATGATTATAAAGATAAGATCCTGGCCTGGGAAGTACTGACGATCTCGGAAAGTGATGCCTCTTTCCTGGGGTATATTAACAAGAACGATGTGCAGATCTATAAAGACAGCGACTACCTGATCATCGATGCCGGTAAAGGCACCACGGATTTTTCCATTATCAGGACCGGGAAAGACAATATCTTCAATATTAAACCGGTCTACAGGAATGGGTTTGCCGGGGCCGGCAATATGATCACTTTTGCCATTTTTGAGACCCTGCTGCATTATATCCGTGCCAACGCTGAAAACCAGAATACTGCGTTCAAATACATTAAAGAGCAGATTGTACGCAACCTCAGTGATGCCAACCTGGAAGTGAAGAACCGCTTTTACCGGGAGCTGGAGCGCCTAAAATATAATTACAACCACAATGCCAGTTATGTGATGAACCAATGGACCAATGCCAGGTCCGGCGACTATTCCTTCCGGAATGTTACCGAGTCCGGTTCTGACATCAACACCCTGATCGACCTGCTGAGCCAGATCGAAAACATCAGTGATTTCTACGGGTACATTAAAGAAACCTGCAACCTGATCGCGGAAAGAGCGGTCAGCAATTTAAAACTGGTAAAAGACAATGCCGAAAGCTTCAATTGCCAGGGCATCATTCTTACCGGCCGCGGTTTCCTATTTAAACTACTGGAGCAGGAAGTACGCGATGCGATCGCTCATAAATTGGGCATCAGCAATACCCTGGTGCATACCTTAAACGGCAATGAGCTGAAAGATGTATGTATCAAAGGGGTATTCAACAATACGGTAAGACTTAACTCCGAGCGCATCGGCTACCCTATCCAGATCATCATGCCGGAGCCTGTTGCCAAAAAACCGGAAACAGCCCCGGTACCGGAAGAGAAAAAACAAAAGTTCTCGAACAGGTTACTGAGTATCTTCTTCAATGAGTTAAACGATATAGAATCGGCTAAAGCAGTGCTGGAAACCGAACAGCATTTAGCTTGCAGCACTTTATCCCGGAGCCAGATCATGATAGGCGCCAAGCGCTTCAAGATAGGCAGCAGCAGCCTGTTTGATAATACCAGTGCTAATGTGGAAGCCGATATCGTATTTACCCCCCAGGGCTACCTGGTGCGTAAACTGGAAAACGGCACCGTGAAAAACATCCTGCCGCTCACCGAAGTATTTGATGAGAACCGGACTGAAATGTCAATGGTGATCCCCTCTTTATTCCCCAATCATATTGATGAGCAATACCTCTTCAGTATTAAAAGAGAGGATATAAAGAAAGCACCGATCATACCGCCGTCCCCGCTTAGTAATAACGCTGGCAACCAGCCAAAGCACAGGGGGCCGCAATATTTTTAATTCCAGTTATTGACTAATGATACCAATCCTGCAAGGGAGACTTTAAATAAAAACAAACAAATGAAAAGATTATTTTTGCTCACTACTTTCCTGTTATTAGCGATGAACCTGCTGGCGCAGGTAGACCCTAATGCAGGAGTGCTCCATATCCAGCAATTTACCGGTACTGCCGCTATCATTATAAAGAATGACAAACTGCGAGTGCAGAAGGAAGACCAGGTAGACAGCTTTACCCTCAAAAAGAACGGGGGCAACTATGAGTTAGCCAGCCCACAGGATATGGATAAAATTTATACCATCCTGAATATTACTCCGGCCCAGCTGGAAACCGCCCTGAAAGACCAGGCTGGTGCTACCCTGGTCGCTAAACTTTTAGACATTACGACTAAAATGAAAGATCAGAAGCTCCTGGTCCAGCCCGCAGCTAACGGTAACAGCGATACGACCCCGGTTGAAGAAGGCGCCCAACCGGCAACGGAAGTAAATCAAGAAGAAGGTAATAACTGGTTAATCGCATTATTTGCCGGCATCGGGGCCCTGATCGTAGGGATCATAATCGGCAGGGTGACCAAACCAAAGCTCAAAGAACCTGTATTCCAACCGGAACCAGTGAAAGAAAATAATATAGAAAGCGTACAACCGGTCAATAATAAACTGGTGGAGCAATTAAAACAAGAGCTTGCCGCTACCAAAGAAAAGTCCAACCTGATCACAGAAAAAACACAAAAACTCATTGATGGAGACAATGCCTACTATAGCGCGGTATTTGAAAAACTGATCCTGCCCCTGCAAACGGCCCTGGATAATGGTAACGAGGCCGAAGTGGCTAAATACGCCCACCTGGCGATGGTACATTTTTCCAGCATTACCCGCGTAAAGATCCGGAAAAAACAGAATTATGATGATGCAAACATCCAGCTCATCACCGGTAATGCCAGCCTTACACAGGGCTTTCCCGTGATCGACCATCAAACCCCGATAGACAAAATACCGGCCAACATCAGGGTTTTGATTAACCTGTTACAAAAAAACGGGGTGAGCGGATTAGACGATACTATTATTAAAGGCTATAAATTAAAGGACCTCTAAGATGAAGAAACTTCTCTTCTTTGGCATACCAACCATTGCCATAGTGATCATAAATCTGGTATACGGCAGTGTTATCAGTTGGATGCTGAGCATGGTCATTATTGCCTGCCTCTTGTTTTTTGTGACCAAATTAGGCCTGGAAAATATTATCACCAAAAGGTTACAAGGTTTTAAACAGGGTGACGAACGCATCGGAAAGATGATCGCTTTTGACCAGAAATGGAAAAGCATGCTGAACTTTGGTTTGCTAACCCTTGTGTTCCTGTCTACCGTTTTCGGCGTTTACTTTACCATGTCCCCTAAAGGCGGGCATCCCTGGTTTACCAATAACGAATACCATGGACTGAGCAATACCGGTATCGCTTTCCAGAGCGAGCTACAGGTCATGCCTTTACTCGACGATAGCGCGAACCGTAATGTTGCTATTCAATTTGGGAAAGCTTCAGAAAACCAGGCAAATATTAAATTCATCAATTTCTATCAACCGGTAATACAAGTTGATGCCGAGCAGGGCACCAGGCTCATCAACCGGGTTTTTGATGTGAAAATAGATAAGGGCTTTACGATTGGCAATACCCTAAACAACATACAGGTAAGCATAGAAGAAAAACAGAATAGTTTCTTTTCCCGGTTGTTCGGCAGCCCTAAAAGCGAAGTAACCTACACGATACAGGTCCGCTCCAATGACACAGAGATCCTGGACGAGCTAAATCTTAAAGCGCCTTTTACAGATAAAGTAACCCTGAAAGGCAGGTCCTTAACTAAAGGGATGAGCCTGTTCAATTTATTCCTGGACAATAACACCTTCGCGTCTACGCAGAATGAAACCTACCAGGTATTGGAAGGCATTTTACTGGACCTGGGTGACTCCTACCTAATTACCGATCACATAGGCGAACAGAAATCCTATTCTGTATTCCCTGCCGCGGAGTTCCTGCAAAACGGGTATAAACTTGCCGTAAACCAGCAGGATATCCCCGCAAAAACGGTTAACAGTATTAATATAGGCCTGGAACAAAAATTCTACATCGGGTTCAACAACAATAAAAAGCTCCTGCATGTAGCCAATATAGATAAAGGTCAATATGGGCTGGCGGCAAAAGAAGGTATGGCGCTGGTATTCGATTATCCCAATACCTATATGCTCAAAAGCCCTGGCGCGCAATCCAGGGGTGATAAGAACATACGTTTTGTTACCAATAATTTTGACAACATTATAGAAAACAACCTTCAGGAAGGCTTTTATTTTACCACTTACAATTTACGTTTAAAAGATAACATCAACGGTACAATAGACTATATTACCGGCGGGCCGAACACACCGCTGGCTATGGGCATTACGGACAATAACAAATCCGGGAAGCACCAGGTCATTGATAATAAAAGGTTTGCCCTGCAAAGCTCCAATAGCGGCGTGCAGTACCTTTTCGACCTGCGTGACTTTTCCGACAACGGGTTCAGCCTGCACAAGACCGTTCTTTACCTGGGCATTACCTATATCGCTTTTGTCCTGCTTTCCGTATTATTTGGAGGCAAAAAAATAGACCGCGTAGAGCCGGTCATCCTGTCGGTAATCCTGGCCTTAACGGCAGTAAGGTATATCATGTTCTGGCGCGTAGCTACGTTCCCGCCATTGGACAATATTACCAAGTACGAACTGGAAAATACGCTGATCAATTTTGATTTTAATTTCATTACTAATTTACCGGTCCCGCTTACCCTCATCTGGACTTTATTGTTCGTGGTAATCATTGCCGCCTACAGGGTTTGGAGTAAGAAGCATGGTGATATTAACCTGCCCAAACTATTACGCATTAATACGGAACAGATCAGTTCGATCAACAGGAGCTACGGTATATTCATATTAGCTACCCTGCTGCTCTTTTTCTTCAACAAGAAAGTAATGCATATTGAAGTGCTGACCAGGATACTTTCCATCCTGGTGCCCCTGTTGGGCTATTGGTATTACTCTAAGATCTGCAATAAGTATTTTACTTATAAACCGCTGGATATACAGGGAGCGAAATCAAAATTCCTGGTACAGATAAAGGCATATTTTTACTACCTGTTCAATAACCCTACTTTTGTCATTACCACACTGACGCTCCTGTTTTTCGCGGTTTGCGACAGGGGCTTCGCGATCTTATTCGCCCTCTTTATCCTGTTGAAAAACATCTTTATCAACTTCCTTAAAAAGCCTCTGGATGTTCAGAATAACAGTATCAAAAGGATGCTGTACAAGCCTAACAATTACTGGATTTACGGTTTCACCGCCCTGATCGTTTACCTGGTCACGCTTTCCTTCAAATCACTGTTTTATTATTTGCTGACCTACAAGCTATGGGTGATCAGCATTGTACTACTATTAGCAGCTGCTATTATCCTTATTCTTTACCCGGCTAAGAAATTACTAAAACAAATCAGCCTCGGGGTTGTGGCCTTATGGCTCATCATCATGGCGATACCACCAGGCAGGAATTTTGTGGATCACCAGATCAATGATGTGATCAAACATGTGCAGTACCGCGCGTCCATCATCCATCAGCCTATAGGAGAGCTGATGCAGCAAAATGAATATACCTCTTTTAAAACCAGGAAGATCATTGAAACTGCCGAAAACCAGTGGTTCATTAACTCTTATATAAGCAAAGAGTTTGACAGCCGGTTTACCATTAACACCCGGCCACACTCCCGCGTAGGCGTCGACTATTCTACCCAGACAAGAGATGTCGTAGTGGCCAGATACCTTATCTCGGAAATGGGCAACCTCGTCATGTACCTCATACTGGGTCTGATATTGCTCCCGATGATCCTTTACCTGATCTCCTACCGGATACAGCTTTTGCCCGGCAAAGCGGATCAGCCGCGGGATATCGGTTCTTATGCGGGCCTGGTGCCTTTGATTATTTTGTTCACCATTGCTTTGTTCGTATGGCTGACGGCAACCAACAGGTTCGTGTTCTTCGGGCAGGACTTCCCGTTCCTGAGCTTAACCAGCCGGGTTTCAGTGATCATGCCGTTAATGCTACTGGCCTTAACGCTGACCCAGACCCCGACCCTGCAGCATGCCTTTAAGATCAACCTGCGCAACAATGCGATCAAGTATGTATTCTTCTTTGGTATTATCGCTGTCTTCGCCCTGACCACGGTTAAGCAAAACGAACTTAATAACAAGAATTTTACGGTAATCATGGATACGACCAAACAGCATATCGATGTAGACCTGAATAATATCCTTGCCGATATCCAGGACAGCCTCGAAGCGAAGCGTATCCGGCCCAGCTATACCCAATTGGTAGGCATACTGGGTAAAGATAAGCGTTTTGAGCACCTGAAATCAGATGTGGTCAAAGACCTCTATACTAAAAGTATCCTGGAAAACCTGGTAGATAAACCTTCTTCAGCCCTGCAGCTCAATAATCCCCTGTTCATGATTTATGACAACGGCAGGTACAATTCGGTATACAACAAAAACCTTTACCTGGAATTACCACCGGTAGAAAGCAGGAAAATATGGAATGGCGGCGTAACGGAATCTTTATATTTCAACGATGTATCTTCTGCCGTGATCACGTTCAACGGCCAAACAAAAAATGTCACCCTGCCCTATTTTATTTACGATCCCAACAGCAGTATACAATTCGCCCTGATGCCGGGTTCCTGGCTGGGCGACCATACGTCCGAGAACCGGGGCCTGATAAATGTCAACAACAGTACCAAAGGCCAGTCCAATATTTTTGTTTATAAAAATATTCAAAAGAATATTGAGCAAAACGCTACGTCCTATGTCAGTACGATCGAGCATGACGACCTGGCGACCGTATTCTTTAATGAAAAATCGTTCACACTCGGCTTTCGGAATTCCGGCAACCGCTATGCGCTGAACAAGTGGATCAACGGCGCGTACAAGATCATTTACCCGCTAAAAGAAAATAATTTCTGGATCTACAATTTTGCCAACGCGGTAAAAACCGGTTACAGTAATGAGAAAGACCTGCATAAAGATGTGCGCATTACTTTAGATTATGAATTATCTAAAAACATACAGGACGCCATTAACAGCGCGGAACGCTTTACCAATAAGAAAAACAAAAAATACAACTTTAGTGCTATAGCCGCAGATGGAGATGGTAATGTACGTTTCCTATCCGACTATGTGACCAACAGGACGGTACTGGACCCGAATAATGAAGCAGCCATTTACGCCTTACAAAAGCAGCAGTTTTTCTACTCCAATGCCAAAAACGAAAGAGATCAGTGGGGGAACCGCAATCTCCTGAACCTGTTCTTAGGGCCCGGTTCTTCAATTAAGCCGCTAACCGCGGGACTGGTAGCATCGCAATTAAATGCAGGTTGGGAAAAGCTGATTCTGCAGCCGCCTACCCTTCCGGAAATTCAGGAATATGCCGGCTTTAAACTGGTAAAACCCTGGAAAAATGATGAGCACTATTTCGCGCCGTTAACCCTGCCTAAATACATAGAAGTATCCAGTAACTTCTACCAGTCCCTGGTTATCTTCCTGGGCTCCTATAGCCGCGACTACTACGAAGTTAAAGGGCATTACAGCCTGACCAACCTCTTAAGCAGGCAGGCAGGGCCTAATAATACGACACCAATACTTTATGTAGATGGCCAGGGTTATTTTCTGCCGAATTTCGATAAGAAAAAAGGCAAATGGCCGGCTACCGACAAGCAAAAGACAACGCCGTCTTATTTCGGCAACGAGAACTCGTTGATCGCGCTTGGCTTTGAGCAAAATGCTAACCTGCGCACTAAAGATAAAGACAAACAGGATAATAGCCCGGTCAGCGTAGACAAAGTAAATTTTGTAGATACCGGCCTGTACGCTGCGCTGGAACAGAACCGCAGTGGAGGCTTCCTTTGGGGCTTCCCGGAACAGTCTTACTTCCTGCAATCGGAGCGCGCCTTTGATGAAGTCCACCAGAATTTCAACCTCGGCCTGAAAACAACCACCCTGGGTGGCTACCCATACCGGCTTACTCCTTTCATGATGTTGCAGATGTATATGTCTATGTTTACCCAGAATAAAAATTTCAGGCTGGGCGTAACCCAGAAAGAAGACTCGCTGGTAAGATGGCAGGTGGACTCTACCTGGGACGGCGCAGGCAATTACAATGTGTTCCTGTCCCAGAATATTTTCCAGGGCATGAAAGATGTAATTTACGGTGGCAGCGGTACTGCCCGCAGATTACAAAACCTGAAGACCAAATACCCGGCCTTTCATTTCTATGCCAAAACCGGTACGATCAATGAACAGACCTCTAAAGGAAAAAGCTCCAGAAGGCTGATCGTACTGGCTACCGATAAAGACATGACCCAGGCCGCTAATATAGGTAACGCAAGGGTTTATGCCTGGTTCTTTGCCATAGACAATACCGGAGACTTTGACTGGAATCTTTTGCAGAACATTATAGAGCAAAGCATGAATTCATCTTCATTTAAATACTATTTCAATAAATAGCCATGAAAGCAGGCAGCAGTAAAATAATATTGATCGTACTCGCCGTCCTCATTACCCTGGGCGTTACGGCGCTCGTGCGCTGGGATACCCGTAATGCAAAGCCGGATGCGGAAAAAATACTGACCAAAGACGCGGATTTCGGTAAGGAAAATATTACCTGGATCAAAACGGACACCTTCATCAACCTGGTTGAAAAGGCTTACCATCCCAATGCTGAAACGAATATCGCCAGTAACCTCTTAGTCGTCTTCATCAAAAATGCCAATACCGTAGCCCAGGACTTTTACAATGGTAATGAAGCACTGCTTAAGTACCGGATCAATGATCATAATTTTGAGATCGACTACGATAAACATAATAATAATGTGGTCGGCAGGTTTAAGATAAAAGATAACCTGGTCGCCGTACCCAATGACGTATTGATAAAAGTAATTGATAAAACTATAAACTGATATGGAAGTAAACGGGAAGAATATAACGGGGATCATTAAATACCTCTACGAGAAAAGATTGAACCAGGCCGCATCTGAAGAAGTATTACAAAGCTGGAGCAACCTTACCGACCCGGAAGCCAGGATGCACCTGAACCAGCTTTTTCAAACCTGGGGCTATACCCAGGAGCAGGTCGACGCGGAGCTGCAGCAATACTTTTCAGATTCCGCTACCCCTGACCTTAATAGTACAATAGCGCCACTTACCGGTAATACACCTCCGCCTCAACAGCAAGCGGCACCTTATACCACTCAGCAGCAATCCCCTCCCAGGCAGCCGCTGCCGCAAAAAAAAGCGCGTTCTTCCGGCTGGCTCTGGATCATCCTGCTCCCTTTACTGGCAGCCGGTGCTTATGTAATTTATAAATTCCAGCAGTTTAAAAACCTGCACTATTTATATGTTACTACCGACAATGTTTCCATCCGGGACCATGAAGGGAATAATATAGGCCGCATGGATATTTTCGCGTCCGGTAACTCTGTATCCTTCCTGCGGACAACAGATATCAATACATACCCGATCAAAGTAGGCAATAATATCTATCAATGCAGAAGGGTTATTTTTGACAGTACGGCGTTTACCGACTTCCTGTTTAATAAACCGGAAGCCTTTGGCTATATCAATGAAAACTACGTCATTGACGACAAAGATAATTTCATCGTGTACCGGAATGTCTTCCAGGTGATCAACGGGGTAAAAAATGAAAACGCGTCCCTAACCTCTCCTTTCCGTAAAACGATTGTAGGCAGTATTCGCCAAAACCCGGCCATGAAAGACCTGTACATCATGAATGCCTGCAATAATGGGGACAAGACCTACAGTGCTTTGATCACAATTAAAAATAAAGAGGACATCCACCAGGTAGTAGCGCTTTTGTCAGACGGGAAATATTATATCTTTTCCGGCAATCCAACAAAACAGGAATATGAGGCCCCGCAACCATTCCAATACAAAGTGCCGGGTATAGAACAGTTAAACCCTTACCAAAACGATAACTTACTGTTCCGCTATGTCAATAAAACATACTTTATCTTTGATTGCAATGGTACCGCAAGAGATTATTATACGGTACTGGACAACAAAGGCCTGATTGACTATGCAAAATATTCCTTTGAACCTTAAATTTGTACCTTTAAAAAGAAGAATAAAATGATTAATCGTAACAATATTGTTGAATTTATCAGCTTCCTTTACCAGAAAAAATTTAACCAGCCGGCCCCACAAGACCTCCTTGACTCCTGGTCCGGGCTGAATGATAACGAAACCACGATCCACCTGAACGGTCTTTACCGCCACTGGAACCTGGACGCTATAAGCTCCAAAAATTATGAACAGGAATTCCTGAGCAGGACCCAGGGAGGTGCGCACACACCTATATTCCCGACACCGGCCCCGGCACAAGGCAATACGAATTACCAGCAACCCGCCTACCCTCAAAACCCGGCTCCGCAACAGCAGCAGCAATATACGCAACCCCCACCGCCCGTACAAAAGAAAGGCGGTTCCGGCTGGATCATAGGCATACTACTGGCAATCATAGCGGCTGGCGCAGGCTATTACATCTGGAACCTGAACCAGAAAGACACTTCGGCGCCACCCGAGGTAACCGCAACAGATAATAACATCAAAAAACCGGACACCGTACAGAAACCAGCCACTCCGGTACAAGCGGCCAAACCGGAACAAACAGAAGACGATAAGAAAAATGCCCGCGTCATACATGACCTCCTGTATGCTGAAAGCGGCAGGAGCTTCGATGATATTTATAAATATTTCGACCCGAATCTGGAGCGTTATTGGGCCATCAATTACCCTACCTACGATGAATTAAAGGCCGAGTATGAAAAAACATGGACCAAAACAGAGAATAACGAACATTCTAATGTCCGGATCAATAAAGTATCTGATAATACTTACGATGTGATGAGTACCTATTCCTACTTTTCTCTTAAAGATCAAAAACAGAAGCGGGTAGATTCCAAAATACGCTTTGTGTTCAATAAAGAAAATAAGATCATAAGATCTTACGGACTGTAATCTAACCCATTGCTATAAAACTCCCTATAAGCAGGGTTTTAGAATAAAATGACACCCGTATCAATCGTGTTTCATCAATTATCTTAAAATTGTTTCGCCAAACAGCCTCAAATCGTTAAATTTGAGGCTGTTTGTTTTTTTAGCAAACAATAGTACCAACAACAAGTATACAATGGATACCAAAAGAAATATTCAACAGGAAGCACTCGATTACCATGCTAACGGCCGTCCCGGCAAAATAAAAGTAGTCCCTACCAAAAATACAAAAACGCAAAGAGACCTCTCTCTCGCTTATTCTCCGGGGGTTGCAGAACCTTGTTTAAAGATAAAAGAAAACCAGGAAGATATTTATAAATATACCGCGAAAGGCAACCTGGTAGCGGTGATCAGTAATGGTACCGCCGTACTTGGCCTTGGTAATATAGGCCCCGAAGCAAGTAAACCGGTGATGGAAGGTAAAGGGGTACTATTCAAGATCTTCGCCGATATCGACGTATTCGACCTGGAGTTAAACACCAAAAGTATAGACGAATTCGTAAACGTAGTAAAAGCCCTTGAGCCAACCTTTGGTGGCGTCAACCTTGAAGATATTAAAGCCCCTGAATGTTTTGAGATCGAGCGCAGGCTTAAAGAAGAGATGAACATCCCGGTAATGCATGATGACCAGCACGGTACCGCCATGATCTCCGGTGCGGCATTACTGAATGCACTGGAAGTTGTCGGTAAAGATATTTCCACAATTAAAATGGTAGTCAGTGGTGCCGGGGCTGCTGCCGTGGCCTGCACCAGGATGTACCTGAACCTGGGTGTTTCAAAAGAGAATATCACGATGTTTGACGTGGACGGGGTGATCAACTATGAACGCACCAACCTCGATGAAAGCCGCATGTTCTTTGCCCGCGACACCGGCAATATCAGCATGGCAGATGCCCTGGTAGATGCAGATGTGTTTATCGGCCTGAGCGCCGGAAACATCCTGAGCCAGGATATGGTACGGTCCATGGCTAAAGACCCTATCGTGTTTGCTATGGCCAATCCTAACCCCGAGATTACCTATGATGAGGCCGTGGCCGCACGCCCTGACATCATCATGGCTACCGGCAGAAGCGATTATCCTAACCAGGTGAATAATGTACTGGGATTCCCATTCATTTTCAGGGGGGCGCTGGACGTAAGAGCTACCGCTATCAACGAAGAAATGAAAATGGCCGCTGCCTATGCGCTGGCAGCGCTGGCCAAGCAGCAGGTCCCCGAAATCGTGACCAAGGCCTATGGCCTGAAGTCAATGACCTTCGGTCGGGATTATATCATACCTAAACCACTGGACCCCAGGCTATTGTCTACCGTAGCCCCGGCTATCGCGAAGGCGGCCATGGAAACAGGGGTTGCCCGTAGACCGATTGAAGATTTCGAAGCTTATAAGCTGGAGCTGAATGACCGCCTGGGCATCAACAATTCAATCGTTCGCCTGGTAAATGCCAAGGCACGCCAGGACCCGCAACGCATCGTTTTTGCCGAAGCGGATAATCTCAAAGTATTGAAAGCTGCACAGATCGCGGAAGAAGAAGGTTTCGCCTTCCCTATTTTATTAGGTAATGAAAAACGCATCAACCAGCTGATCGCAGAACATAAAATAGAATTAAAAAATGCGGTAATCATCGATCCGCGCAGTGATGCCGCGATGGATAAACGTATCGCTTACGGGGAACAATTCTTTGCGAAACGCCCCCGTAAAGGCATGAATGCCTACGAGGCTAAAAAGATCATGCGCGAGCGCAATTACTTTGGCTGCATGATGGTCGCCAATGGCGAGGCTGATGGCTTCATCAGCGGACTGACGCGTAGCTACCCGGAAACCATCCGCCCGGCCTTACAAACCATTGGTAAAGCTCCCGGCGTCAATAAAGTGGCCGGTATGTATATCGTGCTTACGCCAAAAGGACCTTTATTCCTTGCCGACGCTACGGTGAACCTTACCCCTAATGCGGAAGAGCTGGCCGAGATCGCGCAGCTGGCTGCAGACGAGGTAGCCCGCTTTAATATCCAGCCTAAAGTAGCCATGCTTTCCTATTCCAATTTCGGCAGCAGCGATACCCCTGAAGCACGCATGATGGGCGCCGCGGCGCGCCTTGCCAAAGAGCGTAACCCCGACCTGATCATTGACGGTGAAATACAGGCAGGATTAGCTTTTGATACCGCTGTGCTTAAAGAGAACTATCCTTTCTCTGACCTGGTAGGCGGCGGGGTCAATACCCTGATTTTCCCGAACCTGTCTTCGGGCAACATCGCTTATAACCTGCTTAAGGAAGTAGCGGATTTTGAGATCATCGGGCCGATCCTTTTAGGACTTAATAAGCCGGTACATATTTTACAATTAGGCAGCTCGGTACAGCAGATCGTAAATATGGTCGCGATGACCGCATTTGATGCGCAAAGCAATAAATAAATATTATGGCAAAGCTGAACGTACTCACACCCTTCAATATTGAGCTGGAGTTTGATATTGCACCGCTTGGGAAAAGGGCCCTGGCCTACTTCATTGACATAATGGTGGGTGTGGTGTATGTATTACTTTTACGCCTCACTATCCTGGAAACCGCGATTGATTTCGAAGGCTTGTTTGATGTATCCCAGTTTTTCCTCATCACCTTGCCTCTGTTCTTTTATCATTTTATCAGTGAAATGCTGATGAATGGTCAGTCTGTGGGCAAAAAGATAACCGGGATCCGGGTTGTGAATAAAAACGGGAATGCGGCCAGCATCAGCCAGTATTTATTACGATGGATCTTATCATTACCCAATATTATTTTCGTCCCGGTTGTCGGTTACCTAATCTGGATCAGTCCATGGCTGGGTTTTGTTACCATTGGCTTCCTGGGCCTGCCGGACACGATCTGCTATGCCATTACCAAATCCGGACAAAGGATAGGTGATCTCGCAGCGAATACAGTTGTGGTGAATACCAAACACAGTATGGATATAGAACAGACCATATTCCGGGAAGTATCCCTGGATACCGGCTATACTCCCAAGTATCCGCAGGTAATGCGCCTTACCGATAAAGACATTAACAGCCTCCGCAACCTTTTAAAACAAAAAAGGACCAGGGACCTGGATACTTACACCCACCGGGTAGCGGAAAGAATAGAGACCGTACTCCAGATAAGGAATAACAGCATGGACCCTTATCATTTTTTCGAGGAATTACTTACCGATTACAACTATTATGTACAAACAAAATAAGCTATTTTGAACTACTTAGGTCACGCGTACCTGTCTTTCGGGCAACCGGAAATCCTGGTGGGTAATATGATAGGCGATTATGTAAAAGGGAATGAAGCCTTACACAGGCTGCCTCCCGGTATTCAAAAGGGAGTAATGCTGCATCGCCAGATCGACAGCTACACCGATATGCACCCGGCTACGGCAAAATGTAAAACATTTTTCAGAGAAGATTACCGGCTGTATGCCGGCGCTTTTGTAGATAGTATGTTTGACCATTTCATTGCTAATGATCCCCAATGCTTTGAGAGTGAGCAGGCCTTGTTTGACTTCACCCAGATGACCTATGCCACGTTACAGGAATACGATGCCATTTTACCCGAGAAGTTCCGGACAATGTTCGGCCATATGCAATCCGATAACTGGCTGTACCGCTACCGGACCTTAAAAGGAATGCAAAAATCCTTCCAGGGATTGGTACACCGGGCGCAGTACCTTGATACCGGCGCCGAAAGTGCTTACAAAACCCTGGTCACTAATTTTTATACCTTAAACCAGTTTTATTACGAATTTATCGATGAGGTAAAAAAGTTTGCGCGGGAATCCATCGGCAATTAAACACCCCGGATCGAACATATTTCCAAATCTATTAATACCAAAAGGTATCCATTAAATTTATCTTAAAAAACGTCCTTCCGGGCAATACTCCTGAGCCGTATCTAAAAAGATAAAAATAATATTGTAACTTTGAACTATTCATTATACCATCAATAACACTTGAGGCTATTGATGGTTTTTTATTTTAAAATTTTCGATATTAAATCATGAAGCTATTCAGGATTGCACCCTATATAAGTACCTTTTTCACCTCCCTGCTGCTTTGTTCAGCGCCGGCATCTGCCAAAGACGGCAATGTTGCCAAAGTGAGTTATGCCGATACCAATACCATAGTCAACAGGCGGATCATTGATTCTCTGGATCGCTACTACAAGATCCAGGTAGCCCGCGGCTTCAATGGTAGTGTGCTGGTAGGCCATAAAGGTAAAGTAGTATATAAAAGACATTTTGGTGTGGCAGACAGGTCTACAGGAACACCGCTCAGCGATTTTACCTCTACACAGCTTTCCTCTACCTCCAAGCCCTTTACGGCTACAGCAGTGCTCTGGTTGCATCAAAACAAATATTTAGACATCAACCTGCCGGTAAATGCTTACCTGAAAGATTTCCCTTATGCCAATATCACCGTAAAAATGCTGCTCAATCACAGGAGTGGCCTGCCTAACTATACCAGTACCCGTTTACCCCGCTGGGCCTCTAGCGGGCCAATGTACAATTTAGACCTGCAAAGCTACTTTTCTATGTACAAGCCTAAATTGATCGCCACGCCCAATACCCGGTTCAACTATTGTAATACCAATTACGCCTTACTGGGCAGGATCGTGGAAGAGGTTTCCGGTATACCGTTCAAGCAATTTATGAAAGAACTGATTTTTGACCCGCTGGGTATGAAAAATACATTTGTATTTGATCCGCAGGACAATTACAGTAACCGTAGCCTGGCTGTAAGCTATCGTCCTAACTGGGCCATATTTGAAAACAACCATGAAGATGGCGTTTATGGCGACAAGGGAATTTACAGTACGGTCGAAGATATGTACCTCTGGGACCAGTCTTTTTACACCAATAAGATCCTAAGCAGCCAGACCTTGAAGCTCGCTTACAGCGGCCTGCCGGTAGATAGCAGGGGCATCAAAAAATATGGCCTGGGATGGCGCATGTATGACTTCCTGAACGGGCAGAAAATAATCTTTCATAATGGCTGGTGGCACGGCAACAACTCCGTTTTCTACCGCTTCATCCAGGAAAATACAACCGTTGTCGTGCTGGGTAATAAATTTAATAAAAAGATTTACGATCAAGGCAAAGAAGTCTATCATATCCTGCATAATATCGCACCGCAAACCTTTCAATGCACTTTCGATAACGGAACCGAAGTAAACGAAGAATAATCGTATATTAGCAACCCAGTATCCATCTATAAATTTGTCATCAAGCACAATATGAAAGTAGTAATTTTTGCCGGTGGAAGAGGCACCAGGATTTCTGAAGAATCGCAACTGCGGCCCAAGCCAATGATCGAAATCGGTGGCAAACCTATCCTATGGCATATCATGAAAACCTATGCGCATTACGGCCATACGGAATTCATTATCTGCCTGGGCTATAAAGGATGGCATATAAAAGAGTACTTTGCCAACTATTTCCTGCATAATGCCGATATGACGGTAGACCTGAAACAGAACAGCATAGAGTACCACAATAACAATGCGGAACCGTTTAAAGTAACCATGATCGATACCGGCCTAGACACCATGACCGCCGGCAGGTTAAAACGCGTGCTGCCTTATACCAATAATGAACCTTTCCTGCTGACCTACGGAGATGGCTTGATCGATGCGAATATCAATGAGATCATCGACTTTCACCAGCAAACAGGAAAGATCTGTACCATGACCTCTATACAGGCGGGCAGCCGTTTTGGTGTGATCAAAATGGATGACAAAGGCATTATCGAATCCTTCCAGGAAAAGCCAAAAGATAGCGGTTCCTGGATCAATGCCGGGTATTTTGTGCTTCAGCCAGAGATCAGGCACTACCTTCAGGGCGATATGGACGATATCATGTGGGAAGCGCAACCCATGAGCGCCCTGGCCAAAGACAGTGAAATAGCGGCTTATAAACACAAGGGTTTCTGGAAGTGCATGGATACCCTGCGGGAAAAAGAAGAACTGGAAGCCATGTGGGAAAAAGGTGCCGAATGGAAGTGCTGGTAATTTAAAGAATGATAAATTTTTGATTTTAAATTTTGAATGATGGATAGATGAAGATTGATCGCTCATCATCCATCACTTATAATCCATCATCAATGCAACTACAAGACATTTTCAGAGGTAAAAAAGTATTCCTTACCGGGCATACTGGTTTCAAGGGGGCCTGGCTTTTACAGATCCTGAACCAGCTGGGCGCTACCGTTAAAGGCTATGCGCTGGCGCCTGAGCATGATAATGACCTGTACCAGCAGATCGATGGCGAAACACTTTGCTACAGTTCTGTAATAGCCGATATTAACGATGCGGCGCAACTCCAGGGCGAGCTCGTTCGTTTTGAACCCGATTTTGTTTTTCACCTTGCCGCCCAGGCCTTGGTACGCAGAAGCTACCAAGCCCCTGCCGAAACTTTTGCCACGAATGTAATGGGTACCGTGAACGTGCTGGAAGCGCTGAGGAAGCTGGAAAAGCGCTGTGTAGCCGTGATGATCACTACAGATAAAGTGTATGAAAACCCTGAAGACGGTATTGCATTTAAAGAAGATGATAAGCTGGGTGGATATGATCCCTACTCTGCTTCAAAAGCCGCCTGTGAAATAGCGATCAGCTCTTACCTGCGTTCCTACTTCTCCCCCGAAAATTATGAGCAGCATCAAAAAAGTATTGTAGCGATGCGTGCAGGGAATGTGATAGGCGGTGGTGATTTCTCAGACGACAGGATCATCCCCGATATCGTAAGGGCCATACAATTCCTGGAACCCGTAAAACTGCGCAATCCTAAAGCGGTAAGGCCCTGGCAACATGTACTGGAACCCTTAATGGCTTACCTGCATACTGCCGCGCTTCTGTACACGCAACCCGGCAGCTTATCTCCCACCTATAATATAGGACCGGAAGCTACAGATGTATTGCCGGTACTTGAAGTTACAGAACGTTTTATAGCCGCCTTCGGAAGAGGTTCCTATGAAATTTCCGGTAATGCCAATCAACCGCATGAAGCGGCATTACTACTACTGGATAATACCCGTATCAAAAACGAAACGGGCTTTAAGCCCAGGCTTACCGCACTCCAGGCGATCGAATGGACCGCTGAATGGTACGCGGATAAGGAAAGAACGGCAGCTGAAAAATGCAGGGAACAAATCAACCGTTTTTTAGCGCTCTAAGCCTTTAATTCCAGGCCCTTAACTTTGTTTCATTTTTGCCAACCTGCCGCTGCTTCTTTTTATAAAATAAAGCATGATCAGCACAATGGCAAGGGCGAGTACACCTGCGATCACAGGGACTATAAAAGCAAAAACGGCACCACTAAAAGCCAGCGTATTCTCACCGGTGGCCAGTAAACCGTTACCGGTTGTCAGCGTAGTTTTAGAGGAAAGCAAACGGGTAAAAGCAGTTCCGGTTTGAACGATACCGGCGGCACCGCCCCCCACAATCAGTCCCAGGCCCCATTTGATCATTTCATTATCTATCTGTAAGAAAGAGGCGGTCAGCAGCGTACCCGCGGCAACCGATAAAGGCGTGGCAATAAAGTCCAGGAAATTATCTACTACCGGGATATAATACCCGGCTATTTCTATGAGCGACGCGGTAGCGAAGGTGATCACAGCAGGCAAAGTCCCCAACCATACAATACTATAATTCATCCCCTCAGGAAGTATTTTAAAGTAAGCGGCCAGGGAGGTAACCAACAGCGGCAAAAATACCCTGAAACCACAGCTGGCACTCAATCCCAGGCCTAATAACAAAGCCAAAACAATTTCCTGATACATGACATTAAATATTTTCCTTAAATTTAGCCCATAAACCACAAACCTATAAAAAATTTAAAAATATTTTTTTTGACTAAATCTATTGATAGATTTGAAAGAGATCCAGGTGTTTCATTATCTAAGTGAACATTTAAAACAAGTACTACCCTTTACTGAAGCTGAAACTACAGCTATTTCCCGCAAAATGTTCCGGAAAGTATATAGCAAAGGCGAACGTTTTATTACGGAAGGGGAAATCAATACCAGCTCAGGCTTTATCTGTAATGGCCTCATGCGGCTGTTTTACATTAAAGAAGAGAAAGAATTTACTGTAAAGTTTTTTTACAAAAATTCATGGATCGGTAACCTGCAAAGCATACATCATGGTGAGCCCAGTCAATACTACCTGGAGGCCGTAATCAAAACCGAAATGCTGGTATTTGACAGCAGTGCTATGAACCAGCTTTTCAACGAGGTTCCCCGATTTGAAAGGTACATACGGCTGATGATAGACTCTGCCTTCAGACAACTCATCCGGGAAAAAGCAGACCGGATCTTATTGAGTCCGGAAGAGCAATATTTACAACTATTAGATAGACATGCCGCATTAATTGAAGTAGTACCGCTCAAGCAGATCGCCAGTTTTCTCAATATAGAGCCGGGCAGTTTAAGCCGTATCCGGAACAGGATCGCAAAAAGTAATAAAAAAGCTTAAACCCTTAGCCAGACAGTGTATACCGATACTGGCAATATTAATTAAATGTACCTACAATAGGTAATAAAAAAAGAAAAAGTGTTCGCAAAAAATTAACCCGGGTTAATTTTTTGCAGATTTTCGCATGCCTTTTCATCTTGGTACCCTAAAGGACTTTAAATTCGCCATCTATTAAAAAATACGCGACAACAGTATACTAAACAGTACCTTATTGCTCGCATGCCCATATAACCCTTTAATCAATCCATATAATCATTCATCAATACAACCTGCACCTGATGCTTATTATGATGATTGCGTTTCAAAAGCGTTCAGATTCTTCTGAATGCTTTTTTATTAATCTCCTCCACAACCACCGCAACTGCTGCCACAAGACGATCCGCAGGAAGTACCGCAAGAACTTCCTGAAGACGTACTATGATCACTATTCGTAGCTATACTCGCCCCGACAACAGGAATAAAAGCAGCTGTTAATGCCAGTTGTCCTGATTGCAAATAGTCCCATTGCAGCACACTTTCCCGACTCGCCACGGGCATTGATTTTAAATAATGATGCGGTAAACTATTACTAAAGAATCGGAATTTCAATTGCCGCAATACACTTTCCGTAATTATAATAAAAACAAATACTAAAATCAGGATATAAACTACGGGTTTACCTGCCGATAAGCCGGTAAACACCCTCGCCAGTCCTAATGCTAAAAAGATGCCCAAGCAACTGTAGTTACAAATGACAATACGGACATACTCCTTAGAAGTATTGATGTAATGCCTTAACTCGTTGACAAAGTATTGTATGGCCTGGAAGTAAGGTATATGAATTGCACTGAAGAGGACTTTGTCATAAAGGACCGGTGCTTCTTCCCTGGCAAAAATTTCATACACTTTCAACTGCGCGATTTCACCCGTATCAGGTACACTAATAGCCGATAAACGCCCAAGATCGTCAACAGCGATATGCTCCTGCACGATCAATTCATTCGTAAGCGCATGCACACAGTTTTTCACAGCTCCGCTTTTTAAAGCGATCAACTCAAGACTCCCTAATTCAAACAGGAAACCCGACGGTGCTGCGCAATTGATTAACCGCTTAAAGAATTGCTGATTATACTGCCTCAGTACCAGCAAAATAATAAAACCCAGAACAAAGTAAGCAGGCAGGAAATAAGTGCTGTCTATTGCCCTGTAAACCGGCCGCAACAAAAAATACAAGCCGGTAACAAGAGCCGGAAATAATACCAATGTCACTATATTTATTTTTTCAATTGAATGAGAAGCATGGGAAAGATTCAGGCTGTCGTACATACTTTCATATTTCCAGATGGCCTCTGGCATAGTACCGAAAACGGGTTCATAAATCTTTTGAGTCAATAGCTTAGCTGCATGAAATTTTGCCTGTTCCCCGGCCTGTTTGCGTGAAGGAATATGCTTGATCTCTTTACCTAATAACTTACAAAAAGACTGATAAGCATCGGAATAGATCAAATGTAAATGCCAAACGGTATCGACAATTACGGAGGGGGAAATCATCTCATCGGAAATAGATGCCAGGAACATAAACTTTTTATATTCCATAATCGCGGCATCGGTAAACGAAAAAGACCATTTGTTTTCTGTAGCCAGCCGCAGCGCAAAGCCATAATTGAATGAATATTCTGCTATATCAAAGGCAGATACCCGCTCCCATAGCTGCCGGTTCTGTTCATTCAGGTGCATAACAACAATTTTCAGAACATAAATATACTTTTATGCTACAATTACAGCAAATTATGCTTAAGACATTTATGATACCCCTGCCATACCTGATCCCGGGGCTGCTTTTTACGCATCTGAAAAATGGTTAACTTGCATCCTTATTTACCCGACATGTCAGAAAACACGATTTTGGGCCTTAAACTGCCTACAGATCCCAGGTGGGTCGATATTGCAGGTATCGCTCTTGAAGATATTTTAACCGATCATGCCTTTTGTGAACAAAAGGCAGCAACCACAATGATCTCCATTATCCAGCGCTACTCGGATAAGGCAGAGCTGGTGGACAAACTCTCCCCTGTCGTTACGGAAGAATGGGGCCATTTCCGCATGGTACTGGCCGAGCTCAAAAAAAGAGGTATGCACCTGGGTAAGCAAAGAAAAGACGATTATGTAAATGCCCTGCTGGCCCATGACCCTAAGACCGGCAGCCAGGACGAAAAACTGCTCAACAAGCTATGTATCTGCGCCCTGATAGAAGCACGCAGCTGTGAGCGCTTCCGTCTCCTCAGCCTCCACATCAACGATGACAAGCTCAAAGAATTCTATCACAAGTTTATGGTTTCTGAGGCCGGTCATTATCGTTTATTCCTTGACCTTGCAAGGTATTACTTTACTGAAGAACAAGTAAAAGAACGCTGGCAATGGTGGCTGCAAACCGAAAAACAAATTATGGCGAACATGCCACCACGTGCAGATCGTATTCACTAAAAAAATTAAAACAACATGCAGTTTACACAATCCGATAATTTCTTCCTGATGGCCGGCCCTTGTGCCATAGAAGGTGAAGAAATAGCCCTGCGCATAGCAGAAAGAATCAATACCATTACACAAAAGCTGAATATCCCTTTTATTTTCAAAGGCTCTTACCGGAAGGCCAACCGTACGCGGCTCGACAGCTTTACCGGCATAGGAGATGAAAATGCTTTAAAGATTTTACAAAAAGCAGGACAGACCTTTGGCGTGCCGGTAGTTACCGACTTCCATGATGCCGCTGAAGCTGAAATGGCCGCCGCTTATGTCGATGTGCTGCAGGTACCGGCCTTCCTCTGCCGGCAGACCGACATATTGGTAGCCGCGGCGAAAACAGGTAAGATCGTAAATGTAAAAAAAGGCCAGTTTCTATCCCCGGATGCCATGCAGTTTGCCGTACAAAAAATAAGAGAAAGTAATAACGAACAGGTGATCCTCACCGACCGGGGTACTACTTTCGGCTACCAGGACCTGGTGGTGGACTATAGGGGTATACCTGTCATGCAATCCTTTGATGTGCCCGTCGTAATGGACTGTACACACTCGCTGCAACAACCCAACCAGTCTTCCGGTGTGACCGGCGGCAACCCGGCCATGATCGAAACGATTGCCAAAGCCGCTATAGCGGTTGGCGCGAACGGCCTGTTTATAGAAACCCACCCCGACCCTAAAAACGCGAAATCTGATGGCGCTAATATGCTTCATCTTGACTTGCTGGAACCCCTGCTGACAAAGCTGGTAAGATTAAGGGCGGCCGTAAAAGAGCTTTAAACCCACAATATTGAAATATAAAAACGGGAGTTACTGGTATAATAGTAACTCCCGTTTTCTATAACTGCTTTTTATAATTATTGAGTGCCCGGCTCCGGTGTCCAGGAAGCTTTAAACTCCCGCATATGTGTTTCCCAGCTAGCCTGGCTGGGCTCTTCTACAGATACGAAATACTTCAGCAATGTTTCCATCTGGTCTAAGCGCTGGAAGCCCGGAATCGGGTTTACATAAGCCATATTTTTACCGGCAATGACAGTAGTAGGATAGCTCATTCTACCGCTCATAAGTTCTGCCGCGAAACGGTGCGATTTATACTCCGGTACATATTCATAGGTTTTGCCCATGAAAGTAAGCGGTGTTTTGGATTCCGCGTTAAACTTAACCGCGTAATAGTGTTTATTAACATAACGCGCCAGCTCTTTATTAGAAAAGGTTTTTTTATCCATCACTTTACACCAGCCGCACCAGTCGGTATAAAAATCGAAGATCACTTTCCGCGGCTCTTTTTTCATCTTTTGCTCCAGCTCTTCCACACTGATCCACTGGATTACATCCGCATTGACCTCTGTCTTAGCCAGATCCGTGTTTTTCGTGCTTTTTTTCTTTTGTGCAAAAAGGCCCATGCCCGCAAACATCGCAAGTAGCAAAGCCCATCCAAATACTTTTTTATTCATGATTTTAAGATTAATTCCATTAGCCTCCTGTATTAAAGCTACAGGCTACTAAGTTGTAAATTTAAGATAAATACAGGAATGAATACGTTAAATTTGCAGGTGAATTATTCCAGATAAAATGAAAGTAGCAGTAGCGGTTACCGGGGCAAGCGGTTCTATTTATGCCAAACTATTTCTTCAAAAGATAAAAGCCCTGACAGATGCCGGCCAGCCGATACAGACGGACCTGGTATGGAGCAGGAATGCTTTTACAGTCTGGAAAGAGGAACTTGATGACGAGAGCTATACCGAATTACCCTTTAAAAGTTGGGATACCCAGGATTACTATGCCCCATTTGCTTCCGGCAGTGCCGGCTATGATGCTTTGGTAATCATTCCCTGCAGTATGGGTACTTTAGGACGTATCGCGACCGGGATCAGCGACAGCTTAATCACAAGAGCGGCAGATGTCATGCTCAAAGAGCGCAAAAAGCTGATTTGCGTCATCCGGGAAACCCCTTACAACCTGGTGCATCTCAATAATATGAAGACAGTTACCGAAGCCGGCGGCATCATTTGCCCGGCTTCCCCTTCCTTCTACAGCAAACCGAAAGACCTGGAAGCGGCCGCAATGACGGTTGTAGACCGGGTATTCGGGCTGATAGGGCTGGATAGCAAGGGCTATAAATGGGGACAATAAGACAAAAGGACGCTGGAAAGCGTCCTTTTTATTCGTGATAGTAAACGAAACATTGAATCTAAAGTTTAGTAAATTTAAAACTCGCGTTTTTTCCATCTACATTAATGTTCAGGTAATATATACCGGCACGTAAAGCCGTAACATCAATTTTTAAAGACTGGTTCTCGCCAACCTGCAGCCATTGCTGCGCCAGCACTTCCTGCCCCAATACGTTAACGATTTTTATACCGGCATTTTTAATGACTTTCCTTGATTGCAGGTACAACTCAGTCGAAGCCGGGTTAGGGAATAGGGACAGGCCATAAGCAGCAATAACTTTATCCACTCCTACCCCACTTAAGGTAACAGGGTCAGATACACCGGTACAGCCATATTCATTCGTAACACTGACCGTATAAGTACCATCTTCGGTAGCGGTATAGCTGTTGCTGGTAGCCCCGGAGATAGCAATACCGCCTTTGTGCCATTGATAGGTATCGAAAGTCCCGGTACTCAATACATTATTATTATTCGCGATAACCGGTTCCGGCAAGTCGCGTACATTAACGGTCACCCCCGTTGTGGTATCAATACAGCCGCCGTTTATATCCGAGATCACCGTATAGGTACCGCCATCGGTTATGACCAGGGAGTCTGCCGTCGCTCCCACAGCGGTGCCATTTCTCAGCCATTGATAACTCAGGCTGTCATGTGCTGTTACCTTTAAGGTGAGTGATGACCCTTCGCATAAATCTCTTTCCGAGAGTGAAGTGATCTTTACCGGGCTGGGTAATGTGATATCAAAAGAAACAGAATCTACACAACCGCCATCACTGGTAACCACCGCCACATAATGGCCGGGCTGCGTTAAGGTATAAGTATTCGTGATCACGGAAGAATCCGAGTAAAATTTAGTCACGCGGCTGTTACCGTATTCACATACGTACAGTGTGTCCTGGAACTTAGCAAAACCCATAGGTTGGGAGATCTGGTTCAAAGCAGTTCCACTTCCATTGCCGCCAACTACCGTGGTGCCCGTTGTAGCGCCGGCCGGCCAGTATTGCACCCGGTGATTATTGGACTCGGTAACAAATATGCCGCCAAGGTTATCCAGCGCGATGCCGGTAGGCCGGTTCAATTGATTGGCTGCCGCTCCCTGTCCATTACCGCCTGCTACGATCGCGCCGGCCGTAGCCCCGGGTGCCCACTTGGTTACCCGGTGATTGCTATACTCTGTAACATAAATATTCTCACCGGCATCAACAAAAAGATTCCCGTTCATTGAAGGGATGGCGAACTGGTTCAATGCAGCACCAAACCCGTTACCTCCCGCTACTGTAGTACCAGATGTAGCCCCGGGTGCCCATTTCTGTATACGGGAATTACCGGCATCTACGATATAAACATTCCCGTTGCGGAGGAATAATCCACCGGCAAAATTTAGCTGGTTCGCCGCAGCGCCCATACCGTTACCACCGGCAACGGTAACTCCGGTAGTTGCCCCTGCCGTCCATTTCTGTACCCGGTTATTAAAACAGTCGCTTACATAGATATCTCCATTATTGTCTACAAACACACCTACGGGAAAATTCAGCTGGTTGGCAGCGCTTCCCTGGCCGTTACCACCAGCAACAGTCACACCGGTAGTTGCCCCCGGCGCCCACTTCTGGATCCGGTGATTAGGCGCATCGGCCACGTAAACATTGCCCTGGTTATCGACATGCATCCCCATGGGTTGGTTAAGTTGGTTAGCTCCATTGCCCTGCCCGTTACCGCCAGCTACTATAAAACCGGTACCTAAGGAAGCAATATAAGTCTGCACAACTATATTATCTTTCTTCCAGGAAATACTGTCCATAGCAAAGTTAGCATTTACGGTAAGGGTTACCGGGTAGCAATACCCGGAGTTGCTTAAAGTAGCGTCACATTGGGCAAAAGCTTGCTGCGCGCCTTGAACAAGGCCTGTGGCAACCATGAAGGTTAGTAATAATTTTCTCATTTAAATCAATTTAAAAGGGTGATAATAATAGGTGTAATGACCCTGTAAATATATTTTAACTTTAAGCTCAGATTTACAAAACGTTCACTCATTTTCAGTAAAAATGAGTGAATTCCCCTACCCGCATTTCCTGTAAATAGCACATATTGCAGTGTAAAATATCTTTATCCTGATGATTTTAGAGAAACAATATAGCAGCAAGTGGCACAGGTTGGTACAGCCAATCAGGCGGCTTATGCTCCTTATAGCGCTTTGTTGCAGTCAATATAGCAATGCCCAGACAGAAAACAAGACTATTTATAAGACCGGTACCGGCAATTTATTGTTGTCCGATACCCTGTTGATCAATGAGCAATTATCCAAAATAGAAACCCTTAACCAGACCCAGCCCGACAGCGCCATTGGTCTATTGAATGAGCTGATCGCTTATGAGCAGGAAACTATTATGCAACCGTTCAATGGGAAGGTATTTGCATTTGCCGCAGTCTGCTACTTAAGAAAAGGTGATTACAAACAATGTGAACGGTTCCTGGAAAAGGCCTTTCATTATGCCCGAAAAAGTAATGATAAAGAAATACTCAGCTACCTGCATAATGTGAATGCCGTTATTTACCAGCAATCCGGATTATATAGCAAAAGCATCAGCCATTACCTGCAGGCAATAGAGCTGGCCAATGAAAACTTAAGTGATAAGCGCATTATCCAGACCTATACAAATTTCGGCGGCTTCTGGAGTATTATTGGCGAATATAAACAAGCTTTAAAATATTATGACCTGGCTTCCGGCATACTGGAAAAAAGTAAAAAGCCGGATGCTTATATCACCATGAATATCGGTATCGCGAAATCAGACTCCAGCAATGATTTCGCCATCTCCAAATTTAAAGAAGCGCTCCAAATACTTAACAGGAAAAATGACGTGCACCTGGCAAACAAGCTCTACGTCAACCTTACAGAGGCTTACCGGATCAACAAGCAATATGACTCGGCACTTTTTTATCTGCAAAAAGCGGAAGTAGCTTCAAAACTATTTAATACCAATACCTCGCTGGCCCTGTACCACTCAGAGGCAGGAAAACTCTACCTGGAACTTGGCAATACCAAAAGAGCTGAAGAAGAGCTTACGAAGGCATTAAAATGTTCTGATGCGAGCCATACCAAAGAGCTCAGTAAAGAAATTCATGAAGTCCTGGCCCAGGTCTATGAGCGAAAGCAGGACTTCAAAAATGCTTTCCTTCACCAAACTTATGCCATCCGGTTACAGGATAGTTTAGATAAGTCAGAAAAAGCAAAAACATTAGACCTCATGCTGGACTACCAGAAAGCAGAGCAGAACCGCATCATTGCCAATAACGCACTTGAACTGGCGCAAAAAGAAAACCAGCTCGAACAGCGTAATGTATGGATGGCTTTGATGCTTGGCATTTCCCTGGGCGTAATAGGCATTGTGATCTTTGCATTCAGGAATAGCAGGAACAAACAAAAATTGCAAAACAATGAGCTTGCCCTGCTTCGCCAAACCCAGGAAGTTGAACGCTTAAAAGCCCTTTCAGAAGGGGAGGAAAAAGAACGCAACAGGATCGCGCATGAGCTGCATGACAGTGTAATGGTTGAATTCGCTTCCGTAAAAATGCAGTTAAACGCATTACCCCAGCAGTTCCCTGAAATGACTGCTTCAGAAAATCATAAACGGATTGTACAACAGATGGACCGCGCCACCAAAGAACTGCGGCTTACCGCCCATAACCTTATGCCCGACCTCTTACTGGATGAAGGATTGGTACAGGCGATATTTTATTTCTGTAATAATATCCGCAAAACCTCGGGGCTGCCGATTTCTTTTCAGCATATAGGCTTGCCTGTTCCCAGGTTTATCGTGGATTTCGAGATCCTGATCTACCGTACTGTACAGGAAATCATCCAGAACATTATCAAGCATGCGGAAGCCGGCAAAGCTTTGGTGCAGATACAGTATGACGGGGAATACCTGTCCATTACCATTGAAGATAATGGCAAAGGGTTTGACCGGTCTAAAGGCCATGAAGGGATGGGATTAAGAAGTATCAAAAACCGGCTCCAGCTATTCCATAGCCAGCTGGATATCAAAAGTGTACTGGGCCTGGGCACTACGGTACTGATCGAATCTCAGGCAAAAAACTTAATTTTAGAAAAATAACCGATTATGTCCATCAGTATTTCCATTATAGACGATCATCCGCTGGCTACTACCGGCATTGTGAATATGCTTAAGGAATTTAAGGATATTAAAATAACCGGCATTTATCATACAGCTCCTGCACTACTGGAGGATATAGCTACCCGGCAACCGGAAATACTTTTAATGGATATAATGTTGAAAGAATATTCTGGTAAAGACTTAGCGCCACAATTAAAAAAAGACTACCCGGAACTTAAGCTAATCGCTTTGACGAGCCTGGATGCACCGGCCTCAGTCTCGGGCATGATGCGCAGGGGATGCAGCGGTTACCTGTTGAAAGATACGGATCAGTATACCTTATACAATGCCATCATAGCGGTACACAGGGGCGAAGAATTTATAGAACCGTCCCTAAAAGAAACTATGGTGCAAAATCTCTTCAATTTCAGTAAAAATACATCCAATGATCGGTCTATCCCGGAGATCACTATGCGGGAAAAAGAAATTATTCAATTGATCGCCGATGAATTAACCACGCAGGAAATAGCGGACAAATTGTTTATCAGTTTTCGTACCGTTGAGAATCACCGGTACAGCCTGATGCAGAAATTAGTGGTCAAGAATACAGCCGGGCTGATCAAAGTCGCCATACAATTGGGATTGGTTAAATAACCGCTGTCATTTCCCTTTCACCAGCTTTGCCTGAAGTATTGCTTCTTTTACGCCAGATAAATCCATCAATCACGTAATGGGTCAATTGCGGCATCGCCAGTAAAGGCACAATAAATTTCAGCCAGGAAGCATTGAGTCGCTCACTTCTAAAATCACTGAATAGGGCAAATAACCTCCCGTTATCCTGCCACACCCAGGTATCCCAAAGCCCTTCTTCCAAAAAAGCGAAGAGAAATATAACCGCCAGGAACAGGAGCATGCCTAAAGGGCCATACATCAATTTCCAGAACGGGGAACGCTGCTGCTGCGCCTTATTTTCCCGCATAGAAAATATCCAGATCAATGCCATATAGGGAATACCGTGCGCCACCACGTTTAAAAGGGTAAAAGCAAGATCACCGTTAAAGTAAACGATACCCATATACCAGGAAAACAGCGTTCCTGCAATAATCAGTATACGCAAAACATTGATCGTCCTAAACCGGGCAACCAGGAAGATTTCTTTACCTACATATACAGCAATAATCAAGGCATACAGGATGGTAAAAAATACCCGGACACCAGGTAATTCCTTAATGATAAAATCCCCTTCTACAAACCAGTTAAAATTCCTCGGGCTGCTAAAATGCCAGTATAATATAGGATAAACAGTGGCGGTATAAATGGTAAGCACATCTACCCGTTTACACCAGGCCGGCAGCTGCTCTTCCTTCCTGGAGTAAAGCTTCATGATACCGTACTGCTGGCGGATAAAATGAAAGACCGCGATATAGGCCATTACGGTCCAGAACAAGGCCATGCTGACACTGCAAAGCAGGACGCCAAACAAAAAGGAAGCTAGTGGAATTAAGGTCATTGGCCTGCGGTAGCGTTGCCAGGAATCCTTGCTGAAATAAGTACGGAATAAAGTGCTGTATACATGCGCCACATCGATCAGCAGGACCAGGATCACCCACCAGTAAACCGGGATATCTTTCGCATCGTGGAACAATTGCGGGAAGATCGCGATAAAAGCCAGGCAAAGGAATGGCGGGGCAATGATAAACAAGATATCTACCCAGGGTTTGCCCAACCAATGTTTAGTAAATGATATAAATGGTTGCTGAACACTCATAAAAATTGCTTTACGCGCCCTGCGGCATTTAATCCCTGGTAAAAAGCTTCTTCGAAAATGCTGACGCCGGCAATATCGGTATGGGCAAAATGGATTTTGTTACCAATACTTTGCTGCAGACTTTTACGGGCTGCACCCCAGATCCAGCCGGGCAAAGGCTGTATCATGGCATGACCCCATAAAGCGATATCAGCCTGCAACAATTGCTGTTCCAGGTTGGGATGCACTTTCAGCAGGTCACTCAAGATCTCATCTACCCAGTCTTTATGTTGTTTCGCCAGGGCCACTTTACGGGCTTCCGCGTTAGAAGCACCTTTAAGCGGTTTATAATAAGTCAGGTTTTTTACGGGCTGCGACAGGCTGATCTTCTGGTGCCCGGCATCCACGTAACCCAGGCCATTGCCGCCATAGATCACATTATCCCAGGAAAGATCGACACCATTACGTTCCTCCAGTCCTGCTTTTACTTTCAGGTTGGCCACGATCCAGGGGCTGTATTGCATATTAGCCTTTACCGTCTCAACCCTTTCCGGATCGGCGCTGCCAAGCATCCGCGCGTTTACAAACTGGGGCGCGGCTATGATACATTGTTCGCAGCGCAAGCCCTTTATTGCTTTATTAGGCACATCATAGTAAATGAGCTCTATTTTACTATCTACCTCCTCAACAGCGACCACAAGGCTATTAGTGCGTATCTCGGCCTGGCTTCTTTTAAGTAGTTGCTCTGCCAGGAAGCCATTCCCCTGCTCCCAGGTAAGTACATCATCATAATGAGCATTAGCAGCAAGGCCTTTACGGGCCGCGAAGTAATGAATACCGGCCCAGGCGCTGATCTGCTCGATAGTGGTCCCGAAATCATCTAAGGTACAATAGTTCGCATACCAGAGTAATTCATCAGCATTAAATGCCTGTTGTGTTAACCACTCTTTGAAAGTCAGTTGATCTAAAGCAGTATATAAAGGATCTGCACTGGAAAGATCCACAGGAATAGCAAACGCGTCTCTACCATCTTTCCCTTTCTCCTTGCGCAACCTGGCCATCTCCTCAAAAAAGCGGGTAAATTGATGCTTTGAAGTATCGCTTAAACCGTGGTTAGGTACAATACCTTCCTGCCACTTACCATTGATATATAGCCTGTCTTCCGGGTCATGGCATAAGTACAGTTCATTGTACACCGGCAGCCCGTTTTCATAGCCGGTAATTACCCCGGCCTCTTCCAGGAAAGCCATATAATCGGTAAGCTGGTTATTAGGGATGGGCACATAGTGGGCGCCATAAGGGAATTTTGAATACTCGTTGCTCCCGCTGGCCGCATTCCCACCGGTATGGGCTTCGAGTTCCAGCAACAGCACTTCTTCTATCCTGGCTTTATGCAGGTGCATCGCAGCTGATAAACCGCTGATGCCACCACCCACGATCACTACTTTTCTTTCTTCAAATACTGCAGGCCGTTCAAAAACTTTATCCCGCAACAGGTGCCCGATCGCGGCGCTTGCACCTACAATACTTCCGGGAATATTTCGCTTGCTGCGACAGGCGGTCAGGCCCAATCCCAGCCCGCCGGAAACGGTCATCATCCATCTTATAAATTGCCTGCGTTCCATATCAGCGGTCGGTATAATGTCGCCATTCCTGTTCAAAATATTTGACCAGGGCCTGGTTGTTCAGTTTATTGATCTCCAGCGTGTCTTTGCTGCGCATATCGTCCGAGAAAGTCATCATCTGCTGAAATACCGGTGTACTGATATAGCGTGCCGGGACAGCAAAAGTATCCGGGACCGTTAAAGGCGCCTGCTGGCTGGCCATAATATAACCCCATTCGCCAAAAGAGGGCACATAATTGTGGTAAGGAAGGGTCCGGAAGCCACATGCGTTCAAGGTCTTATTCACACACCAGAAGCTTTTAGGTGCTACAAGCGGCGAAGTGCTTTGAATGACGACCACAGACAAAGGATGCAACACCTGCTTCAGCAAATTATAAAAAGTATTGGAATACAATTTACCTAAACCAAAACTGGAGGGATCCGGGAAGTCGATAATCACGCAGTCGTAGACGGTCCGGCTTTCTTTCATCCAGATAAAGGCATCTTTATTCTCTATAGTCACTTTAGGATTTGTAAGGGAATGTTCATTCAATGCCGACAGCATTTTATGAGAGCTGAATAATCGGGTCATTTCCGGGTCCAGGTCTACAAGGTGTATGCGTTCCACGCCAGGATATTTCAGTATCTCTCTCACGGCCAATCCGTCACCACCGCCTAATACCAGTACATTCTTTAGCTGCTTTACATTGCTCATTGCCGGGTGCACTAATGCTTCATGGTAACGGTACTCATCCCGGGAGCTAAACTGCAGGTTACTATTGAGAAAGAGCCGGAGCTCTTCCCTGTTCTTGGTAAGCACGATCCGCTGGTAAGGAGTAGATTTTGCAAAGACTACCTTATCCTGGTAGGAAAGCTCATCGCCATAATCCATGATCTCATCCGCAAAAGCAAACGCGGCTACCTGCGAAATGAGCACGATAAAGGCCGTTAACTTAAGTAATGCTACCCGCTTTATCTGTCCGCTGAAGTAATAGCACAAAATGATACTGACCACTACATTAATGATACCAAAGAAAAGGCTGGTACGGATGAGTCCGAGATGCGGTACAAACAAGAGGGGAAAAACGATGGAAGCCAATAAAGCACCAATGTAATCAAAGGTAAACACCCGGCTTACCAATTCATTAAAAGAAAGCTTATCCTTAAGTATTTTTAATAATAAGGGTATTTCTATGCCCACGAGCGTACCAATGATAACAACCAGGAAAAGCAGTAGAAACTGGAACCCGTCGATAACAGGAAACAAGACAAATAGCAAGGGGGCGGAAATACCGCCGATAAATCCTACCAGTAGCTCCACCTGCACAAACCAGGTGATAAGATTACGGGTAAAGTACTTGGACAAAAAAGAACCGATACCCATGGAAAACATATAGGTACCGATGATCAAACTAAACTGCGTGATACTGTCGCCCAACACATAAGAAGCCAGTGTGCCGGCAATTAATTCATAAATGAGCCCGCAAACCGCAATAATGAGTACCGAAAAAAGCAGCAACCACTGCGTTCTGACCACTTGTTTCGGGGTACTATCCATGAATTGACGCGGCAATAATAATAGCTAAAGATAAAAGAAAGAAACCGACCAGGAGCGCCGCGGCCTTATTTTGCTTTTCAAATACTTCCCGGAAAAGGTTATGCTTGGGCGTAACCAGTTCCATAATAATAAAGGCTACGATCAGCGCTACGATACCGATACCGGCAAACATTAATGAATTTATTACACTTGCTGTCATTATAATCATTTTAATAATTTATTTATGATAAAAATAAGTTCTTCCTGTTCGGGCATTGCCGCCGCCCGAAGCGCTGGTTTCATTACCCTGGAAAGGCCACAAAGAGTAACCCATATAGTCGGCACTGGCCTTTACACCGGTAATGCCCAGCACAAAGACGATAAACCATTTCATTTTTTTTATAGTATCTAAAAGTTTCATTGGATTTATGCTATTTTAATTAAGCCCATCTTTCCTGCTCCCTGGAATAATTACGGATCAGCATGATCACCGGCCAGCTGAGGATAATGATAAAAGGGAACCAAAAGTTTAAGGCACGCTTGGACCCGGCCTGCGCTTTGACATATAAAGTGGTAACCAGGCCTGCATCTGTACCTTTCTCCGCTTCAATGTTTAAAACATATTTCCCTTTAGGCACAGCGGTAAACAAATGATCGTAGGAATTGCTCCCTTCCGACCAGTTCTCCCCGCCATCAGAACCGGCATAATATTCGAGGTCTTTGCCGGCATTATACTCCTGGCCGGTTTCTGTATTTACAAGCGCATAGTCCAGCGATACCCAGTTGTTCATAACATCCGCACTAATATCTATCCCGACATTCGTTCTGAAGTTCTTTAACTCGAACGGTTCGGAAGTAACTTCTATATTCTTTGAACTATCCGAAAAGGTATAAGTATTTGAAAGTACCACTTTGGCCGGGGTACCTGTAAGATCGATAGCTAAGTGGACCAGTATGAAAAGAATGGCTGCAAGCGCACCGCCAACGATCAGTTGCCGGTTGGTAAATTTAGACGAAGGTTCTAAGGTCCCCAAACCTACTTTTCTCGGTAGCTCTATTGGTGTTTCCTGGTTTTGTACTTCCCGGCGGTCTACATATTCGCCCCGGTACCAATAGTTATTCCTGTCCCCGTCCCGCTCAAGGCTGAACAGGTAAGGCGGTGCTATATAGTCATAAGTAAAGCCTCTTCGGTTATTGGCAGCAAAATTGTCGAAGACATAACCTTCCGCCCACAATAGCTTAGTGGTATAATCATTATAAAACTGGTAATAAGTATCTTCAAAATAAATCATGCTCTGCCCCACAGCAGGCAGTAAAGGAAATTCCATGGTTTCATAAACCAGCATAAAATTCCCGTTAAAGACACTTAAAAAGGCGAAACCGCCATCCGTTTCACAATACAGGGTAAATTCCTGCCATTGCGCGTCCTCATTATCTTCTTTAATGGTAGCTCCTATGACCTTAAAATCATCGCCCAATAAATGAAGCTTGGTACCCAGGGGAATCTTGGCCGCCGCATTCCGTTGGAGTTGGACCACTTTCTGTTCCTTTTCCCAGCGCCATCGCTCACTAAACTTGTTTAAGGTACTACAGTGCGGGCAAACAAAGTTTTTAACCAGCGGGAAATAAGGAATATTCACTTCCTTTCCGCAGGAAGCACAATCTACATAATCCTTTTCATTAAACCGGATCGCAGGATTAACCGCAGAAAGCTCAAGGTCTTCAATGGTTTCAACAGGCTCCTGCTTAAAAATGCGGCATTCTTTCCCGGCCAGCCATATTTCAATATAGGTTTCGCCATCCCTGCTCTGGAACAGGAAGCGCTCTTCAGCCCCTATTATATCAGCAGCACTTTCTCCTTTCACATCAAATCCCCAGAAATCGTCCAATTGCACAAGCCGGTAAGTCCCCAGCTGATCAATGATGGTATCCTTGGTGGTTGTAGCTCTGTTTAAGCGGTCGTACAGTCCATTGGTATTGATCCCGGTGACCGGCGTCAATACCGTCTGGAAACCATAGGATTCTTCCAGCAATTTAACCGAACCGTCCTGCATCTGCATGGTCCAGAAATTCAGGGCAGCGTTCTTAAATACGACGACTAACGTACCGGTAAGCGAAAAAGCCTGCTGGTTAAAGTATCCCTTGGTATCCTGTTTAAAACGGGAATACAAAGGTAATTGCTTCAGTTTCTGGTTAGACTCTGATTGCAGGAAACCATCTATACGATTTACATTGCCACAGCTGCATTCATAATGAATAGCTGTGGTATTCACCTGGCGATAAGCAGTGCCACATTTCGGGCAGCTAAAGGTCTTTGGTAGTTCCATTATCTTTTTACTTTAACCAGATTATGAACCGTTCCGCCAAAATAGTGTTGCAGGGCTTCAAATATTTGCGCTACAGCACCATCATTCACCCTCGAAAAATTACTGAGATAAATATCCATATTCAGCAAAGCATATTCCGGCCAGGTATGGATAGAAATATGGCTCTCACTAAGGCACACCACCGCGGTAAAACCGCCCCCCTCAAAATTATGAAATACAGATCCCAGGTCTTTAAGGTCATGAGCCGCTATTAACTGCTGTATTAATAAGGCAAATGACGCGTAGGTATGTAGTTTATCTATAGCTACCTCTTTCAATGTAGCTAATATGTGCAGACCTTCTTTATAATTATTGCTCATAGGCTTTTCGCAACGAATGCCACAAATGTAAGCATTTTTACAAAAAGTATAAATTATGTTAAAAGCGCTTCTATTTGTGCGGCTAGTGCGTAATCCCGGTCTGTAATGGCATGCACATCATGGGAGAAGAGCTCGATTTGCAAACGGTTCCATTTGTGTAATAACATATCCGGGTGATGGTTGGCCGCATCTGCCAGCTGAGCAATTTTCAAAACCAGCTCCGCTACTTCTGTTTGATTTTTCAGCTGTATATTCCACACAAGCTTTCCGTCTGTTTCCGTGTAAGGCATACTATAATTTTTAAGAAAATGAATTAATAAATGATTCTTTGTAGGTGGCGGAAACTTCAATCTCGCTGCCGTCCTGCAATACGACATATCCACCGGCACCTTTATGATATTTGGCCACATGGTTGATATTAATGATATGCGATTTGTGAATGCGCACAAAAGGGTATTCCAGCAGTTCCTCGAAATGCTTCAGGAAGCGGCAGACCATTTTCTTGGAGCCGTCTTCCAGGAAAATATCCGTAAAATTACCATTGCCTTTTAAGCGTATGATCTGGCGATGGTGTACCACTTCAAACCCGTCTATGGTAGGTAAGATCAGCTTTTGATTATTGAAATCCGCTTTCGAGTTTTCCAGTATGACCTTATTCCGTTCTAAATGATCTTTCTGCGCGATAGATTGCGCTACTTTATTAACGGCCAGTATCAGCTCTTCAATCGCAACCGGCTTTAACAGGTAATAAGCGGCGCTCTGGTTCAGTGCCTTTAAGGCATACTCGGAATAAGCGGTTACGAAAATGGTTTCAAAAGACAGTTCCTGGCAACCTTCCAGTACATCAAACGCGTTGCCATAAGGCATTTCCACGTCCAGGAAAACCAGGTCAGGCTGCACCTCGTTGATTACCGCGATGGCGTCTTTGGCCTGGTGCGCCATCGCCACGACTTCCACCTGCGGGCAATACTTTTTCAGGTAAGCTTTAAGCGCGTTTACCGCCGCCATTTCATCCTCTACAATTACCGTTTTAAGCGTGTTCAGTTTCATAACTATATTTTAGTACAGGTAAGCTTATATCAATCAGGGTACCCTGCCCGCCCGAGGCAGAAAGATCGGTAACCGTACATTCGATCTTTGTGTTATAAAGCTGGTTCAGTAAGGCAATCCGCTCTTTCGTATTCTCCATCCCTAAAGATTTATGCTGTTTCTGATGGGTCGTTTTCAAAGCTTTGCTTTGCTCTATACCGATACCATTATCTTTGACCAGGATGTGCAGCAGACCTTCTTTCTGCGCTATTTTCAAAACAAGTAAACCCTTATCTTCCTTATAACGTAATCCGTGCCATACCGCGTTTTCCAAGAATGGCTGAATGATCATATTGGGAACAGAGAGCTCCATTTTATCGATCATGGGATCGACCTGGATCTCATAGTTAAACTGGTGGCTAAACCGCTGGTACTCCAGGGAAAGATATTTTTCCAAGTGATCCAGTTCTACACCAAGCGGTACGAAATCTTTACCTGAATGTTCCATTACCGTACGCATAAGGGTCGAATAAGCGCTTAAATATTTATTGGCTTTTATCTCATCATGCTCAGCAATGAACTGGTTCACACTGTTCAGGCTGTTGAACACGAAATGCGGGTTCATTTCCCGCCTTAAAGACTGTAGCCGTATCTTTTTATTTCTTTTCAGGATGGTGTAATAAGCTTTGACGATAAAGACCAGGGATACCAGGATCACGAGCGCCACAGCGATTAATAAATAATTATTCCTGCGCGTTTGTTGCAGCAGGGTTGCCTGTAGCGCCTTTTCCGCTTCCAGCTTCTGGATACGGCCTTCGATCGCTTCAAAAGCTTTCATGTCCAGCAGGCTGCTGTCCCGGGCCAGCAAGGTGTCCAGGTTATCCAGGAAGCCTATAGATAATTGCTGCGCTTTGCCCGCCTGACCTGAATTATTGTAAAAATCAATCAATTGCCTGAGCGCGTCTTTAGCAGGCTTGGTCAGGTGTAAAGCAGTCGCCAGTTGATAAGCTGCCAGCAAATTCTTTTCGGCTGCCGTATCCAGGTTTTGTTGCGCGTACAGCGTGCCTAGCTGTATTAAGGTATTTATCTTTAACAGGTCATTCCTTGTGCTGTCCGCCGTTGCCAGCATATTTAGTTGCAGACTTACCGCTTCATCGTATTTATGATCCCTCACCAGGTCTTTTGAAAGGGCTTCTATAGCCTTTTCTTTATTTGCAGTATGCTGGTCGTCAATTGCGATAGCCCTGGAGAGCGTTTTCAAAGCCTCGTCCTGCTTGTTTTGTAATCTTTGGGAAACGGCAAGTTGATTCAAGGCATCAGACAGCTCCAGTTTAGCCTGTGGTATCGCGTACCTGGACCGGGCAAGCATCTCCACATTATTGCGGGCATATTCCTCCTTGCGTTCCAGGTCCGGGGTTTGCATTCTTTGGCGATCGTTGGCATTCAGGCTTTTTGATAAAGGATCATCCTGGTTAGCCGCGGCTTTTTCATAGTTGCCTATAGCCTCTTTCACCTTATTTTGCTCTTCCTGTACTTTAGCCAGCTTACGTTGCACATTAGCCAGCTGCTCTTTCGAGCCGGCGGACTGGTAGATATTTGTAGCGCGCTCATAATAAGTTTCTGCCTTTTGATATTCTCCCTTTCCTGCCAGGTCATCCCCTATTTGTACATACCCCATGGCCGTGGCTTCCTCATCTGATCCAAAGCTCTGCTCTAACTGCTTCGCTTTTTGGGAAAGCTGGTTTGTGTTATACCCTGTCTTAGGACTAATGGATTTTTTATTACTCCCTTTTTTGTTCATTTCCGGCTCCGGTTTAGCCGGTACCGATTGCGCAAAAGTTTGCCTGCCTACTGTCATAAACAGCAGGCAAACTACTAATATATAAAGGCTTTTAAGGCCAAGCTGCTTAAGCCACATAGCTTCCGGTATTTTAAAGGATAAAATTAGTACTAATTATTATATCAGCACTGTCATTCACCAAGTCAGGAAGGCATTTCACCATTTACGGCCTTAAAAAGAGCGGCAGGTTGATACTTTTGAAACAGAAACAACAAGTAAATCATGAAAAAGTTACTACTTATCCTCTTCTCCGGCCTGGCCACCCAACAGTTGACTGCACAAATCGCGGGCAATATCAATAATGAACCTTATGCGGTAGCCTACCCGGAGAATATGATCAATATCTCCTACCCATCCGGGGCGGGCACTTATATTTCCATAAAAGGTATGGCTAATATCAAACCGGATGCCCTGGTAGCGATTTATGCCGTGCAGCAAACGGGCAAAACGGTACAGGAAACCAACGAACTGATGGATAACCGGGTAAAAGAAGTAGAGGCCGGGCTTAAAAAGTTCCCTGATGTAAAGGTGTATACGGATATGATCACGATGGTACCTCTCTATGAGCTGCAGACAGAGAAGAAACTGTTCAGTAAAAAGACCTATAATGAAGTACCGGCTGGATTTGAATTAAAAAAGAATATTCACATACAGTTCAAAAGAGGGGACCAGATCAACGAGATCATGAAAATCTTATCTGAATTTGAAATTTATGACCTGGTGAGGGTCGACTATACCATCAACAATATCGACAGCATCAAAAAAGAAATGATCAGCAAAGCACGTGGCCTTATGCTGGAACGTATTAAGCACTATGAAGCTTTGATCGGAGATGCTTTTAGCAATAAGGAAAAAAATGTGAGTGACGGTTTTAAAATATACCTCCCTACAGAGATGTACCGGAAATACACGCTGTATCAAAATACTTCGCTCAGTAACAGGCTGAACCCCGACCGGATCAACGCGACCTATAAATCCAGTACCAATTTTTATATGCCGGTAGCCAATAAAGATTTTGACTTTGTGATTAACCCTACCCTGCTAGAGCCGGCGGTACAGGTACTTTATGAAATAAAATGGTCCGCCACACCAAAAGTTGAAGAGAAGAAGACGAACCTGCTTTTTATGAACCATAACGGCGAGCTGAAACCTATTCCTACCAATAATTAAATCCTGCATTTATTTATTTCGCCTGCAGATATGGAAAGCAAGCAAAACCTGCATCTATATTTCGTAGTAAACAATCTTTAAAATCATTTATTATGAATCAGCTTCTTAAATCAGGAATCCTTACCTTAAGCTGCGGCCTGCTGGGACTGGGCAGCTATGCCCAAAAGCCACTGGTAAGCACCTTTGACCGGCCTATGCACCGCGCACCAAGGCCTGCAGCAGACAATACCCGTATACAGGTGGCCCTGTTGCTGGATACTTCAAACAGTATGGACGGCCTTATAGAGCAGGCCAAGTCAAGGCTGTGGAATATCATCAATACTTTAAGTACTTTAAGATACGGTGGCCGTACGCCCGTGATTGAAATTGCCCTGTATGAATACGGCAATTCCGGGTTGAGCGCTTCAAGTGGTTACATCCGGCAGGTAGTACCCCTTAGTACTGACCTTGACCTGATCTCAGAGCACCTGTTCGGTCTACGTACCAACGGCGGCGAGGAGTTCTGCGGGGCTGTAATACAAAAGGCCACCCAAGAGCTGGAGTGGACCCATCGCGCTAATGATATCAAGCTGATCTACATTGCCGGTAATGAACCTTTCGACCAGGGAAGAATTGCTTATACAAGCGCTTTAAGCAATAGTGTAGGCAAAGGTATCAGCACCACCACGATCTACTGCGGCGATTACCAGGAAGGCATCAACGGCAAATGGAAGATGGGCGCGGCAAAAGGAAACGGGAAATATTTCAACATTAACTCGGACCGTAAGATCCAGTTTATTGAAACCCCTTATGATGACCAGATTGATGTCTATAATTCTAAATTAAACGACACCTATATAGGCTACGGCTCTGCCGGGTCTTCTAAAAAAGAGATGCAACGCCGCCAGGATGCGAATGCCGGTACCATGAGTAAAGCAAATGCCGTGGAACGCAGTGTGAGCAAGTCAAAAGCAGCTTACACCAATAGCTCCTGGGACCTGGTGGATTATGAAAAAGCAAATCCCGGGGCAATAGAAAAAGTAGACAAAAGCACTTTACCGGAAGAGTATAAAAATAAATCAACTTCAGAGATAAAGGCCGTAGTAAAAAAGAAACAGGAAGAACGCGAAAGCTATCAAAAGAAAATCGGCGAACTGGCAAAACAAAGACAGGAATATATCGACAAAAAACTTAAAGAAACCTCAGGCGGTGAGGCCGATGACTTAGGTACCGCGATCAATAACTCTATACTGGAACTGGCAAAAGTAAAAGGCTACTCCATCAGTAAATAAATTACCGACCCTATCCCTTTAAAGAAAACAAGCGTGAGCAAAGGCTCACGCTTGTTATTAACTACCAGCCGGTGCTGCATTATTAAAATGAGCTATTATTGATTAAATTCGCAACCTTCGATCATGCTAAAAAGTAACCTGACGTTCTTTATGCTGCTCCTCTCCTATTTTGCTTTTAGTCAATCAGGGAAGCCCTTTGATAACCATAACCCGAAGCTCGACGAGGCGGAAGCGCAATGGTTAAATGAACATGTGACAGCATCCGACTTTGATTTCAATGGTAAAACAATTGATTTTATTCATGTGGTACCCGCGTTATTTGGTATCGGGCAAGATTATTATCATAACAATAAAAAAATGTTGCTGAGCACCAAGGCCAGGGAATATCTTTTGAAAGTAATTGTACTGGAAAGCAGCGAAAAAGCCACAACAAAAGGTTATGATGCGCTGCTTGTATTTTCCCTGAAAAAACATCAGAAAAAATTTAAGAACAGCAACAAAGCCGAAGCATTAGCATTTTCGCGCAACCGTTATCCCCAGATACCGGAAGGCGCCGGTACTGATAACAATAACCAATTATCCCTGGTGAATGCTACTTTCTTCAATCGGTTGTATGCACATGATCCTTACCTGGAACATTTTGATTTTACGAATAAAAAAGTACTGCTCGTTGAAACTGACTATTGGGGTGGAATTCTTAAATTTATAAACATTAGTCAATACGTACAGCAGGTAAAAAATGAACTATACAGATTGCCTGTGTTCCACCCCGGGGATGCGTATGTGCTCAACGAAGCACAGCGAAAACAAAGCGGTTATGATGTAGTCTTGAATATCCGCAATACTAAGAAAGGGATAGACATCGATAAATTATTCAAATTCCTGGACCAAAAGTGAAGGACTTTACCTGACATCTAAACTTTGTAATAATTTTATAATACTCCGCCAAAAGCACAGTCCACAAGCATCCCGGGATGTGCTTTTGTTATTTCCGGCAACCTGACTAAGCCCTTCTATTGATTACTTTAAGATATTTTCAGTAAATTGGCTTAAGCCAAAATAACGGAATATGAATATAGTAGTACGAAAATTAAGACTGGAAGATTACGAGGGGTTAAAACAATCCATGATAGAAGCATATGGCAATGTAGGTGGCTACTGGCATAAAAGCTCGATCAACAAACTGATTGAAGTGTTTCCTGAAGGACAGTTCTGCGTGGAAGTAGACGGAAAAGTAGCGGCCTGTGCCCTATCCATCGTGGTCTTGTATGAATTATATGGCAACGACCATACTTACCAGGAGATCACCGGGGATTTTTCTTTTGATACCCATACCGATGACGGCGATATCCTTTACGGCATCGAAGTATTTGTAGGGCCGGAGTACCGGGACCTACGCCTGGGCAGAAGACTATATGACGCCCGCAAAGAGCTTTGTGAAAAGCTGAATTTAAAAGGTATCATCATAGGTGGCAGGCTACCTAATTACCATAAATATAGCGCTGAACTCTCCCCCAGGGATTACATCAACAAGGTACGCGCTAAAGAGATCCATGACCCCGTATTAAACTTCCAGCTGGCCAATAATTTCCACGTGATCCGGGTATTGAAAAATTACCTGAAAGGAGATACCCAATCGGAAGAGTACGCGGCACTGTTGCAATGGAACAATATATACTATTCCCGTAAAAAGAATGCCATGACCGACAGCATCATCCGGTTGGGACTGGTACAATGGCAGATGCGGCCGTTTAAAGACATTGCCGCCTTTTTTGAGCAATGCCTTTTCTTTATTGACGTACTGGCTGATTACAAATCAGATTTCGTCATGTTCCCCGAATTCTTCAACACACCTTTACTCTCCGCCTACAATCACCTGCCGGAGCATGAGGCCATGCGCGCACTATCGGAGCATACGGAAGCGATAAAATCAAAGCTTTCTGAATATGCGATTGCCTATAATGTAAATATTATTTCGGGAAGTATGCCCTATGTAGAAGCGGGCTTACTATATAATGTATCTTATGTGCTGCACCGGAACGGGAAAATAAGTGAATACCGGAAAATTCATATCACCCCGAATGAAAAGAAATATTACGGTATCACCGGTGGCGATAAGATCCGGGTGATTGATACCGATTGTGGTAAAATAGGGGTACTTATCTGCTACGATGTAGAGTTCCCGGAACTCTCCCGGTTACTGGCCGACCAGGGCATGAAGCTGCTCTTTGTCCCCTATCTCACCGATACCCAGAATGCTTATACACGGGTAAGAGCCTGTGCACAGGCCCGCGCGATCGAAAATGAGTGTTACGTAGCCATTACAGGTTGTGTGGGCAACCTGCCCGGTGTCAGCAATATGGATATACAGTTTGGCCAGGCAGCCGTTTTTACCCCTTCCGATTTTGCGTTCCCGGTCAATGCGACCAAGGCCGAAGCCACCCCGAATACGGAAATGACCATTATCGTGGACGTAGATCTCAACCTCTTAAAAGACCTGCACTACAATGGTTCCGTCCGTACGATGACCGACCGTAGAAAAGACCTGTACGAGTTAAAACTAAAAAACAAATAATACAATTTCATATTCATCTGCCAATTGCTTATATTTGAGACTTATCGAGAATATAAGCAATTGTTGTATGAAGACTACCCTATTTTTATTGATCCCTTCATTATTGTCAGGTATTGGCACATATGCGCAAACCTCCCAGGCTGAGGCGATCCCTTATGAAACATTCATAGCGCAAAAAGAAAAGTCGCGAAAATTCCGTGAGGAGCATACCCCGCTGGTAATGGCGCAGCGTTGCACCAATACCGCGACCTATACTAATAATGTAATCTCAGACACAACCCGGCTTACTTATACCCATCCCAGGGGCTCCAATGCTTCTAAAAATGCCTTCAATATTGGAAGCGCGCCGGATACTATTTTCCGGATCGCGCTCAATAGCAACCAGGCTTCTGTTAAGGAGATCAATGAATACGATGCGGCTAACAAGCACATTGCTTCAACTTATTTCCTCTATGGTCAGCAAGTAGGCACTACATCCAACCAGTACCACAGTAACGGCACTTTGCAGCAACAAGAATATGACTATGATGATGGTACCGATCTGAAATTATACCGCAAATCGATACGTAATAATGAAGGATTGCTGCTGTATGATACGACCTATCAGCATACCTATAACCAGCAAGCTTCAATGAATTACTTTGTTGCAGGCAAGTACGAGTATGATCAGCTCAACAGGGTAACGCAGTACAACAGCCATATGGCTTTTAATAATTACAATAATGTCCTTAAGTCCGTAACCAAACATTACTATGCGGGCAATAACACAAAACCTTTCCTGGACAGTATTTTCGATTATCTGCCTAACGGCAGCGTGCTTAAATCAGCCCGCAAGTTTTATTATCATCCTGATGGCAGAAACCTGATTGATACTGCATTTACCGGAACAGGCAGCCCGGCAAACACCACACAATATACCTATAATGGCTCAATAGTCACTGCTGTACGCCGTTCCTATAACGGCAGCACCTGGTCCAACACTTCCCGTAATATCTCTCTGAACAATAATGACGGGCTCCTGCTGTATAGCAGATCTTTTAACTGGATCACTACAAATAGCAGCTGGCAGCTTGTCTCTGAAGACAGCGCTTTTTATAATACAGCTGGTTACATGATCAGGTATCATAAACGCAATGCCAACAACCCTAATAATCTACTCCAGACAACACAACAACATTTTATAGAGCGCAATAGTTATAACAATACTTATAAATGGACCGTTAAAAACTATAGTAACGGGGCAGTGAGTGACGAAACAACGAACCTGTATTACTTTGAAGATTATGATAATGGTTTAAGTCTAAAACCAGTTGCGCACAAGATCAGGGCCAATATATACCCTAACCCTGCGCAAAAAAGCTTAAAGGTCGATATTGATGATCCACGGGCAACAAAGCTTAACCTCTCCATTTATGAACTAAGTGGCAAAACAATTTCCTGTTTTCCTGTTAAAGGGCCACAGCAAACCCTTGATATAAGCCATTTACCGGCCGGCACTTTTATATTTACCATCCAGGACAAGAATGGTACGCCTCTATTTTCACAAAAGTTTTTAAAACAATAAGTTATTTTGCTGAACAACAAAACAATAGAATATGAGCATAGAACAGTCCGCCAAAACAAATCCCGTTCAATTTAAAGCATTACATCAAAAAAGCGAACCTTTGCTGATCGCCAATGTATGGAATGCGCACTCCGCCAGCCTGGCGGAACAAGCAGGTTTTGCTGCTGTAGCTACATCCAGCCATGCCATTGCTAATGCCCTGGGGCATGAAGATGGTGAGGAGATGAGTGTACAGGAGCTCCTGTTTATCGTAAAAAGAATTAAATCCGCGGTCAGGATCCCTGTATCCGTTGATTTTGAAGCCGGTTATTCCAATGACCCTATGGAAGTGGCCGAATATGTAAAACAACTATCAGACCTCGGTGTAGCCGGGATCAACCTGGAAGATGGTACCGTTCAGAACGGTAAAAGACTTTTAGGCGATGCCGATCTCCTGGCCGAAAAAATCCGGGTCATTAAATCCACGATGGATATATTTATCAACGCGCGTGCAGATACCTTTACGACCAAGCACCCAAATGCCCTGGAGGAATCTATCCGTCGTGCACAGCTTTACCAGGCAGCCGGCGCTGATGGTATCTTTGTGCCCCTGATCGAGCAGGAAGCAGATATCAAATCTTTCGTAGAAAAAGTAAGTTTGCCTTTAAATGTATTTACCACACCAGCCCTTCCTGATTATGCCCGCCTGGCGGCCCTGGGCGTAAAAAGGATCAGCCATGGTGCCAAACAGTATGAGCAGCTTATGAAAAAGTCGGAAGAGATCTTTGTCAACTATTTTAAAACGAAAAACTACGGTATAGTATTAGGATAAGCAATACCTACCACTAAACAGAAAGCGGGCAGATTGAACTGCCCGCTTTTTTATTCCATATGATAGTGTGCTTTTACTGTTTAATGAACTTCTGGGTATATAGGCCATCTTTACCTGTAGCTTTCAGGAAGTAAACGCCCGGGGCCAACTGGTCAATAGCCAGGTAAGCCTTAGTTGTTTTTGGCTGCATCACTTCTTGTCCCAGTGAATTGACAATGATCACATTTTTGAACCCGCTCAATCCTTCTACAAACAATTTATCATTTGCGGGATTCGGGTAAACATTGATGGCTTTTTGCCCTTCGGTTTTGCGGATGCTTACTCCACTAGGGATCCTGCTTTTCGCTGTATTAGTTACAACAGCAGGGTTAATATCAAAATAAATGTGCGCGGTATTGTCAATCTGTGTACCCGCGGCCAGGCCGGTTTTAGCATTGATCTGGTAAGTAACAAAACCTTTATTTTCATTCGGGGCGCTTGCATCAGCCAGCAGGATGTTGGCAAAATCAAATCTTAAAGTGCTCATCGGGCCATTCTCGATCATTTGCGCACTTACCGGGTGAGAGCTGGTGATGACTTTGAAAGTCGCCGGGTCAACGTAGGCGGATAAGGTATCCATGATATGAATATTAAAGGCCGTATCATTACCTAAATTTTCAAAGTGGATCGTGTAAGTTAACAGCTCACCCTGGGCAATTTCACCGATCGGGTATACGTGTTTTTCATTCGGGTCAAATGAGGCGCGGATTGAATCTACCATCGGGTAAGTATTATTAGCCGGGTTTACATCACCGGTAGTTGGCGTGATGCTTACTGTATTCATTACTGTATCGCCTAAAGTCGGCGTACCTACTGCATTCAAGGTAAGCCAAATCATATCGGTGCTGGTATTAGAGATATTGTTTACGTTCCAGGTGATCGTATTGCCACTCACGCTGGCAGGAGTAATATTGGCACCAACAAATGAGTACTTAGGGCTAAGGTTCAGCGTAACTACACCATTAGTACCGGTACAGGCACTATTTCTCGGATAAAGATAGAGGTAAGAGTTAGCAACCGGTCTGAAAAAGCCGGTACCCGTTACCGATAGATCGAATCCTGTTGCTGATGCATCACAATCAAAACCAAAATTGAATCCATCAAAGTTGGCATAATCCAGGGTATCAAATTTAAAGGTATAGGTGGGTGTAGGACAGGCCAGTACCATACCGTTCGGTGCGCTTAACAGGTGCAGGGTAAATACAGAAGTAAGATCAGCGCCATTTATTTTTTTGTAAATATTACCGTTGGCGTGTATCGTATCTACAGGAACACCTGCTTTACGCACCTCGATTGAAAAAGGTGTATTAATGATAGGTTCTGTGGTATAGTCCCAGGAACAGTTATTATCAGCACGCTTGTAGCCGGCGCCCTGTACTACAGAACAAAATGAATTGACTGTTTGATACATCGTATCTACTGCGGTAGTCCCGTCAAACAATACCCCCGCTACGGTATAAACACCCACTGAAGAATAACCATGCGTGCCATTAAAATAACCCTGTCCATTACTATTAGCCAGGTTAGAGGTTCCATCTCCCCAATAAACTTCCACGCTGGTATTCGCATTAGCATTATTTACTTGTGCATAAAAGTAAATAATGCTCAAGCCGGCAGCATTATAACAAGAGTCGCCAAATGTATGAAAGGCATTAAAGCTCGGCGCCTGGGCAAAGCCTCCAAATTTAGAAAGTAACAGTACCGTGAGTACCAGAATAAATTTTTTCAACATAATGTTTTAATTTAAGGGTTTAAGAAATAAAAGACAACCAGTAGTAAACTGCGTTTAAATAAAAGACGCAGTACCTGCGGTTTACCCTTACTCAAATCTCACTTTTATTAAAATTATTTTCTAAACCTGTCCTCCTACTTTACAAATGCCAGGTCGTGCATAGGCCAGATCAATTCCCGGACCGGAACAAGTACAAACGGAGGCCTACCTGGAAGCCAATCCAGGAACGGGTATAAGTACTCCTGTTGGATGAAAAATTTTCGGATAAATTAAATATCCTGGGAAACAAGCTAAAATTTTCTTCCACTAAGGGTACAGCGGCCGGGATAAAAGTATGAGGCGCCTGAATGACCTCATTATACAATATTTCCGTGCGGGAACGGTTAAAGCTCAGGCCCGAAAATAATTCCAGCCTGTTCCCAAGCTGCCAGTCCAGGTTGATGCCTGCCTTCCATACCTTACCGTTTAGCTTATAGGCGGCACTTCCTGTCACAGGGATTATTACTAATGAATCAGGGGGAGTACCTGTTATACTGTCATATTGATAATTCAGCCGTTTGTCCAGGTTCGGGATCGCACCGTAATTGCCCCATAAAGAAATACGCAGGCTATTATTAATAGGTTTTGTATAGCTCAATCCAAAACGAAAATGAGACAGGTCACCCCGTATCGCATAATTCCCGCTAACAGATAGATTGCCCCAGTGTAAGCTCAGGCCGGGGTTCAGGTAAAAAACTTCATCGCCGGCAACATTAAAGGATAAGCCAAACTTCTGATACCAGTACTCACCAAGCGATGTAACTTCGGGATTATCCAGCCGATCCGTGTTTTCACTAATGCTTACCGTCTCTTTTTCCGGGGCAATCTTCCATTCGTACACAGAAATCAATTTACTATCAACCGTAAAAGTATCTGTAAAATCAGCAATGGTATCCAGGGCCTCTAAAGGCAAAGCAGGCACCACTATAACCGGTGCTAAAGGTACTGCACTTCCGGACTTCGGTTTTAAGGGTTCCTCTGCTGCCAATATCCGCGTTTTAGCTTTCCTCTTTTTAGGGGTATGGCGTGCCAGCGCTTTTACCTCTTTCTGCAGAATAATGTGCTTACCGATAAACTTTGCCCGGATATGGTAGTTCTTGTTGAGCAAAACCGCCAGCTCTTTAGCGGTCATGCTTGATTTGGGTAAGCGCACCCGGGTTCTGCTTTTGATCTGTTGGGCATCATAAGAAACAGAAATATCAGCCTGCTGCTGCATCAGTGTAGTCAGCTCATACACCGTGTAAGACTGCTTGGAAAAATTATAAGTATGGTTCAGTACTGCGCCTTGCCCCGCAGCTTTTGAGGAAACAAGCAACAACAATATCAGTACACTACAATATTGTTTAATTGGATGTAAAAATAATAGTATCCGTTGCACGCGCTTCATATTTAATGTCCAGAGTTTCCCTGATGATGTCCAGTACCTGGTCCAGGCTCAGGTCTTTACCTTTTAAGGTAAGCATTCTATCGGCAAGTATATGCTCCCCAATCTGCAGATCAGTATGGAAGTAGGTACCGATGCTGTCACATACCTGTTTTAAAGAATAATCTTTGTAATCAAAATCACCGGTAAGGGCTGTTTTCACAAAGCCGGAAGCTTTATTAAAAGTCAGCACTTCATTTTTTCCCACCAGTACCGTATCTTTTTGATACCAGGCAGCCACCATACCCCTGTATACCGTTATTTTTGCCAATCCGGCATCGCCTTCCACCAGGAATTTTGTACCTATGTCTTTTATATAGACCCCGGAAGGCAGCTCCAGGCGAAAGCCCGGGAAATCATTACTGAACGTAAACAAGGCATTGCCTTTAAGCGTAAAAGTTGTATCACCAGCTAAAATTTCTTCTTTTAAAAGAGCATCAGGCATCAGCCGGACTATTGCCCCCTCCTTGAGGTCAAATTGCTGGCTGGTTACCGAATAAGCAAAAACCCGGCTTTCACCTTTAGTAATCTTTCTATTTTGCCATAATACGATGCCAAGCACTAAAACCAGCATGGCGGCATAGGGCAACCACCTCAAAACTTTAGCTTTTTGTTTTACCGGGACCTGGTTATAGTTTGCTTTTCCGGCAAATTGTTGCCAGAGTTGGTCCATATCAGGGTTTTGATACTTATGATCTGCCGCCCAGATAGCCTTCAGCTCATTAAAAGATTGCTCATGCTCAGGCTGCTCCCTTCGCCATTCATCAATACGCAATGCCTCCCCGGGACTGGCCAGCCCCGAAAAATATTTAATCAGCAGATCCGTATTAACAGAATAGTTCATATAACACTACTATTTGTATAAGACTCAGCTTATCCCTGTTTACCCTTATAAATTCCTGGATTATTTTTAAAGCTTTAGACATATGCGCCTCTACCGTTTTTACCGACAGACCCATTTCCACTGCTATTTCCCTGTACTTTTTACCCCCGGCCCGGCTTTGCAGGAATACCTGCTTACACTGTTCCGGTAATTGCTCCAATACTTTATCAATAATCAGGCGCATATCTGCACTTCTTTCCGCCTCAACTCTTTGTTCTTCAGCACTCATTTGTACCGCGCCCTCCTGTGCCGCAAATGCCGAATGCTTGTCTTCGGTAGCCCTTTTTCTTAACTGGCTTACCGCGGTATTATAAACGGTCCGGTATAAATAAGCCTTATCATAAGCGATGACTTTACCCGCTTCCAATTGATTATAATATTTCACAAAAGCATCCTGCACGACATCGGTCGACCATTCATGGTCTTCCAGGATCGTGAAGGCATAGCGATGCAGGTCCGGAAATAGTTGACGATATAATTGTTCGAAAGACAATGAATTGCTTGGGAATTTCCGGAAAAATAGTAAAAAATACAGAAAGCCTCAAACATAAAGTATTAAGAAATAAATCCAATGGAAATATAAGCCTGACAAACACTACAATTCACTACATTGTGAAAATAAACCCTCATTTAGCCGGAACTTCAGCGTTCCGGTATCACCAGGTCCTGTTGAGATCCGGTTAGCGCGGAGCAATAAAGAAAACATGATTTATGCTTAAGCGACCTGCATTGAATACGATATTTAATGTTTTGGTATAAATCGTTTATTCACCCCTACAACGAACTTTGGCGCGATCCGGCCAACGGTACTTTCTTCGGTAGCCAGCGCATTGCTAACATAGCTCATGCTAATTTGAAAATAAAAATTGAGCTGCTTTCCTCCCAATTCATATGAAAAATATGGGTCCACCACGGGAAACCGTTTACCGGATTTTGATTCATATAAGGCATCTCCGGAAGCATCAATGTGCAAAAAATGAATAGCACCTACCCTGGCCCCTATGCCAATGCGCGATCTTGCCTCCAGCAGCAACAGGGAAGGTTGCGCGCTGAGTATAACAAATTTATTATTAAGATCGCCATGCTGATTATACCCATAGGCAAGGTTGCCAAACAGGTTAATCCTGTTTTTATTGGCCAAAGCTCTACTATAGCCTGCCCCGGCCTCAGCGCTGATACCAAAGAGACTCGTGCTGTAACTGGAGAAATTCCATTCGTAAGTGTTATAGGTCATTGAGCGCAACCGGAACGCTCCTTTTAGTATTAAATGGTCCGTTGGTGCAAATCCACCGGACAGGTCAATAGATGGGAAGCCCGAGAATGGGGCTACGGGAACTGAAAGATTGGCGCTACCTTCTTTCTTTGTCCCGATCATAGGGTCATGAACCGCCTCCGCACGGTATAAGGTCTTATTGCAAGAGACCAGCAATAACAGGAAGCCTGTTGCCGACAGGCAGAATAATTTGGCGTTCATAGGCGATAAGCATGAAATGTTCTTCAGGTAAAGGTATACAGGTAATAGGTAAGGCGCGCGCTCCCCCCTGCACTTCCTCAATAATTATTTTCTGTACCTCGTCAGCTTTTTCTACAAGTACCGAATGGCCCGCATCCGGGAAAGCATACAACCTCTTAGCAGGCGCTTTAAGCTGTTCATAATAAGCGGTAGCTATACCATGATTGGTCTGCAGGTCTTTTTGACCTATAAAGAAGTAAACCGGGCACTTGACTTCAGGTAAAGTCTGGAACAGGTTCCGCCGCATAGCCGCATTCCAGGTAGGCAGCCATACTGCCGCCCAATCTTCCAGGTACTTTTTTACTTCCTTTATTTCGCCCTCCTTAAAAGTTAAACCATCATGATGAAACATCCATTTCCGGGAATAGAAAACCTGCTCAGCATTTTCAAAAGGGATCTTTACTTTATGCAACTCACCCTGGGCAATTTTGTCGGTCCGGGTAGCTGCTTTCAATGTATCAATAAGCATCCGCTCACTTTCTTCCTGGTTGATCACCGGGCTAAAAGCCAGGTAAGCATATAACAGTTCGGGATAGCTTGCCGCCATCTTAAACCCCGGTACCGTTCCCCAGGACTCTCCCGCAAGATAAAGCTTAGGCTTATTAAACTTTTTCAGCAAAGCCAGCACCACTTCATACGTATCCTCTTCCATTCTTTCCAGGGTAATCGGCAAAGGTGATTTATTCAGCGCCAATGTCCTGCCGGCATCCCGCTGGTCCCACTGGACCACCATAAAATGCTTGCTCAGTTCCGAAGTAAACAATTCAGCCTGGCGCATCCTGGAGCTTCCCGGGCCCCCATGCAAAAATAATAGTACCGGCCGCTCTGGAGACCCGGTATAACTTACCACCTGCCGGATCCCTCCGATCTTCAAGGTATCATATACAGGCGTAGCTTGCTGTGCAAAAGACTTTACGCAACAGTGCAACAAAAGGAAAAAACAAACGATGCTCAACTGCTTTGACATACGGTTCCATTAAAAGGTATGGCAACAAATTTAATACTTTATCCTTAAGCCGGATACACTAATACATTAAGCTTTCTTTCCCAAACCTTTTCAATAATAGGTCGTATTTTTGAATCAAGAAGCAATCCAATATTTATAATGTTACATTACCATAAAATAGGCAAGGGCAAACCGGTCGTACTGATACATGGTTTTCCAAACGACAGCAGCGCATGGGATTCCCTGCTGCCCCTGCTGTCTCCGGGTTATCAATATTTCATTCCCGATCTTCCTGGAGCGGGAAAAAGTACTCCTATAGCAGACCTGAGCCTTGAAAAAATGGCCCGGGGCATCCAGGAGATCCTGGACAAAGAATCCATCGAAAAAGCGATCTGGACCGGGCACTCCATGGGCGGCTATACCATAATGGAAGCCACCCAGCATTTCCCCGAACGGATACAGGCTATCTCCCTGGTACATTCTCTCGCTTCTGCCGATAGTGAAGAAAAAAAGGAAGCACGCAGAAAATCCATCAAACTCCTGCAAAACGGTGATTCCGGCAAAAGCGTCTTCCTGAAAGCTATGGCGGAAAACCTTTTTGCCGAAACCTTCAAAACGCAGCACCCGGAAGCAGCGGCGACCGTGGCAGCTAAAGGCATGGAATTACCAGCAGATACTCTTGCCGCGTTCTATAACGCTATTATGCTGCGTTCTGATAAAACAGGCTGGCTGAAAACCAATAACAGCATCCCCATGCAATGGATCATCGGCTCGGAAGACAATGCCACTTCAATGAAAGAAGGCCTGGAGCAATGCCATCTCGGTTTTCTTAACGAGGTACACTTATACCGCTCCGTAGGCCATATGTCTATAGTAGAAACTCCCGAAAGATTAGCGAAAGACCTGAATCGTTTTTTTGATTTTGCCTGGAACAGAAAATAAATCTTATGCAGTTTAAACTTCAAGCACCCTACCAGCCCGCGGGCGACCAGCCCTCTGCCATAGCCCAACTTACCGAAGGTTTGCAAAGCGGGGAAGCTTTCCAGACACTCCTGGGGGTTACCGGCTCCGGTAAAACATTTACCATGGCCAATGTAATCCAGAACCTGCAAAGGCCAACGCTGATCTTAACCCATAATAAAACACTGGTAGCTCAGCTATACGGGGAGTTCAAACAGTTCTTTCCGGACAACGCGGTCAACTATTTCGTTTCCTATTACGATTACTACCAGCCCGAAGCCTATATGCCGGTCAGCGATACCTATATCGAAAAAGACCTGGCTATCAACGAAGAGCTGGAAAAGCTACGCCTGCGCACTACCACAGATTTGTTAAGCGGGCGGCGTGATATCCTGGTTGTGGCCTCGGTATCCTGCATCTATGGTATGGGTAACCCTACCGATTATGAAAATGGGATCACGCGTATTGCTGTAGGTGATGAGGTCTCCCGTAACGGCTTCCTGCACAACCTGGTCAATGCCTTATACAATCGCTCCCAGGGCGAATTTTCAAGGGGTACTTTCCGCGTAAAAGGAGATACGGTTGATATCAATTTACCTTATGTGGATTACGGCTACCGCATCACTTTCTTCGGTGATGAGATAGAAAGTATAGAAAGCTTTGATGTAGAGAACGGTAAGCGCATCCTCAGTATCGAAAATGCCGCCATCTTCCCGGCCAACCTTTACGTAGCGCCTAAAGACCAGATGGGGCAGATCATCCGGGAGATCCAGGATGAATTGCACGCGCAGATAGAATACTTTAAAAGAGAAGGCAAACACATCGAGGCACAACGTATCAAGGAGCGGGTCAACTACGACCTGGAAATGATCCAGGAACTGGGTTACTGCAGTGGTATTGAAAACTACTCCCGCTTCCTGGACCGAAGGAATCCCGGGGCAAGACCTTTCTGCCTGATCGATTATTTCCCTAAAGACTTTTTACTTTTTGTAGATGAGAGCCACGTAACCATCCCCCAGATATCAGGTATGTACGGCGGCGACCGCTCCCGTAAGATGAACCTGGTGGATTTCGGCTTCAGGTTGCCTTCCGCGCTGGACAACCGGCCACTTAGCTTTAATGAGTTTGAAAGCCTGCTGGACCAGGTAGTCTTTGTGAGCGCCACCCCCGGCAGTTTTGAGCTCAACACGACCGAAGGGCTCGTAGTTGAACAGGTGGTGCGGCCTACAGGATTGCTGGACCCTCCTATCCATATCCGGCCCAGCCTCAACCAGATTGATGACCTGCTGGATGAAATTGACCAGCGGGTACAACGCAATGAACGGGTGTTGGTCACCACGCTGACCAAGCGTATGGCCGAAGAACTGGATGCCTACCTGCAGCGGATCAATGTAAGCTCAAGGTACATACACAGCGAGGTAGACACCCTGGAACGGGTGGAAATATTGCGGCAGCTTCGCCTGGGTGAAATCGATGTTTTAGTCGGCGTAAACCTCCTGCGGGAAGGACTGGACCTGCCCGAGGTTACCCTGGTAGCCATACTCGATGCGGATAAAGAAGGCTTCTTAAGAGATGAACGCTCCCTGACGCAGATGGCCGGGCGTGCAGCCAGGAATGCCGATGGTATGGTCATTTTCTATGCGGATAAGATCACGGATAGTATGCAACGTACGATTGATGAAACGCAAAGAAGAAGGGAAAAGCAGATCGCTTATAACGCGGAGCACGGTATCACGCCAAAAACCGTTATCAAATCAGTGGAACAGATCATGAAACAAACAGCCGTACTGGACATTAAAGGGTATGATGAAGACAGTCCTTTAGCGGTTTATGACCTGGAAAACAATATCGCGGCGGAGGACTATACAGAATATAGCTCTAAAGCCGATTTGCAGAAAGCCGTTGACAAAATTAAAAAAGCTATGCAGAAGGCGGCTAAAGATCTTGACTTCATGGAAGCGGCCCGCTTACGGGATGAAATGTTCATACTGGAGCAAAAGCTGGCGGCCACAAAATAAAAGCGCAGCGCTTAAAGATAAAGCCTGAAGAAACTTTTCCTTCAGGCTTTATCTTTAATATACAATAATATTTAAAAAAAATCGGTTATTCCATATAATTATCACTGCCGCTTTTAGTAGTGATCAGGATAATCCCATTCGCACCGCGGCTGCCATAAATGGCCTTCCCGGTTGCATCTCTAAGCACGGTTAAGTATTGTACATCATTTGGGTTAATCGTATTCAAGGAACCGGTATAAGGCGCTCCGTCCAATACAATTAATGGGTCTGTAGAGGATATGAGAGAACCGCGCCCCCTTATTGTAAACCGGAAATTGGTGGCAATACCATTCCATATCCCATTTGCCGTCAAACCTGGTACTGATCCTACGAGGACTTCATCTAATGTAGCGCTATTCCTGATACGGATATCATCTGCCGTTAGTGTAGTGTGGGCACCGTTAAAGCTCCGGGGATGAATTTTCATACCAAATAGACTCGGCTGCCGGGGATTGCCTTTACCTTCAGCACGCAATAGGATATGATAATGCGATTCTGCATCATCTAAGTCAAAGGTTCTTTCTACTAAACCTGGAGCTCCTATTACCAGTTGTTTTTCACTCATCGGTACGCTGATAACAAACTGACCCTCGTAATCGACACTTGAAACATAATTTGAATTTTCAACTCTCACATATGGCAATGTGGCAAATCCTTCCGATTCGATTCTTCCGGTAATTAAGCGCTCCTCTTGTACTTCCTCCTTATGAAAGAGATTCAGGATAGCGCCTAAGAGCGTACCCTGCTGCCGGGTGCGCAGGTCTGGTTTTTCACTTTGAGCTAATGAAACATCCCCACTTAACACAACAGAAAATAAAAGAACTGCACCGGCAATTATTTTTAAGTAGTTTTTTTTCATGCTTTGTTCATTTAAATTAATTAAGGAATATAGTTAAGATGATAAATCCTAGCAGAAGGTTGGTTCCTGATTTATTTTCTGTTCCGAAAACAATAATTACCTAAACTCATCAATATATACCCTGACAGGAACATTATATGTATGTAAATTACAAAAAAAACGGGATATTACTATCCCGCCTTTCTATTCAATCTTATACCCTAAACTTTTTAACTTTGATATTTAACAGTTCATAAGTATTCTTACTGGCCGGGAACTGCTTTTCCTTTTTTCAACGTGATGACAATCACCCCGTTCTTAGCCCTGTCCCCATAGAGCACCCTTGCGGTGGCTTCCGGGAGGATCTTGACCTCTTTGATATGTTTTGAATTGATATCAGAAAATTTCCCGGTATAAGGTGCACCATTAATGATAATCAGCGGGTCGGTCGATGGAGCCTGGCGGAACATGGTTTGCTGCTTTTGCTTACTGGCCAGCTCTTGCCTTATGCTCGTAGTAGTCAGGGGGCTGGAATATAAGTTTTGCATCCCACGGCTCCTGTTATAGCGGGCAATATCGTTCAGCAAAGCCACATTGCTTTGTTCAGGGGAAATTTCTATTTTATAGGTATGCCGCTCAGCAACTTTTACGTATTTAGTTTCATTTCCGTAAGATTGCACCATAATAAACCGGGCCGTATCCGGGGCCTCTAAAGTAAATGCTCCCCTTTCATCTGAAGTGACTACCCTATCTGTTCCTGGTACGCTTACCCTGGCATTGGCCAAAGCAACACCTGCTTTATCAACTATGACACCCTGCAGTTGCAGCGATCGGGCTTCCGGCAAGCCGGGAGCAATATGCCGCTTTTCATAAACCGGAGCTTCTGTCAGTACAGGTGCTTCAAAAATTCCTGTCGCAGTATTTCCCGCAATTCTTGATCCGAATGATTCCGGGCCGGCATTAAGCTGTTCCAGGCTAAAATGAGGCGCTGATGGTATATTGCCGGTAGTAGCTATTCGGTTATCCGTATTTTGATTGCCAGGGATTGCGGTTACAATCACCGGGGCCTTTACCCCCTCCTGTTTTATGGCCGGCTGGTTTTCAGCAGGTGTCGCCAGTATTGGTTGTTCCGCTTTTACCTGATCCTGTACTGGAGTACTTTTGCGGGCTGCGACCTCATTCTCATTGCTCTTCACACCGAAAAACTGGTTCCAACCTACCGCGATGCCTGTAATTAATACCAGGGCAGCAGCCATATATTTAATTGCGGAAAAAGAAAACAACTGTATTTTTTTAGTTTCCTGTTTATCCAATTGCTGCTCTATTCTGTTCCACAGCTTATCCTGAGCAAGAAAAGTCGTTTGCTCATCAGCAACTGCGGCCTCTTTAAACGCTTCGAACAACTTATTTTGCGATTCCATTTTCTTTATTTTTTAATTCATAGTGATGTTTTACCAGCTTCTGCAATTTCACTCGGGCCACATTCACCTGGGATTTAGAGGTACCTTCAGATATCTGCAGCAATGCCGCGATTTCTTTATGGCCATAGCCTTCTATGGCAAAAAGGTTAAATATGGACCGGCAGCCATCCGGTAAATAATCCAGTAGCTTCAGCAGGTCCTTATGTTCCAGCTGCTGGGTGGTGGATTGTTCATATACAGGCTCCTGCTTGATATCGTCCAGCGACAGGTTGAAATTAACTTTTTTGCGCAGAAGCTGCAGGCTTTGGTTTACCGCCACCCTTTTAGCCCAGCCATATAAAGCATCGGCATCTTTTAAGGTGTTCATTTTTGTAAAAATGAGTACGAAACTTTCCGCCAGGGCATCTTCGATTTCCATATCCAACTTCAAATAACGCTTACACACGCTATGCAGCATAGGGGCAAGCTGCAGATACAAGCTATGCTGCGCCTTTCTATCTCCTGATATACATGCTTTTATAATTGCCTCGTTGCTCAAATTTTTGCTTATTTACCTACTTAGATGCAGGGACTTCAAAAAAGGTTGGAAGGATACAGCAATTCACTCAAATTAAATAAAACATCATAAATAACGTTAAAAATCAGATAAGGCCCTCACGGATCATATCATGCAGGTGCACCATCCCCCGGTACTTTCCCTTACCGGTCACCAGCAACTGGGAAATGTTATAAGTACGCATCAGCTCCAGGCCTTCTACGGCCATAGCCTCTTCTTCTATTGATTTTGGATTCAGGGTACAGATATCTTTTGCTTTGATACCGGAAAGCTCTTCATGCTTTTCCAGCATCCGCCGCAAGTCGCCGTCTGTAATAACGCCCAGTAAAGTTTCATTTTCCAGCACCGCGGTGGCCCCCAGCCGGTTAGAAGATATCGCAATGATAATATCTTTCAGGTTAGCATTAGCGGCTACACTGGGCGCAGCATGCTGACTGCTCAGGTCTTTAATACGCAGGTAGAGTCTTTTGCCCAAAGCACCTCCGGGATGGAAACGGGCAAAATCTTTAGCGGAGAACCCCTTTAACTGTAATAAGCAAACCGCAAGCGCATCTCCCATTACCAGCTGTGCCGTAGTGCTCGTGGTTGGCGCCAGGTTATTAGGGCAGGCTTCCTGATCAATAGTAGTATCCAGGAAAATATCCGACTGCAGGGCCAGGAAAGAGGCCGCGTTCCCGCAAATAGCGATAATCGGGTTCCCGAAGTTCTTGATAAATGGAATTAAAGCTTTGATTTCGGGGCTTTCCCCACTCTTGGATATAATGATCACGATGTCACCCTGCTGGATCATGCCCAGGTCGCCATGGATAGCGTCCGCGGCATGCATGAATAATGCCGGCGTACCGGTAGAATTCATGGTAGCGACTATTTTTTGTGCAATGATGGCACTCTTGCCGATCCCCGTAATCACCACTCTTCCGGTAACGGTATGCAGTAACCGCACAGCCTGCTCAAAACGCAGGTCAATGGAGGCGGTCATCCGCACCAATGCGCGGGTTTCATTTTCGATGGTGGATTTTCCTAACTGTACTATATCTATCAGGTCTGGCATATACATGAGTTCTGCCCTCAAAATTAAAGAGTAAATCTGATTTTAAAGCAGTAATCATCATTCGGCCTCATCAGCCGCCTTATCCAACCGCTTCCGGATCTGCTCCAGCTTTTTACCGATCAGCCAGAATGACAAGGCCATGATGGCAAAAAAGATGCCTTTATTGGTCACATCCCATAAGTATTCAAAATAGCGGGTATATAAGTTTAAAACAAGGAACAGCAAAACCATATCACGCAAGCTTTTGTCCTTTGCCTTGATAGCATAAAACAACAAACCCGCCAATATTAAAGTATAGCCGACAGCCCAGCCCAGCACACGGCTTTGGCGCATGGTAAACCAGCCATCCAGGTCAAAATTGCCGAATACAGAAACACCCCATGCCGTGGTAAAAAACAGTATCCAGACCGCGAAATAATTGACACTGGCAAATTGCTGCAACCAGGATCTTTTATAGATGAGGTAATGAATGGTCAATAAGACCAGGCTCAATAGCAGTAAACGTACCGGCATATTCATACCCCAGAAAAAGGGATCACTCTGCTCATAAGTAAAAGAAGCCCACCAACCGGCAATGGCTGCGATCATACAGCCCCATAACAACCTGGAGCGCACAAAAAAGGCCTCTACCGCGAATAAAGCCCCGGCCGCAAAGATCAGCCAGTAATAACCTTCATTGTTCTGCCCCAACGCTTTACCAAAATAAGTAATAGCAATACAGGTACTTAGCGCAAGCAATATGCTCAAAGATTCATTAGCCCATACCGCGTTCAGGTATTTTTGCTTCCGCTTCCGGATATACCACACTAAAAACACGCATAAACCGGCAAATAAAATACCAATAGTAAATTCTGAGAATGAAAAGTAGCTACGCATTCTCTCGATCCATTTCTCATCCAGCACCAGGGCACCAAAGGCCAGGAGCGCGCAGGAAATAGCCGCGAAAAAGGCATAAAAAGTAAGCGTCTTGTAATCTCCCGCATCTGATTGGTAACTTGCCCGCAACTGCTTCGCTTTAGCGGTATCTATAAGCTCCTGCTCTTCCCATGCCTCAATTACTCTATCCAGCAAAGCGGCATCCTTATTATTCAATCTCATAAGCCGGAAATTATTTGTTCAAAGATAAATGATTTTATAGGAATGCTTTTGTAATCAGCAGAGTTACAAGCCCATCCGGGATTTGCAGCCCATATTTCCTTTCCACATTAGCCCGATAAACGTATCTTTGAGATCAAAACAAAAAATTCCATAACAATGAGTTTCATATTAAAAGAAGTAATCGACCGGGTAGCCTATATTACCTTTAACCGCCCGGAAAAATTCAACAGCTTCAACCGGGAGATGGCGATGGACTTCCAGAAAGCCTTAGACGAATGTATGTCTGACGATGCGGTAAGAGCGGTATACATCACAGCTACCGGGAAAGCATTTTGTGCCGGCCAGGACCTCGCAGAAGCAATGGACCCGGACGGGCCTGAATTACGGGCTATCGTACACGGGCATTACAATCCTATCATTGAGCGCATCCGTAATATCGAAAAACCGGTTGTATGCGCGGTGAACGGTGTAGCAGCGGGAGCAGGGGCCAACCTGGCACTTTGTTGTGATATCGTCGTAGCTACAGAGCAGGCTACTTTCATCCAGGCATTCAGCAAAATAGGCCTGATACCGGATTGCGGTGGCACTTATTTCTTACCCCGCCTCATCGGGTTCCAGAAAGCATCCGCACTGATGATGATGGGCGATAAGATCGATGCTAAAGAGGCGGAGCGCCTGGGCATGATCTATAAATACTTCCCGGCAGAAACGTTTGAGGAGGAAAGTAAAAATATTGCCCGCTACCTGGCCACGATGCCCACGCAGGCATTCGCTTATACAAAGCTGGCCCTGAACGAAAGTTTCCAGAACAACCTGACCCGGCAATTAGCCCTGGAAGAAGATTACCAGGCTACCTGTGGGGAAACGGCTGACTTTGAAGAAGGTACTGCCGCTTTTTTAGAAAAAAGAACGCCTAATTTTATTGGGAAATAATTTATTGATCATTGGTGAAGAGCCTATGCGACTGCTTCACCAATGATGTTTTTAATTGCTGTTCATGAAACTCAGATACCTGGTTATTGTCATTGTGCTACTGGCTTTGCTCTCCTGGCTGGCTTACTTCTTTGGTAAGCAACAGGGTAATGTGCAGGTCACTAATATTGCGACCAATGAGGTCCTCATTAAGGAGATAGCGGAGCTGGCTTCGCTGGAAGTACAGGGAAATGCCGAGATTACAGAGAGTAATATGGACAATAGTGATGGCATTATACAATCTATTCGCAAAGCGTTTATCGAACAGACGATACATCTCAATATACCCTATGTAGCTAAATACGGGATCCAGGCCGACAGCAATACGATGGAAATCATCGTAAAAGAGGACAAGTCACTGCTGATCCGGCTACCGGAAGCAAAATTGTTGAGCTATGAAATGCGACTGGACAAGGCCACCCAGAGCAGTACACAAGGCTGGCTGAAAAGCGAGAGCTACAACAGCTATAACGCGGTGCAGCAAAAATTGTACAAACAGGCCCGTGCAGAAGCGGAAGCCAGTATCAAAAACAAAGAAGTCGCCCAGGAAAAGCTAATCGGCATCCTGAAAAATTATTACAAGCCGCTTGGCTATAAGGTACAGGTCCAGTTTGGCGATCAAAAAAGCATTGAGCTTTTCCCGGTATTAGAGACACCGGCTGCTACTACAGAATAAAGGACTAAATTAAATGCCGCCAACTGAAAAAATTCAAACTATTTTCCATTCAAAAATTCGCCATCGAGGCTACATGGTGAAACCGGCTAAAGAGCTACCTGTACTCAGGATTTGACCGCAACAAAGTAATCAATTACTTTTGCAGCCAAAACCAGATTAAAATTGAAAAAAATAACCTGCAACGTCCTGATAATATTATTTGCCCTAATTTTTACCCCGCTATTATCTTTCGCCCAGTCAAAGACAAACCTCGATAACCCGGACAGCCTCATTCATTATTTAAAAATGGATAAGCACCCGGATTATCCTGAAGCTTCTGCTTTCTACATCCATAAAACGCTGGAAGAGGAATTGAATAATTTTGATGCCATTATGATCTTCGACATTGCGATCAAAATATTCGAAGTTAAAGATGCAGAGGACTACTTTCAACTCCTCCTGCCGCAATTTTCTTCAGGCATAAATTTAAAAGTACTGAGAATTACTACCTATAATTTAGAAAATGACAAGGTAACAACAACACATGTGGATAGAAGCTTCCTTAATCGAAAAAAACTAGAGCATTATCCACCTGTTCAATTTATTTCCGATTCCAAAATAAAGAAAGGTTCTATAGTACGCTGCCAGATTCAATTCCAGGGTTCAAGTATTTTCAACAAATTTAATTTCCAGGAAATCCTTCCTGTTGAATACGCGGCTTTCCGCTTAAAAATACCTAAAGACCGCACAATAAAAGTAACAGAGCATGTAGGTACACCATTTCAAAAATTTGTAAACAAAGCATATTTTGAGACAGCGATAAACTTTTCCAGCTCTGCTGTTTACTTTGAAAACAGGAGCGCAGTTCATAGCTGGGTCAGGCGAAAAGTACCACCTATAAAAAGGGAACTCTTCAATGATGACCAGGTAGTAGAAAATGTGTTATTCGAATTTACACATAAGGATATTGAACAAAAAAGAAAGGACTGGGAGTCGGAGCTAAACAATATGACCTGGCAGGACTATAATTCAAATCTTTATAATGGCCGGTACCAGATCGCTTTTGAAAAAAATGAATATTTATATGACCTTATACCATCAATAGTCCATAAAGAGAAAGATAGTTTTATCATTGCGCGCTTACTCTTTAAATACATACAGGGTAATTTCACCCCTATAGATCAAGACAGAGTATTTCATTTTGAAACAATTGATGAAGATAAAGAAGCTACGCCACTTACATTAAACCTTTTCTTATGCGCACTATACCGACATGCCGGTTTTCAAAGTGACCTGGTTTATATCTCCACCGACCGAAAAAACCCTCTAACTCCTGATAAAGTCAGCGATAAAAATATTGCCATTGCTGTTCGTGTCATTATGAATGGCACATCCTATTTCTGTAATCCCGCTTTGAAAAAGCTACCCTTCGGATATTTGCCATACAGCTATTACAATGGCTATACACGTTTAATCAATAAAACCGGGGGATTCATAGTCCTAAATCCTGAACTGGCCAAAAACCAATATAATATAGAAACAGCATTAAGCCATATTGATGCTGAACCTAATAAATTCAAACTGTCTATGAAAGAGAGCTTTGGCATATATGGATCCATTCGCGAAAGAGAAGAATATACCAAAGATTCTATAGCTTATAAAAACGACTATAAAAAGCACCTGCAAAAATTAAATTCGGACTTAGACATCAATCATTATACCTTAAAAGTTGAAAATCTTCACGATATCGAATCCCCTTTTATGTTAACGGCTGAAGCAGAAATTGAATCGGGCAATAACTGGGACCAATTATTAATAGATCCTTTTTTGCAAAAAGTATATAATGGAGAGAACCCTTTCCAAAAAATGAAAGACCGGAAAACGGATATCAAAATGGACTTCTGTAATAATTTTAATTATACTTTTCGTTTTAACCTGGGTAACGGTATTACAGTTGAAGCGCTACCTTCCAAAACTGCACTACAGTATGCAAACCCGGCAGCAATTAAATATACCCAAGATGCCAGCTACAATGCAGGTACTCAAACGGTTGAAGCTAAATATAATTATGATATCATCCCTGCATTCTATGCTCCGGAAGAAGTCGAAGACCTTAATGCTTTTTATGCTGCAATCATAAAAGCCTCCAACCAAAAATTACTGCTCCGTAAACGATAAATATTCCGCTTCAAAATAAGTACAGGACTGCTTCTAGGTTATTTTATCCTACCCGCAACCGCTGCAAATTTCAGTCGACCCGCTTCAGGCACCCGATGAAGTTCCTGATTTGACCAGAATAAAGTAATCAATTACTTTTGCAGCCAAAACCAGATTAAAATTGAAAAAAATAACCTGCAACGTCCTGATAATATTATTTGCCCTAATTTTTACCCCTCTATTATCTTTCGCCCAGTCAAAGACAAACCTCGATAACCCGGACAGCCTCATTCATTATTTAAAAATGGATAAGCACCCGGATTATCCTGAAGCTTCAGCTTTCTACGTTCATAGAATCATCCAACAATACTATGATAATTATGATTCGGATATAACATTAGATATTGCCCTTAAAGTATTTCAAATTAAGGATGTCGAAGAACTGGCCAACCTGATTTTGCCAAAATTTGCCAATGGGATAAAACTAAAAGATCTTAAGATGACTACCTACAACCTGGAAAATGGTGTCGTTCAGACTAAAGAGCTGGACAAAACTGCACTCCAGGAAACTAAGCTCGGGCAAGGTAATTCTATTCGACTGATGACTGCGGCTCATGCCAAAAATGGCTCTATTGTCCGTTACCAGCTTACTGTAAAAGGAGCAAGACCAATCTTCGGGTTTGACTTCCAGGAGGAGCTGCCTGTCGCCTATGCAGCCTTTGAACTTAAAATATTAAAAAAACGGCTTATCCGGGTGGAAAAGACGGTAAAGTTTCCCTTCCGGGAGTTCCAGGACACTACAGCCTTTAATGCAAGTACACTACCCGCCACATCTATGGTCACCTTTCGAAACAGGCATACGACCTATAAATGGGTAAGACGGAATGTTGCTCCGTTCAAGTTAGAAGCATTTACTTCCAAACAAAGCCCGGAGCACCTTCAAATTCATTTTGATACTGAAAAAATTACAACCTTGAAACGAATGAATGTAGTTGATTCCAATAATTTAGCCTGGGAAACTTACAATACTAAACTTTACAATTCCTACAGTCACTCTTTTGCTAAAAATGATGATTTATACAAACAACTCCCTTTAATTATCAATGCGGAAACCGATAGCCTTAAAATAGCCATGCAGCTGTTTAAGTATGTCCAGGATAGTTTTAGTTTAATAAGCCATTCTTTTGCAACAGACTTCAAGGAAATTATTAAAGAAAAAAAAGGTACTCCTGTGGCACTTAATCAATTACTGTGCGCGCTTTACCGGCATGCAGGCCTGCCCAGCGACCTGGTATACGTTTCTACAGACAGGAAGAATCCCTTTACCCCCGATAAAGTTAATGAAGTAGCTATAGCAGTAGCTGTTCGGGTAATATTAAACGGCGTATCTTATCTGTGCGCCCCGGATCAGAAAAAACTGCCTTTCGGCTACCTGCCTTACAGGTATTATAACGGCTATTCCCGTTTAATCAATAAAACGGGTGGTGCTATTACTTTAGATCCTATTTTAGCCAAAAATAGTTATAATACAGATGTAACCCTTACTCCCCTTGATTCTGCCTCGAATAAATTCAAGATCAGCTTCCGAAAAAATTTCGGTTTCTACACTTCTCCGGACGAAAGAGAGGAATACAAAGCTGATTCCGTTACTTACAAGGAATTATATCAAAAACACCTGGAAAGTATCACTCCGGACCTGAGCATCAGCAACTATACTTTAAGTGTTGAAAACCTGAAAAATATCGAACAGCCCTTTATTGTACATGCGCAAGCAGAGATAGACCTTGGAGATAACTCAAACATACTATTCCTGGATCCTTTCCTGCAAAAAATATATAACGGCCAAAACCCGTTCCAGAAAATAAAAGATCGGGACAATGAGGTGGAAATGGATTTTTGCTATACGCTGAATTATAGTTTCCGCTTACAACTCAATGATAACCTCAGGGTCGGGGAACTGCCCTCTAAAAATGCAATGCAATATGCCAGCCCGGCAGCGATCAGGTATTCCCAGGGAGCCAGCTACAATCCATCTGACAATAGCGTTGAAGTAAAATACACTTATGATATTATCCCGGTATTTTATGCACCTGAAGAAGTAGCAGACCTCAATGCATTTTATACAGAAGTTATGAAAACCATCAATCAAAAATTATTGCTTAAAAAACGATAAGAAAAGAGAGAGCCTCGAAATAAATACGGGCCTGCTCTGATCGCAGTAAATCCCGGCCAAACCGCTTCAGACAGCAGACAGAGCGCCCGATTTGACCGAAAAAAAGTAATGAATTATTTTTGCAGCCAAAACCAGATTCACCTTGAAAAAAATAACCTGTAAAATTCTTTTAATTTTATTTGCGGTACTATTAACCCCTCTGTTATCCCGCGCCCAGGTAAAACCGGACCTTGACAATGAGGACAGCCTGGTTCGTTATTTAAAAATGGATAAGCATCCGGATTATCCCGAAGCTTCAGCCTTCTATATACAAAACATTGTCCGGCAAAATATTGACCCTTACGGATCGGATATCCAGGTAGATATCGCCTTAAAAATATTTAAGGTTAATGACGTAGCGGAGTATGTCAACTTTATTTTACCCAAATTTACCCAGGGTATTAAATTAAAAGAATTTAAAGTAAGGACCTATAATCTCGAAAATGGATTGTTGCAAACAAGAGAACTGGATAAGAAATCACTCCAGGAAACTAAAATAAAAAAAGGCAAATCAATTCAAACGATCAGTGCAGCACATGCAAAAGACGGCTCTATTGTCCACTACCAGTTCACCATACATGGCAGCGCTGCCGGCTTGTTCCTATTCCAGGACGAATTGCCGGTACACTATGCTGAATTTACAGTAAAAACATTAAAGGATACAAAGATTAAAGTAAAAGAAAGTATCAACACGCCATTTAAGGTATTTACCGATAAACCGGCATTCTTTAGTTCGCCCCTGCCTTCAATTGCGATTGCCGACAGGCAGAGAAGATATATCGTCTATACATGGATCAAAAGAGACCTTGCCCCGTTTAAAGAAGAAATATTTACCTCTAAACAAAAACCGGAGCAATTAAGTATTGATTTTTACCATATAGAACAAAACATTCATAGTGAAGACAGCGAATTCCAAAACTACACCTGGAAAACTTACAATACCGTCTTGTATCAACAGTACAGCAGTGCTTTTACAAAAAATAATTTTTTAGCAAAGCATTTACCTGCGATAACCGGGAAAGAGCAGGATACCCTTAAATTGGCACAAAATCTTTTTAAATATGTTCAGGACAGCTTTAATGTAGGGAATGATTTAAAAACGAAAGATATCGAAAAGCTGGTGAAGGATAAAGAAGGTAACCAGGATGCTTTAAATATGCTACTATGTGCCCTATACCGGCAGGCAGGCCTGACCAGTGATCTTGTATTGGTGAGTCTGGAAAGGAAAAGACCCTTATCGCCCGGCAGGGTCACTATGAGCCACACAACGATTGCCGTAAGAGTGATGATCAATGGTGTAGCCTATCTTTGTGCCCCCGACCAGAAAAAATTACCTTTTGGCTATTTGCCCTATGCTTACTATAATGGATATACCCGCTTAATCAATAAAGAAGGGGGTTCAATAGTATTAAGCCCTGAATTGGCAAAAAACAAGATCGACGTAGCGGTGACGATAAGTCCTGTTGATACGCTGCATCGGAAATTTAAAATTGAGTTCCGTAAAAGTTACGGTATATATGGCTCTGCCAGTGAACGGGAGCGTTACCGGAAAGACACTGCCGCCTATCACGATTTTTTTAAAAAACGTCTTGAAGCGCTTAGCCCTGATCTGAATACGAGCAATTACGCCTTCAAAGCAGAAAACTCAGAAAATATAGAACAGCCTTTGGTCCTAGCCGGGGCAGGAGAAATCGACCTGGGTGACCATCCCGGGATATTGTTTTTAGACCCATTCTTACAAAAAATATATGATGGTCAAAACCCGTTCCAGCAAATGAAAGATCGGGATACTGATGTGGAAATGGATTTTTGCTATACGCTGAATTATAACTTCCGTTTACACCTCAATCCTAAAATGAGCGTTGAAGAACTGCCTTCAAGAAGCACTCTTCATTACGCCAGCCCGGCAGCGATCATGTATTCCCAGGGAGCCAGCTACAATCCATCTGACAATAGCGTTGAAGTAAAATACACTTATGATATTATCCCGGTATTTTATGCGCCTGAAGAAGTGGCAGACCTCAATGCTTTTTATACAGAAGTTATGAAAACGATCAATCAAAAATTATTGCTTAATAAAAAATAAAGCTGCCATGCAAAATACTCTCCTTTACCTCCTCACCTGCCTGCTGGTACTCCTCTCTTGTACTACTGCTTATACCAATCCATACGCTTTTGACAAAATACCGGATACACTGAAGCATAATGCACATGCGGTAATACGGCTGGACAGCACCAGGATTGAGATCAAAAACAATGGATTCGTTAAACGATCCACCTATATTGTTACTATACTCTCCGAAGAAGGGGACCAATTCGCAACTTTTGTCGGTGACTACAACTCCTACAGCACTTTTGAATCGCTGACCGCAGTACAATACAATGAAAAAGGAAAAGAAGTACGTAAAAAAAGTAAATCTGACTTTAACGACATTTCTGCTTTTGGCACTAATTATGCCTTCCTGCAGGATGACCGTTTTAAGGTATTTGATTTCAATTGCCAGACCTACCCTTATACGGTAAAATTTGAATATGAAAAAAAATTCAAAAGCCTGTTCTTTATCTCCAACTGGCAACCTCAAAGCAATCCAAAACTTTCTGTAGAAAAGGCGGTACTTGAAATTGCTTACCAGGGAGCGCAGCCTCTGCGGCACAAATCGGTCAACTTTCTGACATCCGATCATTTCCGTGAGGATAATACCGACCCTAAAAAGCAAATTTACAAATGGACCTTTCTTAACCTGAATGCCTTTGACTATCAACCTTACTCCAGGACCTTTCTATTGAAAAAACCCGTTGTCGAATTATTTGCCAACAAGATACAATTAGATAACTATGAAGGACCGGCAACTACATGGAATGATTTTGGCTTCTTTTTCTACAACCTGAATAAAGATAAAGACCTGCTGTCTGCTAAAAATGCAGCCCAGATCGCAGAACTGACTAAAGGAGTAGCAGACCCCAAAAAGAAAGTAGAACTATTATATAATTACCTGCAACAAAACACGCGCTATGTACTTAATTCCAGAGGTATATTAGGCTGGCAAACGATCTCGGCAAATGATGTGCATGAAACCGGTTATGGCGACTGTAAAGGCCTCTCCAATTATATGAAGGCTATGCTGAAAGCAGTAAACATACCCGCCTACCTGACCCTGGTATATGCCGGTGATAAACTGGGACATACAATGGATAAAGACTTTCCCACCAATACTTTTAACCATGTTATTTTATGTGTTCCCCTGGAAAAAGATACGGTCTGGCTGGAATGTACCTCCAATCTCTATCCGGCTGGATATCTCGGCGATTTCACCCACAACCGGGAGGTTTTGGTCCTTACAGAGAATGGCGGACAGATAGCCTATACACCTCATTATAAACAAAAAGACTGTTTCCTGGAAAGGAGTATAACAGTAGACCTTGACCTTGAAAAATCGGCACAAAATATAAACTGGCAGTCGAAATATGCCGGGATTATGGCAGAGAAGGCACTGGATATGGCTACCAATAAACCTAAGAAGGCTTATGAAGACTTTTTAAACAAAGCTGTGCCCTATAAGAATTTCAAAACTAAGGAAGTGCATTCAGAGAAAAAGACATCCTCCACACACATCCCGGTGGTAAAAGAAACGGCCACCTATGAAGTGGACCATCTTCTGACGGAAACAAAAACCAGGTACCTGCTTTCTTTGCCGCTCATACAAACCGAGCTGCCTGATATCGAAACAAAATCTGCAAGAACAGAGTCTTTCGTTTTCGTTTCAGACCTCAAGTTGAATTACCTGTATACTATAGCTTATCCGGACTCTTTAGTCCCGGAAAATATCCCTAAAGTAATAACGGAGCAATATCCTTTCGGTAGTTATAGCTATACACCTACTGTTTCCGGAAATAAAATTTCAGTGCGTATAGAATTACTGATCAATGAAGGCACCTTTGGTCCTGAACTCTATAATCATTACCTGCAATTCTATAAAACAGCAATCAATAACACCAAACAAATCACGCTTTCCTTTCTAAAAAAATAAATACCTTTTCCAAACAACCGCTCTCCATATTGGTGAACACAACAAAGCGGTTAATAATTAATCCGTAAAACTTCATTGAAAAAACCGCAAGAAAGCGGCTCCAGAACCTAGTCAAAAATACCCCCAACATTTAAAATAGTATTAAATTTTCAGCTAAGCTTTGTCAACTAATACTACTGCTGTAAATTCGCTAAGAATAAAACTACTTCCTTCATTCTTAGAAAACCTGATCGCATCAAAAACAGGCAAGTATTTATTTTATCTTTTTAATATTTTCATGATGGAAAAAAGAGTGTTTATTGTTACCGGTGCAGCGGTAGGATTGGGCTTTGCCACTGCAAATCAACTGGCCTCCACAGGTGCGGAATTAACCCTGGTGGATTATGATGCAGCCGCGTTAAAACTTGCAAAAAAAACGATCGGTGAAAAATACCCGGATATCGCAATCGTTACGGTAGTAGGGGATGTTTCAAAAGAAGAAACGGCGAAGAATTATGTAGCGGAAACAATGAAGGTATTCGGCCGCATCGACGGTTTGTACAACAATGCCGGCATTGAAGGCCGCCAGGCTCCTCTAGTGGAATACAACCTGGAGATTTTTGAAAAAGTTATCGATATCAATTTAATGGGCGTTTACTTTGGTATGCGCCACGTCATCCCGGTGATGCAGGATCAGCAATACGGACGTATCGTTAATGTAGCTTCTGTAGGCGGCATCCGTGGTGTCGTTAACCAAACCGCCTATGTAGCCTCTAAGCATGCAGTTGTAGGCATGACCAAAAATGCAGCGATTGAATATGCAAAAGACAACATTCTGACGAATGCGATTGCACCAGGCGCGATCCTGACACCTATGGTCGAAGAGGCTTTCAAACAAGTCAACCCGGAAGATCCAAAAGCTGCGGAAGCTACTTATGCCAGCCGCAACCCTACAAGAAGACTGGGCGTTCCTGAAGATGTAGCAAAAGTAGTGTCGTTTCTGCTAAGCGAAGACAATGGTTATGTAAACGGACAGACGATTGCCATTGATGGTGGTGAGTCTGAGTTATATGGCAATGCCTAAATGATAAAGCCTTTAACGTTCCAAAGGAATTAATACCGGAATCAGGCAATCAAATCATTTCAAAATAAAAGCCCCCGCAAAGTGACACTTTACGGGGGCTTTCGAATAATGGCTTAATTTACGTTTAAAGTAAACTGCAATAATGATCGACCGCGGGTTCTAATTTGTGATCTTCTTGAATTGGATTACTCCTTTGTCACCATTGGCTAACTGGTAACGCATAAAGTAAGTACCGTCCGAAAGGGTTGACACATCCACTGCGATCTTATTCTGCCCATTGACCAGCTTTTGATTCAACTTTAAGCGCTCTATACCGGAAACTACATTAAACACACTGATGTCCATAGTTCCACCAGGCTCATCTTGATACAATTCCAAGAAGATAAACCTGCTGGCCGGGTTAGGATACCAGACTACAGCATTCTCTTTTTTATAAATCAGCATCCTTACCGGGCTATACATCATACTGCCATCTTCATCCATAATCTTCAGCCGATAAAAATTATATCCTTTAGCCAGTCTTTCATCTATATACCTGTAGTTTTGCTTACCTGCCCCCGCAGTCGCATGTATAGTACCCAGGTAATGGAATGTTCGTCCATCATAAGACCGTTCAACTTCGTAGCGTACCTTTGTCTGCGTACTACCGGTTGCGGTCCATTCAAGCAATGCAGCGTCCTGCTGATACAAACGTACTGTAAAATCCAGCAGATCCAAAGGAAGCGGCGCTCCATTACAATCAAACTGAACAAGCGTATCTGTGTAACAGGTGTTATTACTCACACGGAATACTGCTGAAGTGATCCCAGCCACACCGGAAAAAGTACCTGTCGTATTATCCGCTACAGGCGCGATTGCAGGTGTTGTGTTTACTATAGAATATACGTAGCCTGCGTTATGATTAGACACATGAACTTGTATTGGTATACCACTCGTACAGTTATAGCTTACCGAATCTATTACAGGAAGCGCATTAACCTGGACCTGGGTAGTCGACAGCACCTGTGCACCGGCCTGCTGCGGGAGCATGAGTATCCCGCAACAAGCTATGCTGTACACATAAATAACAATAAACCTGAAACAATACATCCTGATTCTTTTTTTCTACTTGAGTATTAAAAAAGCTACTCTAAGGGGTCACCGGATTGCTACATCCATTTGCGTCCGTTATTTTCATCAGGTTATACGTATTGGTCGCGTTAGGTGTAATCATTGAAGATGGTATCGTAACAGTACCACCATTCGCTACATTAGAATAAGTCTGGGTACCGCTTACACCACTTTTCTCAATTTCAAGGCTAAAGTTTCCTGTACCACAGGTTGCATTGAAGGATAATTGTACTGCTGAGCCTTCACAAAGCTCCGGAGCAAGCGCCGCGATAGAGCCATTAGGTTTAGGACGTACCGTTACGGTAAAGGACTGTGGCGTACCCGCACAGGCTACTGCATTGTTAGTAAATGTTGGTGTTACTGCTATCGTAGCCACTTCATTGGTACAAGAAGGCGTGTTATCGTTGGCAGCAGTGAAGGCAGCTATATTGCCGGTACCGCTCGCTGCAATACCTACAGCAGTATTGGTATTGGTCCAGTCATAGGTAACACCACCTGTGCTCGTACTGGAGAAGCTGATCTCGGGCACTGAATTGCCTTCACATTTCGTAATATCACTTAAAGTGCCTGCAAATGCCGGAGTAGGATTAACCGTGATCGTATAGGTCACTGCCGTACCGGTACAACCTTCATATACCGGGGTAATAGAAATTGTAGCAGTCACCGGAGCGGTACCCGTATTGCCGGCGGTGAAGCCGGGTACCTGAGACACATTAGTAACATCGGCTAAACCTATACCGGCACCTCCGCTGATGTTAAAGGTCACACCAGGCGTTACGCCGGTAGGTGTACTACTCACACTTGTTGCCGGAACAGCCTGACTGTTACATACGGTCATATTAGCCGGTGCAGTAGCGGTAGGTATTGGATTAATCGTTACTGTAACCGGTAGGGCGTTCGTTGTATAGTTACAATAACCACCTTCGGCCCTTACATAGTATGTTTTCGTGATCGGCTGTGTGCCGGTATTAGCAGGGCTGACGGTAAGGCTTGCACCGTTTCCTATAGAAGTGCTGCCTGTTGTAGGCGCTGCATCAGCGTACCACACCCATTGAGCGGCCGGGGTTCCGGAGCCCAGATGTCCGTTTGAAATAGACAAGGTAGTACTTCCACCGGTACAAAAACTGGTATTGGAAGCGGATACAGTAGCTCCCGATATAGAGGAGCTATCGTTGACAACAACGCTTGTTGAACTGATCTGGGCGAGGGTCTTCTGGCTCCCCAGGAAAGTAATGCCTACGGCACCGCAAAGTGCCCATAACATTACACGCATAGTGTAATTGATTCTTTTCATTTTTTCCTACTTGTTTAAAATGGATAATTAATTTTTATTTCATAAGGTCTGTTAAGGTGATTGCTTGACGCAACCATTATTATCGGTAATCTTGGTCAGGTTGAAAGTAGTAGTTATAGCGACGTTACCCACCGCTGTAAAGGGGGTACCGCTCGTAATATTTGTATAGGTAGTTCCATTAATAATCAAACTAAAAGGCCCGGCGCCTGATGTTGCGGTAAAAATGAGCTGCACGGCATTGCCCTCGCATACGGGACTGGCTGCTGCGCTGATTGTACCATCTGGCAAAGCGTTGACCACGACAGTAGCGGTAGCGGACATGGTATTATTACAGACCGGTGCCGATTGAAAAGCCACACTCTGAACGACATAGGCGAAGTTACCCGCCGTACCGGTAGGGACAGCCAGGGTCGCATTACCGGATGCCGGTACATTAATCGTTTGGTTAGCCCCGCCATTGAGTTTATAGGTCACAGTAACCGGCAGCGATGCCGGATTGCTAAAAGTAATGCTGGGGGAAGGTGCATTCATACAAACAGTAGTCCCGCCACTTAAAGTAACAGAAGGTACAGGTCTTATGACCACTTTAACCACGTTGCTTTCGTCGGTCAGTGTTGTGGCAGAAGGCATACCGCTATTTGTGCGGGTGACACTTAATACTCTGCGGTAAAAATAAGTACCTGCAGCCGTAACGGTGGGAGTATAAGAAATGCCGTTTGCGCCGCTTACATTAGTAAAATTAACACTGTCGGATGAAAGTTGCCATTGGTAGCTCACCGTAAATCCTGCAGTTGAAGCTATCGGGGCATCTGTGAACGCATTGTTCCCGCTCAGCTGTGCGATCGTACCTCCACTACAGATCGTCTGGTCTGCAGCTATAGTATTAGGTACTTTTGCCAGGTTCTGGAAGCTCAGCCGGTTTCCTCCTGCAGATTCATAATACTCCAGCAATAAATTAGAATTTCCACTAAGCTTAAAAAATTGTTTAGGATAATTAGTATAGCCTTGCTCTACCCACCTGTTAAACACCAGCACGTTATCAACCGTTAGCCGCACCCCGTCATCGGCCCCCATATCGGCAAGATAAATGCCCTTGGGTTTGGTACTGTTCATCCTGAGCCGGGTAGCAAAATATTCTGTGTACAAGCGTGCTCTTAATGTATTATTCGAATACATATCAACACATGCCGCATCGCCGTCAAAGCCATAGTCAAATGACTCCGGTTGCGGTGTGACTGCCAGACCTATATACCGGTTAAATCCATTGGTCTCATTAGGAGCAGAAGCAGAACCATCTAAGCGTTTGTAGTAGTGAACCTGCCATTGATTGGCACCCGCAGCCAGGGCATTATCTTCGGTATTACTGCCCCCGGAAAAGGTATGAGTGATCGTTGTGGAGCCACTACCGAAAGTTCTGCAATTGTACACTCTAACTTGCCCGGAAATTGCCGCAGTAAATGTTATCGAATTGCCTGTACTGCTGTGTAAAGTAGCACTTCCGTTAATTACAGTAATCCCATTTACAGAATTGCTGACTGTATATTGAAGGCCTTTTATTACATTCAATAACGTATAATTGCCGAAGCCGACACCTGAAATAGTGGGATTGACACCATTACCAATGCAAATATAAACTGGTGCCCCTACACTGGAACCTCCGCTACACTGAGCATAGCCCTTTGAAGAAAAAACAAACAGACCTAAATGGACAAAAGCCCATAAGGATACTTTAAAAATTTTCATTTTTAGGTAGTTATACTTCTTTCAGAGGGTAGTGCTAACTGTAGTAACAGTTAAGCGCAAAGGTATATTTATTATTTACATAACTACAACACTATTTAAATATAATTATTAAAACTATATAAAATAATTATAAATAGAAACACTAAACCGCATTGTCTCCTACATTAATTTTTATTAAAATTTCACAGGTCTGCAAACAGGCTGGCATTTATGCTCTAGAACAAATAACCGACCCGGACACTTAATGGAAAATTGACATTCCAGGAACGGCCTTCCCGGTTAAAAGCCGTCGGGAAATTAAAATGCGGCACCGGGGCAAATCCATCTTGTGGATTGATCCGCCCTGAATGTGTCGCATTACGGTATTGTAGCCCTATACCGCCGTAAAAATCTACTATAATGCGCTTAAAACTGGTATAGTAGCCGAATTTAAAATTCAGGCAAAAGTTGTTTTTGGTAAGCTCAAAAGTATCCTTGTAATGTTGCAGTTCAGATAATTCAAAATTCATTGCCGCTCTGTTCCGGCTGTACATATAATCCACTTCCCCGGCAACATAAGTCCCTTTATGCCCCAGCTTACGCAGGTAATATTTTTGCTCTGCTGCTATTTTAAAGCCCTTTTTGTCCGGGTCAACTGTCGTTTCAAAAATGTTTAAAGGAGGGCGCGGGAGTAAATAAGTCCCTGCAAGCTGTGTACTCCATCTGCTTTTATACATACGTTCATAGCTCAGCTCTACCCCGGGATTTACCCAACCTATTAACTTAAGGGGTGTAAATTTTAGCTGGTTAAAATAACCTTTGACGCCGGGATGCTGAAACGCCAGTTCCTTATAACTCTGGCCTGCAGCCCATGTATGGCACACAATTAACAGCCAGAAGCTGCCAGCCAGTTTTCCAAGTATAGATCTCATGTAAAGGGTTTTATTGGTATTAACCTTGTAGACGTGAAAAAACCTCCTTAAACTTAGCCATACAGAATTGTTATCAAATTATTGATAGTTTTAAACACCGCTGTAAACAACATGCTTATGGCCATACTAAAATTTATTTACTAAAACAGGTAACCGATCCGCATTGTTAATGGGAAATAGGGCTCCCAGGAACGCCCATCACGATTATAAATAGGTGCTAATGTGAAATGTGGAAACGGCCCTGCAAATTGGTCCTGTGGATGGATACGCCCTGACTGTTGTGCATTGCGATATTGTGCTCCCAATCCCCCGGAAAAGCTAACCATTATTCTCTTTAAAGTGAAGTAATAGCCACATTTAAGACTAAAATAAAGGTTGTTCTTAGTAATTTCAAAAGTATCCCTGTAAGGACGGGCCAGGGTGATTGATTCAAAGCTCATTGCAGTTGTATTACGGCTATATAAATAGGCGACCTCTGCGGCCACATAGAAGCCCTTGCGCGCCATTTTATGCACATAAAATTTTTCTTCCGCAGCTATTTTAAAGCCGCTTTTATCCCCGTATGGCGCCGGCGGCCGCTTTTCTAATAAAGTGTATGGCAATAAATAGGTTGCTGTCAACTGGCTGCTCCACCTGCTTTTATCCATACGTTCATAACCGAGCTCTATCCCGGGGTTGAGCCAGCCCAATAATTTAAGCGGTGCAAACTGTAATTGATTAAGATAACCTTTCAATCTAAACGAGGTATCGCCAGCTACAGCAGGATCATTATTAGTTTGGGCAAAAGCTGCAGTAGGGAGCAACAAAAGGAAACAAAAACTATTGATCAGCCTGAACCGGGTAGCTTTCATAAGTGATTTAGCTTTACATTCAGGTAGACGTATAGAAACGCTTAAACCTTATAAGACCAGCGGAACATACCGCTTAAAGCAAAAGAGCAGGACATATATCCTGCTCTTTCCGGCTCTATTTATGCAGCCAATCTTTCAATAGCCTCTGGACCGTAGGGATCATGATATAAACCATTATCGGCACTAAAATGATCGTGAGGATCAGCGTACGCAGGGGCACAAATTCAATCTTACCTATATGCGGCCCTATGAGCAGGGAAACAATAGTGATCAGGGGATAAATGGCCAGCCAGATCACTATGGCCATTTTCCATCTTTTGGGAGGTTTCATCTTATGTTATAAATATTTTTAAACTTGATAATTTTCAGAGGACATTCTTGCCCGCTTATTTACAAAGCACCTTCAAGGAAAAAATGTACATCGTCCATACTGTGAATGTGATTCACCACAAGTAAAAACACGGTACCCATCTGCTTCATTTTGGCCTGGTTGGTACCCGTCTGTATATAATTCATAATCTTATGAAAGGTCTCACTTTCATAATAGGGAGAATCCGGGTTATTGATGAAATACAAACGCATCACTTTGTTCTTGATGATCAGTTTCTCGAAGCCCAGGTCTTTTGCCATTTTACGGCAACGCACTACAGTAAACAGGTCCTTCACTTCCCGCGGTATCGGCCCGAAACGGTCTACCAGCATAGCTTCAAAGGACCGCAGCTCTTCTTCCGTTTCCAGGTTATCCAGCTGCGTGTATAAAGATAAACGTTCTGTGATACTGCCCACATAAGTATCGGGAATCAATATCTCGAGATCAGTGTCGATCGTACAGTCAGAAACATAATCTTTCTTACGCTCCATTTCTTCGGCAAATACTTCTTTGAAGTCGCTTTGCTTTAATTCCCGGATCGCTTCTGCCAATATCTTCTGGTACATCTCAAAACCTATGTCCGCTATAAAGCCGCTTTGCTCACCGCCCAGCAGGTTACCCGCTCCCCGGATATCCAGGTCGCGCATAGCGATCTGGAAGCCGCTGCCCAGCTCATTAAACTCTTCCAGTATCTGTAAACGCCTGCGACTGTCATTTGGCAAAGTCAACAAAGATGGGGCGACCAGGTAACAGAATGCTTTCTTGTTACTACGCCCTACCCGGCCCCTTAACTGGTGCAGGTCGCTCAGGCCGAACTGGTGCGCGTTGTTGATAATAATGGTATTGGCATTACTGATATCCACACCCGACTCCACGATATTGGTACAGCAGATCACATCATATTTATGCGCGATAAAGTCCATCAGCGTTTTCTCCAGCTTCGCACCTTCCATCTGGCCATGCGCTACAGCGATTTCCAGGTCAGGACACAGCGCTTTAATCTTCTCCGCCATAGACGGCAGGCTCTGCACGCGGTTATGGATAAAGTAAACCTGTCCGCCCCGCTCCGCTTCATAATAAATGGCATCCCGGATAAAGTCTTCATCAAAACCGATGAGCTCGGTATGCACCGGCTGGCGGTTAGGCGGCGGAGTATTGATAATACTCAGGTCACGCGCCGCCATCAGCGAAAACTGCAGCGTACGCGGTATAGGTGTAGCCGTTAAGGTAAGCGTATCAACATTCAGTTTGCGCTCTCTTAATTTTTCTTTAGCGGCCACCCCAAATTTCTGCTCTTCATCCACGATATATAAACCCAGGTCTTTAAATTTCACATCCTTACCCATTAGCGCATGTGTGCCTATAAGAATATCGATTTTACCTTCCTCCAGTTTTTGTAAAGTTTCTTTTTTGTCCTTAGCCGATTTAAAACGGTTCAGGTAATCTACGTTCACCGGGAAGTCCTTCAGCCGCTCACTAAAGGTCTGGTAGTGCTGGTAAGCCAGGATGGTTGTCGGCACCATCACCGCCACCTGTTTACTATCGGTAACCGCTTTAAAAGCGGCACGTACGGCGACTTCGGTCTTGCCGAACCCAACATCTCCGCACACCAGGCGGTCCATAGGATTAGGCGATTCCATATCCCGTTTCACATCCGCCACAGCTTTAGACTGGTCCGGGGTATCTTCATAGAAGAAAGAAGCTTCCAGTTCCGTTTGCAGGTACGAGTCCGGGGTAAACATAAAACCTTCTGCCGCTTTGCGCTGCGCATAAAGCCGGATCAGGTCGGCAGCGATGTCTTTCACCTGCCGCTTGGTCTTATCTTTTAAGCGGTTCCAGGTATCACTCCCCAGCTTATGCACCTTGGGCTCCGTACCTTCTTTGCCCGCATATTTAGAGATCTTATGCAGGGAGTTGATGCCTACATAAAGCACATCATTGTCTTTATAAATGATCCTTACCGCTTCCTGCTTAGCACCGTTCACATCAATGGTTTGCAGCCCACTGTACACGCCCACACCATAGTCTATATGGCTGACGAAATCGCCGGGCTGCAATTCCCGCAAAGACTTTATGGTAATCGCTTTGCCTTTACTATAGGCCTGCTTGATCTTATATTTATAAAAGCGCTGGAAGATCTGGTGATCAGTATAGACCAGGACTTTTTTATCATGATCGATAAAACCATTACTGATCGAAACCGGTACCGGTACAAAGCTGACGCTGGCATTGGTGTCTTCAAAGATCACCCTTAAACGTTCCAGCTGCTTCACGTTCTCGGCAAAAATATAAGCGGTATAATGCTGTTCTGCCCATTTTCTCAGATTGGCCGATAAGAGGTCAAAATTCCGGTTGAAGCTGGGCTGTGGCTCTGTATGAAAAGTAAGGCTCACATTTTCGCCACCTTCTTTTCCTTCTGTATTGGAAAACTGGATTTGGTGATAATCATTGATGCGCGCTTTCCAGGATTCCGCGGATTCAAAATCCGCTTCCGTCAACAGTTTAGGCTCCTCGTCCTCCTCTGCACGTTGTTCCAGTACCCCCTCATTGATAGCAAGTAGTTCTTGCAATTTGTCTTCATAATGCGCCAGCTTGCCCAGGAAAATATCTTTATCCTTAAACCAGAAGACGGTATTCCCGGGCACAAAATCCAGCAGGGACACCTTTTCCGTAGCCTCAAAACGGGTTTCTATATTCGGCAGGATGGATACCTGCAGCAATTTCCGTTCCGACAATTGCGTTTCAGGATTAAAAATCCGGATACTATCTACTTCATTGCCAAAAAGCTCAATCCGGTAAGGATGCTCATTCCCGAAAGAGTAAATATCCAGGATTCCCCCGCGCATGGCGAATTGTCCCGGTTCATATACAAAATCCTCGTGCCGGAATCCCAGCTCAACCAGTCGCGTCAGTATCCCTTTTACATCGAGGTGATTATTGACCGCGATCTGGATCATATTTTTACTCAGGGTCTTGGCCTGTACCACTTTTTCAAAGAGCGCTTCCGGGTAAGTGACCATCACTTTCTTACGCACCTGTTCGCCGCTCCATTTATTGAGGGCTTCGGTACGCAGCATAACATGGCTGCTGTTGATGTCGGTATACACCCCGGTCTTTTTATTAGAATCCGGGAAAAAGAAAATATCCAGGGCACCGCTCAGGTGCTCGAAATCGTTGTGAAAATAGGCGGCTTCGTCTTTATCATCCAGGATGAAGATATGGTTCAGCTCCGATTGCTCCCAGATACTATGCGCTACAAAACCTACCGCGTTGGCTTTCAGGTTTTGCAGGAGTATGTTTTGCTTGGGTTGGGGCAATGAGCAGGCGGCTGCCAGTTCTTTTAAACGGACATCAGACGAGTATAAGCCTTGCAGTGTTTGCAGGTTCATAAGGCTGCAAAATTAAGAAAAGCTGCATTAAGGAAACGATAATATTATCGGGTCTATATTTTCTCTTCAGCTTCCGTCCGGAACACTCAATAGATCTTATTAAAAATTAAAAACATTTAACTTTACAAACACATAAATAAGCAAAGGATACCCCTAAATATTTTATGTATTACAGGAATTCGTATCCCTATTTATTATTCCCAGTCAGTTTTTTTCTTGCCAAAACCCTTAATTTAGCGCCCCCTATTTTTTGAATAGTAAATGAGCAAGGATACAAAAGCGCAGATCGAATTATTACTGAACCCCGAAGCACTGGATACAGAGCAAAAACCATTCGCGGTATTGGCTGTAGATAAATCTACAAAATTTCCCTCTTTTAAAATGAGTGAGCTGACCGACAAGGCCATTGAAACGCATTTTAAAGACCGGGACTGGATCGTGACCGAGAAATTGCGGCAGCTAAGCACAGAAGGCTTTGCCTTCGGGATCAACCAGCTCAAAAAACAGCACCAGAAAAATAAATCGGGCGTGAGCCAGGAGCGTTTCCTGGAAAAGGCAGTACCCCGTCACCTGCAAACCTGTGTAGAAGAGTTGCTACATGCCTTACCTTCTACGGCTCTTTATCACCGGGTCAAAAATCCGAAAACCGGCAACTACCTGATCGCGAAAGCGACTATTAATACCACAAAACTAAAACCGGTTTTTGAAGTAACCCGGAAGCCTGATAACAATCTTGAGGTACAAATATTTTTACAGCAGGAAGAACAGCTAATCCCCTATGAAGCCTTTACGGCATTCAGCTTTTTATTGCTCAAAGACAATCAATATTATTTAATAGACAACAACAGCCGGCAAACCATAGACTGGCTACAGGAGGGTATCGTAGCGCAATACCAAAGTAATGATGCCCTTTTCGTAGAACGGGTTATCAAAAAACTGGAAGCACATTATACCGTAAAAAAAGAAGGCATCTTCACCCAAAACCTGATCGAATCCCAACCGGCCAATTGCCTGTTTTTAAGCGAGCTCAGCGATACCATGCTCATGCTGACCCCGAGATGGGATTATGAAGGCATCCTTGTCGATATCCCTTTCCAGGCATTACACGATACCGTACGCCAGGGGGTTAATTATTCTATCAAAAGGGACGAGGCGGCAGAATCCGGTTTTATCAACTACCTCAAAACCCTGCACCCGGCCTTTGAGAAACAAAACAATTTCCATTACCTGAGCTTTGCCGATGCTAAGAAGAAACAATGGTTCCTGAAAACCTATCATCGTTTGCTGGAAGATGATGTGGCCATCATCGGCATGGAAATGCTGAAACATTTCCGTTATTCGCCGCATGCGCCCGAAACAAATTTTGAAGTGATCGAATCCTCGGAAAAGCGGCTTACCGCGAAAATGGAGATCGCTTTCGGCAACGAAAAAGTAAAGCTTACGGAAGTACAAAAATTATTGCTATCCGGCCAAAATACCATTTTACTCAAAGATGATTCTATCGGGGTATTCCCCGATGAATGGATGGAACAATATGCCCGTATCCTGAAACATGCCAAAGTGCGCAACGGGGAAATATCCGTATCCAAATGGCTGGCCATGGGCCTGAAAGCGGGTGCGGTAAAAGACACACTGCTACCCGTAATCAGCCGGGAATGGCAGACTAAATGGATGCAATGGCAATCAGAAGAACAGGCGATCTATCCATTACCGGCCTTACTCCACGCAGAACTAAGAAATTACCAATATAAAGGTTTTGAATGGATCAGCCTGCTGGCCGAGATCGGTGCCGGGGCCTGCCTGGCCGATGATATGGGCCTGGGCAAGACCCTGCAAACGATCGCTTACCTCTGCCGCGCGGTAGAGCAAAACCCCGACGCGCATATCCTCATCAGTTGCCCGATGACCCTGGTGTTCAACTGGCAAAACGAGCTCCGGAAATTCGCGCCGCAACTAAGCGCCACGATCCATAATGGCGCGCAACGCAACCTGGGTGAATATTTTGCCGGTGGCCATAATATCTTAATCGTGTCTTATGGCACCCTGCGCAATGATATAGAACAGCTCACCGCCATCAAATGGGACGTAGTGGTGGCCGATGAAAGCCAGAATGTGAAAAACACGCAGGCGCTGACCACAAAGGCTTTGCTGCAACTCGAAGCGGAAATGCGCATTGCCCTGACCGGTACACCGATCATGAACAACACGGCCGATATCTATGCGCAGATGGAATTCCTGGTACCGGGACTGCTGGGAAGTTTAGAATTCTTCAAGAAAGAATACGCGCAGCCGATCGACAAAGATGCCAATGAGTACAAGATGCAGCAATTGCAACAGATCGTAGGTCCATTCCTGCTCAAAAGAGATAAGAAGCATGTAGCGGCCGACCTGCCGGAGAAAACGGAAAGCATACTCTGGTGCCAGATGAATGAGCGCCAGCAAATTTTATATGAAGCGGTTAAAGCGCAGGTGGGCGAAAGCATTTTCCTGGACATCAGCAACCAGGGACTGGGCGGCAGCAAGCTGAACATCTTACAGGCGATCTTAAAATTAAGACAGATCTGCGCCGCGCCGCAATTATTGGAAGAGTATAAAGAAGAAAGTGCTTCTGTAAAACTGGAATTACTACTGGAGCAGATGGAAAAGCTAAAGGATAAAAAGATGCTGGTATTCTCGCAGTTTAAAGGGATGCTGCACCTGATCGCGCAGGCCTGCCGTAATCATGGCCTGGCTTACTATCATTTCGATGGCGACACGCCGCTGGCCCAAAGAAAAGAAATGGTGGAGCAATTCCAGGACCCGGAAAACACAACCAATATCTTCCTCATCAGCCTGAAAGCGGGTAATGCAGGCCTGAACCTGACCGCAGCGGAATATGTATTCCTGGTGGATCCCTGGTGGAACCAGGCGGTACAGCAGCAGGCCATAGACCGTACCCACCGGATCGGGCAGACCAAGAATATTTTCGCCTACCAGATGTTGTGTAAAGACACGATCGAAGAGAAGATGGTGCTACTGCAACAGAAGAAAGCGACTATATCAGACGGGCTGGTACATGCGGAAGAAAACTTTGTGAAGAACCTGAGCGAAGCGGATGTGCAGTATTTGTTTAGTTAGGATTTAAAGCGATCTTATAAATTTAAAATGCAAGCCTCGGGGTTTGTATTTTACATTTATGACAACTTATTTCTTGCCATAGCACAAGTCCTGAATATTTTTAAACGGTTAATTTTGCTGCCGCAAATTAATCAGCCATATGGTACCATTATTATTTCTCCTCATTGTTATCGCCGCATTAGCCCTGTTTTATTTTGGTACATGTAAAAACAGGAAAGTCCTCTTATATTTTTTAGTTTGGCAGGTAATCATCAGTAGCCTGGCCCTGCTCCGGGTATTTGAACAAAAACCGGGGATATTTATTGCTGTTATCATAGGTACCATACTACTGACTATAGTATCACTCAAAAACATTAAAACCGCTGCACTGAATAGCAGGCTGCTGCTTTCTATCCACATATTGAGAATCCCGGTAGAACTGGTTTTATACCAGCTCTACCTGCAGCATAAGATTCCGCTAAGCATGACTTATAAAGGGGTGAATTTTGATATAGTAATGGGCATTTCCGCACTTCTCCTGCCGGCATATAGCCTGCTAAGCGGCAAGCAAATCAACCGCGGCTTTTTTATCGCCTGGAATATTCTGGGCATAGGTTTCCTCATATTTATTGTTATCCTGGCTATACTATCCTCCCCGCTGCCAATACAACAGTTTGCCTTTGATCAGACGAATATAGCCGTACTGACATTCCCTTATTGCCTCTTACCCGCGGTTGTAGTGCCGCTTGTACTCATGGCCCATATATTATTGCTCCGGGAAGAAAAAAGACGATCTTTTTCAAAAGACAATTTGTAGCGTTTCATTTTAGCAGATACAAATTCAGTTCTTTTTTTTATTTACTTTAGCTGAAGTAATACCCCAATGCAACCCTATATGGACAGTATCAATTACATAGAAAATTTTATAGATAAGCCACAGGAATTATTTGACTATTTATCTGAAACCGTCAACTGGGACGAACGCATGAGCGCCCGTAAAACCGCCAGCTACGGTAAAGCTTACAATTATTCGCAAATGGCTTATTCCTACCAGGACTTCCTACCGGGGCTGCAAACAATCATCAATCAACTCAAACCGGTCATTGGCTTTGAAGCGAATAACTGCCTGATCAATTATTATACGGATGGCAGTTCTAAAATGGGCTACCATTCCGATCAGACCGATATACTGGAACCCGGTACCGGTATCGCCATTGTCTCTGTAGGCGCGACAAGAACTCTTAAGTTCAGAAATATCAATGACCCGGAACTATTCTTTACTTACGAATTAACTGCCGGCAGCCTGGTGTATATGAGCCAGGAAATACAAGCGCTCTGGCAACATGCGATACCCAAAGCAAAAACAGAACAGGGCCGCATGAGCCTTACGTTCAGAAAAATGATTTAATTTACTTATGCTCAGGTTTATTCTATAACAAACAATCAGATCAAGATATGAAATATCATTTGCTATGTTGCTTTTTCATAACACTGGCTTCCTGCACCGAAAGCCGTAGTACAGCAAATAAAGAACAGGGCGGTATTCCCGATAATGCTCCTGATACTTTTAGCGAGTTTGAAAAAGCATGGACCAATCTTGAGCATTACACAAAGGACACTTTAAAAACAATAGAGTTTCCAGGGGAAGGCGGTGAGGTAATCGTATACCACTCCCAAGCCGAGCATTTATTGATGCAGGTTTTTATCTACGGGACAACCGGAAAAATCAATTACTTTTATTTATTGGACAAAAAATTAAATCATAAGCTCACAAAAATAGTCCGATACTACTACGACAGACCATTCACAGAAACAAATATGCAAATCGATTCTACGATTAATTATATAAACTATCTGCCCGGAATAAGCTATTTCGACAGTAATCGAATACTTATTAAAGATACTTCAATCACCTCAGCATTAAAAACCGAATCGGAATCTCTGTTTAAAGACATCATTAGTAAAACCGACCTTCATAAATAAAAGATTATTTGCTTCGTAATGAATTGATCAGCTAGGAAATAAAAAGTAGATTCAAGTAAAAAATACAACTGAGTAACGGCCTGAAAAAGCTTGCCTTATGCCGGAAAAACAAATCTTAGAACCATGCTGCATTCAATTTTAAACCCTAAGCAGGCTGACTTTTAAAAAATATAGCTTATTTTGTAATTAAATGCTTACTGAGAAAAATCTCAATAAACCGAATAACATAAGCCACATGAAATCAAAAGATATTTTCCTGGCACAGAGTTATGACAAGTTAGCGCAAGCGATCAGTGATATCCCGGAAGAAGTAACTACAGATATTTATGCCTTGTCCATTTTCTATTATGCAGAAGATGATGATCCCCGCTTCCCTTGTATTGAGGTAAGCTACAATACGCAGGCGCAATATCTCCAGCAAACGGCCAATGCGACTCATGAAACAGAAGCGAAATGGAACTATGCTTTCTGGCTGCAGGAGTCTATTGCAAAAATAGGTGGGAAATCAGATGTGTTACTTAATGATTGGTTCAAAGCCAGTCCTTATTATTATTCAGAAACTGAAAACGAAGCCGCGAAAGAGGATGATGAACTATTCGACCGGCTTATGGAACTGGGTGAAAATTTTGAAACTGAATTTATAGAGCATATCATTAACCACACCCGCAAATTATTCAAAGAACATGTGATAGAAAAGAAATTCGGCCAGGACATCCCTGTGATCATCCACGAGCTGGAATATTACGACCAACCTATTAGCTGGACCCAGAAAGCCAATAAAACCAACCTGATCGAAGAATTCCTGGAAGCATATCAAAACGGTAAACTATAAGAAAACAAACGCCATATCTCAGAGATTGATCAGGACAACTATAGAAAAGGCTATCTTGCAATAGCCCCCTCATCGATTACCACAGGTATTTAATCAGCTACAATACAATGGACCTTATTATACTCATTACAGGACTGCTCATCGGTACAATACTCACCTACCTGATCCTCAGCCTGCTGCATCGATCAAAACATGTAACGAAAACCGAGCATGAATTATTAAGAACACAATTCAATAACAATACTATGCAATTAAAAGTCGCGGAAGACCGGCTTTTATCGCAACAGCAACTCCAGGCACAGCTACAGCTCAGGTTTGAACGCGGGCAGATGGAACTCAAAGAACTACAGGCAAAAAATGTGGCCCTCGAAACCAACGCGAAAAACAAAACCGAAAAGATCAACGAATTGAGCCAGGCATTATCGGAACAAGTAAACGCCGGCTACACACTACAAGATAAAGTCCAGGAGCTCAACAAAAAGTTGACGGAAGCTTTAGTGCTCAACCGTTCGCTGCAGGACCAGCTCGAACTGCAAAAAACAAGCATGCAGCAACAGGCAGAACAGCTGACACAACTGAACGAAAAGAACCTGCAACTACATACAGACAACAGCGAATGGAAAGCTAATAACGCAGCACTCAAAGACAGGCTGGCGACCCAAAAAGAAGAGATCATTGAGCTGCAGCAAACAGCCCACTTACAATTTGAAAAAATCGCCCAGCAAATTTTTGAAGATAAATCCGGGAAATTCACCGAAGCCAACAAAGCCAATATTGAAGCCCTGCTGAAACCGCTGGGAGAAAATATTGACCTGTTCAAAAAGAAAGTAGAAGAAACCTATGACAAGGAATCCAAACAAAGGTTTTCCCTGGAAGAAAAAGTAAAAGAGCTGGTAGAACAAACCAATAAAGTAAGCAGCGAAGCTAACAACCTGGCGAGCGCCTTAAAAGGGCAGTCTAAAAAGCAGGGCAACTGGGGCGAGGTCATCCTCGAAAGCATCCTCCAGCAATCCGGCCTGGTAAAAAACCGGGAATACTTCCTGCAGCAAACCATAAAAGATGAGGCCGGCAGGAGCTTAAGACCTGATGTATTGGTCAAACTTCCTGACAACCGCATCATCATCATCGATTCTAAAGTTTCATTGGTAGCCTATGACCGCTTCTCGGCCGCCGACAATGCAGAACAGCAAACCATTCATTTAGCGGAACACCTCAAATCGGTATACATTCATATTGATGAGCTGAGCAGTAAACAATACGACAACCTGGATGCCGCCTTGGATTTCACCATGATGTTCGTTCCCATAGAGCCGGCCTACCTGGTAGCTATACAGGCCGACCAGGACCTCTGGGCTTATGCCTATGCCAAACGCGTACTGCTGGTGAGCCCTACCAACCTGATCGCCTGTTTAAAGCTAATGGCCGACCTGTGGAAGCGCGAAATGCAAAGTAAAAATGCCCTGGAGATTGTAAAGCGCGGCGAATTGCTGTATGAAAAATTTGTCAGCTTTGTAAGTACCCTGGAAGAACTGGGCCGCCAGATCAACAAAACACAGCAATCTTACACCACGGCCATCGGGCAATTGAACACCGGTAACGGTCATTTAATAGGGCAGGCGCTAAAACTTAAAAACCTGGGTCTGAAATCAAGTAAAGAAATTTCGCCGGCCTTATTACCTCCGGATTATGACCCGGAACACTTCCCTTCTGCAGCGCCTCTTCAATAAATTGTAAATAATAAAAATTCTGAAATCCCGTTTTTCCTATTATCGGAAACGGGATTTTTATTATTAGTTCCACCATCTTCCCAGGTACTTTCAGGAAGCTAAATAAGCTTTCGCACTTCACCAATTATCAGTTTTACTGATAAGTATCCATTATACGTTTAAACTATCAGGCCAGTTTATAAATTACTGGTTTTCCCTTATTGCCAGCTTAATACAAATAACTGAACTTTGCTCTTAGTGAGGAAGGAAAATAATCAGGCACGACCTTAGCAGGTGTACACAATTGATTAACAATAAATTACAAGCACTAAAAAACAAGTAAACAATGAAACTCTTTACCCTCAGGCTATTCTTTATTACCTTATTGCTACAAGGCGTGCTTTTGAATGCCCATGCACAGGACGCAGAATACCGCGGTGTAGATTATTACCTGGACACACTTCATCAATTGGAAACCCAGGCCCTGAAAAAAGAAGGTTTATTGGATAGCAGCGGTTTAAGAATCGCCAGGCAATACAGGGTACCCGGCAAGGAATACTTCACTCCTGAAGCATACACCCGGTACGAGGCCATCATCATGAACGTACGCCTGTCTTTCTTCAAAGACTTTATGTACCAGCAGCATATCATCTATAATGATGAAGCTTATGTCCTTTATTTTTCTATGGATAATAATGAAGATGCCGAGTGGCAGATCCTGAAGTTCAATAAAGGAAGCTGGCATAAAGAGGACCGGATCGCTAAGCAACGTATTGCTTATTGTAACATCGCTTCCGGGCAGGAATGCGACTTCCAGCCTATCGCCTTTAAATACCGGGAAGGAAACCGGAATTTAGAAAATGTAAAGATGTTTGTGAAGAACGATTTCCTGGTATTGGAAAGAGACGGGCTTTACCAGAGTTTATTTGATTTAAAACAACAAAAATTAGTTTTTAAGGAAGAAAACCCGGCCTATACTACCAGTGAAAAATCAAAAGTAAATATGCTGCAAGAGGAGCGCCTGCATGAGAAAATTGACCAGGTGATCAACCAGTAATACCAACTTGTTCCCTTTTTTTAATTGATATATACAGATGGGCTATTGAGCAATCAATGGCCCATTCGCTTTTTCTCTAAAACAATTTTCATACTACAGACTGAGCGTATCCGTTCTTTTACTTTAAATTTGTTTCAAATCAAAACACACCCATGAAAGCTATTGTATGGAGTGGCACTCTTATTTTTTTCCTGCTATTTACAGGAAGTATTACTTACGAACAGGTTTTCGGCATACCCATAGAAAAGATTGATACAGCCGTTTTCATCTATTTGGAAGATTGTGGTAATGACGATGCGCCGACGCTAAATAACGCGGAAAGCAGCTACCTGAATGCCGTAATGTACCGTTATCCTAAGCGGCCTTTCGATTTCAGCCATAAGAGCATTGCATTTGTAACCGGCAGTAGCGGGAAGACCATTTCCGGCAAACAAGCCTATTTTAATACAGAAAAAAAACGACTCCGGGACCGGGATAATAGGTCCTTAAATGGTGGCCAACTGGTTGTTTTTAACGAGCTCGAAAAACAACAGTCCGGAGGCTACGACGCGGTCATCGTATACTGGAGCAAATTATTAGCTACAAAAAAAGGGCTCATAAAACTACTGAATAAACAAGCTCCCCAACAAATTAAATCATAAATATGTCTATAACAACACAAGCTGAATTAACAGGCATGCAGGAAGCCAGCAAAGCCGTAGCCTATACCTTAAAAGCCATGATCGATTATGCCCAACCCGGCATGAGTACACTCGAATTAGACCAATATGGCGCTAAAATACTCTCCGGATTTGGCGCACGTTCCGCCCCCTATTTAACCTATAAATTCCCGGGGTGGACCTGCATTAGCGTAGATAAAGAATTCTGTCATGGTATCCCTTCTCCGAAAAGAATCCTGAAAGAAGGCGACCTGGTCAATATTGACGTTTCCGCGGAACTGAATGGTTTCTGGTCCGATAACGGTGCTTCCTTTATACTGGGCGCCGATATACAGCAACATCAAAAATTGGTAGACGCGTCGAAAGATATTTTAAGGAAAGCGATTAGCCATATAAAAGGTAGTGTGAAGATCGCAGATATCGGCTACCTTATGGAAACCGAAGCGAAAAAGAAAGGCTACCGGGTGATCAAAAACCTGGGCGGGCATGGTATCGGCAGAAGCCTGCACGAGCAGCCGGAAGAATTATTGAATTACAAAAACCGCTTTGATAATAGGCGGTTTCGCAAAGACAGTGTTGTAGCCATAGAAACGTTTATTGCCACCGATTCTACACTTGCTGTAGCGTTCAGGGACGGGTGGACCATGGTGGGCAACCGGGGTGGCTATATGGCCCAGCACGAGCATACGATCGTGGTCACAGATGGCGCTCCTATAATCCTGACCGCCGGGAATGAGATATTTGGTTAATGAATCCTTGAATTATATCTCCACCCTTTAAAAGAGTAAGCCTGATCATTTTCTTGTCCCTTTAAAGATGAAGATGAGTACTTTATTTATCCCTATAAAGAGACTTAAATTCAGCTTATCTCGTAATCAATTTAAAGAAGATTAAAACAATACTACTATCCTTTAATAAATATATGCACAATAAAAAACCCCTCAACCATTATACCTGGGAACAGGTTATGGAGAGGGGGTAAGTATGAAACAAAATCTTTACTTATATTGTATTGCTGTGCTAATTTTTAAGTTTTATGAATTTCTCTACGCTTGTAGCAGTACCCGAAATAACCTGCAGATGATAAATGCCGTCTAACAATTGACTTAGATCAAGTGTGACTTTGGAGGCATTATGCTGCGTCTCCAAAACCAACCTACCGCTCAGGTCAAGCACCCGCAAGGTTGCATTGCCGCTTAGGCCTTCTATGGTCATCACCCCTGATACCGGGTTGGGATAAATCTTGAGGCCACTACTATGATTGTGCGCAAACGTTACCATACGCACATCGCCGGCGCGCTGCTTACCATCATAATCAGTTTGCAACAAACGGTAGAAGTGCTTACCGATCAATGGCACGGCATCAACAAAATGATAATCCAACCTGCTACTGCTATTGCCGCCTGCCGCCAGGCTGCTCTGGAAACCGATATTTTTCCAGGTAAAGCCATCTGCACTACGTTGGATATAGAAACCCTTATTCTGCTGCTCCCGGCCAGTAGCCCATTCTAAAGCGACATGCTTGCCTGATATTACAGCGTCGAAAAACAGGAACGCAACCGGCAATGGCTGCCCCCAGCTGATCGTATAAGTAGCCGGAGTGGGATCTCCTGCGCGGGCGGCATCCACATAAGCATATTGAAAACTCATGCTGGTATACCCCGATCCGGTAAGTACTACACTAAATAAAGAAGGGTTGGTAAAAATTGTTGTGTTCAGGTCTGCGGAAGTCACCTGCACCCCGTTATACCATAACTGTCCGTTGGTAGGTAGGCTACTAATGCGCACGCCTTGCGGACTTCGGTTTTCACCCAAATTACCATTGTACGTTCCATCTTCATTATCCAATCCGGACATTAAAGGTGCATTACCGGCACCGCCACTTAATGATATAGATGTATTACCAACAGGCTGTACTGGTAAGATATAAGTTTTGGGGTCAGAATCTGGCACCTTGTTAATCCCAAAATTTACATTATTGTTACTTTGGGTAACCGTGCCTACGGCTATAATGCCGTTAGCAGTTCCATCACTACCTGTACTAGTACCAATTACTTCTCCGGTATTTGAGAAGCCGTCAGGCAAGACCGTTACCGGCACTGCCGTCTGGCCTATTGTTACTGCATTTGAGCTGGTAAGATAAATGGTATATGCGCTTCCTGGTGTTGCTAAAAATGAATATTCTCCACTGGTAACTGTCACCACTGAATCTACTTTACCGGTAGTATTGTTGTACAATACAGCATATAAAGGAGTGCTTTGGTTATAGACAGCTCCGTTCACGGTATTGTCTTCTAAGCCATTACCATCCATAAGCACCTTACCACAAACAGAAGCTTTAACCGTATCTAATTTGCTCACAATACAATTGTTGCTGCCCACATAACGTGCAAAAACCGTATAGCTTCCAGGTATAAGGCCGGAAAACAGCGGACTGGTTTGCCAGGCACCACTGCTGAGCCTGTATTCATAACTAGACCCTACAGGAGTGGATACGGTAATACTTCCGCTTGACTGGTTACAGTCTGAATGCACTACGGTAGTAATAGGATCAGCAGGAGGCAATAACTTGAATTCAATATCATCCAGAGACAGATCATTACCAGAACCTCCGGGTGCATTGTTCCTGATCACAAGGTCGAAGCTGGAAGATGCAGCAGTAAATGAGGGAATACCAAATTGCTGCCAGGTTGCCGTAAGAATATCGCCGGAGGTTGCCGATTGCAATACCGTATATGTATTAGGATCAATGACTTCAAATGTCACATTTGGCTTGATCGTAGCCCCGGGGTTGATATTGGCTACCCAGGCAGTAAATGCATAAGTAGCACCGGGAATGACATTGGTAAAGCGTCTTCTGAAGAAGGCATCTTGTTCATTATTGGCATCAACCACCATGGCACGACCATTTACATCACTCGGTGTATGATCGGCAAAATTGGTTGCTCCGGGGAAAAGGTCTGTGTTTACGTTCGATACAATATACTGATTGGAAAAACTGACCCCACCATTCATATAATGATAAGAGGTTTGTCCGGCAAGTGGCGTAGCTGCTGTAGCCGTTGTTCCAAAGGTCTCAATATAGCGGCTATTGCAATCGCTGGACATGACAAATGGATTGACTTTAGTGTTTTCAAACACTACGCCTACCGTTTCGCCATCCACTACGTTAATGGTGGCATTATTACCCACCAAATCAAATGAAGAGTTGGTAGTAGGATCAAACAACTGGATATTCGTCAAATCCCAACCGGCAGGAACCAGTTCAGAGACCGTATATGTTCCAGGCGCAACAGGGATTAATATCCCATTTCCTTCAGAGCTTAACCTAATCCTCTCATCATTGAGCCATAATATTTCAGTTGCACTTTTTATCCGGGTATAAATATTTTTACTGTTGTCGCTTACGTTTAACTCATTGGTTGTGCCCCATACTAAATTACCTAAACCACCTGTCATACGGGACGCATATTTTCTACTGGTAGTTTCTCCCGCAAGCCAGGAGGTACCACTTCCGCTATATTCATATACAAAGTCTTGCGTTGAGCCAAAGATTGTACCGTTTGCTGTAACGGCAACATCTCTGTTCATGGACACTCCAGCATTACCCAGGTTGATAACCGTCGTATTGGTTTGTGTTGGCACTGTTGGAAGTGCGGGCGGTACGTACCGGTAAATATTACCATTTGCTCTTCTTACTATCGCATCTCCAGTAACCGGGTCGGCATCCACATCTTGGCAATCTGTAGCAGCACTTAAACGTATCCAGGTCTGTGAGCCCGTAGCACCACGCGGATACATATAAAGTATATCATTAAAAATCCCATAAATATGACCTTTCCAATCGGATGCAATATCTTGCCAGCCCTGAGCCGGGCTGAGTAATGTTGCCCCAGCTGTAGTAACCAAATAGGCATATCCATTAGTTGTGGCGCTTGCACCCTGGTTATTGACCATTACAGCCGTATTACCAGGACCACCATCAATTCTGTTTGCAGTGGTTATCGTAGGATGCTGAACCCATAGTGAAGAATTTGGCAAGCGATAATATGCACGGGCAGAGTTTTCTCCTGTAGCCCATAGTGTTCCATCCTGAGAAGCACCTAAATCCAATACGGAGTTCAAGGTATTCAAATCATTCAAATTAAAGCTGGGCACAGTTGTTGGGCCTGCCGTTATGGTAAACGGAAAGGCAATGCTTTCTTCTTCACTGAGGGCTTTCTTGTGGACGTAGATATAGCCAAATGGTTGCTTGATGCCAAAATTGGCATTCGCCGCACCAGCAAACGTTGGTGTTACAGATAATGCACCATCGGCACTACCATCATTGCCAATATTATCGCAGCAGTCTTCACCTACAGTAATCCAGCCTCCGCTGCCTGCACCAGTAAAAGGCGATGTTGGATTAGCAGTTGCATTAGTACCTAGCACTACATTGTAAGCCACACCCGCTTGAGCTGCATCTGTAAAGCTGTAAGTGCCATTAGTGGTGCTCACGGGCACAGTTGCAACGAGTGTTGTACCCTGGTAAAGGCTTGCATATAAGGTTGGGGCTCCCGTAGCAGTATTGATCGTACTGCCATCAATATTGGTACCGCCATTTACATCATTATAAACAGTTCCGGTTATGGTAACATTTGCCAGGGCACCAAATTCAGAAGTATTACCATTGGCATCAATAGCAACAGCCGTTATTTTATCAGACGCTGTGAATGTTGCTCCTGCAACCAGCGTAAAGGTAGTATTAAAGCTATTTGACACACCGGTTATAGCACCCAGATATTGCACACCTTCGCCATGTGGCACTACTCTCGAACAGCCACTAGTAAGCGCTCCGTTCTGATTGCCATCATCGGCTACTTTGTAGAATTGGATTGTTTTGTTTCCTGATATGGCTGCTCCGGCTGTCATTTCATTGCCATTGCAATTGCTTACATAGCCCGTTACGGTCATTGTAGTACCGGATAGCGAAAAACTCGTAATTACGGGATAGTCGAGCAGTAAATTAACTTCGCCAGTAGTTATTGCACCATCATTGGGCGTTACGCCTACAGTAGTGGCATCTGCCATTAAATCTATGGACAATGACGCATTATTATAATAAATATTTCTGGAAAAACGATTACCAGTAGCGGTGCCGGTAGCACCGGCAGCCTTGGCAAAGCTGATGCCCGATTTAAGCGTGGCATTGACGTTTCCCCCGTTATTGGCAATAATGTTAGCTTCAATATCATCTCTTACGCCATCGTCGTTAGCGCCAATGCGATTATTGTTGATACCACGTGTATGAGAAAAATATACCCCAGCGTGACCATTGCCCAAAGCTGTGGTACCATCTGCACCTACGCCTATATAATTACCGGCTACTACGTTGCCCTCACTAGCAAATGTACCCGAAGAAAAATAAATACCCGCTCCATTACTATTACCGGAAATAACATTCCGCTCCAAAGCATCATCATCGCCATCGCTATCGGTACCTATGCGATTATTGATAGAGCTGATGATAGCAACACCCGCACCTGTGGTGATGGCACTTGTAGGCCCAGCCTGTCCATTGGGTAATGCTGTATTACCCGTAACATCTACGCCAATATAATTACCAGCAACCACCACATTTTTGGTACGAGAGCTTGGATTGGTAGCCGGATTGGAAGTTGCAATCCCAACAGCCCTTCCGTGGTTACCCGAAATAACATTACGTACAAAAGGTGCTACTGCTGCACTATGCTTGGTATCATCAAAACCGATTACTACGTTTTGTGCAAGATCAGCCTCATCAACAAAATCTGCAATCTGAGTTACATAAACTGCTACCCATGAATTGGAAGTAGTACCAATAGTACCAGTAGCTCTACTTAATGTACCAGTGGCATCGGTACCAATATAGTTTCCTGCTATGTCTACACCTCTTGAATTTTCTAAAATTATGCCATAACTCCTACAATTAGCAATTACATTGCGCTCTAATGCATCTGAGGTACCATCGCCATTGCTGCCTATTACAAAATTTGTACCATTTACTCTAAACATTGTCACGCCTGAGCCTCCATCTCCTCCAGCCGAAGCACCCGAAGCTCCTATTTGGGCAGTGGAGCTACCATCGGGTCTTAGGCCTATGTAATTGCCAGAAATTTTAATATTGCTTGCTGTTATTCGGCCAGTGGTACCACCGTCATTAGTTGCAATTTCAATACCATCACCACCTGTTGAAGCGGTGGAATTGCCTATCACATTGCCTTCATTGGCATCATTGGTGCCATCGCCATTGGTGCCAATGGTAATATTGGAAAGGGTATAAGGTTGAATTGAACCAACTGTTGTATTAATTTCTATCAGGTTGCCTTTTATTTCACTTCCTGTTGGTGGTAAAGTGCCATTGGCTAAAATACCTATATAATTGCCCCAAATATGTACATCAGATGAGTTCATTTGTATTCTAATGCCATTACCACCCAACGAACCGTTGTAAATAGCTAATCCACTTACCGAAGATCCTGAACCAGAGGGACTGATTTCAATAGAACTAAACCCTCCGCCATTTATCTCGATACGTATAGAACGCGTAGCGCCGATGGGTGCTTGTACTGAACCGGGCTGCGTATAACCATTAATGTTGACCGGGCTGCTGATCACCGGCAATTCTGATGAAAGCGTGATCGTATGAGGTCCGGTACCGGTAATGTTGAATACAATATTGTCGGCAACCAGAGCAGTAGCGTTGGCATTGATAATTGCCTGTCGAAGTGAGCCTGTACCGGCATCATTGGTGTTGGTTACGGTGTAAGTGGCGGCCATTACCGGTAAAACCGTGCAAAGTAGTAAACAAAAAGTAACAGTCAATAGCTTGCTCAGCGGACGCATGGCATAAATAACGTTCCCAGCAAAAGCAACAACTGTACTTTTTGTGGCCGAAGTAATAGAATACTTTCCTAAAATTGTTAATTTTTGTTTCATAATACTTGTTTTAATGATTATAGTAGCGCATCCTGAAGACGCGTTAATTTACATATTTACTAAACTGCTTTTTCATTTAGGTAAGGAGAAATGATCCAAATCAGACTTAGAACAATCAAATAGCCCATCTTTAGGAGTATTACAACACTTAAGCAGGAGTAATTGATATCATTTAAAGGCAGGTTTGGCTGCTGCTTGTGCGCAGATTAGGAATCAGTTAAATGATTATCAGCTTTTCTAAATGTCCAGTTTTGGCCTGATCAATGTAGCATTTTATTCAGTAGTCCCAAATGTTCCATGTAGGTAGGTAATTAATGTATAGGAAAGGTTATTCAACTTTGGGGGTAATCATGATAATCGGGTAGCATGTATAATTCAAACACAAAGGTATGTTGCCAAGGCAAGAAAAAGCAAAAAAATCACCCCCCAAGAACCCCCTATTATTATAAATAATTGTCTATCAAAATAATACAAAATAATATTTTGTACAAAGTAATACCTATTCGTAATTGATAAGTTTAAGTACATATAAAACAAAAAAATATATACCTCATGGGGTTAAGCCATGGGGCTTAAACATTAACTGGCCTGCCGACATATAATAGTCCGGTTGAATGATGATCATAGTATACCCAAGTCATGAATGTATATATAGATTGGCCGTAGTGGCAGGTAATGAGCGGAGGCTGTATGATCACAAGGATAATAAGCATACCCTATCAACAAGAAACCAGATTGTTTACTTCCAAACACTGGTAAGGCTCAAGGCCTCAGTCAATGAGCAGGCAATAAGGCATATACATAACTTTTTATTACATATAATTTAAATGATATATGATAATCATATTGGGTTGCTGTCCGGTCTTGAGTTATTCCAGTTCCCTGCCTGGCTGCAGATTATTGAGCCATACGGCAAAGCTGTCTTCCTGGGGCACATTAAACTTTTTACGCAGGTTAGAGCGATTGTTTTCAATCGTTTTGGGAGATTTAAAAGTATAATCAGCAATTTCCTTGGTACTGAAACCTAAATAAATGTAAGCTGCCAGGGTGAGTTCACTCACTTTTAGGCCTGGCACAAGCTTGATAAGCCTATTTTTTACTTCAGGGTAAGCTTCGTTAAATTTTAACCAAAATTGAGGATGATTACTTTTAGCTAAATCTATCAATTCGACAAATGAGCTATTCAGCTTTAGTTGAAGCGACCGCGCCTCCTGCTCTTTTTGCAGGATCATCTCTTTTAACTGTTCCGCTTCCTGAGCTTGTTTTGAAAGCCTTTCTAAAGAATCATTAATCTCCCTATCTTTTATAGTCAATAATTGCTTGTTTTCTTTTAATGTAAAGTCTTTCTCAGCAATTGCTTTTTCTTTTTGGATAAGTGCAAGCTGCTTTTTCCTTTTATATTTTTTAAAAAACATAAGGACAAACAAAAGCAGCACTACTGATAATACAATAATGCTGCCCAATACTATCCTGCCTTTTGACTCCGATTGTTTAATTTTCTCTTCCTGCTGACTGATCAGCCTGATTAAGGTATTATCTCTGCCCTTGTTTTTAACATGGTCCAGGCTATCCTTAAGTTGTCTTTGTAAAAGAAGGTAATCACGCTCCTTTTCTGTTGCTCCTATTTTATTATATATCCTTTGCTTAAACCCATAAATGAGCATCAGATTATCAAAAATCCCACTCTCTCTAAGCAAATCTTCTGCTTTACTTAATTGTATCAAAGCACTACTGTATTCACCCTCCTCTTCTGCTACTAACCCTATACTTGCCAGTGCTAAAGCTTCCAAAAACTTGCTGGGTACCAACCTGGAAATCGCTAATGTCTGTTCATAATAATACCGGGCAGAATCTAAATGGCCATTTTTCAGGTTGACATATCCCATCTTCTCAAACAGTTCAGCTCTTTTCACTAATCTCTCTTCTTTAGGAAAAGATTCCGGGTAATCGATTTGTTTGCTGATGGCCAATCCTTTTAGATAATATTCATACTGGGGCTCCAGTTCTTCAAAACCAAGATGTGCATTTATATAATATACCAATAAAGAATGTTGCCTTTTGAACACATCCTTTTCCTGCAAAATGACCTCTTTAGCCTGATTATAAAGTGTTGTTGCGACTGAATAGAAACCCAGCTCATAGTTATTAGTAGCCTCCAGCAATAACAGGTTAAATGCATCCGTCCTGTGGTTAGCCAAATGCTGCCTATACAGTTTGGATTTTTCAATATATTCAATACTTTTTTCGAAATTACGTGTGTCAGCAAGAAATACTGCAATCGTGTAATACCCGATTTGCAACCCGCGTTCATAACCGGCTTTCTTAGACAGCCTTATTGCCTCATAAGCCGTTTCTAATGCTTTTTTTACATTGCCTTCTTTATGATTCTGATGATGTGTTAGCAACAATAAACTATCTATACTCGCTGTTTTTTGAGCATAGTTATTGTTTCCCAAAAACAAAACAATCAGCAAAATGCTAAAAAATTTTATCCGGATCATTCTATGTTTCATCTTGTACAAAATACATGCAAAATAATGAATAGAAATCATTAGAAAAAAACTATAATATAAAATATTTATAAGTATAAACCAGCTAACTGGATGAGTAAGGCAGTCTATTAACCTGGAACCTTAGGAGCCCCAACAAGAACGTGGCACTGGAAAAAGGTTTGCCGGAATAGGTTCTATGCTTAACCTACTGCTTAGGAAGACAAGTTTAATAGTGAAAGTCCAATCTGGCCAAAATGAAGGTCTCAAGCCAGTAAAAAGTCCAATGACTGTCATATTATTTGAAAAGGTGGGAGTAAATATTGATTAACAGTAGAAGGACTAACGGTTATCATCTGTGTAAAAGCCTGATGAAAAATAATGACCAGGTCCAAATCTTTACTCGCTAATATCCTAATTTTTTTCCGAGCATGATATTTATAGAGAGAAAAAGGATCGCATAGTTCATTAAAACAATTATAAATATCAAAAAAGTAGCTGCCCTTTTGGGACAGCTACAACTTCTTCAGGAAAAGTAAATCTTACTCTTCCGCCTTATTTTTAAGTGCCATCAATAAACTGTAAGCGCCATGAACAACGATATTTTTCCGGTCCAAAAAACCGGCATGTTGTATTACGGTAAATCCATTAGCGCTAAGGCCTGCGCTCACCTCCAGTAATTTAAACCTGTTGCCGGATAAAGCTTCAAATACATAAGCTTTGCCCTCATAAGACACGACACTAGAGTCCGGTAATACATCCGTTTGATAATGTACCAGTTCCAGCTCGGCATTGATGTACATCCCCTTCATAAGTGCCGGGGCTGGCTTTTCCAGCTTTGCGATGATCTCTGCAGCACCATCGGTATCTATATCAGGCACAATACTGATCACTTTAGCCCTATATTGCTGATCCGGGTTTTGATTCGTATACGCATGCAACAGTTGACCAATTTCAATACCTGAAATTTCATTTTCAAAAACCTTCAGTTTAAGCAAGATACCCTGTGGGTCGATCAATTCAAAAACGGGATCCGAAGCGGTAATGTACTGCCCTGTCTTGACAAATACCTTGCTCACGATACCACTAAAAGGCGCGGCAAGAGGAATACTACGGACTATATTATGGGCCTGTATGCCTGATGGATTAATATGGATTAGTTTTAATTTTTCTTCTAAAGCCTTTTGGGTAGCTAACAAAGTTTTGTATTCCGCCTCTGCCAGCTGCAGTTCTTTATCACTACTGGCTTTATTTTCATTCAACTGGCGCTGGCGTTCATAGTTAAGCCGGGCGGCTACGATTTGTGCTTTACTCACCAGGTAGTCCTGTTGCAGCTGGATGAAGCTATGGTCTTCTATCCGGGCCAGGACCTGCCCTTTACTGAACTTATTGCCAGGCAGCACCCGGATCTCTGTAATATGTCCACCGATCATGCTGGATAAGGCACTGATATGGGAAGGTGCGATATCTACTTTCCCATTCAGCCGGACCGTTTGATCCATTGCTTTCTTTTGAACACTTGTTGTGGTGATGCCGATGCTATGCACCTGCGCCTCACTAAGCTGGAGCAAATCACTACCAGCTGTTGCCTTTTGCATCACTACAGGCGATTCATCTGCCGGTTTATCTTTATTTGCGCCACAGGCGTACAAGAACAGGCAGCATGCCAGGCAACAGCCCAGCCGTATTAATTTATAATGGCTCATTTTCGGTTATTTTGTATTTAAGTAATTGATTTGTGCTGTCAAAAGGTTTAACTGCTCTAAAGCATCTGTGTAATCAGACCGGACTTTTATCGATTGGTTGACCAGGATCACCCAATCCAGGTAATTGATATCACCGGCAATATATTTTTCTTCAGCCGTTGTTAAAATTTGCCGGGCCCGGGGTAATTGCCGCGTTTCAAAATTGCTGACAATAAGCAATTGATTCCGGTAAGCGCTATTCAATTGTTCTAAGCTTGCATTGAGCTGCGCCTGCTTTAAAGCCAGCTCATTGGCCGCGATAGCTACCTGTTGCCGGGAAGCCCTGATTGCCGCCCCCTGTGCCCTGTTGAAGATAGGAATACCAATCCCCAGTTGCACAGAGTTAAACCTTTGTGCCCCAAGGTTTTTCATAGTCTTATTTTCATAAGCGAATGAAAGGTCCGGCAAAAGTTTGCTCTTTTCATATTTTACCAGGGATTCGTTGATATGCAACTGGTTTTCCATTAGCCTAAGCTCAGGGTGCGATTGTCCGCTACCAGTACCAGCTCCCTGGGCCTGCTCCAGAGCAAGTTTAGGGCTGGCAGCAACCGGGATAACCTCTTCATCAGCTTGTGTCAGGAACTGCAATTGCAAGCCGGCAATACGGATCGCATTTGTTATAGCATTTAGCTGCACTTTTATTTGTTCCCTTTGGATTTCAGCAGTACTTTGCTCCAGTAAATCGGCCGCACCTAAAGCGACCTTCAAGGCCGCCTTCTCGGCAAAGCTGGCATAAATACTATCGGAATACTGTAATAATCTATGTTGCTCCTGTAATACCAGTACCTGGTAAAATATTACTGAAATTTTCTGCTTGAGCTGCGCCCGGACCAATGCTTGCCCGGAAAGCGCATAATTCAATTCTTCCAGTAAAACTTCCTGCTTTCTTTTGTACACCACGGGAAAGCTCATACGCTGGCTAATACTAAAGCTATTGTCATTTTCAAGCCCTTCCGTCTGTCCATATACGGCGCCCAATTCTGCCTGTGGCACTTGCCAGGCTGTTTTGGTCGACAACTCCGCGTATTTTACTTTCAGCTCCGCGCCCGTAATGTCTTTATGCCTCCGGGCCGCCATTTCAAATGCCTGCTCTAAAGTAATGGATTGCTGCGCATTTGCCAGGATACCCGCTGAAAACATTGCCATCAGTAACATGACTGCTCGCTTTTTCCTTTTAAAGCGAGGCATTTTAATATGTTCAAACAGGATGTACAAGATCGGCAACACAAAAAGAGTAAGTAAAGTGGCCAGCATCAGTCCGCCAATCACTACCGTTGCCAAAGGCCGCTGTACTTCAGCCCCGGAGCCATTACTGATCGCCATAGGCAAAAATCCCAGTGAAGCCACGAAAGCGGTCATCAGCACGGGCCTTAGCCGCATCCGGGTGCCGTGCAGCACGATACGGGTAGTATTCCTCAGGCCGCTTTTCCTGAGGCGGTTAAATTCCGCGATCAAAACAATACCATTCAGTACCGCTACGCCAAATAAGGCAATAAAGCCGATACCGGCACTAATACTAAAAGGCATGCCCCGCAGCGCCAGGAAATAAATACCACCAATGGCCGAAAGCGGGATCGCAGTATAGATCAACAAACTATGTTTTACAGAACCAAACGCGAAAAACAAGAGTAAAAAAATAAGTACTAAAGAGACAGGAACGGCAATGCCCAGGCGGGCTTTGGCCTGGTTCAGATTTTCAAATGCCCCGCCATAATTGATCGAATAGCTGCCGGGTAACTTTATCTCTTTCGCTACTTTCGACTGCAATTCTTCTACAATACTCTGTACATCCCGACCTCTTGTATTAAAGCCTACAACGATCCTTCTCCGGCTTTCTTCCCGCTGTATTTGGTTAGGGCTGCTTTTCAGCTCAATAGCGGCCAGCTGATGCAGCGGCACCTGTATCCCGTTCGCGGCAGGGATAAGCAGGTTGCTGATCTGCCCGACATCCTGTTTTTGCTCATTATCCATCCTTACCACGAGCTCAAACCTGCGCTCACCTTCAAATACCAGGCCGGTACTTTGGCCGGCCAATGCCATATTCACAACCCGGTTGGCCTCGCGGATGCTGATACCATACCGGGCCAGGGCAGCCCTGTTAAAACCGATTACCAGCTGCGGCGCACCGGCTACCGGCTCTATATACAGGTCCTGGGCGCCTTTAACCGTATTGATAATACTACCCAGCCGCTCTGCAAGTATAGCAAGGCTATCCAGGTTTTCGCCATAGATCTTACAGACCACATCCTGCCGCGCCCCGGTCATCAATTCATTAAAGCGCATCTGTACCGGGAACTGGAAACCTGTGGTCAGCCCCGGGATCACTTTTAAAGAATTACTCATTTTTTCCGCCAGTTCCGGGAAACTTTTAGCCGAGGTCCATTCAGCTTTTGGCCGGAGTACAATGATCATATCACCGGCATCCATAGGCATCGGCTCGGTAGGTATCTCCGCGCTGCCTATTTTCGTGACCACCTTTTGCACCTCGGGATATGCTTCCCGCAGGATAGCGGCAGCCTGGTTGGTCACCTCGATCGTTTTATTGATATTACTTCCCTGCAGGATGCGCATTTCTACGGCGAAGTCGCCTTCTTCCAGAGTCGGGATGAACTCGCCGCCTAGCCTTGTCAATACTAATACTGTACCCAGGAACAAAACAATAACGGTCGCGATCACCGCCTTACGGAATTTCAATGCCCTCACAAGGTATTTTTGATGGAGCAGCTCCAGCTTCGCCATCACCCGGTCTGATACACTAGCCTTGACTTTTATTTTACGGCTCAATACCAGGGCACTCATCATAGGGATATAAGTTAGCGAAAGAATAAACGCACCGATCAGGGCAAAAGCCACCGTTTGCGCCATCGGTTTGAACATTTTCCCTTCAATACCCTGGAGCGTTAAAATAGGCAGGTAAACAATCAGGATAATGATCTGCCCGAAAACGGCGCTGTTCGCCATTTTAGTAGCCGAACCGGTTACTTCCCCATCCATTTCTTTTCTACTCAAAATATTACTTTGTCCAAAGCTCTTTCTCTGCGCCAGCTGGTGCAATACGGCTTCCACGATGATGACCGCGCCATCCACGATAAGACCGAAATCCAAAGCACCCAGGCTCATCAGGTTGCCCCCTACCCCGGACAGGTTCATCATAATGACCGCGAACAGCATCGCCAGGGGAATCACGGAGGCGACAAGAAGACCGGCCCTGAAATTACCTAAGAACAGTACCAGGATAAACACCACGATCAGCGCTCCCTCCATCAGGTTAGTCTTCACCGTACTAATGGTATTACCTACCATTTTTGCCCGGTCCAGGAAGGGCTCAATCACCACACCTTCCGGTAAGGATTTTTCTATTTCAGTTAAACGGGTTTTGATGTTAGCGATCACCTCGTTGGCATTCTCGCCTTTCAACATCAATACAATAGCTCCGGACACTTCTCCGGTTTGGTTATACGTCATTGCCCCGTATCGGGTGGCATAGCCGGTATTCACCTCCGCTACATCTTTGATCAGAACCGGCAACCCATCCCCGGTGCTGGCAACGGGTATATTACGGATATCCTCCAGGTTGCCGATCAGGCCTTCACTCCTTATGAAAAGAACGGTTTCTTTCTTTTCAATATAAGCGCCACCGGTATTCTGGTTATTACGCTCCAGGGCATCAAAAACCTGGTTGATACTGATATTATAGGCATGTAAACGATTAGGGTTGATGGCAACCTCGTACTGTTTGAGCTTACCGCCAAAACTGCTAACATCGGCTACGCCTTTAGTACCCAATAATTGCCGCCGTACGGTCCAGTCCTGGATCGTACGCAAGTCAGTCGCGCTATATTTACTCTCATAACCTTCTTTAGCCCGTACTACGTATTGAAATATTTCACCCAGGCCGGTTGAAATGGGGCCGAGTTCCGGGGTACCGATACCCTCCGGGATCTGTTCTTTTACCAGTTGCAACCGCTCGAAAACCTGTTGTCTCGCCCAGTATACATCAGTAGCATCATTAAAAACTATGGTCACCAGGGAAAGGCCAAAACGGGAAAAGCTGCGCATTTCGGAAATACCTTTGATATTACCTGTTGCCTGTTCTATAGGAAAAGTAACCAGCCGCTCTATATCAGCTGCCCCGAAGGAAGGGGCTACCGTGATCACCTGCACCTGGTTATTCGTAATATCGGGTTGCGCATCGATCGGTAACCTGCTGGCCTCGTAAAGGCCATAGATCAGTAAGCCCAATGTAAAAAGGGCAATAATGAGTTTATGCTTTACAGAAAACTCAATGATTTTATTCAACATAAAATTTTTGCTAATTAATTGAAGACAGATAAAAGCCGCACAACAACAAGGCCGTTTGCTGCAGGAAATATATCCTGACGCAAGCAGCATGCAGCTTCATAAAAATGTACAAAATAATTAGCAGTAACGGGGCGGTTGAAAGATACTGGCCAGGTAACTCTGGATCAGGTTATCCCGGTGCCTGGCAGGTTCCGGCTGATTGCTTTCAAAGCAGCTAAATTGATGGAGCACCATCTGGCTGGGTGAAGGCAGGTCGCAGACCGCAGCCATTACGGGCGATAGTTGCATGAACGGTAATTTCTGATCGGTTTCCCAATCCTCATCTTTTTCATGGCCCCCGTAATGGTGCACCATAAAATCGACCAGGCCGCCGTCATACTCTATATAATGCTGTACGAACAAAGGCACCTTCAATAACTCCTGGAAGCTGGTGGTAGCCAACAGGTAAATAATGGAGAGCAATATGGTAATTCGTCTTTGCATTTACCCTGCAAAATTAAGAGAATCATTAGAATTGAACAATTAATGGCGAGAGTATTACTTTGTTAAGTTTTGATGCCCCCGGGTAAAACAAAAAAGCAAAGCCTTGTAAAGGCTTTGCTTTTTGATGATCGAAATACGTTTATAGGAGAATATAAAATTAAGCTAATCTTACATTAACAGCATTAAGGCCTCTTTTGCCTTGCTGTACTTCATAAACTACTTTGTCATTTTCTCTGATCTCACTTTGCAGACCGCTGATGTGAACAAATACATCTTCCGTTCCGTTGTTAGGAGTGATGAATCCGAAACCTTTTGTTTCATTGAAGAATTTTACTGTACCTTCTTGCATTGTGTTTTTGTTTTTGATATTGATAAAAAAATTTTTATTCTATTTTAATTTCCTGACGTTGACCGCTGCATATCCTTTTGGGGTTTTCTCTTTTTCAAAGATCACCCTGTCTTTTTCAGTAACGGGTTCCAACATCTTATTACTATGTAAAAATACGGTTTCCTTACTTTCATCTTCTGTAATAAATCCGTAAGCCTTTTCTGCAAAGAATAGTGTTACAGTACCTGTACTTTCTTTTTCTTCGGTGATAGGTGCCGCTCCCAATAATATATCCTTTGAATTTATTTTCTTCCTTTTCTGCTGATCCGGTGGAACGTCTGTAAAGTTACCAAACTCATCGAGATAAACCGTCATTTCTTCCAGACTTTTCCCTTTATCGTTATTGGTCTTTCTTTCCTCTTTTCTTTCAAGTTTATCTTGTTTCTTTTTCGCTCTTTTCTGTTGTAATGCTTTTTTATTAAAAGTATCCGCCATGTATAATTATATATTTTTTATAAATTTACTAATTCTCTGCCATTTTTCACTTCACCTTTAACGGCCATCTTGAAACCGATCAGTTTTTGTATCCCGTTCAGGTCATCCTTTTGTTCCGCGTCACAAAAAGAAATAGCTACACCTTCCCTGCCGGCACGACCGGTACGACCGATACGGTGCACATAAGTTTCCGGGACATTGGGCAGCTCATAATTCACCACATGTGGTAGTTCATCAATATCGATTCCTCTTGCTGCAATATCCGTAGCCACCAGGACCCTGATACGCGACTGTTTGAATTCATCCAATACCCTTTGGCGCGTATTCTGTGATTTATCCCCATGAATTGCGGCTGATTTTATACCGGCTTTGCTCAATTGCTTCACCAGCTTATCCGCACCATGTTTAGTACGGGTAAATACCAGTGAACGGTGAATAGACCGGTCTTTCAATAAATGGATCAATAAACCTGATTTTTCTTTCTTTTCTACGAAATATACCGATTGCTCCACGCGTTGAGCCGTAGTAGACTGTGGCGTTACCGAAACTTCAACAGGATCTTTTAATATGGAATGGGCAAATTTCAGGATCGCTTTGGGCATCGTTGCCGAGAAAAACAATGTTTGTCTTTGCCCGGGCACTTTTGCCAGTATTTTTTTGACATCATTAATAAAGCCGAAATCAAGCATATGATCTGCCTCGTCCAGCACCAGTATCTCTACTGCCGAAAGGCTAACGATGCCTTGCTGCATCAGGTCTAATAAGCGACCCGGTGTAGCGATCAAAATATCAACGTTTTGCTTTAACGCCGCTACCTGCTTGCCTTGCGGCACACCGCCAAAAATGGCCAGGGATTTGATCCGCAGGTATTTCGCGTAAGCGGTACAATTTTCTTCTATCTGTAAAGCCAGTTCTCTAGTTGGGGTTACGACCAGGGCACGGATACCGTTAGTACGTTTGCTTTCCTGTAATTTTTGAAGTATAGGAAGCGCGAAAGCTGCTGTTTTCCCGGTCCCCGTCTGTGCACAGCCAAGCAGATCTCTTCCCTCAAGTACGGGTGGAATTGCTTTGCTCTGTATCTCCGTCGCGGCGGTATAACCGACATCGGCTAATGCGCGTTGTATAGGGTCACTTAAATTTAATTGTGTAAAATTCATATCGCTTATTCATATCGCCGGCATACCGGCATTTAATCAAGTGTAGCCACACTGCCGCTGTTATTAATAGCAGACAAAACTCACTTATGTGTTTTTTGGGGCAGTTTATATTAATAGGGCCGACTTTCAAGCTTATCTACTCTACAAAAGTAAATAAGCCCTATCCTGATCCTGTATATTACCGCTTGCGCATTGATATGCCTGTAGATTCAGATACTGAACTCGATAGCCGGTAAGAAAGATAAAAACTGCTTTATAAAATAATGTGGCAACTGAAAAAGCGAAGACTGAAAAAGAAAAAAATGAATATTCTAAACTGTGCCAGAAAATGCGAAGGCAGGCGCCTATCAACTATTTGATAAATGCAAAGTTAAGCTATTAATTTGAAAGCGTTGTCATTTATCTAAATAATTAACATTTATATACCTAAAGTGTTAGAGGTATTAAAAACTCATTAACAAAACGGTTTTCCTCCTGTTGCGCAATTCCTGCTAAATTTGAAGCCTATGCAAAACAAACAGACAACTATTTTGTACCGGCCCGTAAATAAGGCCGAGCTGGACCTGATTGAGCAATCCGGGTGGCAAAAATTCCCGCCAAGATTACCGGAGCAACCCATCTTCTACCCGGTAATGAATGAAGCTTATGCCATACAGATCACCCGGGAATGGAATGTTCCGGCTTACGGAACGGGCTATGTTACCCGGTTTGCTGTGGATACGGGCTACCTGCAACAATTCAAGGTGGAAAATGTAGGCGCGGAAATGCATAATGAACTCTGGATTCCTGCTGATGCACTCGAGGCATTCAACGCACATATTATAGGGCTTATCGAATGCACACATACTTTTACAGAAAATGACTGATCTAATCCATTGCAATGAAGTCGCTCAACAAATGCTACAGCCTGACTAGTTGTATTGATTTCCACCAGCGAATAATACTAAAGGCTTTAATCACAGCCGGGTAATAAGCCGGCTGTTGTTCTGCTGCAATAAGGTAAAAAACGCGGGCAGGTCTGTTACCAACTCATGGCTATGCAACAACCCGGTAGCCTTGCTTTCCAGTAAAAGGGGCACCATACCGGCAGCAACCGCTGCTGTTACCGCCCCTTCATTATATCCCTGTAAAAAAGCAGATTCAGTTTGTCCCGCCTCATTACGGGCAATGACTTTTATGCCATATACATCACTACCTAACCTGATCTTTTTTAATAAACGCATCATCATTCTTTGCACCCATTTATTCCGGTAGATCCTGGTAAGCCCGGTAAGCCGCAGCAAGCCTACCAGGCGGGTAAAAAAACGGTTATCAAATGCCAACCTCGTGCTTACCGAATGGAGGCCTTTCTGCTGTTTTAAAATATGCTGATCGACAAAGTCAAAAAGATAAAATTTGCGCTTGCCCAGCAGATCTGTTGTTTTCGGCCTGCTAAAGCTCTTCACCGGTTCATCCAAGCCATCGCTGTGAATAGCATAGGTTTTGTGGAGGTTGTCAAAAGTCCATTGAAAAGCCTGGTCGCCATGCGCTTCACCAAGCCCCAGTAGCACATAAATTTCTAATACCGGGGCATCCGGTAATTTGTCCCTGACCCTTTTTGCCAGCAGGTTAGTTAATCCTGGCGCCAGGCCCACACTGAAAAGCATAGGCACTTTATGTGTCCTCGCTAGGGTATCTGTTGCCTCCAGGTAGTGCAACACCTGCCGGCTGGCACTGATATCCATATACCTGATCCCTTGTTCCACGCAAGCTTTCGGAATCCTGTTATCCGGTATATCTACGCACATGATCACCAATGAAGCGCCTTTCAGCAAATCCGGTTCATTGAAGCGGGCCACATCTATCTGTAATATTGCAGTATCAGCATGTAATGACTTTTTCAACTGTTCTAAAGGAGCGGCTCTTCGCCCCGCAAGGATTAATTTATAGTCCTGCTGCACATTTAAATACCTTACAATCGCGCTGCCAACAGTACCTGATGCACCTATAATGATTATACTATTTTCCATCCGGCCTTCTTTTGCCGCAAAGGTCTTTATTTGCGGGGTAAAGTAGTTATAGCATTACCGAAAGCTTTTATACTTTAATGAATAAACAGTAGCTTTGTTTAAACAAAAAAACTAAATATGAAAAAGTTAGTTTTATCTTTAGTAGGCCTCTTACCGGCTACACTTTCCCTGCAGGCACAGGAACGACTCAAGCATCACGAGGTCGCTGTAGGCTACGGTTTCCTGGGTACCAGCGAAATGATCGGTATTTTTTCAGATGTCCTCGCCACTGCCATCACCGGGGGCAATTATTCAAAAACAGATAATAAATGGAGCGGCAACCTAATTGCCTCTTATAAGTTTACTCCTACAAATAAGCTGGCCCTGGGTGTTACCTATGCCCACACGCGCAATACCGCTACCATCAACATTCATGATGTACCGAGTGGCAAATCAACAACGAACTACCACACCCTGGCTGCAGAAGTACAGTACAATTATGTAAGCAGGGAGTATTTCAGACTTTATTCGGGAATTGGTGCCGGTATCACGAGCTATACGGAAAAGTATGAACCGAATACCGGCGGTACGGAAAAAAATACGGCAGGTCACTTTAATTTCCAGGTCAGTGCCATCGGTATAAAATTCGGTAATCGTATCGGCGCTATGGCAGAAGCCGGCTTTGGCTATAAAGGTTTATTAAGTGCCGGGCTATTTGTAAGAATGTAATCCTTATCCGTATAAATCATTAAAGATGCATCCAATAATCAGAAATATACTGGCCGTGCTGGCCGGACTTATTTTAGGCAGCCTGGTCAACGGCGGGCTGATTGGCCTGAGCGCTCACATCATCCCGCCACCGGCGGGGGTTGATGTCACAACCGAGGCCGGGCTGAAAGCCGGCATTCACTTATTTGAGCCTAAACATTTCATTTTCCCCTTCCTGGCGCATGCCCTGGGCACCTTTACCGGCGCCCTAACCACAGTGCTTATTGCCGCCAATCGCAAAATGAGCCTGGCGATGATTATTGGTTTATTGTTTTTCATAGGTGGCGCTATAATGGTCTATAAACTGCAAGCCCCGATGTGGTTCAACATTACCGACCTGGTACTGGCTTATTTTCCTATGGCTTTCCTGGCGGCGCGTATGGGTAGCCGGAAAAGCGCCTAGAAAGAGCCGGAGATTATTTTTTTGAGTAAAAAAGACCTGTTTCAACCCGGGTCCTTAGATCAGGGCCTCAAACAGGTCTTTTTATTTGAAGGCCATAAAATTTAGAAAAGAATAGTATAATCCCCTGCTTTTTAAGTAAAAAGGCACAAAAACCACTCATTTACAAGATCTAAAGCAGTTACTTATTAAAAAAACAGGCTTTTTTGGTTTAAATAAACTTACATTACTATTTTTGCAGATAGTAAATAAAAAACCAATGGCAAATACTGGAGACATCCGCAATGGGATGATATTAAAATTAGACGGCAACTTATACTCAGTTGTTGAGTTCGGGCAAAATAAAACCGCCCGTGCTGCCGCTAAAGTTTGGGCTAAATTAAAAGGTGTAGATAACAATCGTTCGATTGAGCATACCTGGAACTCCGGTGATACGATTTTCCCGGTAAGAGTTGAGCGTCGTCCTTATCAGTTTTTATATAAAGACGACAGTGGTTTCAACCTAATGGATAATGAGTCTTTTGAGCAAATTACCGTTAGTGAAGACATGATCGACCGCCCGGGTTTATACAAAGACGGTCAGGAATGTTCTGTACTGGTAAATACCGAAACAGAAATGCCGATGAGCGTAGAGCTGCCTTCTTCCGTGGTTTTACGGGTTACTTACTCAGAGCCTGGTCTTAAAGGAGATACGGCTACCCGTACCTTAAAACCGGCTACCCTGGAAACCGGCGCTACCGTAAACGTACCTTTATTTGTAGATAATGATGAGTTGATCCGTATCAACACCACTACCGGTGAGTATATGGAGCGTGTAAAAGAATAACATTTCAACCTAAATTCAAAAATTAATTATATGGAGTTTAAGCAAATCCAGGAATTATTAAAAGCTGTAAATAAATCTACGATCAGCGAATTAACAATAGAAGAAGAAGGTGGTTTTAAAATCACGATCAAACAAGCTACTTCAGAAGCCATCGCTATGCCTGTAGCCCAATATGCACCTATCGCTGCGCCAATGGCAGTACCGGCCCCGGCTGCTGCTCCGGTTGCCGCCGCTCCTGCAACTGCTGCTCCTGCTGCAGCCGCAACTCCTTCCGCGAACGAAAAAGTAATCAAATCCCCGATGATAGGAACGTTCTACCGTTCTTCAGCCCCGGACAAACCGCCATTTGTAGGCGTAGGCGACGATATCAAAGCCGGTGACGTGGTATGTATCGTTGAAGCGATGAAATTGTTCAATGAAATTGAAAGTGAAGTTTCCGGTAAGATCGTAAAAGTATTGGTGGATGATGGTACCCCGGTTGAATATGACCAACCATTATTTATCGTTGAATAATATTTAAATTTAAATGTGATAACAAACCCGGAGTATAAACTTTGGGCTTGTTATCACATTGCTTATTATCATTTCCCTAATTTAAAGATAGGCCAATGTTCAAAAAAATACTAATTGCTAACAGAGGTGAAATTGCATTACGTGTAATCCGTACTTGTCGCGAGATGGGCATCAAAACAGTAGCCGTTTACTCTACTGCAGACAGAGATAGCTTGCACGTACGCTTTGCGGATGAAGCCGTATGTATCGGCAAGCCGCAGGGTACTTTTTCTTACTTAAATGTACAGGCTATCATGGCCGCTGCAGAAATCACCAACGCGGACGCGATCCATCCGGGTTATGGTTTCCTGGCAGAGAATGCCGAGTTTGCAGAGATCTGTGGTAAATATAATATCAAGTTTATCGGTCCCACGCCGGAGATGATCCGTAAAATGGGAGATAAAATCACCGCGAAAGAAACCATGATCGCTGCTAATGTACCCGTTGTTCCGGGTTCAGGAGGCTTACTGGAAAGCGTTGAGGAGGCTAAAAAATTAGCCGGTGAAATGGGTTACCCGGTAATCCTTAAAGCTACCGCCGGTGGTGGTGGTAAGGGTATGCGCGTAGTATGGGAAGAAGCTGAATTGGAGAAAAATTACAATACAGCGAAAACCGAAGCTGCTGCATCTTTTAAAAACGACGGTATCTACATGGAGAAATTCGTGGAAGAGCCGCGTCACATCGAGATCCAGGTGGCCGGTGACCAGTTTGGAACCGTTTGTCACTTAAGTGAGCGTGATTGCTCCATCCAGCGCCGTCACCAGAAACTGGTAGAAGAAGCTCCATCTCCATTTATGACTCCTGAATTACGCCAGAAAATGGGTGAGGCCGCGATCAATGCCGCCAAAGCGATCAATTATGAAAGCGTTGGTACCATTGAGTTCCTGGTAGATAAGCACCGCAATTTCTACTTCATGGAAATGAATACGCGTATCCAGGTAGAGCATGGGGTTACAGAAGAGGTAACCAGCTTTGACCTGATCAAAGAACAGATCAAGATCGCTGCCGGTGAGCCGATCAGCGGTAAAAACTACGAGCCGGTAATGTGCGCGATCGAATGCCGTATTAATGCAGAAGATCCGTACAACGATTTCCGCCCAAGCCCGGGTACGATCACTGTATTGCATACTCCTGGCGGACATGGGGTGCGTATCGACTCTCATATCTATGCCGGGTATACTATCCCGCCATTCTATGATTCTATGATCTCTAAAATTATTGCAGTGGCGCAAACCCGCGAAGAGGCGATCAATACCATGGAGCGCGCATTGAGCGAATACGTGATCGAAGGCGTAAAAACAACGATTCCTTTCCACCAGCAATTAATGAAAAATAAAGATTTCCGTGAAGGCAACTTCACTACCAAATTTATTGAAACATTCGAGTTGAGATAAGTTAATCATATTTTTTATACTATCGGGCTGAAGCTTAAACGTTTCAGCCCGATTTTTAATTAGCCTATTATTACCCTAATTTAGCAGTTATAAGGAGTGCATACATGAATAGTGGCCTGAACGTGCATGGAACATTTGCACAGTATTTTAGTAAAGACGCCTTGAACCCCTGGCTGTACCAGCTTTCCAAGACCATGGAAGCGGGTAATGTATGCCTGGACATCAACCAGCCTTTTGCAGAGGAGGAAAATGAAATAAAACCGGATCCCGCTTCGCTGGCCAATCATCCCCTTGTAGGTGATGAACACATGCTAAAACCCTTTATCCTGCACAAAGAAAAATTGTACCTCCATCGCTTCTTTCATTATGAACGTAAGCTGGTCAACCAAATAAAAGCCCTGATCACCTCCGAAAAGACCGCGGAGCGACAGCAACAATTAAACCGGCTCCATGCACTCATCAGTAAGGAGTTATTTCCCTTAAATGAGCACCTGCAAACTACCGACTGGCAAAAAGTTGCCTGTATCAATGCTTTCCTCAATGGCTTCAGCATTATCTCCGGTGGCCCGGGAACGGGGAAAACAACAACTGTAACGAAATTGCTGGCCCTCCTACTGGCGAATGATCCATCACTGCACATCAGTATCTGCGCCCCTACGGGAAAAGCTGCGGCCCGGCTGGAAGAGAGCATTAGCCAGGCCGAAAAAAACTTTTCGGGTGCCGGTATAGAGCCTGAGATTGTACAAAAGATCACCGGGCTTAATGCACAAACCATTCACAGCTTACTGGGCTATATACCCAACAGTATTCATTTCCGGCACAACCAGGACAACACGCTGGATACGGATATACTTATAGTAGATGAATGCTCCATGATCGACATTGCCCTATTCCATAAACTCTTCCAGGCAATTGATACCAATCGGACCAAAGTAATCCTGCTGGGCGATAAAAACCAGCTGGCTTCTGTAGATGCCGGTTCCGTATTCCGGGATTTATGCAGCGACACGGTGGCCCTGAATACCTTTTCTGCAGAACGGGCCGCATTCATTAACCAGTTTATAGCTATTGAAGCGCAACAGATACCGGATACCGCGATCGGGGAACCTGTCGCTCATCCGCTATTCCAGCATATCACAGAGCTACAAACCAGCTATCGCTTCCATGATGATGCGGGTATCGGCAAACTCAGTAAAGCTGTTTTAAATAATGATACGGGAACCATAAGTTCTTTCCTGGATAACCAGGACCCTATCATTACCATATTACCGCCGGAAGCATTACAAGAAAACCTGAAACGTGCCGCCAGCCTGTTGTATGCAGCAAATGGCGGATATATAGGCCTTCCTGATCCGCAAGCTATATTATCGAGTATCAATAACAGTACCGTGTTATGTGCGCTTAAAGAAGGAAAATACGGTGTACATAACATTAATAATTTTATCAGCCAGGAACTATTTAAACCTTCGGCGGCCTATTATCCTTACCAATTGATCATGGTGACGCAAAACCAAGCCCGGGAAGGCGTGTATAACGGAGATATGGGCATTGTATTAGCCGCACAGGAAGAGCTTAAAGTGTATTTCAGTAAAGCCGGTAATGACTATATATGCCTGAACCCGGCCCAGATACTGGCTACAGAAACGGCTTTTGCCATGACCATCCATAAAAGCCAGGGGTCTGAATTTAATGAAGTGCTGATCGTGCTTCCTGATAATAAAAATAACCAGTTATTGTCCCGGGAATTATTATATACCGCTATCACCAGGGCAAAAAAGAAAGTGACCATTATCGGTACAGCCGAAGTAATTTTTGAAATTGCCGCCAAATCTGTAAAACGGGTTTCGGGGATCGCGCATCATTTTTAAAAAACAACCATGAGTATTTCTATCTATACTTCTAACAGTATTCATATACTTGCCGCCGCCATGATAGAGGCGGTCGGGGAAAGAAGTATGCCTGTATTTACTCCCCGTTATATTATTACGCAGACGGAGGGGATGAATAACTGGCTAAAACACCAGATGGCTGCTCAATTGGGCATCGCGGCAAATACTGTTTTCCTGAACCCGGGTACGGTTATTGAGCAAATCTTCATTGAACTGGGCGGGAGCTACGGCAACAAGATAAAACGCCAGCAACTGGACTGGCTTATATTTGTGATCCTGGGTAAAGAAAGCTTCAAAAACCAGTTCCCTATCCAGGCAAAATATTACGCGGAAGATGAAATGAAGCAATGGGAATTTGCCGTAAAACTTACCGACCTTTTTGACCAGTACCAGATCTACAGGAGCCCGACCATTAGCCGCTGGAATGAAATGGAAAGTATTGACCCGCTAAAAGGTGATGAAAAATGGCAGGCCTACATCTGGAGGGCACTGAAACAGCATACGAATAATGAAGTACTGGATATCACTGAAATCAAAAAATTTATTTTAGAAAAATTAAAAGCCCCTAAAACACAGGAGCTGCTTAAACTCTTTTTACCGGAACTTATCCTGTTCGGCATCTCCATCATCACGCCGGTACACCTTGAACTGTTCTTTGAGCTGAGCCATTATATTGATATTAAATGGTACCTGACGAACCCGGCACCGGATGACTACTGGATGGACGACCGGAATGAAAAAAGTATTTTCCTGGCGAGGGTAAAAGGAAAAAATGTACATCACCTGAACCAGGGCAATGATCTTTTAACCAGCTGGGGCAATGTTATACAAAACACTTTTAAAATGCTCTTTCGTACCGAAGAGTTTATCAATGCCCTGGAAGATCTGCCCCGCATAGCGCCCGATCCCAAAACCTTATTAGGTAAAGTACAACATGATATCTATTACAATAGTGTAATAACAGGTGGTATTAAACAGGAACAGTTGGAAGACGGAACCATAAGCGTCCATGAGCATTATACCCTGCGCAGAGAGGTGGAAGGTGTCTATAACTATATCATGGATGCGGTACAGCGGCAAAAATTCGGGCAGCTGAGCGAACGCGACATTATAGTCATGGTTACCGATATAAATGCCTATGCGCCCTTTATCCGGGCCGTGATGGACAATGCCCCTTACAAATTTCAATACAGTATTGCCGATGAACATATTTCAAACGGGGATACGGTTATCAGCACGTTTATCGCGTTACTGGAACTGAACGGCAGCATTTTTAGCGCGGAATCTGTCCTGCAATTGCTGAACTCAAAATATATAAGAGCGAAATTCGGCATCCATAACGTACCCTTACTACGTAACCTGATAATTAAGGCAAATATCCGGTTTGGCCTGGAGAACGACTATGAAGCAAACATTGATGATACCTACCTGGTAAGCTGGAAATACGGCTTGCAAAAACTAATGTACGGGATGTGCATGGATACTGAAACGCAGGTAGCTTTCGGTAAATCATTTTACCCGGTTGACGCTGCCGATAATGTTGCCGATATGCAGCAGCTCATTGCCCTTACGGCATTCATCGAAGCTTTAAGCCGGATGCTGCAGGCAAGGAAAGGTGAGAAAACGTTGAAAGAGTGGAAAGAATACGTGGAAAACATCCTGGGTACCTTCATTTATGAAGAAGACCAGGAAAAAGACGAAGAGCATGCAAAGATCATCAATAAACTTAACCAGAACGACCTGGTGGAATTACATACTGCCGGCCTGAAGATCAGCTATGAAATTATCAGCCAGCGTTTTATTAACGCGTTAAGCAATGAAAGTACACAGAAAAACTTCCTGAACAAGGGCATTACTTTTTGCTCTCCCCTGCCTTTCAGAAGTATTCCTTTTAAAATTGTTGCGATACTGGGACTTAATTATGATAAATTTCCCAGGACCGAGCAAAGGCTGGACTTCAACCTGATGAATAGGCAACCGCAGCCCGGTGACCGGAATATAAAAAATAATGACAAGCATCTTTTCCTGGAGTCCCTATTATCCGCTTCTGAAGCGTTGTACCTGAGCTATATAGGCAAGTCGGTAAAAAATAATAAGACATTACCGCCCTCTATACTCGTTGAAGAACTCTTAGATTATATCCAGGTAAATATGGGAACAGAGGATGTGCGCCAGGTGCTGGTGCAAGCTCATCCTTTGCATACCTACAGTGCCCGGTATAACAAACCCGGCACGGCTTTAGTGCCGAATTATATCATTCGCGACCAGGCAGCATGGCCGGTACCGGAAGCCGCAGAAAATGAAGCGCATGAATTGAAGGAATTTGAGCTCAGTAATGTCTGGAAATATTTCAATCAATCTATTGAATATTACTATACCCGGGTATTACAGGTCTATTTTGAACAGGAGCTTAACGAAATCGAAGCGACCGAAAATTTCCTCCCGGACAAATACCAGGAACGGGTATTGCAAAACAAATTGATGCAGGCCCGCCTGGAACAAAATGACACCGAAATAAAAACACAATTATACCTGAACGCGCACCTGCCTTTAAAAAATATTGGCACGACCGTATTACAGCAATATGAGGCCATTACATTACCCATGTATACAGCGCTTATGCGGCATACCGGGGGAATACAGGCCGCTGAAAATTCAGGCATTACTTACCGCTACCGCGACCACCTGTTCCGGGGTAATGTCCGTAATATCTTCGGGCAACTGTTAATAGATTTTGACTGGAACGGAAAACTAAGCGCACCTTCCCGGCTCTACTTTAATTACCTGCTTGCAAAAGCGACTGATGAACGTATAAGCGGTGGCTATATCATAGCCGCAAATGGCCAGGTAAAAACAATAAAACCGCATACCCAACAAGAGGCAATACATATATTAAACAGGCTGCTGGACCTGTTTATTGACCACCGGGAAAAGCCCGCGGTATACAGTATTTATTATTACGACCCTAAGATCGATAAAGCCAACTATATCGAAAAATTGAATAAAGTATTCAAAGAGCGGCCTTACCATAAATACCTGGGCCACGCTTTACAGACCCTGGGACCGGAAGAGCTGGACGACACCTTTGAACAGATGTATGAAGTGATCAATGAAATATTCCTGAATGGCTATGAGCAATAATACCTTACCTTTTGATGTACGGACGGTTCCTTTATCCGGAAAAAATCTTGTGGAAGCCAGCGCAGGAACAGGAAAAACTTTTTCTATAGGTATCCTCATTTTAAGAATGATCCTGGAAAAGCAGGTGCCTTTGGAAAACCAATTGATCGTTACTTATACCAACTTCGCGGTTGCCGAACTCCAGGAAAGGATCAGGGCTTTCATCAAAGAAGCCTATAATGCCGCGACCGGACAACCTTGCAGGGAGCCCCTGATTCAGGAATTAATAGAACAGGCAATGGATAAGGATGGACTGAAAGACAGGCTGCGTACCGCATTGCTATTACTGGACGAAGCGCCAATCATGACCATTCACGGCTTCTGCCAGCAAATGCTTTTTGAGTTTGCCTTCGAAACCGGCCAACCCTTTCAACTGGAATTACAGACCAATGTTGATGAATTTATTGACAATACCATTAATGCTTTCTGGCGCAAAGAATTAAGCCTGTTACCTCCTGATATGCTGGAGCTGAAAGATCTCGAAGCGATCCGAAAAATGCTCCGCGAACTTTTTGGCAAAGGACTGGCAGGCACTTATTTTGCAGGGCATAGCTCCATTGGCGACAACCTGGACATCAGTTATTACCAGGAAGCAATGCAGCAGGCGAAAGCTGACCTGGCCGCTAAAAAAGAGGCCCTGCTTACTTATCCAATACAACATAAATCAGAGCTTTTAGCCGACCTGGCACAGGCGGGCAAAAGCGCGGAAAAAGCGTTTGTTCCTAAGATAGAAGACCCGGAACAAATGTTCGCAGAAGCGCTAAAAGGACTGACTAAAAAAGAAGTAGCCGCATACTTTCAAAAACTGCAATCTCCTTACTGGGACTTATTTAAGGAATACCTGGATTTAAGAACCGCAATCGCAGGGCAAACGCACCTGGTCACTGATGTATTATTATTACTGGCGCAAAGAGATTACCTGCCTTTGCTTAAAGAAAAGATCCGGCAGAGCAATGTGCTCACTTTTGATGCCATGATCCTGAACCTGCATAAAGCCATCGTTATTGATAATAATGAAAAGCTCTGCACGCTGATCCGGGAAAAATATAAAGTTGTTTTCATTGATGAATTCCAGGATACAGATATTATCCAGTTCCAGTTATTTAAAAAATTATTTGTAGAACAACCGGATGAAAATGAAGGTACGCTTTTCCTGATCGGTGACCCGAAGCAAAGTATCTATGCCTTCCGGAACGCTGATGTAGAAAGCTATTTATATGCCAGTACCCTGGTCGGCAATAAGTACAGTATGGCTACTAATTTCCGGTCTTCGCAGCACTTGGTCCATGCGGCTAACCATTTCTTTAACGCTGCAGGCGCTGCCGCTTTCGGCTACGAGGAAAGTGATGCACAAAAAATAGTATACCATACGGTTACCGCAAAACACGCTACCCGGAAATTATTAAAGTCGGATGTAGAGCAAAAGGAAAGCCTGTTCTTTGCACCCGCGAAAAATGAACAACTCGCTTTTGAAAGTATTTGCGAAGAGATTGCCACATTACTCAACCCCGCGAACGGCTACCAGTTACAGGCCGATGAAGACAGCCTTCCAAGGCCTGTACGACCTGAAGATATTGCGATCCTGGTACGCCAGACCAAATTCGGAAGGAGTATCAAGCAGGAATTGCAAAAGCTGGATATTCCCGCGGTAAATGTTGATGACGCGAAAGTATTGGATACCAAAGAAGCCCAGGATCTGTCTTTGATCCTGCAGGCGATGATACAACCCAATATCAAAAATGTAAAGTCGGCCTTATACCTCACCTTTTTGAACGAGCTTTATATGGAATCGGCAGGCACAGCGATCAATATTTCCAGGGTCGATGATAGTGCACTGTTGGGCTTATTCAGCGAATATCACCAGCTGACCATGGAACAAAAAACTTTCCAGGCGCTGATGAAATTGTTTAGTGATTTTAATCTTCAACAGCAGTTTTCAAAAAACTTCGGTAAACAAAGGGTTTTATCTAACCTTATGCAGTTAGCAGAACTCCTGCACCAGCAACAATACCGCAAGGCTTTGAACGCGGACGAGCTTTGGGTATGGCTGCGGCAATCTGCAGGGGCTAATGTGGCCGGTGATGAGTTTACCCTGCAGATAGAAAGCGATGAACATGCCGTACAGATCCTGACTTTGCACAAGAGTAAAGGACTGGAATACCCGATTGTCTTCGTTTATGGCGTACACACGCAGCCTGATATCAGGGAACAGCAACTGCATACCCTTAAAACAGGAAACGGCAACAGGATACTGAAGTTAAAACCGGACCTGGATGAAAAAGAACAGCAACAATTGCTGAAAAACGAGGACCAGGAACTAAGGCGCCTTATATATGTAGCCATCACGCGCGCCGCTTACCGCTGCTATATCTATTACTCTACCGATAAGTTTGCCGGCAAACCGCTGCACCAGCTTATGCAGACCATCCCGGCAGATAGTGGTATTGTTACAGAATATAACAGTACCGAAAGCGGTGCTGTATACCGTTCCGGTCATGAAGCCGGCATCACAACTATAGGGCTAAACCTGAAGCTGGCCGAGCAAAGCCGTGCGCACTGGGGCTTATACAGCTATTCGGCTTTAAGCATTAAACATGAATTTGAACCCAGGCCTTATTCGAACGAGTTAACCGCTTACGACCAGTTTATCTTTAACCAACTGGAAAGGGGCGCTGATATAGGTACGAAGCTACATGAGTTATTCGAGCAGATCGATTTTCAAAAAGACTATACGCAAGCCCAACTGGATTACTTGTCGAATAAATTACTTCATTCATTTGACAAAACAGGAAGAGGGAAAGAGGTGGACAATGCTCCCATGATCGTGCAGCTGCTGCATCATGTATTAAATGCCCGGATCGATATCAATAACACTTCCTATAGTCTTTCCGCTATTCCACCCGGCAAGCGTTTAAATGAGCTGGAATTTATGTTTCCCTTGCAACAGGAGCAATCGGTACAGCAACTGTTATTCTTATTACAACATTATGATACCGGTATCCAGGATAAATACCAGCAGTTAAATGGTATGATGACGGGCTTTATAGACCTGCTGTTTGAGTATGAAGACCGGTTCTACATCCTCGACTGGAAGTCTAACTATTTAGGATTTGAAGTAAAAGATTATGAAGGTGAAAACCTGGCACAAGCCATGCATCATAGCCAGTATACTCTCCAATACCTGATTTATACCGTTGCCGTTCATAAATTCCTCAAACAAAGGATGGGTGCGGTATACGATTATGAGCAGCACTTTGGTGGAGTGATTTATGTCTTCCTGCGTGGGGCACGTGCCGGGCAGGCTTCAGGCATCTTTACCGACAGGCCGGATAAACTATTTATTGAAGCGCTGGAGCAGGCGCTCGAAGAAACGACCTGATTTTTTTCACTATTAAGTGACATAAATAGCTTCTTCCTTTCTTTTTGAGTAAGAAAATGCTTAAATTCGGATTCTCAATCAAATAGTTATGCGAAAATATTTATTTAGCGGTTTTTGTGCTTTCGTTGCCTCTTTAATATTACCGATTACGGTCAACGCGCAGGGTATAACTGCTGCTCAAAATGAACAAAAGGTTGTTTTTGAAGAACTGAACTATCTAAATCAAAATTTCAAAAACCCTATTCAGAAAAGAAACGGCTTTAGCTTAGTAGCTGCCACCTATGAATTGTATGATGCTTCTTTGCAGTTTGTAAAGGCTGCGGACTCTTTCAGATATAAATGGGTTGATAATCGCGGCGCCACTTTTGATGTAACAAGCTATTCAGGTATGTTAAATGCGGTGACCTATAGCGGTTTAATTTTTAACCCGCTGACGGATGCTGCGGCATTTCGAAATGCCCTTTACGATTTTGATACGATCGAGTACTATCCATTATTGATCAACGCGAATAGTTACGGAAATTTGTATAAAAGAAAAATCGCGTCCCTGGATGCTGTGGGAACCGTTACGGGTCATAGTGAAACACGCCTGATTAATAATAACAATTGGCAGGAAAACCTTGTTAAAAGTTATACTTTTGACCCTCAAAACCGGTTGACAGAACTGATTGAAAAAAGGCTCATTGGTGGTACACTTAAGAATTTTTCAAAAATAAGTTACAGCTACAATGCAGCAAACAAGATCGAAACGATAATTTCGAGCCTTTCGGTGGGCAGCACCTGGGTCAATGAGTACAAATATAGCTATACCTACGATGCCAACAATAATCTTATCGACTATACTGTAGAAAACTGGCAAAATAATAATTGGGATAAGTTAACAAAGGTACTACTTGAATACAACGGCAACAATAAGGTGATCTCCCGGGTCAGTCAAATGGGTGCAAACGGCAACTGGGTAAATGCCCGTCAATGGGAATATGCCTATTTAAATAATAATATTGTTACTATAGAAAGCCGGCCCTGGGGTTCCGGTTCCTGGGGCGACCTTTCTAATTTATATGAATTCAGTTACAATAATTTAAATCAATGTGTTACCCGGACGGAATCTGTTATTAGCTCACCTGATACCAGTATATTCCGCACAATTTTCAACTACAATTCGGTGAATGAAATCGAAAGTATAATCTGGCAAAACGGGGGCGCGACAAGAGAGGACTTTATTGATCATGAAAGATGGGTCTTCGAGTATAGCAATGCCGGACTAACCGCACAGTACAGCCAAAGGAATATAAACAATGTATGGTCCTTCTTTTATAGCAGCCCGGCACCTGGCGACCAGAGCTTTTTTCAACACTACTATTACAGTGATACTAATACGACAAATATCTCCAATGCTAAAAGTGTAACCTTAAACTTCACGGTCTATCCGAATCCAGGTTCCACTAATTTATCGGTAACTATAAACAAAGATGCAATTAAGTATATAATAATCACCGATCTTTCGGGAAAAGAAGTACTTAAGACCAATTTCACTCAAAAAGTGAGTAAGGCAACAATAGATGTTTCAGGCATTGCTGCGGGTAACTATATCCTTACCGTTGGCAATGAGTCGGAATATGGCTTTAAACAAATCTCTATTTTGAAATAAACACCCAAAGATTTAAAGCCTTAATTAAATATCCCCGGCCTTCTTAATGCCGGGGATATTTAATTTATATTCATAATTGAGTTGGAAATTGAATTTAATAGATGAGCAGCTGCTTTTTGTTGAGCTCGTAATTAAAATAATAATTTTAGTGCACCAGGGTCATTCCCGGCACTCAAAAAATCCCTGGCTTCCATAAGCGCAAACCCAAGAAGATTTTCACCCTTCCAGGTATCCGGGTGCAAAGCCTTAGGGCTATCCTGCGCCAATCCTATACCCCAAACCGGGTCTACAGGACTCGCTTCCACAATGATACGGTCCCCGGTACCCAAAAGATAAGCCGCTAAAGTTTTGTTTTGCGCAAACTTGTGTATATTACCCTGTACCACGATCTCCAATTTCTTTTCATTCCAGCGATCATCCTCATAATTACGCACCGTTCTGCCCAGCGCTTTTACCTCAGCCGGTTTATGGCAGGCAATGATCTTTTCGAATGCATCCCGGTCCCCGAACAACAATGCTTTATGCGCCATCATCCAATGTTCGGCAGTTTTGTACAGTATCCCGTTCACTGTGAATGCCGAAGGATACCATTGACTAAATACGAACTTGCCAACTTCTTCTCCTGCCGGAACCGTATGTCCCCAGAAAAAGATATACTTAGCTTGAAAACCTCCATTGATAAGTGCTTTCAGCCCTTCTATACTATATTTTGTATTCATCTTATTTACTTTTTATTCTTGTCCTGATCTCCGCCAGGGTTTCTTCTACTAATAATTTACCATCCCGGAAAACCTCTCTTAAAGCACCTGTATTTTCCTCTTCCCAGCTTACCTGGTCCTTTAATTGATAGGTACCATCTTCCAAGATTACTTTCATAAGCCCCTTAGCTGATTTTTTGGTGCCGTCATCCGTTACCGGGTCTTTGAAAATAGAACGGCCGCGCCCGGCCACTTCTCCATAGGTCGCTTTCATCGCGAAGCCAAAGGTATCCCGGGTATTATATTGATAGGTAAAGGAACCGATCCCTAATACCACATTAGTGGAAGCAAAACCATTTTGCTTTAAACCCTCACAGATCGCCTTCGCACGTTCCAGGGTAATGCTATCGCCATAGATGGCGCCAATATGCGGGTCCAGTTCTTTAAAACCTTTATCGTTTGTAGTACCGCCAAATACCTCCCAAAGCAATTGCACGACACCTTTTCTTTCCGCCTCGGTTTTACCTCCCGGATTACCACAAAGGATCCATACCGGGTCTCCGCTGTCGGGCCTTATCACCAGCTTTCCGTTTCTTTCCAGAACCTCTTCTTTTAGTGCAGGCAGGTAGACGGTCAGGACCTTCCACAAATCCCAGGTATCTGACACTACCGATACAATACCGGCCGGGTATACTTCTGTGATCAGGCGTTTAAAAGTGCCCAATTCGTCTTCTATAGTCCCCATACTCATAACGGAATGCTCGGTTGCAGGAACAGAGCCTCCTACTAACTCTTTAGTTACATCTGCCCCATAATAGCGTTCCAGGTATTCAATAGCAGGTACCGTATCGGTCCCGGTAAAGCTCAATAAATGGCCCATACCCGAGATCAATGCCGCTTCCACGCCACCCATGCCCCGCATGGAAAAATCATGTCCCTGCCAGTCTACAAAGCCGGGAGCGGATGAAGTCATTGCCGCATAGCCGTCCAGCAGCTTACGATAACTTTTCGCAATGGTTGCCGAAGTGCAGGGTAACCAGATCACGTTGGATAATAAGGTTTCGAAGTAATTGGTCAGCCAGAAGAACTCCGGGAGCGTATTATACATCGTAAACATGGGTATGCGCATCGGGACGGAAACGCCTTCTGGCAAGGCTTTAAACGCCATCGGGATATAACCCAGGTCATGCAAAGCCGCGATATGCGCTGTACCTATATCATTTGGGCCCAGGTAATTATCGATCCTTCTTTTATAGGCAGCAACCACCTCTTCCTTAGGCCGGCGGAAAAAGTATTGTTCAAAATCTTCCAGGATATATTTTTTGATGAAATACTGCAGTCCGAAAAACACTACTTCTTCAATTTCCGGCATACGGCTTTTCCTCGGTGTCCAGTTGGAGTATACAAGGGTTGTGCCTTCGGGATATTGTCTTCTGTGGTCCAGCTTATAACCATCGGTCAATAATAAGGGATTCATATATTTTAATGTTTTTGTTTAAGTTTAGTTTCTTCCTTTTTCTTCAGGATATAATTTTATCAATGGATCGCTCTGAAAAAACTGTTTCGTCTTTACATTCATAATAGAGGCCCTACCTGTATAAGCGGCACCGGTGTCTAAATTCCATACATTACAGGCATTCATAGGCGTACCATTTCCAAAAAACAAGGTTGGCGTATGACCTATAAATATCTCCTGGTATAGTTTTAACTTTTTAGGCATTAACCTTTCGTTGAATAATACCCGTTCATGCATCATCATCGCGGTTTGCCATAGTGTCCGGTCCCAATTGGGCATTCTTCCTATAAAATCATTGCCCGGTCCCGCGTCTGTACTAAAACCGGCATGAATAAACAAATTATTGGCCTCATCCACATAATAATTATGTAAACGTTCAAAAAACAGGATATGCGCATTCCGAGTTGGTTCAGGAACAGTTGCATAACTCTCTATGGTACTGGTACCACCATGCCTCAGCCATACGGCATCTGTTGCGCCTTTTGAAAGCCAATTATAACAAAACAAATCATGATTCCCTTTGATAAACACACAAGCATACTGTTGTTCCAGCTCCAGCAGCCTGCTGACGAGTGCTGCGGAATCGCTCCAGCCATCTACATAATCCCCCAGGAAGATCAATTCATCGTCTTCTTTTATCGGCGCCCGCTCTAATATTTGTTCCAGCCCCCTGAGCCCACCGTGCAGATCTCCTATCACCCATTTACTCTTCATACCTGATGTATTTAGCCGGTACCTGTTCAGTTAACCAGACCTTATTTTCGGAAAGATAAAAAATAAAACCTTCCCGTTGCATAGCCGCCGCGTCTATCTGCAATACTACCGGCACACCATGCCGCGTACCCACATTCCGGGCTGTCCCGATTTCATGGCTCAGGTGCACATGTAACCGGTTTTGCTTCAGCAGGCCCTGTTCCAGAATAGCAGGCAAAAATCGCGTTGCCGTACCATGATACAATACTTCAGGCGGCAATTGGGGTTCCAGTGCCGCATCAATGCGGATACTATGCCCCTGGTTGGCCCGGATTTTATTCTGCGCCGTATCTATAGCAAAGCGTTGCTTATCGTTCTGCGCCACCAACAGGGCCAGGTCTTCCCGCTCAAATAAAACATTTTTAGCCGCGCATTTCACTAATAATGCATCAATATCCGCCCAACCCTGCTCATCCAGCACCAAGCCTATGGACTCCGGATGATGCCGCAAAACATAACTTAAATATTTGCTGATACCTTTTAGTTCCTTATCACTTTTCATTTACTTCTATTTTTTCATTTTTCCATATAGGTGCCTTTAATTTTCTCTGCCATATCACCCTTCGATGAACTAAGGGTGACAATAAGCTTTGTGTCATGCTGAGCATGTCGAAGCATGAGTCATTAAAGTAGATCATTTTGTTAACTTACCATAACTTGTTCCACCCTTCGGAGCCTGGTTATGGTGAATATTTTTAAACGCTTGTATATTTACCTCCTCCTTCGAGCGGTCATAAATAGCGAAGACAATTCGCTTAAAGGCCGATCTAAAGTGACTTCCTATCACTTCATCAAAATAGGCCGCCACATCCGCGGGTTCATTCCTGAATACCCCGCAACCCCAGGCGCCTAAGATCAAAGTATCACACCCATGCTTATACGCTATTGAGAGCACCTGCATTATTCTTTCTTTAAACACTCCGGGAAGCAATTCCAGCTCATCTTCCCGGTTATTTTGCAAGATGGCACCCCGGTTGGGTGCCGGCGAGGTGATCACATCAGCGACCAAAAGCTCCGGGAGGAAATCACCCTCATCATTGAACCAGAAAATGGTTTCCGGGCTGTAGATCAGGTAATCAGAATACAACAAAGTCGTCCGCGACCTGTTATACTCATACATATTCCAGTCTTTAGTCAAAGCCGCATACAAACTGGACGATCTTGCAAGGGACTCTTCCTGGGCCGAAGCACCGCCCAGAAAGCCACCTCCAGGGTTCTTCGCCGAAGCAAAATTCAATACACCAATCTTTGAACCGCCAGCCAGCTTTTGCAAAGCTTCGATGGTAGAACTATTCCAGACTTCAATACTGCAATCAAATTTATCTTTATCCATTGCAAGCACTTCTTCTTTCAAGGCATGTATAGCTTCCGGTGTATAGGTGCGGGTCTGCGCGACACTATGCGCGATTTTATCTTTAACGATCACTTTATCTTCATTCCCGAAAAGGTAAAATCCATCTTCAATGATCTGTAAACTACGTTTGGCAATTTCAGTTCTGCCGCTTTTATTTTTCATGGTTAATTATTTTTGTAATATCCAATGATAGCTGCAAGACATCTTCCGCTTCGATATCATTGAATGAATTGGTGGTATAAATTTTGTCAAAATAAGGACGCAACACCCCGGTGCCTTTACTGAATATACCGTGACTGACCGCGATATCCAGGCTTGCCACACCTTTCTCTTTAAGGGATTGTGCCAGCCCGATGAAGGTGCCGCCACCGTCGCAAATATCATCCACAATCAGCCCGTTCTTGCCGGCCAGGTCATCCGCGTAAACAGTAAATGATTTTAATTTCCCGGTAACCACATCTCTTACTTTACTACACTCAACAACCGGTATACCTCCCAGCTGTTCCGATAATTTATAGATCTTTTTTAATGCACCACCATCGGGGGAAATCAATACCAGGTTTTCTTTGCTTTGCATCGCGATCACCTGGCGGATAAAATCGTAATTATAAATTACTTCAACATTATCCAGTAAAGCCGGTGTTACCTCTGAATGCGGATCAAAAACATACACCTGGTCTAAACCCAGGGAGTTGATCAGCTGCGCGTTTACTTTTACCGATAAGGGTTCTCCTTTAACCATTAAGCGGTCCTGGCGTGCTGCCGGGAAATAAGGTATGAAAGCAGCAATATGTTTCACCTGCATCCTGCGCAATGCGTCTACAGCCAGCACCAGGAAGCCCATATCTTCAAAACTGCGTATACGGGTCGTGATCAGTACAGGTTGACTCGTGTCAAAACCCGGCTGTATTTTTATATGAGGTTCCCCGCCCGAAAAAACGAACTTTTCAAAGTTTATAACATTTCCTTTTACAGGATTAAAGCGGCTATCGAGATTAAGTAGATACATCTTATTTGTGTAATTTGTACACAAACCTAAAACGATAAAACGAAACCGCCAAATACTTTGTGTATTTTTTACAATAAGCTAACATCAAAGTGAAAGCCTTCCTTCACCAGTTGATGGTATTTTTGCTTGTTGAAACGGAATAGTTTAGCCGGTCGGCCGGTAGCAGGCACTTGCACCCTACCGGTTTCCTCGATGAAACCGAAGCTTAATATTTTTTTCCTGAAGTTGCGGCGATCTATATTTTTATCCAGCAGGGTGCTGTATAAATGTTCAAGTTCTGAAAACACGAACTCTTTTGGTAAGAGGTCAAAGCCGATGGGCTGATAACTCAATTTGGCACTCAGTCTTTGCTGCGCGGTCTGCAGGATTATTTTGTGGTCATAGCCCAGGTCGGGCAATGCGTCTATGGGGAACCATTGGGCATCTGAAGCATCAGAATCCGCTTTAAGCTTAAAGCCTTTCGGGTTGACTATGGAAAAGTAAGCGACGGAAACTACCCGGAAACGCGGGTCCCGGTCTACATCATCGCCAAAAGTGTACAACTGCTCCATATAGTCCACTTTCACCCCGGCCTCTTCTGCCAGCTCCCGCTTCACCGCATCTGAAAGCGATTCATCGTCTTTTACAAAACCACCTACCAGTACCCACTTGCCTTTCATGATCCCGTACTTTTGCTGTACGAGTAATACATGTAATTTCTGTTGCTGGTAGCCAAAAACTACCGCATCTACAGCAAGCTTGATATGTTGAACTGGGCGCATGAAAATCTATGTGTACTATTGACGCAAATATAGTACAATAAAATTTACCTTTCCGATCCCGGCTGCAGCTTCTCCTTAAAGCTTTGCGCAAATATTTTCTGGTCTTCTTTTACCTGCTCAATAGTTTTAGGCAACACATAATGAGCGATTTCCTTAAGTTCCTCATCTAAAAAGATAACCAGTTGCTCTTCTTCCGGGTTCACCATTTCCTCGAACATGGACCACATGGACACCTCGCGGCTTTTGATTAATTCAAAGAATGCCTTTGCCTGTATTTCTATCGTTTTCATGCTGCAATATTACATTATTCCCGCACTCGGGACCTGAATTTAAAATCAAAAAATTCAAGGTTGAGGGGCACATTCAGATTGATATAAACTACCCCTTTATCTTTTAAATTTTTGCTCAGCGCTACCCCGCTTTTGTTCAGCCCGAACTGGCCTTCAAACATTACATTAATATAATGCAGGCCCACACCGATCTTGGGAGTCGCGTAAAGATAAGATTTATCGAAATCGGTGCTGTATTGCAAGCCGGCGCCCAGCCGGATCAGTAGCATGGCATGCGCCACCACATCGGCTTTAGTAGTCAGCTGACCTTTTGGCTGAAACCGGTTATTAGGAATAAAACCGACGGTACCGGAATACAAAAGCCCGGCGATGCCGCCAGGGCTGGCACTATGCACCGCCCTCGTATAGCCGAAGTCCATCCCAAAACGGTTAAGCACCGTATTTACGGTAAACAGGTTTTCGGTCGCGACAGAGCTGTTGGCTCTTTTTTGCGCCCATACATTTCCCCCGCTAAGCAGGATACAGATGAGCAGAAAACAGGGCAAGAAAATCCCTTTATCAATTCTTCCTGATAAATTCATTGATATACTTATTGTACAAGCTGCCGGTAATCCCGTTTTCGGATAATTTATAAAAGCCCTGTAAATGCCCCCCCTCGTAGTTCACGACTTCAAAAGATTCCTGTACAGCCGCTTCAAGGCGGCAGATATTATCTCTGCTCCCGTTAAAGATCAGCCCTTTACCCGGGGACAGCGCCGCTATATACTTGTCATAAACAGCATCGTCAATAGGAGCTTTTAAGGATTTATGCTTGGAACGGTTGATCGTATTCAGGGCATGATCAATTGAGTTTACAAAACCATCATAAACAAAAAGCTGGTTTTCCAGGCTGTCGGCACCGATATAGATCGTTGAAATAATAGTGCCCATGGACAGGCCCATTAATACATACTTCCGGCCGGGATTCTGCCTTTTATAAAAATTATGTACCGCACGCAGGTCATCTACATATTCCTGGTGAAACAGGAGATTGGTATCCGTGGCGAAATCACTGCTGGCACCAAATCCACGGTAGTCGTACATCACCACGTCATAGCCCAGGTCATAAAGCGTTACCCCGTTCAGCATGAAATTACCCATATTGCCATAATCGCCGTTCGAGATAATAACCGTTACATTCTTACGATTGATCACCGGTTGCAGGTACCAGGAGTTCAGGGTGGTCGCTGAATCTACTTTGATTTTATTAGTCTTATAATTTACATTCATCTGGCCCGGATCCTGTTCGTAAGTAGTCCTGGGTTTAATCGCAAAACTCTCAGAAACACTAAACAACACCAAAGCCATTAAAAATATCTTCAATAAAATACGCATCGCTTTACTTTTTTCAAGTCTAAGTTACGGAAATCAGCGTAACCAGGGGGTGCCATTCGACTCAAAACCTGTTAAAATAAAATTGCGAATGAGCTAATTAGGCTCATTCGCAATTTTTAAAAGGGAGTATGAACTCCTATTTTGTAGTTGCTTTATTTACATTATAGCGCTTATCCGGCGTACCGTCTTTTTTTAATTTCTTATTGGATTTATACCGTTTATCCGGTGTGCCATCTTTCTTTACAGGGCCTTTAGTTTCAGGATTTGCGCTTCCTGTAGCTTTTACTTCTTTTTTCTCGGCAGGCTTAGCCGCGTTTTTTGATTGTTGTGCACCGGCATTCAGGCTTAATACCAGCATTAATGCCATTAAAAGTGAAGATAAGCTTTTCATTGTTTTCTAATTTTTATCGGGCAACATTGCTGCTATAAAATTAAAACGGAAAGACAAAAACTTATAAAGAATATGATTAACGTTTTGTTATTGAACCCGGCTAAAACCTAAATATCAGGTTCAGTATTCTTTTTATACCTGAGATCGCGCCCGGTATATTCGTAAAGAAATACATCCAGTTCATTGAAGACCCAACTCCCCTGCCCTTTCCCGAACTTTATTTTGTGCAGCCCGTAATCAAACATAAAGTTCCCTTCCTCGTGGATCTTTTCCATTTCTTTTTGCCGGGCATTCAATCCAAACTGGTCCCAGGAACCGCCGCCCAAGGGATGCGGGGTATATTTTTCATTTTCAATAAAATGAAAGTCCGATATTTTTTCCAGCTTAAAGGCTTTCTTTTTTGTACGAAAAACACTTTTCTCAATAACGATCAGCCATTCTTTATCCACAAAAATCTCCTCTGTTTCTGTAGCTTTATTAAAGTACCTGTAGCCGAGCACAGCAGCGCCAACAAGCATCAGAAGGCTTAAAATTATAACAGGATGAAATTCATCAATCGTCACTATAGAGCGCAAAAAAATCAATGCGCACAGTAATCCACCCGCCCCGCCAAAAAAGAAAAGCAGCCTGGACCTTTGATTAGTATTTACTTTAAAACGGATCAGTTTACCGCCCTCTTTATCGTTTACGATCAGGTTTGTATCCATAACAGGTTTGATTAGGGCAAGATAAATAATAACTGTAAAAAATTCTATTACCTCGTTGAAGATTTTACCGGTGCCTGTGCTTTGTACCGCTTAATCAAGGCAATCAAACCCAAACAACTTAGCTGTACACCTGCATTAGTTAATACTGAAGTCTTAATAGCATAAGCATCTCTTACAGGTGCCAGGTTATATTCCATAACCAGGAATATACTAAAAGCACCTAAAAAAGCAATGATACCGGCACACAGCACCGTCCTTATAAATCTGAAGCGGAACAACAGGTGTACAATAATCAGGTTGAAGAGTAAAAATCCGGGTATCAAAGTGGCCGCCCTTTCACTCATCCAGTTCGAACCGAATTTCATGAAGTCAAGATATTGGCCCAAAAACAAGCCGGTAAAAGGTACGGCAAATATATAAACGATACAAAGCTGGATAAGTACCCCTGTAATTTTCAATGCAGCCATCTATTCAATATTTAAATTGGAACGATCAAGATACAAAAAATCCTGTAAGGTCATCAACCTTACAGGATTCATATAATGATAACAAAAGCTTAGTAGCTTACTGCCGCTTTTACAATATTCACGACCTCGCTCATATGCACCCTCTCCTGTACCATGCTATCGCGGTGACGGATGGTCACACTGCCGTCTTCTTTACTCTGTTGGTCGATGGTCACACAGAAAGGAGTACCGATCGCGTCCATCCTGCGGTAACGCTTACCTATCGTATCTTTCTCTTCGTAGAAACATTTAAAATGTTTGCGGCATTCCGCCATCAGCTCCGCCGCCACTTCCGGCAAGCCATCTTTCTTGATCAGTGGTAAGATCGCCAGTTTGATCGGCGCGATCTTCGGTGATAGTTTCAATACGGTACGGCTGTCTTGCTTCTCTTCTGTACTTAGATCCTGCTCTTCGTAGGCTTCACTCAGTACGGCCAGGAAAGCACGGTCTAAGCCGATTGAAGTTTCAATCACGTATGGGATGTAATTACCGTAAGCCTTCCCGGTTTCGGGGTCAATATCCGCATCAAAGTACTGCATTTTCTTTTTGCTCAACTCCTGGTGACTTTTCAAATCGAAATCGGTACGGGAGTGGATACCCTCCAGCTCTTTAAAGCCCATAGGGAAATCAAATTCTATATCACAGGCCGCATCTGCATAGTGCGCAAGTTTCACATGATCATGGTAGCGGTATTTAGCCGGATCAATACCTAGATCCAGGTGCCATTTCATACGCTCTGCTTTCCAGTATTCATACCAGTCTTTTTGCGTACCGGGGCGTACAAAGAACTGCATTTCCATTTGCTCGAATTCACGCATCCGGAAGATAAAGCCACGCGCCACGATCTCGTTACGGAACGCTTTACCAATCTGGGCAATACCAAAAGGGATCTTCATCCGTGCCGTTTTCTGCACGTTCAAGAAGTTCACAAAAATACCTTGTGCCGTTTCCGGGCGCAAATAGATCTTGCTGGACTCTTCGGCCACGGAACCTACTTCTGTAGAGAACATCAGGTTAAACTGGCGCACCTCGGTCCAGTTAACCGTTTTACTTACGGAACAGGCGATCTTATTGTTTTCGATTAATTGTTTCAGGCCGGCGAAATCATCGGCCGCGATCAGTTTATCCAAATCTTTCTCAAGCTGAATTGCTTTTAAGTAATTTTCATCATTAATAACGTCTTCATCTGCAACAGTTACTATATGTCCTTCATCAATTAATGCGTCTCCACTTTTACCTCTAATTTTTTCAAATGCTTTCCGTTTCAGATCTTCGATATATCCTTCGATCAGGTGATCTACCCGGTAGCGCTTTTTACTGTCTTTATTATCGATCATCGGATCGCTGAAATTATCCACGTGACCGCTCGCCTTCCACACCTGCGGGTGCATAAAGATAGCAGAGTCGATCCCCACAATATTTTGCTCATTGGTCTGCGTCATCCAGCGCCACCAATAGTCTTTCAGGTTCTTCTTTAATTCTGCGCCCCACTGGCCATAATCATATACGGCACCTAAGCCATCATAGATTTCACTTGAAGGAAATACAAAACCATATTCCTTCGCATGGGCAATTACTGCCTGTAGTTTGTTTTCGTTTGCCATAAATTTTAATTAGCTGATATGCTGCTTAGCGAATGAGCATATATTATTTTATTAAGTGCCAAAATTAGCACATTTTCAAATTGGCACATTTACTTCAATATAAACTGCGCGGTCCTTCTTGTTTTTTGCTCCAGCAATACTTTCCTGCCGGCGGTCAGCTTAGTCAAAGTTGCCTCGTCATAATGCCTGATGGTCAACAGTTCCGCGCCATCATTCCTGCGCACATCATAATTTTGCTTCAGGTCCTCAATTAAAGGCCCGATCTTATCTTCACGGCTATCCACACCTGCTACCAGGCTGATCGCGGCGTTCTGCATAATGTTGATCTTCACTTTATGCTTTGCAAAGATCTCGTAAATATCACTTAATACATCTTCGGTAACAAATGAATAATCTCTGCTGATCACCTGCAGTAATACCTGGTCTTTCTTAAGCACGATGATCGGCGGATAGCTTGCCGCTTCTACCTTCGGCTTGATCACCGTTCCCGCTAATGATTTATCTAAAAAGCACTTTACATACAAAGGAATGCCATTGTTGTGTAAAGGCTTAATGGTTTTGGGGTGGATCACCTGCGCGCCATAATAGGCCATCTCAATCACTTCGTAAAAGCTGATCTCGGGAATTTTTTTCGTATCGGGAAATAAACGCGGGTCGGCATTCAGCAGGCCTTCCACATCTTTCCAGATCGATACTTTTTCGGCCCCCAGCATGCTACCGATAAGCGCTGCAGAATAATCGGAGCCTTCACGGCCTAAAGTCGTAGAATAGTTTTCATCTGTGCTGCCAATAAAGCCTTGCGTCACTACGATACCGGTACGGGCAAATACGGGCAATACTTTTTCGGTTACCTGTTTTTGGGTGTATTCCTCGTCTACCTGCGCATCGCGGTAGGTATTATTGGTACGAACGATATCCCGGGCATCCAGCCAGGTATTAGTCAGGCCTTCCTGGTTGAGGTAATGACTGAAAATATTGGTAGACAGTAACTCTCCCAGGCTCACGATCTGGTCATACACGTAATCGTAGCCAAACTGTCCTGCACCATCAACCGCCCATTGCATTTCGGTAAAGATTAATGCCAATTCCTGCTTCAGTGCCTCCAACTTGCTTCCCTTCAACAACCCGGCAGCATAGTCTATATGCTGCTTTTCCAATTCGCTGATCCTGGACTTCGCCAGTTCGGGCTCGTTCTTAATAGCCGCGTCCGCTACTAATTCTAAAGCATTCGTTGTTTTTCCTAAAGCCGACACGACAACCAGCAATGGTTGCTCGGCATCCTGAATAATAGGCAAAAGTGCCGTCATTCGCTCTGGTGTAGCGATTGAGGCACCTCCAAATTTGTAAACTTGCAATTTTTATGGTTTTAAACGGTTAAGTATTCGGTTGTTGCGGGGGTTGCTGCCCTTCTTGTCTTGGCGGACGATTAGGGTTGGGCTTATGTTGCGGCTTTCGCTTTTGTCCACCTTCACCCTTCGATTGGTTATTAGAGTTCCCGGTGTTCTGATTGCCTCCTGCAGCTGCATTTGCAGCCGGTTGGCGATCTTGTCTTGGCTTTGGCTGCTGCGGTCCCTTGGGTTGCTGCTCACGGCGCCTATTAGGATTGCTGTTTTGTTGCTGCTCCCCCTGCTGTTGCGGCCGGGCTTCGCGCGGTCCTTTTTCGCGCTGCTGGTTATTCTGCTGCGGCTTCTTAGCGCCCTGTCCTCCGGGTTGGTTATTATTTTTCTCCGCGTTGGCTTTAGCCTCAGGTCTTGGCTTCTGCGACTGGTTAGCGCCGCCTTTAGCAGGTTTTTTCTTCTTTTTATTCTTATCGCCTTTTAAAGACGATAATTGTATCTGTCCTACATCATTCACAAAGCCCATTTCTACCACCTTATTCGCATGGCTGCGCTGGCTCACCTGGACTTCTACTGCTTCCAGCTCTTCCGGTTTAACGCCGTTCGCGTTAAGCTCAATGATCTCCTTTACCCGTTCAATGGTCACCGGATATTGCTTATTACTACCCGAGAAGCTATACCACATCAGGTTTTTGAAAATATCTTTTTTCTGCAGGTAGGCCCTGCCCTGTTCTACTTCCAGGTTGTCCGCATTGGCCGGGAATCCTTTCAATGCGTCCATATAAGTATCCAGTTCGTAATTCAAACAGCATTTCAGGCGGCCGCATTGACCGGAAAGTTTGGTCTGGTTGATCGAAAGGTTCTGGTAACGTGCCGCGGTAGTATTGACTGTTTTAAAATCAGACAGCCAGGTACTGCAGCATAATTCACGGCCGCAGGAGCCGATACCGCCCACTTTGGCACTTTCCTGCCGGGCACCGATCTGGCGCATTTCTATTTTCGCCTTAAACTCGGAGGCATAAACTTTGATCAATTCACGAAAATCCACACGTGAATCTGCCGTGTAGAAAAAGGTAATTTTTTTACCATCTGCCTGCCACTCGGCCTCTGCAATTTTCATTTCGAGGTTCAGCTGCTTGGCAATAGCCCGGGAACGGATCAGGGTATCCTTCTCCGTATCTTTTTGACGGTAAAAAATATTAAGATCGTTATCGGTAGCAGTACGTAAGATCTTTTTATCTACGGTGTCCTCCTTAACGCTGTATTTTTTTAATTGGAGCTTAACGAGCTCGCCGGTAAGACTGATCTCGCCGACGTCGAATCCGCCGACACCTTCAACCGCCACCATTTCTCCTTTATGATAAATGGCTTCAGAATGGTTTCTAAAGTAGTCTTTACGGCTACCTTTATTGAAACTTACTTCTATTATATTATAAGGCTTACCAAAATCGCTTAAAGGGATTTCGGCTAACCAATTGAATACATTTAAGCGATTACATCCTCCCGAGCTACACCCTCCATTACTCTGACATCCGGTAGGCTTACCTCCTTCGGTAGCCACACCACAATTTCCACATCCCATAATCTTGTTTTATATATATAAATGCAAATATGCTAGCAAGCTATTTGCATCAGAATTGTCCTGATCAAAAATATAACTGACAAATTTAGTCAAAAACTGCCAATAAATACATTTAACAACAATTAATATTTAATAAGAGTGGTCCGGGAAGACTCTTTCCCTAACTATTTTACGACCTTTTATTGTTTCCTTACCTGATGACCACCATTTTTTTACTTGCAGAGATTCCTTTACTTGTTTCCATACGATAATAGTAAATCCCCGGGCTAAAATGATCCAGTTTAACCTGTACAGAATTTTGCAATGGGTCAACCGGTTTTTCCCAGACCATTCTGCCTGCGGCATCCCTGATCACAAGCTTAGCTTCAGTATTTTTAGTTTCTATTCTATATAAAAACGTAGTGCTGCTGGTCGCCGGGTTAGGTACATTGCTCAAGCCATAATCCGTAACCGCCCCGGCCCTGAGCCCCGAAACCTGAGCCCCGGTTTTCAGTATCTTTAATTCATCAAATTTAAAACCGGCCCCTTCAACAAAACCATCCGACATAAAAGCAAAACGGAATTTTATTTTTTTACCGGCAAATTGGTCTAATACAACCCTTTCTTTAATCCACCCCTTGCTATCCCCATCATAAACCTGGAAATTGCCCTGGTTTTCAGATCCTTTAGCTGTATGTAAGCCACATAGCTTTACCCAGGCGCCACCTTCTTCCTGTACTTCAAGCACCGTATAGTCAAATCCTTTTTCAATATCCCATTTCGCATCAAATAGCATTAGTGCTTTTTCCGCGTCACTGAGGTCGATCCAGTCGCTACTTGTGATATTACTATTCGTATTAGCGGCATAATTTCCTGAAGGACTTTCCGCTATGCTACCGGAAGCCGTGCTGAAGTCTGTAGTACTAAGGCCCCAGCTGCCTGTAGATACAAAACCACTCATAGAGTTGGCCGCTGTATAAAAAGCGATTTCCGAAGTGCCATAAAGCACGGTGATGGTATCGGTATGAGCGGCACCGGAAGGGTGCGCCCATTTTAATGCAAACCGTACCTCATCTCCCTGGGCCACATTACTGCTTAATTGCATATCAATGGTATCCCTGGTGACGACGCCAATCAAAGGATCTGTGATTACGACCGGGTTGCCCACGCTTACGATATTACCGGAAACCGGGAGCAGGGAAACCGTATAATCCCCGTTGGTGATCCCGATTCTTTTAAACTCAAATGGAATACGGGCAGCAGTAGCGGGAATACTGAGTTCCAGCCCGGAGCTCAACTCGGCAAAAGCACCGGCCAGCCATGCCGCGTATAAGTTTTGCTGCATCGTGTTCTTCGCAATAGGGATGATGCGGGATTGCATAGGCCAGAAACCGTCAGACAGGCTTCCCGCTTCAGGGGTCAGGGCAAATATCTTAGCTTTTGAAGCCTGCTCATCATACATCCAGCCATCACTGTCCCCGTTTGTTGCATAACCTACAGTTTGGTTAGGAGTTCCTGTATTAAACCCGCTGCAAAGCGACATTTCATGCGCCAGGCAGCTAAAAGTGCTGGAATCCGGGGTTAAAAGGTCCGGAATATGGGAATAAGGGTAAATTAGAAGGTTACTGAAGGTATGCGCGTTTAAAGCCATTACGAATTGCCGGGAATTACAGAAGTCACGGATCGCCTGGGTTTCATTTTCAGAGAAAGCGGCGCTTCCCCGGTATGTTTCCGAATTAGCCATGGGGGAAGACCCGTTATTATCATAACCCCAGTAGGAGTTATAATTCCGGTTTAAATCGACGCCATAAGAGCTCCCATTATTTCTCCTGTTCTTGCGCCACATCCCGCCTCCGTCAGGATCAGTAGTCTGGTTATAAATATAGCCATCGGGGTTCACGCAAGGTACAAAATATAGTTCCCTGTTATCTAATAAATAAGTGACATCAGTATCTGCCCCGTACTGCTCCAGCAAATGCCACATATAGAAGATCAACTGAGATAAAGACTGTGCTTCCCGTGCATGATGCAATGCGGTATACAAGACCTCAGGCTTATTACTTTGGTCCACATCGGGATTATTGCTGATCCGCACATAATAAATAGGCCTGCCTTCGATGGAACCGGTACTGCTAATCGCCTGTTTCACAGAGATCAGGCCCGGGTATTTCACCCGCATACTATCCAGGATGCCCAGCAGCTCATTATAAGTATAAAAACCGCCCATTGAGCCCATAGTAAAATTTACAGGCGTAGGGTAATCCGTACACTTCAGGCAACCGATCTCGTCTGCCGGGCGCTCCGCGGTTTTGTCCCGGTTGCGTGTAGCATAGAATTGCGCTACATTTTCGATCTGGATTTCGTAAGGCAAACCCAGGGAACGCAGCGTTGCCAGCTCGGTATCTGAAAAATCGGAGATAAAGTAAAAGCCTTTTTTAACCATGCCATGATCTACCGCAATACCTTTTTCACTCATGAGCTTTAACCCATCAACTCCCGTGAAGACTTTAATCCGATGATGCTGCTCCTGCGCGTGGGCGCTGTAAACAAGTAGCAATAAAATCCAAACCAGTCCAAATGATCTCATATTATTTTTTGTTTAAAAGTAATGCAAAATCACAATAAAACGTTTGCTCCTATAAATGAAATCAAGAAAAGCCAGCAAGAGAAACCTATAAGGTTTTAGAAACCTTATAGGTTTTTTCACTATGCCTGTTTATGCTTATTTCAATACAAACCGGGCTTCAACGATCTCTTCAACTTTGATCTGCTCAAACTCAATGCCATTATCACCAGAGCTGTCCTCTGTCCTTACCATTATCTTTTTGCCCCCGGCATAGCCTTGCTCCGGGTTGCCCAGCTTTCGTTCAAAAGCCGTACTATAATTACTGATATAAATAGCGGGACCAACTGTTTGTCCCAGCGGGCTGATCAATGCAGTTGCTTTGGCTTTGGCATTTTTGATCGCCTTGGTCCGGCAAGCCATTTGGATATTGATTATATCGGTATGGCTGATCTTACTGACCATAGCATTGGCTATTTTAGCAGCTTCCAGGGTATTGAATAACCTGTTAAGCATGGCACCGCTATTTACTTTTACCTGGTAGGTCTTCGTCTTAACGACTTTTGTAGTGAAATTGAACCAGTTGAATTTACTGTTGAAGCTTTTAGTGACCAGGTCTTTCTCGGTATTGATGCCCATATTTTTCAAAGCGCTGATCAGTTTTTGTTCCAGTTCTTCTATCGACTTTTTATCTTTGGTATCGTTTTCCGAAACGATCACATCTACAAATATTTCGTTAGGCGTGATCATAGTATCTCCCATCCCGTTTACTTCGATATAGGGCTGATCGATAAAGTTTTTGGTAGTTTGCGCCCTTGCTGTCCAGGTCATTAGCCCCACTCCCAGCATGAAAAAGAATGCTTTCATAATTATCTGTTTTACAACAAAATAAAAAAATTGGAGCCCTTGCAGGAAGCTCCAATTGGTGAAATCTTATTATCAATGGGTAAACTAAGCAGGCAATCTTTATTTAGCCCGCTCATACTGCAATGGCCAGGCCTGGTCGGCACCCAAAGCGACAGCGGCCTGTAGGGGAAAATACGGGTTACGCAACAATTCGCGCCCCAGGAATATGAGATCGGCTTTATTTTCTTCCAGGATCATTTCTGCCTGCTCTGCATCGGTGATCAAGCCTACAGCCCCGGAAGCTATTCCGGCCTCGTTTTTAACCGCATCAGCCAGGTGTACCTGGTAATTAGGGGCTACCGGAATCTCCGCTTTACGTGTATTAGCCCCGGAGGAGCAATCCACCAGGTCAATACCTTTATCTTTTAAAACTTTTGCCAAAGCGACCGAATCCTCAACCTGCCAGCCTTCGGTTCCGACCCAGTCTGTAGCAGATATCCGCACAAAAATGGGGAGTTCTTGAGGCCATACTTCTTTTACCGCATCTATGATCTCGATCAAAAACCGGATCCGGTTCTCGAAGCTTCCGCCATATTCATCCGTACGCTGGTTGCTGACAGGAGAATAAAACTCATGGATCAGGTAACCATGCGCCCCATGGAGCTCTATCAACTCATACCCTGCATCAAGGGCCCTGCGGGCTGCTTCTTTAAACGCGTTGATGACTTCCCGGATCTCTTCCCGGCTAAGCTCATGTGGTATTATATCTCTTTCGTGGAAAGGAATAGGCGATGGCGCTACCGTCTGCCAGCTGTGGGCCCCTTCCTGTATCTGCCAGCCTTTATTCCAGGATACTTCACAACTGGCCTTACGGCCCGCATGAGCCAGTTGGATACCCGGCACCGCCCCGTGTTCCCTGATCTGGGCCACGATCGGCTTATAGGCCGCTACCTGGGCTTCGTTCCAGATACCCAGGTCGGCATAGCTGATCCGGCCTTCCGGCACTACTGCCGTTGCCTCCTGGATCACCAGGCTTACGCCCCCTACGGCGCGGCTCACGTAATGCTGCTCATGCCATTTGGTGGGCAATCCGTCTACCGCCGAATATTGGCACATCGGCGACATAACAATCCGGTTTTTGAGGGTAATGCTTTTAAATGTTATGGGGGAAAATAATAAAGACATCTGGCTAAAATGATTTTAGAAAGCTAAAAATACTGGTCGAAATTTACATTCAAATATAAACGCAAATTTTGATAAATTGCAGGAGCCAATCTTTTACCGAAAACATGAGCCAATCTTTTACCCATAAAGTCCAGGAATATTACGACAAAGATGCTGCAACGTTCAAAAAGCGCAATGCCGTTAACCAAACCTTGCAGAAAATCCGTTCCGAGTTCAGAAAAGAGACCGAGCTGTTCCCGGCGCAAAGTATGCTTGAGATTGGTTATGGTCCGGGCTTTGACATTGTTTATTTTGCGGCAAAATACCCGGAAAGGAAAGTATGTGGCATAGATATTTCTCCTGATATGCAAAAGGTGGCCAGGGCGCAGGTTGAAGAAAACCAATTGAATAATGTGCAACTGGAAGTAGGCACATTAGCTGATATAGAACGGCTGTTTGCCGGTCAGAAATTTGATGCGATCGTAGTCTATTTCGGGGCGCTAAATACAGAATCACTTATTGATAATGCAGAAGCGGTTTTTCATAAAATGCTGAATGAAAACGGCATAATGCTGCTGACCATTGTTAATAAATGGTTTCTGCTCGGGGTATTAAAGCCCTTGTTGAAATTCAGGTTCAAAATTGCTTTCAAGCGGTTTCGTAAAGTATGGGGTGGCTATTCCCTCACCAAATTCCTGCCCAGCAAGTGTTACAGCAGCAGGCAGGTTCGCAACTTTTTTACAGGTTCTACTTTAATTCATCGCCGCGGCTTTAGTATTCTTTTCCCGGCCTGGTATGAAAATCATCTTACCCTGAAATATCCTAAACTATGCAACTGGCTTTGGAAAGCAGATTTATTGCTGCAAAAAACACCATTCTGGAACCTCGGAGAGTATGCGCTATATGTGTTTAAGAAGAAATAACTCCTTTTCCAGTATATCCCTGAGTGTCTGGCATTGTATATAAGGCTTCAATACATTGTAACTGCTCACTAAGGGAATATCAGAAGTAAAGGCCTCCTGCACCGCCTTTTCCTGATGCCCCAAAGAAAGCCGGACAACCGGAAGAGACAGGATTGACGATAAAAGCCGGCAAAAATCAACCTGGGTACTCTGCACTTCCGCTACTGCATGCAAAACACCATTAAAAGGCAGCGAGCATAATGCTGCTATACACCTGGCTAAATCCGACAGTGCTATAAAGGTCATCAAATGCTTCCCATTGCCGTATTGTGGCACCTGCTGCTGCTGCTGAATATAATTAAGAAAAAAAGCCTGTAGCCAGGACCCTCTGCCAACAACCCAGGGGACACGCAACATACAAATTTTTGCAGGTTGAAATTGTAACATTTTAATGAAAGGCAGCTCGGCTTTAATATATTCCCGGGCAAAACTGATGGGTGAAAGTGTAGACCGCTCATCCAGCGGCCGGCTGCTATTACCATACATCAGGCTGCCTGAAACGTAAATTATTTTTTCAAAGTTTTCATTACCGCTTATATACCTAAGTAGCCTTTTGTTCGCAAAATAGCCTTTCCAGGCTGCCAATAGCCTACCAGGCCTACCCCATTTTTTGCTGCTGATCCGTGCCAAATGTATTACTACCTGGGGAGGATGCTTTAATTTTTGCCAATCAAAATTAGTAATATCGCCATAATAAATATTACCCTCAAAGATGTCGGCATCCGGCTTGCGCAATAAAATACTCAGCTCTATACCTGTGTTCATTTTCAACAGATGGTATGCAGCTTTACCGATAAAGCCCGAGGCGCCCAGGAGTAAAACATGTTTTTTAGCAGCAGTAGCGTTCATTTTTTTAATTGTTCCAGTACGAATTTCTGATAATTCTTAGGATGGTTTTTAGAAACAAATTCAGTAGTCTTAAAAGCGAGGTCATATTGGCTCATATCATAATTGCGCTTTTGCCACTTCTTACGCCATTTTCTGTCTGTCCATTTCATCAAGGTCTTGTTGAATAGCAATACTCCGGTAAACCTCAATATCATTTCCGAGCATGTTTTAAAAAACGGGATTTTGCTGACCGGTGGATAGACCATAAAGCTTTTTGCATTGGGTAGTTGCCGCCATACCCAGGTATTTGCATCATGAAGTTTAGCAAGCCGCTCCGCTCCTTCACAGGGGATAAGCGTGCACATTTCATAAGCAGTAAAAAGATTCTCTTCTTCTATTGCCAATTTCGACTCGTCAATAAAATAATTCATACAAAAATTATGTTGCTTGCCCACCCAAAAGGTAAATCTCTTAAAAATATGTAATAGCGTACGGCATACCCATAAGGTTCTGGGAGCGGTAATAATAAAAAAGTCAAGGTCAGATTTTTCATCTGCAAAGTTTTTAGACAAAGAGCCGGAAATGGCGATGCCTCTCACAAACGGGAAATACCATATTATCCTGGCTACCCCGAATGCTTTCCTTTTGAGTCCTGCTGCACGATGAGCCCCCTGTTCTTTTCTTTGTACGCTTGCCATATCATCATATACCATGAAGTTATCATTACGATGACAGATCTCCCCGTCACTAACCATTTCCTGCAAAACATTGTGCAATTGCTCTTCATCCGCCTCGCAGGTAAGATAGCGTAACAACTCCTGCTCCTTAAGCGGGAATCGGAATATATCAAAATATTGCAGCACTTTTATTATCTCAGTCTTTAACATTTTGCTTACGGCTTTTAATTGGGTTAAAATGTTGCTTGAGCAATAAATAGACAATAGTGTGGCGTATAATATAAAGATCTAAGGACATAGAACAGGATTTAACATAGAACATATCAAGCCTGTACCTAATCAGCACATCTCTTGGGCTGGACACATAGCCTTTGTAGCCCCTGCACTGGGAAAGACCTGAAATGCCGGGTCGCACAACGAGTCGTTGAGAAAATCCGGGTATCCATTTCCGAAACTGCTCCTCATCGGAAAGCATCAATGGCCTTGGACCAATAAGACTCATTTGTCCCAGCAATACATTTACAAATTGCGGCAACTCATCCAAACCATATTTTCGCAGCACGGCACCAATGCGGGTAATCCGGTAATCAGAGAGCTGGGCCGGCAGTGTATCCTGCTCTTTGTTTTTCAGCATGGTCCTAAACTTAATGCACCAAAAAAGCCTTTGATACTGGCCGACTCTCAATTGACAAAAAAATGGATTGGAACGGGTATCCAGCCAAACCACCAGAGCAATGAGCGGGAAAAGCCAGGAGAAAACGAAGAGCATCAATAATAAGGCAAATCCAATATCAAATCCCCGCTTTAACCATGCTTTGTTCAGCTCGATTCCGCCTGCCTCGCCAGAATAAATCAACAATGAATGAAACAATAAAAAGGAGAATATGCCTGTTTGTGTATTAAAGTAGCTCTCTGTAAAAAATGAAATAATGAAAATGAGATTGATCATTATCATCATCTTGTTTCTTTTTACGATTGCCTGATAAAGTTGCGTGATTAAAATCGCAAGCAGAACAAGAAAGCCAATCAGCCCGGTTGCCACCAGTGTCTGCAAATACTGGTTATGAAAATTGAGACCGAGATAGCCGTTTTTACCGTTTTTGCCGGTATACATCCCGGAATTAAGTATATATTCATCTAACTCGTCCTGCGCATCACCAGTACCAACCCCTAAGCATAAGGTACTCCCGTTTTGCAAAAGCATCTTGCGGGCAAAGAAGGCCTGGCGCAGGCGAAAGGTGTAACCGTCATAATATTGTGCCGGATCTGACTTTTCCGCAAAAGCTTTTTGTATAGGATGCTGCACAATATCTAAATATCTTTTTTTCAATGGTGCAATGTTCATTAACACCAAAATACACAGGCCCGGCACAGCAGCAGGAAGCAGCCAGCGCAATAATTTTTTATGATACATTAACTGATAACAATAGACCACAAGAGCAAGTATCATCAGGGCAATAAAAATCTTGGAGGACAATAGAAAAAGCAACAGTACATAGATGAAACCGGGTAAAGACTTATAGATTTCCCGTCTGGGCCGCCAGCCAAAGAGTGTAACACAAAGTCCTACGAGATACAGCAAAGACAAATGAATAGCCGATATACCCATATGAGCAGCTAGCTTGTGGTAGAAAAGAACAGATACCTGGTGCGTGTAGAAATACCTTAAAAGCGCTGAGCCCAAAACGTAAAGACCCGTGACGGGCATGATTAAACTCCAGGCAACTACAAGCTTTTGCAAGTTCAGTTTACGAACATTGGCTTGTGTTAAAATAAACGGTATGATAAGAAAACTCAGTTGCTGAATAATAACAAAACCTGCATGATTTTTATTAGATGAAGTCCAATAGCCCAAAAGATGCACCAGGAAAAATAAAATGCATAAGCCTGAAAAAATACCCACCCGGAATTTATTTTTAGCAACAATAAGATAAGCCAAAACAGCCGCCAATGCCATACCTATACTCCATGTAACTATAGTGCGATAAAATGGCAAAACGCACAATGCCACCAATACTGTGCCCTGTGCCACCTGAGCGATGATGGATTTTACTTCTTTTGGCCGAGACATTGTAAAAGAAATTGTTCTGTTAGTTGATGTATATTCCTTAGCGAATAGGAAGCCTGAATCAATGCTGCATTTTGGGCTCTAACTTTATCATCAGGTCTTTTAGTCTGTAAAATATTGGCGATATCATTTGCTGTGGAAAAATAAAATGCATTATCGCCTAAGACAGACTGGTTAAAAATATTATCATGGGCCACGACATGTGCCTTGCAGGCCATAGCTTCGAGCAGCGAAGGGTTGGTGCCGCCACACGAATGGCCATGAAAATAAAAATAACAGTGATAACGCAACTGATCCAGGAGCTCTTTATCATAAATACCACCCACAAAACGAATATGAGCGCTATTATATTGTCCAAACCATTGTTTCCCGACTTTACTGTTCCTATAGTTGCCCACAACAATGAGCGGCATGGCACAGCCAGAGGACAAATAGCCTTCAATTATCGTTGCCACGTTATTATCAGTCTGCATTCTGGCGATCAGCAAACAATACCCCCGGGCTTCCAGGTTGAGCTCAAGCAGGCGGTCGGGCAAAACTGTAGTAATAACATCTGCGCCATAGGCAATAAAGGTAGCAGCTACGCCATACGTTTCTGATAAATACTTTTGAATGCCTATTGAATCCGCAATGAGAAATTGGCTGCTTTTAATTGCCCAGTACTCGCTTAGCTTCAGAAAACGGCTGATTAAGGCAGGGTATTTGCTGCGTTTCCACTCCAGACCATCCATATTGGTGACGACAATACTATTGCGGGGCAATAAAAAGGACCATACCGCGCTGGTAGTATAACCCAGTTGCAACAAAATATCAAATCCACGCCTGCGTGCATCCAGGATACATTTCAGGTCATAAATAAACTGGGCAAAAAGCCCCAGCTGTTTTTCAGGGTTATATTGATGAATGAGCTGTACGCCCTCCCAGCTGGATTCCTGATAGGGATGATCGCTGGTGCTGTAGGTATAAACCTGATGCCCCTGTTGCACCAGATAGCGCGATAACTCCATCGCGAATTGCTCAAAACCACCATAGTGATTGGGGATACCCCTTGTACCGATAATACCTACTTTCATGCTCGTTTAGATTTTAGTACATTTTTATATGCTTCCAAAAGCTGAGCGGCAATAGCATCCCAATTATAGTCGGCCTCAATCTTCAGCCGGAGCTGATGATCATAAGGCATAGCAGCCGCGTTGTTCACCGCTTCCAAAATAGATTGCGGGCACTCCGGGTCGCAAAACACTGCATGATCTTTAAAATAGTCAGAAGTATCGCCTTTATCACTTACTACAATTTTGCAGCCCATATAGGCGGCCTCAAGGCTGGCCAGGCCAGTGGTCTCAAAGCGGGAAGGCAATATATGTACCGCCGATCTCTGGTAATAATGAAGCAAGGCCTCCTGAGACAGATGTCCCAAAAAATGAATATTTGGCCCGGCTATCGCTTTGCATCGCTCATAATATTGCAGATGATTAGGTGCCGGAGCTCCGGCTAAGTATAACTGATAACCGGTGTTGTTCAATGCGACTATTGCTTTATACTGGTTTTTCATAGGCTCGATCCGGGCGGCACAAAATACCATTTTTTCATCCCGGTCTGCTTGTGTAGCCCCGGCAAACATTTGCAAATCCACCCCGTTAAAAATGGTTTGACAAGGAGTAGCAAAATCAAAGTGGGCATGCAACCTTTGGGTTTCGCTGTCGGAATTAGGTAATAGTAGTTGCACCGATCGCAACACCTTCGCGATAGAGCGGCGCTGCCCGTGCAATAAATAATATTTGCTTTTGAGCTTTTCGCTACCTTTAAAATGTTTGTACAAGGCTTTACCATATTCTATAGCATGTGTGCCCAGCAAAATGCTGACCCATTTGACTACTGGCCGCACTTCCGCAAAACGATAATAACTATAGTCCATGTAAATAGTAGCCACCACGGCAGGTAAATCGGTCTGCTCCAAATGGTACAAAATAGTATCGGGCCGGGAGAGGTTAAAAAAATGTATCAGGTCATAGCAGGTATAATCCACCGGCTGGTCTTGCTGATAAAAATCTATAGTCAGCCCCAACCTGCGTAATGCTGCGGCGGTACCCATCATTTGCACCGTATCGCCACCAAAAACGGTATGCGCAGTAGCCCTGTTGACAAATAACACCCTCATTGTACAGTAAAAGATTTAAAGGTCAAACGGGAGGGATAAGGCGCAAAAGCTAATGCCCAAAGCACATATTCCATGGGATTAAAAATATAGCTGCCGGTGAATTGATAAACGAACACAAACAAAAAGACGCTCATTTTATATACATCCTGGTGCACCCTAAAACGAAAAAAGCAATACACTTGCACCGCAAGGCGCAAAGCCAGTCCTACGTATCCGTAATATACCATGAACTCCGCAGTGCTGTTGGGCAGGCGCACCACATCAGGCATACTGGTGTAGGAATAGTACTGGATGATAATTGTTCTGCCCACGATCTTCAGTTGCCCCAAGCCGATGCCGAAAGCGGATGCCGCTTGCGACTGCAATATTTTTTGTGCCAATATAAAAGCCTCATAGGTACGCCCGCGGCCGCTGGTATCCACTCCTGTCAACACATTATTCAAGCGAAAAAAAAGAGGATTGTCAGGAAAAATGACAAACAGAAAAATACAGACTACAATTGTACTACCTATGCCCGCAAGAAAAAACCATTTGAGCCTAAAGCTCCGGTAAATCTTAGTGAGCCGCAACACGAACAAGAGTAAAAAGGTAAGCACCAGGCAAGATAAAACGCCGAATGAAAAAGACAGCACTAAGCTGGCAATAAGTGTACACAGCAATAAAAAATCAGAAAACTGAAACCGCTTCAATACCTTAAAAATGAAATAAAGCACCAATGGAACAATGGTCATCGAATAATGAGCTGCCTCCAATTCAAATATTTTGAGCCTCGGGATTAAAACATGATTGGGCGTAAACTCATTAAGATACCAACATAAAGATCTTAGCTGCTCAAAAGGATATACTAAACAAGCAACAATGAGCAGCAATGCATTCACCTTAGCCAGCCATCGAAACAAAGCCGCTATACTATCTAATACAACCAAGCGATGAAATACGGATAAAGCGAATATAATGGTAGCACAAAGCAATGCAAAGGACAGGAGCGCTGCAGGTAAAGAAACGATTACCGATAAATGCACTAAAGACCATGTAGCAAAAACACCGCATAGCCCAAACACTTCTTTTGCTTTTCCTGCTTTAACCAGGAAGTAAAGCAAAAACGGCGTGAGCAATAAACTGTATTGCAGGCCAAATGGCAATAGTACTCGGTTAAAGAATAGGACCAATGCAGCCAACATAAAGAATGGCCGGGGCGCAAAACGATCTGTCATCATAATCTTAATGAAAGGGTTTTAATCATTGGCTTTAAAAAAATGAAATACAGCAACCCACAAGTAACCAGCAACCAAAATAGTTTAAAATACCATTGGTGAGACAGCAAAATTGCCGCGGCAGCACAAGAGGGTAATAGCAACAGCATACTATTGGTTCCGTTATTGCGCACTTTCATCGCACTGCCCATCATAATATGTAACAAATACATCGCAGGAAGACTTGAAATGGCTAAACCCATCGGCAAGGCTTCGGGTTTCTGAATAAAGCAATAAGCAAGCACCATCCCCACTGCATTGATGCTCGTAAACATTAGTGCAATACGCAGCGCCAACTGCTCGCTACCATTGGCATTTAAAAATGAATATTTATTAATAGTAAATATAAAAAACAATTCAAAAATCGTAAACCATTTAATGTATTCGTTCATATGCGCCAACTTATCTGCTCCAAGCCAGAGTGAAATAAAAAATGGGTAGAAAAGACCGAATAAAGACAGTAAAAAAATGGAAATAGCGGCAGAAATATTGCGTGCTTTAATATATAGCAGGTTGTTTTTTTCGTCGTCCCGGCTATGCTTGGCCACCTGCGGAAAAAGCCAGGGCGTTAAAGCCATCAATGCCATGTGAATATGGTTAAATATAGTAGCCACAATGCTATAGTAAGATAGTACAACCATACCAAAAGTGACCGAAATAAAAAGCTTATCAGATTGATAGGCCAAAACAACTACCACACTTTGTAGCCAGGTCAGCATCGTGTAGCGAAACTGCGCACGGAGGCTATCGGACTGGATGCGGATAGCAAAACGATATTGCCTAAGCCGGTACTTCAATTGCCGGTAAGTAATCAACAGGCCCAATAGCTGAAACAAAAATATAGTTCCTAAGATCGCCCTCACATCTCCGTAAAAACCGGCCACCAATAATGTAGCCAGAACCACACCTATTTTCAATAATACAGCAATATAAGTAACTGTTTTGAAATGCTCAAATGCCCTGAAGGCGCTAAACAAAATTTTCTCTATCAATTTGGTGCAAAGGATACAAACCGATAGCAACAGACAAACCAAATGCTCAGGGGACCGCAAGAATTGCTTTGCACTACCCGGGAAGTAAGCGCTGCCCCACCACAAAACGAAACACAGCAACAGCATAATAGCTGTTATAAGTATGGATAAAGAAATATTGGTATTCAGCAAACGAGCGGAATCCGCGTCATTTCCGCTGGCTATATTTTGAGCGACATGCTTATAGGTAGAGGTAGCCAGGCCAAAATCAAATACCTGGAGCACCACAATAATAGCATTAAACAGCATCCACTCGCCGTAAGCCTGCGCTCCCAGAAGCTTAAGAAAAAGCGGTATGGAAACTAAAAAAATAGCCGGTGAGAGCAACACTTCCATCAAGTTCCAAACAGCATTACGGAAGTTGTTTGAACGCAAAAATGTATGCTTAGTCAAGAGAAGGATGTTTATACCAATAAATAAAAGTATTGACCAACATTACCATCAGGCTCAAAGCGATAACTGCCGGAATGCCCTTTGCGCGCAGCCAGTCCTTTGCACTTGAGCGCTCTGGATTGGCGGTGTCAAATATTTCCACAGCATCTACAATCGGGCTTTGGGAGCGCAATTCTATAAGTTCCTGCTGATATTTATCGTTTAATGCAAAAACCTCTGTCAGGGTCCCGGAGCTTGCAGCTGACTCCGGTAATATATTCCGCTTTAGTGTATCCAATATTTCCAGTTGCTTCTCCAGGTAGGCAATGCGTTGCAGCCTGCCTTCAATCACCTTTTTCATTGCCATTTTAGCTCTTGGCTGATGATTCAGATAGGAAGTAATCGCTTTTTGCAATGCAACGGACTGGCCGGCTTCACCATTACTATTATATTGACAACTAACATAAAATGGCAATTTTGCCTCTGTAATATCATCGCTTAAAGGACTACCTGCAATATTGCTCGCTTTGATGCTGTGTAACTGGAGTACTGCATCTTTCGGAATGGCCAGCTGCGCTGCCAAAAGATTGTATTGCCGCTGCTGCAGCAGTTGGTCTAAAGCCAGTATCCAATCCCCGTAGACTTTTTTATGTAAACAATTGTAAACATAAGTTTGCCGGGCGGTAAAAACGGTCTTGTAGGTAAAATAACGATAAGCGGTATAAGCAAGCGACAAAATAAGCACTAACAAGGGTAGCTTCCAACTATGCTTAAGTAGGTCAACAGCTTTTTGCAAAAGGTTTAAGTAAAACCGTACAGCACTACGGATATATTGAGCGAAGGAAGATTCATTATTTACTGCATTCATAAAAATTATTACTATAAAAAATTCCCCGGGAATCTTATGCATCTAAATATAAAAGTATGCAATAAAATTACAATACCAAATAAAAAAGGCGGATAAAAACTGACCTTATCATATTACCCGGAGTAGTAACAGGCAATATGGATAAGGTCAGTTAATAAAGACGGTATAAACTCGAAAAAAGTTAGAAAGAGTCAAAGATTAATTTTCCTCTTCTCCCAACACCTCCAGGCGCACGCGTTCTGCTGAATTACGGTACATTTTCAATATTTCCGCCTCGTATTCGCCCAAACGGAAAACATCGCCTTCTTTTTGCTCGGCGCCTTCATACAGCTCAGCGATCAGGCCGGCCAGGGTATCGTAATGCTCCCCTTCTTCAAGGCGGTAAGGTAAATATTTATTGATATCGGAAAGGGAATGATGCGCGTCTACTATATAGATGTGCTCATCTACTTTCTCCACGATCGGCTTTTCATTATCATATTCATCCTGGATCTCGCCTACCAGCTCTTCCAGGATATCTTCCATGGTCACAATACCCGTCAGCTCGCCGATCTCGTTGGTAACAACGGCCATATGCAGGTGCTTACGCTGGAATTCTTTCAAAAGGTTCTTGATCTTCGTGGTTTCCGTGATAAAGGTCGCTTTTCGCAGTATCGGCGCAATTTTCATGTCGCCTTCGCCCGCTAAAAGTCTTTTCACGAGGTCTTTGGTGTATACCACTCCTTTAATATTGTCTATCGTTTCTTCATAGACAGGGAAACGGGTATACCCTTCCTGGATCGCGAAATCCAGGGCTTGCTTCACCGTACAGTCAATTTCAATAGCTGAAATATTCTTACGTAAAGTCTGGATATTGAACACCCGGCGATCATCAAAATCAAATACATTCTGGATCAGGTCGCGCTCTGAATCTTCAATCGCCCCGCCTTCAGAGGACTCTGTAATTATCATTTTCAGCTCTTCCTCGGAGTGTATTTCAGACCCGTGGATCGGTTTGATCCCGAACATCCTCAGGATACCGTTGGCCAGCCCGTTCATCAACCAGATCAAAGGACGGAAAATGAAATAAAAGACCCTTAAAGGCCAGGAGATGTATAAGGTAGTCTGCGTAGGAAAGCGGATGGCTAATGACTTAGGCGCCAGCTCACCGAAAACGATGTGTAAAATGGTAATAATGGCAAAGGCAACCGGGATAGCGGCTTTGGCGGCTGCTTCCGGTGAAATATTCATACCCACTACATCAAAGAAATTGATGATCAGCGCGGTCATAACGCTTTCACCTACCCAACCCAAACCAAGGGAAGCCAGGGTAATACCCAGCTGGGTAGCCGCAAGATAAGAATCTAAACGGTTGACAATGCTTTTGGCCACATTGGCCAGGGATTTATTAATATCGGTACGTACTTCTATCTGGGAGGCCCGGACTTTAACAATGGCAAACTCAGCTGCTACGAAGAAGCCATTAAGAAACACCAGGAAGATGGTGAAAAAGATTTTCCAACCGGAAACATCGGTGGCGTGTAATGCAGTTTGTAAAAATACCGAGGGAGGTATATCAGAAATCATTTAGATAGAAAAAAATGGTAAGGAACAAAAGTAGTGATATTCCGTCGCCTCCCCAAAAATACTTATTAGGATAAATCAACTATAACAATTTCTTGATTTACATGTGACAAACGAGCGCTACCCAAAAAACGGCAGTGACTGAACCGGGAAAGGTTGCATACAGAGCGAATCTTAAAAACCGCTATTCGCCAATACACTGAAATCTACCGGTGGCGCTTCTTCATTTCTTTCCAGGATAAAATTATTCCGGCCTTCACCTACCAGGAGGTTAATAAATTTTTGCTGCACCATTTCCAGCATGGCCAGGAAGGTAAAAATAGCCTGGTAGCGGTCCTGCATCTTCTCGAAGAGCTCTTCGAAACTGGACTTTTTCTTTTCCCTTAAATAGTCGCTCAGGAAAGTACGCTGGCTATCCATAGAATAGTTGTACTTCACCACCACGTGCTGGGGCTTATGCTGGCGCTCCTGGAATTTTTTCATGACTCTTTCGAAAGTGTTGACCAGCTTATACATGGTAACCGTCTGGATCTCTGTACCTTCCGCATACTGATGGCCTAATGCGTCCAGTTCCGACTTCACATTCCCTCTCTTCTGCATCGTCAGCCGTTCAGCCTCCAGGAGTGCCATCTGGTCGGCCGCCTCTTTAAACCTTTTATATTCCAAAAGTTTATCTACCAGCTCCTGGCGCGGATCTATTTCATTACCCGCAGCATCCAGTTCTCTTCGCGGCAACAGCATTTTAGCTTTAATGCGCATTAACGTGGAGATAAATAGGATAAACTCGCTGGCCATTTCTATATTCAGGACCTCCAGTTTGTGGATATAATCCAGAAATTCCTGCGTGAGTTCATTGATCGGGATATTATAAATATCCAGCTCATCGCGCTCTATAAAGAACAGCAACAAGTCAAACGGCCCTTCAAACTGGGGTAATTTTATGAAATAAGCTTCCGACATTGATTCAAAACTACATTATTTTCCTTTATTTCTTTTTGGGCATTTCCAAAGGAATGTTATCGGTCGTTCTCAATTCATCAAAACCGCCCAGAATATTTCTTATATTATGAAAGCCTTCTTTTTTCATGATCGAGCAGGCGACTACACTCCTGTACCCGCCACCACAATATACATATATATTACTGTCTTCGTCTAATTGGGCGATCTGCAAAGGATCAATGATCTGGGTCAAGGGGAAATTTTCCGCGTTCTTCACATGGCCGCGGTCAAATTCTTCTACGCTACGCACGTCCACCAACATTAATTTCGGGTCAAAAGGCAGGTCCAGGGCCAGCTCTTCCGCGGTCACATCAATAAGCATATCGATCCTTTTGCCGGCAGCCCGCCATGCGGACAAGCCGCCCTCCAGGTGGCCTTTAACCTGGGTATAGCCCAGGGTTTCCAGGGCTTCGTAAGTATCCTCAAGATCCTCTTCTTCCGCAACGATCAGTAAAGGGGTATTTTCCGGGATCAAAGCGGAGATCCACTCCACAAAATGATTGCCTAAACCCAGGCTTACCGATCCCGGTACAAAGCCCTCACTAAAAGCAGCGGTTTGCCTGGTATCAATAATTAAGGCCTGATCTTTCAATTGTTCAAACTGGGCTATAGCTAATGCATTCATATATACCTGAAATATTTTTATAAAATTAGTATTTTGGTCTGCAAAGTTAGTCTTTTACCCAGAGTCTTTGCTCAATCATTTACCCGGATCTGCTCTATCCAGGTAATTGTTACTCTTTCAACTATATTAAGCAGCTCAACACGGTAAAGCGCTGCGCTCTTTTTATATTATTGTTTAAATTAAACCCTATTTTTGCCCCTTAAAATACCCGAACATGATTGGAAATTTGGTGGATTTCATTCTACACATCGACAAACATCTTATTGACCTCGTCGCTCAATATCATTATTGGATCTACCTGATCCTGTTCCTGATCATTTTCGTGGAAACCGGCCTGGTGGTGATGCCTTTCCTCCCCGGCGACTCTTTACTGTTTGCGGTAGGCATGTTAGCCGCACAGGATGCCGCTTTAGATATTACGACCAGCATCGGGATCATGCTCCTGGCCGCGGTGCTTGGAGATGCCTGTAATTATATGATCGGTAAGTTTGCCGGCGACAGGTTCGTGCGGATGCGCCTGTTTGGCAAGCAGCTGGTAAAACCGGAGTATATTGAGAAAACCCATGCTTTTTATGCCAAACATGGCCCACAGACCATTATTATTGCCCGTTTTGTACCTATTGTAAGAACTTTCGCGCCTTTTGTAGCCGGTATCGGCCATATGAAATACCGCACTTTCCTGACTTATAATGTGATTGGCGGCGTAATCTGGGTAGTCGGGCTGACGCTTGCCGGTTACTTCCTGGGCGGGTTTGAAGTGATCAAAAATAATTTTGAGAAAGTGGTATTGGGCATTATTGCCATTTCGGTCATCCCGATTATTGTAGGCTTCTTTAAAAATAAAAAAGCGGCCGGGAAAGAGGCAAAACATATATCTGACCTGCCACAATAACCCCACTTCGCTGTAAAGATGGATGCAATGAACTACAGGCGATACCCGGTACATCCTGCCCTTCGCAAGTGGATACGCTACTTCTGGAGTTATGATGTACATACTCCCGAAGTGCGGGCCTTGCATATACGTTCTTTTGCTGACCGCTATCCCAGGCTCGTTTTTCAGGATATCACGTCTGCTTCATTCATAAAAGAAACCAACGGGAGTGTAAAACCGATCTGCTATTTAAGCGGTATTGATACAATACCTACGGATACGTTTTGGGACAGCCGTTTTTCTCATTTTGGCGTCAGTTTTCATGCTTATGCATTAAATGCTTTTTTCGGTTTGAACGCGGCCGAACTTACGGACCAGACACCCGACATTCAACTTTTGGCAAAAGAGGAATTGACTCATTTATTAATAGCGGCAAAAAACCACGAAGAGCGCGTAGCTATACTTCAAAGCTATTTTTATAAAAAAATTGCAGCCCGGTCATCCGAACCGATCATAGAAAATATTTTTTTTGAACATTGGTCTGACCAATTGGACAGTGAGCTGCAACTCTCTGCTATTGCCGGACATTACAAAATATCTGAACGTCAATTGCAACGCAGATTTAAGCAGAGTGTAGGCGTTTCTGCGCGTAAATTTTCGCAGTTGGCAAAATTTGATAAGGCATTACAGGCTTTATCATCCGCGCATTATGGCTCCCTTACGCGTGTAGCTTATGATGTTGGCTATGCTGATCAGTCTCATTTTATTCACGATTTCAAATTATTTTCGGGGGTCACTCCTTATGAATTTGTCCGAAAAAAAACATTGGGTGCTGAAAGCGCTTCATTTATTTACTCAGAACAACCCGGATAGCTGTAAAACAAAACAATTTATTGTTTTAAGAATTTTGCAGACCAATGCTGTCCATTTCTAAAGGTAATATTTAACAAATACACCCCTTGCGTTAAGGTAGCAATATCATAGGCCGAAGAGAAAACAGGGCTTAGCGCTTTTTTCCGACCTGCCGCATCATAAATAGCGACAGCTTGTATTGTCTTTTGGGTCTTGATATGCAGCATATTTCCTGCAGGATTAGGAAAAACAATCACTTCGGCTTCTTTATTTTTTTCTATAATATTTAAACCGCAATCCGGATTATCTACCCACATATCTACAAACATTGGCGCGGACAGCTCTGAACATCCGTTAATGCTGGTCAAAACACTATAGGTGCTACCTGCAGTAACCTGCAAGGACTGGTTGGTAGCTCCGGGTATCGGGTCACCTGATTCATCGTACCATTGATAGCTGTCTGCAGGCTGGGTCCAAAGGGTACCGGTTGCATCCGGGCATAACACCAGGTTTGGATAGATGGTATTCGTATGGCTACAGAAATTGACTGTACGGGTAAATACGGATTCCAAATTTGCACCTAAATAACACTTATAGGCAGTGAGCTTAATCGTGTACGTTCCATCTGCAGCATAACTGTGTGTCGGGAGCAGTGCAGTAGCAGTGGTCCCGTCGCCGAAATCCCAGTTAAAAGAATCCCTGTAGGTGGGGGCATGATGGTTGATTACTATTTCATTTGATCCGTTGCCTATTACATAATTAAAATCTGAAACCGGGATATATCTGCCGATATACCATTGAGGCATCTGGTCAAATATTAATGACTTTGCTGCATTCCTAATAATAGACGCGGTAGTAGTATCCAGGCCCAGGTTATCAGTAATCAGGAGTGGATTTTTCCTGAATATAGTCGTGTAAAAACTGCATGCGGCAAGATAAGAGCCGGCCAATGATGGATGACTTCCATCTGATTGATACAAATTTATAGCCGGATGATTGTCCCTGATATATTTCCATACGACCCCAACCGGGGTTACTTCGGCGTCAAACAGATCAGACATCTCCACATACCGGTCTGTTACCAGGCTTTGCATGCCGGCGTAAGTACATACAGCCGGATTGACCGGGCAATTCTGAATATCACCATTCTGGTGTCCCCAGGTCATAAAAGAGGTAATTTGTGCGCAAGGTTTGTTGGTCCTGATAAAACTGCTCAAATTACTGAACCCGTTCATAAAACCTGACGGTATGATAAATGCCGGGCGCTGACTTTGCTCCTGTAATACGATATAATCCCAGTGATCAGACAAAATTTTGTTTAATGAAGCGGAGTCATTATAGTGGCTTTCCAGGGAATACCCGCCCGGTAAATGGCTATCATAAACTAAAGTGTCGCCTGCACTCATGGCTAAGCCTGCGAGCATTTGGGGCAAATTGTTGGTATAAGTATAACTATTGCCCAGGAACAATACGCGTCTTGACTGCCCCTGACCAAATGTACCGGTACAAATGGACAGTAATAAAATAACAAGTGCATTTTTCATGAAAATAAAAGTTTAATGATGGATGATAGGGGTGTATAAGCACCGGGCGATCCCGCAATGCCTGTGCAAAAGTAGCGGACAGTATGCCCGCAAAATTGTAGCCGGGCGACAGCAGGTATCTTCTCCTGTGGAATAGTTGCCGGTCTACAAAAAACAAAATGTCGTTTAGATACAATTTTGTAAAGCATCTGAAGGTCAACTTTGCATTAAAATAACCATCAAACCATTTTTATGAATGCATCAACTATTAAGCTCAAAGCGCTTATCCTTTTCATCTTTACCACCCTGCTCCTTGTCAGCTGCTCTAAAGACAAAAGCAACCCCATCAACACCGAGCATAAAGTCGTTTTCAAGGCAACCGCATCTTCCGGCTCTTCCGTTAACATGATCGTTTACGGGTATGATGCCACGCTGACGACATTATCAAGTGTGAACAGCTCCTCCTGGACCAGTCCGGAAATTACGGTTCCGGCCAATGCTACGGTAGCAAGCATTACAGCAAACGCTATGGGAGCCGATGCCTCGGCTACGCTGAAGGTGCAGGTGTATGTGGATGGTGTATTGAAAAAAGAAGGTAACAGCATGGGTACGGCTTTATCGGCGACAGCACAATACAATTTAAGATAAACAGGATGTTATTAAAAAAGGTCCATACTTTTTCCGGAGTCTGTATCAGCCTGTTTGTGGGCCTGCATCTATTCAACCACAGCTACAGTATACTCGGGGCGGATAAGCATATTGAATTAATGAATACCTTACGGTATTTCTACCGTAACATTTTTGCAGAAACAATACTATTGCTTGCGCTACTTGTTCAAATCATCTCCGGGTGGACCCTTTTTAAGAGCAACAGAAAAAGAGCAGCGACCTTCTTCAATCAACTGCAAATGTGGACGGGGCTCTACCTGGCATTTTTTATTGTTGTACACATTGGCGCTATTTTCTTTGGACGGCTTTTCCTGGACCTGGACACTAATCTGTACTTTGGCGCCGCGGGACTCAACCATTTTCCGGTAAATTTATTTTTTATTCCTTACTACGCATTGGCTATTATTTCATTCTTTGGACACATTGCCGCCATTCATAGTAAAAAAATGAAACAAAGTATTTTAGGATTAAGTCCTATAAAGCAATCAGTAGTTATATTCGTTACAGGAATTTGCTTCACCATAGCGATACTCTACGGGCTCACTAACCGGTTTACAGGCTTCAAAATTCCTGCTGCATATAATATTTTAACCGGGCAATAAGGAATATTGTTTTCCATCCGACTATTGCTGGTACGCTAAACTATTGACACAATATTTACCTTTTCACAAAAAAATAGCATTTCAGAAGCAACATTTAGGAGGAAATCGCTATTTTTATAGGATAAATATTAAAATCAAAACTAAAAAATTTAAAATGAAGCAATTAATATTAGCTCTGGGAACAGTTGGATTGTTGAGTACTGCGGCCCTGGCTCAAGATAAAAAAGAAGCAGATTTAAAGGTTGAATTGTTGAAGAAAGCAAGAACAGAACTTGTAGATCAATTAAAAACAATGGGCCTGGAAGAAGCTAAAGTGAACAAGTTCGCTGATTGTTATATGACTGACCTGGATAAGAATCTTTCTTATACAGAAATCAAAGAATTAGACGGTCTTGCTGAAGGTGCTCAACCCTCTGAAGAGTTACAAAAGAAATTAGCTAATTTAGGCCTGGAATGTGCCAAGATCTTAGAATAATAAGATTTATTCGAATGATAAAAGCCGGAACAATTCATTGTTCCGGCTTTATTATGCAATTAAGTAACTAAAGAAAAAGCTATCCTTATAGGATAGCTTTTATATTTTAAACCAACTGATAATTAGCCGGCTATTTTACCGCAATATATTTAGCCATCAAAGCTTCGATCGCTTTTTGACGGGCAGCGCCGGCCAGGTTTTGCTTTTCGATCTCATCTAAAGCTTCATACATTAATTTACCATCTACATCTTTAGTCAGGGTTAAAGTAGAAGCTTTTGCCATTTTGGTATCCCAAACAGCTACTACATCTTTCCAGAAGGCCGCTTTCTCTGCAGTCCAGAATTTCTTAGCCGCCTCACATTTACTGTCGGCAACTTTTACATAATTGTTATAGCCTTTTTCATAAGCCAGCACCTCGTCTTTACCACCTTTGCGGATGATCTTACGGTTGTCTTGTTCGTGCATATAACCGTTTCCGTTAATGCTCAAACGGTTGGTACGCTCCATTACGTTATAATCATCGCGTTTAGTGTATTCTCTACGTGGCAAAGGCGCGTCCGTTGTATTCAACCAATACAGGGAATTGTTATTTTCCACCCAGCGGGAAGTACCCTGGTAGCGCGGGGCATCATCTACTTCCCATACGGTTTGCGTCCAGGAGCCTTTAACCTCCTCTGGTTTTGAAACTGGTAATTTTTTCCAGGTCTGATCGCCATCATAGGTCCAGAGGTTAGCGTTTTCATAAGTCCAGTCTTCTCTCCAGTGCTTAATCACGTGGCCACCTGCAACCAGGATGTGCTGGATCACTACTTTTTTATCTGTTTTTTCGATTGGCAAAGAAAGCTCAACAACCGCTTTATCGTTTAATTTACCTGCTTTGTATTCGTTTTGAGTATCGTTAGTAAAAGTTTCCGCGTAGTTGAAGGTTACTTCAAAGCAGCCACACAGGTCGTCAATCGCCTTAAGGTCTGTTTTGCTTTGGGCAAAAGAAGTAGCTGTAACAGCTGAAAGTAATCCGGTAACAATCAAATTTTTCATTTTCCAGTTTGAAATTTATGTGTGTTAATGTTTGAAATTATTTTAATAGTTCATACTTCAATTCCGGCCTTCCTCTTGTACCGCCATCTTCAATAGTAAAGCTCAGGAATTTAAGTTTATAGTAGTTGCCTTGCGGATCTTTTATAATGTAAAAGCGTTTTTTATTCACCCCCGCATTGGTGACGCCCGGAGCCGCCGTCTGGCGCCAGTTGGCCCCAATGGCCCAGCGGTAAGTATCAAAGGTCTCGGCCTGGGCTTCTGCTAAGGAATAAGTATTAAAAGCCTGCGTTGCCGCCGCTTCATCATCATAGATCTTTTCCAAAGTTGTTACCCCTGAAAGATAGTTGACCGCTACCATATCCGAGAAGATGTAGGCAGACATTACAGAACCGTTTAGCGTTTCGTAAATTGAGGAGCCCCATACAATATCCCAGTTAAATTTGGTGGGTTCTGCTGTAGTTAGCAGCCCGCTGTCAAAAGAAACATATTTGAAGTTGTACGCGTCATCTTTAGCGATTGTAGCGGTCTGGTAATTATTCTCGTCCAGTTTAGACCATTTCATCTGGTAGTCCCCGTTTGCGGCCAGGCTGAATTGTGCTTTAACCAGGGCCCGTTGGGGCGTGCCGCCACCTGTTCCGCGGCCGATTACCACTACTTTGCTTGCAGTGGCGGTTATTTCAGGAATTACCGTTTTGCTCAGGTCTCCGGCCAGGTCATCTACTTTCAGGAAAGTGGCTGGGTTGGGATCTGTAATGTCCACTTCAAAAGTCTGCCCGCTGACATCAGCAGGGCTTACGGCATCCAGGTCTGTTTTGTCTACCACTACAGCCATAGCAGAGGTAGCATTGTTGATCATTACCCGGTTCTGATTACCGCAGTAAAAGGCTAGGTCCCAGCCAGCCCTTACAAGCGGCGTCTGAAGATCATTACTAAAATCAATAAATACCATATTGCCTGCAGAAGCACCGGGTTCGGTACTAATTAAACCGTTTATTTCTATAGTGCTGCCAGGCGAAGCAGGAGGCAGGTCAATATTTTCTATTTTACTCTTATTACAGGCCAGCATCAGGCTTAATGCGCCGCTAAGGATCAATAATTGCTTCATGCTCGTTTATTTTAACTGGTTACTGAAATTATAACTTACTGTGGCAAAGAAGGAGCGGCCATAACTAAAGGCCAGGTTACCGGTTCCGCTATGTACCCCACCGCTCACAGCAGTATTTTCCAAATCGGTTACGTTTAAAAGATTACGGACCCCAAGCGCAATATTAAAATTTGAGTTGATACGTTGCTGAACATTAAAGTCCAGGATATTGTAAGCAGCAGTTTTTCCTAACTCCAGCATCTCTTGCCCGCTCGCATCCTTCGCGATATTATATACGACCCTTTCTCCTGTAAACTTGTAAAACAGGTTCAGCCTTGTTTTAGTGGCCAGGATATTATACATTACCTCTAAATTTACCTCCGGGTACCAGTTAAATGTACTTTCTTTCTTAAATCCTTCCTTTCCGGAAACCTCATTATACTCTCCCAAAATCAAACCGCCAAGGCGCCATTCTACTTTTGGGGTTACAAACCTGTTCGCTAAAGAGAATCCTGTAGTTCTATACTTTTCCCCGTTTTTCAGCTGAAAAACATTGGCACTGTCTTTCTTAGACTCATCATACACTCTTTCCTGGGCGTAAAAAATCCGGTCATTGTAATGATTATAGAAATAGCTCAACTCTGTAGAATAAAATCTGTTTTCCTTAAAAGGCTTTTTATAGGTAAAGGATGCATTAAAACTATTAGAGCTTTCAGCTTTCAGGTTCTCGTTGCCTCTAAGGTCATGATTGGAGTCTCTAAAGAAGAAATACAATTCGCGAAGCGCGGGGGCCCTGTAACCTTGCGCGTAAGATGCTCTAAGTGAAATGTTGTCATTTACCTGGTATAAGGTATTCACAGAAGGAATCAGGGGAGGCGCATCATATTTTGAATTCTTGGTAAAACGAACGCCAGGACGAATATTAAATTTATCGAATGGTTTATATTCAGCCGTCAGGAATGCCGAAAAATTGGCAATCACCGGTTCTCCTTCGATCCTGTCTCCGGTAGCCCTGTCATAGGTGTATTCAATCCCGGGTTGAATACTTAGTTTTTTAGAATGTACATAGAGTAGTGATGTTCTCCAGTTGACAGAGTATAATTGTGCCGTATCATGCAAGCCTTCACCAACAGCAGGAGTAATCGTTTTAGACTTATAATCTAACAAATCGCTTTTGGTATAACGCCTGTAATCTGTATAACCTACACTGGTATTTAAAAACCATTTATGGTCCCAGTTATGGTTATGCTGTAACTGGTGGGCCATACGGTCTGTAGTAAAAAATTGATTCACCGCCCTACTATTACCAAAATTAATAGGCTTCTTAGTAACGATGGCCTCGCGCAGGTAATCATTCCGATACATGATATCCCAGTTTTTGCCCCTATAGCCTACCCTTAAGGAAGGTAATAGTTGCTCCTTGGGTTTCCATTTATGATCTCTATTATATTTATCAGCCCCCCAGCCACCAAAGTCGTAATGCATTACACTTGCCTGAACGTTCAACTTTCCATTATCCCAGCTCCCGCTTAACTGCTGCGTATGTAAACCCTTCCCGGTACCAAAATTATACTCCCTGCCGGCAGTTTCCTCATTTACCTGAGCGTTAAGCTGGATAGATTTACTTTCCGGTCTTTTGGTAATAATATTGATGACCCCGGCCATGGCATCGGCACCATACACTATAGACATCGGGCCTTCAACAATTTCAATTCTTTCGATCTGGGCAGCATTGATCTGGTTCAGGCTTTCTCTCGCATCATTACGGTCTAATAACGGGACACCATCCAATAAGATCTTCACGCCCCGACCGGCCATACCCATAATCGAAAAATCCGCCACCCCTAATGCCATATCGTTGCTAAAACGAATGCCTAATTCCCCGGTCAGGATTTGCTGCGCATTAGTAGCTACTTTGGCCTGGATCCGCTTCTGGTCAATGACATTCATTTTGTATACCGACTTGCGCAAGCTCTGGGGCTGGTATTGCGCCGTAACCACGAATTCTTCCAAAGCAGTAGCCGCGGTATCCGTATCCTTATTGTCCTGTGCCCGGCTTTCCGTTGCCCCTGCAGCCAATATCCCAGCGGTCAATAAGCCCAACGCAGTTTTCTTAGTATCAAAATATATCATATGCACAAAGCCATTATATGAACGATAATTTAAGCAGGCAAATTTAGCCAGAATAAGCCGCTTAAGGGGTTCAAAATAGGGAATAAGCCTTACAGACACGCTTTTTTGACAATTCTCAGACAATCATTTTTGGTTATGCTGCTACCACCAAACGTAACCTGGTCCCCGGAATTTTTAACCACAATCCAGGCGACAATGCCCTACTCAAGGCAATTATTACATTAGCGTATTTTCTAAATTTTTAGTGCTGACTAATTCGTAATTTTAGCGATTTTAATCCCGGGAAGCCTTTATATTTATCTTTCATGAGCGCAACTGAAGACAAAGCCGTCAAAGCCACCTATTTTAGTATAGCCGGCAACAGTGTCCTGGCCCTGCTGAAGTGGCTGGCCGGTTTCTTTGGCAATTCTTACGCGCTAATAGCCGATGCGATAGAATCAACCGCTGATATTTTTGCCTCTTTTTTGGTTTTATTTGGTTTAAAATACGCGAAGCGTCCTGCCGATGACAACCATCCTTACGGCCATGGAAAAGTGGAACCCCTGGTCACCTTTATAGTCGTTGGCTTTCTTATCGTATCCGCTACCATCATCGCGTACCAGAGTATACAAAATATTAATACGCCACATGAGCTGCCCGAATCCTGGACATTATATGTACTGGGCGCCATTATTATCTGGAAAGAGATATCATACCGGATCGTTATCAAAAGAAGTAAAGAAACCAACAGCTCTGCGCTTAAGGCAGATGCCTGGCACCACCGGAGTGATGCGATTACCTCTGTGGCGGCTTTTGCCGGGATCAGCATAGCTTTAGTTCTGGGCAAAGGTTATGAAAACGCTGATGATTTCGCGGCTTTGTTTGCTTCCGGTTTTATCTTATACAATTGCTATAAGATCTTCCGCCCCGCATTAGGAGAAATTATGGACGAAAATGTATATCCCGAACTGGTGCAGCAGATCAGGGGGATAGCGGCAATGGTAAATGGCGTTGTGGCTACCGAAAAATGTTATGTGCGCAAGGTAGGTATGAAATTTCACATAGACCTGCATGCTGTAGTGGCGGGCAGCCTGAGCGTGACCGAGGGACACGAGATCGCGCACAAGCTTAAAGATACGCTGATGGAGCAGCTACCCGAGATCGGCAATGTGCTCGTCCATATTGAACCGGCAATATAAGTGTGCTTACAAGCGGGTATTATAGTCTTAAAAGAATAGAGCCGTATATTTTCGTCTTTAATGCTATTTGTATATTAATATTAACTCAAATGGTCCGCCTAATGAGATGTACACCGGGTGAGGTGATTCAGAATTATGAGCGTTCATATGCAAGTCAATTAACTACTAACATCAGGATATTCATCCCCATTATCCAACCTATTTTTCAAAAAAATAGGGGCTGCCCAAATAAAGGTCAGCCCCTTGTATTTTTCACTTATTCCTCCACCACACAGGTAGAATGTTCAAGTATCAAACTTTCAGGCCACTAATCCATCTTTTTAGACTACACCTATTTTCAAGATTATTTTTTAATGAGCTCGTTTCGGCTCAGGATATTTCCGGCTTCATCTGTAAGTGTAATTAAATAAACTCCTGCGGTCAAGTCAGCAACGGAAAATATGTGTGTTGCATCCTTAGCTTTACTAGTCCAAAATTTTTGCCCCCACATATTTATCAACGAAATCGTCTGCCCGCTTTGAAGCCCGCTAAGGGTCACTAAATTTGTTGCCGGATTGGGATAAATTATTATAGCATATTGATCACAACCTATATTTGCTTTTTCTACCTTACTGTAGGCCGAACCTCCGTCTTTATCTATTATACGCAGACGGTAATAATGAATGCCTTCCTCTATATGTCTATTGGTATAAGAATATTTGCTGTTGCTTCCTTTAGCATATATAGTATTCAGTATATGGAACGTAACTCCGTCTTTACTATGCTCTAATTCGAAGCGATCAAGGCTTTCTTCTTTACCGGTTTCCCATTTGCCGGTAAAAGTACAATTTGTACTGGATAAAGTAAAAGAGAGTAGGTTAACCGGAAGCGGAGTAACAAAAGGAATAAAATAGCTTTCCACTTCTCCGTCCCCTGCTGCTCCGGTAGGATTTTGACCTGCTATATCTGTTGACAGGCGAAATAATGCATATACACCAGTTGTACCGGCAACACCTCCTAAAGTTACATTATTCCAGGTAAGTGTAACCATTCCTGTAAAACTGGATGGCACGGTAGCCGATACCCGCTCTCCGGCACTAAAAGTACCATTATTGTCCCAATCTATCCATCCGTAAAGTGTTGCCGCTGTTGTTCCCTGGTTATTTACTGACACCTCAAGGCTATAGCTTGGAATATTGTGTACAGAGCCTCCACTAATAGAGGGAAAAGTGCTTATCCCATCATCTACATCTCCTGTTGCGGTTACATTAGGCTTTCCATCATTTTCGACAGTAACACTTGCCCCAATGGTTAAAGCTACAAAGGGGCTCACATAATGTCGGGGACCATTATTCGAAAGCAAAGTATTGTATTGACCTGTACCTGTACCTGCACCGACTGTAGCTGTACTGGCATCCGGCAGATCTCCAAAGTCAATTGGTAAGGGAGCATCTGCACATCTAGCACCGTCATTGTTACTTAGTCCTGATGTTGAGCTGGCAAAAGGAACACCTGTATAAACACCAGAGGCTATATTAATCCTATAAATGACTCCCGTGCTATTATTGTAAACATAAAAATAGCCTTGGTTATCAAAAAAAACAGCCCCGTATGCTGCGGTAGGAACGGCTGCACCGAGATTAGTCACTGCGCCGGTATTAGGATCAACTTTTAGCAATTGCCCGTTAGCGGAACTTATAGCATATAGGGCACCATCGACAGGATTGTAAGCCCAGTCTGCAAAATTGTTTGTTGCCGATTCCGTCACAGTAGCTATTAGTTGCAGATAGGCAGGAGATGAAGGATTCACATCAACAACATAATGCGTATTTGTATTACCATTTCTTAAATACATTTTCCCGCCGTAGACGTCACCTACAATAATATTACCGGCGGCTTGCAATTGAGCAATATAGGCCACATACTTGGAACTGTAAGTGTAACCTCCAGGTGTCGGGGTTATTTGTGTAACAAATATTTGCCCGCTGACGACATCAGATCCATAAAATAGGCCATCTATGGCATTAAATCCAAGTGCATTTTGGTTTGGACTCGTAATACCATCAGTAGCACTAGCAGATAGGGTGCCAGTAACAAGATTCAGGCTATTAAAATTACCGCTTGTGCCCTGCACAAAGAAAGCATCTGATGTACAACCCAAAGCGGCGAAAGTACTCCTGCCCAAACACTGTGCATATTGTAACAAATTTCCGTCAGCCACCTTCGAACGGGTATAAAATGCTTCATCTATCAGTCCCTGGTAGGACACAAATGTGGCAGCCGGAAATCTTGTCTTAGCAGCAGAAGTACTGCCAAAGGTAGCACCGATACCGCCTGCATCAGTATGTGCTGCTATGGAAGTAATACTTGTGGCGTTTAACGTTGCCTGCAAAAGACCATCTAAAAACAACACCAGCCTGCCACTACTATAGGTAAAAGCCACATGATGATACAAACCATCTGTAGGAAAGGCAAATCTGATATCATTATCTGTTCCGCCACTCGCAATTACAACTACTATTTCTCCGGTAGTATTCAGGTACATAGATATTCCGTTAGTGCCCCCCTCTTCAAAGATCATCTGATTGCCGCCGGGAGGTACTGTTGTAGGCCTTATCCATGCCCCAAAGGAAACATTTGTGATCGCTGTATTCATAAAAGTACCATCACTATACTGTATACCGCCTGTACCACTAAAAGATGCCGCAGCTGATCCCGAGAAAGGAATGCCGGTAAAGGTAACTCCCGCACCAATAGCACCTTGGGGATTATTAGCAGTACCGATGAGATCATTACCATCTCCGTTCATAGGCCAATAAGCATCAATAGTGTTCCCGGCATTAATAATGTTGTTCTGGAAACAGGCTTCCTGTGCAATACCTGTAATTGATAGTGACACTGATGAACATAAAATAAGTAAAATTTGTTTCATAAAAGTTAACTTTAAATCTTATAATAATTCTATCTAAGATAGTATATACTTTACATTATAAAGTAAGATATCCATTCATTAACAAAGCTATAATATACACGATCTACTGTCACATAATCAAATTTATAAAATACTTTTCAATATATAATTAAATATTTAATAATAATATACTCTAATTCCAAACTTGAACGCTTACCACATTGTTTGATAAAAGCTTTGGAAAAGCTTCCTGAATGTAATCTTTAATATTAAGCCTTTATATTTGAATTGATGCCACGCAGCAGGTATATAAAGAAAAACAAGGCTGTCTAAAAAGCCTCTAATTAAAAAAAGTAATCCCCGGAAACTTTTGTTCCGGGGATTTTTGTGTTTGTGTAGCTGTCCCAAAAGGTCAGCTACATTTTCAGACCGTTTTAAACTTTATTTTTCTTCCTTTTCTATTTTAAAGCGGAAAGTACCATTGGCAATATGCAATACTTCGCCCTCTTCATCGAATTGATCCGGCATGTCCAGCGCAAACTTACCTTCTACCCAGCCTGCTGCTACTTTGGTAATTTCAAAACTGCCGCTATTAGGGAGCTTAGAGCTATAGAACTCGTATTCCTTGCCTGCTTGCTTTGTCAGATTTAGATAGACCGAAGGACAAGGATCACCGGAGCGGAGAAACACGTCCTGCACAAAAGGCAACTTGCCCGCCGCGGGATTAGTGTGGGGCGGCGTGTAAATTATAATTTGCAGTGTATACGCCGATTTAGGGGCATAAGTTACCGAAAGTACATGTCTATTGCCTGACCTTTCATTGTCATCGCCCGGAACAAACTGGTTGTAGTTAACCAGCTCATCGCTTTTGAAAGATACGGGCTTTCCGTTCACCTCAAATTTTAAAACCGGCCCGGAAGTTTGTGCTGAAGCTGCCGTAAATAGAACAGCCGCAATTAGGGTAAGCGTGATTTTCAATAAATGTTTCATTATAATGCTGTATTTTGTTATATAAATTAATAAACGGTATTATAGGATATTATCAGTAGATATCCCTGTCAGGAATTAAAGGGATAAGCGACCTGATTAATTATCAATATTGTACTTCCTCGGCTATCTCGAAGCGAAAAGCGCCGTTGGTTACATGAAGCACTTTAGCATCATCAAACATATCCGGGATTTTTATTTCAAACTTACCTTCTACCCAACCATCTGCTACTTTCGTAATTTCAAAGTATCCTACACTACCTTTCTTCGAACTATAGAAGTCCATTTCATCCCCGACCGTCTTGGTCAGCGCTACATATACTGCCGGAATAGGATTATTAGGCTTATAGGTTGATGGCACAAATGGCAGTTTGCCTACAACGGGATTGGTATGTGGTGGTGTATGGATCATGATATCCATTTTATAGATATGCTTTGCGGTAACCATTACAGAGAATGCGTGCTCATTATTCGCTTTTTTATCTTTATCGCCCGCAACAAAGTTATTATAGTTGATCAGGTCATCTCCCTCTGCCAGAATTGTTTTCCCACCCAGGTCGTACTTGATAAACGCGCCGTTTTGCGCGGAAGCTGCAGTAAATAAAGTCGCGGCAATAAGGGTAAAGACCACTTTCAATAGATGCTTCATTATATTATTTTAAATTTTTGTGTTAACTAATTAAACAAATAAAATTAAAGGACTGCCCGTCAGCAATGCCTCTTATTTAAGCGGGTAAAACAGTTGTTTATTCCGGTTCATTCTTCTATCAATAAATCCTATTATTCCTCCGCTATTTCAAAACGAAAAGTGCCATTGGTTAGATGAAGCACCTTTTTCTTGTCGAGTACATTGGGGATTTTTATTTCAAACTTGCCTTCTACCCAACCATCTGAAGCCTGAGTAATTTCAAAATACCCTGCACTCCCCTTCTCGGAACCATAGAAGTCCATGCTCTTCCCTACAGCTTTGGCCAATCCGATATATACAGCTGGCATAGGACTGTTCAGCGTATAGCTTCCCGCTACGTAAGGTAGTTTACCTGCAACAGGATTGGTGCGTGGTGGTGTATGAATGATGATATTCAGCTTATATACATGATTGGTCATGGCCTTTACATAAAAAGTATGCTCACTATTCGATTTTCCATATTTGTCACCCGCTTCAAAAGTATTGTAGCTGCCCAGGTCATCACCAGTTACAGTTATTGTTTGCCCGGCTAGATCATATTTGATAAACGGCCCTTTTTGCGCGGAAGCAGTGATAAATAAAGCTGCGGCGATAAGGGTGGAGGCCACTTTAAGTAAATGTTTCATTGTAATATTTATCTATTGGTGTAATTAAGAGAAGTGTTTAAGTATCGCAGATAACTTCTTACCTGATGGCTTTAAGAATTAAGCATTCGAAATCCGGGATATGCATACCTGCCTGCAGCAAGCAACACTCAGCCTACTACATTTCTTTATCTATTTTAAAGCGAAAACTGCCATTAGTGATAGGAATTACCTGCTCATCATAATAAGAGTGGGAAATGTCTATTTCAAACTTACCTTCTATCCAACCATTAGCAACTTTGGTGATCTCAATAGCACCTTTACTGTTAGCCCGGGAACTATGTACGGAATAATCTCCGCCCACATTTCTGGAGAGGTAAAAAGAAGCGGCAGGAAGCGGATAATTAGCGGCATATGCCGAAGGCACATAAGGTAATTTTCCCACCACCGGGTTCGTATGAGCTGCGGTGAAGATAGTAAGGTCCAGCTTGTAGGCTTGCTTATGTTCATCCGTTACAAATAAGACATGCTTGTTATGAGCAGGAACATCAGCTTCAGCAGCTTCAAAGTTATTGTAGCTGCTGATATCAGCCCCTTTTAGTGTTATGGTCTTCCCTTCGATCTCAAACTTCAGGTAAGCGCCGGTAGTTTGCGCAGCAACTGCTGTCAACAGACTTACCGCAATGAGTGTCAGAACCGATTTTATTAAATACTTCATTATATTGTTTATCTGTCTGTGTTAACTAAACAGGCAACATTGTAGTGTTGCCTGCTGTAATTTTTTTCTAACCCGACAAAAGGTATTGATTATTTCATACCCAGGTCTTCAACACCGGTTACTTTGTCGCCTTCCCAGCACAGTTTAAAGCTGCGGGTAGTTACCCCGGCCTTAGCCTCCATGGTGCAGCATTGCCCTTCTACAGCTACCACTTTTGCTTCTGCCATATTGTAGTTGGCAAATGTGAGGCTGTTAGACTCGTTCAGGCTGTTTTTTAAGCTGTCGCTAAAGAAAGCATCAACGGCTTTTTGTCCACACCCTTCTGTACCGTCCAATACGGCCATTAAGTCATTCATTTTACCCGGGACCGCGGTCTCCGTTTTTGTGGTTTTCTCTGCCCCCGTATCTCCGCTTGCTCCGGCTTCTGCACCGCTACATGATGCAATAAAAGTAGCTAGGGTTAATGCTGCTGCTGTTAATAAGTTCTTCATTTTATTTTACTTTTAATTTCATTATGTTTTGAAGCTAATAAAGCGTTCTGTTTTCTTTCATAGGTGTAAGCTTATTTCAGGCTTTCATATGCCGCTATTTGCTGATCCAGGTCATTAAGCTCGCTATTAAATACAGGTTCCATTTTAAAATAACGGTTGCCTTTCTTAAAATAAAAATTATAATGCTTAATGGTAGCGCCACTTGAACCCTTCATTTTATAAATAATGCCAAAAGCGCCGTTTTTCAGTTGTTTGGTTTCAATCAGTTCAACAAAATCTTCACTTTTAGTAACAGCCTCTTTCAGCATGGCAGTATCTTTAGGGTAGGCGGACTCTTTTATTTCCTTAAAACTTACCCTTGCATGACCACCCATATTGAAGTCATAATCGGCTATTTCAGTATCGGACTCGGTCGGATTATAATCGGTAAATTCAGGTGGTGCATCAAGTTTAGGTGAGGTGATCGTAAGATCATATTTTTCAAGCCTGGTTTCTTCCAAAGGCTTATTGTTACATGCCTGAAGGAATAAGGCGGCAATAACGGTCACTTGTAAAAGAATCTTTTTCATCTGTAATTATGTTGAGATTAATAAAATTTGTTGATTTTTGTTTTAAGAAATTGCACTATTTCAAAAATTTAAGGCAGTCTTTGTGCACATTTTTACCTGAAGGTGTTGTGTAGCCATCCAGGGTGATATCCCGGCTGACAACGGCGTCCAGGTACTTACTGCCATCATACAGTTTGTCGAAAATGTAATATTCATACCACACTTCCCCTTTACTGTTTTTACAGGCGATTGCTGCCATGAAAGATTTTTTTACGATGGCACCATATTCATCCCTTATAATAAACACATCTTTAAAAGCAAGTATTGCTTTGAGCGCGTTGGGCGCATTTTCTTTAAAGAGAGTTTTGGCAGCATTTAGCGCTTCCTTTTCCAATTTAGGATCGTTCAAAGCGGGTTTCGGGAAACAGTCAGTCGCATTCAATTTGATCTCTTTAGGGACCATCATATCGATCTCCCCTACCGCTACCGGCTTGTACTTAAAGTCGGAGCCATAGCTCCAGGTTTTTATCGGTACAAATTCGAATCTTAACTTATGCTTGCCGGGAGTCAATAATTCCTGTTTTAATAAAAGCGCTTTGTACAATGATTCTCCAAAAAAATTCTTTTCTGTACCATCGTTCAGATCTGCCCTGGCACTAAGGAAGGACGTCATGCTCTCTTCACTGAAATCTTCAGCATAACTTGTACTCGTAATTTCATTACCATCAAGATACATAAAAATGAGGTACTTGCTTTTGGTCTTAAACCAATCTCTGTTTTGATTTACTTCCTTGGCTTTTTTCCCGCTTTCCACTAATTGAAGCAGCATACTGTTCGCAACAGAATTTTCAAAATAAGCCCTGATGCTCAATTTGTCACCGAGCGTATAAGAAGTAATATATTTAGATTCGGGCAGCTCACGGGTCAGTTCATCGTTAGCAAAAACAACTTTACCGGCATACTTCTGCGACAAAGCTGTATTGAATGGCTCTTCATCGAAAAGCTCCAGTTTAAGCTTTTCCTTTCCTATTTTCTGAAGATCCTGGGCCTGTAAAGAATTAAAGCAGCAACTCAATGCCAACAGCAGTATAAAGCGAAAATATTTCATATAATTAGGATACTTATATTTTTTATAAAAGTATTTAAACGGGCGATTTTAGGCAGTAGCTACAACTTTTTTCTTTACAAAAAAGCGCATAATACCTCCTACAATTCCTATGAGCCCTGCAATGACCATCACATATACGCCATAGCCTGCAGTTGCGCCAACACTTACCGCATCGCCGGTAGTAGCGTCGTTATAATATTTTAAGCCGAGCATAGCAACGAAAAGGGAGAAAAGAATAGCAATAATGGCGGTCCATTTTTTATTTAATAAGCCCATAATCACGATTATGGCACCCATCACGACAAAGAATAATCCCGGATTGCCTCTCATTTCTCCTAAAAAACCATTTTGGGAAAGCCCCATCACATTAACCCATGGCAGCCAGGCAGAGATGATGGAAAGTATACCCGCTAAAGTCATTGTTAGTCTTGAAATCATGTCAGTTAAGTTTTGATTTGAAATAAATTTGAAGCTGCAAAATAGCTTGCAGGACAATACGATTTCAGACAAATGAAAATCCGTCAATACTTTTTGAAAATTCGTTGCTACTACGCGGATGTACGTTATACCTATAGTGAATTCAGGTAGCTTAGAAATTCCTCTTTTTTCCTGACAGAAAGAGGAATAGCAGTTTTATCTTTCATAATGATACTTCCCGAATCCGTTTTTACATAATGATCGAAGTAGAGCATATTAATGAGGTGGGACTGGTGGGTCCGGAAAAAGCCCATAGGCAGCAACATGGTTTCGTACTCTTTAAGCGTAGTAGAAACCAAAAGCTTCTGACCATTCAGCATGTAGAAAGTGGTATAATTTTTTTCAGACTCACAACGGATAATGTCCTGCACAGTAATAGAGTAAACTTTTTCTGCGGTTTTTAAAATGATCTTCTGCAGGTTCCTGGGGCGTTCAATGTTAGATAGCAATGTGCTGAATTGCAGTTCCAGCATTTCTTTGCTTAATATTTCCATGGCCTTTTTAACGGCTTCTACCAGGTCGGCGGGGTCTATAGGTTTCAGCAGGAAATCAATCGCGCTAAAGCGAAAAGCTTTGATGGCAAATTCCTGGAAGGCCGTTATGAATATTACTTTAAAATCAATTGGCTTTAACTGCTGCAGCAGGTCAAATCCTGTACCATCGCCCATTTCAACATCCAGGAATACCAGGTCGGGCAGATATTTTTTAATGGCAGCCACCCCCGACGCCACACTGTCCGCTTCCGCAATAATGGCTACATCAGGGCAATATTGTTTGATGACCGCCATATTTTTCTGGCGGATATTATCCATGTCGTCTATTATGATGGCTCTAAGCATATCTTTAATGGTTGTAAATGTACGGAATTTCAAAAAAGGTCTTTACCCCTTGTATGAAATTGTGTTCTCCTATAATATTAAAGGTATGAATCATAACATCCTTCCTGGAAGTAATACTTTGCAGCCGCTCTTTGGTAATTTGCGTAGATAAAGAACGTTGCCCTTCCGCTTGCTCCTTTTCTACAAGCCCGGTGCCGTTATCCGTCACTTCAAAAAACAGCTGGCTATCCTGCATATAAAAATGAACATGAACGATACCACCTTCCGTTTTATTTTTCAAACCATGCTTGATAGCATTTTCAATAAACGGCTGGGTGAGCATCGGCGGCAGTAAAACGGTTTCGGGATCAATTCCTTCCTCAACGGTGACCTTATGAGTAAAATTATTATTGTACAGCAGTTTTTGAATATTCATATAGTTATCCAGCATATTCAGCTCTTCCTCCAGACTGATATAATTTTCTCTAGAGTTTTCAAGGATCTGCCGGGTAAGCTTAGAGAACCTGGTTAAATAATTGATGGCTTCTTCCTCTTTATTGCTGTAGATAAGGCTCTGAATATTATCAACCGAATTAAATATAAAATGCGGGTTCATCTGTGTCAATAATAAACGTTGCTTGAGCTCTTCGTTCCGGTTAGCGGTTATGATCGCTTTCTGCCTGAAATACTTGACCACGAATAGAATCACTGCGCCTAACAAAAGGGCCAATGCACCGAAACCGTACAACAGCATATTTCGTTTGGCTATTTTCTTTTGATTTTCAATAGTAAGCGCTGCTACCTTTTTTTCTTGTGCAACTTTATTCAATAACTCCTTTTTTTCATATTCATATTCCAGCTGTTGCTCTTTCAGGGTGTTTCTTGCTTCTTCAACTTTCGTAGAGTCCTTTAGCTGAGTATACAATTCATATGCCGCTAATGATTTATCAGGCCTTCCGGTCGCTTTATATAATTCATACAGAGACTTGCTGATATTGGTCATATGTTTAATAGAGTGAATCAGTTGTGCACTCTTTAAACCCTGGTTATACAATTGCTCTGCCCTGGTATACTTTTTTTGCGATAAGTAAACATCACCCATTAGGTTCATGACTTCAGCCTTTGTAAGATCATCAGTAGACAGGCTTAATGCTTCCTGGTAAAGACGAATGGCCTTGTCATCCAGCTGCCTGGCGTGCATCAATTGGCCATAAGTAGCAAGCGTCATGATGTGCATGAACGTTTCTCCTGACCCTTTAGCCTGCTCAATCGCGGATTTGATATATACTTCCGCTTCAGCATAGTTTTCCATATTTATATAGGCCTTCCCGATATTATTACTGGCACTGGCCATTTGGCCCAGGAAATAAGGGTTCCTGGACCATTCTTTTTGTGCCTTATACCAGGTCAATGTCTTTTTATAATAAGTGATCGCTTCAGTATAATTTTTCTGGTAGTAGTAAAGACTGCCAATGAACTGGTTCGTAAAAACAATGCGTTCTTCCTTGTGATGCTTTTCGAAATACCTTAACGCCTCGAAACAAGCAAGAGCGGCGCGGTCATACATGTTTATCTTGCTGTAACAAATACCTTTACTTAAGGTACTTTCTGCTACATTTTCGGCTTCTCCCAAACTGGCATATATGGCTATTGCTTTTTCAATGTTCTGTAAGGCTACAGCAAAGTCATTATTAGGAGGGTTTACTGTAATGTTGTTATGATAATTTCCAATATACCCCATGAATGTCTTCCTTTGCACCGCACTGATATTTTTTTGGGCCAGCAGTTTTTCAGCCCCCTCTTTCAGCTGCTCATTATAGTTATAATATTCCGGGTCTTCCATAGAAATATTATTCATAATCCTATTCAGCGTATGTACTTTTATACTATCAGGTATATTATTCTCTAGGGCCGCTTTCAGGGAGTCTATATTTTCCTGTGCAGCGCTTTTTTGCGCAAGAGCGGTTGCAAAAAAAATTAAAAGTGCAGGAATGCGTAAATACTGGAAGTATAATCTTAATCGGGATGGTAACATAACAAACTTAGTAAGTCAATGACAGCTTAAGCTAAATTGCAAATATAAAAAACTCAGCAACCGATCGGGCATAAATCAAGTAATAATATTACACATGAGCAAATAGCAAAAAAACTATATAGCTTTGATTTTTAATACAAAAAATATATAAATACTTATAAATTAATTAAAATATTACCGGGAACCGGGATTTTTTAATCGTAATAACCGGAAAAAAGTCACCATTAGGAGTATTTATTCAATTATTTCCCGTGACTAACTTCACTTTAACAAATACAATTTCCGGGTGGCCTTCGCGTCTACATTAACCGGAGTTTAATGATGCTTGCACATTTTTCCTGCTCAAAGCGCTTATCCGATCACCTGGCCGAAGTTACCTGCTTACCAGATTACTGAACAAGCACGGACAAGCACTCAAGTTGTTCTATAAATTCCGGGTAGTTATCCGATAAACTATCTTCGTTTTACATTATGTTTTCGTATAAACCCAAGCATTAACCCTCATAAATAACTGTTTATGAATCGTTTAAAGTCAACAACCGATTAACAACCTCAAGCAGTTGATAAATGAACCCTGCGAAAACAGGAGATCGAATATAGCCCTTGATTAAGCCTGTCCTAATCTTTTCTTCAAACAAAAACTGACAAAATGAATGGCAAACAATTACGTAAAAAATCCTTGCAAAGCTTTAAAAGCTTACAGCCCGGCAACCTTAAGAGAAAGCTATTTCTGCTGCTGTCTGTAGCAGCAATGAATAGTTATGCGCAAACGGGTTATATCTATATCCATAAAAAGGCACTGGATGAAAGTTCGAGTGTAGATTTCACGTTTAATGCCACGGGTGGAAGTACGGTAATTCCATCTGTAGTGCTCAATGACCAGCCGGCTAACATTACCCTAAGAGATATCGGGGCAGCGCAAAACGGGCGACTTTGGGCCATCGGGAATAATTTTAACTTATACTACCGGGACGCTTCCAGCGCCACCTGGGTGCAAACCGGCATTACAAATGCCAGCCGCGTAGATGGGGGTGCAGGCAACCTGGCCTATGTCGTGAGAACAAACGGGCAAGTGATTGCCTATGACGGCACCACAGCGACAGCCCTTTACACCGGCAGCGATGCCGCGGATATTGGTAGCCGTTGGGATAGTCAGCCTTATATTATAACCACCGCAGGTTCAGTATATACTTATTCCGGCTCCGGCACAACCTGGAGCCAATTAACTGCAGCCGGCACTAATAATGTTAAGATCGATGGTAATCCCAACCTGGTTAATACTATTGTGGTTGCTAAATCCGACGGTAACGTGTATAGCATCAACACCAGTTCGGGAATAAGCACCAGCCTGGGGCGCCCTACCAGCATTACTTCAAATAATGCGACAGATGTAGGCGTCGACGCAAATGGGAGTGCATACGCTATCTATACAGCCAGCGCTTCAGGATCAACATTCGTGTATAAATGGAGCAGCGGTACCGCATGGTCCGCAGCAGAATCGACTTCCCGGTCAAGCTACACCCTCACCGGGGGGCTGGGCGGCCAGATGTGGGCAGCCATAACAAATGCAAGCGCCAACCCTGCTGCAGGCAATATCTGGAGCCGGGCATTTGACGGCACGAATAGCTGGTGGATCGACGATGAGCGCGTACGCACGAGTGCGACCGGCAACTCGATGATGATCCCAGTAACACCCGGCAGCTATACTTTCACAGAAACCGTACCTTCCGGCTGGGACCTGCAAGGCATATTAATCTATGACCCAGGCAATAATTCTACCAAAAATTTATCGGCAAAAAGCTTTACAGCAAATGTCAGCGCCGGGGAAGTAGTGCACGTGATCGTCAGTAACGGGGTGATCAACCCTTACACCATGACCAATGATTGTGGCACCGCCTATATCGAAAGCTTCGGAACGGGGGCAGTGGGAACCTTCGGCCCGGCCTTTCTGGGGCAAACCTCCTATCACTACCTGAACACCTCAACCGGGACGATGGAGGGATATTACAAAATTATCGGTAATGCTTCCCAGCTATATGGTGGCGGATTTGTTTTTAATGACCACACTGCAGGCGACGGACAAGGCCGGATGCTAGCCGTTGATGCAGGGCAGGACGTCAATGAATTCTTCAGGCGTCGGTTCAATGGATTGATTGTGGGCGTGCAATATGATTTTTCAGCCTGGTTGGCTCCTATCAATGCATCCGGTATCAATCCCAATATTACCTTCTCTATTATCGACCACACTACTTATGATACTATAGCGCAAAACAATACCGGGAACCTGGCATTGGTGAACGGGTGGACCAAGCAGAACCTGACCTTCACAGCCACTACTACTTCAGTGGACCTTGTGATCCGAAATAATTCAGTAGGTGGATCGGGCAATGATTTAGCTATTGATGATATCGAATTTAAAATCAATTCAGTTACACCGGTCACAACGGTTACTAACAGCAGTTGTAGCAGCCCGACGGGTACGATAACCGTAACAGCCCCGCTGGGTACTGCTTACGAATACAACATAGATGGCGGCCCTTGGCAGTCTTCCGTTGCATTCACAGGCTTAGTTCCGGGTAACCATATTGTAGCCGCACGTTATGCCGGGACCACTAACTGTGCTGCAACAAAAACAGACACAATTAAAGCAGCCCTGTGCGGAAATGTATTTCATGATGCTAATGGTAATGTCTTGATCAACACTGGCGAAACCTTCACGACACTACCCTTCCCTATGTATGTCTACCTCGTAAACAGCAGCGGCATCATTGTTGACTCTGCTGCGGTTGCTGCCAACGGTAGCTATGAGCTGAATGCAGCAGTCGGATCAACCTATGCAATAACACTTTCTACCGGTGTTTATGCAATAGGTACCAACACCGGTACCACGCCGGTTAATACAACCCTTCCGGCTAACTGGATGAATACCGGCGAGAATGCGAACGGCACGATAGAAGGAACGGCCAATGGTATAATGAATGTGCCGTCGGTAAGCGGGAACCTATCTAATTTTAACTTTGGTATCCAGCAAAGACCGGTAGCCGATCCAAAATCTTATACCGTACCAGAAAGTGCCTTTAGCAATACGGCGCCATCAGGGTTTCCAAGTCCCGCAGGCTATAAATTTATCCAAACTTCATCCTCTTCACTGACCGGGACTACCGGGGGTGCGCTGTCAGGGTCTGATCCCGAAGACTGTAGTGCCGCCAGTTCCTGCAACAGCGGAAGCACATTCCGCATTACAGCAATAAACAGCAATACCCTACTTTTCTATGATTTCGGCGGTTCGGTCGGCGTGCAACAAATTGACCTTTCCTCGGGACCCGTTACTATTGCCAACTATGATGCAAGCAAACTGGTTATTGCCGGTCAGGATGGTACCGGGAACTCCGGCAACCCGGTTGGCTTTTCCTATGCAATCGTTGACCAGGCCGGATCGGCGGCACCAGCGGTTGCGTATCAAATCGTCACCACCACGCCTTTACCGGTTAACCTGGCCTATTTCAAAATATCTGAGGCGGGTAAATTTGCCCAGCTCGACTGGACCACCTATAGTGAACACAACAGCAAAGGATTCGAAATTCAACGTAGCGCTGATGCATCAGCCTGGACGCATATTGGATTTACCGCAAGTAAGGGAAATACCGGAGCTGAGGCCTGGTCGTACAGCTTCACAGACAAGAATCCTTCCACAGGGATAAACTACTACCGGCTCAAGCTGGTAGATCAGGACGGTCGTTACGCGTACAGCGAGGTACAACAAATCCATTTCGGCCTGTTAACCCGGACGATTACGGTCACCCCGAACCCCGTCAGATCATCCGTAACAATTAATGGCTTGAGCGGTGAAGGTACCTTAACGCTTATCAATGCTGTCGGGCAAAATATCTGGCGTAAAGCTTATAGTGGCGGAACACTGACCATTGATATGAGTGCTTATCCGGCAGGCAGCTATTTTATCCTTATAAAGGAAGGCACTAAAACAAATAGCTACAAAGTGGTTAAAGAGTAAACCGGCCCATAAGCAGCTGTGCTTTCTTGAACTTTGCATTGTATTTATAAACAATAGGATCCTGTTTCGGGCCCCTATTGTTTTAGTTTTTTTTAATGGATACAATAAAAATTTAGGGGGTAGATTAGCTCCTTCTATCTGACAAGTTTAAGCGTTTGTTGGGCAAGGAGCCATATAGAGGGCACCAGCCTAGATCATTTCGCTGGAACTGGCAAGCACCTGCTTATCCGATAGTGTGAGGCAGGAATTTATACAGGGATAGAATGGAGTAACCAAAGTAGCTACAGCCAATGCAATTATGATTTTTTATTAAAGTTACCTATAAGAAGTTTCGCATAAATTTTCAGCCTTCCCAGACACTTACGGTTAAAATTTTACCCACAAGGCCACCAACAATTAGTAAACGTCCCCCCTGATCTGTTAATACATATCTGATTAGTGAATTAATTCGCCCGCTAAGTACTAAAGCCCTGTAAGGCAGGAGAAAACCAACTTCTGCATTAAAAGTAAGCTTTGGCCATTCCGCATGTAGCTGCGCCCCCCACTCTTCCTCGTTATAAAAAATACATACCGGTTTAGGTTATCTTAGAAGATTACTGTGTCATCACACTTGCAGATGATTTACCGTTACTGTACCCGTTTTTCCTGATTCAATTACCGATTTCTTAGTCATTACACTCACAGCAAAGGAAAACTCGGTCGCATTTCTGTTATCCGTTTCATAGATACCGATGAAGTGCTGATGATTTTTGATTTCCCAATCGCTGTCCGGGTAATAGCTTAGCTTACCCTGTTTTTCTTTACGGATATTCTGGAAATCCAGATAAATCCCGGATTAAGCAGAAATCCTGGGGAATTGTAAAAAAATCCTCTGGATGAGTTTCAAAACAAGTCGTTTAAGGAGCTTATGAACTATTAAATATCGACCATACTTTAATTGATCATTTTCGAAAAAGGAAGAGAATAGGCCGGTTACTGCAAGTAGATACGACAGACTAAATTTTCTTTTATTGCAACTTTTTAGTTGCAGTCGCAGACAAAAAATTTCACAAATTACCGTAAAATAAAGAATCCCCGCAAAGCGGGGATTCTTTATTTTCGGCGGCGGAGAGAGAGGGATTCGAACCCCCGGTCCTGTTACAGACAACGGTTTTCAAGACCGCCGCATTCGACCACTCTGCCATCTCTCCGGGTGCAAAATAAGCGCATTCATTTTTGATAACCAAAAAAACTTTACAAAATGATAAAATATTTTTTCTGCCATAAATCTAAACCCAATACTACAGCGGGTTTAAGCCCTCATCTTTTAGCAAAACTTTATTCAAACACTATAAAAATTTAGCCTTAATTTTATTACATGTTTAATTATAGAGTATTTTTCTGGTTTATTACTTGTGCCCTGTTTTTCAGCGCATGTAATACCAATACATCCATAAGCCAGACCAATTCAAAGACCATAAATTCAATGATAGACAACACAGAAAACTTAAGCAAAGAACAAAAAACAGATACCGCCATCTTCGCAGCCGGCTGTTTCTGGTGCGTAGAAGGACAGTTCAAACACCTGGACGGTGTACAAAGTGTGAAAAGCGGCTATATAGGAGGCACAGTGCCCAACCCTACCTATGAGCAGGTATGCACCGGTACTACCGGCCATGCCGAAGCCGTAAGAGTAATCTACGATGCGGATAAAATTACTTACGACCAGCTACTGGCCGCGTTTTTTGTATCCCACGACCCTACCAAGCTCAACCGCCAGGGCAACGATATAGGTACCCAGTACAGAAGCGCTGTTTTCCCTTTAAATGATACCCAAAAAGAAAAGGCACAATACTACATCAGCCAGCTCAACCTGGAAAAGGTTTATACCGCCCCGATTGTGACCAGCATAGAACCCCTCAGCACCTTTTACGATGCGGAGGCCTACCATGATAACTATTTCGAGTTAAACCCGCAAAACAGTTATTGTCAATTAGTGGTCAAACCCAAAATTGAAAAGTTCAAAAAAGTTTTTGCCGATAAATTAAAGCAATAAAAAAATGCCCCTGGTAAAACAGGGGCATTTTACTTGAATTAACTACTTTTCAAAATTAGCGGCTGTAATTCGGCGCTTCTTTGGTGATCACCACACCATGCGGATGGCTCTCTGCCATGCTGGCGCTGGTAATTTTTATGAATTGCGCTTCATCCTGTAAACGCTTGATCGTATCGGTACCACAATAACCCATACCGGCTTTCAGGCCACCTACAAACTGCTGTACGATCTCGCTTACCGTCCCTTTATAAGGCACACGGCCCACAATACCTTCCGGAACCAACTTTTTCACATCATCTTCCGCATCCTGGAAATAACGGTCTTTAGAACCGCTTTGCATGGCATCCAGGGAACCCATACCACGATAAGCTTTAAACTTACGGCCTTCATAAATAATAGTATCGCCGGGACTTTCTTCCGTACCGGCAAACACGGATCCGGCCATAATACAGGAAGCACCCGCAGCTATAGCTTTTACCAGGTCACCGGTATAGCGGATACCACCATCAGCGATCACGGGAATACCTTTTTTCTTTAACGCGGTTGCCGCTTCCATTACCGCTGTTAATTGCGGTGCGCCAATACCGGTAACGATGCGGGTAGTGCAGATCGAACCCGGGCCAATACCTACCTTCACGGCATCTGCCCCGGCATCTGCCAAAGCTAAAGCACCGGCTGCGGTAGCGATATTACCCCCAATTACAGGGAGTTTTTTAAAGTTTTTCTTCACATTACGCAAAGCATCCAGGATACCTTTAGAATGCCCGTGGGCGCTATCCAGGGTTACGATATCTACACCCGACTGGATCAAGGCATCCACACGGTCCAGTATATCAGCGGTTACGCCAATAGCGGCACCTGCCAGCAGCCTGCCGAAATCATCTTTACAGGAATTAGGATGGCTGGAATGCTGTAATATATCTCTATAAGTGATCAAACCCATTAATCTTCCGGATTTGTCTACGATAGGTAATTTCTCAATCTTATGTTGCTGCAGTATCTTTTCCGCCTTTTGCAGGTTGGTACCATGCGGCGCGGTTACCAGGTTGCTGCTGGTCATGATCTCGCTCACTTTCTTGCGGGAATTCTTCTCAAAGCGAAGGTCCCTATTGGTAAGGATCCCTACCAGGATATTATTGCTATCTATGATTGGAATACCACCGATCTTATTTTCACGCATCAGCTTTAAAGCTTCGCTTATGGTCTGATCCGGGTGTAAAGTGATCGGGTCAAGGATCAGGCCGCTTTCAGAACGCTTCACCTTCCTTACCTGCTCGGCTTGCTGCTCGATACTCATGTTCTTATGCAAAATACCCAGGCCACCTTCGCGGGCGATTGCAATAGCCAGATTAGCCTCGGTAACCGTATCCATTGCTGCAGAAACAATAGGTACGTTTAAGGTAATATCTTTGGTCAGTTTGGTGGAAATGTTTACTTCTCTGGGAAGTACTTCTGAATAGGCAGGCACTAGTAAAACATCATCAAATGTTAAGCCTTCTCCGTAGAATTTATTAGATTTTGTAGCCATGTGCAAAGATAGGTATAGAAATATTAAATTTCAAAATAAAAATCCGGCTTAGGAATTATTTAGCAAAAAAAGCAGGTTACTTTTTATGCAATGCCCGATTAACAGGCATCCTATAAGTAAGGCACTAAGCCAGATACGTTAACAATTAAATAGAATAAAAATTCTATTTGTAAAATCTGGGTTTGTATCTTTGTCCATTAAATTTCTAATCAAAACAAACAGATAAAAATGAAAAAGTCGATCTTAGTTTTATCAGCAATCGCAGGTATCGTGTATTTAACTTCCTGTGGAGGTAACGAGCAGCCGGTAAATGAAATTTCCCAATCTCAATTGGATTCTATAAAAAAAGCTACTGAAGATTCTATCATGGCTGCTGAAGCCCGTGCTAAAGATTCTTTATTAAATAAAATGGCGGAAGATTCTATCGCGGCGGCGAATGCAGCAGCAGCGGCGGCAGCGAATGCCAAACCAACCTCTGGCAGTAGCAAACCGGCCACGAAACCTGGTACTACTAAACCGACAAGCCCTGCTAAACCAACAGAGCCTGCAAAACCAGCTACAAGAACACAAGCACAAATTGAGGCAGATAAAAAGGCCGCAAGATTTGGCGACAAAGCTGCTAAAGACCGTTTAGATCAGGATGCGGCTAATAAGAAGGATGCTCGGTTTGGTAATAAAGATGCACAAGAAAGAGTACAACAGACAACTGAAGATAAAAAAGCAGACAGATTCAACAGATAATAATGTATTTTTTACAATAGTTATTAAATATAAATAAAATGTAAATACCCTTTAGAGAACTTCTAAAGGGTATTTACATTCTGCGTACAAATTTACATTTATACTTGTTCAAGTATAAATGTAAAAGCCTTCATCTTAAAAAAAGATGAAGGCTTTATTGTCATTATGACTCCAATAATACTAAAGCTTATTGTTTGGTCCAGTTTCCTGTATAGTTTACTACCTGACCTGCAACATTAGTCAAAGAATAGCTAACAGTAAGTTTTTTAGTAGAAACATTATAAGAGCCAGAACCTGCTACTGTATTCACATTATCAGGTTTTTGGGTAGGAATAGTGAAGGAAATCACATCATTTGACTTCGTAACATTAGCTGTTACGATTTCTGTGTTAGTGAAAAAATCTCCAAATTTAGAAACGTTAACGATAGCTACACTAGCACCGGAAGCAACAGTAGGCTGATACGTATATACATCAGTTGCATCTGCATCATTAACATCTGTTGCATTATAAGTACCTAACATTTCTTTTCTGATTTCAACATCGCAGTCTTTACCTTCGTAACCTAATACACAATCTTCAGTTTTGTCACAAGACATAAATGTCATAGAACCTACAGATAATAAGGCAAACATAGCAGCCGTCGAAATTACACGTACTTTTTTCATAATCTAATTTTTATTTGTTTTTGTTTAAAATTTTTCGTTTTTTCAATGCTTAAAAAAGTAGCAAAAATACAATACACAGTTCTTCTGTTTCTTCTGCGAAAGTATGCGTTTTTTTTTTATTTTTTAAAGACAAAACCAGATTAACAAATCATTCAATAAATCAAAATTAGCTAATTTGCTTATATAATTTATAAAAAAAATAATTTCCTTTATGAAAAAAGTTTTGCTTATTTCTTCTTTAGCACTATCCTCTTTGGGATACTCTTATTCCCAAACTTTTGATTTGACAACAGGCAAAAACAACAGTACCGGCTTATTGATAGACTATGGCAATGGGGATGACACCTGGCAGGTGAGTACAAACGGAGGAAGCAGTTTTTCTGCTGCTCCTGTCTGTAATACAAATGGTGTGTCGTGGGATATAAATGGCTGCGGAAGATGGATAACCAGTAAAGTTTCTTTAAGTGACTTCGGTGCTCCTATCAAAAATTCGCCTGTTGGCTTAATGCAATATAAGACTGTGTTTAATTTGCCAACTGTAAATTATTGCACTTATGGAAAATTAGTGATCAATTATTTAGGAGGGGATGACGATATTGAAGGCCTATACTTGAACGGGTACTTTTACAGCCTAACTCCTGTTCCTTCTTCTGATTATAATCCCTTATATCAGAATATTACTATTAATTTCCCCCCAAGTCATCTTTTACAGGGTGCTAATAACATTATAATTAAGATTAAAAACAACAGTGAATATCAGGGATTGTTTTTGTGTGGCAATCTTTATGTAACCGTTTGCTAAATTTTCGAATTTTAATTAAATTTCAAGTGCTCAATTATGTCATAAACAGAAGGATTGGTATGTATTTACCAATCCTTCTGTTTCAGACTGCGTTCAGCGTCCCGGGTTTTAATGCTCTCCCGCTTATCATGCAGCTTCTTACCTTTGCCCAAGCCTATCTCCAGTTTGGCATAGCCATTATCATTAATGAACATGGATAATGGCACTATAGTAAAGCCTTTTTCCCTGATCTTCTGCGCCCACTTCTTCAATTCTTTACGGTTAAGCAATAATTTTCGCTCCCGGGTAGGGTCATGCCCCACATAGCCCGCATTGACATATTGCGCGATATGCAGGCTCCGGATCCAGAGCTCCTCTTTATGAAAAAAACAATAACTGTCATTAAAACTTACTTTTCCCGCACGCACAGACTTGATCTCGGAACCCGTAAGTATGATCCCGGCATTCAGGCGATCCTCAATGGCATACTCAAAAGTAGCCGGCCTGTTCTTTATATATACTTTCGCTTGTTTACTATGCTTACTCATAAATATCAATTACAAATCTGTATTATGTATTTCTAAACTTTATTGCTTTTTGTATAGAGCCAATGATCTTACAGATTTCTTCAATGTCCACCAACAGGCTATTCGCTTCTTGCTCGGATAAATATAAGGTTTCTTTCAATAATTTTATCCAGTACCTGGCTTCTCTGGCTTCTTTATAAGATATTGTGAGTTTAGCATAGAAATCTCTTTCACTTTGCCCGCCAATTGCTTCTTCAATATTTGCTCCGATCGAAGTACCACACCTAAGCAATTGTTTACTCAAAACCTTTTCATCCAGCTTCGCATTCAGATACTTATAAAGGTTTACAACCCTGACAGCAAATGCAAATGTTTTGTGTTGAATAACATTATTCGTTTTCATATCACAAAAATCAAGAATAATTGCCAATTTTCTTAATTCGTAATTTGTAATTGAAAAATTTGTAATTAAAAAAGCACCACTTTTATCTGTGATGCTTTTATCTTTGCTGAGGTACCAAGCAGATTCGAACTGCTGTAAACGGTTTTGCAGACCGGTGCCTAACCGCTCGGCCATGGTACCGTATTTTTGCTTTGCGATTAAAGGACAGCAAAGGTAAACATTAAATTGTGTAATTTCAAAAATTATTTTATCAAGACACTATGATCCCTAATTTACCCATCGGCGCATCGGAATTGATTATTACAGAAAAAGGCTGTATTTACCATTTAGATCTGCATCCCGAAGAAATTGCCCACACGGTAATTACCGTGGGCGACCCCGGCCGGGTAGCCACGGTTTCCAAATATTTTGACCGTATTGAAACCCAAAAAGCGCACCGTGAATTTGTATCCCATACCGGTTATATCGGCAATAAAAGGCTCTCGGTAGTCTCTACCGGTATAGGCCCGGATAATATTGATATTACGCTCAACGAATTAGATGCCCTGGTCAATATTGATTTCAACACCCGCTTACCCAAAACAGAACATACCAGCCTGGAGATCGTAAGAATGGGTACTTCCGGCGCCTTACAATCCGATATCCCCGTCGATAGCCTTGTTGTAAGCACCTTTGGTATAGGGCTGGACAATCTCCTGCATTATTATAATTATGAAGAAAATGCCGAAGTAGCCTTTTTGCGGAACGCATTTGTACAACATACCGCACTCGAAAATGCGGCCATCCGGCCTTATATGGCCGAAGCCTCCATTCACCTGGTCAATAAATTCCCTGCACGGGAAGGTTATGTGCACGGTATTACCGTCACCTGCCCCGGGTTCTACGCTCCCCAGGGCCGGCAGCTCAGGTTGGCACCGGCGTTTCCACAACTGATTGATGCCTTATCAGGCTTTAACAGCGGGCAACATCGAATTACCAATTTTGAAATGGAAACATCCGCCATTTATGGCCTGGGTAAACTACTCGGCCATCAATGCTTATCTATAAGTACGATAGTGGCCAACCGGCAGAATAAAACCTTTTCCAAAGATGGCGCCGCATCGGTCGAAAACCTGATCAAAACCTCTCTGGAACTGTTGGTCCAATAAAATTATCCCCAGGCGGCAGACATAAGTGTAAAAAGTCTGCCGTTTTTTACCTCTTTTGTTATAATTTTGCACTTCGGGCACCAGCCCGATTTTTTGTATATAAAGGTTCCCATAATTGAACCGCAACGAATTGCAAAGATCGTGGCAGGCATTTATCCCGAAAAATTTTCAAATCAAAGAAAAAAAATGCCTTTAGACACTTCCATTAAATCTGTTTTGATTATCGGCTCCGGCCCTATTGTTATCGGTCAAGCCTGCGAATTTGACTATTCCGGCTCTCAGGCGGCAAGAAGCCTTAGAGAAGAAGGGATCAAAGTTACTTTGATCAACAGCAACCCGGCCACCATTATGACCGACCCGATCGTCGCAGATAAAGTTTACCTGCTGCCTTTAACGGCCGAAAGTATCGAGCAGATCTTACAGGAAAATGAGATTGATGCCGTTCTGCCTACCATGGGCGGACAAACAGCGCTCAACCTTTGTAAAGAAGTGGAAGAATTAGGCATCTGGGAACAATATAATGTACGTCTGATCGGTGTAGACATTAAAGCTATTGATAAAGCGGAAGACCGGGACCTGTTCCGCGAATGGATGCTGGAAATGAATATCCCTGTTGCACCGGCCAAAGTAGCCAACTCCTTACTGGAGGGTAAAGAGTTTGCCCAGGAGATCGGTATTCCACTGGTAATCCGCCCTTCTTTTACGTTAGGCGGAACCGGTGGCGGATTTGTAAAACATAAAGATGAACTGGAAGCCGCTCTGAATGCCGGCCTGAACGCCTCTCCTATCCACGAGGTACTGGTAGAGCAAGCCGTACTGGGATGGAAAGAGTTTGAGCTGGAACTGTTAAGAGACCAGGCGGACAATGTAGTGATCATCTGTACGGTAGAGAATTTCGACCCTATGGGTATCCACACCGGAGACAGTATTACCGTTGCCCCGGCAATGACCCTCAGCGATACCGCCTACCAGCTGATGCGTAACACAGCGGTACGCATGATGCGGGACCTGGGTAATTTCGCCGGCGGTTGTAATGTCCAGTTCGCGCTGAACCCGGAAACCGAAGAGATCATAGCGATCGAGATCAACCCGCGGGTAAGCCGCTCTTCTGCACTGGCCTCTAAAGCAACCGGCTACCCTATCGCGAAGATCGCGGCCAAGTTAGCGGTAGGTTATACCCTGGACGAACTTAAAAATCAAATTACGCAAACTACTTCAGCTTATTTTGAACCGGCATTAGATTACGTCATTGTAAAAATGCCGCGCTGGAACTTTGATAAATTTAAAGGTGCTGATGACACGCTGGGCCTGCAAATGAAATCGGTAGGTGAAGTAATGTCCATCGGCCGCACTTTCCCTGAAGCCTTGCAGAAAGCCTGCCAGAGCCTGGAAAATAACGCTACCGGCTTAACTTCCATCAGCCGCAGCCGGATGCGCCCGGATGAATTGATTGAATACCTTAAACGCCCGACCTGGGATAGAATTTTCAGAATCAAAGAGGCTTTGGAAGTAGGGGTTTCCATCAAAACATTAAGAGAAGCAACCCAGATAGATCGCTGGTTCTTATACCAGATCCAGGAAATCGTTAACCTGGAGCAAAAACTGGCTACTTACAAGCACTTAAATAAAGTACCTAAATCCATCCTGTTCGAAGCCAAGAAAATGGGCTTCAGTGATGAGCAGCTGGCAGAAATTTTAGGCAACTGCACCGCGGAAGAAGTATATGAATACAGGAAAGGATTAGACATTACCAGGGTTTATAAAATGGTAGATACCTGTAGCGCAGAGTTTGAAGCCAAAACCCCTTACTTCTACAGCACATTCGAAGAAAAATCGATCAGCAGCGATACCCTACAGAATGAATCCATCGTAAGCGATAAAAAGAAAATAATCGTTCTCGGCTCCGGTCCTAACAGGATTGGCCAGGGCATCGAGTTCGACTACTGCTGTACACACGGTCTGCTGGCTATAAAAGAATGCGGTTACGAAGCGATCATGATCAACTGTAACCCCGAGACCGTTTCTACAGACTTCGATATCGCAGACAAATTATACTTTGAGCCGGTTTACTGGGAACATCTCTGGGAAATCATCGAGCACGAGAAGCCGGAAGGTGTCATCGTTCAACTTGGCGGGCAAACTGCGCTGAAATTAGCCAAGCGACTGCATGAGAAAGGCATCCGTATCATCGGAACTTCTTTTGACGATATGGATATAGCAGAAGACCGTGGCCGTTTCTCTGACCTCTTAAAAGAATTAAAAATTCCTTATCCTAAATACGGTACCGCTTTCACTACAGATGAAGCCATGGAAGTCGCCAACCAGGTAGGCTACCCGGTTTTGGTACGCCCTTCCTATGTATTGGGCGGCCAGGCAATGCGTATCGTTATTAATGACGAAGAACTGGAGCAAAGTGTGGTGAGCCTGTTAAAAATACTCCCGGGCAATACCATTCTTATTGACCACTTCCTGGACCGTTGCCAGGAGGCCGAGATCGACGCGATCTGTGACGGCGAAGAGGTACATATCATGGGCATTATGGAACATATAGAACCGGCAGGTATTCACTCCGGCGACAGCCACTCTGTATTACCGGTGTTCAATCTAGGCAAACTGGAAGTAGAGGAAATGGTCGATATCGCCAAGAAACTGGCCTTAAAACTGAACGTAAAAGGATTGATCAACATCCAGTTCGCCATTAAAGATGGCAAAGTGTACGTGATAGAAGCCAATCCGAGAGCGAGCCGCACGACCCCTTTCATCGCGAAAGCTTATGGGGTACCGTTCCTGAATATCGCTACCAAAGTCATGCTGGGGGCCAATAAGCTTAAAGATTTCAATATTGAGAAAAAGCTGGAAGGCTACGCGATAAAAGAGCCGGTATTCAGTTTCAATAAATTCCCTAACGTAAATAAAGAGTTGGGCCCTGAGATGAAAAGTACCGGTGAAGCTATACGGTTCATTAAAAATCTAAAAGACCCTTACTTCCGTAATTTATACAAAGAAAGAAGCATGCACTTAAGTAAGTAATAAGGTATAATTTTTTAAAACGCCGCCGGTATACCGGCGGCGTTTTAATTATAAAAAAGCAGTAAATAGCTAGAAAACAATACATTAGCCTATTAAAAAGGCCTGAAAAATTAGTCCTGGCATTCTAAAAAATGTTTATCTTCGAAGCCTTATCTTATTCACAAAACAAAAAACAATGAAAAAATTAAGCACATTATTCGCGGCTATCGCATTGATCGCTTCCGGCCTTTTATTCTCCTGCGGCCAGGGCAACATCAACTACAATGATGACGTAGTCAACTTATTTGACAAATACACCACCGATTTCAATACCTATACTGCAGTAATTGATAATGAAGGGGGCGATATTGAGCAAAAGAAAACCGCCCTTAAAGGCCTGGAAAAAGTTACGGATAGCTGCACTACCGAAATGAATAAAATGAAACCTACAGAAGAAGGTAAAGAATTCCACCAGTCTGTTATTGATGTATATTCAGGAGTAAAGAGCCAACTGATCCCGGCTTACAATAATTTATTGAGCGTAGAAAACCCAGAGGCCAATGTAGATGCTTATAATAAAGCCATCACAGATTACAATACGGCTTTTGACAAAATTGACAACCTTGTTAATAAAGCGATCACAGAGCAAAGCAAATTTGCCAGCAAAGTAAATATGCAGATCAAAAACTAATACTTTAAAAGTGCTTTAGGTCATTTTACCTGGAACTTTTATCTTAAAGAGGAACAATATACATTTATATTGTTCCTCTTTAAGATTTTTTTAATTAAGTCTAATGATAGCTAAAACTCAATTTGTGCACTTAATCAGTGCTACGGCCTTCTCTTTTTTCACCGGCATTACCAGTCCCTCCTGGGCGCAATCCGGCATTACACAAGAAAACAGCAATAAAGCCATTTCTGATACCGGCATTTACCGGGCGGTGACGCACAAGGCATCACCTGCTTACAACTGGATCGAATACCTGAACAAATCACTGAAATTCCCTAAGCAATTCAGCAAGGATGATGTTTCAGTACGCATAATTTTAGAGTTCACTGTAGAAAAAGATGGTCGCCTGAGCCATCCCAAAGCGGTAAAAAGCGTTGGATCTATTAACGGAAAGGAAGCATCACCGGAACAACTACAACCTTTTATACAAGACGCATTCAGAGTAATTATTAATTCCCCTAAATGGCGACCCGCTATAAATAATGATATAATTGTACGCGCTTATTTCACCGTACCTATAGTATATGGAAACCATTAAAAAATTTTCAATCAAAAAAGCAGCATTATAAAATGCTGCTTTTTTGATTGAACGGAATTAAGTTATTCTTTTACTAGTTTGAATACGCCTGTTTTCGTTTTACTCAGGAGCTTACCGATATATTGCCCCGTTGATAAATGAGACAAATCGATAATCGTACTTTGTCCTTTTACCTCCTGGCTATATACTACTTTCCCTGTAATATCATATACCATAAGCCGGGCATCTTGCAACTGCTCTTTTAATTGTATATTAAAACGCCCATTGCTGCTCGGATTAGGATAAACAGTAGCAAGGTTAAAATCAATCTTGCCTATATTTACACCTCCGGTTTTAGGCGCAAACCTGATCACAGAACCTTCAGCCGGGTAGGTACCATAAATCAAATAATCTGCATAGAGCAATGGATTACTCTCCAAATCACTGATCCAGAAAGCCGTATCAAAAACCTGGCTTCCCATATCTTTGACAACATGCATAAAAGAAGCATCCAGGTCAGTACCTAAGGAATCTCCATTATTACCTGCTAAACCTATTGTTACCACATCTTTACCACTCATCAGGTCCGAAATAAGCTGTGCAAACACGGTATCCGGAACATTGTTGTAACCGGCACGGTATTCAATGGCATTATCAGCCTCGTGTAACCATATCTGGTAATTCAGGGTATCGTTGCCTGTCGCATCATTCTCGCGGCCCATATTTTTATATTCTACTTTAAAAATACGGCTTCCGGCACTACCCGTCAGTTCATAAGAAATCTTAGCCCTGCCTTTGCTGGCATATTCCATAGCAATTCCCATAATATGCCCTAAGCCATCTAATGGTGTACTGTTCATGGTCAGGCCTCCTAAAGACTCAATAGAAATGGTGTTGACTGGCGTATTCTGGTATCTAAAACCCATAACCAGGTTAACCGGGCCGCTAACTGTGTCTGTCCAGTTAGCATCAAAAGGAATTTCTGTGGCCCCAGCCCCCAGCGACTCGTAAGTATTGCCAGAGCTAAACGTTACATCATAACGACGCTCAGGTGGCGTTTGCCCATACATGCTTCCGGCTAATGCCAGTAATCCTGCAACTAGTAAAATTGTTTTTTTCATGTTTCTAAAATTTATGATACACTCTTAGACGGTTAAACAAGGTAAAAAGTTACACGGTCAAATACATTTTTATTTAACCCATATATCAAATCATTTTTACACCTGGTATTTCAATGCCAATTCAAAGATTTAGTTTTAATTTTAAAGCCCATAATCAAACCCGATGAGATACCTCTTTTTAAGCTTATTCCTGTTACTTTCAGGTTCCATTGCTTGCCTGGCACAGAAAAATGAACCCTATTTAGATACAAAACCATATGCCGGCACTATTGATCCCCCGGCACCGGTTGCCCCGGGAAAACCATTGCTGGATACCAACATTGTAAGAGTTGCGCAAAGGCAAGCGGTAAGCGGCTTTAATATTACCGAGTTCATTGCATCCAACTTCAGGTATCCACCTGCCGTACTGGAAGACTCAAATTTTGTTTCCGTAAGGATTATTGTAGAATTTATTGTTGAAAAAGACGCCAGCGTCTCAGGCGCCCGAATAATAAGGGTGAACAATACAGCCCGGACGAACCTACTGCCCAACACAGAACGGCTGCTCAAACAGGAAGTAATGCGGGTTATGCGCATAATGCCTTCCTGGCAAAGCCCCGCTTACCAAAATGGCGAACCAGTAAGAAGTTACTTCACATTGCCAATAAGCCTAAGATTTGAATAGAATATCAAACATAAAATAGTTATTTAATCTAAATTTATAACAAATGTTAGATTTTTAATTATTTTAATTTAATTTTGCTGTTTATTTTTTAAAACCATTAAAATGACTGACAGCGAATTATTAATGATGGCCAAAGAGTTTGGCACACCCCTGTATGTGTATAACACAGAAAGTATTCAAACACAATTTCAAAAGCTTAAACAGGGATTTAAGAAGCATACCCGTTTTTTCTATGCCTGTAAAGCGCTGTCTAATATTAATATCTTAAAATATATCAATCAATTGGGCGCAGGCCTGGATTGCGTCAGCATCAATGAAGTACAGTTGGGCATTAAAGCCGGGTTTGAGCCCCAGAATATCTTGTTCACGCCAAACTGCATCGACCTTGCAGAGATAGAGGAAGCAATGGCATTCGGCGTGCATATCAATATTGACAACATATCTATACTCGAACAATTCGGCAATAAATATGCCGGCAATTACCCGGTTTTTATCCGCATTAACCCGCATATATTCGCCGGGGGCAATTATAAAATATCCACCGGGCATATCGACAGCAAATTCGGTATTTCAATCCACCAGGTAAGACATATCGAACGGATCATCAATTCCACCGGCATCCGGGTAGAAGGTCTTCATATGCATACGGGCAGTGAAATTAAGGATGTTGAAGTTTTTGTACAGGGTCTGGAGATCATGTTTGAACTGGCCAGCCAGTTCCCGCACCTCAAATACCTGGACATGGGCTCGGGCTTCAAAGTACCTTATTCGGATGAAGAGATCGCGACCGATGTCGCTTTACTGGGCAAAAAAGTAGCCAAAGCATTGGAAACTTTTGAGAAGGAACAAAACAAAAGCTTTGAATTATGGTTTGAACCGGGCAAATACCTGGTTTCTGAAAGCGGCAGCTTCCTGGTAAAAGCCAATGTGATCAAGCAAACCACGGCCACTGTGTTCGTAGGGGTAAATTCCGGCTTTAACCACCTCATCCGCCCCATGTTTTATGATGCTTTTCACAAAATAGAAAACCTGAGCAATCCGAAAGGTAACCAAAGGATATATACCGTTGTAGGTAATATTTGTGAAACAGATACATTTGCCTGGGACCGCAAGATCAATGAAGTAAGGGAAGGCGACATACTCGTATTCAGGAATGCCGGAGCCTATGGATTTGAAATGAGCTCTAATTTCAACAGCCGCTTAAAACCAGCGGAAGTGATGTGGCATGAAGGAAAAGCGCAACTGATCCGCAAAAGAGATGTATTCGAAGATTTATTGAAAAATCAGGTGGAAGTTTTATAATTTTAAAGCCGATTGCTTTGAAAGGACAGGGCATGCCCTGTCCTTTTTTATTAAAGCTGCGTATAAAATTTAAAATATGAATCTTACTAAAAATTATCCCTTACCAGAATTTGTTTTGCTGGACGGCGACAACCAAAATGGCGATCAACTGCAGGAGCGTACCGTACTCCTCCATATCCCCAGCCAGTCCATATTTGAAGTTGTAGGCGCAGACCCTGATAAAATGCAGCCTTACAAGGATATTCCACACTTTCCTTTTGTATTCACCAACATAGACGGTGACGACGAGCACCATGTATTATTGCTTCATACCAGCAATACCAGTGACCAGCTATCCGACATTTATGTAGCCGCCGCTAACTGGTATGGCAACTATGCCAATTGGCTGGACGGGGAAGTAGACAACCTGTAATCCCTAACGGGAACAAAACTATTTTGCTATGACGACTATTGCTTTATACAACTTAAAAGGTGGCGTGGGCAAGACTGCAGGCTGTGTGAATCTTGCTTACCTGGCCGCGCAGGAACAATATCGCTGCCTGGTGTGGGATGTAGACCCGCAAGGGGCTGCCGGCTTTTATTTCAACGCCTCAGCCGGATCAGATAAGCTGAGCAAAAAGCTGATAGGCGGCGAACTGGACATAGAAGCCCTGATACTGGACACCAGCTACGACAACCTGGACGTGATCCCCGCCGATTTTTCCAGCAGGAAACTCGACCTTTTTATTGAAGCTCAGAAGAATAGCAAAAAAGTATTGAAACAATTATTGAAGCCCTTAAAACAAGACTACGATCTTATCTTTATTGATTGCCCGCCGGGTTTTTCCGCTTTGGCAGAAAGCATCTTTAATGCCGCGGATATTGTACTCTTACCTACTATTCCCACCACGCTTTCCCTGCGTACCTTCGAAGCGGTCAAGCATTTTTTTGAAGAAAAACAAATCGACGGGTCTAAGTTGATGTGCTATTTTTCAATGGTAGACAGCCGGAAAGCATTGCATAACGAGGTTATAGAAGAATTTTCAGAGCAAAGAAAATTTTTCCAGTCTTCGATACCCTACCTTTCTGATGTAGAAAAGATGGGTATACACCAGGCACCCCTCCCCTATTTTGCACCTCATTCAAGAGGTACCAAAGCTTATGAAGCGCTATGGGAAGAGATTAAAGAAGGTCTTTTTTAAAACAAAAAAAATAAAAACTCAATTTAAATCACAAACATTTTAAATAATCATGTATCAAACAATTCTGACAGAGCTATCCAATAATATTTGCACGATTACCATCAACCGCCCGGACAAAATGAACGCTTTAAACAAAGACGTTATTGCTGAATTAAGCAAGGCTTTGGACGAGGTATACCACAACGCGGAGATCAAAGCCGCAATCATAACAGGCGCCGGCGCAAAAGCTTTTGTAGCAGGCGCAGACATCTCTGAGTTCACCGATCTTGACGGGAAAGGCGGAGCAGCCCTGGCACAGGTAGGACAGGATAACGTGTTCAATAAAATTGAAAACTGCCCCAAACCAATAGTAGCAGCGGTTAACGGCTTCTCTTTAGGTGGCGGATGCGAATTGGCTATGGCCTGCCATTTCCGTACAGCCAGTGAAAACGCGCGTTTCGGTCAGCCGGAGGTTAACCTGGGACTGATACCGGGCTATGGCGGCACCCAACGCCTGGTACAACTGATCGGCAAAGGGAAAGCGATGGAATTGCTGATGACCGCAGACATGATCAAGGCCGACGAAGCAAAAGCCCTGGGCCTGGTTAACCATGTTTTTACAGCTGAAGAATTACTGGACAAAACAAAAGAATTACTGGCTAAGATCAACACTAAAGCGCCGTTGGCGATCAGCAAGATCATCCACCTGGTAAACGAGGCCGCAACCGTAAGTCCTACGGGCCTCAGCAACGAGATCGCCGCATTCGGTGCTTCTTTCGACACCGAAGATAAGCGTGAAGGCACTACCGCGTTTTTAGAAAAAAGAGCGGCTGTATTTACCGGAAAATAATACTAAAAAAACAAATCATACCAGGCTGCTTTCCCAGCTTAATTTAAGCTGCCGATAGCGGCCTTTTTTCCACCGGACACAAACAAAAAACATGAAAAAGACCATTCAATTAAGTGCTATGGCAGCGATACTGCTCGCCGCTTCAACCTCCATCAGCTGCAATTCATCAGACAACAAAAACGGTGCTGCAAGCGGCAAAAGCGGCTCGGGCGATACTTATGACCTGAAGTTTAACCTGAAACCAGGGGCTGCTTATATTTACGACATGGACGTAATGCAAAATGTTGAGGCCGCCGGCAATAGCTCTACCAATAACCTTTACTCCAAGTATACCTTTAATGTAAAAGAAGCTGCCGAAGGTAATTCCAAAATAGAGGTCGTATACGACCTGATGCGCATGGAGATGAAATCTATGGGCAATACTATAAAAATGAGCTCGGAAGATCAGACCCCGGAAGCGCAGGGGTTCAGAGACATGGTCAATAAACCCTTTTCAATGACCGTAAGCCCCGAGGGTAAAGTGGTCAGCATTGATGGCTGGGAAAGTATCGAAAAAAGTGGTGCCATGAAATCGGAAGACTTAAAACAGTCTATGGAAACCTCCCTCAACATCTTCCCGGACAAGGCGGTAAAAGTAGGTGATACCTGGAAAAAAGATGCCGCGATGTCTATGCAGATGTTTAAAATGAACATCTCCAGCACCTATACCCTTACTGAAGTAAAGGGCAATATCGCTACCATCACTATGGATTCAGAAATCAAAATGGGCCAGGACAATAATACCCAGACCAACGGGATGACTATGGAAATGAACGGAACCCAAAAAGGAAAAATGGATGTGGAGTTGAACACCGGTATGACCTTAACAGGGAATATTACCCAGGACATCAAAGGAGAGATGCAGGTTCAGGGACAAAAAATGCCGATGAATATCAAAAGTGAAATAAAAATTACCGGAAAGCAAAAATAACAGTGCTTGCCAAAATAATGCTATGCTGCCCGCTAACACGGGCAGCATTTTTTTATGATTGCCTATAAAAGCAATTGCTTTTCAAAAACAAAAAAGTAAACTATGCTTTACATTTTGAAAACTATGCTTTACTTTTGTAAAAAATAACCTGTATGAAAATCAGTATGGTATTTCCTCGTTTTTTTAAATGGCTGGGGCTGTTGTTGTTTCTCCTTGCCCTACTCTTCCCTTATCCGGATGAAAATATTGATGAAGTCAACAAGCCGATCGGTTTACTCATCCAGGTAACAAGTTTTACCGGCCTGCTGTTTATGGCCGGCTCAAAATTGAAAGACGAAGACGAATGGAGCCAGCAAATACGGCTTAATAGTATCCAGTGGGCTTTATTGATCTATATGGCCGCCAGGATCGGCATGAAAATAATCGCCTTTAGCACCCAAAATGAAGACTGGTTACCGGTCGATTTTCAAATCAATATGTTACTGATCATTTTAATTGTATTGTTTTACAGCAGAACCCGGCTACTTCCCTTCATATCCCGTAAAAAACAGTCTTAGGCATGCAAAATTTACTCAAAGTTGAACGGGCAAAAAAAGAGATTACCCAGGAAATTTTAGCACAGGCAGTAGGTGTATCGCGCCAGACGATCATTTCCATTGAGTCCGGCAAATATATCCCTTCTACCATACTCGCCCTAAAGCTCGCCAGATATTTTAACACCAGCGTAGAAGCTATTTTTACTTTAGACCCTAACGATTAAATTAAATATTTATGATCAAAAAACTACTAACCCTGATAAGCCTTTTATGGATTTGCCAGCAGGGTTACGCACAAAATGCCGACGCGTTCTGGAAACGGTTTCAAAAACTCTATAACGAGGATAAGTTTACAGAAATATACAACCTGCTGTCTCCAGCCTTCCAGGAGGAAATGAGCCTGGAACAACATATCGCTCTTTTTAAAAACGGGATCAGCCAAAGTGCCGGTAAGATGAACGGCGCGGTATTAATAAAAGCTGAAGAAGACGCGGGCACTTACCTGCTCACTTTTGCACAAATGAAACTTGAGGTGTTGCTCCTACTCGATAAAGAAGATAAAGTACAGGGATGGCTATGGAAACCTTACAAAGAACAAAAAGCACAGGCTATAAACGTACAATATGTCAACCCTTTGAAGAATAAGACCGACAGTACTATTGATCGGGAAGCGCGCAAATACCTGGAGCAAAACCCAAAAGCGCAACTTAGTTTCGCAATTGTGCAGCCAGGGAAAACCGACCATTATTACTATACCGCAGGCCTGCTGCCCGATGCACAAAGCGTTTATGAACTGGGCTCGATTACCAAAACTTACATAGGCTGGCTGGTAGCGCAGGCGGTTATTGAAGGCAAACTGGACCCGGATGCGGATATCAGGAAATATCTTAAGGGTACTTATAAAAATCTTGAACGGGAAGGACAAGCAATACTGGTCCGGCACCTGCTCAATCATAGCTCTGGATTACCCAGGCTGCCGGAAAACCTGCTACAGCTAGCTACCGACCAGGATAATCCTTACAAAGCATACGGCGAAGAACAGCTCTTAAATAGCTTAAAGACCATTACATTAAGCAGGAAACCCGGCACCCAATCCGTTTACTCCAACTATGGTTACAGTGTTTTAGGTTATATCCTGGAGCAAGTATACCAACAGCCGCTGGAGCAATTGCTCAACCTTAAGTTGCAAGCTGTTTTAAAGCTGGACAGTATCAGCTTCAAACCCGGACCAGTATTGATCCAGGGCCATGATGGGGACCAGGCTCCAGTTCCTGCCTGGGAATTCCAGGTAATGGCCGGCGCCGGTGCCATAAAAACTACCCTTAAAGCAACCGCATCCTTTCTGGAACAGCAAATTATTTCCGAAGATCCCGCTATCCGGCTCAGCCAGCTCGTTATAGACGCAAAAATTGAGCCACAAACAGCTTATGCCTGGCAGATCAACCCGTTAAAGAACCAGGCAGACACCTTAATCTGGCATAACGGGATGACCGGTGGCTTCAGTAGTTTTTATGGCTTTTTTAAACAAAAGAAGATAGGCCTGGTCTTGCTGAGTAGTGTAGCGCAACCGGTAGATGCTTATGCCGGCGAAATCCTTAAAGTGATTCGCCAGCAATAACATCTTACTATATAATAATAAGCAGCCGTGAGGACTCTTACCTTAACGGCTGTTTATTTTTTGCGGGGAGCAAAGCCAAAGCCCACATTGATGCCCACATGATTGGGATTGCTGATCTCACCAACTCTAGGGTCATTTTTCACCGCAGCAATACCCTCTTCAAAACCCTTCGACCAGAAAGCATATTGCAGGCCGACAAAAATACGGTTGGCATTACGGCCTACCTTAAAAAAAGAGCCTACTCCCAGGCCCGGCCCGGTATAGATCTTATTATAATGAGTTGCCCCGGCTACCTTAATTACCGAGTTAGTGCCGAACAACCCATATACCAAAGGATTTACTTTTTTATCCGTCAGGAATTTATAGTAGACCATACCATTATAACCTAATCCCGCAAGGTAATAACCTGCACCGGCACTTATCCCCAAACCTTTTACCGGCTCATAAGCCAGGTTAACGCCGACAACTCCACCAAAAACATTACCGGTACCGAACCCGATATAAAATTGAGGTTTATAACCCTGATCGTTTGCAGCAATGCTATTTTGAGCGAGGCTCACCTTAGCTCCCAGTAAGGAAAACAAGAATAATGATACTAACTTTTTTTTCATCTTATACGCGTTTTTTATTGTGCGCAATAATAGCACAATCGACCAGAAGATAAAAAATTATGAAAACAAAAAAAAAGGGGAACAAAAGAAGTTCTATTGCGCTGCCTACAGGGCATAAAAAAAGGCAAGTTACTTATATCGCACCGCTCAACCATCTATCCTTGCTGCATTCCTGCCCTGGGGAGGTTCAATAGGAGCTGGTCGTATAAGACTTGCCGGCTGCAAAGGTATACCTTTTAATTTTAAGTACAAAATTCTTTTTGTCATTGCTTTTAACCGGACAAAATATCCAAATAAAATATATCAATACCCATTTTTTTAAAATCGAAAATGCTTTTATCTTTGCATGACCGATAAAGAAAACGAGGTCATTTTATGGCCTCGTTTTTTCTATTTCCGGCTATTAGCAACATATATCATGAGCGACACTAAGTATATTTTTGTAACCGGAGGAGTAACTTCTTCTTTAGGTAAAGGCATCATTGCTGCCTCTCTGGCTAAATTATTACAGGTCAGAGGCTACAAAACCACCATTCAAAAGTTTGACCCTTACATTAATGTGGACCCGGGTACCCTGAACCCCTATGAGCACGGCGAGTGCTACGTTACAGATGACGGGGCAGAAACGGATCTTGACCTGGGACACTACGAGCGCTTCCTGGGCGTGCCCACCTCGCAAGCCAACAACGTAACTACAGGTCGTGTATACCAATACGTGATCAACAAAGAACGTGAAGGCGCTTATTTAGGTAAAACAGTACAGGTTATCCCGCATATCACCGATGAGATCAAACGCCGTATGATGCTCCTTGGAGAAGGCGACGCTTATGATGTTGTCATTACTGAGCTGGGCGGCACTGCCGGCGATATCGAATCGCTACCTTATATTGAGGCTGTACGCCAGTTAAAATGGGAACTGGGCGATGAAAACTGTATCGTAGTGCACCTGACCCTGATCCCTTACCTGAGCGCGGCCAAAGAATTAAAAACCAAGCCTACCCAGCACTCTGTAAAATTATTGAGTGAAAACGGCGTACACCCTGATGTACTGGTATGTCGTACCGAGCATCATTTATACAATGACCTGAAGCGCAAGATCGCTTTATTCTGTAACGTGACGCCGGATGCCGTTATCGAAGCTATGGACGCAGAAAGTATTTATTCCGTTCCATTGGAGATGATGAAAGAGAAACTGGATGTCATCTGCCTCAAAAAACTGAACTTACCACTTGGAGACGAGCCGGTGCTGACCGACTGGAAAGAGTTCCTGAATAAACTACGCTACCCTAAATCTACCGTAACCATTGGCCTGATCGGGAAATATGTAGAGTTACAGGATGCTTATAAGTCTATCCTGGAAGCCTTCATCCATGCCGGTGCGGTAAATGAGTGTAAAGTAGAAATCAAAAACATTCACTCCGAATTACTGACTGATGAAAATACCGTAGAAAAACTGGAATCCCTGGATGGGATCTTAGTAGCTCCGGGTTTCGGCAGCCGCGGTATTGAAGGTAAAATTACCGCAATCCGTTATGCACGTGAAAACAATATCCCATTCTTCGGGATCTGCCTGGGCATGCAATGTGCCGCTATCGAATTTGGCCGTAATGTACTGGGGCTTGAAGCAGCTCATTCTACAGAGATGGATGCCAATACCCCGCACCCTATCATTCACCTGATGGAGGAACAAAAGAAAATTTCAAAAATGGGTGGCACCATGCGTTTAGGCGCTTATAAATGTGACATCAAGCCGGGCACAAAACTGGCTGCTGCCTATAACAGCGAGCATATCGAAGAAAGACACCGTCATCGTTACGAGTTCAACAATGACTATATCAAAGCGTTTGAAGATGCCGGCATGGTCTTCTCCGGAACTAACCCTGATACCGGTTTGGTAGAAACGATCGAATTATCAGGGCACCCGTTCTTTGTAGGTGCACAGTTTCACCCGGAGTATAAAAGTACCGTATTAAACCCCGCGCCTTTGTTTGTTGCTTTTGTTAAAGCGGCCAAGCAACGCAAAGATTAATTCTTTGTAGCGGATTTCCGTATTAACCGGCTTTTTATTAACTTCGCCCTGCATTTTTGCTGAAAATTATATTTAAAACATAAAAAAACGATATACAATGGCTGTATTAGTCAACAAAGATTCTAAAGTAATCGTACAAGGTTTTACCGGTACAGAAGGAACTTTCCATGCAACTCAAATGATTGAATACGGAACTAACGTGGTAGGCGGTGTTACCCCTAACAAAGGTGGTTCTACGCACCTGGATCGTCCGGTTTTCAATACAGTGAAAGATGCCGTAACCACAACAGGTGCTGATACTTCTATTATCTTTGTACCCCCTGCATTTGCTGCTGACGCCGTTATGGAAGCTGCTGATGCAGGTATTAAAGTAATCATTTGTATTACAGAAGGTATCCCGGTTCAGGATATGGTAAAAGCCCGTGAGTACATCAACGGTAAAGACACCCGCCTGATCGGCCCTAACTGCCCTGGTGTAATCACTGCGGGAGAAGCGAAAGTAGGTATCATGCCTGGCTTCGTTTTTGAAAAAGGTAAAATCGGTATCGTTTCTAAATCCGGTACTTTGACTTATGAAGCTGCTGACCAGGTTGTAAAAGCCGGCTTAGGCGTTTCTACAGCAATCGGTATCGGTGGCGACCCGATCATCGGAACCACTACAAAAGAAGCCGTTGAAATGCTGATGAACGATCCGGAAACTGAAGGTATCATCATGATCGGTGAGATTGGAGGTAACATGGAAGCAGAAGCAGCTAAATGGCTGAAAGACAACATGCGTAAGCCGGTAGTTGGTTTCATCGCCGGTCAAACTGCACCTCCGGGTCGTCGTATGGGCCACGCAGGTGCGATCATCGGTGGTGCTGATGATACAGCTGCTGCAAAAATGAAAATCATGGGCGAATGTGGTATCCACGTTGTTGCCAGCCCTGCTGATATTGGTAAAACAATGGCAGAAGTGATCAAAAAATAATCCTCAAAATGTAAAAAGCCCGCTACATAGCGGGCTTTTTCATGCCCCTACAACAAAAATTCAATTTTCCGGATATAATGGACCAATCCCATTACAATAATTTATTATTTATGCTTAAATTAGCATAAAAATACCTCTATGAAAATCCTGCAATTGGAACACACCTCCTGTTGTTGTTATAGTCATCTATATCATATTCCCCGACAACAAGCTATTCCCCCGATTTCCGACTTTACACAGCCGGGGCCACCACTCCTGTGTATCCATAATGCTCATCCGCCCCCCTTAGCCTCTCTTCATAATTAAAATGACCGGCGCTACCTGGACTTGTAGCACGATTAAAATTATTTAGATTGCCATCAAGTACATTAAAGCAATTTCTTATTTTCCTAAACCTGCAACCTATGGAAGAAGAAATATTTTACCTGCTGGGCTTGTCCCAGGTTGAGGGCATTGGCGACATTTTAGCCCGGAAGCTGCTCCAGCATTTCGGCTCTGCCAAAGCTTTATTCGCGGCTACTGCCAAAGAGCTGAAGTATATAGAAGGCATTGATCACGCCAGGATAAATGCTATCCGCAAGGGTTTCGATGCCAAAGCTATTGAAAAAGAAATGCACTTTATTGCAAGCAATGCAATAGACGTACACAGTATCCTATCTGCAAGCTACCCGGAACGGCTCAAACAGATCAACGATGCCCCCTGTATCCTTTTTTCACAAGGAAATATAGATTTAAACAGGGAAAGGCCCGTAGCCATAGTCGGCTCAAGACACAATACCTTACAGGGTAAACAGTTTACAGAAGAATTGATACAGGTATTAAAAAGCTATGGTGTCTTCGTCATCAGCGGGCTGGCTTATGGTATCGATATTATTGCCCATAAAACTGCCCTTTCTACAGGTCTTCCTACCCTGGCTGTCCTGGCACATGGACTGGACCAGATCTACCCTGCCGCACACCGGCATATTGTAGATAAAATGCTTCAAAACGGCGGTATTCTGTCAGAGTATCCGTCCGGGAGCGTGCTAAAAAAACAAAATTTCCCTGCCCGGAACCGCATCGTAGCCGGTATGGCTGAAGCCACCATAGTGATCGAAACAGATATTAAAGGCGGGGCAATGATCACGGCCAAACTTGCTTTAAATTACAACAGGGATGTCTTCGCACTTCCCGGCAGGTACAACGACCCACGCTCCGGCGGTTGCAATTACCTGATCAAAACAAATATTGCACAACTGATAACCGAAGGCGAAGACATTGCTTTGTTTATGGACTGGCAGGAAAAGGATAAAAAAGCACTCCCGAGTATCCAGCCCAAGTTGTTCGCCGCTTTTTCAGGAGAAGAACAGGCCCTGCTACAGCTCATACAGCAAAAAGAAGGAATCCATGTGGATGAACTGCAGATCAAATCCGGCCTGAACAGCAGTAACCTGGCCAGGTTGCTGCTGCAACTGGAATTTATGAATGCCATTATTTCCCTTCCGGGTAAAAGGTATAAACTGCTGTAACCCTTATCCCTTATTATCTTACCAGACCTTGAAAAAATAATTATTATGCCTCAAAATAAACCAATCAAAGACTGGGCCGAGGACGACCAACCCAGGGCCAAAATGCTGACTAAAGGAGCCGCATCGCTCTCTAATGCCGAATTGATCGGTATCCTGCTCAGAACAGGATCGGTCAACAGATCAGCCATAGACCTGGGCAGGGAGATCATGACCATTGCCCAAGATAACCTGCATAAATTAAGCAAATTTAATATTAAACAACTGCAACAGGTCAAAGGAGTAGGGCTTGCCAAAGCTGTAGCCTTAACTGCCGCAATGGAATTGGGCAGACGAAGACAGGCTGAAGACATCCTGGTCCGGAAAAAATTCGGTAGCAGTAAAGAGGCCGCCCAGTTCCAGGTCCCACTCATGCAGGACTTTGAAACCGAAAAGTTTTGTGTCCTTTATCTTAATCATGCCAATAAACTGATCAGCTATGAATTTATCAGTCATGGCAGCCTGTCTGCAACCATCGTGGATATAAAAGTGATCCTGCGCAATGCCCTGCATCACCTGTCCAGCAAGCTTATCCTGGGACACAATCACCCCTCAGGCAATCCTAAAGCATCACAGTCCGACATACAACTGACCAATAAGATCAAACAAGCCGCGAAACTGATGGACATTGAATTACTGGACCATATCATCGTGGCAGAAAATAAGTATACAAGCTTAAAAGACGAATCGCTTATCCAATAATGTGGAAATGGGCATAACTTTTAATGGCGATCAGAACAGATTCCGTCCAGATAAATTATTTTGCAAAACAATTAACCGTTACCTGATCTGTACCATAAACTGAACTATACATCAAACATATCAATTACCATCGGCTTAATAGGTGCCCCGGCAGCTATGGAGCAACGTATGGCCTTATGGCAAAAGATAGCGGGCTTCCGCTTTAACTTTTTATGCTTTAATAGCCTTTCGGTTACCAGCCCTGTATCAGCCGCAGTATATCTTGAGGATATTGACCAACTGATCGGACAAAGTGACTTTATTGATCTTATTGATGAATCTCCCCACTTATATGAGCATTTTTTAAAAGCCGCAAAAGCACATAAAGATGTTTTTTTTGCCAATCCTTTTGTTTTATCCTTAGAGCAGTTAAGACAATGCAGCCTCCTGGTGAAAGAATCCGGCATCAAATGCCAGCCAGGCCTTTACCTGAGGTTCCAGGAAGACATAGCGGCTAACAGCGACCACGTCTTCAAATTCCTGGAATCCGTTATCTCTCTTACGGATAATCAACCGGTACACTATAGTAAATGGCTGGCCCTGGTCAATAATCACGTAGACCTGCTTTCCTTCCTGGCCCATGCACCAATAAAAAGGATTGCGGCCTTTTCCCTGCCCATAAACGGTATTGAACATGCTTTACTTAATTTCCGGATCCAGTTTGACAACCGTTCTGTAGGCAACTGCACCATCAATATTAATGCGTTGGTAGAAGAGCAGATCAGCTGTTTGTATAACGAAGCCCAGCAAAAACTGATCTTATGGTCAAAAAACAATAGTGCGCCGAATGATATTTTCGATCAGAATTGCGTTATAAGTGCAATGGAGGACTTTATTCATAATTCCCTTGAAAAGATAGCCACTAAAGTTACTATCTTTGACGCCTTGAATACAGTAGAGCTCACAAAAGACATCTTAAACCAAATTGAGGCATAATAGCTTTGGATATTAGAAAAAAACGCTGGTCCGCAAAATTACAATTGATCTTAATTGATGTTATCACCGCAATGATAGCCTGGCTGATCTTTTGGCTGCACCGTCACGAAGTGCTTAAAGTAAAGTTTCCGGATATATATTACAGCGACCGGTTTACAGCCCGTGACTATGTGATTATCCTCGTAGCCATTCCCCTGTTCTGGCTCGCCATTTATACCCTTTCCGGCACTTATTTTAATGTCTATAAAAAATCAAGACTCAGGGAGGCATTCCGGAGCTTTATTTCTTCTTTCATAGGGGTTACTATAATAGGTTTATTTGTTTTTGCCGATGACACCGGCAGTTTTAAGTATTTTTTCGAGATTACTTCCTGGTACTTCCTGGTACACTTCGGTATCCTGGTTTTTTGCAGAAGTATTTTCCTCAGCCGGACCAAAAAGAAGCTGAAAAATAAAGAAGTATGGTTCAATACCATTATTGTAGGGAATAACGGCAAAGCAAAAGATGTCTTTTACAAAATTAATAATACGCCTAAAACTGCGGGGTATAAAGTAGTGGGATTAGTGAGCCCCGACAGCGTTCAATTGCCCCATGACCAGCAGATCTCAGGCCTTGCTTACCTGGGAGAATTGAATGATATTGAACACATTATTGACAAATATGAGGTAGACCAGGTCGTACTGGCACTGGACACTTCTGAGCGTAAGCTGATCGAATCCATATTGGTCAAACTAAGTTATAAACAGGTTGAGGTTAAGGTAATGCCGGAATTGTATGATATCATTTCAGGTATGGTACGCACCTCAAACGTGTTTGACAATGTCATGCTCAGTATTTCTCCGGAGTTGATCCCGGACTGGCAGAAAGTGATCAAAAGGACCATCGATATCGCTGCGTCTGCATTTGCGCTGATCCTGCTAAGCCCGGTTTACCTCCTGAACGCGATTATGGTACGTCGCTCTTCCTCAGGACCTATTTTCTACTTCCAGGAAAGAATTGGCTTAAGTGGTAAACCTTTCAAGATCATCAAATTCCGCTCCATGTACCTGGACTCTGAAGCCCAGGGGCCTGCCTTATCCAGTGATAAAGATCCTCGGATCACCCCCTGGGGGCGCATCATGCGCAAATGGCGTTTTGATGAATTACCCCAGTTTTATAACGTACTTAAAGGAGAAATGTCCTTAGTCGGTCCAAGGCCGGAACGCAAGTATTTTATTGATATCATCAGCGAAAAACACCCGCATTACAAATATTTGCACCGGGTAAAACCGGGTATCACTTCATGGGGAATGGTAAAATTCGGCTATGCGGAAAATGTAGACCAGATGGTGGAACGCATGAAGTATGACCTGCTTTATGTAGAAAACTGCTCCCTGATGCTGGACTTTAAGATCATGATCTTTACCCTAATCGTACTTTTCCAGGGACGGGGAAAATAAATTAATGTAATATTATTTTTCCAAATAATTAGTTAATATTGTATTTCACATAAACAAAACTAAGAATATGGAAAACCAAAACATGATCGGCTACTTTAAACGCGGCCTTCAGAATTACGCAAATTTTAATGGACGGGATACCAGGCCTCAATTCTGGTGGTATTATCTTGGCTATATAATAATTGCAGTAGCTGTAAACATAATTGCTACAGGCATGCAAATGCCTCTATTAGCATCATTGGTAGGTTTAGTATTTCTCTTACCTAATCTGGCTGCAGGAGTAAGAAGGATACATGATGTGGGTAAAAGCGGCTGGTTCATCCTGATCCCGATCTATAATATTATCCTGTGGGCTACTGAAGGCGAGGACAGGGATAATGAATATGGTCCTAATCCAAGAAGGACGGGAAATAACTCGTTCGACTTTGAAAATCAACAATTTCAACAATAATAAACAAGTTACCTAAAGAAAATGGCCGGGATAATATTATCCCGGCCATTTTCTTTAGGTACAATGCTTTTATTCAAAAGTACCGCTCATTTTCATGATTGTTTGCGCTCCCTCTATCAGGCTGGCATTAAAGGCTAATTCCGCTTTCCATTCGATCCGGAGCGCTATATTTTGCCGGTAAGCTGGTACTAAAACCTGCAGGAATTTCACCTGTGCCACCTGCTTCATAAGTAAAGACCTGCTCAGCGCCGTTTCCGCCACCTCTTTCATCAGCTGCAACATACACACACCCGGCACTACCGGCTGACCCGGGAAATGACCCGCGAATATGGGATGAGCAGGATTAATATGCAACAAAGCCTCAATACCGGCTTCATCATGCGTCATACTTTCCAGGGCAAAAAAATCACTCTTCTGTAGCATCGGCTTCGGGGTTATTTTCTTCTTGAATTCGGTTTAAATCTATAGTAAAATGAGCACGCAAATGCTTCATGGAAATTTTTTGGGCAAAAGTATTGGCGCCTTTAGCTTCACTTAGTGCCATTACCACCACCTTTCTTTTTTCATCCGCATTTTCAATCCCTACAATATTTCCCTTTTCGAACACATAATACACAAAGCCTTTCTCTTTCAATTCAAAACGGAGATATTCTTTGCCAGTTCCATCTGTAAAAATACCACTGTCCATAGGGCCGAGGTTCTTGAACAATAGTAATTCAATATCTTTCTTAAGCGTCTTGACCAAAGCGGGTTTATCCATCTGTGTTATGATCTGGTGTACCCTAAAACCGCCTGACTGATCCCATCCAAAATCGAAATAAGTGATCCCCATTTGATTCTGGAAAACCACTCTTTCACTTCCATCGGCAAACTGCTTGAAGAACAAAAGTCCAGAGAGACTAAAACGCTTACCAAAAGGCGTTCTCCCTTTAACGTTACAACTGTATAAGATTTTTTCAAATTTCGGGGCGTAATTGCTAGCCGGCAAAAGCAACGAACTATTATTTTCATGCAGCTTCAGGTCTTTATAGGGCCTGGGAGCACATCCTATAGCCAAAACTACAATACTAACGAACAGAAAATAACGCATCTGCAAGATTACTATTTAATTTCCGGTTTGTAAACGTCATTACTGTATTATCGCCGCCATTCTCTGTCATAATCAGCTTAGCCACCTGGTTGTCGGATTTATTAATGTAAACATCAATGTTTTTAAATAATCCTTTTACTGCACTGCTCACCGGGGTTAGCGTTAATAAATACTGGGCGGATGAAGCATAAGCTTTCACGCTGAAATCCTTATTGTTAAATACGGTGCCCCGCATACAATCCATCATGATCTTATTAACCGACTGCATGGTCAGGCTGTTCCGGGTATTGATCTTTGACACTTTCCCGTTTTCCTTCACGGCGATCATGCCACTGTTCATTACCAGCAAATAACTAAAGGGGCTGGTATACTCAATCCTCACTTTATCAGACTGTTTATAATAAAATTTGCCTTTCGAGCTAACTTTATCATTCAGCATTTTCATATTTTTCACCTGATTAAAATCACTGCTGATGCTTTGGGTAACCTGGGCATTTTTGGCCAGGGCCTGCTGCAACGCACCTGTATTGGCCATAGCCGTGAACCCTGCTTTCTGTGCCCGCACGCTAAAACTAACAGCCAGCAGCAACATTACCAACATAACTATCCTATATTTCATCATCTTATACCTGTTTTTATTAATTAATCAAACTCTTGCAAAAGTAAAGCAATTCCAAAACTGTAGCCGATAGGTAAGACACTTTAACAATGCTATAATGCTTAACCGCCCAATTTAAGATTTCCTTTTAAACCTAAAGTTTAATTTTATATCTAATATCTATTCATTAAAATTTCTTGAAATTGAAAAGTAAAGTATTCACTCCCTTTAAACGTTTACGCAGCATCTTTAATGTGCTTACCAAAGCATCGGTAATATTGCCTATGTTTAAAGATGTATTTACCGGGAAGTACAAAATGCCTATAGGAAGATTACTCCTGTTCACTCTAGCCCTGGCTTATATGATCTGGCCGATAGATCTCATCCCGGATTATATCCTGGTATTAGGCTGGATCGATGATCTGATCGTCTTTGGCTATGTAGCTAAATTCCTGGACGAAGAGCTTAGAAAATACAAGGAGGCCCGGAATTTCCTCAAAGGAAAACCCGTAGTGCTTCCCGGAAAATGGAAATAACCTTTTAAATTAACTAAATTTGCCGGCATCAAGCCGGCATTTTTTTATGCAATCAGCAGACCCTATTTTAATTATCGGACAAGGCATCGCGGGAACCTTATTGAGTTTTGAGCTCTTCAATGCCGGTATCCCTTTCCATGTAATCGACCAGGTTGACCCCAGCTGTGCCAGTTGGGCCTCAGGCGCCGTATTAAATCCCTATTCCGGCAGGACGATAAAAGGTATCAGTCGCAGAAGCCAGATGTACCAGGTAGCGCGGAGCAAGTATAAACAGCTGGAAACACTGATCGGCTCAAAAATATTGCACCCGGCCCCGCTTTTAGTATTTGACGCGGATGACGGCAACAATGACGCTATCCCAGAGATGCTATTAACACTTTTCAGGCAAAAGGACAACCTGCAGCTGTTTGAAGAAGTAGCCCTGGTAGACAATACATTGCTTTTAAAAGAATGGAGGGAATTCCTGGAACAAAATCAATCTATCACCAACAGCCTGTTTGACATTGAACAGCTCAGCTACCAGGATGGTCCTGTTCGCTACCAGAATAAACAATACAGTAAGATTATTTTTTGCACAGGTGTGGCCGCTCATAGCTCCCCGCTTTTCTCCCGGCTACGCTTTACACAGAACAGGGGCGATGTGCTGCTGCTCCGATCAGCGCAATTAGACCGGAACTATATCTATCAAAAAGATAAGCTAAGGCTGCTGCCCAGGCCGGACCAGACCTTCTGGTGTGGCAGCAACTACTTGTGGGCTTATGACGACATGGTGCCTAACCAGGAATGGGCAGAAAAAACTATCGCACAACTTAAGCGCTGGCTGAAGGCCGACTTTGAAGTTGCAGCACACATCTGTGCCAAAAGACCTACCACTGCAGGGCAGATCCCTTTTATAGGCTGGCACCCTCTTTTCCCAGATGTAGGAATTTGCAATGGCTTGGGTACAAAGGGCTTTTCAGCCGGCCCGCTGTGGATAGAAAACTTTGTACAGGAATCGATCTTAAATAAGCGCCCTGCAACGTTTCAACCCGTCTTAGACAAATGGTGCTCCTAAGCGAAATTTAAGAAATGGACAACGTCTGCTTAACACAAATCCATTATATTTGAACTCAGATGCCTTTTTAAAAGCCCAATGAGCCACTACGATATCATCATACAAAAGTTAGACGCCTTTATACGGAAATATTACCTCAACCAGTTGATCCGGGGGAGCCTGATATTCCTGGCCGCCATCCTATTGTATGTATTGTTGGTTACCGTTGGGGAATATTTTTTCTATTTCTCCATACGGGTAAAATGGACTTTATTAGTATTCCTGCTTGGCCTGGGGCTTTTTGCATTAGTAATATGGGTCGTGATACCGCTTTTGAAAATAAGGAAGCTGGGCAAAGTAATCAGCCATGAGCAGGCAGCGACCATTGTAGGTGATTTTTTCCCGGAGGTAGAGGACAAGTTACTCAATGTATTACAGTTAAAAAAACAGCCTGTCAATACTTTTGAAAGCCGGGAGCTGATAGAAGCCAGCATTGATCAAAGGGCGGGTAAGATCTCGGTACTATCATTTGGCAATGCGGTAGACCTCAGGAAGAACAGGAAGTATTTGCCTTACCTGGCCATTCCAGTACTTACTGGCATCCTGATTTTCATCTTTGCGCCTAAGATCTTTACTGAAGGAGGCTATCGCCTGGCACAACCCTCTGTTTTGTTTGCCAAACCGGCCCCCTTTACTTTTGAGATCCTGAATAAAAACTTTGATCTTATACAAGGACAGTCCTTTACGCTACAGGCACAATTCAAAGGTAAGCAACTGCCGCAGCAAATGTTCATAGAGATAGAAGGAGAGCAAATCGCAATGCAGGCAGAAAAACCGGGCACTTACACGTATACTTTTGAAAAAGTATATAAAAATACACAATTCCGGTTATACGCTGCCGATTATTATACAGAACCATATATTCTCCGGGTCAAACTCAGGCCCGAGCTCCAGCAAATGCAGATGACGCTGAACTACCCGGCCTATACCGGCAAAGCAAGCGAAGTGATACAGGGACTTTCCGATATCAGCGTTCCCGCCGGCACCACTATCAGCTGGAATTTACAGGCTGCGCATACAGATGCTATAAAAGTGCTGGCAGGATCGGTCGACCTGTTTTTTGAACAAAAGCAGGACAAATTCTCCGCATCGGTAAAATTCATTTCCAGCCTGCCCTATTATCTGTTATTATCAAATAAGCAGCAGGCACAGGTCGACACTTTAAAATATAATGTACAGGTCATAGAAGACCAATACCCGCAAGTAGATATACAGGTCCTCAAAGATTCTACCCTGGCCCAGCAAATCCTGATTACGGGTACAGCAGGTGATGACTACCTTGTCCGGCAAAACCTTTTTGTGTACCAGGTCCTGGACCAAAACCAGAAAGTGATCAAAACAGGGAACGTCGCCCTGAAATCGGGTGCGCAAGTAGTACAGTTTACCCACTATTTTGATGTAGGCACATTGCGCCTGGCTCCGGGACAGCAGGTAAATTACTTTGTTGAGGCATGGGACAATGACGCGGTCAACGGCAGCAAAAGCAGGCGTAGCCAGGTAATGAGCTGGAAAGCGCCGGCACTGTACGAGATGGACAAAGCCATGACGGAAAACGCGGAGAAAATGAATGCCAGCATGAGCACCAGTGCCGCGCAGGCCGAAGCTTTGCGGGAAGAATTCAAAGACATGCAGAAAGAACTGATGGACCAGAACAGCTCCGGCTGGGAAAGGACCCAGAAAATGCAGTCGATGCTGGACAAGAACCTGCAAATCAAGAAAAACCTGGAAAATCTAAAAAAACGGTTTGAAGAGCAACAAAAGCAAGCCGATGCCAAAAACCTGAGCGAAGACTTTAAAGCAAAACAAGAGGCCATAAAAGAGCAGATCGACAATCTAAAAGATAAACAGCTGGAAGAACAATTGCAAAAATTACAGGAAATGCTGCAACAGAAAAACCAGCAAAACCAAATGCAGCAAATGCAGCAAATGGAGCAAAACAACAAACTCTTCCAAATGGATATGGAGCGGTTGCAGGAGTTGATGAAAAAACTGGAAATGCAGCTGAACATGGAAAATATGGCCAAGCAACTTGAGCAACTGGCAGAAAAACAAGATAAGCTGGAACAGGCAACAGAGCAAGGGCAACAATCGAACGAAGCCTTAAAAAAAGAACAGGAAGCGCTCAAAAAAGAACTGGAAAAGGTGATGAAGGAAGGCGCTGAAAAAATTACGGAGCAAAACGACAAACTGGAAAAGCCCCAGGACCTTAAAGAGATGGAGGCAGTAAAAGAGCAGGGAAAAGACGCCGCAGGCGATATGAAGGAGAGTAGCGACCAGTTACAGCAAAACAATAAATCATCCGCGAAAAAATCGCAACAGCAAGCCAAGAATAAACTGGCAGAAATGAGTAAAAAAATGGCCGGCATGTCCGGAAGCATGGATATGGAACAGGTGGAGCTGGATATAAAAGCCACCCGGCAATTGCTCACCAACCTGATCCGCTTCTCATTCGACCAGGAAGCGTTAATGAATAAGCTGCGCAGGACTAGTACGAACAGTCCGCAGTATGTTGCACTGACAAAAGAGCAGAACAGGCTAAAAAACAACACCGCCATGATCAAGGACAGCCTGTTTTCCTTAAGTAAAAGAATTTTCCAGATAGCAGCCACCATCAACAAAGAGACTTCAGACCTGGATAACCGTATAGCCCAGGCACTCAACACGCTGGAAGCCAAAAGAACAGGTGAAGTACTCACGCACCAGCAATACGCGATGACGGCCGCCAATAACCTGGCCTTACTGCTCAACGAGTTATTGGCCAACCTGATGCAGCAGTCTTCATCAGGGTCAGGCAGCGGCTCATCGGGGAAACCGCAAAAAGGGAAAGGGCAAAGCTCGGGCTCCGGGATGATGAAAGACATCATTACCGGGCAGCAGGAGATGGGCAAAGGCTTGAATGGCATGAAACAAGGCCAGCAAGGTGGCGGGCAGCAACAAGGAGGACAACAACCAAACGGGCAGCCTGGTGGTAATAGCCAGGGCAGCGGCCAGTCCGGAGGCTCGGAAGGCCAGGCAGAACAGATCGCCCGCCTGGCCCAGCAACAGGCTATGCTACGTAAACAGCTCCAGGACCTGAATAATTTATTAAATAGTAAAGGTATGGGCGGCGGCACTGTTTCCAAAGAAATCAGGGACATACAGGCAGCCATGGACAAAATGGAAACCGACCTGGTATACCGTAAAGATCCAAGTGAGCTGATCCGCAGGAATAAAGAAATACTGACCCGGATGCTGGAAGCCGAAAAAGCCATACAGGAGCAGGAAGAAGACAATAAACGCAGCGCCGAGGCGGGCAAAGACGCCCCACGCCCTATTCCCTCTGAGTTGTCGGAGCATTTGAAGCAGCAACAGCAACTGTTTGAACAGTATAAAAAAGGCTTACCAGCCTTAAAACCATTTTACCAGAAAATGGCAGAAGAATATTTGCGTAAGGTACAACAACCTTAAATAGCCGCCAGGAAACGCAGTTAAAATAAATAGCATTATACTTTATTACCCTATCATTTTTGTATATTGCGGTAATAGTACTTAACGAAGCTAAACCCGGAAATTCATGCTGAAAATCTCCCCGCGCTGGAAAAAAATCATCCTTTATACCCTGAGCAGTATTTTTATATTGTTTATTGTTTTATGGGGTATCTTGTATTGGTATGTAAGTACGCACAAAAAAGAACTGATCGCTAAAATTGAACAGGCTGCCGGTGATAAAATAGAAGGCAAGCTGGAAATCAAAGATATACAGCCGGATTTTTTCAAAAGCTTCCCCATGATCTCTTTCCGGATAGACAGCATCAGTCTCCAGGACAGCCTTTACCGGGTTTATAAGACCAAACTGATCGAGATAGAACATGCCTATGCGCGGCTCAATTTCTTTTCTGTTTTGAAAGGAAGTCCCAGCTTTTCAAAGATCACCGTCGAAAACGGCCATTTCAATATTTTTGTAGACAGCACCGGCTACAGCAATAATTATTTACTCCGCGCAAAAGATACTACTGCAAAAAAATCCAAAAACAAAGACATGGATATCAGTGATTTTGAAATCAATAATTTCTCAATCAGTATCGACAATAAACCAATGGACAAAAAGTTTGCCTTTACGGTAAACAACCTGCAGGGAAGCTATACCTCCGAAAAACCGGGGGCCATCATCCGCTTTTCCATAGACGCCAGGTTTACACAATTAGGATTTAACCTGGAGCTGGGCTCTTTCCTGAAAAATTCAAGTGTAAAAGGCGACTTTAAAATAGCTTTTGACACCGCTGCAAAAACATTCAATCTCCACAAAACACCTCTAGATATTGATGGTGAAAAAGTTTATTATGAAGCCTCTCTCTCCCTGGACCGGGAAAAAGACATTCCTTTTAAAATGAATTTTGAAGCTAAGGATATCAATTACAATGTTGGTATCAACTGGCTGTCTGAAAATATCTATAATAAGTTATCCAAACTAAAGTTCAAAAACACCTTAAACGTATATGCACAGCTGGATGGCGGGTTTATGGAACGCGGAGCCAACCCGCATATTACTTTACAATATGATACTAAAAACAATAGTGTAGACCTTATGGGCTACAGCTTTGACAAAGTATATTTTAAAGGCAGGTTTGATAACGAGGTCATTGAAGGCATTGCCCGGCATGACAGCAATTCGGTAGTAACCTTAGATACCCTTTCCGCGGACTTTGCGTCCCTGCCGGTGCGGGGTAAAAATATCAGCCTGACCAATTTGAAACGTCCTTTTGCCAAAGCCGAGCTTGCAGCATCTTTCCAGGCCAGCGTTTTAAATAATATTTTCGGGGAGCAGTTTAATTTTTCCAAAGGAGCAGCTTCCTATAACCTGAGGTATAATGGAGAGCTTTTCCTGAATACCTTAATCGCTGACGAAATATACGGGGATGTGAACCTGAATAATGTGGATTTCGTTTATAAAGAAAGAAACCTGCACTTCAACCGCGGCAATGTGGCGCTCAAATTTAACGGGAATGATCTGGGCATTGATAAATTCCAGGTATTCTCCAACAACAGTGATATCAACATTACCGGCATATCCAAGGATTTCCTGACGGCCTTCATGGAGCTGCCCGGCAAAGCAATGATGGACCTCAATTTAAAGTCCAATAATATTGATTTCGGTGCTTTTGAAACTTACTTTGTGCAGAAAAGGACCAGTAAAGCGAAAGTCAGCACCGGCACGGCGATAAAAACGGCATCCAGTAAGCTGGAAGACTTTCTCACTAACAGTTCCGTATCCATAAATATGAACATCAACAAAGCGGTGTATAAAAGGTTACAGATCGCCAACCTTAATGCCTTAATGCTTTTCCGGGAAGCCGGCATCAATATTGACCACTTAAACCTGCGTGCGGCAGACGGCACCATTAACCTGAAGGCCGGCATTAACCAGTCGGCTCCGAACAACCCGTTTTTTGCTGCTGTAAATGTCAGCAAAGTAAAAGTCGATAAGTTCTTTTACGCGTTCAACAATTTCGGTTTTAAGGGGCTTACCGAGCGGAATGTTGCCGGTTTATTTTCTGTCAATGGCGACCTGAAAGGCAATATCACCGACAGGGGTACCCTGCTGGAAAATACCCTCTACGGCAAATTAAACTACCAACTCTCTAATGCGGCACTTAAAAACTTTAGCTTTTTCGATAAGATCAAGCGCTTTTTTCCTAACCGGAAACTGGAATACCTGGAAATACCCAATTTTGAAGGCAGCATGAGCATCAGTAACGGGACCATAACCATACCAAAAACCAAATTAGAAACCAGCGCAGTAAACCTTTCTTTTGCAGGCAAATACGGGCTTTCCAGCGGCAGACCAACAGCCATAGACCTCCGGGTACCGCTTAGGAACCCCCAGGTGGACAAAAAGCGGGAAGAGCAGGGTAAGAAAAAGCGTAAAGGAGAAGGTATTGTACTCAACTTTAATGCGACCTCTGATAAAGACGGGAAAATAAATATCGGCGTAGGAAAAACAGAAGGTGCCAGGGACGATATGGACTGGTCTGAAGAGGAAGAAAATTAAGCCACAATTTTACAGTAAATTTGCGGGGTGAAAGAGCAATTAGGATCAACGATTTTAGCCATTGAGAGCTCCTGTGATGAGACCTCTGCTGCAATTATCAGCAATGGCCGGGTGTTAAGTAATATTATCGCTACGCAAAGTGTGCATGAGCAATACGGGGGCGTAGTGCCCGAGATCGCGTCCAGGGCACACCTGCAAAATATTGTCCCGGTTGTTCACCAGGCCTTAGAACAGGCAGGCTTGTCAAAATCACAACTTGAGGCAATCGCCTTTACCCAGGCCCCGGGACTTATGGGGTCCCTGCTGGTAGGCGCCAGCTTTGCTAAAGGGATGGCACAGGCCCTCGACATTCCCCTGATCGCGGTGCATCATATGCAGGCCCATGTCTTAGCCCACCTTATAGATGATCCCAAACCGGATTTCCCTTTTTTATGCTTAACGGTTTCCGGCGGGCACACACAGATCGTACTGGTACACAGCCCGCTGAAAATGGAGATCCTGGGCGAAACAATAGATGACGCGGCCGGTGAGGCGTTCGATAAAGTGGCCAAAATGCTGGACCTGCCCTACCCCGGCGGGCCGCTGATCGACAAGTACGCGCAAACCGGGAATCCATTAGCTTATGAATTCCCGATCCCGAATATTCCCGACCTGAACTTTAGCTTTAGCGGGATAAAAACCGCCGTACTTTATTTTCTACAAAAACAGGTAAAGCTCAACCCTGACTTTATAAAAGAAAACATCAATGATATAGCCGCTTCCGTACAATACACGATCGTGAAAACGCTGATCAAAAAGTTTGAAAAGGCTGCCAAACAATATAAAATCCGGCAGATCGGGGTTGCCGGCGGTGTATCCGCCAATAGCGGTTTAAGAAAGGCCCTGGAGGAATTAGGACAAAAAAACAAATGGGACGTATTCTTACCCAAATTTGAATATTGTACCGACAATGCCGCCATGATTGCCATCACCGCGCATTACAAAATGCTGCACGAAGCATTTACCGACCTCGGCGCCGTTCCTTCTGCAAGAGCGGAATGGTAGCCTGTCCAAAACATTATCCAATAGCCTCAATGCTGATCATAACAAAATGGCCAATACTTATTTTCAATTTAAGCAGTTTACCGTATTCCAGGACAAGGCGGCGATGAAAGTGAGTACAGATGCCTGTATCCAGGGTGCGATCGCGGCACAGTACTGGCAAAAAAATCAACCCGGGAAAATACTGGATATCGGATCGGGGACCGGTTTGCTTTCGCTGATGCTGGCCCAGGAACTACACCATGCGGAAATTATTGGCATGGATATTGAAGCGCAGGCTTTTTTACAAACTAAAGAGAACTTTTCACAAAGTCCCTGGCAGGAACGCTTAACCGCCCTGCATTGCGCTTTACAATCTTTCGCACCGGGGAAAAGTTTTGAGGCCATCATCTGCAATCCGCCATTCTTTCATAAGCACCTGAATAGTACGGCCGGCGACCGAAATATAGCCCGGCATGATGAAGAGCTAAGCAAGGCAACGCTTGCCCGGCAAATCCGTAACTTATTAAGTGAAACCGGAAGTTGCTGCCTGCTCTACCCGGCCAGCGAATGGCAAGCCTGGACAAGGACGGCCGCGGCAAACAACTTATTCGCGGAACATATTATACAGGTACAACCTTACCCGGATAAAGCCCCCAATAGAGTAATCGGTTTTTTCGGCAGAAAAGAAACCATGGAACCAGCATCGGCAACAATAACGATTTATACCGGCGCCGGCCAAACCTATACAAGCGAGTTTATTGAACTGATGAAACAATATTATCTTCATCTTTAACTTTAGTAAAGTTTAACCGTGGCAACTATTGCTGATTATCCTAAACTCTAACCACTCATGCAGCTCCAAACCATTAGTTATACTCTCCAGGATGAACAGGCTCCCAAGCCGGGCAAAACCATACTTGCCCAACAGGATACAGACCATATCATTGTTTACCAGGCCTACAACAGGCAGATTGCCGACTATGCGCTAACCTATCAGCAACTGGGCGGCCCCGACTTCAGTTATGAGCGCATGTCCTGGATCAAGCCGGGCTTCCTCTGGATGATGTACCGCTGTGGCTGGGCCGCTAAAGAAGGACAGGAAAATGTGCTTGCTATCCGGATCCGGAAAACGGACTTCATATACCTGTTGCGTAATACTGCCTATTCCACGTTTAAAAGAAAAATATACGCGGATAAAAACGAGTGGAAGCAAGACCTGGAACAAAAAGAAGGCCGATTGCAATGGGATCCCGACCATGACCCTTATGGCCGGGAAATAGAAAGAAGAGCTATCCAGGTCGGACTGAAAGGTAGCTTACTGCAACAATTTGGCAGAGAAATGATCCACAGTATTGAAAATATAACTGGTTTTGTACACGAACAAAAACAAATACTGGATAAAAAAGGGGTAGACGGTTTATCTGTACCGGTTGAAACACTTTTTAAAACACAAGACCTGGTATTAGACCAATGGCTGGGCCTTGGCAGGTTGAATGGCTAATCTATTACAAACAGCAGTCTATGCAAGAAATACTTCCCAAAATTTATGTATTCAGTGGCCTGGGCGTTGATCACAGGGTCTTTGCCGATATTGATTTTGGAAACTTCGAAGTAATTCATATTCCCTGGCTGCAGCCGCAGGCAAAGGAAACTATAGCCGCCTATGCAACAAGGCTAGCTGCGTTGATCACAGATCATTACCCTATACTCATAGGCCTTTCATTCGGGGGCATCATTGCCCGTGAAATTGCACGTATCATTCCCTGCAAACAAATTATACTTATCGCTTCGGCAAAAAACAGATGGGAATTACCCCCGGTTTACAGGGTCATTGGGATCAGCCGCCTGCATCATTTAATCCCCGGCTTCCTGTTTACTTATTCCGGGCGATTAACCCAATGGTTTTTTGGCGTAAAGACGAAAGATCAGAAGAAGCTGCTGGCCATTATTTTAAAAGAAACCAATCCTGTATTCAGAAGCTGGGCCATTAATGCCTTACTTACCTGGTCAGGAAAAGATCATGCCCCGGGGAACACGGTTTCCATACATGGAAGTAAAGACAGACTTATTCCTATACGCAATATAGCAGCCGATTTCACCCTTCCCGGAGCCGGCCATTTTTTGACGGTGACCCATGCACAAGAAGTTAGTGAACACTTACAGCTAATCCTTAAACAATAAATAAAATTTCAAAAAAAATTTGGTTTTTAAAATTCCTCCCCTACATTTGTCCTGAAAATGACAAACATCAACCGCGCATATTACCAATCTTGGTTTTACTTCTTTAGCAAAGAGGCCTGGTATCGTTTGTCTGAACTGTAGTAATATTTTGTTTTCACATTTTGACGATATATCCCGGCCCGAGCGGCCGGGATTTTTTTATTTTATGAACATTGCAATTCAGGGTTACCCGGGAAGTTTTCATCATGAAGCAGTACAGCAGTATTTTGGCAAAACTGCCGGGGTCACACCATGCGCCAGCTTCAGGACACTGGTTGATAAGGTGGGCAATGACCATACTATTGATGCCGGCTTGATGGCGATAGAAAATTCGATCGCAGGTAGTATTTTGCCCAATTACAGCCTGCTGTTCAACAGCGGGCTCCTGATCTGTGGCGAAGTTTACCTGTCCGTCCGGCAACAGCTCATGGCGCATAAAGGTGTTGCTTTAAGCGAAATAAAAGAAGTGCATTCGCACTATATGGCCCTGTTGCAATGTAACAGGTACCTGGAGCAATGCCCATGGAAACTGGTAGAGACCGAAGATACTGCCCTGAGTGCCCGGAAAATAAAAGACCAAGGCTTAAAACATATAGCCGCTATTGCCGGGAAAACCGCGGCGGAACTTTATCAACTTGATATTATAGCCAGTGACATACAGGACCAGGAAAATAATTATACACGTTTCCTTATATTAAAACGGGAAGCCACTCCTGCGCCTGATGCGGACAAAGCTTCTATAAGCTTTCGATTAGAGCATAAGACCGGGAGCCTGGCCAAAGTATTAAATGTAATAGCGGCTGAAGGACTCAATATCAGCAAACTGCAGAGTTTCCCGGTTCCAGATATAGAATTCCAGTACTACTTTATCCTTGACCTGGAATTTGAAGAGATCAGGCAACTCCGGCAAGTGCTCGCAAGCATTAAAACACATACCCACACCTTGACTATAAAAGGAATCTACAAAAAAAGCATATGGAAATTGCAACAAGACTAAACGATATCCAGGAATATTACTTCTCCGCCAAACTCAGAGCAATAGAAAACATGAATAAGGCAGGGAAAAAAGTCATTAACCTGGGCATTGGCAGCCCTGACCTGGCGCCCCACCCTTCAGTCATAGAAGTATTGAACAAAAATAGTGTTGTCCCGGAGAGCCACGGCTACCAAAGCTATAAAGGCATTCCAGCCTTAAGGCAGGCTGTTGCCTCCTGGTACCGGGATCAGTACCAGACGGTCATCAACCCGGAAACAGAAATTTTGCCTATGATGGGTAGTAAAGAAGCGATTACCCATATATGTATGACTTATCTTAACCCGGGCGATAAAGTATTGCTCCCTAATCCTGGTTACCCTACCTATCGCAGCGCGGTAAGCCTTGCCGGTGGTATTGGCCTGGACTATGATCTTTCAGAAGCCAACAATTTTGAACCTGATTTTGAACAACTAAACCGGGTCAATAAAAATGAATACAAAATAATGTTTGTCAATTTCCCGCATATGCCTACCGGGAAACGATTAAACAGAGCAGGTTTCGAGCAATTGGTCCGGTTTGCGAGGGCAAAGAATATCTTGCTGGTACATGACAATCCTTATAGCTTTATCCTGAACGAGCAACCATTCAGTATATTGAACATAGAGCACGCTAAAGACTGCGCGATCGAACTGAACTCATTGAGCAAATCGCACAATATGGCCGGGTGGAGAATAGGATTTATGATAGCCGCGGAGCAAAAGATCAGTGAGGTGCTCCGGTTCAAATCCAATATGGACAGCGGTATGTTTCTCCCTTTGCAACTGGCCGCTGTAAAGGCATTAAGCCTGGAGCAGGAATGGTATACAACACTAAACATGGAATACAGGAAGCGCAAAGAGCAGGCTAAAGTAATCTTTGACCAACTCAAATGTACCTATACAAATGACCAGGCGGGGATGTTTTTATGGGGACGTGTACCGGAGCAGTATGCAGATGGATTCCGGCTGAGTGATGAAATTTTACAGCGTCATCAGGTGTTTATCACTCCCGGCGGGATATTCGGCAGCAATGGCAACAAATACATAAGACTAAGTTTATGCAGCCCGGTAGCAGTATTGGAAGAAGCATTAAAAAGAATAGGTTTACATGAAGCAGTCACATAAAAAAAATATAGCCATTATAGGTGTAGGACTGATCGGCGGCTCCTTTGCCCTGCGGCTACATGAGAAAAAACTGGCCGCGCAGATCTTTGGCGTAGAGCCTGCTCCGGAACATGCCAGACAGGCCCTGGAGCTTGAACTCGTTGATCATATCTGCACACTGGATACTGCGATCCGGGAGGCAGAAGTGCTTATACTTACAATACCGGTAAATAATATATGTGATATGCTGCCTGGCATAATGAATAAAATAAGACCCGATCAGATCGTGCTGGATGCCGGCTCTACCAAAGCAAGCATTATTGACAGCATCCGTGATCATCCGAAAAGGAAACGATTTGTGGCAACCCATCCTATGTGGGGAACAGAATATAGTGGTCCTTCAGCTGCGGTACCACATGCATTTCAATCAAAATCGGTCGTCCTCTGCGATAAAGAAGATAGTGATCCCGATGCGATCGAATGGGTGGAATATATGTATACTAAAATTGGGATGCGTCTCCTGGCAATGAGCGCGCAAGAGCATGACCTGCATACTGCATATATTTCACATATCTCGCATATTACCTCTTTCGCATTGGCCAATACGGTTTTGGCAAAAGAACAACAGGCCAATACCATCTTTGAACTGGCCAGCTCCGGCTTCGAAAGTACCGTAAGGCTGGCCAAAAGTAATCCCGGGATGTGGCTGCCCATTCTGCAACAAAATAAAGTAAACATTATTGAAGTTTTAGAGGAACACATCACACAACTTAATGCTTTCAAAAGAGCCATTGAAGCGGAACAAACAGAAGAACTGCTACAACTCATACTTAAGGCAAACCAAATCAAAAAAATATTAAAATAGCGCTAACTTTGAATACACAATCAGATGAAAAATAATATACAAGTACAGACGCGCGATATAGCAGCAATATGGGAGCAGCAACCGCTTATCATAAGTGGCCCCTGTAGTGCTGAAACCGAAGAACAGGTGATTAAAGGGGCACAAGACCTGGCTGCTACAGGCAGAGTAAATATTTTTCGTGCCGGCATCTGGAAACCGAGGACAAAACCCGGCATGTTTGAAGGCGTTGGTGCTGCCGGCTTACCCTGGCTTCAGAAAGCAAAAGAGCTGACCGGTTTACCGATTGCGATAGAAGTGGCCACTTCCAAACAAGTAGCCCTGGCGCTCGCGCATGATGTGGACGTGCTCTGGATCGGGGCGCGTACTACGGTAAACCCATTTTCTGTCCAGGAAATCGCGGATGCATTAAGGGGGGTAAACGTCCCGGTAATGATCAAAAACCCGATCAACGCAGATATAGAATTGTGGTCTGGCGCTATGGAACGGATATCAAGAGCCAATATTTCAAAAATAGGCTTGATCCACCGTGGTTTCAGCAGCTATGGCAATACCCAGTACAGGAATGCTCCTATGTGGCACCTGGCTATAGACATGAAGCTCAGGTACCCGGACGCACTGATGATTAACGACCCCTCCCACATATGTGGCCGGAGAGATACCCTGCAGGCAGTTATGCAGAAGGCGGCCGATCTTGACTATGACGGCCTGATGATCGAAAGCCATATCGATCCTGATAAGGCCTGGAGCGACGCGGCACAGCAAATAACTGCAGCCCGCCTTAAAGAAATACTGGCGGAAATACAGTGGCGGAAAGAAGATGCCAATTCAGCATCCTACCGTACCGCCCTGGAGACTATACGCCAAAAGATCAACCAGCTGGATGACGAATTACTTCAGCTCTTAAGCCAGCGGATGCAATTGGCAGAAGAAATCGCACAGTACAAAAAAGAAAATAATATTACTATTCTGCAATCCGGAAGATGGTCAGAAGTCTTAGAGAATGCTATCAAAACAGGCGCGAAAAAAGGCTTAAGTAAAGATTTCATCACCCGGTATTTTGACGCGATTCATATTGAAAGTATTAATCATCAGAAAAAGATAATGGATAGCAGGGACTAAAACAAAACAGCGAATGGAATTAAAAGTATTCAGAATTGCCCGACAGCAGGTCGTTTATTATTTTGACGCGGCTTTTGCGGACCTTAGCCAGCTGGCCGATAAAAGTACAGCAATCCTCCTTACCGATAAAAATGTTTTCGAGGCTCATAAATCCAAGTTTAAAGACTGGCGCACAATTGTTATAGAACCCGGAGAACAGCATAAGAATTTCGACACGGTCCGCTATATTATTGATAGACTTGCCGGCTATGAAGCCGACCGGAACTGTCTGTTAATAGGTATCGGGGGCGGTGTAGTTACTGACATTACAGGTTTTGTAGCCAGCATTTACATGCGTGGTATCAGGTTTGGTTTCGTGCCTACCAGCCTGCTCAATATGGTAGATGCTTCCCTTGGTGGTAAAAACGGCATTGATTTCGGATTGTATAAAAACCTGGTCGGCTGTATTACCCAACCGGAATTTATTTTACAGGATGTAAGCCTTTTAAATACCTTGCCTGAAGAAGAATGGGAAAATGGTTTTTCCGAGATCATCAAGCATGCCTGTATCAAAGATAAAGCGATGCTTGATGAACTGGCCCGGTACGAGATAAAAGATTTCCAGGCCAACCAGGCTATGCTGGACGAGCTCATCCGCAGGAATGTTTTCCTGAAGCTCAAAGTCGTGCAAAAAGATCCTTTCGAAGCGAGGGACCGGAAACTGCTCAATTTCGGGCATACGATAGGGCATGCTATAGAAAACAGCTGCGGGCTGGCCCATGGCAAAGCTGTCGCTATAGGCATGGTGCTGGCGGCTAAAATATCAGCCAGGGAAACCGGGTTCGATGAGCTGGAAAAGCTAAAAACGGTTTTGAACAACTACAATCTTCCAACCAGCACCAGGTTCGAAGCAGCTCAGATTTTTGAGGTATTAAAACTGGATAAAAAACGTTCCGGGGAACAGATCAATTTCATATTGCTACAAAAAACAGGAAAAGCACTCATCTACCCTATTGGCCTGGCTGAGCTGCAGCACTATTTACACTCATTTGAAAAAGAGCAATAATGCACGTACAGATCGAAGCTTCAAGACTTAAAGGCAGTATCACTATCCCCAGCTCTAAAAGTGCCATGCAGCGCGCCTGCGCAGCGGCATTGCTTAACAAAGGCACTACGGTTATCGCGCAACCCGGCATCAGCAATGATGACCAGGCTGCATTGTCTATCATCCGGCAACTGGGGGCCCGGGTACAGGAAACTAACGGGCATATCTTTATTAGCAGCAATGGCCTGGAAAGTATCCGCGCGGTACATCCCGGAACCCTTAACTGTGGAGAGTCCGGACTGAGTATCCGCATGTTTACGCCCATAGCAGCGCTCAACCCCAAGCCTATTATCATCGATGGCGAAGGCTCGTTAAAGAACAGGCCGATGCATTTCTTTGAAGAAGTATTACCTATGCTTGGAGTGAGCATTCAATCGCAGCAAGCATGCATCCCGCTACAGCTCAAAGGACCGTTACATGCGAAAACGATCAGCGTAGACGGCAGCAAAAGTTCCCAGTACATTACCGGCCTTATTATGGCTTATGCGGCAACGGTAACAGAAACGACCATGATAGAGATCACTGACCTCAAATCCCGGCCATATATCGATCTCACTCTCCATATCATGCGGCATTTCGGGATGAATGTGCCTCATAATGACAATTACGAAAAACTTGTTTTCCACGCAGCACCTCCACAGAAGAACAGGGACATCCATTATACCGTAGAGGCCGACTGGAGCAGCGCGTCCTTCCTGCTGGTCGCTGCCGCGATCAATAGCACGCTTACAATAAAAGGCCTGGACCTTGAGTCAACACAGGCCGATAAAGCGATCTTAAAAGCATTAACAGAGGCCGGGGCGTATATCAGCTTTACAGAGAATAGTATCAACATCACCACGGGCGCGCCATTAAAGGCATTTGATTTTGACGCCACCGATTGCCCGGACCTGTTCCCCCCCCTGGTAGCACTTGCGGCCCATTGTAGCGGTATTTCCCGTATTAAGGGCGTTAACAGGCTCATCCACAAAGAAAGCAACCGGCGACAAAGTTTAGAACAGGAATTTACCCGGATGGGCCTGCGGCTGTATTCCGAAGGCGACAACATGTACATACATGGCGGCCAGCAACTACAGGGCACAGAAGTGTTCTCTCACAACGACCACCGCATTGCTATGGCCTTAAGCATAGCAGCCTTAAATGCATCCGGTACTACAATCATCAAAGATGCCGCCGCCATAAAAAAATCTTACCCGGGTTTTTATAATGATTTGAAAAAACTGGGCGCCGCTATTATGCAAACAGAAGCATAAATTTTTTCGCTCCACACGAAAGAAATAGTCTGAAATATTAAAAAATTTAAGAAAAATTTGCGTAGCCAAATAACTACGCTTAAATTTGTAGCCAAATGACTTCATAATGAATTTAAGAAGAGATGTTTTCCAGGCTATTGCAGATCCTACCCGCAGAGCGATTCTCACCCTGCTGGCCACACAAGCTATGACGGCCGGGGCGATCGCCGCCAACTTTGAGACCGCCAGGCCTACCGTATCCAAACACCTGCAGATACTCAGCGAATGTGAACTACTGAACCCGCAGCAAAACGGCCGGGAAATTGTTTATCACCTTAACCCGAATAAGATGAAAGAGGTCGCCGATTTTATTGCGCCGTTCGCCAAAATGTGGGATGAGCGCTTTAATACTTTAGAATCCATAATGAAAAACTATAACAAACAAAAATAAATGGAACTGAAAACAAAAATCCACGCAGAAAAGGATAAGCAGGAATTAATCATCACCAGGGAGTTTGACCTGCCACTGGAGCTCTTGTTCAAAGCCTACGAAGACCCGGAAATTGTGGCGCAATGGATGGGGACCAAAGTGATAAAACTGGAGAACCGGACACATGGAAGCTGGCGGTATGAAACCGCTTATGAAGGACAAGTTGTCTTTGCTGCAAACGGTGTTATCCTGGATTTTATACCTAATCAGAAAATCACACGCACTTTTCAAATGGAGCAGAGCAGCTTCCCGGTACAATTAGAATTCTTCGAGTTTGAAGCCCTCAGTGATACCAGGAGTATGTTGCGTATGCAAATCGTTTTTAAATCTGTGGCCTTCCGGGACCAGCTGTTACAAATGCCCTTTGCACACGGCTTAAGTATGGCGCACGACAGGCTCCAGGATACCGTTAAATCTTTAAAATAAATACAAGATGAAAAAACGCAGTCTCATTATTTACTGGGTATGTACCATTTTCCTCTCCTTTGCAATGCTGGCAGGCGGTATCCAGCAGACCCTGCAGATTGGTGGCTACAATGATATAGTAACCGCGCTTCATTACCCACTGTATATGTTGAGCATCATAGGTATCTGGAAGTGCCTGGGTGTCCTGGCCATATTGGTCCCGGGCTTCCCGGTGTTGAAAGAATGGGCTTATGCCGGCTTCTTCTTTGTGCTATCGGGTGCTGGAATCTCGCACCTCGCTTGCCGGGAGCCCTTTACCGCAGCCTTACCGGCATTAATTTTATTAACAGTAACTATCTTATCCTGGTATTTCAGACCGCCAAACAGGAAAAGCGCCATTAGTAAAATTTAAATCCTGACATTATGAATCAACAAGCCGCTAATTTTTTTGAAAAGCCGGGGAAATGGCAAGCCGCGTACCATATGCTCAGGGAGCTTATCGAGGACCAAAAAGAACTTGAAGAAGATTTTAAATGGATGCATCCCTGTTATACACTTGGAGGTAAAAACGTTGTGCTTATTCATGGATTTAAAGATTACTGTGCCTTATTGTTTCATAAAGGCGCGCTTATGAAAGATCCAAAAGGTATCCTGATCCGGCAAACCGAAAATGTACAATCAGCAAGACAACTGCGTTTCCGCAGCATCGATGAGATTGCGCAACAGCAGGCCGTCATTAAAGCATATATAAAAGAAGCGATTGCTATAGAAAAGTCGGGAAAGAAAGTAGCATTAAAAGAAGTTGCGGCATACCCGGTACCTGAAGAATTTAAAATTGCTTTGGAAGAAGATAGCTCCTTACATAAAGCTTTCTATGCTTTAAGCCCGGGGCGGCAAAAAGGATATTTGTTCTATTTTAACCAGGCCAAACAGTCCGCGACACGTACGTCAAGAATTGCAAAGTACTACCAGCACATTCTAAACGGAAAGGGAATCGATGATCCTGAGTAATTTAAACAGTACAATAAAAGCCTGCACTTGCAGGCTTTTATTCATAAAGGTAAACGTATTACCATTAGTCCTAAATACAGGCTCAGGCCAGGATAGGAAAAAGACAATCCTGGAATTGGCGGGCATAATCCGCGATCAACTTGCTTTGATCCATCCCGTTTATAATACGCCGCGCCTGCAGGAAATCTACTTCGCGCTCATTAATATAATCACTTAGCTTTTTACCGGTAAAAGAACCATACTTCATCCCATAGACCATAATATTGGCTGCATAAAGCGGCTCCAAAGCCAGGTCTGGATTACTTAAAAGATCAATACCCAGTCGCTTACCCGCCTTATCATAATTACGCTTCCAGGTTAATTGCACAAACCCTCTGCCATAATAGGGATAGTAAGCTTTACTTTTCAAATAGCGCGCTCCCCCAAACTCTTTCATAGGTGTGAGCCTGTTTTTGGGGTAAGCGGGATTATGGCATTCATGATAGGCTGTTGCCAACACGTAAGCAAGTTGCTCTTTCATCATCAATCCCTGTTTAAAAAACTCCGCTACAAGCAGCTCTATCGAAGTTACCTGCAATGTGGTATAGCCTGCCGGGAATAAGTCGTGCCTGCCGGCATCAAAATCAAACCGGTACATGCGCTACTCCTTTCCGGATACCTATTATGGTTTCCCTTTTTTCGTTACAATTTAGCGCAACAACATGCTTGCTCAATTTATTGAATGGATGCTTTCTTGATTTAAAACCTAAAGAAGTATGAAATTCTATTTTTTTCACCCTGATCTCATGGTATTTACCGTCTTGCTCCAGCCGCATGAGCATATTACCCGCATTATCGGTAAATATCACTGCTTTTAATGCCGGGTTATCCTTATCCATATACACCAGAGCGCTGCTATGCTGCGATGCTACTGTATCAAGGACCCAGTTCGCCCTGATCCTTGATTTTACCTTCATTTGTTTTCGTTCCAGTAATACCCGGGATAAAAGAGCATTACTTCTTGAATGAGCTCCTGAATCGGGAGCATAAGTAGTAACGAGAGACTCTTGAAGCTTCTTATATTGATCTGCCATATCAAGCCGGTAACCTATAAGATCTGTCCTGTTTAACACAGGATAATTTAGACTATCCTTCAGGGTATATGATTCAGCAGTGTCGGTCCACCTGCCGGCGCTACTCAGTAAATAAGGGGCCGCGGTCATAAAAGCTAATAACATTAATTCTTTTTTCATTCTACAATTATTTTTTCATGTTGAGCCGGAGTAATGGTCATCGTCTTTAATCCGGGTTTCAGATAAAATTGACTCAGCATTTCGGTACGTTCATCTTTGCACTTGTCCAGCTTAATGCTCAACTCCGTTACCTGTTTTTTATACTCATCAATTTCTTTTCTTTTTTGTTCCAGTTCCAGTATTTTATTCTGGAGCAGGTTTTCCTGCGATTTGGAATAACTGCCAAACAGAAAGACTACCACCGCTGCCAGTATATAAATTACCCAGCTCGACAGTGCTTTAGTATCTGATTTGGGAAAGGGGATTGGTTTCATAGGCATAAATTTTTACTATCGGGTATATTAATTTATTACAAAAACAGTCGCGTATTATTTACTGATTGTCCGCATTGTTCCAATTCAAATCAGCTAAATATGGAGTAAAAAAATCATACTGTTTATGTTTTACAAATATCGCCAGTTCATACGCCATCCTGTGACGTAACGGCTTAAAAATAGAGGCCTTTTCTATGCGCGTTAATAACAATTAAATATGCTAAAAATAAAAATCAAAATAATTATTAACCTACGTCATACTTTGACGCATACCCCCATTTATTTTGCTGAAAAGTAACAGAAAAATTTCCTTAACCATTAAATAGTTTTCTATAGAGCATACAGGTATAAGCCTTTAGACATACATAGCCATAGCCCCGATCTGTGCGATATCCGGATAGTACAAAATGAATAGCTACTTACCGGAAGGGGAATCTTCATGCCTGTATAAAGGCAAGCCTGTGCTCTATTAAAAACTATAAACATTTAACTATTAAACCAATTAAACTATGTCAACATTTAACATTTGCCAGGGTCGTGTCGTACTAAAAAACACCATGGAAACAGACCTGAATCCAAGCCAGCTGCTCATAGAGTGCTTTGCTTACACCAGTGAACATTCAAGCCTCTGGGTAGGCGCCGGGATAACCGATGCCAACGGAGCTTTTAAAATCGCCATCAAGGAAGCTTATAATACCGCCCCTTTAAAATTGAAAGTTTACAACCATGCCCAATTAATCCATGAAGCATTAATTGACGGTATCAAAAATGATATCATTATGGAAATCCAGACCGGCAGTTTCGATTTCCTGGTAGACAATGATCATCTTGAAAAATTCCACGCCGATTACATTTCGGTATCCGGGAATATAAACCTGGGCGATGAGCAGATACCTGCCGTGCCCGGTAATGAAGGTATTGCTGTAATATTGTCCCAGGCATCCTTTGGCGTTAACGAAGCTATAGCAGGTTCGTATATCGACAGTATGGGTAATTACGAGATCAGGTTGCCCTACCGCTTATTGTTTTCCAAACAAATGGCGGAGAAATTCAGTAATTCTCCATTACTTGTTCTTGAAGTTGTACGGGAGGAAACAAGTCTCCTGGCGCAAAGCGAATTATTCGAGATCCAAAGCCAGGATACTACCATCAACCTAAATATAGCCATCGCCCACAAACAGTATTTCCTGGATGAATGGAGCCTGGTTAAAAGCCGTATGATGTCTGTTACCCAACTAGATACATTTGAGACCATTCCTAACGACAGCAATTCCATTAAGAGGATTAGCAATGCCAGCGGGCTTCAGGAAGCTATGGTGAGTAACATGCTGCAAGCTGATCTACTGGCCAGGGAGATCGACATTCCCTTAGCGCATGCCTATACCTTTAAAAGAGGAGGCTGGAACAACTATACGGACACCGAGAAGGCGAAAGACCTGATCACAACCGCAGTTGCTAACCACGTTATTGATGCATTATACAGCGACTATGATGACACTTTAAATGCACTAGGTATTAAAAGTATTAAGGACGAAGGCAACAAATTCATTTCAGAAAAAGAAACTTTGAAAGATATCGTCCTGGCCATCACTAATGATGAGCTGATTACCGAGATCTTCATCCGGGAAAGCATGAAGGAAACAGATGAAAGCCCGGAAGATTTCTGGATTCGTATCGAGGGGCTTGTAGGCATTACCTATAAAGAGCTTTTACAAAAAGGCCTGCAGGTAGTCGCATTGGTGGGTATTCAAAAAGAAATGGTCATTGCCCTTATGCATGCGCTTGAAACTGCAGACCAGGAACTCCCGGCCTATGTTGTGGATAAAAACATTACCTCCTGGAGCGATCTGATCATCCAGGTATCTGCCCAACATGAAAAATTGTGTACTCCGGATGAGTTCTTCGATGTAGCAGAACCAATAACTGCTTATGCAAACTTTATTTATGAGAACAGCAATAAGTTATTCTACACTGCCTTTATTCAACATGAAGTCCTGGACAGCCTCATTGATACTCCTGAAGGAACGGAACCGGTCATTAAAAATATCCCGGCGCTGAAAGACTTCCTGGCACAATATCCAAAATACGATTTCCGGATTGATAATATCTGGGAGCAATCGGATAAGATCAGTTCTATGGAATTGCATAAAGACCTGCAAACTTTACAGAATGTGTCCCGGATCGCCTCAGGCAATGTAGAGCTGCTGAAAGGTATGCTCGCATCAGGGATCAGGTCTTCTTTCCAGGTAGCGGATATGAGCGAAGCAGATTTCATGGAGTTAATGAGCGCTAAGGTATCGCTTGAGGCAAGCACAAAGCTGAAACATGCCTACCAGGTGGCTACCCAGATAGACATGTTTATTAAGAGCGCTTATACTCAGCTCAATCCTTCCAACTTTGCGATCAGCAACCTTACTAAAGAAGCCGTATCCAGTACGGTATGGCAATCTCAGGGCAACCCTAACAGCACTTTTGCTTACCCTGACCTGGAAACATTGTTTGGCAGCCAGGATTTCTGTGCCTGTACGGAATGTTCTTCTATGTACAGCCCATCTGCCTATTTTACGGATGTAATGAACTTTATCCGTACGAAGGTTGGCAACAGCAGTGCTTTAAAAACATTAGACAAACGCCGTCCCGACCTGAAGTACATTGACCTGAGCTGTAAGAATGCCAACACGGTATTGCCTTACATTGACCTGGTAAATGAAACGCTGGAATTACAGATCCTGAACTATTACAAGTCAATGAATGAGCCGGGATTCCAGAATATCTACATTCCCGGGTCCTTCCAGACCAGGGGTACCGAAGCAGAGCTGGATGCCAACCCCGAGCATGCCTATAAAGATGCGGGAGTTTATACCGATTATGAAGGCTATACCCTGGTTTATGACCAAAAGCTGAGTAAAGCCATTTATCCGAATACTTTACCATTCAATATGGCCAAAGTGGAATCGGATGCTTTCCTGGCACATACCGGCTTATCAAAGGTGGGCTTAATGAATAGCTTCAGACCGGCTACTTTTAATGTAAGCAATAGCAATGAAGGTATAAATACCTATACAAGAGCTGCAGCCTATCTTAATATTGACGTTTCCGCGGCCGATATCATCTCTGGCAGTACGACACATGATGATTGGGCATTTTACGGTACAGACCAAACAGGTTTTGGCAACTTAAATGAAGACCTGGAATCCCTCCTCAAAAAGACTTCATTAGAATATACAGAGTTCCTGCAAATTATGGTGACCGATTACCTGAACCCGCTAGTGGCAGGCACCAGCAACAGGAGATTTGCGATCACGGCAAAAGCCGGTTTCCCGGCCGACACTTGCGCCCTGGAGGAATTAAAACTGGAATGCAGACCCGCTAATGGCGAGCAGGCCGCAGAACTAAAGGCTGTATTCTTTAAACACCTGCACCGCTTTGCCCGTTTGTACAAGGCGACTAAATGGAGCATCTATCAACTGGATATCGTATTGCGATCAATTGGCCTGAACAACCTTTATGTTAAAGATATGAATGCCTATGTAGACCGGCTGAACAAGACCGTATTTACTACCATTGCAGGGGTTAAAGAAGTGAGCGATATTTTCGGTAAGGTACCGGAACATATCTGTACCTTATGGAGCGACGTGGACACTTACGCTTATATCGATTTTGAGAAAGAGCAGGTATTAGCGCCATCCGTATACGACAGCTTCTTTAGGAATAAAAGCCTGCTCAACCCCTTGGACCCTAATTTTGAAAACCCGGCCCAAATCAGTGGAACGGTACAAGAGAACGCGGGTACGATCAGCGCGGTGTTACAAATTGATGTAAAACAGATCGCCGAAATCCTTAACAATGACCTGTCGCAAGCTACCGACCTGGCGATGTTAAGCCACATTATACGTAACCAAACCTATGCTGCATTCTTTGGCAATAACTCATTTGCCAACTGTGTTGAGCGCTTAAGACTGATCAATCATACGCTTCCATTTATAACCCCATTGAATATCCCGGAGCTCCTGGATATGGTAAAAGCATTCGAATGGGCAGACCAGGAAGTCTTCTCCTGGGAAGAAAGAGCCTATTTATTGACCGGTAAAGATACAGCAGGCAACTTTACCCCTACGAACAACACGATCGAGCAATTCCTGGGTAACCTAAGAAAAACGCTTAAGGCCATTGCAAAGGATACCGACATCGAGGATCCGGTAAATGTGGCATTGAAAAACCGCCTAAAACAGGAAGCCGATCACCTGTTTACCGATACCTTTAATTTACCTAAAACTGTATTTACAGATCCTTTAGGGGAGCCGGCAGAAAGCTTTATCCAACCATTTCTTGAATTGTCCGGCGGCATAAACCTGTTAGATGACGTATTGAGCACAAATGAGTTTGTACAAGGTACGGCAGATCTCAAACCCACAGTGATATTGGCCAATGGAATCACAGCAGATGAAGTCTATAAAATATACCGGTTATTATCCAAGATCACTATGATGAGCGACAAGCTTAAATTAGATGATGAGCTGATCTCTTTTTTCCATAATAAAGACACAGGGTTCCTGCCGGCAAACCTGTTTAGCGCTTATGATTTCAGCAACCTGGACAGTCTTTTTGCTACTGGCTTCACCGCTTATTTAAAATGGATAAAAGTTCGTGACTTCTTCAATTTAAGCACTGAAGTATTACAAAAAATGATAGAAGCGACCGATTTGGTGGTCTGGACAAAGCTTATTGTCGATCATACCGGTTTAGATACCGAATCAATGGAAATGATCCTGGGTAGCATAGCTTTCCCGCAATCCACCCAGAATATTACGGGGATCCTGGAAGGTTACTTTAATGATACTGCCGGGGCCACACCGCATAACGGTAACATGGACTTATTACTACAGGCTTATGACATTATCCGCCACAGCCGTTCGCTGGGCATGCAGGTAAATGATCTTTACGCAGCTATCCGTCCCGAAGCAAGCTTACAGCAGGCAAGAATGATCCGTAAAGCGACCAAATCAAAATACAGCCCGGAGCAATGGTTAAAAGTCGTTAAACCGATCCAAAACAAATTGCGTACCGCACAAAGAGATGCTATGGTGGATTACATATTAGCTAATCCCGGGATTGTGGGCAGTACCGCTGCTGTTCTAAAAACAGCCAATAACCTCTTCGAGCATTTACTGATCGATGTGGAAATGGAGTCCTGTATGAAAACCTCGCGTTTGAAAATGGCGATCAGCTCCGCGCAACTGTTCATGGGCCGGGCTATCCTGAAGCTGGAAAAAAGCCCTGATGGCAGCACGACCATTAACCTGAGCCAGGAGGCCATTACCCAATGGCAGGAGTGGCGTAAATGGTACCGGATCTGGGAAGCGAACCGCAAAGTATTCCTGTACCCGGAGAACTGGATCGAACCTGAATTACGGGATAAAAAGACAAAGTTCTTCAGAGAACTGGAAGCGCACTTATTGCAAGACGAAATTACGGATGCAAGAGTAGAAGACGGTTTCCGTATTTACCTGGAGGGACTGAATGAAGTCTCCCGCCTGGAGCCCGTTTCGGCCTACCAGCAAACCGCTTATGGCCGTAACATCCTGCACGTATTCGCAAGGACCGACAGCAGTCCGCAACGTTACTACTACCGTAACCGGGAAGACAATGAATGGTCCGACTGGCAGAAAATTGATGTCGATATCAAGAGCGACCAGGTGAGCCCGGTAATGTGGAACAATAAACTGTACCTGTTCTGGTTAACTTTCCAGAAAACAAAAGGTCCAGGAGGGGCAACCGAGGATCAAAGTTCATCTGCCTATCGTCCCGGAGCAACCGTTGGTAATGGCAAGCCAAGCATGCGAGATAATTCCGATCAGGCAAAGGCAGCCAGATTTAATAATCAATATTGGACAGATACTTTGATCAGCTCTAATAACGGTGCTTTATTTGGAGATGCCGGTGAAGAACAATTAACTATATGGAAAGTAACCCTGAACTGGACACAGCTGCAAAACGGTAAATGGCAGAGCCAGGAAGTATGTAAAGATATCATGGAGTTGGACCTGAATAAATTCCAGATCAATGTACTCAATAAAAAATCCTACAGCGAACCTGAAGCCATTGACGCCATCAAGCTTTTGACCCAAAGCAATACGGTCAAGATGGACGAGTTCTTCAAAAACAGGATCTACCTGTATACGCCTTTTGAAGGGCAGCCTGCAAACGAAGTCAACGGCATTGCCTTTAACCTGGTTATTGCTGGAGGTTTAGTCGAAACAGGTTTTGGCGCCCATACTTTCTTATGGAAAGGAGATAACAGCAGGGACCCTTATGTACTTTGGAACAATGACCGCGGTTGCCGCGTAATAGCACCGACAGGAACACGGATCAATAAAATGAAATTCATCCAGGATCCTAAACTAATAAGCTCCGGCTTAAACGTGAACTATTTCATGGATACCCACCAGGACGGCTATTACGTGTTTGCCAATAATTATTACCACACTAAAAACATGATGCATAAAGCCAGCAGACCTGAAACCGTATTGGGCAGCACGCCTACCGCGTATCGACTGACGGCTTCTGCACCTACCATAAAAGATGGTCCTTACTGTAATCCATTAAAGAACACTTTCTTCTTTGAGGACGAAGTACATACCTTCCTGGTTGAGGACGCGGATACAGCTTTAAGCATCGTTAAAAGTATCAAGTTCGACGAGATTACGAGCAGGGATGTGCTGTATACCCGTAATGCAAAGAGTAAGGATGCTGTATTTACCCTTAGCACTAATAACAATAATATACAGCTTATGTCAACACCACCGGAGCGTAAAGATGGTGACTATGTGCATACGGAAGCATTGCCGGCCATGAACAGGTTCAGGTTTAACACCTTCTACCATGCGCAGGTACCAGGCCTTATCGCTTCTTTAAATCAAAGTGGTGTGCCCGGGTTATTAAGCCTGGCCAACCAGTCGCAGGCTGATACGATCAAATTCCGTACTACCTACAATCCTTCGGGACGGGTGGATACCAGATACCCGGTAAGCAATATGCAGTTTGCATTCAGCGATCCATACAGCATGTACAACTGGGAGGTGTTTTTCCATGCGCCTATGATGATCGCACAGGGATTGACCCAGAACCAGCAATTTGCAGCGGCCCAGAAATGGTTCCATTACATTTTTGACCCTACCAGCAGTTCAGGTAATGGCAAACAACGCTTCTGGAAATTCAAACCTTTCTTCGACGAAGCGGGAGGTACGATACAAACCTTACCCCAATTATTGCAGGCCATCCACAATAATAGTGCAGCTGTAGACCAGGTGAAAGCCTGGGAGAAAGATCCGTTTAACCCGCATCGTATTGCCCGTATGCGTGTACTAGCCTATATGAAAAATGTGGTGATGAAATACCTGGATAACCTGATTGCCTGGGCGGACAACTTGTTCCGGCAAGATACCATGGAGTCCATCAACGAAGCTACGCAGCTCTATATCTTAGCGGCTAATATCCTTGGCGATCGTCCGCAACAGATCCCGCAGCGCGTTAAACGCAGCGACCTGGCATTCTACAATTTCATGCCTTACCTGTTTAACCATACCAATGCGACACAGCAAGCTAACAGTGCTTATATAACCCAATTAGACGCGCTATCCAATGCGATGGTAGCTATTGAGTCCTTCTATGCGCCTAATGCGGCCGCAGGCACTTCTGTTTATAGTGGCACTAACCTGGCGACCATGCCGCCAAGAAAAGAAGATGGGAATATTCCTTTACAAACCTTCTATTTCTGCCTGCCTAATAATGATAAGCTGATCAAATACTGGGACCTGATCGCAGACCGCTTGTTTAAGATCAGGAATTGTAAAAATATAGAAGGCTTAACCCGCCAGCTATCTCTTTATGAATCCCCGATCGATCCGGCCTTACTGGTACGCGCCAGAGCTATGGGTATTAGTACAGAGTCATTCCTGAGCCAGTTGTACGGCGCTAAACGTCCTTTGCACCGCTTCAGTTATATGGTTCAGAAAACTAATGAACTCTTAGGCGATGTTAAAGCCCTGGGCGGAGCTATGCTCAGCGCCCTGGAGAAAAAAGACGCTGAAGCCATTGCCTTGTTAAGATCTACCCAGGAGTACGAAATGCTGACCAAAGTAAGATCTGTAAAAGAACAGCAGGTAGAAGAAGCAACTAAAAACCTGGAAGGTTTAAGGATCAGCCAGGCGAATACCAAGCAACGCTTTGACTATTATGCCTCCCGCAAATTCACCAATGCCAATGAACAGAAGCACCTGGACAAAATGCAATCAGCGATGGACTTCCAAGTGGTACAGGGTGTTTTGTCGACTGTTGCCGGGGTTGTTTCAGCCATTCCACAAATTTCAACGCTACCTCCAGGAGCAGAGTTTGGAGGACTTCAATTGGCAAATATTCTTAATGCTGCCGGTACAGCCGTAAGCATAAAATCTACTATTGATAGCGCTAAAGGCTCTATGGCAGCCACCAAAGGCGGATATGAACGTCGTATGGATGACTGGCAGTTCCAGAAGGCCAGTGCGGCCAAAGAACTGGAGCAATTAGAGCAGCAGATCTTTGCCGCCCAGGTAAGACTGGATATTACCAAACAGGAATTACGGAACCATGAATTGCAAACCGAGCAAAACAGGGAAATGGATACCTATATGCGTGGCAAATTCAGCAACGCGGAGTTGTATAACTGGATGATCAGCCAATTGGCCACCACTTACTTCCAAAGCTACCAGATGGCTTTCACTATGGCACGCCAGGCAGAGCAATGTTATGAATATGAACTCGGCAAAATAACGCCGGCCGGCATTATTAAACAAGGCTATTGGGACAGCCTGAAACGAGGTTTACTAAGCGGTGAAAACTTACAGTTAGATGTACGCAGGCTGGAAAAAGCTTATATGGAATCCAATAAGCGCGAGCTGGAATTAACCAAGAATATCTCACTGGCAATGTTCCAGCCGCAGGCACTCTTAGCGATCAAAGAAACAGGTACTGCAGCTATTGCTATACCGGAGGTATTGTTCGACATGGATTACCCGGGACACTATATGCGCCGCATTAAATCGGTCAGCATCTCTATTCCTAGTATTACCGGGCCTTACACTACCGTGAACTGCCAGCTGCAACTTAAATCCAGCCAGTACCGTAACGAAGGCAATATTGTGAGTGTAGGACAAAAAACGATTCCTTATGACGATGCAACTAACTTTACCAATCTGAACCAAAAAGATCTGATCGCAACCAGTTCCGCACAAAATGACAGCGGTGTGTTCGAACTCAACTTCAGGGATGAACGCTACCTCCCGTTTGAAGGCAACGGCGCCATCTCCGAGTGGGTCATTACCTTCCCGGGTAAGATCCGCCAGTTTGATCTCAACAGCATCAATGATATCATCTTCCATATAAAGTATACCGCAAGATATGATGATTCCTTGGGAGCTGTGGCCAGCAAAAGTGTTGCTGACTTGTTTACAACACTGACAACAACGTCTCCGGAAAGCTTTAAGGCACATGTCTTACAGTTTTACACCAGTGCAAAGCATGAGCATAGTGCCGATTGGTTCGACTACGGCAAAAAGTTTGCGGATAATGAAAGTACCCGACTGGCGCTTTCCTTTAACCAGGAGCAGTTCCCCTTCTTTACCAAAGGTAAAAAAGTGACAGTTAAAGCGATCAAGCCCGCGGTATTGCTGAAATCAAAACTCAACGGTAATTATACCCTGAGTATCACCTATACGGTTAATGGCAATTACGTAACGAAATCAATACCGGTAAGCAGCGATGAAGCAGCGGGGAAAATAGTTCCACTCGACGAGATCCTGTTAGGCACGCAGCCAATTGTATTCCAGCAAAATACCAAAATTGTGCAGGTTGGTCTGAAAGACGCCAGCAATGAATCTGTCAATGCCACTCAATTATTTGAAGATATGATTTTTGTATTGGATTATATAGTTGAAGAAGGATTACCACTACCGGCTGCAAATGACAAGCCAGAATTTGACCTGAACCTGAACCTGGACCAGCTAATTGCCTGGTGGGCGGCTGATGAAGCGCAAAATACCGTTACCAGTACCCAAGGCGTAGAAGTATTGTATGACAAAAGTGGCCATAACCGCCACCTGCAGCATTTAGATGGCTGGAATGGCGCTGAACTGCCTAAATTGAGAACAGTAGATAATATCCGGCAGGTTTATTTTAACGGGATGAGCGGGTTGATAGAGCGCATTGCATTTGGCGCTACGAGAGGTTTAGAGAATAACACTTCATTTACCCTCATCTCTGTAGCTAATGGCGGATTTGGTACTTCAATGGAAGGCTTTTTTAACAATGACAATAATTCTGTCAAATTTCAACTTCGTATTGGTGGAGGCCACATGGTGATGAACAATGGACATTGGAGCTATGCCTACTTGCCTATACAGGCAGCTAAAGAGAACATGTTACAATTAGATACGTTCGAACAGAAACCGACATCTCTAACAGAAGGCATTACTTATTTATCCAGCTATGACCGAAAAGGCAATAAACTGGAGACATATACTTTAAATTCCGTAGGAATCAATAGCGGTATCAGCACCGGTATGAGAATCGGTTTCGGAGGTGCAATACCCGCATGGGAAAATGTGTTTTATGAAACCCTTGTATTTGACGGCATACTAACGGAATCAGAGATTAAATACATCTTAAGCTACCTTAAATCCAAATACCCATTTCTTAACTAAGTAAATCCTTTATCTATTATGAACAACCAATCCAAGTTGCCTGAGGGTGGTGGCGCTAAGTATCCATTGGAACAGTACAGCGTCCAGCCTCCTAAGGAAGAAGATAAAAGCCCTTATTATAAAAGCGCGGCCCCCACGCTGGCCCTCCCCAAAGGGGGAGGCGCCCTTAAGGGGATCGACGAAAAATTCTCTGTAAACGCGGTCAACGGTACC
>JAEUVV010000006.1 GCA_016786705.1 Taibaiella sp.
TATTCGGATCGTTTAAATTTTGTTTACGCTTTTCTTACCTTCAAAACAGATTTACATCTATTCCTACTGCTGTTCCTTATTTCAAATATCTTTCAGTAACACTTTCGTTACCCTTTGTTAGCATCCCGGATTCGAACCGGACCATTTCCCTTTTGCTATCTTTTTGTTAACCACCCTTCTTTCGAAGCGGAGTGCAAAGGTAGAAACTTTATTTTTAATAACCAAAAAAAATTTTGACTTATTTTTTAGTTCCTTTTTCATTCAATCACCTTCCCATCATCACAAAAACATTCAACCTTTCTCTAAGAGCTACCCTTCTTTCGAAGCGGAGTGCAAAGGTAATACAACCTTCTCAACTCACCAAATGTTTTTTGATTTTATTTTTAGAAGAAATCTCTATTTAAAAACCCCAAAACCCGCTACCAGTCTATATCTCAGCCACTTTTTTAAGAACTACCCGTCCCTCGAACGGAGTGCAAAGATAAGCGCTTTATTCCCACTCTCCCAAATCTTTTTTTATAATTCTACCAATATTTTTATCCATAATAACTCGAAAGCCAAGAATAGTAAGGAATACAGGGGAAAATGATTTTTTAAAAGCGCCCACTTTACACTACTCTACCCATAAAAGGTGGTACTGATGGGCAAATAAACATTAGGCTATGCAATCTTAATCAACGCGACTCAGCTACCTACAACTAAATAAGTGAAACAAAGGAAGTCGCTATAAGCGACTTCCTGCATGCCACTGATCTGATAGCAATAATCTATTGCTTAATTACTTTGTGGGTGTGTATTAATCCATTTGCCGCTGCAATCCGGAAGTAGTAGGTGCCATCAGCAAATTCCTGAAGTGGAACTATTATCTGTGGCACGGTACATTCGATGCGCTTTAACTGTTTACCCATACTATCATATATATGTATAACCTCTTTATTCTTTAGCCCGCTAATAGTTACACTCCCGGATGCAGGGTTAGGGAAAAGAGTTATCTGCCCAGAGCTGCTCAAATCATTAACTGATGTAGCCTGCGCATTATATAGAACATCATACAATGCTTCTACCACCCTTTGCGTATAATCATTATCCAGACTATCTTGATTACTTAATACAGCAATATAAATATCATTCAATGTGTCATTCATATTAGAATTGATCTGCCCGATCCAGGTTCCGCCATGGCTAAATGTCCTGTTCCCCCTATATTTTTCCATAAATACCCCCATCCCGTAATCTGAGTTCTGATTGCCAAATCCGGAAGGCTGAAACATTTTCGTGTTCAATGTTTCCATAGCAATTATATTCCCTTCGAGCAATGCCCGCCAAAACAACACTACATCTCCTGCGGTAGCTACAATAGCCCCGGCATCTCTTGCAATCGTATTAATATTAACCGGAAGTACGGAGCCTGGCTGGTTCCAGTTAATGCCATTATCCAATACATTATCGCCATTAAGATCTGTCCAGAAACCCGCATACTGATCCGTCACAGGTTCAAAAGGCGGAAAATAGGTGTGCAGCAGCCCTGCTGGGGCATAAATACTGTCACGCAATAATTCCTGTATGGGCCTTCCCGTAACTTGTTCTGCAATATAACCAGCAAGCAGGTAATTGGTATTGCTATATGCGATACTTGCCCCGGGATTAAAATATGGCACAGGTGTCAACTGCAAGAGCTCATTTCTTTGCCAAAACTTATGCGGATTCATATTTAAAGAATCTGTGATGATTGGATTTTCAAGATAATCGGCAATACCGCTGGTATGATTGAGTAATTGTTTGATCGTTACAGCCCCATTAATAGTAGGAAATCCGGAAACCCATGTACCAATAGTGTCATTCAGATCAATCTGATTATGCTCACTTAATTTCAGCAGCAGCGTGCTAATGAATGTCTTTGTATTGCTCCCAATACCAATAAGCTGATCGGGGCTCAGGCTTGCCTGTCCGTTTGATACACCTGTTGCAGCTGCCCATACTCCAAAATTCTTATAGGATACAGCTACAGAGAGTCCCTTAAAATGATACTGGTCATGAAGCACATTAAGTGTATCCTGAAGCCTGGCCTGAATGCTGGCAGGCAGTTGCGCACGCATTGTGCCGTAAATACAAAAACAAACAACAAAAAGTAAAATCTTTCTCATAAAAACAATATTTAGCCAAAAGTATGAAAGCAGTCCAGGAAGCAGCACTGACTTATGACAAAACAGCGTTTTCAAAGGACATACAGTATTATTGGCCTTAAAATACGGTGCTGTAATGCTTTAAACGTGCCCCTTCTGAACATTAGAGGAAGATTTCCTTATTCGAAGTGCGGACAAATACACAAGCAAAACTAAAAGCGTTGCATCCTGTTGAATGCAACGCTTATGAAAGAAATACATTTAAATTAAAGCTTTACCTCAGCCATTACGGGGCAATGGTCACTATGCTTAGCGTCCGGCAAAATACCTGCCGCAGCGACTTTATCTTTAAGATCTGCAGTAACACTAATATAATCAATACGCCAGCCTTTATTATTGGCCCTTGCATTTGCCCGGTAGCTCCACCAGCTATATTGATCGATCAGGTCCGGGTAGAATAGGCGGAAAGTATCCACCAGATTATTATCAAACCATTTATCCATCCAGGCCCTTTCTTCAGGCAGGAAGCCGGAACTGTTTTTATTACTTACCGGGTTGTGGATATCTATCGGCTTATGACATATATTATAGTCTCCGCAAATAATGACGGAGCGGCCGGCTGCTTTTAACTCGTTGATGTATTCAAAAAATTCATCCAGCCACTGGTATTTATAGGTCTGGCGCTCGTCACCGCTTGTTCCGCTGGGAAAATAAGCCGAGATCAATGTTGTATTGCCGAAATCGGCGCTTAAAACCCGGCCTTCTAAGTTGCTCTGCTCATAATTATTGCCATAACGCACTTCGTCCGGCTTAATTTTTGAAAAGATAGCGACCCCGCTATAGCCTTTCTTTTGAGCAGGATACCAATAGGTTTCATATCCCAGTTCTTCGAACTGTTTATAATCTACATTTTCTTTATGGGCCTTAATTTCCTGGAAGCAGATCACATCCGGGTTTTCGCTGCCTAACCATTCCACCAGGCCTTTATTCATGGCACTTCTCAGCCCATTTACATTGTAAGAAATAATCTTCATTGTTATAAAAATTAAAAGCGCTTATTCATTATTGATCAATGCCCCGTCTCTAAGTACCGGAACTACAGGATGAAGATCCACCGAAGTACAGTATTCCAGGTCTTTGATCAATCCATAGCCGGCAAGCCTGTGGTAATGCGAGCCTACTTTAAGATATTCCAGCAGGCTGCTTTTTGTAAGGGCATTTTCATACATAGACAAAGCGATGTGTGCACTATCGCAAGTGATCTCGAAATGATCCTTTACTTTACTCACTACCGCACCGGCAAATAAGTTATCTTCCATATTCGGCCGGTCTTTCCAGGAGGCGCAGCCCAGCAAAACATCTTTGTCCTGGCCGACCAGGAAGTCACAGACCGCTGTAAGGTTCAGGAAAGAGCCGATAATGATTGTATCCGCATCTTTAACCATGTGCAAAAGGCGTGTACCGTTGGTGGTCGTCAGGTTTAGGGTTTTGTCTTTTATAAAATCTACCGGGTACTCTAAGGGAGAATTACCATATTGCAGCCCCGGGGCCACGCGCCCATTGCGCTCTCCCGCCGTGATGCTACCGACATTTTGTTCTCCTAAAGCAATACATTCTTCCACGGAAGCCACGGGAATTACTTTTTCTGCCCCGTTGGACAAAGCCGCGGTAATCGTTGAGGTCGCCCTGAAAATATCTATAATTACGACTACTTTATCTTTTGTGTCGTATAAATGCAATAAAGAGGGTGAGAAGCACACCTCGAGATTTCTTTTCTCTGCCATTCAGTTATCTAAATAATGGAAACTAATTTTTCGCAAACTTAAGGACTCTTTGCTTACCTGCAAGGTCCCGGATCTGTAAAATATATATACCGGGGGCCAGTGAAGCGATATCAACCACTGAATGATAGTTTTTTTCGAGCAGTTTCCTACCGGAAAGATCCATTACCACAAGGTTTGTATACTTCACGCTGCCTTTATTATCGAGGTAAAGGGTATTTGTTGCGGGATTAGGGTAAAGAGTTAGCAGATTATTTCTTTTATCTTCCGGAATATTAACGCTTTTAGGCTCCGCACGCAGGAAAAAATTCCAGGTTTCCAGGGCCTGATCGAACTCGTTTTGGGTACCGGCAAAATTGTACCAGGTATGCGTCCCGTTTTCGATCTTGAAATATTCCACCCTTTTATCTCCTGTAAATGTATAATGCGTCATATAATGGCTGGCATTCTGATTGCCCAGAATAACCGTTGCCCCCGCACTATTAGCATTATTCTGTATACGCCAGTAATTAACCAGGCTATCTACGGAGAGCCCAACAGAAGCGCTCATACCCATCATGTAAAAAGTACCGTTCATATCGACCACTTCATCTGTAGTCCCGTGAAAATGAGCTACAGGAATCGCCATACCACTGCATTGGGTTAAGGTAAGCGCTTTGGTGCCGGAATGAGAAGCCGCTGCCCGGAACAGGCCGGGCTGCTCACACAACATTCTTTGGGTCATAAAGCCGCCATTAGAAAAGCCGCAGATGAATATACGGTTTTCATCTATAGCAAAGTGCGCTTTAAGACTGTCCGTCAGCGCTGCCAGGAATCCGGCATCATTAATTCCCGGATTTAGTTCTATATCTCCAAGCGGCGTACCTACAACCTTGATCCCTGAATTCCAGGCCGGCCCCATATTGCCTATTAAAGGATGTGTATAATTTAGGGCCTGCGGAGATACTAATAATAAATTAGCGGTATCCGCGATTTCGGTAAAGCTGGTCATATCCACATCGTTCATCGAACCTCCCAGGCCGTGCAACATGATCACGACTGCCATATCCTGTTGTGCTGAAGCTGCATGATAGGTTTTGAAAGTACGGTTTTGCCCTTCAAATTCGAATGAACCGTTTACCCAGCTTTGTGCATGCAAGGCTGCAACTGTAGTTATGGTAAGGAAAAGAGAAACAATGATTTTACGCATGATCGCCATTTGAATATTAAAGATACAATTATCCAAAATAATGACCATAAAAAAACACAAGTACTTGTATTTTAACGCAAAGGCAAGTACATTTGGCACACAACAAGTTATGGTTCTGATAGTAATCTAGTATTTTTTATTTGCAAGTATGAAATGAAACTAATCTTAACGGAATTAATATGTTCATTTTCTAAACCACAAAAATATCTTTATGATGCTTAAGCCAACAAAAATGATAGCCTATGCCCTATTGCTATCCGGTTGCTCCATTTCTTCCCTGCAGGCGCAGACTTTTACGACCCCGATTGCCGATGAGCATATCTTCGGGAGCCCTGAAGTCCGCAAGCCTACCAACATTTTTTCCTATTCCAATGAACATGTGGAATCTCCCTTTGGCCCGGTCAATGTGTACCTTACCGGCTGGGGTAATCCCAAAGGAGCCAGTGAATTTGTCTGGCAATTCATTAAACCTCACACTACAAATGTTGTTGCCAGGGGTTCGTTTATTTATAAAGAGGTAAGTGATATCGTGGTTAGCTCTATGCTTAACGAGGTCACCAATGAGACGCAGTTACTGGTGGCTTATCATAAAATGGACGCAGGACACTTCCTCGACATTTATGACATCACCAGCTCCACAAGCCACCCGGTGGTTTACAATTCTACTATACAGCTGTCCGACTCCAAGGAGTATGGCAGGATCAGTATAGATGCCTTCTATAAATATGCTGTGGGCATTGTCTGGCATCATTCGGATATGAACGAGATACAGACCATACTCGGGGTTGGCGGCACCTGGAATGGCATCAAAACCCTGGACGGCGCCAGCGGACAAATGGAGCCGGATATTGCCTTTGGCAGCAATGAGGCTAATTTTGTCTATCATAATGGCTTCGGAGACATTACAAAACTGGCCATTCCCATGTCTTCCTTAACCGGCCCTGCGGGAATCATCTACCCTACCGTCCAGGATGTCAACAATACTGGGATGACGCTGACTTCTAAGATCATACTGGATTGTCCCGATCTTATGGATGCGGGCTATATCTCCGCCGGCAATAACTGGGCTTATACCTATACCAATAACTCCGAGGTAAAAGTGAGGTATATCGATTACAATGGCCCTGCCGTTGTCAATACTACATCCATAAACTCCGGCGTTCTGGGCAATGTGCCGACTTTTGGCGCTTACAAAGCATTCTCCCCGAGCATACATTACGGTATCGGCTACTATACCGACGACATTACGGTGTGCTGGTATACTACGAACTACATCGACAGGCATGCTTATATAGGGCTACAAATGGATGCGCACCCGCTTACCGGGCCCACGCTTAAAAACAACCCGGACTACATGGGATTGCCTAATGGCACAACCAGCGAACCGGAAGAGTATGGCGCTATAGCGGTGAGTAAAAGTGACTTTGAAATAATCGTTGATTATTTTTATGTCGCATACAGTACCCTCAATACCAGTTCGGGAGAATATGAATTGCATCATGCGTTCCACGAGTGGACGAACCCTGTTTTCAGAGGTTTGCCCGAAGAAGAAAAAGCTACTGAAAACGCAGCGATGAATAGTGTTTACCCGAATCCATTTAAAGATGTGATCCAGGTACCGCTTAACTTTAAAAGCGGCGGAACCGTAAATATCCAGCTACTGGACCTGATGGGCAGAAGAATTATGTCCAAAGAAATCAAGGCCGAACAATTCAATACTACGGTACAAATGAGCGGTTTGGAGAATGTTGTCCCTGGAACTTACCTGCTTCAAACCCGGCTAAACGGGAAGAAAATAAGCACAAAAACAGTGATTAAAAAATAAAGATCTCATACAGATTACTCAATTGGCTGTTCCCGGAGGAACAGCCAATTTGATTTTATACAAACAGGAATACTTGCCTTGTACCCTTTCTCTTTTAGGGGGGATTTTCAAACAGACCGATAAGAAAGTAGGTAAGGTTGCTAAATCCTACACACTTTCTTCATATACGTTCTTTTGTCTTGATACAAAAGAACCAAAAAATCAAGGCTCTGTAAAAATATGCTAAAAATGCTGCAGAGAACCTGAAATTAGCCAAACTCGCCTGGAATTTAAGTCATTAATCAGGCAGTTGGCAAGGCTCAGACAGTGGCGAATTTACCCTCCGCATAGCGCAGGACGGTTCCCAACACCATTTTCTAAACGCCATTTTTCCCCAAGGCCGGTCCTAAGCAACTATATTATCGGCAATGTGGCGATTTCTGCAATAATGTTGATGGGCTTTGCAGATATGCTGAGTAGTGGACTAAATCCGGGAATCATGCTGGCGATTGATTTCCGGGGTCCTTTTTGCTCCACTTTTTGGACAAGCAAAAAGTGGCATAAAAAACACTTTTGCCAAGATCTGTATTTACCAACTGGCCAATGACCGTTTTTTACCCTACAAAATGCACCTTGCTCGTGATAACACCAGCAAAAGCTGAATGTCATTTTTAAGGCGAGCATCAAACAGGCAGTTTGTCGGGCTCTTGTCTTATCTGGATGTGCTGCCCCGGCTCAAAACCGCAGTCGGCCAGCCACTTACCCACTAGCCTGATCTCGGGAAACGGAACACTATAGCTGCGGCGATAAAAGCGGGAATGCCTGAGGATGACTTTTTGATAGACCTTCAAGGTACGCACCGCTACTTTGGCGGCTTCGTGTTTGGTATTTTGCATGGCTGTAAATTTTACTCAAAGCTGCACAAAGGCATCGATGTGAGCCACATGGTAAGCCATCTAGCTCCTTTATTAGATTCAGTTCAAATGAAATTCGAAAGAAACATAGGCAAAATCTTATCTCTTTACGATGAACTTCAAGGTCAAATAAAGGAATACTGGCAATATATAGATCACCTAATTGATTCCCATATAGAATGGGAAGCCGAAATAATGCTCGGAAAGTAAAATCTAGGTATAAAAAAGCATCCCTTTAAACTTTTGGTTAAAGGGATGCTTTTTTATTCTTTTCAAATAGCTACATCATACTCACACTTCTCTCCACGAAGGCCGTAAGCGCTTCGCCTTTCAGCATACCCTGGGATAGCAACGCCAGATCAAAAGCCTGGCGGCTTAATTGCTCCTTAGCCTCCTCATCCTCGGTAGCGGCAATCTTCTGGATCAGTTTATTATTACTGTTCACCGATACCTTATAGTTATCCGGTAAGCTGCCATAAAAATTCATCATACCACCACCCATTTTCGACATATCTTTCATCCGGCGCATGAATTCGTCCATCGTTATGGTCACCGGCAATTCATCCGGGTTCATAGCGGTCACCTCGACATTCATCGTACTATTGCTGATCGTTTTTTCAAACAAGGCTTTTACCGCATTTTGCTGATCTTCGGACAACACGCTTTCGTATTGATGATCTTTCTCTATCAGCTTGCTCATCACATCGGCATCTACACGCTTTAATTTTGTCTTTTCCAGTTTACTCTCCAGTAAAGAAATAAAGTGCGTATCCAGTGGCCCGTTCATCTCCAACACATCATAATCCTGCTTTGCCGCATTCTGGATATAGCTGTTCTGCACCCCCGGGTTATCACTGTATAAATAGATCACTTCACTATTTTTATCGGTTTGCAAAGGGCTCACTTTTGCCGCGTATTCCGGCAACGTGAAGTATTGCTTGCTTACATTTTCCAATAAGGCAAAATCTTTGGCTTTATCGTAAAACTTATCTTCAGAGATCATCCCGTATTTCACAAACAAGCCGATATCTTTCCATTTTTCTTCATAAGATTTACGGTCGTTTTTGAACATCTCGCCCAGCTTTTCCGCTACTTTTTTCGTGATATAGCTGTTGATCTTTTTCACATTACCATCCGCCTGCAGGAAACTGCGCGAAACATTCAAAGGTATATCCGGGCTGTCGATCACCCCATGCAGTAACATCAGGAATTCCGGAACGATATCTTTTACTTCATCGGTAATAAACACCTGGCGGCTGAACAATTTGATCTTATTACGCTGTAATTCCAGCTCGTTTTTCACTTTAGGGAAGTACAATACGCCGGTAAGACTAAACGGATAGTCCACATTCAGGTGGATCCAGAATAAAGGATCTTCAGAGTACGGGTATAGTTCTTTATAGAAATTGAGGTAATCCTCGTCTTTCAGTTCTGTAGGCGCCTTTGTCCAGATTGGCTTAGTATTATTGATCAGGTTAGGCACTTCAACTTCCTTGTATTTTGGCTTACCTTCTTCATCTTCGCCATCCTGGACATGCTCTGTTTTCATGCCAAACAGGATGGGAACAGGCAGGAACTGGCAATATTTGCGCAATATCGTTTCTATACGGGCTTCTTCCAGGAATTCTTCAGACTCTTCATTAATATATAAAGTGATGGTAGTACCTCTTTCGGTACGGGTACCCTCAGAGATCTCGAAACTGGTGCTGCCATCGCATTCCCAACGGGCAGGTGCCACACCTTCCTGGTAAGAGAGCGTATCGATCACCACCTTATCGGCCACCATAAAGGCCGAATAGAAGCCTAAACCGAATTTACCGATGATCTCATTGGCGTCTTTAGCGTCTTTGAATTTTTCTACAAACTCAGCAGCACCGGAAAAAGCTACCTGGTTAATGTATTTTTTGATCTCTTCGGCGGTCATACCGATACCGGAATCCGAAATGGTAATGGTCTTTGCCTCTTTATTTACGCTCACCTGCACATCCGGGGTGCCAATCTCACCTTTCACCTCACCTAAGGAAGATAAACGCTTTAATTTCTGAACTGCATCTACGGCATTGGAAACCAGCTCACGCAAAAAGATCTCATTATCGGAATATAAAAATTTTTTAATAATAGGGAAAATATTCTCCGTGTGAATAGAAATGGTACCTTTTTCCTGTATCATAAATTATAGTTTGTTTTTTCATTTTACTTATCAAAAAATATTCCCGATTTAATTTTTTGATGGATTGACAGCATTAAACCATCAAAACTGTCACACTGTCAAACTCAAACTCAAATATTGTCAGCCCATATTACAACAATCTCTATATTCATTAACTATTGATTACCTTTATATTTATCCAGTTTAGCGTACCTTTGAGCTCCTCTATATAAGCTGAAGCAAGGAAGCATGAACCTGTTGAAGAAAATACTTAAGTGGTTTTTAATTATAGTCGCGGTAATCATCGTCCTGTTGACAGCCCTGACGATATATATATACAATATTTCTGATGCGACACCTCCTGAGATCAATAACGAATCCCAGAGAGAGCCGGGCGCGGTAACGATTACAGATTCCATTTATACCCTGGGGGATAACTGGATCAGTAAGAATGAATATGGGCTTTATGAAATGTACATTAGCGGGGAACCGTATGAAAGAGGTCGTAAAGCGGGCAAATTGAGCCAATTCCTGATCCAGTCGCAGGAAATCGCGTTCACCGACCAGATCAGGACCATGATACCGTCTTCGAAATACCTGAAATTCCTGAAGTATGTCATTGGTTTCGTCAACCGGGACCTTTCGGATCATGTAAAAGAAGAGTATAAAGAAGAAATCTATGGAATCTCGAAGTCGGCTTCGACAGACAGCTTTCAATGGGTAGGGACGAATTATTCCAGGATACTAAACTATCATGCGGCACATGATGTAGGCCATGCCTTGCAAAATATGATGCTGGTTGGCTGTACCTCATTTGGCGTTTGGGGAGAGCATAGTGCCGATGGCAGCCTGATCCTGGGCCGGAATTTCGATTTTTGGGTCGGGGACGGCTTTGCCGCCAATAAAATTGTTGAATTTGTAGCCCCGAGCACCGGGTATAATTTCGCTTATATTACCTGGGGCGGATTTACGGGCGTGGTATCCGGTATGAATGATAAAGGACTGACCGTTACTATAAATGCGGCCCCCTCTGAAATACCCTGGGGCGCTGCGACCCCGGTATCTCTTGTAGCCCGGGAAATTTTACAATATGCCCAGAATATTAATGAAGCGATCAAGATAGCGCAATCGCGGAAAATGTTTGTCAGTGAAAGCTTCCTGGTAGGATCGGCGCTGGATAAAAAAGCCATCCTGATTGAAAAGACGCCGAATAAAATGGATATTGTATATCCTTCTGACAATGTGATCACCAGTACGAACCATTTCCAGGGTATAGAACTGGGCGCCCTGGCCAGGAACATGGAAGCTAAGGAAAAAAGCGCCTCCGTCTACCGGCAGAAGCACCTGGAACAGCTTCTCCAGGAACATATGCCTTTAGATCCCCTGGAAGCGGCAACTATTTTAAGAGACCAGCACGGACTTAATTACAGCGATATCGGTCTTGGCAATGAAAAGGCCATTAACCAGCTCATTGCTCACCACTCTATTATCATGCAGCCGGATAGCCTCCGTTTTTGGGTCAGCAGCAGTCCATGGCAGCTGGGGGCTTATATCTGTTACGATCTGAAGAAAGTATTTGCGGAACATGCTCTCCCGGTTAAGGGCAGTATTGCCCATAATGAATTGAATATTCCGGCAGACACCTTTTTGAACAGCGCGGCTTATAAGGGGTATCAATACTTCCGCTTTGTAAAAAACAACTTCATGTATGACTATGATCATACATTTACTTTCAATACAGACAGCTTTATGTTCTCCAACCCGGTATATTACGATACTTACCGGATCCTGGGCGATTACTATAGTAACCAGGGCAACAAGGCCAAAGCTGAGGAGATGTACCAGTTAGCACTCAAAAAGGAAATCGCCACAGAGCATGAGCGGGAGTCGATTATTAAAAAGCTGAAGAAAGTCAAACAGTGATACGCCATGCCCTATTTTATGGTACATTTACCGTTTTTTTAAACCTTAATCTTCAAATCACAGGCAAATGGGTGTAGTAAGGAAGCAGAGTATTTATTCTTCCATATATATCTTTATAGGATTTGCGATAGGTGCGGCAAATACACTGCTGTTGTATACGAAATACCTTGACCTGGATCAATATGGTCTTACTGGTATTTTCAGAGACGTGTCTGTATTGTTTTCCATGATGGCAACTTTCGGTACGAACAATGCGCTACTAAAGTTCTTCCCATTATACCAAGCACGCCTGGGACGGGAAAAAAACGACCTGCCTTTTCTCGTATTGTCTGTAGGCGTTATCGGCTGTATCTTTATTACGGCAGGCTTCCTTTTATTTAAAGACCTGATTGTTTTAAAGTTTTCAGAAAAGTCACCACTTTTTGCACATTACTTCTTATTAAGTATCCCCTTAACTATTTCCTTACTTATGATGTTGCAGATGGAAGGCTTCAGCTATATGCTCAAGCGTACTGCTGCCGGGAACCTGATCAAGGATATTGGCTTTAGGCTTGTACAGACCATTGCCATCCTGTTATACATTTTTCACATAATTGATATTGATACTTTTTTCCTGATCTTCTCATTTATGTATGTGCCTTCTGTAATTGCAATGGTGATCCTAATCACCTATAAAGATGGCATAAAGCTGAATTTTCGCATCAGCTCGCTTACAAAAAAAATCTATCGTAAAATAATCAGCTTTTCTCTTTTTCATTTTTCAGGCGTAATGATTTCCGTTTTACCCTTTGCCCTGAACGGAATATTAATTGCAGGCATTAGTGATAAGGGCCTGAGTGATGTAGGAGTATATACGATTGCCATATTTATGGTTACTATGCTGGATATACCCCTACGCGGTATGCGGGGCATAGGCAGCGCCACCTATTCTGAAGCATTCCTCCACAATGATATTGACAAAGTGGCCCGTATGCAGAAAGGAGCTTCCCTTAGTTTACTGATTGTGGGATTTGCCCTGTTTGGTCTAATTTTTCCGAATATGGAAAACATTATTTATTTCAGCAAGGGTAAAGATTTTCATCCTGCCATAAATATCTTCCTGATCGTAGGGACTGCCAAACTTATAGAGCTGTCTATGGGCATGAATGACACGCTGCTGACCTTATCCAAATATTGGAAAACAGATTTTTTTATTGCTACATTTATAGTTGTGATTTCTATTCCCACCAATATTATTTTCATTAAGTGGAACCCTTTACTGGGTGCCGCTTTTGGCCAGGCAATCATGTTGTTAATGTTCTGCCTGCTGCGCACAGCTGCAATTTATAAATATTTTAAAATTCAGCCTTATACCAGTAAAACTCCATTAGTAATGCTGATTGGCACTTTAGCTACGATCATTACCGTGTGCCTGCCCAACCTTGAAAATCCTTTTGCCGATATTTTTTTAAAAGGTCTTGTATTTATTATACTCTATGCCGTCCCTGTCATTTATTTTAATATCTCAAAAGAAATAAATGACTTATTCCTGCTCATCAAAAAAAGAATCCTTAGAAAATAACATGCTCTCTATCATCATTGTCAATTATTACGGGAAAGAGGTGTTAAAAACATGCCTGGATAGTGTTATAAAATATACCACGCATATACCTTATGAAATCATTGTTATTGATAACGCCGCAGATGAAATAACCCGGCAGCTACTTAAGACCTTAGAAAAACCTGTAACATGGGTAAACATGGGTTATAATAGTGGTTTTGGCCGGGCTAACAATAAAGCCTTTTCAATTATGAAAGGAGATGCAGCGCTTTTGTTAAACCCGGATTGCATCGCATTCGACCATTCCATTGAACTGTGCTACCAGGAATTTATACAATCTGCTTATGTAGCCTGTGGCATACAACTACAACATGAAGATGGCAGTTTCCAGATCTCGGGGAACTATGCGATGAAGGGAGGACTGAATTCTTTACTCCCCTTACCTTATGTTGGCAATATGGTAAAATTTGCCGGCACGCTTATGGGCGTCAAAAAGCCACACAGCAGCAATCCTGCACGGGAAGTGATCGTAGACTGGATCAATGGCGCCTTCCTGATGATCAAGAAATCTGCCATTGATGCTACCAATGGTTTTGATGAAGATTTTTTTCTCTATTCTGAAGAAGCAGAGTTCTGCAGCAGGCTCCGCAAGTATGGGCAGCTATGTGTATATGGTAATTATAAAATTACACACTTAGTAGGCGCACTGGCTACAGAAGCTTTCGGCGGAAATAATAATAGTTACTATGCACTCTACGACAAAAAAGGGAAACAGCTCATCCTCTCCAGTATGGTCCGCATTCGTAAAGAATTCGGATGGGGTTGGTTTTTGTTTATGTTAATTATGTATACAATCACTATCCCGGTTTATTTTATTTGCGGCCTGATACATAGCTTATTTACTGCCAGGAACCAACTTAAGCACTTTTTGGGGTTTTCAGTAAATGTATTAACAGTATGGAGTTATTTTTTTACTATCACTACCAACAAGCCTTATTTTTATAAAGTTTTATAACCGCATTGCAATAAACAAAAAATCGCAAGTCGGTAACATAAGATTTTTACAATCAGGTAAGCATTGATGCTGCCTCTCTCGTATTAATCCAAAGCTATTTCATCGCTTCGAAGTACGGGACCAGAACTATCTCCATATTAAACTTAGCCCTGGATGAACAGATAATATTGGAGCTGTTACCAAGTAAAAGTACTGGTAAAACGAGCCCCATGTTCCTGATAATATTTACAAGAAACCCATGCTAATTGGTTTTTATTAAACCCAATCTATTTACATTTGTCATTTATTTTTATAAATTAAGCATTATGAATTGCAGGCTCTGTGGTGCCCCCTCTGAAGTTGTAGTAAAAAATCATCACGGATATCAGGAAAATATATCTTTTGATATATTTGAATGCAGTAAATGTAATACCAGTTTTGTTCTGCCTGTAAGCTTCTCTACCGAAATCTACCAGCTTATATACCAAAATGCAAGTACAATAACTGGATATAACAGGTACTATCATTACGCTAATGAAGTAAAAAAATCAGGCAATCCTTTGGCCTTTCTGGCTAATAAGGAACCCATGTACTGGGCTGTAAAAGAAAAGCTTAAAAACTTTTCCGGCAAGAAGATTTTAGAAGTCGGCTCCGGGTTTGGTTATTTAACCTATGCTATTGCTCAACAGGGGTATGATATTGTCGGCATTGATATATCCTCGAATGCCATTACTGAGGCACAAAAAAAGTTTGGTAACTTATACGAATGTGCTGATGTATTTGAATATTACAAAAAACACCTGAACGAATTTGACTTAATTATCCTGACTGAGGTAATTGAACACCTGGAATACCCTGTAGCATTCATTGACTGCCTGGTAAAAATGATAAAAGAGGATGGCGAAATCCTGATCACCACGCCTAATAAAACAGCCCATAGCGGCGCTTCAATGTGGATGTCCGATCTGCCGCCGGTCCATTTATGGTGGTTTCCCGAATCTGCCGCAACGTACATAGCGGAAACCTTAAAATGTGATATTGAATTTACCAATTTTAAGCCATTCAATCAAAATCATTTTATAAAACCAAGATACCGCTTTTTTAAAGATCATGGTTATATCCCGCCCCGCCTCAACAGCGATGGGACAGTAAAGGACCCTGCAGTTTGGGAAGAAGAAAAAATGAGCCCGTTTAAGCGGTGGGCACAAAAAGTGTTTACAAAGATCACCACCAATACACTCATTTATCCGTTTGTCGCAAGGACAGCATACCCGCTAAAAAGAACAGCAACCCTGGCCTTCACTTTAAAGAAGACGGGAATAAAATAAAGGGTCGGTATTTTTTTAGACATCTGCATTATAAATATACATTACCACACAGGAGGTTAAAGAAATGAGCTCAGTTCAGATTTCAATATGCATTCCCTGCTATAAAAATGAAAGTAAGCTACAAAGATTACTGGAAAGCATTGCGCTGCAATCATTTACCAACTACGAGATCGTCCTTACAGACGACAGCCCGGATGACAGGATATTTAAGCTGATACAAAGCAAGTACGCTGATCTCGCTATCCGGTACTATAAAAATGAAAAGGCCCTGGGCTCCCCGGAAAACTGGAATATTGCCATAGCAAAGGCCAAAGGAGATTGGATAAAAATAATGCATCACGATGATTATTTTACCCATAAAGACAGCCTTAAAAACTTCTTCAATGCAACTTCAGCAAACGTGGACTTCGTATTTTGCAATTATATAAATGTATACGAAGAAAACAATACGCAACGTGTATTTCGCTTTCCAAAAACCAAAATGAAAGGGTTGCTTAAAGAGCCGATGATACTTAATGCCAGAAACATTATTGGCAATCCGAGCTGCACCCTTATTCGGGCGACATTTAAATCTACAGCATATGACAAAAGGTTTATCTGGAAAGTAGACCTTGAATATTACATCAGCCTATTGAAAAAAGGCGCCCGCATCGCACACCTGGACCAGGAGCTGATTTGCGTAGGCATGAGCAGCGGGCAAATTACCAATAGCGTAAAGTTAAACCCGGCATTCGAATTACCGGAATCCTACTTTCTCCTGGAAAAATATGGTATTGCATGCCTTGATAATGTGAAAGTTTACGACTCTTACTGGCGCACTTTCCGCAACCTTAAACTATATACATTGGCCGGTATTAAAAAGTATGCAGATTATAACTGGCCACCGGTTATACACCGAATGCTGCTTCACTTAGACAAGTGTAACAAAAAAAACTTAGGTAACGGTTTTTATTCTAAATTTATGATGTACTGGTCCTATTTAAAAAGGCCAAAAAATACATAAATAATTCTTAGCCTCATGTATACCCCACAAGACGAAATATTACTTGCCCGCTCGGCACAGGAGCTTGTGCAAAGCCCAACCGAAGCAACTCCGGATACAGCAGCGCTGGAAGTGCTGAAAAAAGTCCTTAATTACCTGGATTGGAAATATTATGTGCAAGATGACCCGGTACTTGCCGACCAGGAATATGATAAATTATTTAAACTTTTAAAAGCAATAGAAGGAGCCCATCCTGAATTAATCAGCCCGGACTCTCCAACTCAGCGAGTAGCAAAGGGCTTAAACGCATCCTTTGCTACCGTGGCCCACTATGTACCCATGCTGAGCCTGGAGAACTCTTACAATGCTGATGATTTAAGAGAATGGGACCGGAAATGCAAAGTATTCGTAGGTAAAGATAATATCAGCTATACCGTAGAGCCTAAATATGACGGCGCCGGCATCTCCCTGTATTACGAAGATAACCAGCTTCAGAGAGCCGCCACCCGCGGCGATGGAGTATTTGGCGATGACATTACGGTAAATGCCCGGCAGATAAAATCCATACCGCTAACCGCCAACCTCTCCGGCAAAGGGGTACAAAGTATAGAGATCCGGGGCGAAGTGATCATCAAGAAGAATGTATTTACAGCCATCAACGAAAAAAGAATTGCTGCCGGCCTTTCTGTTTTAGCCAATCCCCGTAATGCCGCGTCCGGAACATTAAGGATACAGGACCCTGCAGAAGTAGCGAAAAGAGGGCTGCATGCCGTATTATACAACATCAGTTATCATACCAATCAGCACCAACAAGAGGATGACCAGGTATTGCACTCCCACTATTCAGCCCTTCAATGGCTGGACCAACTGGGTTTTGCCACTCCTGTAAAAGACATGCTGCGCACGGATTCAATTGACGCGGTAATCGCGCATTGCGAGGCGTTTGAAGCCCGCAGGGATGAGCTTCCTTTTGAAATAGACGGTATGGTAGTAAAGGTTGACTTGCTGGCTGACCAGGAAACAATGGGCCAAACTTCACATCACCCGAGATGGGCCATGGCCTATAAATTCAAAGCAAGGCAGGCTACCAGTAAATTGCAAAAAGTCGAGTTTCAGGTAGGCCGTACTGGTAACATCGGCCCGGTGGCCAAAATCGCACCGGTACATATCGGTGGCGTTACCGTAGGTTCCGTTTCTTTATTTAACGAGGATGTGATCCGGGAAAAAGACCTTATGATCGGGGATACCGTGCTGGTCGAAAGAGCCGGTGATGTAATCCCCTATATCGTAAAATCCCTCCCGGAATTAAGGGACGGTACTGAAGAAATAATCGTTTTCCCCAGCCATTGCCCGGTGTGTAACGATGAACTGGTAAAAACGGAAGGAGAAGTAGCCTGGCGTTGTGTCAATATTAATTGCAGCGCTCAGGTAGTAGAAAGGCTGATCCACTTTGCCAGTAAGGACGCCATGGATATCCGCAACCTGGGCGATGCCAATATTAAACGTTTCTTTGAGAGCGGGCTGCTTAAAGGTATCCAGGATATTTACCGCCTGGACTTTGAAACTATAAGCACCTTTAATAAATTCGGTGCCAAATCCATAGACAATTTAAAGACCGCGATAGAAAACAGCAAGCAGCAAGCTTTGCACCGGCTCATTTACGGATTAGGGATCCGGTATGTAGGGGAAACGACGGCTAAAACTTTGGCGAAAGCGGTAACAGACATCCGGGAATTTAAAGACTGGAATGAAGAAAGATTATGTAGCCTCGAAGATATAGGACCGAAAGTGGCACAATCCATAGTCGAGTTCTTTTCCAATGAAGATAATATCCACTTGCTGGAGGAGCTTGACACGTTAGGCATTAACCTCAAAAACACGCATCAGAGCGCTGCGGATACAGAAGGCGCCTTTTCAGGAAAAACCTTTTTGTTCACCGGCTCTCTGAGCCAGTTTAAAAGAAACAATGCCGAGGAAAAGGTGGAATCCCTGGGCGGGAAAATCCTTAGTGGCGTCAGTAGTAAATTGAACTACCTGGTCGTGGGTGCCGATGCCGGCTCGAAGCTGGAGAAAGCAAAAAAGCTGGGTACCGTGAATATACTGAATGAAGAAGACTTTATAAAACTGCTCGGGAACAATGGTATAATCCTTTAAAAGAACTTAATGCAGTCTTTATAAACGTTTAGTTAATCTTATTTACACATATATTTTGTCGTTTTATTAACTCAAAATTACACTACATTTGTGAGGCTATGTAGCGGTTTTTTAAGGCCGCTACAGTAGTTTTTACATTTTATGAATTATTAATATTTGAACATGTTCGAATTTATGAAGACCAAAATTTTGATACCATCGGTGATCTGCGGAGCCTTACTGGCTTTCTTTTCATTCAGATATATCAACTCTTATGCACAGCCCCAGGGCCAGAATGCTATTATCCAGCAAACAGTAATGGCATTAATGCAGGAGGCGCACTATTCCCCACAGGAAATCAATGACGCCTTCTCTAAGAAAGTATTTGACAAAGTCATGGAAAGCCTGGATTATGACAAACGCTTCCTGAACCAGCAGGACTATGACCTTTTAAAAAAGCATCAAAACGACATTGATGACCAGATAAAAGCCGGCAGGACAGACTTCTTCCAGGACCTGAATAGCGTTTTTGTGAAAAGAGTAGCCGAAGCCGAGCAATACTATAAACCCATCCTGGCCAAACCCTTTAATTTTGACCTGAATGATGAGATACAACTGGATGGCAAAAAACTGAGCTATGCCAAAGGAACTGAGGGCGTAAAAGAAAGATGGAACGCTGTGTTGAAATACAGGGCCTTGATGAAATTTGCAGACCTTAAGAAAGCTGAAGATAAAAAAGCAAAAGATTCTACCGGCTATGTAGTAAAAGCAGATGCGGTTTTAGAAAAAGAGGCGCGCGAGTCTGTACAAAAAATGCAGGACCGTTACTTTAAACGGCTGAATAAAATGAACGAAAACGACCGCTTTTCTATCTACATGAACGCGATCACCAGTGCTGAAGACCCGCACTCTGACTTTCTTCCCCCCGAAGATCGCAAGCGTTTCGAAGAAATGATGTCCGGCAACTTTATCGGTATAGGCGCACAACTACAGGTAACTGATGATGGCCAGACAAAAGTAGTGATGATCATTACCGGTAGCCCAAGCTGGCAGCAAGGCCAATTGAAAGTGAACGATATTATTGAAAAAGTAGAAGATGTAGCCAGCGGTAAAGCCCCGGTTGATATTGAAGGTTATGAAATTGATGATGTCGTTAAATTGATCCGGGGTAAGGAAGGTACCATAGTTAAGCTGCATGTGAAACATGAAGACGGTACCCGCCAGGTGATCGGTATTACCCGCGGCCGTGTAGATACAGAAGATACTTTTGCCAAATCTAACATTATTGAAAACAATGGTAAACGTATTGGCTATATCTATCTGCCTGAATTCTATACTAATTTCAACGGGGCAGGTGGCCGTACCAGTGGTGACGATGTAAAGAAAGAAGTGATCAAATTGAAACAGGAAGGTGTAGACGGTATCGTACTGGACCTTAGAAATAACGGCGGTGGCTCCTTGAGTGATGTGGTAGAAATGGCCGGTATCTTTATAGGCAGCGGGCCGGTAGTACAGGTAAGAGGCCGGAAAAATAATGTAAGCATCCTACCGAGCAATGAAGATGAAGCTATCTACAAAGGTCCATTGGCGATCATGGTGAATGGCGGCTCCGCTTCTGCTTCTGAGATCCTTGCTGCTGCAATGCAGGATTATGGCAGAGCTGTGATTATCGGCGCCCGCACTTTCGGTAAAGGTACGGTTCAGAAAGTAGTATCCCTGGACCCTTTTGTAGAGCCTAATGCCAGGAAAGCGATCATCGAAGCCTGGATGGCAGCAAAAAATGGAGATGCAAGATTTGAAGGTATCGGCTCTTTAAAATTAACCATCCAGAAATTCTACAGAGTAGACGGTGGTTCTACCCAGTTAAAAGGTGTTACTCCCGATATTCTTTTACCGGATGCTTACGAATTACTGGAAGAGTTTGGCGAAAGAAGAAACCCGGCAGCTTTACCATGGGATAAAATTAAAGCCGCGGATTATACCAATATGAACGCCATACCGGACCTGGTGCGCCTGAATAACGACAGCAAACAACGTATCGCTAACAACGAAACTTTTGTACTTGCCCGTCAAATGGCTACCCGCTTGAAAGAGCAGCAGGAAAACAATATCTATCCTTTAAACTTTACCAAGTTTAAAAAGAAACTGGAAGAAGGGGAAGCTATTGCTAAAAAACTGGAGCAGATTGACAGCGCTAAAACAAAACTCCAGGTGATCAACCTGAAAGAAGACCTGTCCCGCATTAATATCGACAGCGCATCCGTTGAAAAAAATAAAAAATGGATCGATGGTCTTAAGAAAGACGCTTACCTGAACGAGACGGTAAATGTCCTGAACGAATGGATCAAAGTAGTAGCTGTAAGAAGCAAAGATTAAAACTATTTTCTATTAAATAAATGAAGGCCCGCTATTGGCGGGCCTTCATTTATTTAATAGAACCCGGCGGAATTCTGCTAAAAACTGCTACTAAAAGTATAGCCGGCAATTACTTAAAAGACCGCCTTAAATTAGGCCTGCAGTTACATTTATATTTACCGACAATATCTGTATCTTAGCAATCCAAAACAACCAGGATTTAAATTATAATGAGAAAGGTTACTATTTTAGGTGCAGGTCTGGTAGGATCGGTATTGTCTATATTATTACGCAAAAGAGGTTATGAAGTAGAGATCTATGAAAGAAGACCGGATTTAAGAACCGCTGCTATCGGGGCCGGGCGTTCTATCAACCTGGCCATGAGTACCCGGGGCTGGAAAGCGCTAGAACTGGCAGGCTTAAGAGCAGAAATCGAAAAAATTGCCATCCCTATGCCCGGCCGCTTCCTGCACCAGGCAGACGGTACGTCGGCATTCCAGGCCTATGGCAAAAACGGGGAAGCTATCTACTCGGTAAGCCGGGGAGAGCTCAATAAAAAACTAATGGACCTCGCGGAAGACAATGGCGTGCGTATCCACTTTAATCAAACCTGTACCAAAGTAGATATTCACCAGAACATCATTGAGCTTAAAGCTGCAGACGGTTCCACCCAATCCATAAAATGCGATTTACTATTTGGTGCAGACGGCGCTTTTTCTGCCCTGCGCACGCATATGGCTTACCTGGACAGGACCGATTTCCAGCAATTTTATATCAATAGCGGCTATAAGGAACTATGTATACCACCGGACGCTGCCGGTAATTTCCAGATGGAAAAAAATGCCTTACATATATGGCCGAGGCACAACTATATGATGATTGGCCTGCCCAATAATGATGGTAGTTTTACCTGTACATTATTCTTTCCTTTTGAAGGCAGCCCGTCTTTTGACAGCGTAAAAACTTCGGAAGCAGTACTGGCATTCTTTAAAGAGCAGTTCCCTGACGCGGTACCTTTGATGCCTACACTTTTAGAAGACTATGCCCATAACCCGGTTTCTTCATTGATCACCACCAAGATCTACCCATGGACTTATAAAGACCAATCCTGCCTGATCGGGGATGCGGCGCATGCCATAGTACCTTTCTACGGTCAGGGTATGAATGCCGGTTTTGAAGACTGTTCGGTATTAGATGAATTGATGGAACAATACGGAACGGACTGGGCTACTATTTTACCGGAGTTCCAGAAATCCCGTAAACCGAATGCCGATGCGGTAGCAGAGCTTGCCCTTAAAAACTTTATTGAAATGCGCGATAAAGTTGCAGATCCGAAGTTCCTCGAAAGAAAAAAGATTGAAAAAGATTTAGGCGTACGTTTTGCCGGCATCTTTAATTCCGTATATGAAATGGTCAGCTTTAGCCATACTCCCTATGCTTATGCTTTGGGCGCTATGGAAGCCCAGGATTGGCTGCTGGAGCAGATCATGAACCACGGTGATTATTTCAGCAATATTGAAACGCCTACTTTCCAAACCACCTTAGATGACCTGATGGCTGCCTATGCCGCTAAAGTGAAACAACTATAAAACAAAAAAGAAAAATAATTATTATGAAGCACGCATACGTATTTCCCGGCCAGGGAGCACAATTCCCGGGAATGGGAAAAAATCTTTTCGAGGCTAACGAGCAAGCGAAAGAGCTGTTCCAGCAGGCAGATGCTGCCTTAGGGTTCAGTATTTCCGATATCATGTTTAATGGTTCCGATGAAGAGTTGAAGCAAACCAAAGTAACCCAACCGGCAGTATTCCTGCATTCAGTAATCGCGTTTTTAGCTACACCGGGCCTGAAGCCGGAAATGGTTGCCGGGCATTCCTTAGGAGAGTTTTCCGCACTGGTAGCCAGCGGTGCATTAAACTTTACCGATGGGCTAATGCTGGTTTACAAAAGAGCAATGGCCATGCAAAAGGCCTGCGAAATGAACCCCTCCACCATGGCTGCGGTACTGGGTATGGAAGATGCCAAGGTAGAAGAGATCGTAGCCGGCATCAGCAATGAAGTAGTCGTAGCAGCTAATTATAACTGCCCCGGGCAGCTGGTGATATCCGGCTCTATAAAGGGTGTAGAGCAGGCTTGTGAAGCATTAAAGGCCGCAGGCGCCAAGCGCGCATTGGTATTACCGGTTGGCGGAGCCTTCCACTCCCCGTTAATGCAACCTGCCCAGGAAGAATTAAGGGAAGCGATCGAGCTGACTACATTTAATACCGCTCAATGCCCGGTTTATCAAAATGTAGATGCAAAACCTTATACTGACCCGGCACAGATCAGGCAAAACCTGATCAATCAGCTGACGGCACCGGTACGCTGGACGCAAACGGTACAAAATATGATCGCCGATGGCGCTAATCATTTTACAGAAGTAGGACCGGGCAACGTGCTGCAGGGTCTTGTGAAGAAAATAAATAAAGAGATGCAAACCGATAGCATCAACTAAAAAACATAAAAAATGGGTGGCAATTAAAATTACCACCCATTTTTTTATTCCGATTTTTTCGGCTCCAGGTTTGTAAGCACCTGGTACCGGTAAATAATAATTCCGATCAATGCTACCAGGCCTGTATAGCCTGCAATAATTATATCTTCTTTTAAGCTATAAGAGATTAAACTTGCCAGCATATACGTAAACATACAGGCACAAACATGCCTTACACGGTAACGATAACTCCCATATCCTTTCTGCTCTGCCTTTTTTCCAAAGAAATAAGCAGTAATTGCCACCAATATCAGATCCATTAATAACTTTACTTTACATATTCTTTCATAAAAGCTTCAATACTGGCTTTCATATGCGCGATCTGCTCTTCATTCAATCCATGGTGGCAGGCGATCAACATTCCGCCACGCATCACTTTATCCGCTTCGGTATAGCCACCGCTAGCCGCTTTATGTACTACATTTTTAAATCCCGGCTGGCGTAAAATATTACCGGTAAACACCGTACGCGTCTGGATATTTCTTTTTTCCAGGAAAATCTGCAGATCTCTGCGTATGAATGGAGCGCTTTCTCTTACCGTTACCGCGAAAGCCAGCCATCCTGTACGGGAATCAGGCAATTGCTGAGGCAAAATGAAATACTCTTCATATTGCTCAAAGAAAGCACGCATCTCCGTATAATTACGGGTACGCTTGTCAATATTATCATTCAGCTTATCTACCTGGATCAGGCCGAAAGCCGCACCCAGTTCCGATGGTTCAATATTATATCCCGGTTCTTCAAACACGAATTTAGCGTCATAAGGAATACCGTCCACTTCAACATTAAAGCGGTTTTCGATCGCTTCCGATTCAACAAATAAAGAAGAGCTGCGGCCCCAGCTTCTCAGCAGGCGGCCCCGGTCATAAAAAGCGTCGGTATTCACACAAATCATACCACCATTGCCCGCACAGTTAACGATATGGGAACCATAAAAGCTTGTTGTACTCATATCGGTATAGCGACCGCTTGAAGCTCCGTTGATCTCGGCACCCAGGGTATCGGCACTGTCTTCCAGTACAAATAAGTTATGCTTATCCGCGATTTCGCGCAACATTTTCCAGTCCGGAAGGTTCCCGATAAGGTTAGGGATCCAGAGCGCTTTTGTTTTGGGGGTGATCATTTCCTCTACTTTGGAGGCATCCAGGTTGTAAGTACCTTCTTCCACATCAATAAAAGATGGAATCCAGCCTTTTTTTACCAGGGGAGCTACGGTAGTGGAAAAGGTTAAGGCCGGGGTAATGATCTCCGAGCCTGCTTCAAAATCCAATAGGTCAGCGGCAAGGTATAAAGCAGAAGAACCTGAATTTACTCCTATACCGTATTTCTTGGCGTATAAACCCGCTACGCGTTCTTCCAGGGCCCTTACATTCTTGCCCATCTGCGTGGAGGTCTTTAATACTTCTACTACAGCATCGATTTCTTCCTGTCCATGAACCGTTTTTCCATAAGGTACATGCGGATACTGATTAGCACTCATAAATAATGGGGATTTTTGAATTTACAAGACGACGAAGGTACAATAAATTCGAATCTGTTTAACGGAATATAAAATACAGGCTTGTTAAATTGCCAAGAATAATACTTCCCGGCATTGCGTATATTTGTAGCATGATTACACAGATCCCCGGGACAATCCAGAATTATATAAACGGCCGCTTTACCGACCCCGTAAAAGGCCAGTATTTAGACAATATAAACCCTGCTACAGGCAAGGTCTACAGCCAGATCCCCAATAGCACAGCTGAAGATGTGGAACTGGCAGTGGCCGCTGCGGAACAGGCGTTCCCCGAATGGAGCAAAACCACCGCGGAGTTCCGTTTCAGGATAATGAACAGGATAGCGGAACTTATAGAAGAACACCTGGAATTTTTCGCCCTGGCAGAAACTAATGATAACGGTAAGCCATTAACTTTAAGCACCAGGGTAGATATTCCGCGCGCCGCAGAAAATTTCAGGTTTTTTGCCAGCAGCATGATGCATTTCGCTTCTGAAAGCCATGCTATGCCGGGCAGGGCCATCAATTATACCTTACGCAAACCAATTGGTATTGTATCCTGCATTTCACCCTGGAACCTGCCGCTCTATCTCTTTACCTGGAAGATCGCACCGGCCCTGGCTGCAGGAAACTGCGTGATTGCCAAGCCCTCTGAGGTCACCCCAATGACGGCCTATCTATTGTGTCATATCGCTCAAGAAGCCGGCTTACCTGATGGGGTGATGAATATCCTGCACGGCGATGGCATCAATTGCGGGACAGCGATGGTGGAGCACAGCAAAATCAAAGCGGTATCATTCACCGGGAGCACAAGGGCCGGAAAAGATATCGCGGTCAAATGCGCTTCCGTACTCAAAAAAACGTCCCTGGAACTGGGAGGTAAAAACCCGGCCATCATTTTTGAAGATTGTGACTGGCCTAAAATGATGAAAACGGTCGTACAATCTTCTTTTGCCAATCAAGGCCAGATCTGCCTCTGCGGCTCCCGGGTATTGATACAGGAATCGATTTACGAAAAATTCAAAACGGAGTTCCTCGCTGAAGTAGCTAAACTCAATGTAGGCGATCCCTTGGAAAAAGGTTCGAAACAAGGGGCCGTGGTCAGTAAATTGCATTTCGACAAAGTAATGTCCTGCATAGCGCTTGCTGAAGCGGAGGGTGGAAAGATACTAACCGGCGGCTACGCTATCCAACCGGAAGGCAGATGTGCGGAAGGCTATTTCATCGCGCCAACCGTTATCGAAGGCCTTGGCCCTGATTGTAAAACAAATATGGAAGAAATCTTTGGACCTGTAGTAACCTTACAATCTTTTAAAGATGAGGCCGAAGCGCTCCGCTTAGCTAACCTTTCAGACTATGGCCTTGCGGCAACCATCTGGACCCAGGATGTAAGCCGTGCTGTGCGGCTTTCAGAGCAGGTAAATTGCGGCATCATCTGGGTGAACTGCTGGCTGCTCAGGGATTTAAGAACTCCTTTCGGCGGGTTTAAAAATTCAGGTATGGGCCGGGAAGGCGGCTGGGAAGCTTTACGCTTCTTTACCGAACCTAAAAATATTTGTATCGAATATTAATATGATTAAATCATAAAAAAGTCCCGTAACATCATTTGTTACGGGACTTTTTACTTTAATTAAAAGAAATTAATTATACCGCATAAGGATCAATTTATACACAACATTCCCCTCTGCAGGCACGCTGGCACTTTCATGAATAGGCGCTTTTAAGACATCGTTGCCCTCCCTCAGGCTCGGGGGTGCATAGACGATAATTTCGCCGCCCATACCGATCATCGGGTAAGCATATCGCCAGATATAATTCTGATCAGACAGATCAAAAGTCGTATAGCTCGCGTTGTTGGCGCTTTGGAAATAAGTAAAGCCGGCCCCATCGGTACACTCAAAATTAGAATAGATATCCGAACAGATCCCCGGCTTATTGCTGGTACCCGGTTTTACGATTCTATAATAAAACCCCCTGCTGTCATAGATAGCGTTCGTATCAATCTCGTTTACAAATTCATCCAGGCTGGCTTTTTCTTCCTCCGACAGTGTTACCTCCTTTACGGGGCTACAAACATCTTTTTTAAAACAACCGGCAGACAAAAATATACTGACCATAAAAATGGCGCTCACAAAGTATTTCAACATTTTATTTTATTTAATTTCGTCTGTAATAGAGTTTAACTTGATCTTAAAGATCAGGATAGAACCACCCGGAATGGATCCGTTATCTGCATTGCCATAAGCGAGGGACGGCGGCAGGTAGATAGAATACTCACTACCTTCTCCAAATAAAGGCATCGCCATTCTAAAACCCGGGATCAGGTTTCTTACCGCCATGCTTATATTATTGCCTGAGTCAAATATAGTACCGTTAGTCAGCTTACCGGTATAATCCACAACTACACCGGCGCATTGGCCCGGCATTTTTCCGGTACCCAGGGTATGCACGCGGTAATAGAATCCACGGCTATCATAAGTCGCTTCAATATTATTTTGATCGATAAAGTTCTTTAAGGCAATAGAATCTGACTGGCTAACCGCAACTGAAGCATCTACACAAGGCTCTACTTTAGTTTTGGGAGTACACGCCGCGAATGCGGCAGCAGCGGCCACAGCAAGGCCAATAAAGGTATTACGCATAATTTTACTTTGAAACATCTGGCAAAAGTATAAGTTTTTATTGAATTCTTCGTTTGAATTGATATATTCATAACCACTTTTTAGCAACATATATTGTATTCAGGCCTGGTTTCTTTTGTACATTTGCTGAAATATTAATGATATAAAACGGATGGAAACGGCAGAGCTGCAACGCATACACACTACGGAACTGGTGAAAAAATATGGTAAACGAACTGTTGTCAACCATGTTTCGATCGAGGTAAAGCAGGGCGAGATCGTGGGTTTACTGGGGCCGAACGGCGCCGGGAAAACCACTTCCTTTTATATGACCGTAGGCTTGGTCAAGCCGGATGAGGGCCAGGTTTTCCTCAATGAAGAAGACATCACCAAACTTCCCATGTACAAAAGAGCCCAGATGGGCATCGGCTACCTGCCCCAGGAAGCCTCTATTTTCAGGAAACTGTCGGTAGAAGATAATATCGCGGCCGTGCTGGAAATGACCAAACTCAGCAAACAGGAACAAAGAATGAAGGTAGAAAGCCTGCTGGAAGAGTTCCGCCTGACCCATGTACGTAAAAGTATGGGTGATGTACTGAGCGGTGGTGAAAGGCGCCGTACAGAGATAGCGAGAGCGCTTGCGGTGAACCCTAAATTTATTCTTTTAGATGAACCCTTTGCCGGTATCGACCCTATCGCTGTAGAAGATATACAAGGCATTGTAGCCCGGCTTAAATACAAAAACATTGGCATTCTCATCACCGACCATAACGTAAACGAAACGCTATCTATTACCGACCGCGCTTACCTGATGTTTGAAGGCCGCCTTTTGAAATCGGGCACCGCTGAAGAGCTGGCGGCTGATGAAGAGGTAAGGAGAGTATACCTGGGTAAACACTTTGAACTGCGCCGTAAAAATTACGACGTCGGGCTCTAGTACAGTGTTTCGTTCCCTTTAAAAAGCCAGGAAATCCTCGATCTGGTACTTGATCAGCTCCTGCGTAGCGGTATGGGCAAACCGGTTGTTGATATCCAGTTCTTCATGGATTCTGGAGATCGGCAGCTTATTATAATGCACATGCACCTTGAGGTAATGCAGGATATTGGAAAAATGGTCCATTCCACGCGAGTTGCCGCCCCTCCCCGAAGCCAGCCCCGTAAGCAGTGCCTTCTTGTTCCACCAGCATTTACGAATATCCGTATGATCGATCATCGTCTTCAGGATACCCGGGAAGCTACCGTTATATTCCGGGATAATGAATATGAACTTATCAGAAGGGATCAGCCACTGCTCCTCTATCCGGAGCAGGTCCGGGCTCCTGTAATGAACTTCAAAGTCCTTCAGGGATAGAAAATTTACCGCAATGCCTTTTTCGATCAACATTTCATAATAATATTGCGCTACTTTCAGCGTATTGCTGTCATTCCTATTGGTACCGGAGATCAGGGTAATCATACTGCAAAGATAAACGCCGTACAGACTTATGCAAATAGTAATGTCAAATGCGGGTAATTATGAAATTTATAAACTTCCGGCCGCTTAAGCAATCCGATTTGTTGTTACCTTTGCCCAATTGCTTCATTTGTAAAAATAGATAAACGCTATGCGTAAGCTTTGGTGGAAAATACTGTGTATTTTACTCTTAACCGCGACTTTTACTGTAGGTCTGCTGATGCCGGTACCGGCATTGAATATTCTCAATGAAACCATCCGTAATTTATTTTATCATGTACCGATGTGGTTTGGCATGATGCTCCTGTTTGGCGTCAGTATGGTACATGCCATCCGTTACCTTAACACGCAGGACCTGAAGAAAGACATCAACAGTGAGCAATATGCAAAAGTAGGTGTATTGTTCGGTTGCCTGGGTATGGTTACCGGTATGGAATGGGCCAGGTTTACCTGGGGTGAATTCTGGAGTAACGACCCTAAGCAGCTGGCTTCCGCGATCAGCCTGCTGATCTACTTTGCTTACCTGGTATTAAGGTCTGCAGTTCCTGATTATGACAAGAAAGCTAAAATAGCTGCCGTGTTCAATATCTTCGCCTTTTTTATCATGATTCCCCTTATCATGGTATTGCCAAGACTTACCGAATCTTTACATCCCGGCAACGGGGGCAACCCGGCCTTTAGCGACCTGGCCCCTTCCATGAGACCACTATTCTACGTAGCCGTAACCGGCTGGTTTATGCTGGGCATCTGGATCGCCACGCTGGGCATCCGCTATAAACTTTTAGCCCTGAAAGATATTATTTCCGGCCCGGCAGCAACAAATACAACAGCACAACATTAATATATTTCATCAATAATTTTAAAGAAAACAGGATTACCAATGAACCGGATCGAATCAGTTTCAAAAAAAATATTAAGTTTTTGGATGGTAGCTTTATTGCTGTTCCCATTGAATTTACTGGCCCAAAACCCGCCGGCGGCTATGGCCGATAAATTTCGCGCAGACGGCAAAATTTATATTGTGATTTTAGTGATAATTACTATCTTTATTGGGATAATTGTTTACCTCTTTTCTCTGGAAAGAAAGATAAAGCGCCTGGAAAGAGAGCACAATATTAAATAATCTTTAACCAATAACAATAAAACAGTTTATGTCATCTACAAACCAAGCTTATAGCTTTTTTCAAGGAGTTGAGCGCAACTTTGATAAGGCTGCAAAATTTACCCGATTTGAAAAAGGTATCTTAGAACAAATCAAGGCCTGTAACTCAATTTTACGCATTAAATTCCCTGTCAAGATAGGTAACGACATCGAAGTAATTGAAGCATACCGCGTTCAGCACTCCCATCATAAACTGCCTTGTAAAGGTGGTATCCGCTACAGCATGGACGTGAACCAGGATGAAGTTATGGCGCTTGCAGCATTGATGACCTATAAATGCGCTATGGTAAATGTACCATTCGGTGGGGGCAAAGGCGGTATCCGGATCGATCCCAAAAAATACACGCCATTTGAATTAGAAAAGATCACACGCCGTTACACTTCTGAACTGGCAAAAAAGAATTTTATCGGCCCTGGTATTGACGTACCGGCCCCGGATTATGGAACCGGATCAAGAGAAATGAGCTGGATCGTAGATACCTATGCCTCTCTTTATCCAGGGGAATTAAACGCCCAGGCCTGTGTTACCGGTAAACCTATTGCACAAGGCGGCGTAAGAGGCCGTACTGAAGCTACAGGGCTAGGAGTATTCTACGGTATCCGTGAGCTTTGTAATGTTGAGGAGGAAATGACTAAAGTAGGCTTACCGGTAGGTATAGCCGGTAAAAAGATCATCGTTCAGGGTTTAGGTAACGTAGGTTACTATGCTGCTAAATTCTTCCAGGAAGCTGGCGCTATCCTGGTAGGTCTTGCCGAATATGAAGGCGGTATCTATGATGCCAATGGCCTTGACCTGGAAGATGTAATGGCGCACCGCAAAAACACCGGCGCTATCCTGGACTTCCCGGGAGCCACCAATTTCTCGAACAGTGCCGACACCCTGGAACAACCTTGCGATATCCTGATCCCGGCAGCATTAGAAGCCGTGATCCACAAAGATAACGCGGCCAAGATACAGGCTAAAATTATTGGAGAAGCAGCCAATGGTCCTTTAACTCCGGATGCGGATGATATCCTGAACAAAAAAGGTGTGATCATCGTGCCAGACATGTACCTGAACGCAGGTGGTGTGACCGTATCTTACTTTGAATGGCTGAAAAACTTAAGCCACGTCCGTTACGGCCGTATGGAAAAACGTTTCAGCGAAAACATGAACGCGGAAATCGTGAAAAATGTAGAAAACCTGACCGGCAAACGGATTGGTGAAACAGAAAGAAAAATGCTGTTACGCGGTCCCGACGAGGTAGACCTGGTATACTCCGGCCTGGAAGACACCATGATCGGCTCTTTCCACGAAATCCGGGAAGCCCTTAAAATGAACCAGGGCGTAGAGGACATGCGTACCGCAGCCTTTATTTGCGCCATCAACAAAGTTGGCGTTGCCTATGAAGAGCTGGGCATCTTCCCATAGAATAATTAAAAATACATGATCAAAGGATTGGTTTTTTAACCAATCCTTTTTTTAACCCCCGGATATTATTAAGTATAAACACATATCTTTGAGCAAATTTCAAAACACGGATTATGGTATTGCTAAAAAGAGTTTTAGTATTGATATTCAGCCTGTTTTTCATTGCAGGCACAGTAGCTACAACCAGCTCCTGTAAGTCTAAAAAAACGCTGACCAAAGCACAGCGGTCCAATATGAAAGCTGCTTATGAAGAGCTGAAACGGGAACTACCCGAAGCCCAGGTAACTTATGAAGACGACAAAGTAAAACTAGTACTGCCGGAGGCTTTATTATTTGAAGTCAATTCAACACAAGTTAACCCTACCTATTTACCTACATTGGTAAAGATCGCCAAGGTGCTTAATAAATACCCCGAAACAAGCTGCCTGATTACCGGCTATACAGATACGTCCGGCAGCCTGGAGCTGAACGAAAAGCTATCCTGGGGCCGGGCAGAGAGCGCTAAAACAGCCCTCCTGAACAGCGAGGTAAAAAATAAAAGAATTTTCACCTGGGGCTTCGGTCCTAAGAACCCGGTCGCTACCAATGAAACGGTGGAAGGCCGCAAGCAAAACAGGCGGGTTGAATTCGTGTTCCTGTATAACTACCAGGGGCAGAACAAGCCACAATAAAAATATTTACGAAGTATAAATGGGGCCGGGGAATTACATTCCGGCCCCATTTATCTTTATATTTGAACCTACAATTCAAATGACTATGCGCTTCCCCAAATTCAAAATACTTTTAACAGTCCTCTTGCCCTTTATACTTGGCACTTCCTGTGCAACAAGTAACTTTAATGCTGCAGAGCGGCAACTGATCACTGCAGGTCAAAAAATGGACACGTTCCGGGTATTAAGCATCGCTGACAAACAGGATTCAATAATCTTGAGAAAACCTTCGAAAGACTTGAAGCAAATAAAAGACAATAAAGACCTGGCCCAACTGCTGGCACGTATGAAAGTAACCATGGATGCCGAAGAAGGTATCGGTATCGCCGGCCCGCAGGTAGGGATTAACCGCAATATTTTCCTGTTTACCCGCATTGACGAGCCGCAACAAAAAGTTCAGGTAGCTATTAATCCCAGGATCACCGCGCATTCCGATAGCCTGGTTTGTTTTGAAAGAGATGGTTGCCTTTCCATCCCCGACATACGTGGGAATTCTAAACGCTATGCCTGGATCGAAGTAAGCTATTACGACGAGAACGGCATCTTCATTAAAGAGCGTTTCAGCGGCCATAAAAGACCCGATAATTTTACCAATATCATTTTCCAGCATGAATATGATCACATTAACGGGGTATTGTTTATTGACAAGCTATGTGATTAAAAAAGTAAAGCCGGAGCAATTGCTCCGGCTTTACTTTTTTAATCCTATTATCAATTACATATTTTCCGCGATCACTTCTTTTACTTCAGGGATCATACGCTTCATCATCCCTTCAATACCCGATTTAAGGGTGATCATAGAGGAAGGGCATCCGGAGCAGGAACCCTGCAGGGCCAGCTTCACGATACCATCATCGAAACCGATAAAGGTAATTGCACCGCCATCCATTTCAACAGCAGGTTTTACATAGTTTTCCAGCATTTCTTTAATACGGGTCACTACATCAACGTCCGCATCGGAGAATTGTTCTTCTTTACTTTCTTTTTTAGGTACCAATTCCTCGTTAATCACCTCTTTACCCTCTTCCAGGTAAGCTTTCAGGAACTGGCGAATGGTAGGAATGATCTCTACCCATTCTGTATCCGCGGTTTTGGTAAGGGTAACAAAGTTACTGGCAATAAAAACGCCTCTTACAAACGGGAAAGCGAAAAGCGCCTGCGCCAAAGCAGAAGGTGCCGCATCTTTTTCTTCGGGGAAATCAATGCTCTTACCCGGGTACAACAGTTTGTTGGCCACAAACTTCATAGTTTCGGGATTAGGAGTCATCTCTGTATATATACTGATGATCATGTTACCAGTGTTCGACATAATGCTTAATTTATATAATATAGCACAAAACTAGCGAAAAAACAGCAGTCAAGATGCACAAAACTATGTTTTTACCGATGATATTTTTGATGCCTGCATAGACCAAAGCTATAAACAGGCTGCGGCCTATTTATCAATAGAGCCCATTACTTTTTGCGCAAAGCCGTTCAGGGCCTCACTTTCACGCATGCCGGATTTTACCATTTCATGTACTTCCATAGCACCGCAGATATTCGTGATCAGTTCGCCGATCACGTTCAATTCCTCTTCAGTTAAGCCACGGGCTTCCGTGATCGCTTCCAATACCTCTAATGCCGCTTCCAGCTTTTCGGGACTGGTATTTTGATAGGCTTGTCTAATTATGGGTAATTTCATCGACTAAAGTTTTTAAAGATTCTGCCTGGTTGGTTTGTACCTGGTTCACTAAAGCGCCTTTTTCAAAAGCCGCGAAGGTAGGTAAGTTGTCCACTTTCGCTAACTGGCGGGAAGCAGGCATTTTCTCAGCATCTACATAAACGAAAACCACGTTTTCATTTTCTGTAGCCAGTTTCTTGAATTTCGGTTTCATGATACGGCAGTTACCACACCAGGTAGCGCCATATTGAACCATTACTTTATCATTGCTGTTAACAATCTCCTGGAGATTATCTTCAGTAAGTTCCTGGAACATATATTAAAATTTTCTTGAGTAACAGATATAAAAAAGCCATAGTGTTCCCAACACCATGTGTCGGAGCACTATGGCATTACCAATTAGTTTTGGCTCAGGTATTCCGCAACACCGGCACGGTTCGCGTTCATCGCCTGTTTACCTTCTTCCCAGTTTGCAGGGCATACTTCACCATGCTTTTGCACGTGCGCGTAAGCGTCGATCAAACGTAAATATTCGTTTACGTTACGGCCTACCGGCATATCGTTTACGCTTTCGTGGAATACTTTACCTTCTTCATCGATCAGGTAAGTAGCGCGGAAAGGCACATTACCACCAGAATATACCATTTCTTCATTTTCATCCATGCTGTATTCCGCATCCAGGATACCTAATTCCTGCGCTAACAAGCGGTGTGTATCTGCCAGAAGCGGGTAAGTGATCCCTTCAATACCGCCATTATCTTTCGCGGTGTTCAGCCATGCGAAGTGTACTTCAGGCGTATCGCAGGAAGCACCGATAACGATTGTATTTCTTTTTTCCAGTTCACCTAATGCAGCCTGGAACGCGTGTAATTCTGTTGGACATACAAAAGTGAAATCCTTCGGATACCAGAATAAAAGTACTTTTTTCTTGTTATCTACTGCCTCTTTTAATACATTGATCCTGTACGTGTCACCCATTTCAGACATCGCGTCTACTGCAAGATTCGGGAACTTTTTACCTACTAAAGCCATTTGTTTTTATTTTTAAACGTTATTGATTTTTATTTTACGGGTGCAAAGTTAAACCAAGTTATTGCATTTGCCTATCGCATTCCTTTGTAATAATATAATCAAAATCTATTGAAATTTGATTAAAAGCTAGATAAAATCTATTTTAAATAAAAAACTTTAAATCAGGTGACCTCGTTTAAAAAGAAATAAAGCCAGTATTTTTGATGGTTTATTAAGATTACAATTTTAAAAAAATGAAGAAATATTGTTTGTCACTGCTGTTATTCATTGCCGCGCAGAGCGCCGTCGCTCAAAAAGAATTTGAAGGTGCCTGGTCCGGGATATTAAAAATACAGACCATGGAACTGGGACTGGTATTTAACATCAGGGATAATAACGGGAAACTGGAAGCTACCATGGACAGCCCCAACCAGGGTGCCAAAGGTATTCCTGTAAAATCTGTAAGTACACATAAAGACAGCATTTATATAGAAATGCCAGAGATACAGCTCGTATACAAAGGTGCATTACTTGACGCTGATCATATAAAAGGCAGCTTTGTCCAACGCGGGCAGTCTTTTGACCTAGACCTCAGCAAAACATTAACGCTAAAAAACAACAGGCCTCAGGAGCCGCAACCCCCATTCTCTTACCGGGAAGAAAAAATAAGCTTTGACAATAAGGCTGCCGGCATACAGTTAAGCGGTACCCTGACTTTACCACAGGGCAAAGGCCCTTTTCCGGCAATCGTGCTGGTAAGCGGCAGCGGCCCGCAGGACCGGGATGAAAGCCTGCTCGGGCATAAACCATTCCTGGTGCTCGCCGACTATTTTACCCGTAATGGTTACGCGGTCTTAAGGTATGATGACCGGGGTGTAGCAGCATCCGGCGGCGAATTCGAGGGGGCTACCAGTGCTGATTTTGCTACCGATGCATGGGCTGCAGTACAGTTTTTGCAAACCCGGAAGGAGGTCAACAAAAAACGCGTTGGCATTATGGGCCATAGCGAAGGTGGCCTGATCGCTACCAAATTAGCGGCAGCACATAAAGAACTGGCCTATATCGTAATGCTGGCAGGGCCCGGCTTGCGGGGCGACCAGATCTTGCTACAGCAGCAGGAGCTCATTGCGAAAGCCAGCGGTGTACCTGATTCTACGGTTCAAAAATCTTTAACTTCCAACAAGAACATTTATGATATTATCAACGCCGGAGATAAAGACCCGAAAATTACGGCGCAGAAATTAAGACTTTACCTAAACGATGAGTTTAAGGAGGGAAGACTGCCCCATGAACCCGGAACAGCCAAAGACAGCGTGATCAACACTTACCTACAGGCCGTTACTGAGCCCTGGATGACCTATTTTATCCAGTATGATCCACAGCCCGACCTGGCCAAAATAAAGATCCCGGTACTGGCCCTGGTGGGCGAAAAAGACCACCAGGTATTACCCCAATTTAATATCCCGGCTTTAAAAAGCGCTTTTGAAAAAGGAAACAACAAAAAAGCTACGGTATTAGAGCTTGAAGGCCTGAATCACCTGTTCCAGGAAGCGCAAACGGGCATGCCGCAGGAATATAGCTCAATCGAGCAGACTTTTTCGCCTGCCGCCATGACAACTATTTTGGACTGGCTGAATAAGCAAACAAAGTAATAAGAAACAGTCCTTTAAAAATTAAACGCTTGTCACACATTGAACTGGTCGACCTCTTCAATAAACTCAGGGTGACATAACCAGGTGTCATGCTGAGCCTGTCGAAGCATAGCTATTCAGTACTACCCTTCGACAGGCTCTGGGTGATACTTCAGACGATTTTAGACTAGCCTATGCTACAGGTAAAATAATGCAAAACGGATCAGGGTTACTGATCCGTTTTGCTATTTATAATCATAAATACTTCTTGAAATATTCCAGCGCAACCCGCCATAACCGTAGATCCTGGCCGTTGCGGGCTGGTCCTCGTTACTTAGGGTAAGAATACCACCGGCTTCTAAAAACAGGTTAGGCCTTAACTCATAAGCTCCATTAATATTGCCCCAGACCATTTTTCTTTGGATGCCCGTCAACATGGGGTATTCCTTATTATTGGCAAAAGCCCTGTTTGTAGCCGGCTGATAGATCCCCGACCCCACATAAGTGCCGGCCGGGTTATCGCCATATACCGCATACACGCCACGGCCTTCAATAGTCCATAAGGGCGCAGGCTGGTACCTGAGCCGGGCAATGACTTCCATAAAATTATTGCCCAAAGGATGGGCCATAGGTTGATTGTAATGAGCAAAGGCAGCCGCGCTATCGGTAGCCGGCGCATAAGTAAACGGGCGTACCGCGTTAAACTCCAGCTGCCCGTCCAGGTTTTTCAGCGTGGCCACATCATAATACTTCAATCCCAGTTGCACTCCGTATTGATTTTTCCAGGAACCCTGCCCGATGCTGCCCAGGTTCAGTTTATCCAGGAAAGCCTGGCCATACAGCTGCACCCCGTTTACAGGCAGCGCCTTAAACTGAAAGCCCCAGGCATTATTACGGGCATCATCATTGAGCTGGTGCGCAATACTTTGATAACCTATAACCGGCACAAAAATACCTGCCGGCATTTTATTCCCTTTTGAAAAAACAGTACTTTCAAAAATGCCTACGCTCAACCAGGAAGCGGGTACATAATTTAATTGGTGCACCGCAGCGTATTGCTTCGGCAATAAGCCGTCACCTGCTGTTTGTCTTACTTCATTATTTGCGATCTGCTCCAGGATCACACTTTCATAAAAGAATTTTTTCCAGTTGGCCCTTAAGCGTACAAAAGTCGCCGGGGCAGTGTTATTAGATAATACCAGGCTCCTGATCCCAAAGCCCACCTGTTGTTTATCATATCCGAAGGTGATCGTCGCGTGATCCTGCACCAGAGCAAAATCCACATAACCACGGGCCAGGAAGATATCAAAGGTCTCGCCGTTTTTTGCCGCGTAAGGGGTACCGGGAAACTGGCCCCGGTGCCTGCCGACCCAACTGTTGAGGTAACCGGGTATCCTTTCCTGGTTATCGGCGAGCATGGTATAGAAGCCAACCCGGTCAGTGATACGCCCTCTTAGTTCAAGTCCCCGGGTATTAATGTACCGCACACTTTCATCAGCCACATCATAACCGGCCTGGAGATATAAAACAGGATTTACGGAAAGAAAAAAATCATCCGTTTCCACGTTTACCAGGTCCGTTTGGGTTTGATAAAAATATTTCAGGATGGGCTTTTTAGAGCGTACAAAGCCCGACTCTCCCGAAGCGTTCTCATGCCACTCGCCGCTGATGCTGATTGCCCGGTTGATATTGAATTCATCTATACTATTGGTCGTTAAGCGGCCTACCCGCGCATCCCGGCCTAAATCACCCAGGTAACGCACCAGCGCCTTACGGGATAAAGGTTGCATAGCAGTATTGAAGTCCGAACTAAGGATACCGGTTTTGGTTTCCAAACGATCGGCCAGGTGGTATTCCGGGCTGCCCGGATCCAGGTAAGTCGTCTGGGCCTGCACCCTTAAGGTAAGGCTTCCCAAAGCCAGCAATGATAAAAAGTTCTTTTGTAAATTTTTCCTCATGATTAGTTGTTCAAAGCAAAATCAATGATCCTTTGCGATTGGCAATCCCTGCAAATGTATTCAAAATTCGCTAAATATGTAAGGGCAACAGGTTATAGAAAAGTATTGCTTTATCTCCAGGTACCATATACCTCAACTCTTTTACTTAATTGTATTCCAGGTTCATTTGTACGTGGATACCGGCACGTTCCAGCGCGTATTGAAAATCTTCTATAGTTTGTTTCGTAAAATTTTCATCAAAGGCATCCAGCTGCAGGTAAGCGCAATAAAAACGTTGTTTCCCCGAAGCTATTTTTACTTCAATATAATTTGAGCCGAACAGTGTAAAAAAACTGCTCCATCCCCTGCGTTGCTTATCGATGCTTACCGATTCGATATCATTTAATTTAATCACTTCAAATTTCCGGAATGGCCAATTGGGATTGATGACACAACATTTCCCTTCAACGAGTGCAAAGCAGCAACAGTGCCAGGCATTCACCAGGTAAGCGATAAAAAAATAAGGTAATAACAGAAGCAACCAGGGGCTCCAATACATCATTATAAACCCGGATGATATTAAAGCAGTGCCGATCAAAGCTATAAATAAAGGAAGCCATGCCCCTATGGGACTGTAGAAAATGTTCGCATCCGGATAACCTCTGCGGAGCAGTATCCGGTCTACGCGCTTATCACGTAACTCCTGTATAGGAATGATCATTTATTTGTGTTTAAAGGTCCAGATCAGTGCTTTCTTTTTAGTTGCTTTATAGATAGTGCTATGCTTTTCACCGGGCTCGTCAGAGTATACCCACTTCAGCTGTGGCAGATTTTGTTCTTTCAATATTCTGGATAATGGACGGGTATATTTATAAATGTCTTTAGTCCCTGATCCGGCAAACCAAACCGTCACTTCTTTATTAGGCAATGCTGTCATATGTTCCTTTGCAGTTTTAACCAGGTGCCCGTTATTCCACCACAAAGAAGGGTCCATTGCTATATAATAATCAAACATACCTGGCTGCAAAAGGAATGTTTCCACAATGAAAAGACCGGCAAGCGATTCTCCTATGATCCCTTTTTGGCCGGAGGTACGGTAACGCTTACTGATCTCCGGGAACAGCTCATCGTTGATAAATGCGCGGAACTGCGCAGCCCCATCGCTAAGCGGCGCCAGCACCGAATCTTTTTTTACTTCAGAAGGCCCGGTAAGATCTCTTCTCCTGTTCGTATTTTCAATCCCTACCAGGATCACAGGCGGTATACTGTTCGTGGCCATCAGTTCCGACAGGGTTTCCGCGATATGCGGAAAATCTTCAAGGGTGCCGCCATCTGGCATATACATCACAAAAAAAGAATCTGTTCCTGCGGCATAAGCCGGCGGTGTCCAGATATTGATACGCCGGGACTCTTTCAATATTTCAGAATGAATCTCAAGACTATCGTATTTCAGTATAAAAGGTCCCGGGGCAATGGTTTTACCGGTAACGTGTAAATGAACCAAAAAAAATCCCAGGAAAGCAAAAAGCAACTGTTTCATCGTCAGTATTTTAAAAAATGCCTATAAAGCTAAGACAATTTCGGGTACCGGATTAACTGACACAGGATTGATGTTACTTTAGAACAAACATGCTTCGCCGAAGCTCAGGAAGACATCCATATCTTGCGGTTCTCCTGAGCCTGTTGAAGGATAGAAAGAAGATCAAAAACAGCATACTGCGACTGGCTCAACAGGACTTCTTTCCGGCACTTCGGGCGCAATGATTTGAGATTGCGCTACTCTGCCAATGCTCCGATGGAAATACAGTAATTAACAACTAGCAATTGATAATTAGTTGATCGTCCACATGGGTTTGGTCTTCAGGATCTTTTTATGCACCGGGCAATCCTCTGTATGGGCACCTTTCAGGTAGCCGATGCTCATCAGGAATTCATTTACGATTTCACCACCGGTGAATTTAAAAGTCTTTTTGAAAAGCTTCACCCACTCTTCTTTTGGTTTGGGATGATGGTATTCCAGCCATTTCTCAAAAGAGCCATATTCTTTTTGCAAGGTTAAAATAGTACGCGCGTTTTCGATCGCCGCGTTTACTTTTAACCTATTGCGAATAATACCGGCATCGTTCAATAAGCGCTCCCGGTCTGCTTCTGTATAAGCAGCAATTTTCTTTATATTAAAATTACTATACGCTTTGCGGAAGCTTGCTTCCTTTTTTAAAATGGTTTCCCAGCTCAGGCCGGCCTGGTTGATTTCCAGGATCAGGCGGCCCAGCAATTCATTGTCATCATGGATCGGGAACCCGTAGTGGTTATCATGATAATTTTTGTGCAGCGCTTTCTTTTCAGCCACCTGCATGTTTTCTATTGCTTTACAGTAAGACATAAGTAGTTTAATTCGTTTTTCCGGCTATAGTGCCGCGAGCGCTTTAATATCACTGATCTCCAAAACCGGATTAGGATACCCTTTATCAATCGTATTGATCATCGCCTGCGCTACCTGGTGTAAAGTTAAAGTTTGTGCCGGAAGTATCAGCGGAAATAAAGCAATGAGCGGTTTGAAAAACCAGCGCACGTTTTGCTGCCCTTTTACCGGCTTCATGAAACCGGGACGGAAATTATATTGCGCCCTGAATCCCAGTTCCATCAATTTATCCTCCGTTCTACCCTTAACCCTTTGCCACATTTGCTTACCTTCTGTACGGGTATGCGTACCCGATACAAAATTAAACACCATAGCCGGGTTAAGCTTTATTAATGCCTGCGCGAAATTGATGGTGGTATCATAAGTAATAAAACTATAATCCGCCTCATTCATGCCTATAGAACTGATACCGGCACAATAAAAACAGGCATCATAAGCAGCCAATGGCTCGGCCACAGTCCCCAGCTGATTAAAATCCTTCAGGATCAATTCTTTTAATTTGGGATGCTGCCTGCCGAGAGGTCTGCGCCCGATCACCAGTACAGATTCGATCTCCGGGCTTTCCAGGCAGTGGAGCAGCACTCCTTCGCCTACCATACCGGTCGCGCCGGTAATGATCACTTTATACGTTTTCATTTCGTTTTATTTTACATTAAGCCACCATTGTTCAAATGCTTGTCCCGGTTGGTTCATATAAACTACCTCCCCGATCTTCGGTGTAGCTAAGAGGTAAGGCGCATCTTTAGCATACTCCGTCATCAGCTTTAAAGGTTCATCCCATGGGTGTCTTGCCAGCTTAAATTTAGAATGATGTACCGGCATCATACGTTTTGCTTTTACATCAATAGTCGCCTGCTTCACTTCCTCCGGTAATTTATGCACCGATTGCCAGGCCGGGTTATACTGCCCGCATTCCATCATAACGAAATCGATCGGCCCGAACTGCGCCCCGATTTCTTTATATATTTCATCATAACCGCCATCGCCGCTGTAAAAGATTTTAAAACCAGGGCGCTCGATCAGGAAAGATACCCAAAGTGTTTTAGATTGCTTAAGGCTTCTTCCGCTGCTGTGATGTGTTGGCAAAAGATGAATGACCGTTTGCGCGTCAATAGCCACCTTATCATACCAGTCCCGTTCAATCAACTGCTCTTTTTTATAGCCCCAATATTCAAAATGAGCGCCAACACCCAGGCCACAAAGCACCTGCTTTATTTTAGGCTGCAGGGTCACTATGGTTTTATAATCCAGGTGATCGTAGTGGTCATGGCTGATCAGCAGGTAATCGATCTCGGGCATGTCTGCAACAGTATATACATCGGTACCTTTAAATGCCTTTACCGAATTGGGTAAGGGCGATGCAGATCCGCTGAATACCGGGTCGATCAGGTAGCGCTTGCCACCCAGCTGCATATACATAGAAGAGTGACCGAACCATACCACCAAGTTACTGTCTAAAGGCAGGTTTTTCAAATCCGTTTTCACAGAAGGTAAAGCTTCCCCGGGGTCCGTACGCGCGTCCTTACTAAAGATCGCGTTATAGGCTACTTTTGTCATGGAAAAACCCGGCGTAATGGTCGGTCTCGGGGTTCGGTTTCTGAACTTATCCTCTTTATAATTTGGGGATTTCATGATCTCTGCCAGTCTCGTCCCATCAGGTACTTTGCCAAATTTCGGCTGTTTCATATAAATAAATATGCTTAGTGTCAGTAATAAAATGATGCTTGTAAAGCCAATGAATAATCTTTTAAAAAACTTCTTTACTCTTTTCATGTTTTATCTTCAATTACATCAATACGCCGCGCTTTGCTGCTATCGGTTTTAAGTCATGTGTTTCTCCCAGTATGTTGAGCAGGTCAATTTCTATGGTCCTGCAGATAGCCAGCATCGGCACATCATTTTCCAGGCCTTCAAAAGGATTCTCGGAATAATCGCCTATGAGTTCCATCACCACATAAACCCAGCCGATCAGCATACCAAAAGGGATAGACAACCAGATCCAGGCATCGCCCAGTTTATGAAACTCACCGACAACACCAAAAGGCAAGAGGAAAATAAAGATGCAGACGAATACGAAGCTGAAGCTGCCATACTGCCGGGGCAATGGAAACTTTTTGATCCGTTCCAGCCTGCCCTGGTGATCGAAACAATCATTGATCACCGACTGTAATTTCATTTGTTTAAATACATCCAGCTCACCTTGCCTGTTCAGCCCGGCCAGCACTTTGGTTTGCTGGTCCAGGATATAGGTGGCCTGGTTGCTGAACCCGTTCCCGGATGCCGGCTCCAGTCCATTTAAATATTTGGGTAAAGCCAGGGCTGCACATTCTTCTTCATAAAGACCCGCACCGAAATTCTTTCTTCTGCCCTGGCTAAACCTGCCAAAGCTATACCGGAGGCTCACATGCTCCCAGCTGGTGGGTTGCAAGAGCTGATCTCTTAAAGTATAGATCCACCCGATGTAGCGGTAGATCATAGCCCGCTTTTCTGCCTCCTGCTCCGGTATAAAGCCCGAAACCATAGAGGCCCACATCCGGCTGCTGTTGACAATAGCGCCCCACACCTTACGGCCTTCCCAGAGGCGGTCGTATGCCTGGTTGTTCTTGAAGCCTACATAAAAGGCGACTGCCGTACCTACGAGTGAAATCGGCAGCCAGGGGACCTGCAGCCATTTCCAGTCGGTGAAGTAATAAAGACTGGTGAATAAGGTCATCCAGAGGCCCAGCCATATGAAATGGTGGCCCGTGGTGCGCATAATGGCTTTAAGGGATAATGTTTTTTTAATTAGCATCGAAGGTGTTTTTTAGAATGTTTGTTCCAAAGGGTAATGTTTGGGTATCAGGCTTTTACCGCATCCCAGACCATAGAAAGCTGGGCCGCGATCTTTTGTTGTTGGGTATTTTTATCGGCTTTCTGTATCCAGCGCACAAAAGTATTTATGGTACCGGCCAGGAAATAGAGGATAGATTCCATTTCCAGGGGTTTAATAATGCCTTCTTTTTGCCCTTGTGTAATTAATTCAAAAACGGGGCCGAAAGCGTTCAATCCTTGCGCTTTTGTCGCTTCTGTTATAATGGGCGAATTTTGCATCTGGTCCATGAAAGCGAATCCGGCAGGGTGTTTCAGGTAAAAATTAATAAATGAAATGTAGAACTCCAGGAACTTGGTTTTGAGGGAACTGTTGCTGTCTAAACTTTTAAGGGTCTGGGTAATTTCTGAAGTTTTGATATGCAGGTAGATGGCGTTGATTAATTCTTCTTTGGTCGCAAAATAATTGTAAATAGTGCCCATCCCGGTGCCCGCAGCTTTTGCTATGGCAGACATGGGCGTACCCTGTATCCCTTTTTCTACAAAAAGGTTCATCGCTGCCAGCATGATTATTTCTCTTTTCTTCACACGGCAAAAGTAGTCAAATTGGAATATTCATTCCAAAATAATATTGTTAAAATTTAAATACCTGCGTTTCGATATAAGCCCGGGCTTCGTCCTGGGTGTAAAAAGAAAAATTGCGGTAGCGGTAATGCACATCAATGATCTCTTCCAGGGCATCTTTAACCAGGTCTTTGTTTTCCCAGGAGTGTAAATGTGTGATAACCGCTTCCAGACAGCCTTTTTTATAGGCGATCTGCCCGATCACGTGTACCAGCGTATTCCTTACCCGCGCGGTTTTGTCCCATTCCAGTCTTTGTAATAAAGGTAATATATCCAGGGGATGTTTTCTGCCGCGTAATTCAATGCCATGACAAATCTCCCTCCTGATCTCCTTATCCGGGTGTTCCAGGTATTGCTCCGCCCAATTTAATACGGGTACCGGGTTTACTTCACCCATCTTCTTTATCGAGCCGATCACGGCATTCCTGGGCGCATGGTGCGGGTCGAATAGAGAGGTCTCAAAAATATGTCGTACGCTTTCAAAATCCTGCTTGCCGATCTCCCCGGCCGCATTGATCATGGTTTGCCGTATTTTAAAATCGGGGCTTTGCAACAGGCTGTTCAGCGTAGCAAAAATGTTTTCCTGTAACTTAGGATATTCAAAAAAGATCCTGCCCAGGCACAGGTAAGCCGACTTCCGGATATAAGTATCTTCATCCGACGCATATTCCTGCAGCGCGCTGGCCCTGCCTTGCTCCAGGTCGGCCAGCAGCCTTTGTTTGATGTGCCTCACCAGGCCGGCCCTGCTTGATTTATCCAGGTCATAGAATCCCATCTGCAGAATGAATTAGGCTTCGAAAATAAACATACTCTCCCAATAAATAAGGACCATTCCTACCAGGGAATCCCTACTTTTGGGCAAAAACAGCTATTATGTATTTATTGCAGGGAAAACTACTGGCAAAAGCCGGCTCTAAAGACCACCTGGCGGCTATTCTCCTACAGGCAGCGGCTTTAATGGAACTGGCAAAAGGCTGCAAATTGTATGCCGTGGCTACCGATATGAACAAGAGTGATGCGGTGCATATAACGGAAATATGGGCCAGCCGGGAAGATCATGACGCGTCCCTGCATGTGGCGGGTGTGCGGGAGCTGATCCAGCAAGCCATGCCTTTACTGGCGGAGCCACCGCAAAAAGGACAGGAATATGAAGTGCTGGGTGGCTGGGGCGTTTAGCTTTTATGTAAGCGGCTCAGGGTTTCCCGGGACACGCCAAGGTAATGCGCAATCATTGTTTTGGATACCCGCTGGAACAATTCGGGATAAGATTGTAGCAGCAATTCATATTTCTCCTTCGCCGAGTTTTTCATCATAGACAAAACTCTTTTTTGCAAGGCTACATAGCCACCAAAGGCTTTCTGGCCAAAGAACTGGTACATTTTAGGCAGGGCCGTGCAGATCGCGGCCTTGTCTTTTAAGCTTAACGCTAAGACCTCACAGTCTTCCAGGGCCTGTACACATAACTGCCCTTTCGACTGTAGCGCATAAGCAGGATAATCGGAGATCCACCAACCCTCCATCGCAAATTGCAGGATATGCTGACGGAAAGCCTCATCGTGCATAAAAGCTTTTAACAGGCCTTTACAAACCAGGAATTCAGCTTCCACGACCTCCCCGGCCTCGATCAAAAAAGTTTTCTTTTTTACCCGGAGTGGTATAAAGAAAGCTTGTACGAAATCAAATTCCTTGTCATCGAGGTAGACGATCTGTTCAATATGTGCCCGTAAGAAAGCAGCGGTATTCATAGTATAAATTTATGCCGCCGGTTTGAAAACTAAAAATTCATTTATCTTTATTTTAGAAAACAGGAATTATGGAGCTCATTTTATGTGAATTATCAGAAAAGGTCGTTGAAGCCTGGAGATCCTTTTTTGGGGCCGAAGAAAATGTACGTATTATAAATGCCGACATTACGCAGCTGGAATGTGATGCCATTGTATCCCCGGCCAATTCGTTTGGCTTTATGGATGGCGGGCTGGATTACGCCCTATCGGAAAGATTAGGCTGGGACCTGGAAAAGCGCTTGCAACAACAGATCAAGGAGTTGCCGGAAGGGGAGTTATTGGTAGGCCGGGCTTTAGTTTTAGCCACAGGTGATGCCAGGATCCCCTACCTGATCTCTGCCCCCACCATGCGCATTCCCACTAATTTTAATATTGACACTTCCATAAATGCTTACCTGGCTATGAAAGCATTGTTGATACAGGCCATAAATGATGAGCGTATTAATTCTGTGGCCATCCCCGGGCTTTGTACCGGTGTGGGCCGTATGCAGCCCATTATTGCTGCCCGGCAAATGTTCCAGGCTTATAAAGAGATCGTTTTGGGCGAAAAAATGGATTTCAGCGACTTTGGAGCGGCCCAGAAATATCATTGGAACATTAACCCACAAGGTATGATCTGGACTCATTAATCATTTAGCAAAACGAAAGGACCGCAGTTCGAACCGCGGTCCTTTCGTTTTCGGATGCTTATACAACCACAGGAGCCAATACTGCTTCCAGGTGTTTCAAATAGGCAGTTTCATAACCTTTGATCCTTTCAGGAGTAGCATTCTTTTCCAGGTCGTGAAAATGAAAGCCTTCTATTTGCCGCATGCCGGTAAACGCGTTCATCCGGTGAAAGCCAAACATAACCCCTTCATCTACAGAAGTCTGTTTAAAAAACTCTCCTGGTAAGGTAAAAGCGGTTTCCGGAGCGTTCCAGGTCGTGGTCAACATATAGCTGCGGCCGTGCAAAGTGCCGCCGGTACCATAATTAATCGCGGGATTTTCCGCTTTGCGCCCATCACTGTTATAGATCCCTTTCCGGTGCCCGGCAGTAAATACCAGGTCCAGGTATTCTTTAAACTTATGTGGCAGGCCAAACCACCACACCGGGGTATGATAAATAACGATATCCGCCCAGACAAATTTCTCAACCTCTTCCTCCAGGTCATATAGCTCATTAATATCGGTCGTTTTTAGCGCAAAGCCATTCGCCTCTTTAAAAAATCGTTTATCCCAGCTCACTAATGTTTTATTGAATGCGCCGCCGGAGTGCGCGAAATGCTGGCCGCCGTTTATAATCAGTACTTTTTTCATCTTAATTGTTTATGGCAAAATTCCGATGAAATAATAGGACGGACCTGTGATATAGGTCACAATTACCATTGGCAGTACCATAAACTATAAAAGGCTTTGCTAAATTTCCACTCATGCCGGACAGGTAAACTAAAATTAACGCTTCCCTGTACTTTTCATGCCCGGGCTTTTGTAAATTTATAGTACGAATTTTATTATTGTTCAACTTTTAAAAAACATACAACATGGCAAAGAAACATAATGATGAAAACGAATTCCCGGACTACCCGGAATCACCGGAGGGTGAAGACATCTATCGTCATGAGGAGGAAGAAGACTATGACCTAGATGCGCTGGAAGAAGAAGATTTTGATATGGACCTGGATGTGCCGGGTTCGGAATATGACGATGATATGGAAGTTATCGGCTCGGAGGACGAAGAGAATAATTACTACTCTTTGGATGACCAGGATGATGACGAAGATGATGAAGATGATCTTTAAAGGTATGAACCGGGCGCATAAAGAGGGAATAAATTTCGCCCCACTATCCGACAAGTTAAGGATAACAAATTTGCTTAAGCATTCCCGGCGCTCCGCATTTATTAAAAGACCGGTGCACTTTATGTGTACCGGCCTTTTTTTCCTCTTAATCCCTATTCTTATCTTCTTACACCACCTGTAGTCCTTCCATTTCCATTATTATACGCGGTATTTCTACCTTCATCCCGCTTATTATATACTTTTCCACGACCGTTGTTATTGTTTTTTTGCCATTGGCTGCGCATAGGATGGCCTTTGCTTGCATAGTATTTATTTTCCCGGCTGTCGCGGATCATCATTTGCCGGCCACCCATACCTTTGTATTGCGCATAGGTCCTGATGTGTGTGCTATTGTAGCGGTAAGGCGCATTCTGGTTTATTACGACCTTATACGCGTTGTAAGGGTTAAAACGATAAGCCGTAGGGATCGTTTGGGTATAGACCCAGGTATTGCGATTCAGTACCACATATTGCCCCCGGCTGATGTCATAATAGAAGTTGTAATCAGGGAAGTAATAGAACTGTGCATAGTCATAACCTGTAGGACCCCAGGCCGGCTGGTTTCCGATATTGATCTGGATATTTATTTTTGCTTCTGCTTTAGGAGCTATTGCCATACCCATAAACACCATTGCTGCGATTGCGATTAACTTTTTCATAATTCCTAAATTTTAAAGATGATTAATTTTTTATCGTTATTACTTTGAACAGCTTTAGGGAAAAAGGTTAAACGCGTTTTGAGGGAAATCGACGAACAGGAATGTTTTATCGATGGACCCTCACATTTCACCGACCGCTTATATTTTCCAAATAAAATTCCAGGAATTGAAACTTAGTTTATTTAATTAAATTTGCAAAAATTTGATTACCAATGAAATATATAACTTTCATCTTATTTACATCTGTTCTGTTTGCCTGTAAAAGTCAAATTTCAAAAGAAGTAGTGCTTTTAGAACCGGGAGCAGCAGAAGCTACCTGTTCTGGCAGTGGTACTTGCAAGGCGTGCAAGAACTGTAAATACTGTAAAAATTGCAGCCAGAATGGCGGTAGTTGTAGTGTTTGTAAATAAAACCGTATAAGCCGATTTATAAAAGCTTATTGCGCATAAAGGCCTCAAAAGCATCTTTATACTGTGGTGCTACAGTAATGCGCTCGTTCCTGATAAGTACCTGGCTGCGTTCTATGGCATCAATTTTATCCAATGCGATGATGAAAGAACGATGTACCCGCATGAATTGTTCTCCGGGCAGTTCCTCTTCAAATTTTTTCAGGCTCATTAATGTCAGTACAGGTTTATCCTGTGAGCGGAGCATGATTTTCACATAATCTTTTAGGCCCTCGATATACAGGATATCGTCCAGGCTTATTTTGACCTGCTTATATTCTGACTTTACAAAAATAAATCCACCGGAACTTGATATTTGCTTACCGGGCACTTTGTCTTCCTGCTGATTAATCTGCTGCAGCGCCTTATTGGCAGCCGCCAGGAATTCGCTGTAATCAAAGGGTTTAAGCAAATAGCCGATGGCATTTACTTTGTAGCCTTCTAAAGCATATTGTTCAAAAGCAGTAGTAAAGATGATCCTGATATGAGGCTTGAGCGTTTTGGAGAAATCCAGCCCTGAAAGGTCCGGCATCTGGATGTCGAGGAAGACGAGCTCTATAGCTTCATCACTGTTTAAATATTGAATCGCTTCTATAGCACTGCTGCAACTGGCCTTTAAAGTTAAGAAAGGCGTTTGCCTGACATAAGCCTCAATCAACTTCATCGCCAATGGCTCATCTTCTACAATGATGCAATTAATGGTTTTCATAGTATTTATTTTTCTTCCCTGATGGGGATAGCCAGGTTTACGGTAAAAACATTATTGATCAGCTTGGTTTCGAAACGGTGATTTTTCGGGTAAAGCAATTGCAGGCGCTTCTCCAGGTTTTTCAGGCCGATACCGGAACCACTGCGGTCGTCAGATTGCTTGGGAAAACTCGTATTAAAGGTAGTAAAGCTTACCTGGCGCTCATCTACGCTTAAGCCGATATCTATTTTGGAAGGCTGGCTCGCCGAAACCCCATGTTTAAAAGCATTTTCAACCAGTGAAATCAGCACTAGCGGGGGAATGCTTACCTCTGGAATCATTTCGGGGAAATGCACACTCACCGAGGTCTTATCCGTAAGCCGCATTTTCATCAGGTCGATATACTTGTTCAAAAAATCAAGCTCGTCTGCCAGGCTCACTTTTTCCTCTTCTGACTTTTGCAGGAAGTAGCGCATCAATTTACTTAGACCATGTATCGCTGTTTTAGCCTGCGCGGGGTCTATATCTATGGATGAGTAAATATTATTCAGCGCGTTGAAGAAAAAGTGCGGTTGCAACTGGAATTTCAGGTGCTGCAGTTCTGACTGTAATTTAATACTGTCCGCTTCTTTCTTCAAAGCTTCTATATGCAACATACGCTTCCCGCTTTCAATGGCAAATGCAAAAGCGATCGGGATAAGGTAGATCAGAAAGTCAATATAAAAGCGGAAACCGAAAGGCGGTTTTTGCTTATTACCCCGGGCTCCCCTGCCTTGTGGTACTACCGAGAATACATCAATCAGCAGGTCCCGGCCCATGGAAAAAGTAAACAGGAGCAGGAGGTTGATCAATACATACAAGATTTTCTTATCCCGGTAGAGCCATAGTTTGACCAGGAAAAAATAATTCAGGTAAAACAAGATCGCCAAAGCGATCAACTGGGTCCAAAAATGCAGGAACAAATCTCTGAACCCTTTCCCGGAGGACAATACAAAGGCTGTAGGCAGCGAAAACATCGCGACCCATACCAGTACATGGATGATCCATTCAAAGTTCCTGTTCTGTAGCTTATTCATAACGCAAAGCTGTTATAGGGTCTGACTGTGCCGCCTTCCTTGCCGGGTACCAGCCAAAGAAAACACCGGTAACGGTACATACCACAAATGAAATAACGATCGAATTGATGGTGATGCTTACCGGCCAGCCGGCAATTTGTGCAATAACAAATGTAATACTTAATCCGAACACGACCCCTAAAACACCGCCGGTTAAACTGATCAGTATGGATTCTATAAGAAATTGCAGCAGGATATGTTTTCCTTTCGCCCCGATGGCCATTCTTAAGCCGATCTCTCTGGTGCGTTCTTTAACGGATACATACATAATGTTCATGATGCCTATGCCCCCCACGATCAGCGAAATGCCGGCAATGGCCACCAGCAGCACGGTAAGCATTTCACTGGTCGCGCTAAAGGTTTTGATGAGCTCTTGTTGAGAGGATACATTAAAGTCATTATCCTGGTCTTCTCTTAGCTGGTGCGACTTTTCCAGTATGGAGGTAACTTCTACCACTGCCGCTCCTGCCTGGTCTTCGCTTATAGCCGAGGCTACGATAGACTGCAGGTAGTCCTGGGCCAGGATCCTTTTCTGCACGGCAGTATAGGGTGCTATGATGATATCATCCTGGTCTTGTCCAAATGTATTCTCCCCTTTTTCCTTAAGTACGCCGATCACTTTAAAGGGAATATTTTTGAAACGGATCATTTTACCGATCACTTCTTTTTCATTAGGGAACAGGTTTTCCTGTACCGTCTTCCCGATCACGGCCACCTTGGCATAGGCATTAATGTCATCTTCGGTAAACATACTACCATCTTCAACACCCCACTCCCTGATGTCCAGGTAAGCCGTAGCCGCGCCGTATATGGAAGTCGGCCAGTTATTGGCGCCTGCGATAGCTTGCCCGCTACCGTTTACCAATGGTGATATGTCTTTGAGTAAAACTGCCTGTTGTTTAATGGCCTGATAGTCCTTCATCTTTAAAGATTGCATGTCGGTCATGCCCTGGCGTACCCCACCCATCATCCCGGCGCCCGGCCGGACGGTGATCATGTTGGCCCCCATGCTGGAAATGTTCTTCTTGATACTTTCTTTAGACCCCTCGCCTATGGCCAGCATGGCAATGACCGATGCCACACCTATAATGATGCCCAGCATGGTCAGCATAGCCCGGGTTTTATTGAGCATGATGGCCTTCCAGGCTATTTTTATCAGGTTGCTATAGTTCATAATATTGTTGTTCTTAAGCCCTGAAGGCTATTCTATAAAAATTTAAAAAATCATTACGGTGTCCGGCATTCTATTTCATTTATAATTACATTAAACCGCCTGCTACAAGGTTTCCCTACATACCCTTTAACTATAACCTTTATAGCATTCAGCAGATACCGCTCCGCCAAAAGGGTATCCGCTTAACACCGCAATGAACTTATTTAATCAATCGGACCGGGGAGTTTATTCAACTCAGCTTTCGCCCATAAACGATCGCTGACGATATTGTCTTTTATGATATTACCATCACGCAGCACAACCGTCCTTTTGCTGAAGCGGGCAATATCTTCTTCGTGGGTAACAAAACCTATGGTAATACCATGCTCGTTGAGTTCCTGGAAGAGGTTCATTACTTCATAAGAGGTACGGGTATCCAGGTTCCCCGTCGCTTCATCAGCCAGCAGGATTACCGGCTGGTTGACCAGCGAACGGGCAATGGCTACCCGCTGCTGCTGTCCGCCGGAAAGCTGGCTGGGCATATGCCCCATGCGTGTTTCCAGCCCCACTTTTTTCAGCGCATCTACCGCTCGCTGTCTTCGCTCTTCCGCACTTATGGCTGGATTGTACAGTAGGGGCAATTCCACATTTTCTATAGCAGAAGTTCTTGCCAGCAGGTTATAAGACTGGAAGATGAAGCCGATCTTTGTGTTCCGGATGGTAGCCAGTTCATTTTTATCCAGGTCTTTTACTGAAACCCCATCGAGGAAATAATCACCACTCGAGGGTTGATCCAGGCAGCCCAGGATATTCAACAAGGTGGACTTACCGGAACCGCTGGTACCCATAATGGTTACAAACTCTCCCTGCTCAATGCGCAGGTCGATACCTTTCAGGGCTTTAACTATTTCATCGCCCATTTTAAAGCTACGGGTAAGCTGCTCTATCCGGATCGTTGGCTGTACCATATTATTGCTATTGAGGTTGACGTTGAGAAGCTTTCTGATTTTGGTTACCGGGACGTTTTGGCATAAACGGGCTGCCGCCACCTGCCTTACTGTTGTTTTCCTTACCGGATTGTTCTTCCATACCGGTCACTACCGTTTCCTGCTCATTAAGCCCGGATAATACTTCAACCGTGATGCCATCGCCGACACCGGCAGTAATGACTTTCTGGCTCAGGCTGCCATCTTCATTTTTTACCCAAACTGTTTTTTCTTTAGCTTCTGGCTTACGGGCCTGTGGCAAGGCCACTTTAATACTGTTTTGCTGATAGTATTTTTGCAGCAATTGCTCATCAGGGCTAAAGGTAAATGCGGCAGCTTCCAGCCCGGGAACATCTTTTCGCTCTTCAGTATAAATGGTAATGGTGGCTGTTAATCCCGGTTTTAACTTCTGGTCCGGGTTGTCAGCAGTAACAATTACGGTATAGGTCACCACATTAGAAGTGGTTGTAGCCCCGAGCCGAACCTGCTTCACTACTCCATTGAAAGTTGCTTGCGGGAACGCATCTACAGTAAAGCTAACTCTTTGCCCGACCGTAACATTACCGATATCTGCTTCATCTACATTCGCTTCTACCTGCATTTTAGTAATATCTTTTGCTATGGTAAATAAAGTAGGTGTACTCATACTTGCAGCTACCGTTTGTCCTTCTTCCACTTCTTTACTTAAGATAACCCCGTCTATCGGTGAATAGATATTGGCATAGCCCAGGTTTGTCTGCGCCTGTGTTAAAGCTGTTTTACGCTGGGCTACCGTGGCTCTTGCATTATTCAGTTGATAAGCCGACTGCTCATATTCCGCTTTACTGATCACCTGTGACTGGTACATTTTCTGTGCGCGGTCATAAGCCTGCTGGTAGAAATGTACTTCATTCTGTGCCGCGCTGTAGGCGGCATTGGCATTACTTACCGACTCCTGCAAGATGGTTTTATCCAGTTCGGCAAGTAACTGCCCTTTACGCACCGGGGTATTAAAGTCCACATATATTTTATGGACCAGGCCAGACACCTGCGTACCTACTTCAACCTGGTCTACAGGCTGCACCGTACCGGTTGCGGTTACAGAGTTCGTAATATCTTTTGTACTTACTTTAGTAGTTTTAAGCACCACTTTACTGCTCTCTTTGCTACCCAGGATAAAATAGGTTAGTATCCCCAACAATATGATGACAATAAGGATAGTGATTGTTCTTTTTCTATTGCTTTTCATGCTACAAATAATTTTATGTACGGGTTTAGTTTAATTGATCAAACGCTTTGCCCTGGTAATAATTCAGGAGCTGGCGATACAGAACAGACATGTACTTGGTCTGCAGATAGTTTTGTTCATTATTCAGGTAAGTACTGCGGCTTACGGCTAACTCTGTTGTCGTTAACCCACCAAATTCAAACTTTTTAGCGGCCAGTTCATAAGCCAGCCGGGCATTATCCCGGGCCACCTTTGCCGCACTTTGCTGTGCCGTGCTGTTTGTGGCATTGAGCCAGGCCGTTTCGATATCCGCATAAAGTGTTTTAGCAGCTTCTGTTTTATTCAGCTGATTTTGCTCTATATTGATCTGCGCGAGTTTGGTATTTGTCTTGTTCTGGAATTTTGAAAATATGGGTACACTTAGCGTCAGGTTAGCCTGCTGACTGAAGTTCCGGTAGATCTGGGTGAAATAGGTATAATTCATCGTATTGGTAAATCCCGTATTAACTCCCAGTCCGGCACTTAACGTAGGTCTTGCCGCAGCTTTAGCGATCCTTAATTCCTTTTCCAGGATATTCTGCTGCATATCAAACAGCTTAACATCCGGGAGGTAATCTACGGCTTCATTAAAAACTGCCATTTTACCGGGTAATGGCGTATTTAATTCCGGAAGGGTCAACTTATCAATTTCAAATTCGTATTCAGGCGGGAGCTCCAAAAGTTGCTTTAGTTTTAAAACCTGCTGGGCGTAAAGGGTCTGGCTGTTAGCCAGGTTATATTGATTTTGTGCATACTGGGTGGCTACATCTGCCTGATCTTTTTTAGCTACCGCACCATTTTCAAATTTTGTATTGATGAGGTTTAATTCTGCTAAAGAAGATTCCAGTGTATTTTCCGCGATGCGGATGCCTTCAAAATAGTATAATGCCTGCACATATTGCTGCAGGACAGAAAGGCTTATATTATTTTCCGATTGTTTTTGATATAGTTCAGACTGCGCTGCAAGGTATTTGTTTTTTTCTATTTCCAGGTTCAGCCGGTTGCCCTGGTAGAGTGCCACCTGGCCATTTACCGCAAAGCTGTTAGCAAGAATCGTCCTGTTAACAAAATCACTGGTAATAGGATCGATGGTATAGCCATTGGAAACATTCGCATTACCGCTCCCGCTTACAGAAGGCAAACGGTTATTTTTGGACTGCTGATAGTTTAGCTGTTCACTTTCTTTATCTAATATTGCTTTTTTGATGGAAATATTATTAGCCAATGCATAATCTATACAGTCTTTTAATGACCATACTTTGCCCACCTGCAATTCCTGCCCGAAAGAAAGGGTTGTGCCGAATAAAGCGATCAACACCAGATACAAGCTCTTCATCATAATGGTATTTTATTTTACAAAACTGGCACAATAGCCTCCTTTCCGAAACTGAAATAGACGTTCGGCCAAAGTTTACCGATGAACTGCAGGATTACATCTCCTGGCCCAATAAACCAGGTATTGCTCTAGCGGCATTTATCCGGGCATTTCTTACACTTATCTAAGAAAAACGGCATTTGGTCTAAAACCGGCCGGCTAAAGCAGGTGCTTTTCGTAAATTTGTGATACATCTAAAAAAATAAAACGATGAAGCGACTATCATTACTAAGTTTATTAATTTTTATGGGAATGACACCATTATTAGGACAGATCGGCGGTGCCTGGAAAGGCGAACTGGATGTACAGGGTACCAAACTGGAAATGATCTTTCATATAGAGGAAAAAGGAGCTGAGCTCTCTGCGACGCTGGACATCCCTATGCAGAAAGCCATGGGGCTGCCTTTGGATAAGGCCTCTTTTAATGATCCTAATGTGGAGCTAGGCTTTACCCAAGCCGGTATCTCCTATAAAGGTGTACTTAAAGGCAACACAATCGAAGGTAAGTTTACCCAGGCTGGTATGGAAATGCCCCTTAACCTTAGCAAGACAGAGGTAAAGCTCCCGGGCGACCTGAGCCTGCCATCTTCCGCGGCCGACATTCAAAAGCTGATCGAGCTGGATAAAGGTAATTATACCTATAAAGTTGAAGACTATTTCGCCAAACCGAAATCCAGCAGCTTCCAGCTTTCTCCTAATGGCAAATATTTATCCTATAAAGAAAAGGATGCCAAAAATAAAAACCACGTTTATGTAAAGGAAATCGCTACCGGTAAGATATCTATGGCGATCGAGGAAAAAGAAGAACTGATCCGTGGCTATGGCTGGGTGAACGATAACCGTTTGCTTTATGTAATGGATAAAGGTGGTGATGAGAATTATCATATCTACGCGGTAGACCTGGATGGCAAAAACAATGTAGACCTTACCCCATACGAAGGCGTACAGGCCAGTATTATCAGCGCTTCAAGAGATCATAAAGAGTTCATCATTGTAGGCATGAACAAAGAGAACAAACAGGTACATGAACCCTATAAGATCAATGTGACTACAGGTGCGACAGAAAAATTATTTTCCAATGATGACCCGGCTAACCCGATCATGGGTTATGAATTTGACCGCCACGGCAACCTGAAAAGTTACGGCCGAATGAAAGACGGTACCAAATCCCAGATGTACTATCGCCTGGACGGGGAAAAAGATTTCAAGCTGGTATATGAAGGCAAGTGGTATGACGAATTCCGTATTGCGTCCTTTAACTATGCCAGCAAAAACCCGGATGAAGCTTATGTGATCACCAATGTAGATGCGGACAAAACAAGGATCGTGCTGTATGATTTCAAAACTAAAAAAGTCATTAAAGAGATCTATGCGAATAAAGATTTTGACGCCAGTATCCTCGGGCTTTCCAGGAAGAGAAACTGGGAACTGGATTATTACGGATATGAAGGCGATAAAACAGAGCTCATCCCGGTAAGCCCTACGTTTAAGAAGATCTATGCTAACCTTGAAAAACAATTTAAAGGCTATGAATTCAATTTTGCCGGCAAAACGGATGAGGAAGATAAAGCGCTTATTATTGTACAAAGTGATAAATTATACGGCAAGTATTATATCTATGATACCAAAACCGGTAAAGCAGAATTACTGTATGACCTGATGCCGCAATTGAAAGAAGCAGATATGGCGGTGATGAAGCCTATCACTTTTAAAGCAAGAGATGGCAAAACGATTCATGGTTATATCACTTTACCTAAAGCAGCATTGGAAGGTAAAAAAGTACCCATGGTAGTCAACCCGCATGGTGGCCCTCAAGGGGTGCGCGATCATTGGGGCTTCAACCCGGAAACACAATTATTCGCGAGCAGGGGTTATGCTACTTTACAGGTAAACTTCAGGATCTCTGGTGGCTATGGAAAAGAATTCCTGACCTCCGGCTTCAAGCAGATCGGCCGTAAAGCGATGGATGATGTGGAAGATGGCGTGCGTTACGCGATCAGCCAGGGCTGGGCAGACCAGGACAAGATCGCGATCTATGGCGGGTCTCACGGCGGCTATGCTACACTGATGGGATTAATCAAAACCCCGGATTTATATACTTGTGGTGTAGACTACGTTGGGGTATCAAATATTGAAACCTTCTTTGCTTCCTTCCCTGAATACTGGAAACCGTATACCGAGATGGTGAAAGAGATCTGGTATGACCTGGACAATCCGGAAGAAGCAAAAATTGCGAAAGAAGTTTCCCCGGTATATCAATTAGACAAAATCAAGAAGCCGTTGTTCGTAGTACAGGGTGCGAATGATCCGAGGGTGAATATTAACGAGTCGGACCAGATTGTAAAGGCTTTAAGAGCAAAAGGATTTGAGGTACCTTACCTGGTGAAATACAACGAAGGCCATGGATTCCATAAAGAAGAAAACAGCATTGAATTTTACAAAGCGATGTTAGGTTTCTTTAAAAAGAATCTTCAATAATCATTACAGAATAGGTTAATAAAAAATCGGGCCGCTGTGTATACAGCGGCCCGATTTTTTATTTAAGTTTTAATCTTCCCGGCTCCCGTCATCGGCCATTCTCACCATTTTGGGCGAAAATTGAGCGACTACATCTACCAGGTCCGTTTGCGCGGCCATTACAGTGTGGATATCTTTATAAGCCATCGGCGCCTCATCTCTTCCGGCGCCCAGCAATACTACTCCGGCTTCCTCCAGCGCGTTTTTCATCGTCGCTTTGGAAATGCTTTTTATGGCCTGCGTCCGGCTCATTTGTCTTCCCGCGCCATGCGAAGCGGAATTGATGGCATTGGTTGCTCCTTTACCCCGTACCAGGAAGCCAGGCGCAGTCATTGACCCCGGAATAATACCCATCACGTCTTTTCCCGCAGGCGTTGCTCCTTTCCGGTGTACGATCACCTCTTCGCCGTTCCAGATTTCTTTCCAGGCGAAATTATGATGGTTTTCTATTTTAGCTAAAACCTGTGCACCTAAGGCCTTAGCCAGTTTATTATGAATCACCTCGTGACAGGCAGAAGCATAATCACCCGCAAGGTTCATAGCCAGCCAATATTCATTCCCGGCTTCGGAATCCAGGTCCAGGTAGGCAAGGTTTTTCGCTTCATAAGGGAGTTTACATAGCTCCTTAGCCAGGTTGGTATAATGCCCGGCTATGGTCGCGCCTAAGCCACGGGAACCGGAGTGGGTCAGTAAGGCCAGGTATCTACCTTTTTTAATCCCTAATAGTGCATCATCGTTTTCAAAATCCAGGTAACCGAATTCCACGAAATGGTTCCCACCTCCGGAGCTTCCCAGTTGTGTCCAGGCTTTATCTTTTAATCTAGCTATAAAATTATTCCCGTCAAACAATTTATTATCCAATACTGCATGCTCTGCTTTATATCGCCCGGCAAATCCATTTCCAGCACCGAATTGTGTTTCTGCGAAGAGGATATTTTTATACAGCTCCTGATTCCCTTCAAAATGAGTATAAGGAATATCATAAACCGACAAGGCCATTCTACACCCGATGTCCACACCTACTCCATAGGGAATAATCGCATTCTTTGTGGCCAATACACCACCAATCGGTAGCCCATAACCCTGGTGGGCATCCGGCATTAGTGCACCGGCAACGGTTACCGGTAAATGCATGGCTATATTCATTTGTTTCAGAGCTCCTTCCTCAATATTCTCAGCACCATAAATGCTATATTCAGCTGCCTGTTCCTTTAAAGGAATTTTGGCTTCTTCTTCTTTCGTGCCCACACCTGCTACAATCGCCGTAGCTAATTTGCCAAATATCTTATGGTCCAGGTAGTTTTCCGCGTTTTCCAATACTGCCGCATAATGCTGCAGCATTGCTTCTCGATTATAGCCGGTTCTTTTTTTATTGGCTTTAAGCGCGATGCCTAGTAATTCATTCTGTGGGTAACCTAATGCAATCAGGTCATTCCCGTTTATTTGTTGTGACATGTTATTCAGAATTTTAAAAGTGATTAAACCTATAAGGTTTTTGAAACCTTATAGGTTTCTATACAATTGTTCTCTTATTGATATTAATACTTTTCTAGCTTTAGCTTCGTCCGGTTTTTCGATCATAGTACTTGCTGCTGCAAAATGATTTATTTCCAGCATCAGGTTTTCTGCATCAAGCAACAAATCATCATAATCCTTATTTCCTTTTTTTATGGCGAGCAATTCTTCTCTGTTTGGGCTTACTACGCTTAGCTTCCCGGTTGCAAATAATTCTTTGGCCTGTTGCAGCAGACGGATGGTATGCATCATGTTCTTGGCATCATAACCCTTGCCATGCTCCTGGCTACCCTTATAACGTTGCTCGTTTCTTTGCTCTACCCAGGCCCAGTATTCTGCATAACGTTTGCAATGCGCTGTGTACGCTTCCTGGTTAAAAAATAAATAAGCGATCAAGATTGCTTCTTTTCCAACCGAAGAACAGCGCAGCTCATTACTCGTTTCATCTTTCACAATGCCTTTGTAAGCGTCATGCTCCTGATAATACAAAGCAAACAAGCCTTTGGTATGATCCAGCTTTACTAAACCACAGTATTCCTGCCGTTTGTTTTCTTTTGCTAACCAATCCGATAATGGAACGGCTCCCTTCCCGGATAAAATAAAACAAAAGTCAAGAGCTGTAAGCCTTTTCTCCGCTACAGGGTTGTTGAATTTCTTATTCAGCCCTTTCGCCTTTTTAACCTGCGTCATCGCATATCCTGCAAAGGTTTCCTTTGCCAATTTAGATAAAAAGTCCTGCGGCTTTACCAGATCCATCAAAGGGTGTTTACATAAAACATGTTGCTCTGGTGTACACAATAACTCCAGTATATTGGGGTTGTTCTTAACCAATAGTTCTATGTATTTGCCGATCTCATAATAAACAATATCATTGCTATCGTTATTCACCTGGTCGATGAACTGGTTCGCGTAAAACATTTCCTTAGGTAAATAAAAAACGCCTTTGATATCCGTATCGGATTCAGGAGTAGCCAGGCCATAAGCCTGGCTACCGCTGATCGCTTCGAACAGGATCAAATTATTGCGCTTCAAATAATCTATATCTATTCTTTTATCCATTCCCTGAAGTATTTATCCAGTTTTTCTTTTTCAAAATTATCCTTTTCCAGTTGGGCCGCATAAGCTGCCAGCCGCGTGGATTCACTGCTTATAAATTCAAGAATTTCCTTATCCACATCTATAAGCCAAGCTTCATCTTTCGTTGCCTTATCTGCTATTAAAAATATGATTTTTGCTTTTAATGAATCAGGGACGGTATCCAGTAACGGCTCTATATTCATTGGCGCAAAACATTTTCTTTCTGCAATCCATTTCGCCGCAAGAAGCGGGCGTAAAACATAAAACAGTTTCTTGATCTTTATACGGTCACCTCTCATCGATTCCAGTGCACCGGCTGCTATACCCAGGTAATGAAAGATATGCTTACGCGCACTGAAGTAATCCGGTAATAAAGCCATAAAGCTTTTACGGAATGCTTCGTTATCTTTATAAACAACAGGTGACTGTATCCACTCAAATGGCGTACAATTGGATTTATACAGTAATTGCAGTACTTTTTTTATATCCCATCCATAAAGGTCCAGGTCTCCTGTTACCGGGAAAGCCAGGTGATCATTTTCGGTGAATAAAGCCGTGTAGGTATCCCTTTTCCTCCGGTAAATAAATCTTACATCATAATCGCTGTCCGGAGATGGAAATCCCCAGGCCCGGCTTCCCGATTCACAGGCAAAGAGTATTTCTATATCATATTTATCCGCAGCCTCTTTTAATGCGGCATCTATTACTATTCTCATTATTGCTCTTTTTTGTGTGATAAGCCTATAAGGTTTTTGAAACTTTATAAGCTTATATTGTTTTTATAGTTCGACAGGCTCACTATGACATTCAATAGATTAGTACATGAAGTACCTTTACTTAGTCAATCAGTAATTGTGTTACCGCTGCGGTATCCATTGCCCAGGCGCTATCATAGACTTCATCTGCAGCTGATGGCCTATCCACAATAGTCAGGCCCTGTGCTCTTGCTTTAAGGGCCAGGATATTACCCACTGTAGTTTTTGCTTCCAGCTTGCTCAACATAGCCTGCACATTCCTCAAGTCAAGGTTCGCACCTATTTGTCCATTGAATGTCTGTTCCATCCAGATGATCGTGCTCCTCGCTACATCCAGTACCCCAAACAATAAACCTTTGGCTAATGCTTGCGTTACCCGAACCTGGTGCTGCACACAGGACGGATCATAAGCCACACCGGTACGCTCATTTACTTTCATCGGGTAGGCACTGTTCATCCAGCCCAAAACAAGATTTGGTGTAATAGCACCGTTGCTGTAGGCATTACAGGTAAAGGAAACATATTTTGCTCCAGCCCGGTTCAGTACATCCAGGTTCAGCTCTATATACTCCGCTGTACCCACCTCATTTGGAATAGAACGGATATCTCCGGAGTGACAGGCCCCTATCGTAGATAAGTTATAGTAACTACAATTATCTATTTTGTTTTCATAAGCGATGATGCAGCTCAGGTCCATATCCAGGTGCTGTGCCCGCATTCCTTTACCCCATTGCATAAACAGTCTTACTGCATTCCCTTCTAAAGGAAACTGTGTACCCATCAGGGCTACAGGCAGGTCCTGTACACTTTCCGCACGGTCTCCAATCGCCATAGGCATATAAAACAGCGATTTTTCTATGAAAATCGTTTTATTGTTGTTGGGTACCTTCGCATAACGCTGCTCCATTTCCTCCAGGCACATCACTTCAACACCTGCAATCATTCCTTTCAATTGCTCATCTGTATACAGCTCCAGTAAACGGTTAGACCCGATTCTTTTATTAGTACCACCTAATGGTTTTACACTCCTGGACTTTGTACGGTCAAAATAATTCTTGGCATAACTATTCAGCGTGAACAATAATCTCGCGGGTACTTTATGCGCTATTGCGGCGAAAGCAGTCAGGGTATCCTCAGCACCGAACCATAGCATATTGGCAAACAAAGAGCGTGCAAACAAGCCCGGCCGTGCTTGCAACAAATCGAAAGTTTTTGCCGCATCCGCTTTCAACCGGAACTGTTCAATAATTCCTGCGGGCACTTCATAATATCCATTATAAAAGATGTGCAGTAATTCGGCTAAAGATTCCATACCTTCTTGCTTGCTGTACTCTGCCAGGCGTAATGCCCTTATGAAGCGTACCCACATTGCTCTTTTAGGGTGCATCAAAACCGCAGCGGTTTCCGCATCCATGGCCAGTTCATTCAACCATTGAGCTACCATCTTCGACTCGCGGCGGCTGTATTTCAGTCGCAGCGCACCTTTCGCATCCTGTTTGGCTGCTTTCGCAGTATCCAGGAACGTAGCCATGTGTTTATTATTTTGCGCCACACGCTTCAAAATAGTTTTAGGCTCGATGATCTGTAAAAACCCGGTTTGTTTAAACCACAAGTAGCGCATAATATCTACCGGGCTTTTGAACAATGCCCCGGCTTCTTTTGTTTTACCCACCGCGGCCAGGCCGTCTATCAGAAACATCAGGGTTTCTTTCATCCCGATCTCTACCACGGGTAGCTCAAAATGTTTCATGAATATTTTCAGGCTATCGACCTGGCTGGCATCCAGTGCGGTTTTAGATTGCAACAGGTTTTTAAACACGGTTTGCGCATCTTCAGCTTCCCATAAAGCCAGTTCTTTCAATTTTGAACCCTGGCCTTTGTAAATTTCATGGTTCAATTCAAAGGGTGTACCGCAAAAAGGACAACCATTATATCTTTCCAGCGCGAAGGTCCCGGCAGGAATCAGGTGACCACAGCTCAATGTAGTTCCTTTACCAAATTTCACTTTGTTGGCCAATTCTGTTAACCAGTGGTCTTTCCTGGCTTCATTAGTCGGGATATCCCAGCCTTTCACCAGGGGGGTCCAGTTGTTTTTAATCTGTAAGACATCAACAAATGCTTCGTAAACGGATAACAATTGCGGAGCAGTCATAAAGTTGAACTGGTGCAACAGCTCTTCACTAACGGTATAGCCGATCTTATTCAGATTAGCGACCAGGTTAGCAGCCGGTTGCCGGATCGTTTTGCCGATGACTAACTTCGCGTCTGCAACATATACCGCGTTATAGCGGATAGCAACTTTCATTAATTCTTTATTCATGTTTGTTTGTTTTAAAAGGTAATCTACTCACTGGGCTTTACCATAAAAGATTGAAGTAAGTGAGCATTGACCTCCGGTTAATAATGCTTATAGTTTCAGGCCGGTCCGGCCTTTCAGCTGAATAGTAGCTTATAAACTAAAAGGATTTGTGGAACAGGCAGGATTCGAACCTGCGACCCATACAACCTCATGTTGTAGTAAGTTTAGATTGACCTGGAGGTAATGCCTAAACTTCAACGTATTGCTCTACCACTGAGCTACTGTCCCATGCCCGGTAATGGTGTAAGCGTTTTTCAATTTGGAGTTGAGGTTGAAGTAGCTTACACTTGACCGGAGTATTTTGTAATATTTTAAAGAACTTTTTCAATCAGGCGGCAACATCCGCTACCTGATGAATGATAATGGTATAGCTTTAAGGATTCGAACCTCTCACCTTTCGGTGTTGACCCATATTAGCAGTAAGCTATACCTGACCATTTTACTTTGTGGAACGGGCAGGATTCGAACCTGCGATTGCTATCTTGTAATAGTGCTCTACCACTGAGCTACTGTTCCCTTGCTCCGGTAATGATATAAGAGGGTTCAATTGAAAGTTGATTTTTGAAGTATCTTATACTTGACCGGCGTATTTTTAATATTTTAAAGAATAATTTTTGAGAGGCGGGCAGGAATCGAACCTGCCTAAGTACCCGGTGTAAATACATTTTGACCTTACTGGTAATTAAAATATTTTAATAGTGCCTAACCACTTGGCTACCGCCTCATAATTCCCGGTAATGATATAAGAGTCTGATTTAATTTAGTTTAAATAGAAGTATCTTACAATTGACCGGAATATTTTCATTATTTTAAAGAACTTATTTGTTGCTATTTTCAGGATCAATTTCCTTTCCCTTATCAACAATGCAAAGATGCCATGCGCAGTATGCGAACGATTTGCGTAGTTGTAAAATTTTCATAGCAAACAGCTGAAATCCTTTGTGGTATTGATTATTAATTTTAAAAATAATTTCCACTTCAATAAACCAAGTTAAACTGCGCAAGTATATTGCGTAGTTTTTTTGCGCACAAAAACAGAATGATGTACTTTTAATTCAAAATAATAAATCATGGCGGTAAACAAACTGGCACTGATCCGTTACAAAACTATTGATCAATGCCTGCAGAACCGGCTGCGCAGGTGGACCCTCGATGACCTTATCGAAAAAGTATCTGCAGCTTTATATGATTATGAAGGTATCGTCACCGGCGTAAGCAAGCGTACGATACAGGCCGATATACAATTGATGCGTAGTGACAAGCTGGGCTATAATGCACCTATAGTAGTACAGGAGCGCAAGTATTATGTGTATGAAGATGCAGGTTACAGTATCAGTCATACCCGCATCACGGATGCCGATATTGATAAAATGAACGAGATCGTATCCGTATTGCGGCAAATGAATGGCTTTGACTACTTCGACGATATGAATGATATTATTGCCCGCCTGGAAAACAGCCTGAACAAATCCAAAAACCATGCGGCTAATTTCATTCAACTGGAAGGTAATAAATTATTGAAAGGCATTGAGCATATCCTGCCTTTATACCAGGCCATCAAAAAGCAGATTCCCTTACTGATCAATTATAAGTCTTTCAAAGCCAGTGAAGCGCGCCAATCGGTATATTCCCCTTATCTTCTAAAAGAATACCGCAACCGCTGGTTCCTGATCACCATGCCGCAGAAAGGCACCACTTTAGTCACCCTGGCACTCGACCGTATCATTGATTTTATGGAGATGACCCCAAAAGATTATAAGCCTTACACCGGCGTAGACTTCGAAAGGTATTTTGAAGATACCCTCGGCGTTACTAAAACACAAAAAGACAGGGCCCATAAAATCATTCTATGGATCAATAAATACAATGCGCCATATGTACTGACCAAGCCCATACATCCTTCGCAACAGCTCTTATCAGAAGATGCAAGCGGTATTACGATCCGCCTGGATGTAGTATGGAATTTTGAACTGGAAAGAGAGATCCTCGGCTTCGGAGAATGTATGAAAGTTTTGGCGCCCAGAATAATGCAGCGAAAGATCCGCGAACGTATTGAAAAGATGATGCAGCATTATCCTAAAGCGGTAGAAAGTAAGTAAGGAATTGATTACACCTGGTTTAACGGAGCAAACAAAGATTAAAAAATCTTGTCGCATTTCGACTCGCTTAATGCGACAAGATTTATCTCTATTTAACTGCCGGTATCTGTTCCGTCAATACATCATTGCCCCGGACATCAAAATAGGTACAGGTCATTTTTTCAAAGTCAAGCAGCCAGCCGGCTACCCCGTTATCGGTACAATCTTTACAAAAGGTTGGATAATCTGTACCCCCTTGCTGATGTAATTTTAAGCGCTCAGCAAATCGTTCCTTGTTTAATATTTCATTTAAAGGCAAAGCCTCATAAGCCACATCTGTGGCCAGCATCGCCCCTTCTACATCTGAATAGGTAGTCTTCCCGGTACTAACATCAATCGTATACCCCGCCATGCCCATATCTTTCAGGTCCTGCACATAGCGTGGAAAGTCAGCCCCGCTTTTGACCTTTGCATGCGCCTCATGCACCTGCTCTAAAGTAAATTTCATAATAGCTTAGTTGATAAAACCGGCTTTAGACCGGCTGTATTAATAGAAAAATTAGTGTGCTTGCATTTTAGCCGGGTCATCATAATTCACCATCCAGTTGATGCCGAATTTATCGGTCCACATGCCAAAATAGGCGCCCCAGAAGGTATCTGCCAAAGGCATGGTCACCTGACCGCCTTCAGAAAGACCATTAAAAAGGCGCTCGGCCTCTTCGCGCGAATCCGTATTTAAGGAAATTGAAAAATTATTGCCTTGTTTCAGGTTAGCGCCCCATTCTGATCCCGAATCACTACCCATCAACATCGTTTCTTTGGAAACCGGCAGGGAGATATGCATGATCTTATCTTTATCAGCTTCGGGCATTGGTTGCTCTTCACTGGGAGGCATATCGCTAAATTTGCCTACATAAGGAAATTCACCGCCCAGTACGGATTGGTAGAAGTCAAATGCTTCTTTACAGTTACCATTAAAGGTAAGATAGATGTTTACAGTTGCCATGTTTTATTGTTTTATGAATTGGTGATTCAAACTTAATACAGCTTTATGATATTTGCTTGTTAAATGCCAAAATTATTTGATGGCAGTAAAGCAGGAAAATGCCGGGAAGCTTAACTTTGGTTTTTAAACAAAAACAGGATGAAAAATGTAATTATCGTTGCCTTATGTTTAAGTATGGGCCTTCTTACTGCATGTGGCGGAAGTAAAAAGATCAAACAAACCAGTACAGAACTCAATGAAGGAGCGCCTTTAAGCATCCGGGGCCAGGTAACGGGTATCGAAAATGGGAAAGATGGCTATACCGCGACGGTAAAAAGTGAGGCCAATAAAACCTACAAAGTAACTATAAGCAGGGTCAACCTTGAAAAAAGCCAATCAGTATATAAAAAATATGAAGTGGGCGAACAAATTTCGGTAACCGGTGATTGGTGGAAAGATGCCGAAGACAATATCTATATTAAGGCTACAAAGCTGCATTAAATAATAGGTTCGGTTCAAAATTTCACCTAATCAAGCGCCGATGGAAAACTTTACACTTGTTTTAGTGGTTATGTCGATCATGCTGGTGACTTCCGGCATAGCGGAAAAATTTAAACTCCCGGCGCCTATCATTCTTATTGTGATCGGGATGCTGGTAGGCTGCCTGCCTGCCATGCCCCGCCTGGGGCTGAGCCCTGAAATTGTAATGTTGCTGTTCTTACCACCCCTACTCTATGATGCGGCCTTCAACATTTCCTTTAAAGATTTCCGGACCAATTTTAATACGATAAGTTCCCTGGCATTCGGGTTGGTATTCATTACCGCTGCCGGCATCGCCGTGATCGCCAAATTTGTGATCCCCGGTATGACCTGGCCGCTGGCTTTCGTTTTAGGCGCCATACTCTCAGCAACAGACGCAGTAGCCGCTATCGGCATCACCAAAGGCCTCGGCTTATCCCATAAAACACTGACAATACTGGAAGGCGAAAGCCTGATTAATGATGCCTCTTCCCTGATTGCCTACCGATTCGCAGTAGCTGCCGTTACCGGCGCTTCTTTTGTCTGGTGGCAGGCCGGTCTTGATTTCCTTGTGGTTTTGGCGGGAGGTTTCATTGTTGGTTTTATATTAAGCCGTTTAATGTCTTTTGCGATCCTGTTCTTTAAAAACAATGAACTGGTCGTGATCAGCCTCACCCTGCTCATGCCTTTTACCACCTACCTCGTCGCAGAGCACTTTGAAGTGTCCGGCGTAATTGCAGTGGTTGTGCTGGGCCTGAGCATGTCCTGGTTAAGCAAAATGAAATTCCCGGAGCCGCTTAAGAAGCAATCGCGGAACTTCTGGGATGTTATTATATATTTATTGAACGGTTTGATATTCGTATTAATCGGCTTGCAATTTCCCATTGTATTAAAAGAGATCAACAGCGCTTACATCTGGCATTATATCGCCTATGCCCTCATTATCACAGTGGTCGCCTTCCTCATCCGGCTATTGCGGCTTTACTGGCAGCAGCTAAGTCTTGACCGGGCCTTTAAAGGAAAGCGTAAGGTAAGCGAAGAAGCCCTGTTTGACCGCAAAACAGCCCTGATCTTATCCTGGTCCGGTATGCGGGGCATTGTTTCCCTGGCGATCGCCCTGGGTTTACCCGCAGAGCTGGAAAATAAAACCCCTTTCCCTATGCGCAATGAGCTCATCTTTATTTCCATTGCCGTGGTACTTTTCTCCCTCCTGGGCCAGGGCCTCACCTTACCCTGGGTATTAAAAAAGATCAATAAAGATGAAGATAAAATCCAGCAGGATATAAACACTTCGCTTCCTTAGTATCCGTTTAAAGGCCTAAATTTGCTTTAAGATTATAATAGTATGTTTAAATTATTGAAAGTATTATCCCTGGGGCTGCTGTTGCTTATGAGCTGCCGTTCTTCCGCACAGGTCAAAAAAGTACCGGCGGCCACTTTTAAAACCGCTATAGAAAGCGGGGAACAGCCGCAGCTGATCGATGTTCGTACGCCGGAAGAGTTTGCAAAGGGCCATTTAAATCAGGCTCAGAATATCAACTGGAACGATGATGATTTTAACAGCCGGGTAGCTAAACTGGACAAAAACCAACCTGTGTATGTTTATTGTCAGGGCGGTGGCCGGAGCGCATCTGCTGCTGCCCGTCTTGCCGAGCTGGGCTTTAAAAATATTGTAGATATGGAGGGTGGTGTTATGGCCTGGCGGGTAGCCGGTTTACCCCTGGAAGAAACCCTCCAGGCCGGCGGCATGAGCCCTGAAGCCTACCAGGAGCTGGTAGGGAAGCATAAATATGTGCTGGTTGATTTTTACGCGGAATGGTGTGGCCCCTGCAAAAAGATGAAACCATACCTCGAAAAAATGGCTAAGGATAAGAAGCTGGGCATTGAAATTATCCGCCTCGACGTAGACGAGCACAATCGCCTGGCAACATTTTTAGGTGTTGAGGGACTGCCTACGCTGAAGATGTACCAATCCGGCACCGAAGTATGGCAACATTTAGGCTATATCGAAGAACAGCAATTAAAAAAGGCGCTGGCCGATCACAAGAAGCCCTAGCATTGAAAATAAAGAAAGAAAATTTTGCCTTATTAAGCCTGCCGTTTTGATAACGCGGGGGCTCACACTACTTTTTCGGATTATGAACATACTTATCCATCCGCAACCACTGGGAATACCCAACGACGAACATTCAGAAGAGCAACCCATTGCTGCTATTGACGTTAAGAACAATTGGCCCTATGCAGTTTACCTGCTGGTAGCCGGTGCTATTGGCGGCAGCCTGCAGGTTGACGGACTGGATATGTTTGAAGATGCCGGGGAAAAAAGGATTTTTGAAGCCTTGCAGGATCATGACTGCCGGATGTCTATAAGAGCAGAATTCGTGAGGGTAAAGAAAGGTACTGCAAGGGCTTTTCAATTCGACATGGGCAATAGCCCGGAACTTTATTTACCGCTCATAGTCCTTGCGGCTCATGCTACCGGCACTTCGGTACTCAGTAGCTTTAATACTGTTATAGAAAAAGATCCTGCTACCTGGCAATTACATTTTGATACTTTATCGAAACTGGGCCTTGACCTGAAACTCCAGGACGGCTTATTGATCATTAAAGGAGGTGCCTCTTTAAATACTGCAGTAATAGAAGACATTTCAGATCCGGCACTCTTAACGGCTGTTCTGCTAATGGGCCTGAACGCTAAGGGGCCGGTAACGGTGCAGCAGGCGCATCTAGTCGATACGCTTTTCCCTAATATGATTGATGACCTGAACCAGGTATTGCCCTTGAAGATAGAAAAGGTCGTATAAAGTTTATCTTGGCCATATCAATAAGGCAGCACCTTTCAGTGCTGCCTTTGGTACTTATTGCAGGTTCCTTTAAAAAGGTAAATCCTCTTTTTCCAGTACCTGCTCTTTTTCGGGTAGGTTTACTTTTTTATCCAGGGCTACAATTGCATTAGCCCTTACTTCGTAGATGTATTTCTTTTCGCCTTTACTATCCACATAGCTCCTGTTAATCAGCTTGCCTGCGATCAGCACGTGAGCACCTTTATGTAAATGCTGCTCTGCTTTTTCAGCAAGACTTTCCCAGGCCACAACGTTATGCCAGGTCGTTTCTTCCATCCATTCTCCTTTTTTACCTTTGTACCTTTCTGTAGTGGCAATGCTCAGCCTTGCTACCTTAGACCCGTTTTCCAGTGTTTTCATTACGGGGTCTGCTCCCATGTGTCCGATTAGCTGTACGCTGTTTTTTACGCTGTTCATAATTTAAAATTTTAAATGTTATGAAAAGAAATTAACTTGTGTTTAGAAAAGGGATCCATCTTGTTCCGATTTCTAATGCAAAGATGCGATGCCGCTGAAGCCTTTGTCGGTATTTAATTGTTTATAGTCAGATACAACTGGTTGTAAGCGTTTGTTGTCGGCATAAAATCCACTAAATCAAAGCATATGGAAAACCAGGAAAGATATTGTCTGGACTGCGGCAAGCTGCTGCGGGGACGTATAGATAAAAAATTTTGTGATGATGCCTGCAGGAATAATTATAATAACCGGCAGAATAGCGACCAGACCAATTATGTACGCAATGTAAATAATACCCTGCGTAAAAACCGGCGCATCCTGGCAGAGCTCCTGGGCACTCAAAATGAAACGCTGAAAGTCAGGAAAGACCGGCTGGCAGAAAAAGGATTCCAGTTTAACTATCATACCCATACTTACCTCACCCAAAAACAACAGGTCTATATTTTCTGTTATGAATACGGGTACCTGCAACTGGAAGATGCAGACTGGCTGCTTATTGTAAAACGAAAGACGGAACAAACAGCACATTAATTATTTGGACCAGTTTCATAATTTTCAAGCGCGCCGCCGGGGTAATCCCGAACTTAAACCAGTTTAAGATTTTCCAGGTAGAGCGGTACTACTTTTGTATTAACAAAAAATATTAAAATGGAAAATAGAATTGACATCCAGAAAGTAGAACCCAAAGCTTACCAGGCTATGTTTACGCTGGAAACTTATCTGCAGCATGCGGAACTTTCCAAAACCCACCTGGAGCTGATCAAGATCAGGGCTTCCCAAATCAACGGCTGCGCTTTTTGCATCAATATGCACACGACAGATGCTTTACAGCAGGGAGAATCCACACAGCGTATCTTCTTATTAAATGCCTGGCGGGAAACGGAATTATTTACACAGGAAGAGCGCACTATCCTGGCGATGACCGAAGAAATAACATTGATCCACGAACACGGACTGAGCACCCAAACCTACCAGCAGGCGGAAAAATTGTTTACCCCCAATTATATCGCGCAGATCATCATGGCTATCAGTACCATAAATGCCTGGAACAGGATTGCGATCAGCACAAGCAGGCCTGTAAAATAAAGCCTTGCAATTCATTATAACAAAGAGCAGCCGGGCAGCAAATAAGTTTTGCCTTTGGGCTGCTCTTTTATTATCTTAGTGCAGATCAGATTATTCTTCATTGAACCCTATGCGTTTCAATGCTTACGGGTCAGCAGCTCTGATGGTGCAAAACCATATTGCTTTTTGAATGCGTAGGAAAAATGAGACAAGTTCTCAAAACCTGTCTCATAATAAACTTCAGTTGGACGTTTTTGCATTTCGGCTAACTGGTAATGAGCTAATTCGAGCCGTTTTCGGGTTAGCCAACGTTGTGGCGTTGTATTAAATATGCTGCTAAAATCCCGCTTGAATGTCGTGAGGCTCCTGCCGGTAAGTAAACTGAATTTTTCCAATGGCAAATTGAACATAAAATTTTTCTCCATAAAGTCTTCCAACGGTATTTTATGGGGTGCTTCAAAATTAGCCAATATGGAGTCAATATCTTTATCAATAGTACGCAATATACTAATAGCCTCTGTAATTTTTAGCGATGCAATATCTTCGGGAAATTGATCCTGAAGGTCAAAATACGGTATGATCGAAGCGAGAAAGCTCTGCATGAGGGGATGCTGATCAAAACTGATGATCTTGTCCGCAATTGTTTTTTGCTTAATATCTTTTCCCTGGTAATATTGCCTAAGCCGCTGCACAGAAAGATGCATAGCTACCGCTTTATGCGGCAATCCGTCTTTGGGCGTATTAATAATCATCGCTAAATGATTTCTGGGAATCAAAAAAGCATGGCCGGCATCAAGCACCATCGCATTTCCTGATAAAATAATCTTTGTAGTACCGGAAATTAGCCATACAAGCAAATGGTCGCTAAAAGTTGCTTCTGTCTTAAACAGCTTGCCCTCATAGCAGGAAAGTTTGATTTCCGGTGTAATATAATTAACTTGATAATCGGTCATACCTGTATCCCTCAAATTTACAAATATCATTTCATATTGAATGTTATACCTGTCCATGCTTCACTCAAACGCCACAGGCGCTTAGCGCTGGCTTTGTCCAATGAATAGGCCTTCACCCCGCCAATTAGCGAAAGATCCGCATCCAGAGTCGATATTTCTACATCGTTACAGTAAACTCCCCCGATATCGTTTAGCAATGGACTTGTCGCACACCAGATGCTTGTTGCCGCACCTTGTGGGATCGTTTTTAAAGAAGCGGCAACTTCAGGCAATATATTACCTCCGGCATCCGTATAGCCTAGCTGCTGAAACAAGTCTACAGGAGCTTCCCGGGCAAGTTCTGTTGCTCCAACGGCCCCCGGGCACAAGGCATATGCCCTGATATTCCATGATTTTGCCCGGTTATCCAGCTCAACAGTAAAAAGATTGACAGCGGTCTTGGACTGGCCATACCCCAAGAGCGTTTCGTATGTACGACTTTTAAAATTAGGGTCATTAAAATTGAAATCCGAGAATTGATGTCCTCCGGAAGAGACGTTCACCACACGGGCTCCGTTCGCTCTTTTAAGCGCCTCCCAAAGCTTTGCTGTCAATTGAAACTGAGCCAGATAATTCGTAGCCAATTGCGACTCGACCCCCCGGCTATCCCATCGAAGCGGTACCCACATGATCCCCGCATTATTAATCAGGAGGTGCAAGGGCCTGCCTGAGGCCAAAAATCTTTCAGCAAATGCATTAATAGATACAGGATCAATCAAATCCATCGCTTCAATTTCAACATTAGCGATACCATCCAGGTTGCGCCTGGCCTTTTCGACATCTCTGGCCGGAACAACAACTGTAGCTCCGGCTTGCGCCAGTGTCTTAACCGTTTCTAAACCTATTCCGGTGTTCCCCCCGGTTACTATGGCTACTTTTCCTCCTAAATCAATACCTTTAATGACATCTGATGATGTGGAAGCTGCATTAAAACCTGACCCTACCGGGTGTTGTAAGCCCCCCTGATAATTGTTCTGTTCCATCTTTCGAAAAATTTATATTTGTTGATGCAACAAAGGTATAAAGGCTATCTCCTGCAGGCTTTGTTTAAACGTCCGAAGTTATTTTGCTTAAAAGGCCAGATTCACATTTCGTAAATCTGTTCTTGACTTTACCTATTTCAGACTGGCAAATACCGGTAAGTAGGTTACCTGATATATTTTAATGCTGACTATTTAGAAGAAATCAAAAAATTACTGATAAATAGTGACTTATGGAATTGGGCAGGTATTAAATACCATTTTCATTCCGCATATGGTATAAAAAAACAGGCTGGCTCAATGAGCCAACCTGTTTTTTGTTTTTAGCTTAGACTAATTATTTAGCAGCTTCTACAGCTTTTTCACCAGCTTTAGCAGCTTCTTTACCAGCTTCTTTAGCATCTTTAGCAGCTTCTACAGCTTTCTCACCAGCTACTTGAGCTTGCTCACCAGCTTGTACAGCAGCGTTAGCAGCAGCAGGAGTATCAGCTGGAGCTGGAGCTGGAGTAGGCTCAGTTGCAGGTTGTTCAGTAGCAACTGGAGCTTCTTCAGTTTTAGCTTCTTCAGTTCCACAAGATGCTGCGAATAAACCCATAGCGATAGCGAAAACGCCTAATTTTAATGCTTTCATTTGATTGATTTTTTAAGTTTTAAATTTGTTATTTGACCATTAATACGGGATTTAAAAAAAGGTAACCCGGGTTTTGAAAAAAAAATAAAATTTTTTTTGAGGGTTACATTTCCGCCTTTTTAGTATTAAATATTGTATAAAATTACTAACTCAGGGAATGGGGAACATTTACTTGTTATTTTTGTAGCTGCACAATGCTTTTATAGCATTATAGAACTTAATTTATATTATGTTTATCTAAATGTTCATTTTTTTTGAACGCAAAAAAGATACCCTTGAGCAAACAAGTGATTTATACAGACCAGGAGTTGATAGCCGGGCTTGCGCAGAGTGATAGTCAGATCATTGCAGAGATATATAGATTGTATCAACCTATGCTGACCAAATGGATGGTAAGCCGGGGTGGGAATGAAACAGACGCTTATGACGTTTTCCAGGAAGGACTGGTAGTACTTTATGAAAAATCAGGTGACACTGCCTTCTGCCTTACCTGTAAACTAAGCACCTACCTGTTTGCTATCTGCAAACGGATATGGTTTAAAAAAAGCCAGGCACAGCATATAACGAGCAGCCTGGACCTGGAACAGGAAGGCGACCAGGACGGAGAGCTGGATTTTGCCGCGTATGACGCGGACCTGAATGTACACCTGGAGAAGGAAGCCCATTTGAATAAACTGGAACAATCCCTGGATCAACTGGGAAGCCCCTGTAGTGAATTATTAAGAGCATTCTATATCGAAGATAAAAGTATGCTTGAAATTGCACAACAATTCAGCTATACCAATGCTGAAAATGCAAAAACACAAAAGTATAAATGCCTGAACCGGTTGAAAAAGCTCTTTTTCTCAACCAAAATGGCCTTAAATGTATAAAACGCGATGATACATTTGTTAAATGTTGAAGAATGGGCGGAGCGCTACCAGAATGGTGACCTCCTGCCGGAGGAGCTGAAAATGTTACATGCGACGCTCGAGGAAGATATCGTATTGAATAAAGCTTTCGAGCAGGCTTTGCAAATACAGGTACTGATCCGGGAGCATGCCCGCAAAACAAACCTGAAGTCCAAACTGGCACAGGCTGCGGTACAACACAGGGCACAAACGGTAGCGGCACAGGATAAACCTGCTGTAGCAAAACCTGAAAAAGGAGTCTGGATGGCAATAAAACGCTATTGGAAACCTATTTCCGCGGCCGCAGGTATCGCTTTATGCTCTTCCCTGTTTACCTATACCCTTACCAAGGATACGAAATCTAAAAACAACCAGTACGTATTGCTGAAAAGAGATATTGAGTCCATCAAAAAATCTCAGAGCCAGATCATCAGCAATATGAAGCAAACAGAAAACAGCGCTCCTGCTCCTGTTGTGGATAACCCGGGCACCTACAGCGGTTCCGGCTTCGCCATCAGCAATGACGGTTACTTTACTACCAATTATCATGTGGTGGAAAAGGCCGACTCCATTTACCTGGAAATGAGCAATGGTAAGTTTTACAAAGCCTCAGTGATCAAAGTAAACCCGGAAGCGGACCTTGCTATTCTTAAAGTAGAGGATAAAAACTTTGCTTTCAAGCAGGCCATTCCCTATACTATCGACAAAAATGTGGCTTTACTGGGACAGCGCATCTTCAGTATAGGTTATCCTAAAGATGAAGTAGTCTATAATGAAGGTTATATCAGCAGTGAAAAAGGTTATGATGGTAATACATTGGCTTATCAATTAGAAATCACGGCCAATCCCGGCCAGTCCGGCGCCCCGGTATTAGACAATAACGGTAACATTGTTGGTATCATTACCGGTAAGCAAAATAATACCAGCGGTACTACTTTCGCGGTGCATGCCGAGCAATTAGTAAAAATGATATCGGAACTTTCTAAAGATAAAGACAAGAAAGTAAACCTGAACAATAAAAACCGCTATAGCAGCAATCCACGCCCGGAACAGGTAAAATCGTTAAGAGAATTTGTTTGCGCGGTGCGCGTCTACTAAATTACCAGGCCAGGTCCTCATCTTCAGGAGTTGAAGGCGGATTTTCCTGTTTTGAAATATTTTTTTCCAGTTGCCGGTCTATAATCAGATCGGCAATTTTTTGGGCAATATCCCCGCCCGCGGCCATGACTTCTTTTATCTTTCTTTCAAAAATATCCAGGCGGTACAATCTGGAAAAAAGTTCCTCTAACTGGTATTGCATCATATATCTTACCTTATCGGCCAGGGCAGCGGCAAGCCGCGCCCTGCTGATATATTCTTCTGTATGTTCCAGCTCAAAGCTACTGCCAATCACTTTTCCTAATGCGGCCTGCTGTGCTGCAAAGTCCTCCTGCTCTTCCATAGCTACCTTTTTACTGTCCGGCAAATGTGAATGTTAAGCGTAAGCCGCCCCTCGTGGTCGTCAGCGGGAATGAAGTATTTACATACGGGTTGCTTTGTTTACGGTCAAAGTAAAACTGGATCTGTAAATTATCATTGATAATATAGTCGATCGTCGGCATGATAGAGATCACACGCTGGCCCATTGTCGCTACACGCTCATCCATAGCGATGTAGGTGTTTGTGGTCACATCATCCCGGATACCGATATCGCATTTAATGTTCAGGTCATTTTTCAGCTGGCGGGTGCCAAACAGGCTGAAAGGTAACCTGAGGCCACGCACGCGGTACCCTAAACCGAACTCAAAAGTGGATGATTTCGTTTCACTTACCTGGTAGTCGATCAGGCTCAGGCTCACCATCCTGGATTTTCCGTAGTCCATCCTTAAGGTAAGGTCATTTTTAAAGGCGGCGTTGAAGCCCAGGATTGGTCCGAAGTTTTCATTAATGGTGATATTCGGCACCTGGAAAAACGGCACATAGTTGTTCGAGTTCGAATCAATGAACGATGGGAAACCCACCCCGATCAGGTCTGCATACAGCAATGAATTCGTAAATGAGTTCATGCTCATCTTACCGGTATAATTATGATTCAGGGTAAATGAATTCATAATGTTTGAAAACAGTTCCAGGTTAGACAAACCGGTATAGGTCACCCTCCAGTTTGGCATCGGGAAATAATACTTAAACGGATTACTGCGAATATTGTTTTGATCATACTGGATCAAAGGGATTGATTTCGGGTCCCTGCCGGAGTATGCGGCAAGGAATGCCGGGATCAGTACATCCTGGGAAAATCCGGTATATCCTTTGGTATAATTCGGGTTATTAGGGTCCCTGGTCCCCCCGGTATAGGGGTTGGCAGCACCCAGGCGGTCAGATATGATCGATCTGGAATTTACAAAATCCCGGTAAGTATCATCTATCTCATTGGGCTTGCCTTTGCCAAACAGGGTACTGATACCCACATAGGTCATATCAAAAGTACCGGTAAGATAAGGATTGATCTGTTCGAATCCGCCAACAACCTCATCGTATTTATTAATACGGGACTGGTTACGGGTAAAGTTACTGGACCAGTTAAGGTCTATACGCATTTCTCTTATTGGTTCAATTGCTGCCCTGATGTTGTAAGCCTGGGTATAGCGTTGCTGCATCATACCATTAAACAGGCTATCTTTTGACAGGTTATTTCTTAGTATTTGCTGATCCAGCCAATACTGGTCCGGCTGGTAACCCAATGCAAAGCCTAAGCCATTGGCATTATTCCGCATATTAGCGCCGAAGTAATTCGTGCTATCCATATAGCCCGGCAATACGGTACCACTGTTTTCTGAATAGTCGACATTAATATTCTTGATCATGGTGGCAAAGCGCAACAATGCTTTAGTGCCATTACCCATTTCCGGTACAATAGCTCTCTTCGCTTTACGCCAGGCTACCATCGCCTTACGGTATCTTAAGCGTTCTTCTTTTCTTAGTTTTTTAAGAGCTGCGGCAACTTCTTTTACTGCCATTGAATCACTGCCCTTTACATCCTTAGCCGTAAATTGCTTCCGCTCCGGCTTAGGCGGTGTTGGAGCCTGCTTTTTCTTATCCTTATCCTCTTTTTCATCTCTTTTAGCGAGATTTTTATCGCTGCCTATAGTAAGGCTGCCTTGTTTATCTCCCAGCTTCATCTTGTCCTGGCCCGGCCCGCTTTTCTTCGGCATTGGTTTATTAGCCTCCCTTAAAAAGCGGCTCCTGCTGTAGAGTTGGGTAAAATTAAAGGCGCCGTTCACTTGCTTCAACTGGGTGTTGGTGATGATGTTACCCTGGCTGTAAGCTACTAAAGAAGCTGCTGTCCAGTCGTAATTGGCATTGTATACCAGGTTAACAGTAGTCCAGCTCAGGAAGGGGAACTTGCTCGTCGGCAGGTTATAAGCGATATCTACTTTTTGAGTAAAGTAAGTATTCCTTCCAAAGTCGGATAAGGCGTCAAACAACGAATCTCTTTTAGAGCGGGTATTGATCCTGCCGTAAGGCTCGTCAATCCTGGATATATTATTGGCCTGGTAGTTAAGGGATAAAGACCGGGTGAACTCCCATCTCAGGTTATAATTCCGGTTCCAGATAAAGTTCTTATAATAATAAGGTGGTAATTCATAGTCGCCTTCATCCACGTTTCTTAAGATTGTTTCATTAAAAGTACGATCCAGGCTATTCCTGAAGGTAAATGAATTAGGCAGATAGTTGAAATTAAAGTCTCTTGCGAAAGCCAGCCAGGGCGACTTCGATTTGATCGCTTTCTTAAATGGCTCCCAGGGCTTATTGGCCACCGCGTAAGTATAACCCAGACCTAACTTCTGATCGGTAAATTCATCACTTTGGATCAAAGGGTTCCTGGTATATTGTTTCAGGTAGGAATAATTCAGATCAAAGTTCTTAACACTCCAGGGCTTAGGCTTCCCGGCTTTCTGCGGATTGCCCAGGATACGCATATTATTTATGTTAAAGCTGGTAATAGACCTGAAGTCCTGTGCCGCCTGCTGTAACGAACGGCGCTCGTCACCGGAATATCGCGACAACTTATCACTAAAGATAACATCAATATCGTAAGGGTCGTACTCGGGGTTCGAAGTATTTTGGGAATACCCCACGAATACAGGAAGCTGAACGCCAAATTTAGCAGGCAGCAGTTTTCCTAAATTAAGATTGGCATTTCCTTCATAACTAAAATAATCTTCACGCGCACGGTCATTCACCCTTTGATCGATGCTGCCATACCCTTTGGTATGCATAGAGCCACCTGCGTGCAGGCTACCCAGGTCCGCCAGCTGCGCATTAAGCTGTGCGGTAGCGGCATAACCGGAGCGCTCGTCCGTGCCGGCATTGCGCAATTCATTAAACCACACTTCTACACATTTCGCCAGCCCGTCATCAGCCGGGTTTTGAGTGGTTCTTTTAGGATTCAATACCCCTAACATGATATTTTTCACTTCACCGAAGTTAGGGCTACCGATTACTTTGATCACCCGGCCATTGCGGTCTACGCCCTGGTATGGCAACGCGGAAGAGGCGTTGGAAGCATTACGGTCATTCTTTAAATTGATGAGGTCTTCCAGGTTGATCTCCATATTATTCGCTGCCGGCCATACCTCTTCTGAAGTGATCGCACCGGTTCTGGGCAGGGTTACGCTTAAGGGCACCTGGTATTCATAATAGTTGCGCACATAATCAGATCCGATACGGATGAATGCCACGAGGTCCCCATCACGAACGGCAGGTTGATTATCAACAGATTCGGCATGTATAAACATTTTTAATTGTTTATACTGTCTCATGTTGACACCAAACTCTTTAAACACCCCGCGGGCATCGCCATCTTTAAGCCCGCAGATTTGCAGGGCTATGGCTTGCTCATCAGCTCTTAACTGCTGGCCGGTAGTTGCCAGCTGTAACTGGCGCTCAATACCTGGCGGTATTTTATAAGGGATTGGTGTTTTATTACTGTTTTGGGCCACATTTACATTGGTAATGCCAAAAGTGGTTGTTCTCTGGTCTTCTTCCGGGATATTCTCTCCCGGGTTGATCAAAGAGAAGTTGTACCTGCGCCATGCGCTTCTTTCAAATTCAAGGCGGGCAAAACGTAAGGTTGTCTGCTCCTCAAAACCATTCATGAACATTCTTACGAAGCGGATACTTCTGAAATCACTGATACCGCCAACTTTCGCATCGAATTCTTTAACCGGGATCTTGATCTGGTACCAGGTATTCACACTTTGGGTTTTATCCGGAAGCGTTACCGTTACTTGTCTTTTATCCACGATATGATTGGTACCCACCTGCATGTTAGGTTCCAGCTTTACTCTATATTGATAGTAAGCTTCTGACTCGTTCAGCGTGTTATCCCTGTTAATATCTTCAGATTCCGGTAGTGAAGTACCAGCAGAGGTTTGGGACCCGCTGTTATCATTTAATACCGGGGAGTTACCCTGGGGATTATTAAAGTAACGGTAACGCTCCAGTACACCACCTTCATCCCGGTCATAATCTGAATTATAAAAATGCTTGAAATTATCTGATGATGGGTCATTGAATAATTTTTGATAGGCGGGGGAGCCTACGCCTAAAACACCACCTACCTGGTTTAAGAAATTTTCAAAAAATTCCTCTCTTTCCTCTCTGTCGTCTAAAGCATCATACCCCACATCCTGCGTAGCCCTTGCTGCCGGGTCCTGGTCAAAGGCACGTACGATCTGTTGCTGGAATTTGGGAATATAGCCCCAGATAGTACGGTCCAGCTTATCCAGGTTCTTAGGATAAGTGATCCCGTTTTCAAAAGCCATACGGGAATCTTTCAGCACATCTTCCGAAACATTACCCAGGTTGAAGTATAAGTAACCGCCCCTGCTGGCCGAGTTATAAATAAACGGATCCAATACCCAGAAGGTCAGGTACTCCACATTTGTTTGTTCAAAATCACTCTGGTCTAATGCACGCTGGATACCGCCCCACCTGGCAGCAGGATTTAATAGCTCACCGTTTGCGGGATTTATATTAGTAGCGTCAAAGTTATAAGGTCCTCTTATCGTTGGATTATAGTTCAGATCAAAGGTCTGAAGGATGCCCATGCCACTCGCTGTCTCGAGTCCCGGAAATACTTCCTTGATATTTACCTGCCGCCAATAATCCTGCAGTCTTTTATCATTTCTCACACTTGCCGGGGAGTTTGGCCCCCCTTCATTCAACTGCGGTTCAATATTATACCAGGAAAGGTTTGCGCGGTTCATACCCGAGCGCAGATCTCCCACTAAACTGGCTTCCGGAAATAAAATATTATTGGCAGGCCCTACCGCGTCCAGCGGCACGCTGGACAAGCTCCAGCTATTAGCGGGGTAGCGGATATCATAACTGTTACTGGCGCCTTCAAAATCATCCACATAGTTAGTACCGCCTTCATCGCTCGCGAGGTCTACAAACCTGGAGTGTCCCGGGAAAATACCGGCGACCTCTGCGCTACCGGAGATAAGAGAAGGCGCTGAGGTACTGTAGAACGGCAGTTTATCTACCAGCCGGGTCAGCCAGGGCACTTCTGATTGGTAATTCACATCGGCACCGACCACTGTATTCTTAAGCGGGTCATAACCGCTGGTTACTTTTTGTGTAAACGGTCTTTCGGCAAGCCTCATGTAGGTGGCCCCGAGGGTCAGCTTATCATTCGCGTAATAATCCAGCCGGGTTCCCATAAAGCTTTGGGTGGTCTGGCCGAATGTACCATTATCTTCGTAAGAGATATTGATGGGTTGTCCTGAATTTAATAAACCCTGGTTCAGGATACGCACTACGCCCATGCCATAATCAACCGAGTAGTCGGTACCCTCCATCAATCGCTGCCCGCCTACAGAAACCGAAACAGATCCCTGTGGTATATTAAACCCGTTCAGCCGAATCTCGGAACCACCGCCTGAATACTGGAACTCTCCTTTGATCAGGAAGCGGTTATTTTGCTGTTGCTGTATCGCTACCGCCTTCGTGGAATCGTAGAGGATCTGGTAGATGTATTTTCTTTCTAAGTTCGGGTCATTGCCTAATGCCGGCTTCAGGGTACTCCCAAAGGGTTCCAGTGTGGGGAATATGATCTTACCGTTCCGGCTGTTTACCGTAATCCCTTCTACAAAGTCAAACACCCCATCCGGGAAGGGGTCATTCTGCGGGTTAAGCCGGTCCAGGTTTAATAAGCTGATAATGGGAATTCCGGCGCTAGGGCCTTCCGGCAGGAAACGTTTGTTCCCACCGCCCGGGTCCTGGTACAATACATTAAGGCGGAACCGGTCTTTGGAAATATTCATACCCTGCAGGGAATAAACGTTTTTCATCATCAGGTCCCAGATGGGCAGGTTTACGCGGTGAGCAGTCCCTTTCAATAATTTCAGGAAAATTACTTTCTGGCTGCTACTATCCGGGGGCAGGTCTTCAGAAAACTCACCTACCTGGTGTACTTCTCCATTGTAGGTATAACGGTAAGCCACTGCAACCACATCATCCGGGTTAGGCGTCATGGTAAGTAAGGAGACGTAACCTAATTGCGGCTGGAAGTAAAATTCGTTTTCATTCAACTTTCGCACGGTAACCCTTTGAAATTGCTCCCCTTCCTTCAATCCCATGGAGATCGCACCCTGGGTAGCTGTGCTCTGCATCCGCGCCATAGGGTTTTGATTCAGGTTTTGGTACAAAGCATTGGCTTTATTATCAGGATAAGGTATGCCACTACCATTACGTAAAGTAGCATTATAAGGATTGCCCTCCCCCAGGTCCATAAAGGCCATCGCGTCCCTGATGCCCTGTGTGCTCCCGGTACGGTTGGTTACCCAAACCTCTACTTTATTAATCATTACCTGGGAGTTGATCCTTGGGAACTCTGCCAGGGCCTTATCATAGTTCTCGTAAAAATACTGCCCCAGTAAGAAGTGCTTGTTCTCATCATAGTCATTGATCATGAGCTCGAAGTCCTGGGTCATAGCCCCGCCTTTGGTCGTCATGGACCTTCTTTGCGATTTCTGCTGAGAGATCACGTTGGTCATCCATAACTTACCCCACTGGGTTTGTAATTTTAAGCCGAAAAGCGAAGAAACGCCGGGCGTTAAAGCACTGCGCAAAGGGAAACTGGTATTACCCAGCTCGATCTTTTTAATAATTTCATCCTCTTTACCCGTATACTCCAGACGGCGCATTTCCTGCATTTCGCCAAAGTTGGACAGGGTATTGTTACTGATATTCAGTTTCATCTTGTCGCCGATCTGGGCAACAAGATTGACATTCATCTGCATATCAAAATCAGGAATGGCATATTTCTGATTCCGGAACGGGATGTTGGGGTTTTTTAAATTCTGGGAGAAGAATCCTGCCATAACGGTAAGATTTCCCTGTGGTTTAATATCCAGTTTTGTACCGCCGAATAAGCGATCAAAAACGCCTTCTTTATTCAGGGCAGGCAGCTCCGGCTTTTGGTTAAACATGCCCAAAGCCTCCAGCCTTTCACTAAAGTATTCATTTTCATCCTGCCTTGACCGGTATTTGTAATACTCGTCAAAGCTCATTTCTGTAGGGTTCCTGAAGTTGAGGTCCCCTATTTTTTCAATAAAGCGGTAGCTATTGGAGTCGGGGTCATATTCCACCGATTTCCTTATGTTCTTAGGATCATTTAAATCAAAATAATTGGCTGCAGTGGTATCTCCGTTACCTGCAGGACCGGCCTGGGTCTTATCAGGAACCGGGAATTTTAAGGTATCCGCAGCAGCATCCTCATACGGCTCCGGGTTGTCTTCCCAGGACCATAATTCCGTAAAACGGCCAAAGCCCCCAACGGCCACCTGAGAAACAAATGCCGTGGTTGCTACTATCCCCAATACGCCTAACCCTCTGTATATTTTGCGTTTTGTATTCAAACCAAACGATCAAATTAATTTTTTCAATTATATTTTCTATAAATTTTTCAATGCCGCTTTTATCAATTCTTCCACTGACAGATCATCTCCCTCAGCTTTTATTGATTTTTTTATGGCACTTTCCGCATTAGCTTTGGGTATTCCTAAACCCAGAAGCGCATTTAAAGCATCCTGCTCCACAAGTGGAATCACCGGGGTTGTACTGCCGGCTTCAAGATCCGGAACCGTCACCGCAAGTTTGCCTTTTAATTCCAGGATAATCCGTTGTGCAGTTTTGCCGCCGATACCTTTTACCTTTTCCAGCGCTTTACTGTCCCCGTTGGCAATAATTCTTGCCAGGTCAACAGCGGTAAGCGAGGAAAGTAAAATGCGCGCGGTAGCAGCTCCTATACCGGATACGCTTAGCAGCTTCTGGAAAGCGTCTTTCTCTTCCAGGGTAGCAAAACCATAAAGTACCCAGGCGTCTTCCCGCACCTGCAGGTGGGTATACAGCAATACCGCTTCTTTTTTATCTTTAATCTGCTCGTAGGTATGCAATGTTATATTCACCTCATAACCCAGGCCGTTAATATCCACGAAAGTCTGTGCCGGGCTCAGCTGCTGCAACACTCCTTTTACATATCCGATCATATTTTCACTTTGTGCTGTAATGCTTTTTATCAAACGAAAAAACGCTGTGAATTAGTACAGCGTTTCCATTTATTATTTAAGATTTCTTTAAACTTTTACCACCAAGGTCTGTCGCGCTTGAAGAGTTTCCAATAGAAGTTAACAGAAATTGTGGAGTACATATCTTTCGTGGTCGGATCGCCCCTGAATTCACCGGCCGCATGTTTTGAACCGGGAAGGATCTCGTAGGTACGGTCCGCCATTCTTTTAGCTTCACTGGCTTTATGGCCTTCATTTAAATAAGCGATATCAAATCGCTGCGGATCTATATATTGACCACTTACATCATCCAGGTAATCGGTAAAGGTATAACGCAATACGTATTCCATACCCAGGGACAGGCCTCTGCCGATATCAACTCTGAAACCGATACCTGCCGGTACGATCAGGGAGTAGCGACTATATGCTTCCGGGTACCCGGCTTTATCAAAATTTTGTCCTTCTGTAGCTAAAGGCCTTAAATCGACCCATCTTTTGGTATCGTTTTTGAAATCGATCAAAGAACCACGGGGGTTGAAATACATACCACCAATACCGGCTACGAGATAAGGCTGGAACCTCGCTTTGGCCCTTCTGCCAAATTCCCAGTTGCCAAACAGCTGAAAAGGACTGATCTCAAACATGAAAGTACTTTCCCAAACATTTGTTTTCACATCAAGATTACGCATATAACGTTGTACCGGATCATCCGTAACCTTTTTGGCAGCTTGTGCGGCATCTTCATTCCATTTATCGTTGGCATAAAGCGTTCCGTTAGAAACACCTAAGCGAATAGCCAGGCCAGGTACATGGGTATATTTCGCGTAAATACCGCCCATACCTTTAAGATTGCTCCAATAGTCCCCGTTAAAATAGTGATTATCAATACGTTTTGTTCCTACGTCTGCCCATAAATCCGACATGCCATAAGTTACCCCTAAAGAAAAGCTGCGCTGATCCAGATATTTAATATCCGGCTGTAACCAGGCATGACGTTTCCTTTGTTTCTCTGTTTGCGCTTCCGCCTGGGTGGCAAAGCACATTGAAAAAGAAGCTAACAATCCAATATTTAGAGCTTTACGTAACAAATTTTGCATTTCTGTTATCAATTTGAGGGATGAAAGTAAAATATTTTCATCAAATATTAAAGCAAATCCTTAAAATTATTATAAAAACAGTCTTTTATGGACAAAACCTCATCATTTCCAGGCTTATAGCTGATCTTTTATACCTAAAGTAGCATTGACTTTAGTGATTATTTCCTTAGAGAGCGCCGCATCATTTTTCAATACATGGCCATAAGAAGGGATCATTTCTTTCAGTTTACTTTCCCAGTTGCTTTCCTTCAGCTGCCGGGAAAAACAGCGTTCCAGCATTTTGATCATGATAGGCACAGCTGTAGAAGCGCCCGGAGAAGCGCCTAATAATGCGGCGATACTTCCATCTTCCGCAGTGATCACTTCTGTACCGAATTGCAGTATGCCACCCTTATTTTTATCTCTTTTAATCACCTGTACCCGCTGGCCTGCGATTTCCAGGTCCCAGTCTTTAGCTAGCGCATTCGGGTAGTATTCCCGCAGCGATTGCATACGGTCCTCCGCGCTCTGCATCACTTCTTTGATCAGGTATCTGGTCAAAGGCACATTAGCCAGGCCGGCACGTACCATCGGGTAAATATTATTGAGTTTTATAGAGCAAGGCAGGTCCAGCAAAGAGCCTTCTTTCAAAAATTTAGTAGAAAACCCTGCATAAGGGCCAAATAATAATTCTTTTTTGCCATTGATCACCCGGGTATCCAGGTGCGGCACAGACATTGGCGGGGCTCCTACCGCGGCCTTTCCATAAACCTTTCCGGAATGGCGGGCAATAATTTCAGGATTGGTACAGCGCAACCATTGGCCACTTACGGGGAATCCGCCAAAACCTTTACCTTCTTTAATACCTGATTTTTGAATCAGGGGTAAAGCCCGGCCACCGGCACCTACAAATATGAATTTGGTATTTACCCATTTTGTTTCCCCACTTTCCAGGTCTTTTACTTTTACGTTCCAGCTTTGCGGACCATTTTGCTCCAGGTCTTTAACTTCATGTTCAAAATGGAAAGATACGTTTTCCGAACCTTTGATAAAATCAAAAAGCTGCTCTGAAAGCGCCCCGAAATTAACATCGGTACCGGTAGCCATATAAGTTGCGGCCACTTTTTCATCCGGGTTCCTGCCATCCATGATCAGCGGGGCCCATTGTGCTATAGTAGCTTTATCTTCAGCATACTTCATATCTTTAAAGAAATGATGCTTGCTGAGGATATCATAACGTTTTTTGAGGAAATCAACATTTTTATCACCGATCACGAAACTCATATGCGGCGTTTGTGACAAAAAGCCGGGCGCGTCTTTCAGCAATCCGTGTTCCAGCATATAAGCCCACAGTTGCTTGGACAATTCAAATTGCTCATTGATATCAAACGCTTTGCTGGCATCAACCGAGCCATCTGCTTTTTGCGGGGTATAGTTCAGCTCGCACAATGCGGCATGTCCTGTACCTGCATTGTTCCAGGCCCCGGAACTTTCCTGGGCGATTTTTCCCAGGCGTTCAAATATACCGATAGAAATATCGGGTTGCAGTATCTTCAACATAGCACCAAGTGTAGCGCTCATGATACCGGCACCTACCAGGATCACATCAAAGGAAGAACTATTATTATTTACAATGGACATTGTGTTGATTTTTGGAATCCTGCAAAGTTAAATGCATCACACTAAAGAATCAAGTGTTAATTTTCAGCTCAAGCTAAAAAAGTATATGTAAGTATCTATGGTAAAATATTACTGCCAGAACCATTTTCCCGTGTGCTTAATGCGATTCCTGTTATAAACAGGCAGATTAACGGTCAGCACCACCCGGTGTTTCCCGATTGCGTTGATTGTATACTTTTGCGTGGAGATGGCATAGCCATAACTTATATATAAATTACTGACCCCGATTACCGATCTTAGGAGTAATGAGCACATCAAAATTCGGGAACTTGCTGTAGTAAGCCACATCAACACCCAGGGCCATCATATTTCCAAAAAGTGTAGCCCCCCGGCCTTAGCCCCGAAGATCTGGTCCCCGTCTTTTTTAAATGAAGGGAAGTAAGTAGCCGTAGTAAAATATTCAAACCCATGGATTCCATGACCGGAACCTACAAAGGAAGTACGTGAGACACCGAGTTCTACAAAATAATTCCTTTGCATACCATTGCTGATCCGCAGGCAAAAGCACTGTTGTTAAGCTCAACTCCTGGAAGCATACGGGTACTGTCCGGTTGGGCTTTTGCCCAAAAAGGAAAAAGACAGCACAACAAAAGAAGCAAAATAGATCCCAGGCACTGCTTATTCATAAGCATACATATAGATTAAGGCTAAAAGTGGATTAAGGGTAAAAAGACTAATAAAAAAGTCCCGGGTTTAACCGGGACCATTATATAAATATTTTATTTCCTATTTTAAGCGACGCTTTGCTTGGCTGCTTTCTTTTGGGCATGAGCCAGGGCCGCTTCACGCACCCAGGCGCCTTTTTCCCAGGCATTTTTACGCGCCTCCAGGCGTTGGCGATTACATGGCCCGTTGCCTTTCACCACATTCCAGAACTCGTCCCAGTTGATCTCACCGAAATCGTAGTGGCCGCGTTCTTCGTTCCATTTAAGGTCCGGATCGGGGATGGTTAAACCTAGGATATTGGCCTGCTCTACCGTAACATCAATAAATTTCTGTCTTAAATCATCATTACTGAAGCGCTTGATCTTCCAGGCCATACTCAATTTAGAGTTTGGAGAAGCATCATCATTTGGACCGAACATCATGATCGCAGGCCACCAGAAACGGTTCAGCGCATCCTGGGCCATCTTTTTCTGTGCCTCGGTACCATTGGCAAGGGTCAGCATGATCTCGTAACCCTGGCGCTGGTGAAAGCTTTCTTCTTTACATACCCGTATCATGGCACGGCTATAAGGACCATAAGAGCAACGGCATAAAGGTACCTGGTTCATAATGGCAGCCCCATCTACCAGCCAGCCGATAGCACCCATGTCGGCCCAGCTTAAAGTCGGGTAGTTGAAGATAGATGAATACTTGGCGGTTCCGTCATGTAACTGGTCCAGCATCTGGTCACGGGTAATACCCAGTGTTTCCGCCGCGGAGTAAAGGTACAGGCCATGGCCGGCCTCATCCTGTACTTTAGCCAGCAAAACGGCTTTCCTTCTCAAAGAAGGGGCACGCGTGATCCAGTTACCTTCCGGTAACATCCCTACAATCTCACTATGCGCATGCTGGGAAATCTGACGAATCAAAGTCTGCCTGTATTTCTCCGGCATCCAATCTTTGGGTTCTATCTTTAATTCATCATCGATTTTCTTCTGGAAAGCTAACTCCAAGGTTTCGTTGCTCATAAATTGCAATAATTAATATTATCTGTATACAAAGATAGGAAATTACAAGTGAATGATAGAAACTACACAAGATTAATACTACAAATACTTCAGAGGTCTTTTAAAAAAGATATGCTCATTTGTTTTAATTAATAATTATGTAAATAAAAAGCAGGATAAGAAAACGCCACAGTATCTTTACCGTTTGAACAATCAAAATAATTAGACTTTAAACAAACAACATGAATTCAAGTGTACTTGACATGCACCCCGGTCTCATTTGGGGATTTGCAATCACGGTAATTATCATGCTACTTTTAGACCTAGGCGTCTTTAACAAAAAAAGCCACATCGTCTCCAACAAAGAAGCCCTAGGATGGAGTATCGTCTGGATATCATTGGCGATGATTTTCTCTGGAGTGGTGTATTGGGTATTTGATCATGATGCCATTCCTTCAGCTCACCACACCGCCATCGATAAGTTTTCAGAATTTCAGGCGGCCTATTGGATAGAAAAAGCCTTGTCGGTCGATAATCTATTTGTATTTATCCTCGTATTCAAATACTTCAAAGTACCAAGAGAACTACATCACAAGGCATTGTTCTGGGGCATTATCGGAGCGCTTATATTTAGAGCTATATTTATTTTTGCAGGTGTAGGTTTGATTAATGTTACCAATGTGGAAGCACCTTTCTTAGGAACTGATGCTGACGGAATGGTAAGAAAAATCAATATTGTACTAACCATTTTTGGCTTCTTCCTCATCTTCGCTGGAATTAAATCTTGGGGCGGTCATAAGGATGATGAAGAGGAAACTGATATGTCAAAAAATATAGCGGTAAGGATAGTACACAAATTGTATAAAGTAGCTCCAAGCTTTGATAGAGACAAATTTTTCACTGTTCAAAATGGTGTGAAAATGGCAACTCCTTTATTTGTCACTGTTTCTGTACTAGAGCTTACTGATTTGGTATTTGCAGTAGATTCTATTCCCGCAATTTTTGCCATTTCAAATGATCCTTTCATACTATACACTTCCAATATCTTCGCAATTCTTGGGCTTCGTTCATTATATTTTTTATTGGCGAACTTCATTCACAAGTTTAGCAAACTACCTTATGGTTTGGCGATAATTTTGGTATTTATCGGGGTAAAAATGTTGATTATGCCTTGGGTACATATCCCTTCACCAGTCTCTTTGGCAATCGTAGGAGGCGTATTATTAATAGCTGTGGTAGCGTCATTAATAACTGCTGATAAAAACGATAATGCAGAAGTAGAAAGCAATTATTAATTAAGGTTTCCCATAAGCGAAAAGCGTGCAGATTTTAAAATCCGCACGCTTTTTATTTATTTATTTATGTGATGATTAAGCTAATGCTGCAAGACTGCTTTTAACGCGCGCCTGTATCGCTTCTTTGCCAATAAACAGGGCTATGTCAAACACCCCGGGGCCAAATTTACCGCCAACCAGCATCACGCGTAAAGGCATCATTACCTCACCTTTTTTTACATTATGCGCGGCAGCGATATCGGTTAAAGATTGCTCCAGGACATCATGCTCCCAGGCAATATTATCCAGGCTGGCAACCCATTCGGTCATTACCTTGGTCTTATCCTCGTTCCATTTTCCTTTAATGGCATCGATATCTAATATTTCCGGTGCTTTAAAGAAGAAGCCGGCCTGCTGTACAAAATCGCCCAGCAAATGGCAGCGTTCTTTTACCATACCGATCACCTGGTCAAGTTTACTTAAATCATCAATAGCAATCCCGGCTGCTTCCATGAAAGGTTTTACCAGTATGGCCAGCCTGCTGTTATCTGCCCTTTGGATATGTTGCTGGTTGAACCATTTTGCTTTTTCATAATCAAACTTCGCTCCGCCCTTATTAACTCTTTCTATAGAGAACAGCTGCTCTAGTTGCTCCAGGGAGAAAATTTCCTGCTCGGTACCGGAACTCCAGCCCAGCATCGCCAGCATATTGATAAATGCTTCCGGCAAAAAACCTATTTCTTTAAATCCTTTAGTGGTTTCACCTGTTTTCGGATCGGCCCAGTCCATGGCAAAAACCGGGAAGCCCAGGCGGTCGCCGTCTCTTTTGCTCAGCTTGCCGTTTCCGTCCGGTTTCAGGATCAGGGGCAGGTGCGCCCACTTCGGCATCTCCGCTTCCCAGCCCAGGTATTTGTATAACATGATGTGTACCGGCGCGCTGGGCAACCATTCCTCACCACGGAAGGCATGAGTAATATTCATCAGGTAGTCATCTACCACCACTGCCAGGTGATAGGTAGGCATACCATCACTTTTTAATAAGACTTTATCATCGACCACATTGGTTTCATGGCTGATGTCCCCACGGATCAGGTCATGGAAATGTACCGTTTCGTTTTCCGGCATTTTGATGCGCACCACGTAAGGGGTGCCTGCGTTGATCAGGGCTTCAACTTCCGCCTCCGGCAAGGTCAAAGAGTTGCGCATTTGCTTGCGTGTCTTATGATCGTATTGTGGAGAGGGATTTTCCGGTGTTTTTAAATTATTGCGCATCGCTTCCAGCTCTTCGGAAGTATCAAAGGCGTAGTAAGCATTGCCCTGTGCGATCAGCTGATCGGCATACTGCCGATACATAGGTTTACGCTCACTCTGGCGATAAGGCGGGTAATCGCCCGGCCTTAAAGGGCTTTCATCCGGGGTAAGACCGGTCCAGTCCAGGCAATCAAAAATATAGGCTTCCGCACCTTCAACAAAGCGGGTCTGGTCGGTATCCTCGATCCGCAAAACAAAAGTGCCGCCGTGTTTTTTGGCAAATAAATAATTGAACAAAACGGTGCGTACACCGCCTAAATGCAAGCCACCTGTAGGGCTGGGTGCAAAACGCACTCTTACCGGATTTATCATGGATGCAAAGGTAGGGAATTTGAGATTTTTACAATTCCCGGAATAAATTAAATGTGTGGTATGTTACGCAACAAACCACACAATTTACTTTCAGGACTTCTGTTTTTTCTTTTTCACCTTAGCGAAATCAACCATACGGAATATTTCTCCCATTCTTTGCTCCCGGTTATAATTCCTTGAAGCAACCCATTCTGGGCTATTATTTAAGAGTGCTAAGGCTGCTTTATCATATTCGGGATGAAGTGGTGCTTTCACAAAAGCATTGATAACTGCTCCATTTTCATCTAAATTAAACCCTACAATTACAATTTTTCTTTTGCCTTTAGGAAGCTCAACATGCTCAGGTTCTTTTAGATTTTCCTGTAAATAGTCCTCCCATTTTGTCCATTTAGCCGGGGAGGATTCAGTACGGCTTTTTGGCTCAGCCACAAGAGCCCCTTTTTCGTCATAACAGGCTTTAGTGACTACTTTAGAATATTCGTCAAATACAACCTCCATACTCTTTTTCCCATTCCGGCTATAGTAAGTCCAATTGGAAACCGGTCGCTTCGTAATTTTATGCAATATTCCGGTTGTTGCAACAGTACCATTAGAAAACCAGGAGATCCTCTTGAGCGTATCGTTCTCATTATAAATAGAATCGGCCAGTTGCCCGTTGCTGTACCAATATTTCCCGGTACCGCCTACCCTGTTGTTAAGAAAGTATAACAGGCTTTTTAATTGCCCGTTAGGGTAATAGGTTTTCCATACTCCATTACGTTGATCGGCTTCATAAGCCCCTTCCCGGGAGATTGTGCCATCAGTGAAATAATAGGTAAAATGCCCGTTCTTTATCTTCCGGTCAAAATCGGCATACTTACCCGACATTTGAAGCTGACCATTGGCAAGATAATAGTCTTTAACCATGACACCAGAGTCCGTTTGGCTCAATTGTCCGGAAAAAAAGGCTTTTTTCTGATCACATTTTTTCCATTCATGATCATAGAATTCTTCCCGGCTTTGCCCGGATGAAGCAAGTGTATAGAGTCCGGCTAATGTCAATAAAAGTAAATATTTCATGCGTTAAGGTTATCTGAATATAATATAGGAACGCAAAGATAATATATAATACATGCAAGTGTAAGACATGCTTTATTTGCAGCAAAGAAGAGCACATAAAAAGACCACGAATACATCGTGGCCCAACATCTTTTCTCGGGACAATTATCTCTTTCCTACCTGGTAAAACCCGCCCTGGCCGCTGAGGGCATACTATCATACATTGGATTACCATTTATCCTGCTTGGGTAAGCCCTGGTACAAGCGGTCATTACGCTTATATAATCTTGGTTCCGACCTGAATTTCTGGGGAGCTTTCATCAACCTGTCACCAAGCCCAACTTGCCCTTCTGATTTATGTCCATAAAATGTACCATTAAACGGGAATACTCCGGCAACATTCCTATTCTTATCTTTAAAGGATTTCCAATGCTTAAATGCATAAATTTTATCAAGTAATACCTTTTTAAATCCTTCATCCAAATCAAGAGCAAAAAATACATCTGAAATCTTCCCGTTTTCATCTAAAGCAATATCTACTATAGCCACATACTCCAGGTATGATCTATTGCCAAAATCAGGTTTAAAGTAAAAGCTATCATTTAAATACTTTCCGAAATCAGTATAAAAAAGATTGACCTGCTTTACGTAGCTGTCCCATGCTTCCGCTTCTGCTACTTGCCCGTTTTCATCATAATATACTGCTTTAATCAGTTGCCCCTGATTATCATACTCTAATTCGGAGGCTTTTGCTCCATTGCGATGGAAATTTATCCACTTACCGGTCAATGAATCTTCCTTTTCCCGGAAATATCCATAACTCCCCGGTTGTCCATTATCAAACCAGGTTATTTTAAAAGATTTATCCGCACCATAATGGACAGAGTCAGCTATCATGCCATTCTTATGCCAACTTAAAGCTATACCTACCGGCTCAACCATATTATACCAGACAGAATCCTTTAAATAGCCATTAGGATAAAAGCTAAGCCATAAACCGTCTCTTTTATTCTCTTTATACTGACCTATTGATTTTAATTGTTCATTAATGTAAAAGCTCAACGACTTGCCTTCTTTTATTAATGCAGCAGTATCTTTAAAATGTTCTACCAGCGCGATTTTGTTACTAGCCATAAAAAACCTGTTATGTAACACCCCGGTATCGGTAATATGAAATTCAGAAAAATAACAGGCCTGGTCTTTTGTGACTTCAATACCGGCAAAATTATAATAAGCTACATTTATTTGCTGGGCATATGCCACGCCGGATAATAATAAAACAGTCAGGAGCAATTGTTTTAAAATCATATGGTTTTTATTTAGTTAAATAAGTTTTAGGGGGTACAAAGATAACATATAGCATAATCAAATATCACCTAAAAAGGCCACGAATACATCGTGGCCCAACATCTTTTTCCCTGAACAGTTATTTCTTTCCTACCTGGTAAAACCGGCCCTGGTCGGTGATGGCATAAAGCTTCCCGTCTGTACCTACAGCTACATCCCGGAAACGCTGCCCTTCATCGGCCAGAAGCCGCTCTTCGCCTGCGGCCTTACTGTTTTGAATCCTTAAACGTACAATATGCTGCCCGCTTAAACAAGCGATCAATAAATTACCTTTCCACTCGGTATGGTAGTCGGCACTATACAACACTGTACCACTTGGCGATACTACCGGGTCCCAGTAATAAACCGGCTGTTCCATACCGGCCTGCTGGGTAATACCGGCCCCTATTACGGCGCCGCTGTACTCAAGACCATAAGTAATGGTAGGCCAGCCATAATTTTTACCGGCCTCTACCCGGTTTACCTCATCTCCGCCTCTGGGGCCAAACTCTATCTCCCACAACGCATTGTTCGCCGCATCATAGGCCAGGCCCTGTACGTTGCGGTGCCCATAACTATAGAGCTCCGGTAGCGCAGCAGGATCATTGGCGAAAGGGTTACCCGGGGCTGCCTCTCCCTCGCGGGTAATTCTTAGTATTTTACCCAAAGCCGTGGTTTTATCCTGGGCCAGAGGTCGCGTGGCCAGGTCGGAACGCTCACCCGTGCTGACCAGCAAATTCCCGGAACCATCAAAAGTCAGCCTGCCGCCATAATGCAATGAACCCTGGTAGGCGGGTAAAGCCCGGTAAATCACCGAAACATTGCTGATACTACCTTCATTTTCAGCAAGCATTCCCTTAGCTACAGCCGTTACCGTACCGCCGCTTACACTTTCCGAAAAGGTCCAATAAACCATACGATTCTGCGCGAATTGCGGATCAAGCGTAATGCCGAGTAAGCCCCCCTGGCCACCGGCGTTCACTGATGGCAATCCACTGATGGTACTTTTAAGCGTTCCATCCGCATTCAGTACCACCATAGTTCCCTGCTTTTGCGTGATCAGCCAGTTACCATTAGGCAAGGCCGCCATCCCCCAGGGACTTTGCAGGTTCTGGTTCAGTATTTTGATATCCAGCTCTGCTTTCGTTTTAATACCATAGATACGGGTTTGCCCCTGGAATGCCGGGGGATAATTCGTATTAGGATTTTGCGTTTCTACCGGCGGATAACGTTCCACATCATCGTCATTATTATTGTCTTTATCTTTATTACAGGCCGAAGCCATAACCGTGAGCATAAGCATGCCTGCTAAGTACTTCCTGTTCATATCTTTTTTGTTTTGTTTTGAACTATAAATTTACAAAAAATGAAATTGATGGATATTTTGCCTGCATCTTGACGCTATTCCGGTATAAAAAAATCAAGGTGATGATCCCCGGCAAATTATATCTTTGCCTTATGACCAACCACGACATTGCCGACCATTTTGAATTGTTATCCAAACTCATGGATATACACGGGGATGATAGCTTCAGGGCTAAATCTTATGCTTCTGCCGCCTTCAGGATCGAGAAGGTGCCAGAGCCATTGGCAGAGCTGAACGTAGAGCAGCTAAAAGCATTACCGGCGATTGGCCCCTCCTTAGCCAAAAAGATCGAGGAACTGAATGCAAGCGGTAAACTGTCGGCCCTGGAAGATTATCTCGAAAAAACACCTAAGGGCGTCGTGGAGATGCTTAATATTAAAGGGATCGGCCCTAAAAAGATCGCTTTGCTGTGGCAGGACCTGGGCATAGAAAGCATCGGCGAGCTGGAATATGCCTGCCAGGAAAACAGGCTGGTTACCCTCAAGGGATTCGGAGCTAAAACCCAGGCATCCATATTGGCCAGCATTCAATTTATCAAAGCCAATTCCGGCTTTTGTTTATATGCCGAGGCAGACCTGATGGTCCGCCAGGTACTTCAATTCTTTACCACCAACTTTCCCGGGGCGCAATATAGCCCGGCGGGGGCGTTCCGGATGCAAAGAAATGTACTTGATAGCATTGACTGGATCTGCACTTTAAATAAAGAAGAAATTATAGCGGCTTTCGCACACCTGCCTTTTGAACTGAACGAAAGTGAGACAAAGCTGGGCATCAAACTGGAAGGCTTACCGCCGATGAATTTTTTCCTGGCAGGAAGTACATCCGCTTTCTTCATCCAATTATTTAAACATTCCGCATCCGCCGACTTTATACAGGCTTTTGAAACCGGTTATAGTTACCCGGAAAACCCCGGCAGCGAACAGGATATCTTCAACCACAACCAACTGGCCTATATTACACCTGCTTTAAGGGAAAGCCCCGCAGTCTTAAAGCCGTCCGCGGCTAACACATTACCGGAACTTATTCAACCGGAGGACATAAAAGGTATTATTCACAGCCACTCCACCTACAGCGATGGACAACATAGCCTGGAACAGATGGCAAAAGCTGCCAAAGAAAAAGGCTACGAATACCTGGTGATCAGCGATCACTCGCAGGCGGCTTTTTATGCCAATGGCCTTAGCCCGGAGCGCATTATGCAGCAACACGCCGAAATTGAAAAGTTGAACCAGCAACTGGCGCCATTTAAAATTTTTAAAAGTATCGAGGCCGACATTTTAAATGATGGAAGACTGGATTATGAAGACGGGGTATTATCCAGCTTTGACCTGGTTATCGCTTCGGTACACAGTAACCTTAAGATGACCGAAGAGAAAGCCATGCAGCGTATCCTCACCGCTATACAGCACCCGGCTACAAGAATTCTGGGGCACCCTACCGGCAGGCTTTTGCTATCGCGCGCCGGCTACCCGGTAGATCATAAAACCCTGATCGATGCCTGCGTAGCCCATAAGGTAGTCATAGAGATCAACGCGCACCCGCGCCGGCTGGACCTGGACTGGACCTGGATCGAATATGCTATAAGCCAGGGTGCTCTGCTCTCCATCAACCCGGATGCCCACAGTATTGATGGTATGGACCTGGTAAAATATGGCGTACTTTCTGCCCAGAAAGGCGGACTGACCAAAGAACGCAACCTGAGCTCTTTCAACCTGGCTGCAATGGAAGCATTTGTAGCTAACAAAAAATAATTGACATAAAAAATCCCGTAGTAGCTATCTTACTGCGGGATTTTTTAAGCATTCTTTCTTTTAAAAATTACCTTATTCTGGAATTCGGCGACCACCACTCTTCCGAAAATCGCCTGGGTCCAGCCGTTTTCCCAGCCATGGTTATTCGCAATCAGGAACCCTTTGCCCTGGTCTTTCTTAATGATCTTATGCGCGTCTATATAGCGCCCTTTCACCTTACAAAATACAATATCGCCGATCTCGTATTCCATTGCTGTTTCAAACGTTAAAGTGCTGCCGCTTTTTAAGATAGGCATCATCGAGCTGCCAAAAGCTTTCATCTTTCCATGGCCTTTTTCAGCCAGTTCCATTTTTAATCTTTCAAATTTGTTCATGTTGTATATTTTAATAAATCAATAGCGCAAAGATGCAACAACAAGGGCGCAGCAGAATTGCGCAATGGAAAAAATAAATGAACCGAAAGCCTGCTGATGCATACAGGCAAGGATTTCATGCTATTAATTATGCTCAAAAAATATCCCTGAACGTCTTGCTGCGCAATTCCATTGCGTAGCAAAAAAATACCGCAGCTCCATAAGGCATATTTTTAAGGTTAAACCAGCCTGTTCTGAATATATCTGCTATCTTTATTTTTTAAATCACGCATTAACCTCCATGTGGAACAGAAGAAATTTTCTCAGAAGCCTGGGATTCGCATCAGCAGGACTGGCCATAAATCCTTTAGACACTTTAGCTCAAAAGAACGCCGCTTCAAAAAGTAAGCAGGTCACTAAGCCTATCGTACTATCCACCTGGCGCTTTGGCCTGGCTGCTAATGCCGAAGCCTGGAAGACTCTATCTGCCAGAGGCAAAGCCCTGGATGCGGTAGAGCAAGGCGTAAAGCTTACAGAAGCCGATCCCGAAGAAAGAAGTGTAGGTTATGGCGGCCGCCCCGACCGGGATGGCAAGGTGACCCTGGATGCCTGCATCATGGATGAGCTGGGCAATATTGGCGCTGTAGCCGCCTTAGAATATATCAAGCACCCTATCTCCGTAGCCCGGGCGGTAATGGAAAAGACCCCACATGTGATGCTTACAGGACAAGGCGCGCTTGAATTTGCCCTTGCACAGGGATTTCCAAAAGAGAACCTGCTGACCGAAGCTTCAGAAAAGGAATGGAAAGAGTGGCTGAAAACAAGCGAATATAACCCTAAAGCCAATATCGAGAACCATGACACCATAGGCATGATCGCCATGGACGCCGCCGGCAATTTATCCGGGGCCTGCACCACCAGCGGCATGGCCTTTAAGATGCATGGCCGCGTAGGTGATTCTCCTATTATAGGAGCGGGCCTTTATGTAGATAATGAAGTCGGGGCAGCTACGGCCACCGGCCATGGCGAAGAAGTGATCCGTATCGTAGGCACCCACCTGGTAGTAGAACTGATGCGCCAGGGCAAATCACCACAAAAGGCCTGTGAAGAAGCCGTACAAAGGATCATTAAACTTACCCGCCAGAGAGGAAAAGACCTTTCAAAAATACAGGTCGGTTTTATCGCTATTAATAAGCAGGGTGAGCATGGTGCTTACTGTGTACAGCCTGGCTTTAACTACGCGCTATATGATGAAAAGAATGGTAACCGTTTAATTGATGCACCTTATTATTTGAAATAAAAAAAATGAGAAAACTGGAAATAGCGGCTTTTAACCTGGAGTCGGCCCTTATCGCCCAACAAAACGGCGCCGATAGGATAGAGCTTTGCAAAAACATGGAAGTGGGCGGGCTAACCCCGGAGGCGGATGCGCTGGCACTGGCCAAAGAACAATTGTTTGTACCGGTCTATGCCATGGTACGTCCCCGGGCCGGTAACTTTGTATATGATGAAGCGGAGCTGGCACAAATGTTGCAAACCATACTCGCCTATAAAGAGTTAGGTGCGGACGGCTTTGTTTTTGGCATATTAACAGCGGATAACAAAATTGATGTGGACCGAAATAAGGTACTGGTCGCGGCGGCGCATCCTTTACCCTGTACTTTTCACAGGGCATTTGACGCGGTTATTGAATGGCGCAGCGGGCTGGAAGCACTTATTGAGTGCGGCTTCAAGACGGTTCTTACTTCAGGTATTGCAAGGGATGTAAATTCAGGTATCCATAATTTAAAACAGATGGTAGCTGCAGCAGGTAATAATATCGAGATTATGCCCGGCGGTGGCGTCCGGGCAGCAAATCTGGAACAGCTGATGCAGGCAACGGGAGCACGCTTTTTTCACAGCTCTGCCGTGCTGCATGGCGACACCGCGGACAGCAACGAGATACAGGATATGATCTCGATCCTCGAAGCGTAGTATTGTATACCAGCTATCTAATTAAAAAAGTCATTAAACGAATTGCTGTTTAATGACTTTTTTAATTCTATTTTTTAATCTTATTTCCCAAACACTTGTTTCAGCAGGCTGGAAACCTGTGCCGCCGGGTCTGTTCTTATCTTCAACTCTTCCTGGGCGATGGTCTGGAACATACCGTTCAATGATCTTTCCACCACGTAACTGCTCAGGTCAGGATTTACTTTTTTGGCCACCATTGGCAGTTTATTATATGTTGAAAATACGGTATTCCACATTTTTGTCGCGCCTACTTTATCCAGTGATTTATTGATCACAGGGCGGAAAGCGGTTGTCAGTGCAGCCGTAGTTTTATTTTGCAGGAACATGGTTGCCGCGTTATTGCCGCCTCTAAGGATGCTAAAGCCATCCTGTAAGGTCATAGAGGTAATAGCATTAACAAAGATCGGCGCCGCCTGCTTAGCGGCATCCTCAGCAGCCCGGTTCATTGACAGGATAGCCTTATCTACAACGGAGCCTAAGCCTACTGATCTCAAGGTTCTTTCTACTTGTTGCGCTTCTGGGGGCATTAAGATCTTAATGGCCGCATTTTTAAAGAACCCATCTGTAAGGGAAAGCTTATTGGAAGCGTTATTGGCGCCAATACGCAAAGCTTCTTTCAAACCACTGACCACCTGGGAGTTGGTCAAACTTCCGGAATTGCCGGTGTTTGAAGAGCCATTACCGCCACCTAGTACGGTATTCAAAACGTCCCCTAATTTTTGCGCGTTAACTTCCTGAGCATTAATGCTCAAAACAGAAACGGCGCCCAGGGTAATCAGTATTTTTTTCATAATTATGATTCAATTTTATTGTATCCGATAGATTAATTATTAAAATTAGATAAAAAAACCGAGCTAAGGTTTAAATCAGCTTCCACGTTTCCAGAATTTGGTTGGCATGCTCCTTTGATTTTACTTTTTCGATCACATGAGCGATTTTCCCTTTTTCGTCGATCAGGAAGGTCGTCCGGTGGGTACCATCAAACTCTTTACCCATAAATTTCTTAGGCCCCCAAACTCCGTAATCGTTAACCATTTTATGCTCGCTATCGTCCAGCAAGGGGAAAGGTAACCGGTGCTTTGTTTCAAATTTTTTATGACTCTTCCCGTCATCTGTACTCACCCCTAAAATTGTAATGCCGGCTTTTTTAAGGGCTTCAAAATTATCTCTCAGGTTACAGGCCTGCACGGTACAGGTAGGCGTATTATCTCTGGGATAAAAATAAAGGGCCAGTTTTTGTCCTTTATAGTCTTTAAGCTGGTGTATATTGCCGTCCTGGTCTTTCGCTTTAAAAACGGGCGCTTTATCGCCCTGCTTTAATGTAGTCACGCCTTGTACTTTTGGTTGGAAGGCAAAGTTAACACATTTGCGGCGCTCCCGGCCCTACATTAAGGGAGAGAAAAGGTATAGTACCCGCTCCACCAGCTTTCGCCAGCGGGGCCTTTGCATCCAGTCGCTATATTCCAGTTTTTCGGCATACTTAAGATCCTCCAGAAAAGCGTTGCTGAGCTGTTGCGCTAATTCCTTGTTATAAACCACCGCGTTTACTTCAAAATTCAGGTCGAAGCTTCGCTGGTCCAGGTTCGCGGTACCCACGAAGGCTATTTTATCATCACAGACCATAGTTTTGGCATGTATAAAGCCTTTAGTGTAACGGTAGATCTCTATGCCGGCCTCCAGCATTTCTTCGTAGTGGGAAGTGGCACAGGTATTGACGAAAGCAGAGTCCGAGTCCATCGGCACCAGCAACCTGATCTTGATCCCGCTCAGGCTCGCCATGATGAGGGCATCTGTAAGGGTCTCTTCCGGTATAAAATAGGGGGTGGTGAGCCAGACTGATTTTTTACTGAGCAAAATAGCCCGGTTCAGGGCAAATAAGATAGATGGGTAGTTGGAATCGGGGCCACTGGCAATGATCTGTACTACCTTACCGTCGCTCTCTGTTACGGGTAAAGCATTTCGTGGAAAATATTTAGTGATATGCTCGATATTTTCGTCGGCGCAGAATTGCCAGTCGCCCAGGAAGACCATCTGCAGGCTTAGTACCGATAAGCCTTCGATCCGCAAGTGGGTATCGCGCCAGTATTTATTGCTGTTACCGTTATTGATGTATTTATCCGCGACATTGATCCCGCCTACGTAGCCGATCTTATTATCCACGATCACTATTTTACGGTGGTTACGGTAGTTCAGCCGGTTGGCCAGGGCTATCAGCTTGATCTTGTAAAAAGGATAATTAGGTACGCCCGCGGCATTTAAGCGCCGCACCAGTGTCTTACGGATACTGCTGGCCCCGAAATCATCATAAATAAACTTCACCTCTACGCCCGCTTGATGCTTTTCAATAAGAATGTCGGCGATCTCGTTCCCGATCACATCATTCTCATAAATGTAATATTGGATGTGGATATGCTCTTTAGCATTACGCAGGTCTTCCAGCAGCCGCTGGAATTTCTGTTCGCCGTTAATCAATAGATCGACCTGGTTATCGTCCGCGAAAATATTCCGCGCGTCTTCCTGTATCATCTTGGCCAGGGGGTAGAAATAATCAAGATCGGCTTTATGTTCCAGGCTTACTTCCTTGAAGCGTTGGTCTAAAGCATTTTGAATTAAGGTGGCCAGGCGGTCGTCCTGCAGGATCTTGCGGGTATAGATCTTGTTTTTCCGGTAATTGATCCCGAAGGAAAGATAAAAGATAATGCCTAATATGGGTACCAGGGCGATTAAGGCCAGGTAAGCCAGCGCTTTAGAGCCGGAGCGTGCATTCATTAAGATCATCAAAGAAACGCCTATGGCCAGCAATGCATAGAGGATAGATCCTATTTTCAGGATCGTTTTCCAGGGTAATGCCTGTATCCAATGAATGATTTCGTTGACCATTTAAACCGTTCTCTTTTGCCTAGCCTAAATTACTGACAATTAGTGCAGCCGGCAAAATTCTTTTCGGAAATTATTGCATATTGACTGCCTAAATGCTTGTCAAATAGACACTTTGTGACGTTAAAGCATGACTAATTTTCCTATTCATAAGATTGGAGCTTTCTTTGATGCATTAATTTTATAACAAGCAAATAAGAGACTATATATGAACTTAAATAATTTCACTATCAAAGCGCAGGAGACGCTGCAACAGGCCCAGCAATTGGCGTTTAACAGCAGCAGCTCCTATATAGAAACCCAGCATTTACTCAAAGCGATGCTGGAAGATAAGGAAGGGCCCATCGAATTTATTATCAAAAAAGCGGGGGGTAATCCTACCTTAATCGAGAAAAAATTGGAAGAGAGCATTGCCCGCCTGCCGAAACAAACCGGGGGCGACCCGGCACAATCGGTAAGCCGGGAGGTCAATAATGTGATCTTAAAAACAGCAGGTATTTTAAAAACGTTCGGAGACGAGTTCGTCAGCCCGGAGCACCTGCTGGTAGCCATTATCCAGGGGAATGACGATACGGCGAAAATCTTAAAAGATGCCGGCCTGTCGGAAAAAGCCTTAGTGGCCGCTATTAAAGACCTGAGAAAAGGGAGTACCGTTAACTCTCAGACCTCGGATACCAGCTTCAACAATTTACAGAAATATGCTAAAAACCTGAATGAACTGGCCCGGGACGGGAAGCTGGACCCCGTGATCGGTCGTGATGAAGAGATCCGCAGGACCCTGCATATTTTATCCCGCCGCTCTAAAAATAACCCGATACTGATCGGGGAACCCGGTGTAGGTAAAACGGCGATCGTAGAAGGCCTGGCGCATCGCATTATCAATGGTGATGTACCCGACAACCTCAAAAGTAAGATCATCTTCGCCCTGGATATGGGCCAGCTGATCGCGGGCGCCAAATATAAAGGAGAATTTGAAGAACGCCTTAAAGGGGTAGTAAAAGAAGTGTCTGAAAGTAACGGGCAGATCATCCTGTTCATCGACGAGATCCATACCCTGGTAGGCGCCGGTGGCGGTGAAGGCGCTATGGATGCGGCCAATATCTTAAAACCGGCCCTGGCCCGCGGCGAGCTCAGGGCGATAGGAGCGACCACCCTGAATGAATACCAGAAATATTTTGAAAAAGATAAGGCCCTGGAACGCCGCTTCCAGAAAGTACTGGTAGATGAACCGAGTACAGAAGACGCGATCTCCATCCTGCGCGGCCTGAAAGACCGTTATGAAACCCACCACCAGGTGCGCATCAAGGATGAGGCCATTATCGCCGCGGTAGAGTTGTCTCAAAGATATATTACCGACCGTTTCCTTCCGGACAAAGCGATCGACCTGATCGACGAAAGTGCGGCAAAGCTGAAGCTGGAAATGAACTCCATGCCCGAAGCCTTAGACGAACTGGAAAGAAAGATACGCCAGCTGGAGATCGAAAGAGAAGCTATAAAAAGAGAGAACGACGAGGATAAGCTGAAAAGCCTGAATACCAATATCGCCAATTTACAGGTAGAGCGGGATACGCTTAAAGCCAAATGGCAAACGGAACGGGATATGGTCTCCAAAATACAGGAAGCCAAGGCGAATATAGAAGCACTGAAACAGGAAGCCGAACGCGCGGAACGGGAAGGTGATTATGGTAAGGTTGCGGAGATCCGCTATGGCAAGCTGAAGGTACAGGAAGAAGAATTACAGCAGCATACACAGGAGTTGAGCGAGCTGAGCAATGAGAAACGCCTGCTGAAAGAAGAGGTAGACGCGGATGATATTGCCGAGAATGTAGCCAAGGCTACAGGTATACCGGTACAACGTATGATGCAGAGCGAAAGGGAAAAATTACTAAACCTTGAAGCGGAATTGCACAAACGCGTGATTGGCCAGGATGAAGCTATTGTAGCGGTTGCAGACGCGATCCGCCGTAGCCGTGCAGGACTGCAGGACGAGAAAAAACCGATCGGTTCCTTCATTTTCCTGGGAACGACAGGTGTAGGTAAAACAGAGCTGGCTAAAGCACTGGCAGCTGCACTGTTTGATGACGACAGTATGATGACCCGTATCGACATGAGCGAATACCAGGAGAAGCACAGTGTGAGCCGCCTTGTAGGCGCGCCTCCGGGATATGTAGGTTATGATGAAGGTGGCCAGCTGACAGAAGCGGTACGTCGTAAACCTTATTCTGTAGTGCTTTTAGATGAGATTGAGAAAGCGCACCCCGATGTGTTTAACGTGATGCTGCAGGTGCTGGACGATGGTCGCCTGACCGACAACAAAGGTCGCGTGGTCAACTTTAAAAATACGATCATTATCATGACCAGCAACCTGGGTTCTGATATTATACAGGAGAAATTTGAAGGATTGAGCGGTTCTAATGACGCGCATTTCGAAGAAGTATTTGAGGCTACAAAAGAAGACCTGAACTTGCTGTTACGCCAGACTTTAAGACCGGAGTTTATCAACCGTATAGACGAAGTGATTATGTTCCACCCGCTGATGAAAAATGAGATCAAAGGGATTATCAGGATACAGTTTGAAGACGTACGGGAACGTGTGGCGCAGCAAGGCATCGACTTAAGGTTTACCGATTATGCCCTCGACCATTTCGCACAACAGGGATTTGACCCGCAATTCGGCGCCAGACCTTTGAAAAGACTGATCCAAAAGGAAATCATCAACCTTTTAAGTAAAAAGATCATTGCCGGTGATATTGACAAAACCAAGCCGGTATTAATAGACGTTTTTGATGGAGTAGTAGTAGTAAGGAATGAAGAAGTATTGAACCGATAGAAAAAAATAGAGATTCGTGTTTTGTTTGTTTTGTGTGAAAAGCCCCCGCTTCTGCGGGGGCTTTCTCGTTTATAGTCATTTATTATTGTTACTCTTTTACGGAACAAAGACCGGGTAACCTTTACCATTAATAGCGATGATCAAAAGGCCGGCACTATTTCCCGGTAACCGTATCGTTCCATTGGGAGCTCCTGCCAGGGTTTGTAGTATACGCCCTTCAATGGTTAATATCTTTATTTCTTTAACCTGTTCCAGGTTACCTTTTATATGCAGCACTTTATGGTAATTAGGATTGGGATACAGGTGGAATTCATTTGTTTTATTTACCTTACTGATGCCTGTAGGTATTTCTGTCTGGTTACCCAGGCTGTCACAGTAATTTTCGGGACGGATATCCCATTCCGCCGTATCAAAGCTGCTATTGGGATTAATAACCCCGGCTTTTCTATACAGGCTTTTAGCAGTCGCATAATCTGTAATGGCAGATACATTCCCTAAGCGATCTACGGCTGTATTATTATAACCAAGCTCCATGGCCAGTTTACCATCAAAGCGCATGGGTGTGGCATTGGAAAGAATATCTGCGCTATCATTACTGAAGCAGCTGAGTTGGGCCAGGGGATTGAGCAGTACCAATTTTCGGCCCTGTGGCAATGTGCCTTCCAGCTGGAGCTTATTAGAAGACCAGTATAAGGAACCCGTACTTTGATTCTCCTGCCGGATATTGATATAATAATCGCGCAGGTCGACTTCATAACCTGTATTATTCGTAAGCTCTATAGCTTTGTTTTGTGCAGTGCCTACAATAAGTTTGGAAATGAATAAATCGCGGCTAAAAGTATCTGCACTCAGGGTACTCACAGATGACAAGGCTGTAAAAGGGCTTTTTACGTAGGAATGAGAATAACTCCGCACTTTAATACTATAATTGGTGGCCGGCTCCAGGTGGTGAAAAGTAAATTCATATTTACCGGTAGTACCTACTTTTACATCATTTAAGAATACTTCAAAGCCCAATACATCGGGATCCTGCACATAAGGCCAGCTTACAGTAATATAGCGGGCACCCACAGTACTAGCGTCTACCTGGAAAGGTTGCTCCGGGATATCGGTACCGGTGGGCAGGTTGCCCCAAATGGCCTGGGCATATTGCGGGTTGTCTACGAAAGGATTCCTATTGCCTTGTATAGTATAGATTGTATTATTCCGGTCTATTTCCTTCAGGCTCACCGGGTCTTGCTGATGCCACTGTAAGAGCAAAGTAATATACCAGGATTTAAAAGCCCGCTCGCTTAAGCTATCTATAGGATTCCTGACATTAGTATACTGAAAGTACGGGAGAAGGTTTTCATACCTCACCGCGACATACATCAGCATCCTAGCAATGTCGCCTTTAAATTCATCTATAGGTTCGGTAACGGTATTGGTATAACCGGGCATATTTGCCGGCCCGACCTTTGTGCCATTCAGGGAAGTAAATGCCGGGCTGTTGCCGACCTTACCAAAAGGAAAATTACTTCTTCTCTGGTTAACGCGCGCATCGGTAGGTACAATGAAATGCAGGTCGGAATACATAGGGTAATTGCTATTGAAAAAACTCTGGGAATAAATGTGCTCCCTGTTCCAGCCTTCGCCTTCATTGCTCGCACCGGCAATCAGGCTATTGTTACTGTACCAGTAATTATAAGGATCTGCACCTGCAGGGTTCTCAGCATAAATATCTAAAACGCTGCCATCGTTTTCATAATATTGGTCTTTGTCGGTCTGTTCATAATAAGTGGGAAGATCCCCGTAATTCCAGCTGGTTGTTTTCGAGGAAACGATCTGGCTGAGTTTTGCTTTCAGCTGGTACCCCTCCAGGTTTTGCGTTCCATCATAATAGCCGGCCGGGACCTGGGCAATTGCGCCCAGCCCGGGAATAAGCAGCAGGAAGCCCAGCTTTACAATACATTGCGACAGTTTCATACTTAATTATTTAAGGGGTCAAAATTACAATTTGAATATTAAATAAAGGATATTTACCAATAGTGGTATAGGGAAAAATAAAAAGACTGCCACAGTGTGCAGTCTTTTTTTGGGGATAGGATTGCGGCGTTTATTGCGCCATCATATAGATTACTTTATCTTTCTTGCCTATGAAGTACATCAGGGATAATTGTACCCCGGTGGACCGGTATAAATTAGTAGACAATTCAGAGGTTGACTTCAGGTTGTTCCAGAGGTTCTGATTGATGCGCACATCCAGGCTAAGGTGCTTGGAGAAGTCATAGGCCGCGCCAATGGTGAAGCCCATACCATATCTTGCCTTAAAGTCATTGGCCACTATAGTACCGGTTGTAGTGGTGAATGGCTTCCGACCGCTGACCATACTTGCTTCGCCACTTAACTCTGCCATTTTGTTGGTATACCTGGTACCCATCATATAGCTGCCGTAGATACCGCCCATAATAGATAGTTTACTTAGCTGGTAGCGCATTGTAATTGGTAACTCCAGGTAGGAACTGCTTTGCAGGTAATAAGTATTGGTAAACTTCTGCTCAAGCGCGCTATATACCGGTTCCGGGCCGGTTCTGTCTACGCTCTGCTGGCTGTAGGTCTGGTAGTGTTCTGTCAATGAACCGTTATTATAACTATTGTGTAGATACCTCAATTCCGCACCCAGCGTATACCTTTCCTTAAATTCATAATAGCCGCCGAGGCCAAGATGGAAGCCGGATTGCAGCGGCTGACTGAACATTACCTGCCCGCCCAGGCTTGCCCCGAAATAAAAAGGCTTGTCTTTGTTCAGGTAAGTGCTCATCATATCGTAGAAGCGGGCGGCAAAGCTCTTGCGCTCTATCGTATTTACCGTTTTTACTTTATAATTCTCTAAGGGCACCAGGTTAGCAAAACCAGCACCATTGGTTACATTATTGGCAATATTAGCTGTAGCGGCGGTGGTAGCCACCAAATTTAAACCCGCTTTTGGCGCATTGGAGGCGATCGCGATCAGGGAAAGCTTTTCCTTATCGGATAAGGCGACCAGTTGTGTTCTTACATAGTTTTTCTGCCTGATCGTATCGATTTGTTGTACGAGGCGGTTATCCGCTGTTGTTTTCTGGCTTATGCTACGGGTAAATTCGGTTACCGGCGTGCTTACTTCCTTCTTCCATTCGTCCTGATGCTTCTCTACGACGAATTTCTTGTTATTTACTTTGTCATGGACCACAGCCTCATATACAGAATCTTTAGCAGAGACCGGGGCAAATTCCTGCCGGTCGATCTTAGCCAGGGCTATATCAGCGGTTGCGCTAACATTAGACGGCGAAGAAGAAGTGATAGGGTTTGTAATAGATTTCTTCTGTATATCCGCTGCTATGCTTGCGTCCCGGGCAGAAATTTTATTTTTATTATTGCTCAGCCTGGCCGTATGAGAACGGTTGACTGCATTTGCTTTATTATTGTGCTCAGTACTAACAGAGGCTGTCGCTTTATGCGGATTGCTGCCGTTCACCACTTTTGCAGGTGTATGGTTAACCGGTTTTGTAGCGGACTGAGGGGCCGTATTATTGGCTTCATTTACAGCTACCACTGGTGCGGTTGAGGAGGCCGTAGTATTGTGATTAAGCGTAGTATTACTTACAGGGCCTGAAGGAGAAAGTTCAGTCGCTGCAGTATTCGTATTTGTTGCATTAGTGGACGATAAGGCACCTTTAGTGTCATTGCTTGCAATAACCCGGTTTTCCTTTTTCAGCAGTTGCCTGTGCTGAAGGCTGAGGGCGCTTACGCCCATACCTACAGTTAATAAGGCAAATACTGCATATAAGCCATAACGTCTGCTTCCGGCCACACCTCCCGTTGTTGCCGATTTCTCAAGCAGATCCTGCATGTTTCTCCAGGCTCCGGGCGGGATGCTTTCTTCCCTTTCCGGCTTCCCCTTAAACAGGTCGTCTATTTTTATAAAATCTTTATCGTTCACTATCCTGACAATTACTTTTTAAGATGTAATTCTAATTTTTCAATTTTTTGTTTCAATGTTTTCCGGGCTTCTGAAAGGTACCATTTAGAGGTTCCTTCACTAATACCCAGGGTTTTGGAAATATCTTTATGTGACTGATCGTCAAAAACATACATATTAAACACAATTCTTGCTGTCTCCGGCAATTCATAAACCAGCTTCATCAGGTCATCATAATACAGGCTGCTGGCCGCATCCCGTAATACGAATTCATCTTTCTCTACCAACAAAATATTTTCGGAATACTTTACCTGGGTTTTCGCATAGTCGGAAACCGCGTGGAAGATGATCTTGCGCAGCCAACCTTCAAAAGAGCCTTTAAAACCGTAATTGTCTATTTTTTGAAATGCGCGCAGAAAGCCATTGTTCAATATCTCTTCGGCTAATTCATGAGCCGGGAAATAACGACGAACCATACCCATCATTCTTGGATAAAACAGCTCATATATCTTTCCTTGAGCGCCCCTTTCGTTGCGCGCGCAGCCAGATATTAACGCTTCTAGTTCGCTTGTCCCTGTCAAAATATTAGTATATGCCAAAGCAAATGACAATCTGATCTTATTTTAAATTAATGCATTTAATCTAAGAAGACCGTGGTTTAAAAAAAAAGGTTGGTTGTAAACCGCAAAATTAACCTGATTTTCCTTCCGGGAAAATGTTTTATGCGTTACAACAGGAAAATAGTACTGTCTTATCTATAAATTTAACACTCAAGTTGTCCAACTGCAACAATAAAAGATAGTTTAACTACTACACCAATTGAATATTAAATTTATACTAACCTCTTTCTCTTTTCTGAACCAATTTTCAACTAATTCACTTTTTCGAATACGAAAAAATAAGAGCAGCTTTTATAATACACAATAAAAATTTACATAGTATAATCTAATTACCCTTTCAAAGCTTTTGACCTGTTTATAGAAATGAAGCTCTGCATAAAATACGGGCCATCCTGCTGACCATCTCTTTTTGTGTAAGAGAGCGTAGCGCTCATTGGCGAAAACACGCTGCAAAAGGGATATTTTACTGATCCGCTAAAAATTCCGGTAGAATTGTTGGAAAAACAAAAAGTATACATTTACTTTGTATTTCAAAGCACTTTTTATGAAACATCATAAAGAAGAATCCCTGCAGGTACTGGCAGATATCAAGAGCATCATGGACCGTTCCAGCAGGGTATTGTCCCTGAGTGGCTGGAGCGGCATCTGGGCGGGCCTGGTCGCCTTGGCTGCTACCGGTATTGCTTACCGGGGCTATTCGGATGTGCCTGGCTCAGAAGAACCGTCAATGAAAGTTTTTGTGAATGAGCTGGTGCTCCTGGCTTTGCTTACCCTTATCGTCGCGGTTGCCGGTGCTTTTTATTTTTCTTACCGTAAAAATAAAAAACAAGGCCAGGTAACTTTTAATGCCGCGGCCCGTAAGATGATCATCAGCATGTGTATTCCCATGCTGGCGGGGGGCTGGATGTGTGGGGCGTTTATCCTGAACGCGGACTTTGTGTATGTAATCCCGGTGATGCTGATTACTTATGGCCTGACCCTGATCAACAGCTCCAAGTATACGATTTCCGATATCAGGTGGCTGGGCCTTTTCGAGGTACTGACGGGCTGTATCGCTTTTTTAAAACCGGAATGGCAGTTGTATTTCTGGGCATTTGGCTTTGGTGTATTGCATATTATTTATGGCTTTATCATGTGGAATAAATATGATCGTAAAGGAGCATGAGAAAAGAGTTAGACCAATTAAACAAAATTTTTGACAGCCGTATCCGTATCGGGATTATGAGTGCCCTGATCGTCAATGAGTCCATCAACTTCAATGACCTTAAGGCACTGATGGACGCTACAGACGGGAACCTGGCCTCGCACCTGAAAACATTGGAGGAACATGCCTTCATCCGGGTGGAGAAAGGATTTGTAGGCCGCAAAACTAATACTATATATAGTATTACCGCAGAAGGAGAAACCGCGTTCAGAAGTCATATTCAAGCCCTGGAAAAAATTATCAAAAACCTGCACTAAATTTTTTTATCCACTCACTTTGAAAAACAAAGTACTTTTAAAATCTGCAAAATATGAAAGTAGCCCTGCAAGTCTGGTTTATCGCCGCTATCGCGGAATGTCTTTTGTACAGTATTTTCCTGGAGCTCCCTATGGGCCTGTTCGTACTCCCTTTTGCTTTGGCAGGAGGACTGCCAGGTATGTTTATGTTCTACTATTTAATCGAAGCGATCAATTCCCTGTGGGAAAGGGGTAGCGCAAAATGGATCGCTATCTGCTGTGCCGCCCTGGCCTGTGCCAACGGTACTCTTGTACTCTTTTTACTGGTAATGCGCTTACCTTTTAATGAGCTGCCCTTCTTTGCTATCCTGAACGCGGCTACCATTATCGCGCTTGCTTTGAGCTGGAAAAAGGTCCAGAAGCTTTACTTCATAGCACAGCCGGAACTGATCGACGCAGAACAATCCAATACTGTTTACGAGTTTAAAAATACGCCTGATGAAAATTAAACAATTAAGAGAGCGCCTGCTGGTTTTCCTGGCGCATGAGGTGGGCCTGCCTTATTTCAAGCTGATCCGTAAGAAAATATCTTTCCCTTACACGGACGCGGACCTGGAAAGCATGCCTGAAAATACAGTAGGGCACCAGCTACACCGTTTTTTCAAAAAACATGCATTGGGCCTGCTGCCTTACTATGAACGGCATGACATCAAGCATGTGCTGCTGGATTACCCACCTACGGAAGAGGGTGAAGTATGTTTGCAAACGTTTATGCTGGCCAATGGCAGGATTACGTTCCCGGTGATGGTGGCCGTAGCTTACGGCTGGCTGACCATGCCTGAGTTTCATACTTCTTTTAAGGCTGCCTGGAGAAAAGGCCGGAATAATATACCCCTAAAGGATGTAAACTGGGTAAGCCTGATCCCGCATGAATTGCAGGAGATCCAGCAATTATTGATCACAGAAAAGAAAAGCATTTTAGCTTATAAATGATGGCACAAATAATCAACAAACCCTACCAAAGCCCGGGCTTTAAATTGCTGTGCTTATGCACTAATGGCCTTTTCCTGCTGCACCTGTTCTTTAGTGTCGCGTTGGTTTTTTGTGCTATTTTTAAAAAGTACCCACCGGAAATTTTCCAGGATATTTTTGCCTTTATCTTTTTAACTCCTTATGTATTTTTCTATTTCCTGTCAGACCTGGGTCTCTTTATCCTGATTAGATACAAACAGCGTCGCAATATATATTCGGGAACGGATTACTGGCTTGCAAGATTATTGGGTATAAAATACTTTTGTATCGCACTACTCACTATCCTGGCTCTTTTTGTCCTGTGGGTATTTTCCGGCTCATCTGCAGGGCACCCCTATAACTGATACCTATGTAATTACTTTTCTTTTTATGGTTCCGGCAAAATGATATTTCCCGGTTTCCGCAAATATGGCGATGCTCACGAAAAGATCAACCAGCATCAGGTAAGTATAAGGTACCTGGATAAAGAACATGAATATGGCCAGGTAGATCTTAAATGAGGCCATCAGGTAAATCTTATAATGAATGGATTTCCTGATCCTGAAGTACAACAGGACCAGTGCCGCCGTCGTTAATAAAGAACCCCAGAAGTGAAATCTCTGTAAAGCCTTTATTTTTACCATTAAGTCCTGCCCGGGGTAATAATCATAGATAAAAGGAGCGAAGCCAAAACCGTTGAACAAATGGTAAGGTTTGCCGGTTTCACCGTTAATATGCTGCCACTCTCCTAAAGCTGAAATATCATAATGCTTATAGCCCCGGTAAAATATGCCCCAGTCTTTGCTTAAAAAAGGAATAACATAAATCCCCATAATAAAGATAACAATGGTCGCTGCTGTAATATAGAAATTACGCTTAGGCTCATTGAACCACAATACCACAACGGCTACCGGCAGCCAAAGCACCAGGCTGTAACGCGACATTAAACAGATCGCGACAATCAGGCCGCGCAACACCGGGTTGTTTATATTAAAACTTAAGATCAGTAAAATATAGTAACCGGCTACCATGATTTCTACCGTGTTCGACATGACAGCACTTAAAGGATTTACTTCTATAGTGCCCGACATAATGAAACTTACAGGATCTGTGGTAACCGACATCAACAGTATAGGAACAGTTCCGAAAATGATCGTCAGCATATGGTACCGATAGTTATTGTACTTCATACTTCTCCAAACGAGCAGGATGAAGGCTATTGCCCAGATCGAGATGGGTATCCAACGATAGTCAAAATGAAATACTTCCGCCGTTAAAAAAGGTCCCCATTGCATAGGCAGGTAGGTTACCGGGAGGAAATAACCGAATTTTTCTATAGGTGTATACACATTGTCGCCATTCATGAAGCGTTCACACAATTCTATAATGGTAGGAATAACGTCTGACTGTTCAGCCAGAATAGGGTTTTGCATGAAATTCTGCTGCAGCAAGAAAAATATAGCAGTGATGCCTGCAAGCCCGAACAAAGTCATAAGGGATTTAAGCCATATATTTTGCTGCTGCCCTTTTTCAGAAATACCCACTTCTTTATTAAGATAAATGCCAAGCAGACCTATACCAAAAAACAGGCTGCTACCCATAAATAAGAGTGCATTAAGCTTAACCGGCACATACCGGTTAAATATAAATGTACCCCATTGAATCAAAAGCAAAACAAATAAGCTAAGCCGGTGACTCGTGAATATTTTTCTTAAAACAGCAATCATTATTTAATATTTGTTTGACTGAAACCGCTCAAAGATAATCATAATTCAACAGGAATATTTGTTGCGGCTCCCAACTATACATGGAGGTTATGCATCTAATTACACAAACACCGGAAGATGAACAACAGGCGTAAAATAAGACTGGAAATGCCGGAGCCCTGCACCGCAGATTTTGAACAGATGCCCGATGTGGGGCATGGCCGCTTTTGCAAGCGATGCAATAAAACGGTTCAGGATGTCAGCCAGCTCTCAGACAGCATGTTGCAATTGTTTTTAAAAACACCGGACCGTGTGTGTCTACAGCTGCATCAAGATCAATTGGGAAGAGCTATTCTATTGCCCGGCGACACCGGTATTAAATCCATGCCAACTTCTAGTATTTCTGTTTGTCTTTTAAATGACCTTATGCCCGGCACTTTGCTGGACATAGCGCCCCAGGATCCGGTTGTTCATGAAAGCAGGTGGCTTACCGGTTTTCTGAAGGATGAGTCTGCTCAACTACCCCTGCATGATGCGGCTATTTCCATCGGATCGCTAGGGATAGCATTTACCGATGCCTCGGGCTGGTTTAAACTTTTCGTACCTCAGGGTGCAGAATATAATACGTTCCTTTTTAGCGTAAGCATGAAGGCGCCGGACAATCAGTACTTTGAAATTATTGAAAAGGGTATAACCATCCTTGAGGGTAAAGTACTTATCCTCCCCAATAGTAAGTTGCATAACGCTGCCCATACAAAATCTACATCTATAAAAATAAAAGAGGCCTACACTATGATTCAAACCTCCGCATAATTATAAAGAAAGCCTAAGTACCTTGCTATATTTAGGCTTTTTTTTATAAATCGCAATAGCCGTTACGGCATTTTACACACCTTTCATATTAAAATAAATTCTATAGTATATTTACTACAAAATTCAAGTTTCAGGTGCCCGGCTTTGGTAACAGCCTATTTCCATAGCTATCTTTATACCAAGAAATTAAAAACTAAATTTTCTTTTAATCCTGAAATCTATTAAAAATGGCAGAGAACAATTCAAGAGCTCTGTTGAAATTTAACGGCGGCGAAACCGCAAAAGTATTAAGACTAAACTAAAAAGTAGGCCGTGCCGTTGACGTATCCGGCCGTGTAGCCTCCGATCCGTCTAACGCTTTGATCAAGATCACGATCGAGGCTACAGACAAAGCAGACATCTTAGAAAGCCTGTTGAATGGTAAGTACAAACCCACTACCGGTGAAGTTTAGTTGAGTGAGTGCAGTAACAATCAGATTAGGCAATGCCGAATATATAGGCCACTGGCCTAATTCATCATCCGGCAAACATTTCATCTTTAAATGCTGTCAGGGCTACAAGAGCTCTTATCCTGTACTTTGGCAGCTATTTATTAGCCAACCCTTTTATACAAAAGATAAGGGCTTCCGTATTGGAAGCCCTATCTTTTAATTTATTTACCCGCGTTTTTCCCACGGTTCTGTTGTTGTTTCTGAATTTCTTCCAGGCGTTGTTGCCATTTTGAGGTGGCCGCCGGTTTACTCTGGTTCTCTTTAATTTTTGAAAGGATTTTTTCTTCGTTAATAAAGAACTTCTGGATAATAAACTGCTGTGCTAAGCTCAACATATTGGATAAGAAATAGTAGAAGGTAAGACCCGCAGCGAAGTTGTTGAACCAACCCAGGAACATGATCGGCATCACAAAAGGCATCCATTTTAATACCTGCGCGTTTGGTCCGCTCATTTCCTGACCCGCGGTCATCTGCTTGCTATAAATAGCCAGTAACAAACTCGAAATGGTCATTAACAGGGTGAACAAGCTTACGTGATTACCGTAAAAAGGAATATTAAACCCTAAATTCAGGATATTGTCAAATGTAGATAAGTCTTCTGCCCAAAGGAATTTAGCCTGCCTCAGGTTCATGGCCGAAGGGAAGAAATAATACATGGACAATAAGAACGGCATCTGGAAGAGTAAAGGTAAACACCCGCCTAAAGGATTCACACCTGCAGAACGGTATAATTTCATTTGCTCCATACCCATTGCCTGCTGATCGTGACCATACTTTTCCCTTAAAGTATCGATCTGTGGCTTCAGCACCCTCATCTTAGCTGCAGACAACTGGGACTTGTAAGTCAGGAAAGAAAGGAAGATACGGATGATCAACGTCATTAAGATAATAACGATACCCACACTCGGGATAAAACCGTTAAGCATGGTGAACAATGGTAAGATCAACCATTTAACGATGTATTTTACGAAAGCAAATAAACCAAAGCCAAACTGGATCATCTCTTCCATATCCAGTTTATAAGACTTCAGGGTATTATAGTCATTAGGACCGATATACCAGTTAAAGTCGAAAGAGAAATCATTGGAAGCCGTTACCGGGATCGTTAACTTACTCAGGTTTTTAACTACTAAAGTAGTATCTTCTTTAGGCTCCTGGGATTCATAAGACCCGTTGCTGAAGTTCTTTGTTTTGGCAATAATGGTAGAGTTGAAAAAGTGTGTTTTTACACCCATCCATTGCAAAGGATCTTCAAGTGTACGTTGCGGTTTATTAGAAAAAGTAAAGTAATCATGCTCTCCATCTCCGAAACGGTAATGGACCTGCGCATTGCGACGCTCAGAGGCCAGGTCTTTTTCTGTACGCATGGCTTTAGTCGCCCATTGTACCGGGATATTGCTTACTTTTCCTAACTCTTCGTTCATACCCACAATCTTAAGACTGGCGTCCATCATATAGTTGTCGTTAGAGAGAGAGTAGGTCAGTATAACGCTTTTACCTTGTCCTACCTGCGCTACCATCACTAGAGGGAGGCTATCGGCAGTCCTGGGCTGTGGCGTGAAGTTCAATTCATCGGACCACATTTCTTTACCATCAACAGGAATTTTGAATACCAGCTTATTGTCGCCCTTACCGGAGAACAATTTCATAGCGGTATCTTTTTTCCCTACATAATCATTATAGGTTTTGTAATCTAGCAGGGAAGCGGCTACCGGGTAGGCGCCTTTGCTGGTAATATCCAGGCTGATTACATTATTAGCGATCTTTACGATTTGCTCGCTGCCCCTGAACGCTGCCGGTAAAGTGGAATCGACCACAGAACTGGTATCCTGGATTACGGCACTTGCCGCAGCATTACTCTGCGCTTTGGCTTTTTGCTCTTTAGCTGCAGCCTCTGTCTTGATCTGATTGTACTTTTCTGCTTCATTCTGGCTATAGAATATGTACCCTACCGCCAGGCCGACCAAAAGCAGAAAGCCAATGATTGAATTACGATCCATGAAAATAAATTAACTCCTATTTAATATTTAAGGCGCAAAGGTAAAACTTAATTGGGGAAAACCTGACAGTACCCGATATATTATAAACTATTTATAATTTAGGCCAGGCTTAATCATTTTTAAATGAAATACGCGGTTTATTCCAATACCTGGCTCGCTTTGCTTTCATTCCAAAGCCGGTCCAGTGCTGTAATCACATACTTGTATTGCCGGCCACCTGTCTCCTCATCCACAAAATTTGTTTTTTGGGTCAGGCCTATGATCCGGGCGGCATTATTCAGGTCTACGGCTTCTGTTTTCATAAACCTGTAAACCAGGTATTTTAACCCGCCGGAAACATTCAGTTCTTTATTCCAGCTTAATACCGTTCTATTGCCCTGTTTCGAAATTTTCGCATTCGGAGCTACCGGCGCTGCAGCACCTAACCAGGGCATGGTAGGAGGAATCGCGATCGTACCAAAATATTTTGCCTGTCTTAGCTCCTCGCTCAAGCCTGCTCCCGCTTTGGAAAAGCTCGCCATGCTGTACATAATAGCACCGTCGTTATGGGCACTCCTGGAGGTTTCCAGCTGCTTCAATATTTCACCCGGCCCCTGCCAGGCACCGGCTTTCGCATTGACCATTTTGTACACACCCATACCTATATATACTGCGCGATCTTTACAATTTTCCCGCCACCAGGGCGCCAGCTCATCAAACGCAGCCAGGCGGTGCCCATGCTCCCAATAAAGTTGTGGCGCTACATAATCCAGCCATTTATTATCGATCCACTTTTTTACATCCGCATAAAGGTCATCATAGCAGCTGGTACCATTCGTCGCACTACCCTGGGGGTCCTGGCGTTGGTTGCGCCAGATACCAAAGGGACTAATCCCCACTTTCACATAACGCTTTTCCTTCTTCACTCCTTTATACATGGCTTCCACAAATTTATTGATATTGTCCCGCCGCCAGTCGTCGAGACTCATGCCATTGCCGTAGGCGCTGTAGGACCTGCCATCATTAAATAGCTGCCCGCTTATTTTATAGGGATAAAAGTAATCATCAATATGTACGCCGTCAATATCATATTTCTTCACCACTTCCAGGATCACATTGTTGACGTAGTTCCGCGCTTCCGGGTTGCCCGGGTCCAGGTAAGACTTCCCGCCGTAGTGGATCACCCAATCCGGATGCCGGCGGGTTACATGCGAAGCCGGGTTTACATTGATCTTACTATTGACCAGGGCCCTGAAGGGGTTAAACCAGGCATGGAATTCCATATTTCTTTTATGTGTTTCTTCTATCATGAAGGCAAGCGGATCATAATAAGGGAAAGGGGCCTCACCCTGTTTCCCGCTCAGGTATTTGCTCCAGGGCTCTATACCATTAGGGTAGAACGCGTCAGCTGCCGGCCTTACCTGTACGATCACCGCGTTAAAGCCCTGCCTGGCCAGGAAGTTGAGGTGGTTGATAAACTCGTTTTGTTGCTGCACGGCGCTTAGCCCCGGCTTGGAAGGCCAGTCAATATTACCGACCGTGGCGATCCATACGGCCCTGAATTCCCGTTTGGGCGCCTGCGATTCCTGTTGCGCAATACACAAAAAATGAGTTAATAAGCCAATCAGCACTGCCAGCATTCGTTTCATCATAATATTAAAAAATTTTAAGGGCGGCCGCGAAAATACAAAATAAAAAAAAGATATAAATTATTGGTTCCAAATGTCCCAGCCGGCTTCAGCCTGTATGCAAAGCATTTCGAAGCCGTTCTTTACCTGCGCTGCTCTTTGCCTGCCTTCCTGTAAAAAGGCTGTTATTTCAGGGTTATAAACCAGGTCATACAGGAGATGATTAGTATTTAGGTAATCATAAGGGAGGTCCGGCTTCTCTGTAATATCTGGAAAAGTACCCAATGGAGTTGTATTAATAATAATAGGGTGTGTATTCATTACCTGCTCATCTATTTGCGGATAGCTGATCGTGCCCGGCACCCCCGACCTGCTGACTACTGTATAGGGGATATCCAGTTGTTGCAAGCCTTGTTGTATGGCTTTAGCAGCTCCGCCCGTTCCCAGGACCAGCGCCCGCCGGTGCTGCGCTTTTAATAAAGGTTGTAAAGAACGGGTGAAACCGGTAATGTCTGTGTTGTAGCCTACCAGCCGGCCTTTATGGGCCTGGATACAGTTTACCGCGCCAATACTTTCTGCAGAAGGGTCCAGTTCGTCGAGGAAAGGAATGACCTGTTCTTTATAAGGTATGGTTACATTTATACCGGCCAGTTGCTTTTGCCGCAGTAAGCCGGGAAAAGCGTCAATGTTTTCCAGTTCAAATGCCTCGTAAACAGCGTCAATGTTATAATCAGAGAATTTATTGTTAAAATACCGTGGCGAAAAGCTGTGTTGCAAACTTTTACCGATAATACCATATACCTTCATTATATTTGTTTTTTACCAGTATTGCCTAAAATTACGGTTTTACGCAAGAGTGAACCTTTAAAAATTAGTAAATATTAATGCCCGGCCTTAAACCAGATAAAGAAATTGTTGCCTTACTCCAGCTTGTAGATGATCCGGACCAGGAGGTCTTTGACCTTGTAGCGCAAAAATTGTTGGGTTATGGCGCCGCGGTCATTCCTCACCTGGAGCAGCTTTGGGAGTTTACAGAAGCCGAGTGGGTACAGAACCGTATAGAAAACCTGATCCATCAATCTTATTACCTGGTATTACAAACAGAGTTGATGAAATGGGCCCAGCAGGAGAAACCTTCCATACTGGATGCAGCCTTACTGATTGCCAAATACCGCTACCCGGAAATGGATAAAGAGCATGTAATGCACCAGTTTGAGCTCATGCGCCGGAACGTGTGGCTGGAGCTGAACAACTTTTTATCCCCGCTGGAGCAGATCAACATTATTAATGGTATCCTGTTCAATTTTTTCAAGTTGCAGGGCCATGAGCTTACCGAGCACGAGCCGCGTCATTTTTTCCTGAATGAAACGATAGAGTCCAGGCAGGGTAATGCCTTTACCATTGGTATTTTATACATGGCCTTATGTGAACTACTGGATGTGCCAGTATTTGCCATTGACCTTCCCAACCAGTTCGTGATGGCTTATTATGAACATATCTATAGTTTTGAGGATACAGAACGTGAAAATGCGGTGGGACAGCTGCAGTTTTTCATAGATCCCACAAATGGCATGATCTATAACCGGAACGATATAATTATGTACCTGAAAAAAAACGGGCAGCATGACCGGTATAATCACCTGAAGCCTATAGACAGCCGTTCCTTCATCGCATTAATGCTGGAAAGCCTGGCCAGCACTTATGGCAACATCGGCGATATTGAAAGGGCTAACGAGATTGAAAGCCTTATACCCCTGGTGCAGTTGCGGGAAGAAGATTAGCCAAGATGGTTCAGGGTCATTTGCTGATTAGCTTATGAGATAATTAGCTGATTGCTATAAGCAATTGAAGCCATAATCTTTTACAATTCCAATACTTTAAAAGCAAATGGGACTGTTTTGCTCAAACAGTCCCATTTGCTTTTAAAAATTTATCAGATTACTTCAATCCGAATAGAGAAACGATCAGGTAAACTACCCCTGCGAATAAGGCAGATACCGGGATGGTCAGGATCCAGGCCCAAAGCAGGTTGATGGTCACCCCCCATCTTACTGCCGATAAACGCTTAGTAGCACCCACACCTATAATAGAACCGGTAATGGTATGTGTCGTACTTACCGGGATCTTCAGCATCTCTGTGATGAAAAGGGTTAATGCCCCTGCCGTTTCTGCGGCCACACCTTCAAATGGCGTTACTTTAGTGATCTTGGTACCCATAGTTTTGATGATCTTCCAACCACCGCTCATGGTACCTAAGGCGATCGCCGCGTAACAAGCAAGCGGTACCCATTCTACCATATGGTCCAGGCTGTATACAGAAGGGTCATAAGCGATATAAGCCGCCATAATGATCCCCATTACTTTTTGAGAGTCATTACCACCATGGCCGATACTGAAGGCCGCGGAAGAAACCAGCTGCATACGCTTAAACCAACGTTCTGACTGGGCATAGTTCAAAGCACTCAGGAACAAAGTGAACAAAGCCATGGCGATCAATATGAAGAACAGTAAAGACCATTTCATATTGTTACCAAACAATAGTACTTTCAGGAATTGCGGTTTATTGGAAGCTATAGATTTTTCCGCTTCTTTTATTTTCTTTTTAGCGTCCTTCAGTGTTTTGAAATGCGGTTCCGCTTTTGCTTTCAGCTCCGCGTTCTCGATTTTCTTCACATCATCGCTGGAACTTAATTGTAAAGCCGTGATCTCTTTTTCTGCCTTTTCAATCTTTACCGTTGATTTTTCCAGGGCTTGCTTTGGTGTCTCAATAAAGCTGGACAAACAATAAATAGAAGTAACAATAATAGCGAGAGAAATAAACTTAGGCATTAATCCTTTTTTGAAGGAATGCAGGAACCAGAGTGAAATAATAAAGGCTACCAGCATACCAACGAGCGGGGCCAGGAAAATGAAGCTGATGATCTTGATAATCGTCGGGCCGTCAATAGCGCTTAAGCCCACATCACCACTGGTCGATAACAGCGCATGCGCAATAGCCGCTCCGCCAAAGCCCCCGATCAGGGTATGGGAAGAGCTGGAAGGGATACCGAACCACCAGGTGATCAGGTTCCAGCTAATGGCAGCGATCAGGCCGGCAAGGATTACCGCCAGGGTAATAAATTCCGTCTTTACTGTTTTGGCGATCGTGTTGGCCACGCCATGGTCAAAAATGAAATAAGCCGCGAAGTTGAAGAATGCAGCCCATAGTACAGCCTGGAAAGGAGTCAATACTTTTGTAGACACAACGGTTGCAATAGCATTGGCCGCGTCGTGGAAACCATTAATATAATCAAATATTAAGGCTAATACGATGATTGTTATTAATAATGATAACATAGAATATTATTGAAAATAAATTAAAAGACTGTTTCCTTTTTCTGAAGAGGATCAGAGCCGGGTTACGCGTACTTAACAATTATTGATTCAATAATATTGGTAGCATCTTCACATTTATCGGTAATGATCTCCAGGTCTTCGTAAACATCTTTCAATTTAATGATCTCTACGGCGTCCAGGTTATTAGAGAACAGGGAGGTAATGCCAAAGTCAAACAGGTCATCCGCTTTGTTTTCCAGGCTGTTTACCTTAACGCAGGCTTCGGTAATCGCCCGGATATTTTTCATATCTCTAAGGTGCCCCACCGCTTCAGCAAGATGCGCTACGGATTCCTGTACGATCATAGACATATCTTTCATGTAACTATTGGTTTCGGTTACATTATAAGTAACGATCTTTTTTCCACCGGCATACATGTAGTCAGCAACGTCATCCAGGGCGGTAGCCAGGTAGTGAATATCTTCACGGTCAAACGGGGTAATAAAATTCTGACCTAATTCGAGGAATACTTTATGGGTAAGACTATCGTTCTTGTGTTCCCAATCCTTCAGTTTATCTAAAGCTACCATTCTCACATCGTAGTTAGGCTCGTGCATTGCTTTCACAAAGGCCTCAGACATATCAATCAGGTTTCTACAAATCTGCTCGAAAAGGCTGAAGAAAATTTTGTCTTTGGGCAGGAATGCTTTTAAAAAGGAATTAAGTCCCATTATGTTTGATTTTAAAATGATGGCGCAAAGTTATTCAGATAGATGCTACCTTGGAATTGGTAACACAAACTTAATAATTAATTAATATTGGCCAAAAAGCAACAAATTAAGATATTATCTAAATTAAAAAAGGCAAATCCTGAATCAATTACAGGATTTGCCCGGATAAAAATAGTCTTACAAGCTACTTAAACCAGCCACTGTACATAACATAATTATTCGCAATGCGATTTATTTCGCCTTCAGTAAGCTCACTGCTGATGTCTTTTACCTTCTTTGCCGGCACACCTGCGAAAATGCAACCAGCAGGCACCTGCGTACCTTCCAGGACCACCGCCCCGGCGGCAATGATGGTATTGCTGCCGATATGCACATTATCCATTATGATAGCCCCCATACCGATGAGTACATTATCCTCGACCGTGCAACCATGCACAATAGCGTTATGCCCTACCGAAACATTATTGCCCAGGATAGTTTTTGTCTTTTCATAAGTACAATGAATACAGGCACCATCTTGTATATTCACCCGGTCGCCCATCCTGATGCTGTTTACATCGCCCCGCAGTACGGCGTTAAACCATATGCTGCATTCTTCCCCCATCACCACATCGCCAACTATGGTAGCATTAGGCGCAACAAAAACACTTTCCGGGATCAGGGGCATTACACCTTTCACTGGTAATATTACTGGCATGATTTATTTTTAAAATTTAATAAGTTTCTGAATCACTATATGGCAACGATCCCTTTTATATGCGGGTGCGCTTCATAATTTTCCAAAGTGAAATCTTCAAACTTAAAGTCGAACAAATCTTTTACTTCCGGGTTGAGCTTCATCACCGGCAATGCGAAAGGGGTACGGGTCAGCTGCAGCTTGGCCTGCTCCACATGATTAGTATATAAATGTACATCGCCGAAAGTATGGATAAAGGTACCCGGTTCCAGGCCGCAAACCTGCGCCATCATCATGGTCAGTAAGGCATAGGAAGCAATATTAAAAGGTACACCCAGGAAAACATCCGCGCTGCGCTGGTACAACTGGCAGCTCAGCTTCCCGTTAGCTACATAAAACTGGAATAAGGCATGACAAGGGCTCAGAGCCATCTGCGGTAATTCCGCCACGTTCCAGGCATTCACAATAATCCGCCTGCTATCGGGGTTGGTCCTGATCTGGTGGATCGCGTCTTTGATCTGGTCATACACTTTACCATCAGCACCTTCCCAGCTGCGCCACTGCTTGCCATATACCGGTCCCAGGTCCCCGTTTTCATCGGCCCATTCATCCCAGATACGCACGCCATGCTCTTTCAGGTAAGCGACGTTGGTATCACCTTTCAGGAACCAGAGTAATTCGTATATAATTGACTTCAGGTGAAGCTTTTTAGTCGTTACCAGGGGGAATCCTTCACTCAGGTCGAAACGCATCTGGTGACCGAATACACTGATGGTACCGGTCCCGGTACGATCTTCTTTCTGCACTCCGGTATCTAATATATGTTGCAGCAGTTGCAAATATTGTTGCATGTTGTTTTAATTATGCAGACAAAGTTAGGCAAAATTCAGGCTTAAGCCTATTTGCTGAAATCAACCGGTGTGGATAAATATGCAAGCACATTACCGGTAGAGCACATACCCTATTTTAACAAAATCTTCTTTAATGTACAGGCTACTGCATTTTTTAATAAAACCCTGATACAGTACCTTTGCGCGGTATTTTGTGAAAATAATCTGAATTACAAAGTCCTGAAAAACTTCCTGCTCATATTAATTTCCCTGTTTCTCTTTTCCGGTCTGACCACAGCCGGGGCAGTATTTGGGGCGCAGCACTCTGGTATACCGGAATATTTTTTTGAAAAAGATGAGCTTACTGAAGTTTTTTCCGATGACCTGATCATTACCCGGAAACTATGCCGTGAAGTCAGTGACAAGGGCGTTTTTCCACAATACCCCGATAATGATTCAGAACTAAAAGCAATTTACAAAAACAGGGACCCCTTTACTTATCCCTATCCCGTTTCCACTTTCCGGAAACAAGCCATCTGCTACGGCCTCCTGTTTTTACAGCAATTGTTTTGATCCAAACGATTACCCTGACTTATTCTTTTAAGATCAGGCATCAGCCCTGATCTGCATTCCCTTTTTATTGTTTAATGCACGGTATTGATACATCGTGTGCTATTTTATTATTTGAAAAAAATTATGATCCGGATGAACAGCAAAAGCATTTTGATCGCAGGCACCTTTATGGCCCTGCTGGCATCATGTGGCAACCAGAACGAAAAAACTAAAGAAAACGAAATAAAAACACTACCCGTATATGTAGTCACAGCCAGGGATACTATAGTTGAGGTGCCCTATGTAGCAGATATACAGGCCAACAGGAATGTAGAAGTACATAGCCGCACGGAAGGCCTGCTGGAAAAGATCTATATTAAGGAAGGCCAGCACGTTAATAAAGGACAATTACTATTCAAGATCAATGACAGTGAGCTGCAGATAGAATTAAGTAAAGCAACCGCCGCCTATAACAGCGCAAAGGCAGATGCTAAAGTAGCCCAGGTGGAAGCGGAGAGGGTACAGACCCTGGTAGACAAAAAAGTGATCACCAAGACAGAGCTGGACCTTGCCCGGGCAAAGTATAATGCCGCCCTTGCAAAAGCTGAAGTCGCCTTATCGGAAAAGAACGCAGTGAGTAAGCGCATCTCTTACACCTCGATACATTCCCCCTTTACCGGGGTGGTAGACCGGCTTCCCTTAAAAGAAGGTAGCCTGGTAGCCCCTAATTCTTTGCTGACTACGCTCTCCGATATACATACGATCTATGCTTATTTCAACATTTCCGAAAATGAGTACCTGCAGCTGGCGGGCAATGACACCCATGATTATAACCTGGATGCGATAAAGCTGGTGCTGCCCAATGGCAATTCCTACCCATTCTCCGGGAAGCTCAGCAGCGCGGAAAGCGAGATTGATGAAAATACAGGGAACATCGCCTATAAAGTACAATTTGATAACCCCCGGGGTATCCTGCGCCACGGTGCCTCCGGTAAGATCCTCATTACCCGCTCTTTCCCCAAAGCGATCCTGATCCCGCAAAAAGCGGTCTTCGAGATCCAGGATAAAAATTATGTATTCCTGGTTAATAATGAAGGCGTCGTAAAAATGACCGGCGTTGCAGTAAGCCAGCGTATCGCAGACAATTACCTGGTCCTTTCCGGGCTTAAAGCAAACGACCGCATCGTGCTGGAAGGCATACAATCCATCCGCGACGGCCAGAAGATCCAGGTCCGCCAATAGCCTTTATAATATATCCTTTTCGTAAAGCTGGTACTTTAAGTACCAGTCCTGTTTGATTTAGAAAATGAATTTGAAATGGTTGAAACATTTATCAGACGACCGGTCTTATCACTGGTTATCTCTATTATTATCACGCTCCTGGGTATCCTGGCGCTGGTAGGACTACCTATTACCCAATTTCCAGACATTGTTCCTCCCTCCGTTTCCGTAACGGCCCGCTATACCGGTGCCAATGCCGAAGTTTCCGTAGATGCCGTAGCCGTTCCTCTGGAAAAAGCCATTAACGGCGTACCCGGCATGACTTATATGACCACGGTGACCGGAAATGACGGTGTTACCCTGATCACGGTTTACTTTGAAGTAGGCACCGATCCCGATATCGCCGCGGTGAACGTGCAAAACAGGGTAACCACAGTACTGGACGAACTTCCTGAAGAAGTAATCAAAGCTGGGGTAACTACCGAGAAAGAGGTAAACAGTATGTTGATGTACCTCAACATCACCAGTACGGATAAGAACCAGGATGAAAGCTTCATCTACAACTTTACCGATATTAATGTATTAAAAGAGCTGAAACGTATAGATGGCGTAGGCCGGGCCGAGATCATGGGCCAGAAAGACTATGCCATGCGTGTCTGGCTAAAGCCGGATAAATTACTTGCTTATAAAGTATCTACTGATGAAGTCATTGCCGCATTAAGAAACCAGAATGTTTCTGCAGCCCCGGGAAAAACCGGGGAAAGCTCGGGCAAGACCGTGAATGAGCTGCAATATGTATTGCGCTATACCGGTAAATTCTCGGAACCGGTACAGTATGAAAATATCGCGATCAGGGCCAACAGCGATGGTACTATATTAAAACTAAAAGATGTGGCCGAAGTAGAATTTGGCGCTATGAGCTATAATATGGCCTCTAAAAGCGATGGCAGCCCTTCGGCTTCCATTATGATCAAGCAAAGGCCCGGCTCCAACGCCAGCGATGTAATTAAGAATATTAAGGCCAAAATGGAGGAGCTTAAAGAAACCAGCTTCCCGCCCGGTATGGAAGTCAGCTATGCCTATGACGTTTCGCGCTTCCTGGACGCTTCCATATCCGCCGTATTGATGACCTTACTCGAGGCCTTTATCCTGGTAGGTATAGTCGTGTTTATTTTCCTGCAAGACTGGCGCTCCACGCTCATTCCTATGCTGGCCGTTCCCGTCGCGCTGGTAGGTACCCTGGCCTGCATGCTGATGCTGGGCTTCTCTATCAACCTGCTGACCTTGTTTGCCCTGGTACTGGCCATCGGTATCGTGGTTGATAACGCGATCGTCGTCGTGGAAGCGGTACACGTAAAAATGGTAGAAGAGCACCTGCCGCCACTGGAAGCGACCATTGCCGCTATGAAGGAAATTACCGGCGCTATTATTGCCATTACCCTGGTAATGTCGGCGGTATTTGTACCGGTAGCGTTTTTAAGCGGCCCGGTGGGCGTTTTCTACCGCCAGTTTTCCTTAACGCTTGCCTGTGCTATTGTTATTTCCGGGATCAATGCCTTAACCCTGACCCCGGCATTATGCGCCATGATGCTGAAACATTCGGGACCGGTGAAAAGTAAAAGCCTGCTGCAAAGATTTTTTAACGGGTTCAATAAAAAATTTGACGCGACCAATAATAAATACCAGGGACTGCTGAAACGCAGTGCCGGTAAGCGCGGCCTGACAATGCTTTTACTGGTAGTATTTTTTGTACTCACCTGGGGTGCGGGCGCTATACTACCAGGGGGCTTTATCCCTACAGAAGACCAGGGTATGATCTATGTAAATGTTACCACGCCTAATGCAGCAACGGTAGAACGTACTGAAAAAGTGCTGGACGAGATCAATGCCATTGCAAAAGAAGTGGAAGGTGTAGAAAGTGTAACCACGCTGGCGGGTTATAGCTTAACTAATGAAATTGCCGGCTCTTCTTACGGTATGGGCATGATCAACCTAAAACCCTGGAAAGAGCGTAGCAAAAGCGCGGATGATATCATTGCCGAATTGGTGGAAAAGACCGCAGGCATTAGTGATGCCCGTATCGAGATCTTCTCGCCACCCACGGTGCCCGGCTTCGGTAATTCCAGCGGCTTTGAATTAAGATTGCTGAACCGGGGCGATGGCAGTACCTTAGGCACTTCCGAGGTAACCAAACAATTTATGGATGCCCTGGCCAATGAACCCGCTGTACGGAATACTTTTACCAGCTTCGACGCTTCTTTCCCGCAATACATGATCCATGTGGATTATGATATGGCGGCCAAGAAAGGCGTAACGGTAGATAATGCCATGAATACCCTGCAAACGCTCATGGGTAGCTATTATGCCACCAACTTTATACGCTTTAACCAGATGTATAAAGTAATGGTACAGGCAGGACCGGAGTACCGGGCGGAGCCGCAGGACATCCTGGAACAATATGTAAAAAATGACCGCGGGGAAATGGTGCCCTTCTCCTCTTTTGTAAGACTGGAAAGGGTTTACGGCCCCGAGCAGCTGACCCGTTACAATATGTATACCTCCGCAATGATAAATGGAGAGCCGGCTGAAGGGCGTAGCAGTAGTGACGCTATTGCCGCGGTGGCCAAAGTCGCGGAAGAAAAGCTGCCCCGCGGCTACAGTATCGACTGGTCCGGTATGACCCGTGAAGAGATCATCTCCGGTAACCAGGCTTTATACATCTTCGCTCTCTGCTTGTTGTTTGTTTACCTTTTACTGGCCGCGCAATATGAAAGTTTCCTGCTACCGCTCTCCGTATTATTAAGCTTACCGGCAGGTATCTTCGGTTCCTTTATCGCTTTAAAGCTTGCGGGGCTGGACAATAATATTTACGCGCAGGTGGCCCTGGTCATGCTTATCGGCCTTTTAGGAAAAAATGCGATCCTCATTGTAGAGTTCGCCATACAACGCCGCAAAGACGGCTTACCTATTTTAAAAGCCGCCATAGAAGGTGCCGGGCAAAGGTTACGCCCGATCTTAATGACCTCGTTCGCTTTCGTTGCCGGGCTGATCCCTTTATGTATCGCTTCCGGCGCCGGCGCTATGGGCAACCGCTCTATTGGTGTGGCAGCAGCCGGGGGCATGTTGATCGGGACGATATTCGGCATTATAGTTATCCCCGGGCTCTATGTCTTATTTGCCACGATATCTGAGCGCAAGAAAAGAAAGAAGGCCATTATCCATGCCCGGTCCAAATAATTTTAAATCAACACATTCATGTTTACGACTCAAAAATATATAAGTATACTTTTAACGGGATTAAGCCTGGGCATCGGCGCCTGTGGCATCCCTTCAAAAGTAAGCCGGAAAGAAAATATAAAAGTGCCCGAACAATATACCGGTATCAATAGTACAGATAGTGCAAGCGTTGCACAACTGAACTACCGTGATTTTTTCAAAGACACTCATCTTACCGCTATCATTGACGAGGTGCTTCAAAACAACTACGATCAAAGAATCGCGGAAGAACAGCTTAAGATCGCCTCAGCCTACCTGCTCGCGCGCAAAGGAGCCCTGCTACCGAGTGTCCAGGCCGGTATCAATGCTTCAGGAACACGCTATGGCAAGCATACGATAGAAGGGGTGGGTAACTTTGATACCAACCTTTCTCCTAACATCGATGAAAGCCAGAAAGTAAATACTTCTTTTACACCCAATTACTGGCTGGGCCTGAGCGTCGGCTGGGAAATAGATATCTGGGGCAAGCTGGCCAGCCTTAAAAAAGCGGCGCAAAAGCGCTTCCTGGCTACACAGCAGGCCAGGGACCTGGTGCAGGCTACCCTGGTCACACAAGCCGCCAGCTTATACTATGAGCTGGTCACACTGGATAAAATGTCGGCCATCCTGAAAGATAATATCAAATTACAGGAGCAGGCGCTGGAGATCGTGAATATCCAGAAAGAAGTAGGCCGGGCTACCGAACTGGCCGTACAGCAATTCAACGCGCAACTGTCCAATACAGAAGCGAGCTGGGTGGAAATACAGCAACAAACTACGGATGTTGAAAACCAGCTACTGGCGCTGATGGGGCGTTTTGAAGGTACCATAAAGCGTTCCGAAAAAATAGAACCGGCACACCTTCCGCTGAAAATGGACCATGGCCATCCCGCGCAACTTTTAAGCTACCGCCCAGATATCCAAATGGCCTATTCAGAACTGGAAGCCATTCATGCTGATGCAAAAGCGGCAAGAGCGGCCTTTTTCCCTACCATAAGCTTATCCGCTTATGGTGCTTACAATGCCTTTAACTCCAGCTACTTGTTTAACCCGACCTCCCTGGCCTATCAACTGCTGGGCAATATGGTAGCGCCGGTCTTCCAGCAAAACCAGCTGAAAAGCCAGTTTAAAGTAGCGACCGCGCAGCAGGAGATCGCTTTCCTGGAATACCAGAGAACAGTAGTCGGCGCGTTCCAGGAGGTCAAAACATTGATCCGGTATATTGAAAACAACCAAAAGATACTGGATTTTAAAAGTAAAGAGGTAAGTGCGCTGGCCAATAGCGTGGAGATCTCCAATGACCTGTATGTGACCGGCTATGCCAACTACCTGGAAATCATTAACGCGCAGAGGAGTAAGCGGGCAGCCGACCTGGACCAGGTGCAGGCCAGAAGAAACCAGGCCCAGGCTATGATACAATTGTACAAAGCTTTAGGCGGGGGCTGGCAATAAGGAATCAAACCTATAAGGTTTCAAAAGCCTTATAGGTTTTTATTATTTGTCGTCTTTCGACATACCCAGGTTGACAAATCGGAGTGTTCCAGGGCACCTGCTTCTCTTTTTGGTATTGTGCCTGTTTTGAATTTAAGCTTACCTTTGTGCCGTTTTTATGGAAACAAATGAATTGTACGAGGTAAAATATCCGGTCATGGAGCATTTCTACACCCTGCAGGGTGAAGGGGCTTATGCCGGTCAGGCTGCTTACTTCATCCGCCTGGGCGGCTGTGATGTAGGCTGTGTATGGTGTGATGTGAAAGAGAGCTGGGATGCCGCAGCACATCCTCAAATGAGTGTCCGGGAAATAGTGGACCTGGCAGCGGCACACCCGGGCCGTATCGCCGTCATTACCGGTGGCGAACCTTCCATGTATGACCTTAGCGCATTGACGCAAGGACTGAAGGCGGCCGGCTTCAGAACGCATATTGAAACATCCGCTTCCTCGCCTTTAAGCGGTACTCTGGATTGGGTAACGCTTTCTCCCAAAAAGTTTAAGGCGCCCTTGCCCGGGAACATGAGCTGGGCCCATGAATTAAAAATCGTGGTCTTTAATCAATCGGACTTTAAGTGGGCCGAGCAATACGCCGCCCTTGTGCCGCCCGATTGTAAGCTTTACCTGCAAGCCGAGTGGGATAAAAAAGAGCAGATCACACCATTGATCCTGGAATACATTATGGCGCACCCCCAATGGCAATTATCTTTACAAACGCATAAATATTTAAACATCCCATAGTAAGATGACTTTAGTACAAGCTATAATACTGGCCATCATTGAAGGCCTGACCGAGTTTTTACCGGTATCTTCAACCGGCCATATGATCATTGGCAGCGCATTGATGGGCCTGGAGCCCAGTCCCTTCGTAAAGCTGTTCCTGATCGTCATCCAGCTGGGCACTATCCTTTCTGTACTGGTACTTTACTACAAAAGATTTTTCCAAACAATTAGTTTTTATTTTAAGCTAGTAGTAGCGGCCATACCGGCCTCTATATTAGGGGTTTTATTGAACGACTATATTGACGCTGCCCTGGAAAGCCCGCTCGTAGTGGCGATCACCCTGGTGTTAGGTGGCGTATTACTATTATTTGTCGACAAATGGTTTAACAAGCCTAAAGTAGAAGATATAGAGCAGGTGAACTACAAAAAATCATTTATGATAGGGGTATACCAATGTCTGGCACTGATACCCGGCATGTCACGCTCTGCAAGCACCATTGTGGGTGGTATGACCCAGGGGCTAAGCCGTAAGCTTGCTGCTGAATTTTCATTTTTCTTAGCGATACCGATGATGTTCGGCGCTTCACTCATCAAGTTGCTGAAGTTCTTTAAGGACGGGAATACCTTTACAGGAGAAGAGATCCGGTTGCTGGTAGTGGGTAATGTGGTTGGATTTGTTGTAGCCATTATCGCTATCAAATCTTTTATCGGTATCCTGACCAAGTATGGCTTTAAAGCGTTTGGCTGGTATAGAATCCTGGTGGGCCTGGTGATCATCGCGGTACTTGCTACCGGTCATGAACTCAATATTATTTAAAAAGAACCTGATAAAATTTAAGCTTTGGTAAATTACCAAAGCTTAAATCCGTAATATCCTGCTATAAATACAACGATCCATAGCAAACCTTTTATAAAGAAAAACCAGAAGCCGGCTATCCCGAAACGCTTTAGCCACTTCTTCAGTCCTTTGGCTTTTTGCTTTTCCGCTACCGGTTCTATATTGTTTTGCAACTGATCCTGATTCATATCCTTGAGCACCTTTTGAATTTACAAATTTATGACAATCAGTCCGCTTGCAATTTCCATTAAGGGTTAATAAAGTTTAAAATCGGGAACAAAGTACTATTAAGACATTTGATGCTCTTGTACGGTATTCGATTCTACTCTTACAATACGGTTAGGGTACTTCTGCAGGATACTGTAATCATGGGTAGCCATTAAAACAGAAGCCTTGGTTTCCAGCGAGATCGTCAACAGCAGTTCCATGATCACATCGGTTGTTTCCGGGTCAAGGTTACCTGTAGGCTCATCCGCCAGTATCAGTTCGGGGCTGTTCAGCAAAGCGCGCGCGATATCTACCCGCTGCTGCTCACCACCACTCATCTCGTAGGTTTTCTTATAGCTTTTCGCCGGCAGGTGCACCATCTCCAAGACTTCCTCGATACGTGCTTTACGCTTACGGGCATCGTCCCAGCCCGTAGCTCTTAAAACGAAGTCCAGGTTATCATAAACATTACGGTCTGTCAATAGTTTGAAATCCTGGAATACGATACCCATTTTCCTTCTCAGGAAAGGGATCTTTTTCAGGTTCATCTGCCGCAGGTCAAAGCCGGCTACCATGCCTTCGCCCTCTTTCAGGGGCAATTCTCCATACAAAGTTTTTAACAGGCTGGACTTCCCGGAACCTGTTTTACCGATGAGGTAGACAAACTCTCCCTGCTCTATTTTCAGGTTAACATCATGCAGTACAGGTGTTTTTCCCTGGTAGATATTGGCATTTTCTAAACTCAGTATTGTTTCGGGCATTTTAATAATTTTAAATATTGCGCTGCTTCAGCTTACAAAAGTATGATTTTACGCTTAGTTAAAGGAATCCTGCTGATGAAAGTTCCCTTTCCGCTCTGCTTCTATGCGCCCGTCTTTCATCAGCAAAATCCTATGGGCCATTTCGGCCAAAGCTTCATTATGGGTAACGATAACCAGGGTAATGCCATGTTGCTGTACCAGGTCTAAAAATATCCGGTTAATCTCCGCAGCAGTCCCGGTATCTAAATTGCCGGTAGGTTCATCCGCAAAAATAATCTCCGGTTTTTGTATGATAGCCCTCGCGATAGCCACCCTTTGCTGCTCTCCACCGGACAAGGCTGTAGGCTTATGGTCCATGCGGTGTTCCAGCCCTACCATTTTCAGTACCCTCGCGGCTTCAGCTTCCGCCTTTTTTTTATCTACGCCACCAATCCATAAAGGCATGGCGGCATTTTCCAGAGCGGTAAATTCAGGCAGTAAATGATGAGATTGAAAAACAAAGCCGATATGCTTATTCCTGAAAGCGGCCTGTTTAGCAGCGCTCATTTTTTCTATCGATTGACCATTGATACTTAGGCTACCCTTATCCGCTTTATCCAGGCTGCCCAGTAAATGCAGCAAGGTACTTTTCCCGGCACCAGAAGGCCCGACAATCGCCACAAAAGCGCCTTTTTCAATTTCAATGGAAACGCCTTTCAGTACCTTTAGCGCCCCGTAAGCTTTCTCTAAATCTATTGCTTGTAACAGCCTATGCATCCGGAATTTTATTCAATTTAACAGGAAGACTTCATGGAAGCCTATCGTGTAAATTTAGTAATTTTTTCCGTTAAGCGGCCTTGCATAAAAGGTGAAAATTGGCATAAGGATAATAATAAATAAATAACATTTAAACTTTTTAAAAAATGGAGTTTTTATACAAACTATAGCTTACATTTGCGGAAATATAAATTAAAATATAATTATCATAATATGTTTTGGACTTTAGAACTTGCTTCGCATTTAGAAGATGCCCCATGGCCAGCAACAAAAGATGAACTGATTGATTATGCTATCCGTTCCGGAGCGCCCCTGGAAGTAGTGGAAAACCTGCAGGAACTGGAAGATGAAGGAGAGATGTATGAAGGTGTGGAAGATATCTGGCCTGACTACCCGACCCAGGATGATTTCTTCTTTAACGAAGAAGAGTATTAATCTATCTGATCTAATCGTATTTAAAACGGCGAACAGTTACCTGTTCGCCGTTTTATTTGCTAGTTGAAAAATTTCTTTTTCTCTGTCCCGTATTTTCTCAGTAATGCACTGGCACGGTAACGGTCATCATGATATTTGTGATACAAGGCATCCAGGCCGGCTAAAACATAATCGGCGCCTAACTCATCACACCATGCCAATAAACCCTTTGGATAATTTACGCCCTTGGTCATTGCCAGGTCCAGGTCTGCAGCCGATGCTATATTTAAATACAACGCTTCTACCGCCTCATTGATCAGCATAAATAAAATACGCTCCACGATCTCTTTTTGCTGCGCCGCGTCCAGGCTACTGGTCAACACAGGTCCGTCATTTTCATAATTGTAAAATCCTCTTCCGGACTTACGGCCTAACCAACCCGCTTCCAGTAAACGCTTCTGGGAGAAGGAGGGGCGATAGCGCGGATCATAAAAGAAAGACTGGAAAACCGTTTCGGTAACTACGTAGTTAACATCATGACCAATATAATCCGTCAGGGTAAAGGGGCCCATTTTAAAGCCGCCCAGGCTGGTTAAAGCCACGTCAATATCTTCCTTGGTAGCCAGGCCTTCTTCCATTATTTTAATCGCCTCACCGTAGAAAGGACGTGCCACCCGGTTCACGATAAAGCCCGGTGTATCTTTGGTCAAGACCGGTGCTTTTTTCCATTGCAGCATTAATTGCTTGATCTCTTCGGCCAGGCCCTCACGCGTCTGGATAGCCGGGATGATTTCCACCAAAGCCATTAAAGGGGCCGGGTTGAAAAAGTGGATCCCGATCACTCTTTCCGCTTGCTTCACCGCGGCAGCGATAGAAGCGATAGACAGGGAGGAGGTATTGGAAGCCAGTATACAGGTATCGCTAACAATACTTTCCAGCGCCGCGAACACTTGCTTTTTAACCTCCAGGTTTTCAATGATCGCTTCTATCACCAGGCCACAGTCTGACAAACCGGAAAGCTCATCGGTATAGTGATACTGGCTGAACACAGCCTGCGCATCGGCCAGCTTTCCTTTTTCCTGTAGCTTGTTCAGCGTCTGTAAAGTACTTGCTTTTGCCTTTTCCAGGGCAGCCGCGTTATTATCGTATACCACTACTTTGTGCCCGGACGTTGCCGCTACCTGGGCAATACCATTGCCCATCGCGCCACTTCCTACTATTCCTATAATCATAAATATCTTTTATACTAAAACTTGTTTTTCCACATCATGCTTTCTACCGGGCGAATAGTACGCTCGGTATATTTAGCATTCTCTTTTTTGTTGTACAGGTTTTCCACTTCACCTTCTACCGGGAAATAGATCAATTGCCCGATCGGCATACCGGCATAGATTCTTACCGGGTGCACACAGGAAATTTCCAGGGTCCAGGTATTGCAGAAGCCCACATCCCCTTTACCTGCCGTAGCATGAATATCAATGCCCAGTCGGCCTGTAGAGGATTTCCCTTCCAGGAAAGGCACATGGTTATGAGTTTCAGTATACTCCTCTGTAACGCCCAGGTATAAGACACCCGGTTGTAACACATAACCTTCTCCCGGGATCTCGAAGTGTGTTATCGTATTATGTACGCGGGCATCTAAAACCGGCGCGTCGTATACGGCCAGGTGTTTGCCCAAATGCACATCATAAGAGTTACTGCCTAAATATTTCCTGTCGAAAGGCTCGATAACGATAGTTCCTTTATCGATCTCTTCCAGGATCCTCAAATCTGATAAGATCATTTATGATGTGGTATTTGTTGTATTAAAATTGAGTTTTTCGGCCATCCAGGAGGCGGAAAGCGGTTGTAACCATTGGGTTTCCATTTCTTTTTTGGTAGCCACCAGATTGTTGAAAAGCAAGGTATCCGCATTAATGTAACCTTTGTCCAGCGCGTATTGTACCTGGCCCATCGGCAGCACTTCAGCCTTATCTTTCACCAGGAAGGTGATGGATAAGCGGTCAAACAAATTGCAGTCGTACTGACGCTCTATACTTTTAATTACGCGCACCATACTATCTGTACTGCAGCCGCTGATAGCCTCAAATGTTTCATCGGCCATCATCACTACAAAACGGTTGAACAATAGTTTACCCCAGCCTTTTACCGGCTTACCGTGTACCTGCCATTGCTCGGCAAACTGATGAATTTGTTCGTCTATCTCACGGGCCTGCTCGTCCGTAAAAGGCCTTGTACTTTGGTAGACCCATACTCTTGACCGGTCGTCAAAACCGGCCGGTAATAATTCCGCTACAGCTATCTCGTTCATCTGGCAAAGATATATTTTTGATTGGTAACTATTTATTAAATGTATTCATGGTCTGCGCCATGCCCTGAGTTGCAAAACTCTCGATGATATCAATAGATTTCAGGATCTTTTCCCTGATAACCGGGAATTCCTGGCTGGTCCATTTACCCAGCACAAAGTCTACCTGCCGGCCTTTAGGAAAATTGTTGCCTATACCAAATCTTAAACGCGGGTATTGATTGGTGCCCAGGGTAGCCTGGATATCGCGCAGGCCATTATGGCCGGCATCACTGCCACCGGGCCTTAAACGCAAAGCTTCAATCGGTAAAGCCAGGTCATCAACGATCACCAGGACATTTTCAATGGTGATCTTTTCTTTATCCATCCAGTATTTTAAGGCTTTGCCACTCAGGTTCATATAGGTGGTCGGTTTGATGACGATGAACTGCTTGCCTTTCCATTTCACATTAGCCACGAAAGCCAGCCTGTCCTGCTGGAAGTTACCGCCATGCTTGATCACAAAAGCGTCTGCTACATCAAAACCTATATTATGCCGGGTAGCATCATACTCAGCCCCGATATTGCCTAATCCTACAATTAAGTATTTCATGCTGCAAAAATAATGTTTGCCGGCGAATTCTAATGATTTGTAAAGCAGGGGCAGATTATAGAAACATGAAGAAAATTTGGATATTTTTGAAAAAAATTATCCCATGAATAAGATCAGCTTACTGTTATTGTGTTGTACAGTTTCCTTAAGCGCCGGCAGCTTTGCCCAGGAAAAGAAAAAGAAGGATACTCCGCCAAAAGAAATCCCCGCAAGCGTGGTCAATGCAGACATAGATGCCCCTCCGCCACCTAAGGTTCAGGCGGCACCTCCCCGGGAAGAGGTATTTGTGCATGTGGAAGAGATGCCTTCTTTTCCCGGCGGAAGCGACAAGATGTATGCCTTCCTTCAAAAGCATAAAAAATACCCGCAAAAAGCACCGGATTCAGAGCTTGAGGGCAAGGTATTCGTTGGCTTTATTATCAAAAGTGACGGCAGTATTGAAAATATTGAGATAAAAAGAAGCTTATCGCCCAGCCATGATGCCGAAGCGATAAGACTAATAAAAATGATGCCTAAATGGATACCCGGAAAACAGAATGGCCGGGCGGTCAATTGCTGGTATACGCTTCCTATAGACTTTTACTTTTTAAGGTAAGGTCATGAATAATATAATAGCAATAGTAAAAGATAAAGCTGCGGGAATGACCCGCAGCTTTATTATTATACCAAATAATACCAATAAACAGAGATTACCTTATTGCTTGATTACTTTTTGCGTGTATACGCTATTATCCGCCGTGATGCTGATCACATAGACACCCGCGCTTAAGCTTGAAGGGATATTGACCTGGTTAGCACCCTGCATCAAAGCCTGCTCTGTTGACCAGATCCTGGCACCTTTGATATCAGTGATCATAATCATTGCTTTACGGTCTTTTAAGCTTACCTTATTGTAGATATTCATCCTTGATCCGATAGGGTTCGGGTAAATATTGAAATTATTATTGCGGGTGATCTGTTTTACAGAAGTAGTACTAAATGGCTCATAATGGAAAATCATTTTCTCTTCTGCCGGTGTTCCCGCACCATAGTAGATCATCAGGCTATCAGGATTGCTGTCGATACTGTAATGATATTTGCCAAATCCATTATCCTCTACCTGCCCCAATTCATCAATATAGCTTGCTTTAATCGTATCAACAAGGTTGCCATTAAAAGTTAACTTCATAATATTGTATTCATAGGCAAGTACTCCATTGCCATCATTATAGCCCGTTCCCATTTTCCTGATGGCAATAAAACCGTTTGCTGCATAGCCGATACTATCTGATACTCCTCCCTGGAGCTCATTAGCAGAGTAGAAGGCCATTTCATGGCTTTTATACCTGCCATCATTGTAATAAGCTACACTAACATGCGCACTATCGCCCCAATCAGAAGATAGCGTAATGTCACTTACATCTCCATTACCATTATAGGTATAGGCAAAAGTCCAGGTTTCATCTACAGCACCCTGATAATAATAGAACATAGTATCCGTCAATACCTTCTGATTGTTATCATAGGATATCAGCCGGCGGGATTCCAGCTCCAGTGCACTAAGGTTTTCACCATAATATTCCTCCACCTTCGTCAGCAAATTATTGGTATAAAATTTTTCTGACCTAACAATATCCTGACTTGACCCGTAAATATCTGTTTTAGTGATTGTATCAATCCGGTTATTAGCTCCCCGCTGAGCATAGGCAGCGTGCACCAACTCGCCTTCTTCATAGATGCTGAGACTGTCTATAACGATTTCGGCACCCACAGTATGCATCGGGAAGTTATACTGGGAGTAGGGAGCCCAGTCTGAAAACAGTTCGTTATGAAAAAAGACGCGGTCCGTTTTGCCGGCCACACTTAAATCCATTGGAAACCCTGCAATCATTGATGGGTGAAACTCCTGGCCTTTATCGGCTGTGGTATAGCCGTAGTCAATGAACATATCCGCTACAGGTTGCCCAATAGAATAAAAATACTCCTGCTTAACAATTCTGCGGCCCTGAGTCAACGGGGTCTCCACGCCATCCCTGGCCCGAAGCGCATTTACCTTCATCACATCATTTAACCTTGATGCCAATAAGGTCTTTACACGGCTTACATTTGCAGCAGGTTCTGTTTGCTGGGCATAAGCAGCCGTCAGCTGTAGGATTAGTGTACCAAGTAGTAAACTGGTTTTCTTCATAAAAAAGGGAAATTTATTGATTCACTCTTTAAGACGTAATAAACCGACAATTCCTTTTGTTACTTTTAATATATTTGTTTTCTTAATTAAAAAAAGCTGCAAATGAAACATTTGCAGCTTTTCTATTAGATACTTTCAGGATTAATTGAATGGCTTTCTCGCTTTTTGTCCGCGTTTTTCACCCCCAAAATCTCCTTTCGGTTTTTTATCATAAGCACTTCCCTTACTATAACCGCTATCTCTGCGGCCAGCGCCATAACCACCACGATCTCCACCACGGTTACCGCCACCGCCAAAGCCCGGTTTTTTATCCGCTTCTTCTACACGCACCTTACGATTATTGAACTTACGGGAAGTAATATTAGCCGTAATATAATCCAGGGCATCCGCAGGTATATTAAAGAAACTGCTCAGCTCTCTAACTGTAATGCGGGAAACCAGTTTACCGTCAAAATCGGTCTGTTCGGTGATGAACTGCACCAGTTTACCGGCATTCAGGCCATCTTTAGTACCCAGGTTGATGAATAATCTTACGGTACCGTCTTTACCCGCGCTGCTGCCAGACTCTTTCTGATTATAACTTGAGTTCAGGTCCGGTGCATCTTCATAGTCGGCAACAGTATCTTTCAATTGCAGCCACAACAAACGTTGGATCAGGTCTTCTTTATCGATATCCGCGAAGCGCTCGCTGATTGTAGCGCTCATTTTTTCACTAAACTTAGCCTCACCCGCCAATTGCTCAATTTTCTCCATGAAATAGAACAAACGCTTACGCACTACTTCATTACCGTCCGGGATGTCTGTTTTGGTGAATTTAGTTTTCGCAACACGCTCAACGGCACGCATCCTGCCAATTTCTCTCGGGGTAACGATAGACATACAGATACCGGATTTACCGGCACGGGCCGTACGACCACTGCGGTGCGTATAACTTTCCACGTCTTCAGGTAACTCGTAATTGATTACGTGGGTAATATCATTAACGTCAATACCGCGGGCAGCAACGTCTGTAGCCACGATCGCCTGTAAAGAGCGGCGTTTAAAGCGTTCCATTACTTTTGTACGCATCTTCTGGTCCATATCACCATGTAAAGGCGACACATGGTAGCCTTCACGCATCAGTTTTTCAGATACGTCCTGGGCATCCTGCTTGGTACGGGTAAAGATGATCCCGTAAATATCCGGTGCAAAGTCCAGTAAACGCTTTAAGGTATCATAACGCTGATGGGCGCTGGTCACAAAATACTGGTGATCGATATTTTCATTGGTCACGTTTTCACGCGCAACCGCTACTTCTTTAGGATCTTTCATAAAACGCTTGGCAATGCGTCTTACGTCATTATTCATCGTTGCAGAGAAAAGCCAGGAAGCTTCTTTGGACTCGGCATTTTTAAGGATGAACTCAATATCGTCTCTGAAGCCCATGTTCAACATTTCATCGGCCTCATCTAATACTACTGTTTTTACGTTTTCCAGGTTGATCACGCCACGCTCCATCATGTCCATAAGACGGCCGGGAGTAGCAACTATAATCTGTGGGCGACGCTTAATTTCCCTGATCTGGGCGCCGATAGGCGTACCACCATAAACGGCTACCACACCTACATCATCTAAAAACTGGCTGTACTTCACCAGTTCTTCCTGGATCTGCATACACAGTTCTCTTGTCGGACTTAATACCAGAGCTTGTACTTCAGAAAGTGACGTATCAATTTGGTTCAATAAGGGCAAGCCAAAAGCTGCCGTCTTACCGGTACCTGTTTGCGCCAGGGCGGTAATGTCTACATTTTCTCGAACCAAAAGTGGAATTGTCTGTTCCTGAATAGGGGATGGATTTTCGAATCCTATTGCCTTAACGGCCGCTACCAACTCTTCTTTTAATCCGAATTGTTCGAATTTATTCATATAAATTTTTAAATAAGCGGCAAAGGTACGCTAATTAAATGATATAAACTATTTTAATATAACAAATAGTGTTAATTAGTAATATAGTAATAAACGTTTTCTATAACCGCTTTTATTTTAAAGCGCCGCATAAACGGCCATTGTCTCCGAAGCAAATTGCTTTGCAGAAAACCTTTGCGCATATTCCAGGCCTTGCGTCACCTGCACCTGTTTTGTATCCGCCTGTTTCCATAACCGAAGAATATGCATGGCTAATGTATCCGCGTCTTGAGGATCAAAATATAAACTACCTGGTCCGCCGGCCTCTTCCAGGCAGCTACCGCTAGCCGCAATGACCGGAACTCCCGACTTAAGGGCTTCGATAACGGGGATACCAAACCCTTCAAAAATACTGGGGTAAATAAAGATTTCGCTCAGCTGGTACAAAGCCGGTAATTCTTCAAAAGATACCTGGTGTAATAATTGCACGCGGCTCCCCAGGTTATGCTGCGCTATGAATGCATTCAATTCTTCTGCATAGGGGGTAGCCTTACCGACCAGGACCAGTTTAACCTCTTCCGGCAATTGAAGCAATGCCCCGAGGATGACCTTTGTATTTTTACGGGGTTCTAAAGTCCCTACAGACAATAAAAAATGCGCAGGTAATGCATACTTTTCCTGCACCGCTTTTTTTCTTTCCGGGCTAGCCGGAAGGGAAAATACCGGGTCACAATCTTGGTAGACCACCTCTATTTTTGTGGCATCTATATGATAAAACCGGACCAGGTCCTGTCTCGTCTGCTCGCTGATGGCAATGATCCGGTCTGCTTTCCGGCAGGCCGAAAGTGTCTTTCTCCGGTATATTTTACGATCTATGGCCGAATAAAGATCCGGGAACCGCTCAAAAATGAGATCATGAACGGTCACTACATATTTAACACCAAGAGGCCTTTTTCCAAGGGGTAATTCAGCGCTCAGGCCATGATAGACCTGGGTATTATTGCTTAACAAAGCTTTTTTCACCCTCCAGCTGCGCCAGAAGGAAGCCGGCAATAAGGTTTCGTTGGTGATGATACTTACCTTATCCCATTGTTTACTTTGCTCAAAAAGCGTGGTGTCTTTTAATCGCGGCACATACAATTGAATAGTCTGCTCCGGGTAATGCAAATGCAAAGCCTCGACCAGGTTGCGGCTGTAATTGCCGAGACCGGTACGGTTGTAAAAAGCGCGCTTTGCATCAAAACCAATATTCATATCCACGAAAATAATTAATTAGTAAGCAGTTTTAGTCCTCCTGCTAAAAAGGAGGCTCGGAAGTAAAGGTCATTTCCTGTCGCGTAGCCGGGTGTTTGATGCTCAGGCTTTGGGCATGCAAATGCAAGCGGTCGGCTTTGGTGCCATACAGGTCATCCCCTACGATCGGCATATCCAGGCCCAGGTGATGGGCACAATGCATTCTTAACTGATGCGTGCGGCCGGTGATGGGAAACAATTGTACTCTAGTGTGCTTACCTGTAACACTTAATTTCTTCCATTTGGTAACCGCGGGTTTACCATATTCATAGCAGACCACCTGGTGCGGGCGGTTGTCCAGGTCTACCCGCAACGGTAACTCTATGGTTCCTTCTTCGCCCGCTAAAACGCCATCCAGCACCGCGATATAAGATTTCCGGGTCGTTTTTTTGATGAACTGCGCCTGCAGGTATTCATGCGCTTCTTTAGTTTTGGCAGCGATCAGAATGCCCGAGGTAGCCATATCCAGCCGGTGCACCAGTAAGGGACCGGTAGCATGGGGATATCGTTTTTGTAAAATATCCTGTACAGAGGTTGGCGATATCTTTCCCGGAACAGAAAGCAATTCTGCGGGCTTATCTACTACCACGATCTGTTCGTCTTCATAGATAGTCTTAAGCGCATCGCCCAGGTCCTGCTGCTGCAGCATAGGGTTAGGGTCCAGCTCAATCCCATTAAGCATATGCGCCAGGATGGGCTCACACTTACCCCGGCAGGCCGGGTAAAATTGACCGTGCTTGCGGATCTCTGAAGCGGGAGAAGCGCCCCACCAGAATTCCGCGAAGGCCAGGGGCTTTAGCCCGTGCAGGAAGGCAAACTGTAGCATTTTAGGCGCTGCGCATTCACCCGCACCGGAAGGGGGGTTATCAAAAGCCGTATGCGCAAAGATCTCTTTTACATTTTTTAAGGCCCCATACTGGTCCAGAAAATTGTACTGGGCAAATAATTGTTCCTGCAGATTGGCAGATTTTGCTTTACGTTCTTCTTTTAAAGCTTCAATTTCATCCAGTATGCGGTCTAAAGCCGCCTGTTCCGGCGCCGCCTGCTCTTTCCAGTATCTTTGCATGAACTTAAACTCGCCCTGCTCTCTTACACTTTCCTGGCGGAGGCTTTCCAGCAGGTCGGCACGACCTTCTTCACACAATGCCATTTCCGCATCCGCTCTTTGCAATTTACGCCTTGCTTTATTTGCTTTGATCTTATCTTTTAACCTGCGCAGATCGGTATCCGCCGCAGTCAATTTATTCTGCAATTGCTGCCTGGCGATTTTCAATTCCGCCGATTGTTCCAAAGCTTCAATAGCTTCATTCACCTTACTGATCACCTCTTCTCCTTTAAGGAAAAAACTATCCGGCGCCAGCATATCAAATATGGGCGGTACAAAACGGCTATGCGCGTTTTTATCAGCCAGCTTGCCGGAGAATGCCGTAATATAGCCTACTTCGCCACCCTGTTTTTGCACCAGCATCACGCCAAACATTTTGCCGATGACCAGGCCGTCCATAGCCGGGTCTAATCCAAAATTATGTTGCCATTCCGTTTGCGTTTGGATATAATCCTGCAATTCCGCGGCTGCCTCGAGACAAAGCGGATGTGGTTCATGGTAAAATGGAAAGTTGAACCGCCCCGGGAGTTCCGCAGGAGTTATAGTTCTTTTAAAATCGATCCAGCAATCTTTAAGGGGAGCGGCAAGTGTCATCATACAAAATAGGCTTCAAAATTACGTAATAATAAATTTCTCAATCGCCGGCGATTGCTTATGTTTGCTTACCGGCACCGCAAAAGAAGCTACAGACATTCATCAATCAGATAATTATTTGATTTTGAGACCACTACCTGACATACAATTATTAAAAGAAGGCATCCTTAAGGGCGATATCGCTTTATTGAGCAGAGCCATCACCCTTATAGAATCTACGCATCCTAAGCACCAGGCCCTGGCAGCGCAGCTACTGGACCAGGTTTTGCCCTATAGTGGCAAGGCCATGCGGATCGGGATTACCGGGGTGCCTGGAGTGGGTAAGAGTACCTTTATCGAATCTTTTGGCATGCACCTGATCGGGCTGGGGAAAAAGGTCGCCGTACTGGCCATAGATCCCAGCAGCAATATCAGCAAGGGCAGTATCCTGGGCGACAAAACCCGTATGGAGCAGCTTTCGGTAGCCCCCAATGCCTTCATCAGGCCTTCTGCTGCGGCCGGTAGCCTGGGCGGACTAACGCACAAAACACGTGAAGCCAGCCTGCTCTGCGAAGCCGCAGGTTTTGATATTATTATTATAGAAACCGTAGGTGTAGGGCAAAGCGAAACCGAAGTGCGGAATATTTGTGATTTCTTCCTGCTCTTAATGCTGGCAGGCGCCGGCGATGAGCTTCAGGGCATCAAACGCGGCATTATTGAAATGGCCGACGGGCTGGTGATCACCAAAGCGGATGGCAGTAATGTACAGAAAGCAAAAGCCGCACGATCGGAGTATGCCCGGGCCCTTCATTTTTTACCCCCGGCCGTTTCCGGATGGCATCCCGAGGTGAGCCTCTGCTCCTCTATCGACGGTACCGGCATTGAGGCGGTATATGCTATGATCGAAAAATTCCGGCAGCACCAGGTAAGTAATGGTTATTTTGACCTAAGGAGAAAAGAGCAAAACCTGAGCGCTTTCCGGCGCCTGTTGCAGGAAACGCTATTCCAAAACCTTTTGAGCCGTTCAGGACTTAAGGAACAAATCGCTGAGCTGGAGTTGGCGGTGACCGAAGGGCGGCAAAACCCTTATTCCGCGGTAATGGATATCAAGAAAACCCTTTAATTCTTTTACCCTATTGGTTCGGTGAAAGATAAATCACGATAAAAATACAAATGCTATTCAAATCGGGTTCATTTAATGCCTTCCTGCGACAGGCTCAGGATGACATTAAATGAATACAATAACAATATTCTTTCTATGAAAGTGTACTAACCGCTGATTTGATCCGCTTAACCGCCTCCTGCAATTGTGCCATAGACGCCGCGTAGGAGAAGCGGATACAAGCGTCACTACCAAAGGCCGAGCCGCTTACGCCACTCACATGACCTGTATTTAATAAGAAGATAGCGAAATCATCTGCATTCGTAATGACCTGCCCGTTCACATCTTTTTTACCGAAATAATAAGAAATATCAGGGAAAGCATAGAAAGCGCCTTCGGGTGCCACTACTTTAAACCCTTCGATATTTGATAAGGCGTCAATAAAATAAGCTCTTCTTTCTTTAAAGGCTTCTGTCATTGCTTTTGAGGGCGCCTGATCTTCCAGTAATGCCGCTACGGCAGCATGCTGTGCTATGGAATTAGTACCTGAAGTAAACTGGCCCTGGATTTTTTCACAGGCTTTCACCATAATTTCCGGTGCGGCAATGTAGCCCAACCTCCAACCGGTCATGGCATAGCCTTTAGCGAAACCGTTCACCACGATCACCTGGTCTTTGATCGCATCAAACTGGGCGATGCTTTCATGTTTTCCTACATAATTGATCAGCTCATAGATCTCGTCGCTGATCACGGTTATTTGCGGATGTTTTTCGATCACCTTTGCAATGGCTTCCAGCTCTGCTTTGCTGTAAACCGCTCCTGATGGATTGCAGGGTGAGGAGAACATCAGTAATCTTGACTTATCGGTAATGGCGGCTTCGAGTTTTTCCGCCGTCATTTTAAAATGATCTTCAATACTACAGGGAATATATTTTACTACACCCTGCGCCAGTTCTACCTGTGCGGCATAAGTTACCCAGAAAGGAGTGGGGATAATGGCTTCATCACCGGGATTGATTGTTGCCAGCACCGCATTCACCAGGGATTGCTTGGCCCCGGTAGACACCAGTATATTTTCCGGCTTATAATCCAGGCTGTTGTCCCGCTTCAATTTGGTGCAAATGGCTTTTCTCAGGTCCATGATACCGGCAACCGGTGTATATTTGGTATAACCTGCGTCCAGCGCGCGTTTCGCGGCATCTTTGATATGCTCCGGCGTGTCAAAATCCGGTTCTCCCAGGCTCAGGCTGATGATATCAATCCCCTGCGCTACGAGTTCCCGGCCTAACTTCGCCATTAATAAAGTTTGCGGTTCGTTAAACCTGTTTACAAACTGAGCAATCTGCATATCAAAATTTTTTTGTGGTCTACAAATATAATCAAGAAATAATAGCCGCAATATAAGCATCTCCGCTCATTGGCGCTGCTAAAATTTTAGCAGGTACCTGTTGCATTGGCTGCTTTTAGTTAAATTTGCCTCACATTTTTCAATATTATTATTTATGAAACCTTCAATACCGCAAGGTACCAGAGACTTTTCTCCCAGTGATGTGCGTAAACGCCAGTATATTTTAAATACGATCAAAAACGTATTTGAATTGTATGGCTACCAGCCGCTGGAAACTCCTTCTATGGAAAATCTGCAAACCCTGATGGGTAAATACGGAGAGGAAGGAGACCGTTTGATCTTTAAAGTATTGAATAATGGACTGCATGATAAAAAGGACAAAGACAAGGACAGGCTTAATGAAGAATGGAATAAAGTTTTAGAAAAACCTTATAGCTCTCCGATACTTACAGAAAGGGCCTTACGCTATGACTTAACTATTCCCTTCGCACGTTATGTGGTGATGCACCAAAACGACCTGGCATTTCCCTTTAAGCGTTACCAGATGCAGCCGGTATGGCGTGCCGACCGGCCGCAGCGGGGTCGCTACCGGGAGTTCTGGCAATGTGATGCCGATGTGGTGGGTAGTAATTCCCTGATCAATGAAGCTGAATTGCTGGCTATTTATCACCAGGCATTTCACCTGTTAAAAGTACCGGGCATAAGCGTAAAGATCAACAGCAGGAAGATATTAGCTGGCCTGGCCGAAGTTGTCGGGCATTCCGATAAACTGACCGATATCACCGTAGCCATTGACAAGCTGGATAAAATAGGCTGGGAGGGTGTTGCTAAAGAATTGACCGAAAGAGGCCTGACTGAAGCCACTATCACTTTTATCCATCAATATTTAAACATCAGCGGCAGTAATGAAGCACGCCTGGCCGCAATGGAAAGCCTGCTGGAAAGCAGTGCCACCGCGCAGCAAGGCATTAAAGAATTAAGAGATTCAATTCACTATTTTTCCATCCTGAAGAAAACGGAATGGGAAAGTGAATTGGTCGTAGATTTCACCTTAGCGCGTGGTTTAAATTATTATACCGGCGTAATCGTGGAAGTAGGTACCACAGCTGTAAAAATGGGCAGCATTGGCGGCGGCGGCCGTTACGATGACCTTACCGGCCTGTTCGGTTTAAAGGGCCTTTCCGGTGTGGGTGTTTCTTTCGGTATCGACCGGATCTATGATGTAATGGAGGAGCTGGGGCTTTTCCCGGAACAACTGGCCTCCGGCACCAAGGTTTTATTCCTCCTGATGGATGAAGCGGCTACCACCCAGGCTTTGCACTATTTAAGCGCTTTAAGAGATACGGGCATCCCGGCGGACCTCTACCCGGAGAAAGCCAAGTTTGACAAACAAATGAAGTATGCCAATAAGCGCAATGTTCCTTTCGTGGCCATTATAGGTTCTGATGAACTGGCCAATGGGGTCATTACTTTAAAGAACATGGCCGAAGGAACGCAGTCAACGCTTAATATCGGTCAATTGATTGAGGCTTTGTCCTGATCAGCCCCTTTTTGATTTAAAAAAATCTTTCATCAGCTGCGTGCATTCATCCGCAAGAATGCCGTGGCTGATTTTTGTTTTGGGGTGGAAACCGTATTGCTCCCCCACCACATGCTTGTAACCGTTTTTTTCATCCGTACCGCCAAAAACTACTCTCCCGATCTTGGACCAGTAAAGCGCGCCACAGCACATAAGGCAGGGCTCTACGGTCACATATAAAGTAGCATCGGGCAGGTACTTGGCCCCTAGTTCATTAAAAGCCGCCGTCAGTGCGATCATTTCGGCATGGGCCGTACAGTCATTCAGCATTTCGGTCTGGTTATACCCCCGGCTTACGATCCTTTCGTTCATCACCACAACAGCACCAATAGGGATTTCTCCTTCTTCAAGGGCTCTTCTGGCCTGTACAAGGGCTTGCTTCATAAAATGCTCATCTGTCATAATCGCTGCTTTGCTACAAAAGTAAAGCAATTTTAAAAGAATGGAATTTGATACTTTTGTAAAACAAATTCTGACATGGTACCACAGGTTTTACAGCAACATAAATTCTTTTTTGCCGGCGTGGCCGGGGCGGGCATGAGTGCTATCGCGCAATATTTAAGCGGGTCCGGCAAGCAGGTTTCCGGCAGCGACCGCTTGTTTAATACAGATGAAAATGAGCATACCCGCCGGCAGTTGACCGCAGAAGGCATTACTTGCTATGATCAAAAAGAAGCGCATCTCTCCGAAACGGATGAGGTACTGGTAGTAAGCACCGCGATTGAGTCCACTAACGTAGAAGTGGCCAAAGCCCGGGCGCTGAATATTCCCATCATAACCCGCTCGCAGCTTTTAGCCCAGATCTGTGCCGAAAAGAAAACGATCGCGGTTGCCGGTACCAGCGGCAAGAGTACGACCGCGGCCATGCTTTTTCATTTGTTAAGCAATTGTGGCGTAGATGCTTCCCTGATTACCGGGGCCGGTATTGTGAGCCTGATCCGCCAGGGAAAAATCGGTAACTGTCATGTGGGTAAAAGCGACTGGCTGATCATCGAAGCGGATGAAAGCGACGGTTCCCTCGTCAACTATAAACCGGCTATCGGTATTTTACTCAATATTGATAAAGACCATAAAGAGCTTTCAGAACTGGACGTAATCTTTAATACATTCAGAAGTAATACCCAGGAACATTTTATGGTCAACCGATCCCATCCGCTGGCACAGGCATTTAGTGTGACTCCACAAAAGGATTTCGGCAATGGCAGCGCTATTGAGGGTACTGATTTCAGCCAGGAGGGTTTTAATATTTATTTTAAAGTAGCAGGCGTACCTTTTACTATACCAACGATCGGTGCACATAACATGGAAAACGCTTTAGCCTGTATCGCCGTAGCACAATTGCTGGACATTAAACTCGAAGACTGCGCAAAAGCATTAGCTTCCTACCCGGGCATTTACCGCAGGCACCAATTACTGGGAAAGGTAAACGGCATTACGGTTATTGATGATTATGCCCACAACCCGGCCAAGATCGCGGCCAGTATTAATGCCTGCAAACCGGTTGCCGATAAACTGATCGCCTGGTTTCAGCCGCATGGCTATGCCCCAACCCGTTTCATAAGGACAGAGCTGGTAGAAGAGATCGTGAAGAGCTTAAGGCCCGGAGATGAGATCTGGATGAGCGAAATCTATTATGCGGGGGGTACGACTACTAAAGATATTTCGGCCAACGATATTATCAATGACCTGAAAGCTTCCGGTATAAACGCTTATTTTACAGAAGACCGTAAAGATCTTTTAGCAGCAATGGGGCCACATTTTACGGATGATTGTGTCCTGCTGCTGATGGGTGCCCGAGACCCTTCCCTGGAGCATTTCGGGCAGGAGCTGTTCCAACAATTGAAACAGCTCAATATAAAAGCTTAAAGCATTTTGATATCGTATTTTTATAAAGAACATTATGGATTTTACTTCAGTAAATGATGAACTGCTGGCGCTCAAAAAAAGGCTACGCGCGCTGGGCAAAGAAGTAGTGAAGATCGAAAAAGTAGGCAATGGCAATATGTCCGCCTTTGAATTGTTTTACCGGGAACCGGGTCAAACGGAAGTAAAAAGAACTTACTTCTGGCGCCACGATATTGAAAATTTCATAAAGCAACTTGAAGCGTAACAGCTCTTTAGGATTTATAGGCCCTATCGGGCTGTTACGCGTTTAAAGCCGGAGCGGGATTCGATTATGATTACCGCTCCGCTACATTCAGGGTAAATGAGAAGGTACTGCCGCTGCCTAATGCACTCTCTACACTTATATCCCCGCCCTGGGCTTCAATAAATTCTTTACTGATCGACAAGCCTAAACCGGTACCTTCTTTTTGTGTTCCCGGAACTCTGAAATAGCGGTCGAAAATTTTGTGTTTATATTTTTCATCAATACCGGTACCGGTATCTTTAACCTGGAATTTCACTTTATCCTGCTCCTGGAATACCCTTATTGAAACTACCGCGTTTTCATACGAATAACGAATGGCATTAGTTACCAGGTTCACCAGCACCCAGGTTGTTTTTTCGCTGTCCGCCTGTACCATAGGCAGATGATCGGCATAATCGGTTTCAATTTTCACCTGTTTACGTTCTGCCTGTGTTTTAGTCGCCTGTATGGCATACTGAACCATTTCTTCCGGCGCGGCAGCTTTAACTGCCAGCTGAATATTACCGCTCTCTACCTGAGCCAGGTTAAGTAGCTCGCCTGTTATTTTCAGGAGGCGTCCCGTATCTTCCCGGATACTTTCCAGGAGCTGTTGTTGTTCTGTATTTAAGGGGCCCACCTGCTCGTTTTCCAATAACTGCAAGCTCATCTTTATAGCGGCTATTGGTGTCTTAAACTCGTGTGAAACGGTTCCTATAAAATTAGTCTTTGCCAGGTCCAGCTCTTTAAAAGGAGTGATATTCCGCAGCATGATCACATGCCCTATCAATTGCGCCGCCTGCTCCCCGGTAGGCAAAATATTGATATCAATAATTTCCTTTTCGAAATAGCTTTCTTTATTGTCCGCAAAAATCTTAACCGGTTCAATGGTCTTTTCTTTTAAGCCCGGATTGATTAAATCTTTTATCAAATCGCGGACCAGGTCATTAGTCACCGCAATATCCTGTATCTGCTTTCCAATTAAATTTTCCGTACTGAGGCCGGCTATTTTTAGTGCTTCATCATTAGCAAACAATACTTTCCTGGCTTCATCAAGCCCGATCACCGGGTCGTGCATATTATTAATAAGCGCTTCTATACGTTTTTTACCTTTGAGAATTTTATCCAGCTTACTTTCAGAGTACTCTTCCAGTTTTTCCGCCATTGTATTGAATGATTGGGCCAGTTCGCCAAATTCGCTATGGCTTTCAAAATGTACGCGCTCTTTATAATTCTGGCCGGCTATTTGCTTAATGCTGGCGGTCAGTTCTTTTATAGGATTAGCTATATTGCCCGGAAGATTGACCAATAATATAAACGCGATAATAAAACATACCGCGCCGGTCACGGGAATCCAGAAAATAGCACTATTCGCGGTAGCGGCAGCTATACTGCTTTTGCGCTCAATAGCCTCCATATTCAAGCGCATCAATTCGGCGATATCTTTACGGATTGCCGGGGCTAAGTGCCCGTCCTCCGGGTTTAATTTCAGCGCATTGAAATGATCAATGATCTGGGCAGTAGCTTCCTCCTCTCCTATTTCCGTAACATTTACTTTTTGGCGCGCGAGGTTTTTGTCAAAGTCAGCCAGCGCTTTGCTATCTTCCGGTATCTGTTCCAGAGCGAGCAGCATGTTCCGGGAGTATTCTAAGGTATTGTAGTTGGCCACCAGGATATTATTCGTATCCCGCTTTAAAGCGTTTACATAAAAAATACTCATCGCTGCCAGTAAAAGAATAAAGACAAACAATAAGCCGACCCCGGATATGAGTTTTGTTTTTATTTTCATTGCTTCTTAAATAATAGTGAGAGTGGATGGTAATGAGTAAAAAGTAAAAAGTAAAATGTGATAAGTGAAATGTGAAATGTGAAATATAATTACTGATCAGCTCAATATGACCAGGTCTACATGATCCATTGCCAGCTTTTTCAGCAAGGTATTAAAAATAGAATTATTCCGGATCATGTTCCATACTGTTAGCTTTGGCCTTCCCATACAGACTGTCGTTATTCTCTTATCTTTTACTTGCTGTATAATTGTTTTCGCTACAGAGGCATTTGCTATTTTAATCACTTCTGCCCCCAGTTCGGTAGCTAATTTATAATTATTTATCAGATGTCTTTGTTTTTTTAAAGCTATTTTATCCGCGTTTTCATGTGGCGTTTGTACATATAATACATACCACTTACTATGATAATAATTAGCGAGCCGGGCTGTTTTTTTAATGACCGCTTTTGCAGCCTGTTCATTACTGCTGATGCAAGCCAGGAAACGCTCGTGCTTCAGGCTATTGGACCTTACAACTTCCGTTTCCACTTTCCTGTTTACCTGGGAAGCCACTTCTTTAAGCGCCAGTTCCCGAAGCTGCAAAATATGGTCGCTTTGGAAAAAGTTACTTAAAGCAGTAGCTATCTTGTCCGGCGGGTAAATCTTGCCCTCCTTTAGTCTCCCGATCAATTCATCGGCAGTCAGGTCTATATTTACGACTTCATCTGCCTGGTCTACCATGCTGTCCGGGATCCTTTCCTGTACTGTTATCCCGGTAATATTTTTAATCGCGTCGTTCAGGCTCTCGATATGCTGGATATTAACCGCGGAAATAACATTGATGCCCGCGTCTAAAATATCCAGTACATCCTGCCAGCGCTTCTCATTTTTACTACCTTCAATATTGGTATGCGCCAGCTCGTCGATCACGACCACTTCCGGGCGAAGGCTTATCACTGCAGGTACATCCAGCTCTTCCAGCTCCTTGCCTTTGTAAAACAATTTTCGTCTTGGAATAAGCGGTAATCCATCTAGTAATGCAGCTGTTTCCATGCGGTTGTGCGTTTCGACATAGGCGATCTTAATATCAATGCCATTGCGTAACAGGTCATGGGCTTCCCGCAACATGCGGTAGGTCTTGCCTACACCGGCGCTCATGCCAATGTATAGCTTAAATTTCCCCCTCCTCGATCCTTTGATCAGGGCCAGGAAATCTTCTGCGGTTCTTTTTCCTTCATTCATAATGCAACAGGTTTAAACCCTTTCGGGTAAGCGTTAGCAGGGTTTAAAATTTATCGCTGCTAAAAACTAACCGCCAATGCCGTAATAACAGAAAAGCTGTTTGTTTTGAAAGTTTCGTTGCGATTTACAAAAATGGGGTCTTTGCTGCTCAGGTTTTTAAGTTCTGTACGCCATACCAGATTGGGCATAATGGCATAATCCGCATTTAAAGAATAGCCGAAAGTTTTGAACCCGTTCCGGCTCCCGGTTGCGATAATCACACCTGCTTTATCCTGGTAATATTCTCCCCTGGCTGTAAGGCTAAATTTATCGCTCGCGTTATATTTTATGATCAAAACCGGGGTGTACCAGGTATTGTACTTATTACTGCCTTTTTCTTTTTGCTCTGCGCCGATATCAAACCCGGCCGTAAGCCCTATTTTTTTATTGACCTGGTAAATAGCATAGAGGTTATGGAAATACCGCATTTGCCCTAGGCTGTCCGCCTTATCATTACCAATAAAAGAGCCGCTGTTCAGGGTTAGTCGCGCATTAGGCCGGTAAGTCAGTTGATGGCCGAAAGCGGGCGTACTGTTGCCCGGTAATCGCTGTATGCGCTGCCAGCCATTTAATAATAAGCCGCTCAAAAACCATTTACCGCCGGGCGATGTATAAGAAATTTTAGCGCCTGTTTCAAAATAGGGCGAATTGTCGGCAAACAGGCTGCGCGTTAGGGTCCAGTTATCTTTTCCCACCGCGCTTTCAAACCCGAGATGCGAAGCGAAAATCCCTGCATCAATCCAGAGGTCATGCTTTTTAGCTATTTTAAGTCCGGCATTACCTTCATAGACTAGCTTCAGCACATCCGGCTCCGCCGCATAGTTGGCATTCATATAAGTGCCGACCGCAAGTGCAACATTAGCACGCACTTTAGCGGTCGTATAACTGGCTTTCAGGTAAGCAAGGTTTAAATTGACCTCGTTGTTCCTGTTATGGCTGTAAACAAAGCCCGGGCGTTGATTAGCAAGCGGCCTGTTGCCATCATACTGGTAGTAGGCCTCGGCATAGCCACTGATGGTTAATGACTGCCTGTGGGCAGTTACCGTATCTTCCTGTGCCCATAAAGGACTAGAGTTACTTAATAACAAAGCTGATATAATTATGTGTTTCATTGTTGAGATGAGTGATAAATGATGAGTGAAAAGTAAGAAGTGAAAAGTGATGAGTAAAAGTGAGAGGGGGGATTTATACGCTGCCCTGCTATTTTTCGCTCATTTTATCCAATGCGATATTCAGTTTTAATACATTTATTTTTTCGGGGCCGAATAAACCTGCTAATGGTTTTTCTGTATGATCGGCGATTAGCCGCTCTAAACCTGCTACGTCTATATTCCTGACGGCCGAGATGCGCTTCACCTGTACTTTTGCCGCAGCTACAGAAATATGGGGATCAAGGCCGCTGCCACTCGCGGTGACCAGGTCAACCGGGATTTCGGCTTTTGAAATAGCGGGATTATGGACCTGGAAGGTATCAATACGCGCCTGGACTTCCTTAAGGTATTCCGCGTTTGAAGGACCTTTATTACTCCCTCCGGAACCGGCGGCATTATAAGCTACAGCAGAAGGACGCGACCAAAAATACTTATCTTCTGTGAAAGACTGGCCGATATTGCTGTAATATTTTCGTCCCTTGTGTACTATAATTTCTCCGTTACCATTATTGGGCGCAAAGAGTGCCATACTCCATACCACAAGGGGATAGATCACTGCAAAAAGCAGGATAGCTAATACTGTAAGTTTGACTGCAGGTAATATATGGTTTTTCATTTTTATTGATTTTTTAAATAAACAAAGACACGATGACATCTATGAGCTTAATACCAACGAACGGCACTACAATGCCCCCAAGTCCATAGATAAAAAGATTCCGGCGTAACAAGGCTGAAGCCCCTATGGGTTTATAGGCAACTCCTTTTAACGCTAGCGGGATAAGGAAAGGGATCACGATCGCGTTAAAGATCACAGCGGATAGTATCGCGCTTTGCGGGCTGGCCAGCTGCATGATGTTCAGGCTTTGCAAAGCCGGGATGGCGGTTATAAATAGTGCCGGGATGATCGCGAAATATTTCGCCACATCATTCGCAATACTGAATGTGGTTAATGTTCCCCTGGTCATGAGTAATTGCTTCCCGATCTCCACCACTTCGATCAATTTGGTAGGGTCATTATCCAGGTCTACCATGTTACCGGCTTCCTTTGCCGCCTGTGTACCGCTATTCATCGCTACTCCTACATCGGCCTGGGCCAGGGCCGGCGCATCATTCGTCCCGTCGCCCATCATCGCCACAAGCCTGCCTTCGGATTGCTCTTTTTTTATGTAGTTCATTTTATCTTCCGGTTTAGCCTCGGCTATAAAATCATCCACCCCTGCCTTTTCAGCAATGAATTTCGCGGTAAGCGGGTTATCGCCGGTAACCATAACGGTTTTAATACCCATTTTGCGCAAGCGTTCAAAACGCTCCCGGATCCCTGGCTTGATAATGTCCTGTAGCTCTATTACCCCTAAAGCCTGTTCGTTTTCCGCAACCACTAAAGGCGTGCCCCCATTGCCTGCAATTTCTTTTACTTGATCTTCGACTTCCCGGGGGAAAACCCGGCCTGCCTTTTCGACAATATTTTTAATCGCATCAGTAGCCCCTTTACGTATCCGGGTCTGCCCGAAATCGATTCCGGAACTTCTTGTTTCTGCCGAAAATTGTATAAAGCGGGGTGCGATCAGCTGGTAGCTCAAAGGATTAATCCCTGCCAGCTCAATGATTGATTTACCTTCCGGAGTATCATCACTCATGGAACTTAATACCGCTGCTTTGACCAGTTGCTGCTCCTCTATGCCAGGTGCGGGATAAAACCGGGTCGCTTTCCTGTTGCCGATTGTAATGGTCCCGGTCTTATCTAAAAGCAGCACATCAATATCACCGGCAGTTTCCACCGCTTTACCACTTTTGGTAATCACATTGGCACGCAGGGCGCGGTCCATACCGGCAATACCAATGGCAGAAAGTAAACCGCCGATAGTGGTAGGTATCAGGCATACAAACAAAGCGATGAATGAAGCGATTGTAATAGGCGTATTGGCGTAGTCGGCGAATGGCTTTAAGGTTACCGTCACGATAATGAATACTAAAGTAAAGCCGGCAAGCAGGATGGTCAAAGCGATCTCGTTGGGGGTTTTCTGCCTGGAGGCTCCCTCCACCAAAGCGATCATTTTATCGAGGAAGCTTTCACCGGGCTCGGCCGTAACGCTTACTTTTATTTTGTCGGAAAGCACTTTTGTGCCCCCGGTCACAGAGCTCTTATCGCCCCCGGCTTCACGTATTACAGGCGCCGATTCACCTGTAATGGCACTTTCGTCAATAGTGGCCAGTCCTTCTATAATTTCACCGTCTGTGGCTATAATATCGCCAGCCTCGCAAATGAAGACATCTCCTTTTGTGAGCTGCGCAGAAGAAATGGTTTGCCCGTTTACTAAGCGGGCCGGGGTTTCTTCTCTTGTTTTTCTTAAACTGTCCGCTTGCGCTTTCCCTCTTGCTTCTGCAATCGCTTCTGCAAAATTGGCAAAGAGGAGGGTAAGCAGGAGGATAAGAAATACTGTAAAATTATAGGCGAAACTTCCCTGGACCTTTGACCCGCTTAGCGTCCACAATGATACAATGAGCATTACGGCGGTCCCGATCTCTACGGTGAACATTACCGGGTTTCGAAACATTAGCTTGGGATTGAGCTTAACAAAGGATTGCCGTAGCGCTTCTTTCATCAGCTCTTTTTGGAATAAGGATTGATTATTTGTTTTCATTTTTTATTGATTAGTGATTGATGGGTGAGAAGTAAGAAGTGAGAAGTAAGAAGTAAGAAGTAAGAAGTAAGAAGTGAGAAGTAAGATGTTTTTAGTGATAAGTGAAATGTGAGGTGTGATTAGTAAAAGTTTTTAGATGAAATGTTGTGAAAAGGGCAGAAAATCATTATATATAAATTATTAAATGTTTATTTTTAATAAAACATTTCTTAATGAAACCACACCAAAAACTAAATGCCTGGATCGACAGCTTCAGACTTGTCAAAACACTCTATGAGCTCACCAATACTTACCCTCCTGAAGAAAAGTTTGGCCTTATATCCCAAATTCGCCGGGCAGCAGTTTCTGTTCCCGTAAACATCGCGGAAGGTGCAGCCAGAAAAGGCGAAAAAGAGTTCATCCATTTTTTGCATGTTGCATTAGGCTCACTGACAGAATTGGATGCGCTCATCTTATTGAGCCGTGATCTGGAATTTATATCTGATGAACAAGCTACTTTACTGATTGAAGAAATGGATACCATCGGGAAAATGATTTATGGCCTGATTAAAAAAATTGAAAGTGAAATTTGAGTATTGATTAGTGAGAGGTGAAAGGTGAGAAGTGAGAAGTGAAATGTGAGAAGTGAAATGTGAGAAGTGAAATGTGAGAAGTGAAATGTGAGAGGCAAGAAGTGAGAAGGAAAAAGGAAAAAGGAAAACAACTCACATTCTACTATTCACATTTTAGGCTCTCCATTCATCTTTCATTTGCTTTTCACTATCACCTTTTTACATTTTACCTCACACTAACCTACATTGAAAAGTATTCTGCGATTGGCCCTAAAGTCAATGCCGGGAAGAAAGCCAATGCCGCTATGATAACGATCACTGCAAAGACCATCAGCCCGAATGTGCCAGTATCGGTTTTTAAGGTACCGTTGCTCTCGGGAATGTATTGTTTTTCTGCCAATAGCCCCGCTATAGCTACCGGTCCTATGATGGGTAGGAATCTACCTAGGATTAATACAAAACCCGTTGTAATATTACACCATAGATTGTTATCGCCAAGGCCTTCAAACCCACTGCCATTATTAGCGGCAGATGAAGTGTACTCGTACAGTATTTCACTAAATCCATGAAAGCCCGGGTTATTCAGAGTAGCCGCGCCCTGTGCCGGGAATGCAGTAGCTAATGCAGTACCCGCTAATATCAGGAAGGGGTGCAGCAATGCGATGATCATCGCGATTTTCATTTCTTTTGCTTCAATCTTTTTACCCATAAATTCCGGGGTACGTCCTACCATCAGTCCGCTGATGAAAACCGCCAGGATAATAAAGATGAAGAAGTTGAGCAGCCCTACACCACAACCGCCATAAAACGCGTTCACCATCATGGCCAGCAACTCGTTCATACCGGATAAAGGCATCGTACTGTCGTGCATGGCATTGACCGAGCCCGTAGAAATTACCGTAGTAACGATACTCCAAAAACCGGACACCGCCGCGCCAAACCGGACTTCTTTCCCTTCCATGGCCCCCGATGTGTTATCAATACCCATCGCGGCTATCGCCGGGTTACCATTCATTTCCATATTGATATTTGGAATGGCCAGCAACAAGAAGCCAACTGTCATTACCCCGAAAATCATTAGTGACAACTTCTTTCTCCGGATGAAATAGCCAAAGGCGAAGATCATGGCCAGGGGAACGATCAACTGTGCCGACAGTTCCAACATATTAGTGCCATAATTAGGATTCTCAAAAGGGTGGGCAGAGTTGGCACCAAAGAAACCACCGCCATTAGTACCCAAGTGCTTGATAGCGATAAAACCGGCAGCGGGGCCTCTGCTCACCTGCATGGTATCGCCCTGCAGGGAGGTAACCTGGTCTTTTCCCTGGAAAGTCATTGGCGTACCATTGAAGGCCAGTACCAGGGCCACAATAATTGAAAGGGGCAGCAGGATACGGGTGCAGGACTTGAGTAAAAAGTTATAGAAGTTGCCTAACTGTGCCGTAGTTTTAGCTTTAAACGCTTTAAATAAAACGGCTGCCGCTGCCAGGCCCGTACCGGCACTTACAAACTGCAGGAACATGAGCCATAGCTGTGCCAGATAGCTCACGCCGGTCTCCCCGGAATAGTGCTGCAGGTTACAGTTTACCACGAAAGAGATCGTCGTGTTAAAAGCAAGGTCCGGGCTCATGTTAGGGTTGCCATCCGGGTTGAGCGGCAGCCATTGCTGGGTCATTAAAAGGAGCATTCCTAAAAGAAACCAGACCAGGTTAATGGTAAGCATTGCTACCATATGTTCCTTCCAGTTCATTTCTTTAGCGGGGTTGATGCCGCTTATTTTATAGCATACTTTTTCTATAGGGTTTAAAATCGGGTCGAGCAGCGTTTTTTCACCCCCGTAAACCTTCGCTATGTACTTTCCGAAAGGAAGGGCTAAAACAATGGTTCCCAGAAACACTACGATGATGCCAAAAAGTTCTGTATTCATTTTTTATACGTTAAAAATTAATTGAAAAAGCCATACCATAAGATTGAACAGGCCAAAGACGAGCAGGAAGATGCACACAACCCTCGCCACCACTTTTATATCATTTAAAATATTATTAGATTTCATTTTGCAGGAATTAAGCGGTGAACAAGAAGTAGCATAGTCCCTTTTGATGCAGCCTAAAATTTTTCAGGCTTCAGCAATACGTAAACGATGTAGGCGAACACAAAGATTGCCAGGATAAATAATGCGGCCATTTTTTCTTATTTATGTGTGTAATAAGTGAAAAGTGAAATGTGAGAAGTGGTAAGTTAAATGTGTTTTTAGGAATATCATATTTCTTCAAAGAAGCGAATGGATTTGTAAAAAAGCCAGAAGCAAAGAAGGCCGGCGAGCAGTAGTATAATTGTAAGCATAATATTTATTTTTTAGATGGACTTAAATACCTGATTTGTATACCTGGTTTACATAGCTGGAGTAAAGGGTTAGGGGCACTTTACTGAAGGTCCTTGACCTTTCCCCGGCGCTACAGGGATAGAGGATATTGTCCAGCGAAAAGATGAATATATTTTCTATCGCGTTTTTAATAGTCCGCGCTCCCCTGGTATAAATCCTATCGACCAGTTGCAAACATTTTTCCAGCATCAATTCATCATGCTGTGCTGCCATTTTACGCGTATATACCGTGATGATACGGACCAGGGCAAAAGGATTATTTCTGGCCCCTTCATTTGTAATTGCTGCGGTGACTTCAGGTAGTGCCGTGCATACCACCACTACGGCTTCATTCTGGTTCATTTATGATGTCTTTTGTTTGCTATAGGAATAGCCAATCCTATGCCAGCTCAAATAAATACTTTCTAAAAAATTGATTACCAATATATTAAAAACACAAAGTACATTTCAAGCAAACAAAAAGCCTATCAAAATGATAGGCTCTTTATCAAAACGGAATAGCAGATCACTGGATCTTATATTCCTCTATTTTCCTGTATAAAGTCGCGATACCGATTTCCAGGAGCCGGGCTGCTTCGGCCTTGTTACCCTGGGTATGGTTCAGGATCTTAAGAATATGCAGCTTTTCTACACTTTGCAGGGAGAAAGCAGAAAGTTGTTTACCCGTTTGGGCGGTAGCGTTTACCTGGAGCGCTACGGGCAGGTCGGCTACCGATAAACTATCCTCCCCGGACAGGACCATAGCCCGTTCTATTACATTCTTTAACTCCCGGATATTGCCATTCCAGGTATGCTGCATCAATGCCTTCAGGCAATCCGGTTGTATTGCCTTGACGGGTTTATTCATTTTGCAAGCAAAGTGTTGTATAAAATGCAGGGCCAGTAATTCTATGTCCGTTGTCCTTTCCCTTAATGCGGGCAGCTCGATCTGGAAAACGGAAATACGGTAAAACAAGTCTTCACGAAAATGGCCTTGTATTATTTCTTCTTTCAGGTCCCGGTTAGTAGCCGCTATAATACGTACATTTACCTTCGTGGGCTTGGTTTCCCCAACTTTTATAAACTCCCCGGATTCTATTACCCGCAGCAGTTTTGCCTGGAGCTCCAGGGCCATTTCACCTATCTCGTCCAGGAATATAGTACCATGGTCCGCTTCTTCAAACAGGCCTTTCTGGTCTTTTAGCGCACCGGTAAATGCACCGGATTTGTGCCCGAACATTTCACTCTCTAAAAGATCTTTGCTGAATGCCGCGCAATTAATAGCAACGAAATGCTGTTGCCTGCGGCTGCTTTCCTGGTGGATCGCTTGTGCAAAAACTTCTTTCCCCGTACCGGTTTCACCGGTCAAAAGTACAGCCGTATCTGCCTGTGCTACCTTTTTTGCAAGCGCTACTGCCTGTAAAATAGCATTAGAACGCCCGATAATACGATCAAAAGAAGGCTTACTTCCTGCATTCTTCGCCAATTCCAGCAGGCTTTTGGACCGGTCTGCCTTTTCTATTGCTTTGTAGAGCAGCGGAATGATGCGGTTATTGTCATCTCCTTTAGTAATATAATCAAAGGCCCCGTTTTTTATAGCCTGTACCCCATCCGGGATATTTCCATAAGCCGTAAGCAAGATGATCTCAATTGCCGGGAATCTTTCCTTGATCGTCTTTGAAAGTGCTACCCCACTGGCATCCGGCAGCTTCACATCACACAGCACCACATCAATATCGGATTGTCCCAAATGTTTCAGCCCGGATTTAGCATCAGGAGCCTGCAGCACCTCAAACCCTTCCAGGCTGATGATCCTTGCCAGTAATGTCCTTAGCTTTTCTTCATCATCTATGATCAACACTTTCTTTACCTTATTCATTCCGCAAGGCATTAATGCTGGTTAACTTTACGTTTTAAGCTGAAGCCTTTCACCGGCTGGTAAACTAAAGGTATATGCTCGATCAATACATCATTCTTATCCAGGCCGAAGGCGTCTTCATCTTTTTGGGCTAGTTTTTTGAGGAAGAAATAAGACTTTAAGATCATACCTTCTTTTATTGCAAATTCATTATCCACCGAAAGGTATTTTTCCATAATGATGAATTTGAAATCAATAGCCGGGTTATATCTCGTACTCCCATTATTTTTAAGGTGTAGGTTTAGTTCCTGATCAGCGATCAGGTCATCTATGATTTTTTCAAAGTATAGCTCTGTTTTAGGTTGAATACGGAAACCGATATTCAACACAATCTTGATCACTTTATCATCTACCAGCTCAGTCACTTCATAGTCCAGCGTGTAGGGATGATTGGTCCGGTTGATGTGGAAGAACCAGTATACATCAGCCCGCTTAGGCTTTTTATCGAATATGGATTTGATCACCCTTGCTTCGATCTGGTCGCGCCGGTCGGCTTTGGTCAGGTAAATCAGGTGGGTAGCGAATTTAGGAATCTCCGTATCATTGCTTAGGGTCGCCAATTGATGGGCGTGTTTACCCAGGTCTTCAAACTTGGTATACCGATTATTGATCTTGCGCCCAAAATAAGTAATATACATCACGATGAAAAAGATACCGCCGCCAAACACCGTGATATAGCCCCCTTCCCGGAATTTAATAACATTGGCCACGAAAAATGAGATCTCGATCAGCGCGAATACCAGCAGGAAAGTATAAACAAGCAGTTTATTCCACTTTAATTTATACAGCATAAAATAGGATAAGAGAATCGTAGTGGTCATCATGGCCAGGGTAATGGCCAGGCCATAGGCGGCTTCCATTTTGGAAGAGCTCTGGAAATACAGGATCACTAAGACACAACCGATCCAGAGTAAATTATTGACACTGGGAATATAGATCTGGCCTTTGGTTTCAGACGGCTGTTTCACACCGACCCGCTGCCAGAAGTTGAGGTTGATGGCTTCATTAATAAGTGTAAAAGAGCCGCTGATGAGAGCCTGTGAAGCGACGATCGCCGCCAGTGTGGCAATTAAGATGCCCGGTATCAAAAACCATTCCGGCATCATCTCAAAAAACGGGTTACGGCCTTCCAAAAGCGTGCCACCGCTATTCAACAACCAGGCCGCCTGGCCCAGGTAGTTCACGATAAGGCATACTTTCACAAAGGCCCAGGTGATCCGGATATTGGCCCGGCCACAGTGCCCGAGATCGGAATACAAAGCCTCGGCACCGGTAGTACATAAAAATACCGCGCCCAGGATCCAGAAGCCTTTGGGATAATGCGTCAATAACTCGTAGGCATAATAGGGGTTCAGCGCCCTGATCACACCAGGTGACTGCAGGACCTGGCTCAGGCCGATCAGCAGCAGAACCAGGAACCACAAGGCCATGATGGGCCCAAAGGCTTTACCTACGGTATGCGTACCGAATCTTTGTACAAAAAATATGAGCGAGATCACGCCGATCACGATCGGGACAACAGGTATATGCCCGACACCGTCGATCATTTCCAGCCCTTCAATCGCCGAGGTTACAGATATCGCAGGGGTAATCATCCCATCGGCCAGCAATGCGGCCGCACCGATCATGGTAGGAATGGCCAGTCTTTTGCCATAGCGCCGTACTAATGAGTAAAGGGAGAAAATACCCCCCTCACCCTGGTTATCCGCTTTAAGCGTCAACCAAACGTATTTAATCGTGGTTTGCAGCACCAGGGTCCAGAAGACGCAGGAAACGCCGCCCAGTACTAAAAGTTCAGAGATCTGCCGCTCGCCGATGATGGCCTTAAAGGTGTAAAGCGGGCTGGTGCCGATGTCGCCATAGATAATACCGAGCGCGACAATTAAGGAAGCAAAGGTGACCTTTGCGGCCCCGTGCAATGATTGGTGTTGATTTGTAGCGGATGAATTTCCTTGCATCTTTAATCAAAATATTATGCTACAAAGTTGTTTTTGATTTCATCAAGAGCTTATAAAAATAGCGCTGCAGGATATAAAGAAAATATAAAGAAGACATAAAGGCCAGGCTTTATGTCTTCTTCTGCATAGTTTTCCCGGCACTTTTACTCCGGGATCAGGGTAACACCGCTCAGGTCTGCTTCATTGCTTTTCAAAAACGCGTAAGTTATTTTATCCACCCTGCAATCTATAAATTGTACCTTTTTGAATTTCCGGTTATACTTAAAGAAACTGTTTAAGATAGTGGCATTTTGAAATTTAACGCCATAAAAAGCACAGTTTTCAAAGTGACAATTTTCTATATTGCCTTCAAATACCACATCGCTGATACCCGTATTCCTGAAGGTGGTAAACTTCCATAAAGTGCCCTGGAGTTTATTTCGTTCAAAGTACCCATCGGTTATCGTGGCTCCCGAAAAGTCTGCCCCGGAAAAGTCGCATTCGCCAATATTATTTTTTAATAATTCGGTTGTTACAAAGGAGCAATTATTGAATTGATTATTTAAAAGATTAGAGGCCTGTATTTTACTTTTGCAGATATTTGAAGCCGAAAAATCACAGCGTTCAATATTATTTTTAGCGAGCATAAGTCCTGAAAGGTCCGAATCTATAAATTTACAATCTTTCATATTGGAAGCGCTAAACTTTTCTTTCAGGTTTTTCAAACCGGAAAAATCTGCATCGACCCAATTGCCCTGCGACATGTTCCAGTTCATTTCAAAATTATCCGTTTCTCTTGTATTTTGACCCTCCGGTATTTCATGGTTTGCGGCTCCCGGTTCAGTCGCCCGGAAACTGTCGGAAAAGTAATTGAGGTCCACCCCAAGAATCCCGGCGAGCTGGTTCAGGGTAGACAGGTCGGGCATTGATTCGCCGCGCTCCCATTTACCGACAGCCTGGGGACTAATGGAAACCTGTTGCGCAAGCTCTGCCTGCGAAAGGTTATTTTTCTTTCTTGCTTCGGAAATTTTATTACCGATCGATTTGGGATGTAGTATCATATGCTTCTATTTTTTGGTACCACAAAGTTGGCCTTATGCATCAGCTACTGCCAAATAAATACCGCTACTTATAGTTGTTCCGGCGCTACTTATAGTTGTTTTCAGGCAACCAAAGGTTGTTTTTGCCTATAAAGCGCTCATTAGCAGAACCTGTAGCCCACACCGCTTTCTGTAATAATATGTTGGGGCTTATTGGGCTGCTCTTCTATTTTCTTACGCAGGGTGCCTACGAACACCCGCAGGTATTGGGTCTCGGCCTGGTAGCCCACGCCCCAGATTTCTTTAAGAATAAACTGGTGGGTCAGCACGCTGCCTTCATGCTTGAAGAATAGGGCCATCAGGCTGTATTCTGTAGAAGTCAGTTTTACAATTTCGCCATTCTTCTTCAGCGTCCGGGCAGTAAGATCAATTTCCAGGTCGCCTATGGCCTGTACCGTATCATGGTTATCGATCAGCTGGTTGCGGCGCATAGCGGCACGAATCCTGGCCAGCAGTTCGGCGGTGCGGAAAGGTTTGCTGAGGTAGTCCGTAGCGCCATTGTCCAATGCGGTGACGATATCATGCTCGGTATTTTGTACCGAGAGGATGATAATGGATTTATTGTACCATTCCCGTAAAGTTTTTAAAAGTTCATGGCCGCTGGTATCGGGCAGGCCCAGGTCCAGCAGGATCAGGTCGGGCGGGTGGTTAGCTGCCATAGCCAGGCTCTGCTTGCCGGTTTCTGCCTGCTGCACCTGGTAGCCGTTACTTTCCAGGCTTATCTCCAGCAGTTTCCTGATCTGTGGCTCATCATCAATCACCAGGATGGTACTTTTATTCATGCTTCAGGTTGTTTAAGTAAGTGGTTTCCGCAGGAATCATTACGGTAAAGGTAGCGCCGCCGCTTGAATTATTGCTCAAATGTACGGAACCGTTCTGGGCTTCGGCAAAACCTTTGACGATGGATAAGCCCAGGCCGCTGCCCCCGGTCTTGCTATGCGGCAGGCGGTAGAATTTATCAAAGAGCAAAGAGATTTCTGCTTCGGGAATGCCTTTACCATTATCGCTGATGCTGATCATACAGGCTTCGGCCTCATGCCGGACGATGATCTCTACCTGGCTGCCGGCAGGGGTATAATGCACCGCGTTGTGTAAGAGGTTCAGCAGGATCTGTTCGGTAAAGCCAATGTCAAGCTTGAACAAGGGCAGGGGTTCGGTTTCTTTAAAAATAAAGGTATGCTGTGTGGCCTCAATTTTTTGCAGGGCATTATTCACCAGTTCGTTCATATCGCACCAGTCCCTCTTGGCTTGCAGCATACCACTTTCGAGGCGGCTCATATTGAGGATATTTTCTACCTGCCGGTTGAGGCGCATACCGGCGATGTCGATATCATTGAGCAGGTCGAGCTGCTGGGGCTGGCTGAGCTTGTCTTTATTGTCTTTTAGCGTATCTACGGTGCCCAATATAGTGGCTATAGGTGTCCTGAGCTCATGTGATAAAGAGTTGAGCAGGGTATTGTAGAGTTTGATCGTGTTTTCTTTTTCTTCTTTATCGCGGGCTTTCTTTTCGGCCTGGCGGATTTTGAAAGTAAGGACAGAATTCAGCAAGGCTACGAAGAAGTAGGACAGGAACATGAGCAGGTCCTCGGTGTTGCTGATGTCGAGCGTGAACAAGGGCGGGATGAAGCAGTAGTTCCAGATAAAGGCGCTGAGCAGGGCGGAGATCAATACCGGCAGTATGTCGAAAAGCATGGCTACTACGGAGACGGTGAGGAGCAGTGCCAGGGCTGCCGCGCGGTAGTTGAGCTCGGCTTTAAAGTAAAAGCAGATAGCGGACACGAGTAAGATGGCCGCTATGCTGATGAGGTATTGCCGGGTGTGTGCCTGCGGGGTTTTCATATGCTTTGTTATTGCTGGTGGTGTGCAGGTTCAAAAGTAGGGGAAAAAGGAATAGCAAAATCCTTATTGCTTTAGCTCTAAATGCATTAATTCATCAGCGATCTTCAAAATTCTCCTTCATCCACTTAAGCGCATTATAACCCTTCAGGAACTTCCATCGTAATTCCAGCATCTTCTCCCGGGACTCTATTAATTTATTTTCCCGGCTGTTGATCAGGAATAAAGAGCTCTCTCCATTTGCATACCGGGAACTCTCCGCCTGCAACAAACGCTGGTAATTATTGATATTTTGCACCGCTATATCAATCTGAGTACGGTAATTCTGCACCTCGTTCCGGTAAGTATTAAGTTTAGTATTCAGCTCCATTTCCTTGACCAGGGCATCTAATTCATTTTGCTCAATCTTTACCTTAGTCATTCGGTAGTCGGCCCTTGCCTGCCGGAGCAAAAGAGGTATCTCCAGCTTTAATGCATATTGATAATTATTCGTAAAAAGTGGGAAATATTCGGGCCGGTAAGTTTCTTTATTGAAAAAATTATAAGTAAAATCCAGCTTAGGTAAAAAACTTTGCCGTTTCAGCCTGCGCTCGCTCTCCAGGATATTTTGCTTTTCGGAATAATACATTAATGCATTGTGCTGCCGGAATGGTTGGGTGCTTATTTGCTCCAACAATTGCGGATAGTTGTCATAAGCTTCAGGGTCTGCGATACGGTCTGCAGGTACCAGTCCACCTGCAATATCATATGGCTGCCGGCCTTCACGCCACAAAAATAAAGATAATTCCTGTGTAGCTCTTATGAATTGCAGGTAAGCTTCATTGGCTTTCAGCTCAAAGCTTTGCAGCTGGGATAGCGCTTCTGTGGTATCAATCGCTGCCCGCTCGCCATACTCATAAGATTTCCGGGTCAATATTAGCCGCTCCCGGCTAACCACTACCGCATCAAGTTGTAACTGTAAGATCTCATACCGCATCACCCACTGCCAATAGGTATTATCTGCTTCAAGCAATAAATCATTCGTCAGCAGGCGTTGTTCTGCAGCAGTCATGCTTACTGCATATTTTGCCTGGTCCAGCAAGGCCCGGCGTTTATCATAAATAAGGTTTTTGGCTAAAGGAAGGGTTAGCCCGAACTGATAAAGCCCACCGCGAGTATCGCTGTTATTCAGTCGCTCTCCATCAATATAATTGTACCCGCCATTCAGCTCTATACCATACCAGGTCGGAATATTGATCCCCGCATTAGTCTGCCGGTAATAATCAGTGCCATCAATAGTTTTGGCGCCACCCTTGGCGTCCAGCACCGGGTCAAAATTCCCCCGGGCACGCTGTACTTCAGCCTCTGCCAGTTCATTTTGGAGCTGATACCGGAAGGCCAGCGGATGGTAACGCTTTACGATGGACAAGAACTCCTGGTGCGAGAGGCTTAACGTGTCTTCCCGGGCCGAGGCCGGGCAGACCCATAACAGCAGCGCTATAAAGATATAAATATTACTACTTTTCATTGTTCGGTTTATCAGTTTTTACAGTATAGTAATCGGGGGGAAAACCATTAATATTACGCCACAATTCATACCAGATCGGCACATCATTCAGAATGGCAATACCCTGCACTCCGCCACCTATCCTTATCTGGGGTGGCCAGGCCTTAGCCGTACTATCTTCTACCACCAAGGCCTTAAACAGTCCGTTAGCGTTGATATTGTTTTCAACAGCGATAACTTTACCGGCAAAAATCCCGTAACTGCTATTCGGCCAGCCGGAGAATACTATCGCCGGGAACCCGTCAAATACACACATCACTTTCTGCCCGGGCTTTACCAGCGGCAGGTCCATCGGCTTGATATAAATCTCTACTGCATATTGCACTTGTTTGGGTACGATAGTACCAATGCTTTCTGTTTCTTTCAGAATCTCGCCAATACCTGCTTTATTTAACTGTGTGATTTGCCCATCCTGTGAAGCAAGTACATAGTAGAGTCCCTGCCTGGCCTGGTAATTGGCCACCTGGTTTTCCAGTTTAGCAATATCACCGGTACTGCTTTCCACCTGCCCCATGCTCTGGAAGCGTTCTCCTTCCGTCTTACTCAGCTTTTCCATGTAGTCCTGTATCGTTGCATTTTGCTCTATCCCCACGGCTACTATTTCCTGCTGTGTTTGCGCCAGTTTATTTTCTACTGAAGTTTTTTTGGCTTGCGCATTTTGATAGGCTACACTACGTTGCTGGAATTGTGTGAGCGATACCAGACCGTCTTCATACATTTTTTTTTGGCGGGAGTACTGATCTTCGCTCAACCGCAGCTCATTGGTCGCTGCAGCCAGCTCTGCTTCTTCCCCGGCTAATTTATTGTTCAGCTGGCTGATCTTAATTTTCAGCTGGTTAAGCTTTAAATCTCTAGCTGCGGCCAACGCCTGCAACTGGTTATCTGTAGTACCAACCTTAGCTTCATAGTAATCCCGGAGTCCCTTTTTAGCTGCCACCTGTTGCTGGGTACGCTCCACCAGGCGGGGGTCGAGGTAATCTTCTTTCACTTCCGTAAGCTGTAGAATAGTATCGCCTTTATTTACATAATCCCCGTTTTTAACATACCATTTCATGATCCTTCCGGGGATCGGGGAATTGAGCTGTTGCGGCCGCTGTTCCTGGTACAGGGCATTTACCGTTCCCTGCACCTTAATATTCTGTGTCCAGGGTAAGAGCAATATGATCACACATAATCCCATGAAAATGTAAAACCATTGTTTCACTTTGGAATTCTTATGGATCTGGTAGATTTTATCAAAAGATTTTGCTTGCATGCTTTTCAATCATATAAGGTTAAAGAGTATGTACTGTTCCGTCTTTGATCTGGAGTCGCTGATCGGCAATACGCGCCAGTTCAGGGTGGTCCGATACAACAATAATAGTTGTGTGTGACTTAATGGTTTTTAAATACCGGAGCATATTATACTGGAATGCTTCATCCATACCATCCAGCGGGTCTTCCAGTAAGAGCAGGCGCTTAGGGCCTAACAGGGCACGGAGCAGCAGTATTTTTTTGCGGGCGCTAAAAGAAAGTTCTGTACTGGTTTCGCTGATTTCCGTGTAGAGACCATTAGTAAACTGGCTGGAAAAATTGCGGATCCCTATCTGCTCGGCAAGTGCCATGATATCTTCCGGACTGACATCTTTACGGCCCAGGATTATATTTTCCTGTAGCGTACCTTTAATAATGGCCATATCATCCATATACAAGCCCACCTCATCGCGGAGGACAGATTTATCAATATTTTTCAGCGGTACCTTATCGAACAGGATAGAACCGGCAACCGGCTGATAGAATCCTGCGATTAAGTTTAACAAAAGGGATTTCCCTGTACCCAGGCTGCCGGACAACTGAGTAATTGTATTAGCCGGGAGCGCAAAATCCATATTTTCCAGCACCACCATGTTATCATTGAAAGCAAATGCCACGTCATCAAAAACCAGTTCCACTCCTTTCCCATGTTGTTCCAGGATAATATCACCATTATCTTCTTCCCCGAGTTGCGTCACGCTATTCAACTTGGACAAAGAAGTGATTACGTCGTAATAACTTTCCAGGCTTTTAATCAGCTTCTCTACAGCCGTCATAATACTCAATACGACAATTTCTGTAGCCACAAATGCCCCGATATTCAATTTCTGATTAACCAACAGGTAGGTGCCTATAGCCAGCATAATCAATGTGATGATTACCTTAAAGGCAACAATCGTCTTGTACTGGAACACCAGCACCTTAAAATGGGAAGTACGGGAATCCAGGTAATGCAGCACCCGTTCATCAGCGCCCAGGGTATGCAGTTCGGTACGGGAATTTACTTTAAAGGTTTTAATCGCTGCAGCCACATCTTCCAGCCAGGAGGCGACTTCATATTTGTACGCGCTTTCTTCCAGGCTGGATTGTATGCCTGAGCTCATTGTAAACCGGAAAATAGCGGCGACAATAACAACTACTACAGCTCCGAATATCAGGAACCAGGGATGATAAAATGACAGTAACAATATACCGAACACGATCTGTATAAGTGCCGTAGGTATTTCCAGCAATAGTTTGGATATACCTTTCTGCAGGTTTTGCGTGTCGAAAAACCGGTTGACCAGTTCAGGGAGATAGTATTGCCTGGTGGCTGACAGGTTAACCTTAGGCAGCTTTTCAGCAAATGCCAGAGCATATTCCACAAATATTTTTTGCTGGATTTTTTCAATGATCTGCATCACTTTTATACGGAAAAAACCTGCCATAAAGGTGCCCAGGACCACGAAGCCGATCAGGATGTACAAGGAAGTGACCATAGTAGCGCCCATAACAAAGCTTACGATGGCCTGTATACCTAATGGAATACTAAGCATCACCAGTCCGTTGAGTATGGCGTAAAAATAGATGGCAGCCACATCTTTCTTTTCCTTGGTAATGTACTTAAATAAAGTCCGGTTACTTTTAGTGTAGTCTTGCTCTTTTGCCATAGTTGTTGGGGTTTAAAACTGAAAATGCCAGTTGCTGAATATAGGCCAGCACATACTGTTTGTGCGCCTGGCCTGCTTTGTTATCGGTTAGATTAGGCAAATGTTCACTAAAATATTGCTGATCATGCGCCGTTTCCAGCAAAGTACTGGCCAGTGATTTGGGGTATTTATATTCCGGGTCTATTGTAGCAATGATAGTAGCCATAAACTGGCAAAAGCTTTTCAGCGGGCCGAATACCATTTCCCGGTTAATGGCATCAACTTCTTTGACCAGGTAGGATTTGCTGCTTTCCGAGATAACGATACTGTGCAGCTGTTCCAGGTTATAGTCCTTTATCCGGGAGCGGTTGTTGTCGTTATGGGTGATGATTTCAAGCACAAGCTGCAGCTGTTCCCGCGGATCATCTACCTGCTGCAGGTGCATTTTGGCAATAAATTCAAGATAGCACCAGTACCAGTTAAGAATATAGGTAAGCAGTTTATGCTTGGAAGAGAAGTAGCGGTAAATGGTAGCCTCTGTAGAGCCGATCTTTTGAGCCAGTTTCTTGAATGTAAATTGTTCAAAACCTATATCATAGATCAGCTCAATAGACTGTTTGATGATTGACTTCCCGATCTCACTCCGCTCCGGGTCCCGCAGATAGAGGTGCGCATTAATATTAAAAGTCAGTAAAACCTGCATATTATCTTATTAATGATACAAATTTCATATACTTTTTTTTAAAAATTGCTTTACTTTTTCTTAAAATAGTAAAACAACTTAACTCGATAGTAATACTATCATTATTTTTTATCTGTTAGCTCCTTACATTCAGAGCATTGTAAAAATTAAGGCAAGCTTAAAAACTGAATGAAATAATTGTGAACAAAAGTTAATGAACCGTTTTATACAACACAAATGTCCTCAAGCGCTCCTCATTCACCAGCTGCGGGTGTTCAAATTCATATTGTTTCACCATTCCTATCTTTTGCATGATTCGCTCCGATTTAAGATTGATCTTAGGCGCAATGGCATACACTTCTTTAATACTTAATTGTTCAAATGCATACTCCAGGCATCTTTTAGCCCCTTCCGTAGCAAAGCCCTGGTTCCATACACCACTTTTCAAGCGCCAGCCTATATCAATACAAGGCGTAAAGTCGGCCGGGTAGTGCTGTGCAGAAAGACCGGTAAAACCAATAAATTCTTTCGTTGCCAATACATCAACCGCAAAATAGCAAAAACCTTTCTCGGCCAGCTGCCGGTTCATCCGTTCGATAAATTCGATCGTTTGCGCTTTAGTGAGTAAATCTGGAAAAAATTCCATCACGCGCGCATCGGAATTAATCTCTTGCATCGCGTCAATATCTGCAGCTTGCCAGGCCCTAAAACCAAGCCTTTCGGAGGTAAAAAGGTAGTTCATATGAGTGATGGGGGATAAGTGGTGAGTGACGAGTGGTGAGTGAAAAGTGAAAAGTAAAAAGTGAAAGGTGAAAAGGTGAAAATTATAAGTGATGGGTGATGCGTAGAGTGAAAAATGAATAGAGAATAGTGGGATGTGAAAAGTGAAAAATAAGAAGTGAGAAGTGAAAAGTGAGAAGTACAAGTGATGAGGGATAAAAATTATTCTATTGTTGCATCATTATCTTCCTGCAATTCTTTTGATTTTGCCAGATAGTGCTGTGCCTGTTCTGTATTGCCCAGCTTCAAGTGCACCTGCCCCAGATAAAAATTGATCATTTCTGTTTTCGGGTCCATTTTCTCTGCCTGCTCTAAATATTCCAATGCCTTTTCCGGCATCCCTGTTTTTGAATAATAGGCGCCCAGGTTTCTCCAGGCGTATGCATTATGCTGGTTGAGCTCCATAGATTGTGTAATATCTGCAAATCCATTTTCAAGATCCTCTAACTGCAAAAGACAATAGCCCCGGTTATTATAAGGATATTCCCAATAAGGATTAAGCTCAATTGCCTTTGTAAATTGATGGATTGCTTCGCTGTATTTTTTTTGCACCAGCAGAGCATAACCCCAGCTATTATAGGCACCTATATCGCCGGGCAGATGCCTGAGCAGTGCTTCGCTTTCTGCAATCACCTGTTCATAGTTTCTATGATCGAGATGTTGCTGGATCTTTGCAAAGTGCTGAAAGGTCTGATCGTGTTCCAGCAGCTTCTCCGGGGTCAATGTAGTGTCTCCGGTAAGCGACAGGAACTCATAATCTTTTTTAAAAAGGTCAATTGTATTACTATTTAATAATCCAAGATAACTATGCACATCGGTCTCTGTTATGTAACAGATCAATGCATTCATATAGCTGATGATCTGGCTCGGCAAATACCCGACACGACTCGTCCAGTAACGACCTTGCGTATGCACGCTATTAGCCATAAAAATGCCGAAACCAAAGAAAATAGTTGCCAGGTCAGTCATCTGCTCCATATCATCATTGTCCGGGTGGAGATAGTTACCTCCGAGCAACTTTACATGGGCCAGCTCATGAGCAAGCACAGCAACCAGCAATTCCGGGTGGTTCAGGTTGGACTTGGCCAACTCAATATGGAATCTTTGTCCCGATGAGGTATACACCTGGGTATAAAGCCCGGCTGGTTCGGCCGCATTACTGTATACCGGAACGCTAGTCCATTCTTCCGATTGAATATCATCAAAAAAACTAACCGCGATGTCATCAGGAGCTACATCAAAATACACACACAGTTGCTCAAATAACTGTTGAAATTGCCGGCTATCATTAAGCTCATTATAAGGAAAGTTCTCAAAGGTAGGTGCAATAAATGGCCTTGCTTGCAAACGCTCCAGGCCAAATGCTTCCAGGAACCACGACAAACTTTCTTCTATCCAAACTTTATCTTCACTGGTTACGGTAGGCTGTGGTTGTTTTTTACTGAATAATCCGAACATCTTGAGGTGTTTTGACTTTGGCGTTAATTTGATATCCTATGCAATATATTTAAAAAATGCGGCTGCCTGCGCGCAGGAAATGCCAGAAGACAGGTCCATAAAAAAAGCAGCTACATTGCTGTAACTGCTTTTTGTGACCCCGTCAGGATTCAAACCTGAAACCTTCTGAACTCTACAAAACCCAATACAGTAAAGGGTTTTAAGTTTTGAAATTTCATTTCTGTAAGGGTTTGATACTTGCTTCTGTAACATATCTGTAACAGTGTTGATTTTGATAAAGCTTTATAGTTATTTTCAGTGGTTTTTGATTGTGGAGAAACCTTCTCAAAATAAGTCTAAGGGTAATCAGCCCTTAGCAAAGAAAATACAGCATAACTCCAAAAATGTGTCAAATCCAACAACATAGTATAGAGCTATTTCACACAATTATATCATACTCCTTCAATGTATGATACAGTAGTATTTTATTATTCTCAAAATCTGGGAAACAATAAAGTGCTTCCAATTGATTATCCCACTTGAAAAAGCTAATACCTTGCTCTACTATTATTTGTGGTTTTTGTCTAAGGGCCAAGCTGATACAATCCATTAAATCTGGGTATTCATCCAGACTTGCTTCAAATGAATAGCTTACACTTACTAAGTACTGATGGAAGTACAACTTGATGGAATAAATAGCATAGCCAAATAGCTTTCTTTTTGCCAAGTCTTTAAGCATATACAATTCAGCCCCACCTTTAGTATCAATAAATGTAATGCTGTCCTTAAATACTTCTATATAGGTATTCAATTTGATGTGTAGAAATTTGTCCATGAAAATTGATTAAAAAAATAAGCTACTCCTTTTTAGAAGTAGCCTGTTTTATAAGTGATATTAAATAGGTTATTATACTTTGTCCATTTTAGCTTTCAGGTCAGTTGAAATAATACTATACATCTGAATTTGCCCCATTTTATCAATGTCAAACTTCCAATTTAGTTCCTGATTTATAACTGGCAGTTCTTCTACCCTTACACCCTTTTTAAAAAGGTTTTCTGTATTGTACTCTAGGGTATATTTAGCTATGAGTGTTCTATTAACCTCATTGAGCCAAAAATCTGATTTTATAGTTTGCCCTACCCAAGCCATTTTGAACATATTTAATTCATCTATCAGCACAATAGGTTTATTATACAAATCATACTCATCAAATGCTCTAATAAGTTCTTTATACCTCTCTTTTAGGTGTAAAGCTTCAGATTGCCTGTCTTTATTCTTTTTACTGCTCCTTAAGTAATAAACCACTAAAATCAGGATAGGAATTATTGCCCATTTACTATATTTTTTTAACCTGTAGATAAGCAGCATTTTATCTAATTCTTCCTGGCTAGGTGGAGTAAAGGGACTTAAGTTATACTCATTAGCCATTTCCCTATATTTTTCAGGAAATGAAACTGTCTCACCAGAACCACCACCTACATCTGTAATATCCAAAGGGTCTACAATACCTCTCTGTTTTTCATCTATTTCTTCCTGAGTCATAGAAAATGGGGATTTTAGATCATCTATTTTGTTTAAGTCTTCCTTAGTTTCATCTATTTTCTGAGCTCCTGTAATTGTATTTTGGCTGAAAGAAAATGATAAAGTTATGAACAGCAAAAGAGAGGTAAAGAGATACTTCATAAGTATGATTTTATAATGTTATCAAATATGATAGCATCAAAAGTAAGCAAAATTTGATTTTGTGTGTCAAAAATGACAACACAATGAATGAAACTGAGATACTTTGGAGATTAGGGCAGAAAATAAAAGAAATAAGAGAACAGAAGAATATTAAGCAGGTTGACCTGGCTTATGCTTTAGGATATGACAGAAGCAATATGAGTAGGCTAGAATCTGGTAGAGTTAATCCCAGGTTTACTACTTTAATTAAAGTAGCTAATGAATTAGGGGTTACAATTCCAGAACTGATGAATATTGATTACTCTGAGCCTGAATAGCTAAAGAAATAGCTTCATTTAGAAATGAACTATTTTAAATAATGGCTATTTAATATTATCTCCCTTTTTATGAAGCTCTGAAAATTCAGGCAAAATAGACTTGTCTACATAACAACACACTTGTGTACACCATTTTTACATTATTTAAAATAAAAATATGTCCAGTTTTTATCCATCCTCATATATAGGCACAGATAAAAACTGGACAGCAGTATTTTAGAACAATTGTTTTACTATTGAACTATCTCTTTACTGCTCTTTGACTTTTCAGGCACATACTCCTGCCTATGTGATAAAAGAATTACTTCTCCTGTTTGGGGATTTATATATTCATAAGGCTCACAATCCACCTTTTCAATTGAGCCTGCTAATTCCTTACCTATAAGGGCTTGACAAGTTAGTTCATCAAAAGTGCATGGCAAATTTGCTTTCTTAACTGTAGCATACATTTTTCCTGTTTCTGAACTTTGAACAAGTTCTACCTCTCCTTGAAGAACTAGAACAAAAAACTGTTTTCCCTCCTGAGTAGTTCTGCTCTCATAATTTGTTACTCTTACCATTTGAATTTAATTTTTGGGTGTAAAAAATTAGGTTTTAAGACATCCTACTGGGGTATCTTTAAACCTAAAAATGGGTGGGGGTCTTTTTGAGGGAAGATTACTTTCTTGAATGCTTCAATGTGTAAAAAAATTAGAAAAAATCAATAATTGATAACTGCTTCAAGTTTTTTCCAATTGTTTTGATATTTAAAGTTATTGAGTAGAGATTTATAATCTAGATAAGCCCTATTCATACCTTGTTTAGGAGTATCTTTAAATAAATCTAATACTTCATTTGATGTTAAAATAAAAAATTCTGGCTTAGCTGAAATTACATCAGAATGAAGATTTACAAGAATATATATAATGTTCTTCTTGACTTTGCTTTTATCAATGTTCCAACAAATAGACTTAGTTCTTTGAATACCTTTAACCTGAATTGCCACAGTTTTATCATCTTTCTCTACTAATAAATCAATACTCTTAGTATTTCCAAATGTCAAAGACACATTAAAACCTAACCTTGATAATTCTCCTGCAACATAATATTCTGAAGCAATACCAGTCTGGTTCTTCTCTAACATATTTTCAATTAGTATTAAATATCAATAGCCCAATAATTCTAACTGCTCTAAATGTTGTTCATATTGGGGAGGAAATTCAAAATAAGTCTTTCCATCAATTTCATTGCCTGCTTTCTTTTTATTTGTCCCACCCCATTGTTTAAAAAAGAAAGAAACATCTGCTTTTGTACATTGATATTGAATATCTAATACCCAATCAGGATGCATAGGTCTGGGTTTTCTCCCACTCTCACCTCCTACAATTACCCAATCAATTTTCTTAAGATTCATATTGGGTAATGCTTCCAACAATGGTTCACAAGATAGAAACTTAACTTTAGCCTTAGTCTTACTCAAATCATCAATTCTTGACAAGACTTTTTGATTTTCTACAGATACTCCCATCCATATATTATGAGTCCACCTTAATTCCTTATGGTATTTTAGCAACACATCAGACCTTTTAGTCAAAACCTGAAATACATGCTGTGGGTTATCATTCATTACAGCAAAAACCTTTTTAATAAAATCTAAAGGAATGTCTTTATGGAATAAATCACTCATTGAGTTTACAAAAACAATCTTAGGAGTTTTCCATCCATAAGGAATATGAAGGGCATTTTCATGCAGAGCAAGGTTGAAACCATCTTTGTACTTCTCTAAGCCCATAGCTAAGAGCCTTTTAGCCATCACTTCAGCATAACAATACTTACACCCAGCAGAAAGCTTATCACAGCCTGTTGTTGGATTCCAAGTCATTTCTGTCCACTCTATAGATGATGAAGCCATATTACAAAACTACAATATTTTCTGAAAGACATTTATGTAGCTTCTCATTGATTAAGCTACTGTTTAATGATATTTTTTTGCTCTTGATTAGCTTTCTCAATACTTGATTTGCATCTTTCAACTGAAATCCCTCATTTAATGCAAAAGAATAAGCTTCAGTATTTGATTTAAGAGTTCCATTTATAATTAGCTTTTCAAAGTTGTCTTCAAAAAGTTGTCTTTTGGTAGGCTTGGATAATTCCTCAAATAAAAAAGGAGCATTAGTGCTAATTTTTTCATTATCTATATCATAATTTGCTTCTCCCCTCAGCTTATCTAATTTCCATGCTACATTTAAAAATTTTTCAATACCAAAAGTATGATTTGTTCCAAAGATTAAGCCATAAATATTCTTTATCTTTTTAATTGAAAAAGGAGCTAAGTAATATGCTTTATCAACTGGAATCAAAGATTTATAATACCCCAATACCTTTCTATGTATATGATAAAAGTCTGTATTAACTATTTCATCTCTGGTAAAGGGAAAGTAAGAAGAAAATTCTGGTGTATCAGAAAATCTTTTAAAGAATGATGAAGAAATAAAAAACAAAAAATCTGTGGTTTTTAAAGAAGTAATCCTCTTAAATACATCACTTGTAATTTCCTTAATACCATTTTGATCAAGAAATAAAAAGTTAGCAGAATTTGCCATTTTAGAAAATTCATTCTCAAAGACTAAAGCAAATGGCAAATTAAAAATTTCAACATTTACATTAGCTACCAACTCAAATTCTTGAATATTCTTCAATAAAGCTGCATGATAATCAACATTTAATTCATTCAAAACAATTCTAACTTTAAGTTTTTTACTATTTATAAATGAGGCATATTCATTTATTACCTTTAATATTATTAAAGGACTTCCTTGCACATTATTACAGTCTCTTCCTGCTCCTGAAAAAAAATCAAATATTTGTATATTCTCCCAATAAACTTTTTGGGGAGAAACAAATACAGGAAGCCATTCTCTGAAGTAATTTTCAAAGATTTCTAATTTTGATAATGTTCCCTCATCAAAAGGTTTATTGAAGATACTTCTAGATGCCATTTACAGTATTGCTGTTAGTACATTACAAATGTAAAATTAATTTATAAATTACTGAGATAGAATTATAATACATAGAGAAAAATTATGTAACTAATCAGTTTTGATGCAATACTCAATCCCATTTACTACTGAATATATTTTTTTATAAAAGTTAGTATATAGCATTTTAAGTTCAGTTAAGAAAGGGACTATATGCAGCTCCAATTGATCTAATAATATCTCATACTTATTTTGTCCTTTTGATAAAATCAAAGAACTAATATTACTATCAAACAATAAGTTAAGACAGTTTGATTCCTTTACAATATTAAAATGCTCCAGAACTATTTCATAAATTGATTCTTTATCCACTTTCAAGTTTCTCATATTATCCCAAAATTTACTGGCATCATCATAACCATTTGTATTTGACTTATTATAATCAAAACAATATTCAAATTCTTTGTTAGTAAAAATGCTTTGGAATAAACATCCATAGATTATTGTTGTTATAAAGTTTGTATAATCTTTTAAAGGTGGTTCTAAATGCTCTTGACCCAATGGCTTCTTAGGCTTTAATCTTCCAGTAAAATCATTATACTCAGGATGGTAAGTTATCTCTATTATCTCTGTTCCCAAATTTCCAAAGTACTCTTTATTAAAAAAATGGGCAACAAAGTGTCCTATTTCATGCCAAAAAATTCTTTTGAATTTATCTTCTAGTTGTGGTATCATTTATTGATATTAGTATTTATTTTTTCTAGCACCTTCACTTAAAATATCTGTAATCATATCTGCTGTTTCTTCTAAATGAAACCTAACTAGTTGATTGGGAATTCTTATTGTGTAATAACCTTTCATGAATGAATAATATGTTCTCATTAAGTCAGCTCTTGCTTGTTGTGGATTGAAGCTGTGTTGCATTCCATCAATCTCAATATTTATCTTAGCCTCAACAATAGCAATGTCTATGGTCTTAAACCCATCCCATTTTTCCAATTCAGCAGGTACATTTCTTTTTCTTAACTCAAAGTATAGGTTCAATGCTTCTGGGGTAGAATTATAAGTAGCTTTTTGAAACCATTTTTGACAGGTTCTACAGAATGGGTAATTGAAATTAGAAATTGAATAAGTATACACATCAAATCCAATATAGCAATTACACTCAATACAATTATTTTGCATTAGATTTAAATTAAAAATTAGATAATAGTCAAAGCATTAACCCAGTTTGTAATTTTCCATACCAACTTTTCTCCAAATGCTTTTTGCTATTTCTTCAGAAGAAATCATCTCATTATTATGGACTACATCCACAAAAATTGTTTTACACCAATTACCCCCTAAATCTTTGTGAATATATGTATACTCTCCATAATCACTATCCATTTGATTAACTCTTGGATATAACAGGTAGCTCCTTTCTGCTTTAAAAACTAAATTGTAGGCAAACATTTGCTTTACATCATCATCTGAAGGATTATTATTTTGAATTACTTTCCATTTAGTATCTACTACAATAGTTTTGCTCTCCTTTTCAATAACAATATCTGGTCTAATAGTCTTGTTAGCCCAAAATGTTTTAGAACTTTGTGCATTAATTAAAAGGCTCTGAAAATTATGTTTGTGTAGGATTTTGTGAATAAACTCTTCCCACAAATTATTCATATCAAAAAGTAAAGTGAGCATTAAAGTTTTTCCTCCATTTAGGTTAGAAGAGTAGTTAAGAATAATCATCTTAGCTATTTCAATAGCCTTTGAATACACTTTGTTTTTCCTATTATAAACTATACTTTCAAAATGGCTACTTGCAATATTAACTTGTTTATAGTCTGAGAAAACCAATAACAGTCTATTGATTCTATCTTGAAAACCTATGTGAGGAAAAGTATCTAAAATGCTTAAAGCCCTTAACAGAATTTGATGTATAAGATGGTCTTTATTATATTCTTGAAACTCACAGAAGAACCTTTCTTTATGAGTAAGGTTCTTTTGAATATTTTTTGAAAACAACAATTTACCTTTTAGGGCTGTAGAATTATTTTGATTTTTTTGATACTTTTTTATTAGTCCTGACCTTACTAGATTTTCAACTTCTGAAATAAACATTTCAAAATAAATATCCATCAAACTGTTATATCTTTTCTTCAAAGAAGCTTCTGAAACATTGTCAACTTTTAAATAATTACACACCTTTAGCATTCTTATCAAAATATCTTGCCACAATAGTTTTGTATTGTCTGTTTCTGGTTGATTATCTACTTTGGGTAGAATCTCAAGTATCAAATTCCCTGATTGAATTACCCCAACATAACTATTAAACAAAATACCCTTATGGATTATGGTAAAGTATTTGTTCTTGTGTTGCTCATTAAACAAAACAAGGTTATCAAAATGGCTTTTTTTAAAATCACCATTATCATCATACTTTACCTTAGTATGTTCAAATACTCTTAATATTTTTACTGCTTTATTCATAGATAGAGGTAAAGCTTTCTAAAGTCCAAAATTCAGGTTCTATTAATTCAAAAATCTTCTTTTCTGTAAACTGGCTTATATCATCTCCATAGTTAAAGTCTTTAGCTAAAGTAGCTTTTTGAGTACTGGCTCTTACAAACTCATTGCCAAGAACTAATCCAATTTTACCAAAATCTCCATAAAAATATTCAGCTAATAGAGGTAGAATGCCATTTTGGAATGTATCTTTTAAATCCTCTATGGTATTGATTCCTAAAAAATAAGAATGTCCAATTTTATGGTCTTTATCTGCTAAAATTTCTATTCTATCATTAATGGTTTTAAGTATAGCAACAAGGTCAATCCCTTCTATATTTGAATACTTAGGTATAATATTTGGATTAGGATTAACTTCAAAAAATGAAAATCTTCTTCTTAATGCTGTGTCCAAAGCTTCTACACTTCTATCAGCAGTATTCATAGTACCAATTATATAGAGATTATCTGGAACTGAAAATTTATCTCTTGAATAAGGAAGAATAAGTTCTAATGTTTCTCCAATTTCATTTACTATGCCTTGCCTCTTATCTTCCTCTATAAGAGTAATCAATTCTCCAAAAATAGATGATACATTACCTCTATTAATTTCATCAATAATGATAACAAACTTATTTATTTTATGAGGATGCTCTAATACTTCCATCCTGCTATTTTTACTATTCCAATCAAAAATTTCATTCAGTACACTCCAATAAGCAGTAGAATTGCTACCACCAATTACTTCTCTGAATTCTTTATCAATATTTTTGATCTCTCTAAAATTAGGAAGTTCTTTAAAAAGCTTTTTTGCCCTATTAAAAGATACTGTATAATCTTTTGTTTTTGTTCCAACAGGTTTGAAAATCAAATTACCTTGATTGGATACAGAGGTAACATAAATTGTTCCTCCAGATTTAGTTTTAAGATTTAGTTGCCCTTCTTTTTCAATACTATTTTGTACTTTTTCAATTAAAGCATTCCAAGCATCTTCAAAGGGTGGTGTATAAATTTCATTACTTACTGTTCTATAATTTTTCTTTTCATTTTTAGCCAAAGTGCATAAATCTTTAAAGATGCCATCTTTAACCTCATAGATTACATTTTCATCTAAGGATACAGGTTTTATCCCTTCAATGAAATCTTCATAACTGAGGCTCTGATGAAAAGTTGTAAAAACAATTTGTCTGGATTTTACTAATGTATTGTACCTTTCAAGAATGGTGTCCCTATCATTTTCATCATACTTCATTTCATCAATAATCTCTACTGCAATTTTCTTTGTGGCATAAGTTTTACCTGTGCCTGGAGCACCATAAAGTATTTGATTTAAATCCATTGTGTTGTTGTTTTGATTTGAGCTAGATTCAGTATCATCATTTGAAGGCTCTTGTATTAAAGTGTCATTAACCAATTTCCAAAAGAAAATTTGTGTTTTGTAGATGTCTTCAGAAACTACTGAGCCTATTATTTCCCAATTTCTATCAATTTGGTTATTTTCATGAAGGTTAAAGTTGTAATCTTTGCTCAGTTTTAAATTAAGTTGCTTGAACCAACCTGGAGCATCTATAGAAGTAAAATGATAAGGAAATATTGCCCTCAAAAATCTATAAACAATAGAATATTTATTCTCTCCAATTAGCTCCATTACTTTCCTGTAAACAAAGTGCTTGTCCTTAGACTTCAGAATTTCATTCAATAATGAGAATTTTGCTTCTACTAAATTTCTTATTTTGACTCTTGCACTGTGAGTGATCAATTGCTGCCTTATAGTTGAGATTCCATTACTAGATTCAAACAAATATCTTTGCAGGAAATCCTCATTTGGATTATTTACTAGCTCTCTCAAATGTGTATTTAATTCTTCATAACTTGAATATCCAAAGACTTCAGCTCTTGAATGAATTTTAATCATGGCTTCACTATATTTCTTTAGCTGCTTGTACCATTCCCACTCCTCAACATTAGATGTAGAAATAAAGCTATCATGTGCTTGTTGGAGAGAAATATCTTGCAATGTTGTTTCAGCATTTAGATTTTTAAACATAACTACCTTCAATGCATTGCTAGTTGTTTTGGCATCTGAATTCCAAGTAACTCTTCTACTATTCTTTATGGATTCATATTGAAGTTTGGTATATTTTAAGTGCTCAATAAACACTTCTTTAGGAATTTGTTCCCATTTGTCAACCTTAAAATAAAGCAGACTCATCTTGTCTACACCCTTAAAATTATCAACCTTCTGTTTAAAAGGGTGATTTAGTTCCTTTGCATATTTAGTGCTTACAATAAAAGCCACCAGTTCTCCAGAATTTGAAATTGAAAAACAATACACTGCTTTCATCCCTAGAACAACCATAGGCTCATGGCCCTTTGAGATAGCCATTCTACATTTATAAGAATCAATATCACACTGTTGTAAAATGTAATTTCCATAGTTAACATAGGCTTGAAATAAAGGTTTATTTTTTATCCTTTTATATAACTGAGACAGTGCATCCCAATCTGGCTTGTCTGCTTTTAAATCTTCAGAAATATCAAAGTCAAACATTTGACTGAAATTTGCTCTATTATAGTAATTGGATTTTATTTCTTGCAATTGCCATCCTTTTCTATTGGCTAATTGATATATAGCCCAATTAAATGGAATCTCTTTTCCATCTTTTTTTAGCTTGTACTTCCAATGGTTTGTAAAGGCTTCCTCAGGAACTTCTATTATTGAGTTCCACCAACTCTCCACTTCTTCTTTGGTGAGCTCATGGATGAATTCACCATAATGTTTTAGTTCAGACATTTTCTTTTAATAAAGTATATCCAAAAATATATAAATTATTGTATTCTATAAAGTTTACAAATTATACACAATCTTACATTTTGATATTCTTAAAATGAAATATTGGCAATATAAAAAACAAAAGATGCCCCTATCATCTAGGAACACCTTTCTCTCTAACCCAAAAACCACTGGTAAGTGGCATCTCCTTCTAAGGCTCTTTTAAAGCCACTAGCCAATTGATGTGCATTTACAGTTCTATCCAGGAAGGTATCTATATAACTGCTCTTAACAGAGCCAGTAAAAAGATTGTATAAATTCCATAGATTGATGCTGCTATTGCCAAAGCTGCTGAAATTTTCATCTTCATAATATGCCTTTGCTACTGCACTTATCTGCCCATCATTAAGCTCCAGAACTGGCAATTGCTGTTTTAATTGCTTAGGTAAGTATTGGTATAGCCTAGCTCTACCAATAAACTGCACAAACTTACTTTCAGGCAAATCATAATCTCCCAGGTTATGTAATGCTGTAAGATGTTCCTGGGGTTTATATGATTGAAAAAGAGCTAGTATCTCACTCTTTAATTGCTGGGGGCTACTGGCTCTTAATTCTGCTTTATAACCATCTGTGTTGATACATAAATTAGTGCATACACTGTTTGAAAAACCTATAAAGACTTTAAATTTCTCCATTGTCTTTTTGCTGTACAGATTCTCCTGGTTATAGGCTCTTACTCCACCAACACTTAGGCTTAGGTCATTATTATTGATGGTATTTTTGATGGTAGGCAGGTTAATAGTAAAAGCCATTCTTTCATAATACATTGTTTTTTCAAATTCCTGTAATTCCTTTGCTGGCTTGCCTATGGCTTCTGGTATTCTGCCTTTAATTTGGTGACTGACTTTAATATCAGGCTCTTGTATGCTTTCATTAGGAAATAAGGCAGCAATTGATTCCTGAACTACTTCTATGAATTCCTGGTGACTTATTGTTGTTTCATTGTCTTTGGAAAAATTGGGGATGATGCATTGTTCTTTGAGCTGGATTAAATCTACATCCTGAGTATTTGCTTGAATAAAAACTTCATTTGCCACTCCCTCATTTCTCTTTGAGCCCTTTTCTCTAGTACTATCTATTATGTATTCCATTAGCATTGATTTTTTGTGGATTAAATATTGGCATAGTATTTCTTACTTCTAAGCTTTGCCTTTTTTGAGCAAATTCAGCTTGCAAAATAGCTTGGCAGCTAGGGTACTGATTAAAAATCTCCAGTAATTCATTAGTATCTTTTGCTGACTGAATGAGTGATTTCACCTCATCTTCTACTGATGTACCTGCATTACACCATTGAAGTAGCTGCTTTCCTGTTTCAGAGGAAATGACAAATTCAGGCTTACCCATAAATAAACCTGTCCTGTCTTTGGATGCCCTGGCTAGGTGATTAGCATTAATGATTTCTAAGGCTACTGTAACTTCATAATCATAGCCATCTCTAATCTCATCATCTAAACCTGCTTTTTCCACCTTTGTTTTATTGTTTTCTGTAATCATATTGTAACCTTGCTTCTTTCTATTGGTAGTTATCACATGGCATTTACTTTGCAGGATTGCATTAAGCCAATATTGGTAAAGAGGGCTAACTCTAGCCCAATCCTGGTACCTCCCACCCAATGAATTTTGATATTCTAATAGACCTCCCTGCCCTTTCCACACATGGGTAATGCTGTCAATGACTATTACCTCCATATGAGCATTTTCACAAGCCTGTATAGCTTCTATATACCTTTGTGTGGTGAATGGTGGAGCAAGGGAAAGGATTTGAAAATTTCCTAAATGAGCATAGAGTGAAGCTGAATCATTTTCTGTATCAATAACTGCTATTTTAGTCCAGTCATTAGTGATACCAAAGGCCAACAGTAAGGCACTGTAAGTTTTGCCAAATCCACTTGGGCTAGCTAGGTTAAGCCTCAGCTTAACTGATTTTCTGTTTGCTTGCTTTAATTGCATTAATGTAATTTTTAATAAATGAAAAATATCTTTGAATAATCTGGCATTACTTATTTAATGCTGGTCTATCTTTGCTTAAACACATACCATTGTCAAGGAATGAGTATGAAGATTGGATTAAAAAGGAAGCCTTGACCATTGCCTTTTTAATACTCACAGATTTATCTATTTTGAAGATAATCAACTGGCTGATAGCTTGTTGTGTGAGTGAATTCAAATAATGTTGGAACTATACATAAACACTCCAACACAAAACAGCAAGATGTACTACAAAATGGTGTAGTGAGTGGTACATTAAAGAGAGGTAGTAAGAAGAATAGGCCTACCCACCAAGTTTACATTCCTGAAAATTTAGATTTAGAGTTACTTTTGGAAAATCATCCAACTGATATTCCAAATGCCAAAGATTATCTAGCTGTTATAGTGGATAGCATCCACTCTTCTATAGCTACTAAAAAGGATTTGGACATTGAAGCAATGCAAGGATTTACAAGATTGTATAGTCCTATTTTGAAGTATTATTGTAATCTATATAAACCATTAGTTGAGTGGTTAGAAAACAATGGTATTATTGAAACAGATAACTCATATAGCAACTTCACAAACTCAGGTTACTCCAAGGGTTACAGGTTTACCCAACATTACAGAACCAAATTAAAACCTTACTTAGTTACAACTGGCACATTAGTTAAAAAACTAAAAGAAAAGAAGAATTTTAAGAGCAGTAAGCCTCCAATATTGACATCAGACAATCTAAGGTTATTGTACCCTGATATTGATGCAGAAAAGAGCTACTCAATAATTGCAGAAGAAAAATTAGGCTTTCTAAAAGGTTTTTTAAATAAAGATTTAAAAATTGATAAGGTTAAGGCTGAGCACTTTCTGAACTTATTATTGACTGATGACTTAAAAAATAACAATATTGAATTTCCTACATTATATTACAATTTAAGGAAGTACAACTTAGATAAATTGTCAGATGGAGAATATTATTTTCACATAGATAGTACAAGTGGTAGATTACATACCAACTTGACTAATTTAAAATCAGAACTCAGGAATATCCTTACTTATAAAGGCCAGATCTTATCTAGTATTGATTTAAAGAATTCACAACCCTTATTATCTATTACATTTTTAGATTCTGAATTGTATAAAATCAATAACATGGAAAGTAGAATTAAGATATATGATAGAGAATTAAAGAATATTCCAGATTCACATTATACTATGTTGTTGGATTTGATACAAAAAAATGAAAATCAACCAGATGTGATATTATACAAAAAATTAGTAAAAGAGGGAAAAATCTATGAGTATTTTGTTGATATAATGATTGCAAAAGGGATGATTGATAAGAATACTACCAAAATTCAACAAAGAAAGGAGGCAAAAAATGTAATGTTCATATCACTATTTGCCAAAAACAAATCAATCAAAAATAAATTAATAGGAAAATTTATAAAATTGTTTCAAAGCTGCTTCCCAAATGTTTTTGAAATATTTTTTACCATAAAGGAACATAATCACAATTCTCTAGCATGCTCTCTTCAAAACTTTGAATCTGAAATTTTTCTGCACAAAATTGCAGTAAATGTTCATGCAAAATTTCCAAGCATACCTAAATATACAATTCATGACTCAATTGCCACTTTCTCTAAAAATATTGTGGATATTCAACCTATAGTTGAAAGTGAATTAAAAAAAGTTTTAGGGTTTGTACCTGAACTTCATATTGAAACTTGGGATAAAGACATCTTAAACCAACAGCCCTGTATTAATAGCATATATGGATTTGTTGATGATGATATACAATTCTCAATTAAACAGGCTGCAGAACTTTTGGATATAGGAAGAAACACATTACTGAAGAAGCTAAGAGAATGTAACATACTTAAGAGTGATAAAGCTAACATCAACATTCCATTTGATGAATATTTAATCAAGGGGTTCTTTCAAATGAGAACAAAACAAGTTAGTAGCAAAAAAACAGCTTCTTATCTTTTAATATCTGAAAATGGATTAAACTTCATCAGAGATATTATAAACTAATACTAAAAACTGCCCAATAGATGAAAATGGGCAGTTTTTTCATTTCAACAAATTCTCTATACTTTGCAAATAAACCTTACTTTGCCCATAGTTCCTATTTTGTAAATACCCCTCTGTAGTTTTTACAGAGGAATGCCCTAAAGCATCTCTTAATCCAAAAATGTCATTTTGATTTAAGGAAAGGCTTATATCTGAAAAGGTATGCCTGGCACAGTGACTACTGATCCTTTTTACTATTCCTGCATATTTACACACCTCTTTAATATACTTATTGATATATGTGATCTTACTATTGATAGTCTGTTCATTTTCCTTCTCTCCCAATTTGAAAAATGGGAAGATGTAAGCTGTTGATTTTTCAAACCTATCAAAAATGAGCTGTAAATCTTTCAAAATTGGGATTTGCATTACTTTTCCTGTTTTTATTTGAGCAAAGCACAGGCTTCCATCCTTTATTTGCTCCCATTTCATTGTTACCATATCTCCTGCTCTGGTACCTGCAGCATAAAAACAAGCCATAAAAAAATCCCTTGCTAAATGAAGGGATTTTATACCAGGTAATTCTGCAGTACTAAATCTCTTTAGTTCTTCAATGGTAAGCTTGTTTTTAGAATTATTGGTGTATTTAAGGCTTACATTATTAAAGGGATTTTTTTTAGTAAATAAGCTGTGCTTTTCAGCTTCATTGATTATTGTTCTAATGACACTGAGATTTGATGAAACAGTATCTATACTGTTCCCTTTAATTACCCTTAGGAACTGCTCAAACTCCTTGATTAGGGTATAATCTACCTGATTTAAGGTTAATGATTTCCCTGCAAACTCTTTTAGTTTATTCAATACAGCTTCATATCTCCTGTAAGTTCCCAGTTTTTTACTTGATTTGATTGGTTCAAGTTTATATTTATAGGCAAACTCAAAGAAATTTTGAGATTTAGGTTTTTGAAACAAGTGTATTAGTTCATCAAGAGAAAAATCTGTATCATCCTTTAATAAGAGAATATATTTCTCTTCTATCTCAGTGATCCTATTTGATATTGTTTTGTTCAATTGAAGAGCTAAAGGATGGGATTTTTTGACTTGTTTTTTAGCTTTATCCCAATTTTTGGGCATAATGTGGATTCCAGTACTAATTCTTTTATGATTTCCCCCTTTTGAAAGCCTAATCATAAGTAGTTTTTCTCCTTTTTTATTTGCCCTGTAATCCAATTCCAGATTGAATGTTAGCATAATTTTACAGTAACTTTTTTAATGGTTAAGATTTACTGTAACATATCTGTAAAAGAAGCAGAGTTTTGAGATCAAAATACCCTCAAATGAAGTAAAACACCCCATAAAAAAAGCAGCTACATTGCTGTAACTGCTTTTTGGTGACCCTGTCAGGATTCAAACCTGAAACCTTCTGATCCGTAGTCAGATGCTCTATTCAATTGAGCTACAGAGCCATTCCGTTTGATTGGATTGCAAAGGTAAAACTACTTTTCTTATCCGCAAAATTTTTTTTGAACAAAAATACAAAATCCATACCAAAGCGACTGTTCCTGCTACTTCTTCAAATTCGATTCATAAATAGCAACCCAGTCCGCAACACTCATCTTCCGCATCAATTCCCCCATAAGCTCATAAGGGATCTCGTCAAACTTCTTAAACCGGATACAGCTTTTACCCATATCCAGCTTCCGCTTGCTATGTTTAGGATACTCATTCACAAACCAATCCAGCAAAGCCGGGTCGGAATAAATACCCATATGGTAAAAGTTAATGGAATTCTTTTGGGAAGCTAAGCCTGCAAAAGGCAGCGGCTCCACCGGCTTGCAATGATAGCCCGCGGGATACAGCGAATGTGGCACCACATAACCTAAACCGCCATAACTGATCGCGGCCTCAAATCCTTCCGGCAGGTTGGCCATAATGACCTCATGCAGTTTATTAAAAGGCTCCGCCCTATCTTCCGGGAGGTTGCCCAGGATGGCTTCCACTGTATTGCCATTCGCTTTCATACTTTTTGCTTTTTATTACCGCTAAATTACACAAAAGGCATAACATGGCACCATTTCAGCATTGAATAAAATAAGCTTTACTTATGCGCAAAAGAAAGTGCCCGGGAAATGAACCCCGAGCACCCCATTTATAACCTAACCAAATTATAAATTAGTATTGATTTGTTTCTGCCGCCCAGGTAGTCCATTTTGAGGTCCAGTCGTTAGTACCGTCAAATGCACCTACATAAGCTACGCTTTGGAAACCGGTCAGGCCGGTAAAGCTGGCACCGGTCAATGCCATAGAACCTGATTTTAACAGGAAGCTAGGAACACCTGCGCTACTGGATACAGCCGGAGAGTATTTGTAAGCATCAGCCAGTAATACCGTATCACCGTTAGGGTGTTTGCTGTTACCATTGGTAGTAAACCAATCCGCTACATCAAAGGCACTGTTAGAAGCTTTATAAGCATTAGTACAACCAGCGATGATGTTATTTTTGAACATCAAAGTGCCCGCTGTAATATTAGCAGAAGTAGGCTCGCCTTTTGTATCGTCTATGTAAACACCGGTAGGGAAACCTAAGATGATAGAGTTAACCAGGGACATAGAAGAGTTACGACGGATCTGCGCACCATTCTGGTAGTTAGCATTGATACCGCTTAAAGAAGTTCCTTTACCAGGACCTACTATAGTAACGTTAGAGAAAATAGCGCTTGTTTTAGGGCTATTGGTAGAACCGTTCGCATCGTTATCTGATTCGAAACCGTTAGAACCGGAAACGTCAGCGATAGTTTTAGCGCGTGAAGCCACAGCGAACTGTACTTTACCGGAGAAACCGAAATCTGTATCGAAATCATCATCCCATGTGTAAGTAGCTACTAAGTGATCACAGTTAACCGTACCGCCAAACCACTCAAAAGCGTCATCACCGGAACGGTATACCTGAACGTGGCTGATGGTGGTACCACGGCCAACGCCACCCATAGTCAGACCGTTGATCTCGTTATCCGGAGAATAAGCGATACCTGCGAACTCAATTCTTACATATTTTAAAACACCTGAGTTATCTTCAGGATCTGTACCGCCATATTCATTGTACTCAGACTCTTTACCGGCAACGGTTGGCTGGATACCGCCTTCGATTACTTCAGTACCGCCATTTGGATTGACCGGCGCTTTACCTAAAAGGATCACACCACCCCAGTCGCCTTCGCGTCTGTCACCGGCTGCAGCTTCAGAAGTAAAGATGATCGGCTTATCCGCTGTACCTTCAGCCATAATTTTACCCCCACGGGCAACGATCAAAGAAGCTTTGGTCTGTTTATCACCCATGATAACAGTACCTGGCTCGATTGTCAATGTAGCACCTGCCTTCACATATACAAAACCTTTCAGGATATATTTTTTATCCGCTGTTAATTTCATATCAGCGGTAATATCGCCTTCAATGACATTCTCAGTAGAAGTACCCGGGTCTGTTGTTTTGTCTTTTCCACAGCTTGCAAGAAATAATGCAGATGCAGCAATTGGCAATAAGAAAGCCTTTTTCATAACTTTTTGTTTGATTTGATTTTTATGTCGCAAAACTATCAGAGCTATGTAAAGGAATCGTTACGGGTATATTATCTTAATATTAAGATGAAAAGAAAGGACCATCCAACACGGGCATTTTCATCTGTATTGGATGGTCCTGGGGGCTTAATTTGCTTCAAATCCGTTGGTAATAAAACCAAATTGATCTGCATGCTTGTTTAATTCGATAACATTAGAAACATTCAGTTTCTTAAAGATCCGGCTTTTATAAGTACTTGCCGTTGAAGAAGATATGGCCAGCTCGTTGCCGATCTCCAGGATACCGAGTCCTTTCAGCAATAATTGGGTTACCTTTTGCTCCCTGGCCGAGAGTACATCAAAGGGATTTAAAAGATCTTTTTTATAGAGGTACAGCTGCTCTAATTGCTGCTGCTGCAGCTCGGGCACAAAACGCCTGCCCTGCACCGCGTTTTCAAAGGCCGCTCTTATTTCGGCTTCACTCGTATGCTTACTGATAAAAGCTTTCACTTCGCTCAATCCCATACAGGTTTCAAAAAAGCAATCATTATTGAGCTTGGTCATCACTACAATCCTTGGGTCGGCCTGGCAATCAAGGATCGTCTTGATCATTGATATGCCATTAATGCCCTGCATATGCAGGTCAATGACGATAAGGTCATACCTGTCGCTATGCAATGCCTGCCTTAAGGCATCATAATCAGAGGCCGATACGATATGGTGCCCGGGCCCCAGCACTTCTGTAATTATAGTTTTAACGCCGACTCTTATGCTATACAGGTCATCTGCAATAAGTATTCTATACATTCCACACAATTTTTTTAAGAGTGGCGCAAATGTAGCAATTAATCAACAAATGGAAGATACGAATAGTTATATTTTTTAATATTATCGAACCATTAACTTAAAACTATTCCAATTTAGCGAATTAAATTCTTGGACGCCAGGGAATTTCTTTAGCGCCCTGCAGCTGGACAATATAACGTGCCAGCACAAAAAGGAAATCAGAAAGCCGGTTGAGGTACTTTAAAACCACCTCGGCTACAAACTCTTCCTGGTTGACCAGGTGCACACAAAGCCGCTCCGCCCTGCGGCAAACACAGCGCGCCACGTGGAAAGTGCTCGCCGCTACACTACCACCGGGAAGGATGAAAGATTTCATCACCGGCAGCTTGTCGTCCATCTCATCAATACGTTGCTCCAGCCACTCGATATCTTCAGGATGCAGGTCCGGCAGTTTTTGCTTCGGCGCTTTTTCCGGGTCGGTCGCCAGGCTGGCGCCCAATGTAAACAGGCGGTCCTGGATTTCCAGTATCCACTCATTGATCGCCGGGTCGGCCAGCTGATCAGTCCCCAAACCCAAAAATGAGTTCAATTCATCCACCGTTCCGTAAGCTTCTATGCGTAAACTGTCCTTGGCCACACGCGTGCCGCCTATAAGGCCCGTAGTTCCTTTATCCCCTGTTTTGGTATATACCCTGAATGCCATTATATATTGTATTAGATAAGAATTCAAATTTAGGTATAAATTTGCGGGCAACGCATATGCCGTATTCAAAAAAATAAAACTGTCCTTTTTATGATCTGCTTTCCCAATGCTAAAATCAATATCGGTTTATTCATAACTGAAAAGCGGGCCGACGGCTATCATAACCTGGAAACCATTTTCTTCCCGCTGCAGATCTGTGACGCGCTGGAAGTCCTTCCCGCTTCGACAAGCAGCATCAGCACACACGGACTGGCAGTAGCCGGGGATGCGCAGCAGAACCTGGTATGGAAGGCCTGGGAATTACTGCAAAAGGATTTTCCCGGAAAAGTAGGTCCTGTAAATATACAGTTACTGAAAAAGATCCCGATGGGCGCAGGTATGGGCGGCGGTTCCGCAGACGGCGCTTTCATGCTGGAGCTACTGAACCGTTTCTTTGACCTGGGGCTTGAACAAGCGCAGTTGGCGGCCTATGCTTTACAGCTCGGCAGCGACTGTCCCTTCTTTATTTATAATGAAGCCAGCTATGCCGGGGGAAGGGGAGAACTGTTGACCCCGGTAGCTTTAGACCTTAGTCAATATACCATCCAGGTTATCTGCCCGGAAGTACATATTACCACGGCCGATGCCTTCCGGGATATAAAACCTAAACCCGCGGCTTTTGACCTGCGCAAAATTAATGAGCTGGAAATAAAAGATTGGCCGCAACATATCTACAATGACTTTGAAGAGCCCGTATTTGCTGCTCACCCGGAGCTGGCTAAAATCAAGCAGCAACTTTATGCACAAGACGCTCTATACGCCGCCATGAGTGGCACCGGTTCTACTGTTTATGGGATCATGGAAAAAGGAAAGCGGGCCACCATTACCTCTACCCTGAGCTTTGAAACATTTATCTTATAATACAATTTACCGGAAACAAAAACGGGTTGCGATCAGTCGCAACCCGTTTCTTTATAAGCAAATTATTAATAAGCCCATTTGATATAGGTAGAGCCCCAGGTAAACCCGCCGCCAAAAGCAGCCAGGATCAGGTTATCTCCTTTTTTCAATTGTTTTTCATATTCCCAAAGACATAAAGGCAAAGTACCGTTCGTAGTATTACCAAATTTCATGATATTGAGCATTACCCTGTCTTCCGGTACATTCATACGTTGCGCGGTAGCATCAATGATCCGCTTATTGGCCTGATGCGGTACCAGCCAGGCTACATCTTCGCCGCTCAGCTGGTTACGGTCCATGATCTGGGCCGCTACGTCCGCCATATTGGTCACGGCAAACTTAAATACCGTTTGTCCTTCCTGGTAAACAAAGTGTTCTTTGTTGGCCACTGTTTCAGCTGTTGCAGGCCTGCGTGAACCACCGGCCTTTTGATGCAGGTGTTTCCAGCCATTACCGTCACTTTTTAAGATAGAGTCAATAATTCCATGGCCCGTTTCATCCGCTTCCAGCAATACCGCTCCGGCCCCGTCCCCAAAAATGATACAGGTAGCACGGTCTTCATAGTCCATAATAGAACTCATTTTGTCCCCGCCCACTACGATCACTTTTTTGCAGCGGCCATTCTCAATAAACTGCGCGCCGGTATTTAAAGCGTATAAAAAGCCGCTACAAGCCGCGTTAATATCATAACTAAAGGAATTGACCAGGCCACACTCCGCCGCGATAATATTAGCGGTAGCCGGGAATTGCATATCCGGGGTTGTAGTCGCGCAGATCAGCAGGTCTACCTCTGCCGGGTCCAGATTTTTCTTTTCTAATATTTGTTGTACGGCTTTGATACCCATTACAGAAGTACCCTGGTCCGCACCTTTCAAAATACGTCTTTCCAAAATCCCGGTACGGGTCCTGATCCACTCATCTGTGGTATCAATAATGGTTTCCAATTCCTGGTTAGTCAATACATAGTCGGGAACATATCCCCCGACGGCTGTTATTGCAGCGTGTACTTTATTCATTTATTTAAAAATCTATAATACAAAATTAATGGTAATGGTCCCGGGTATTAGGTAGTCATACCACCACAAACATTCACCACCTGGCCATTCACATAGCTACTCATATCAGAAGCCAGGAACAGGGCCACATTAGCCACTTCTTCCGGCTTCGCGAAACGGTTCATAGGGATTTTGATCAGCCATTTATCCACGGCTTCCCCCCCTTCTTTCAGGTAGTGGGTCATGTCGGTTTCCACGAAGCCCGGCGCGATCGCGTTGAAACGCACATTACGACTACCCAGTTCCAGGGCCATAGATTTCGTAAACCCGATGATCCCTGCCTTGGAAGCGGCGTAGGAACTCTGGCCGCCATTGCCCTGTACGCCTACTACAGAACTCATATTGATCACGCTGCCTGATTTAGCTTTCATCATCGGGCGGATCACCTGTTTGGTCAGGTTAAAGACCGATTTAAGGTTAGCTTCCATTACATCATCCCATTGATCCTCCGTTACGCGCAGTAACAGGTTATCCCTGGAAATGCCGGCATTATTTACACAAATATCAATAGTCCCGAATTCTTTTACTACATCATTGACTAAAGTTTCCGCATCCGCAAACTTTGCCGCATCACTTTTATAAGCCTTTACTTTTACCCCAAGGGCAGATAACTCATTGGCTAACGCGTTCGCCTTTTCATCTGAAGATAAATAGGTGAATGCTACATCAGCTCCTTCTGCTGCGAATTTCCTTACGATTGCCTCCCCGATTCCCCTGCTTCCTCCTGTAACTAAAGCTGTTTTTCCTTGCAATAATTTCATGGGCTATTTTTTACTTTAAAATATATTTTATGTGTTTATGAAATGTGTCTGCTAAGGTACAGCTTATTCCAATTAGATGAATAAAATCGACTAAAAATATGGCCATATAGACTAATCTGATGGTGTGGAAAAGCTTTTAGAGTACGATAACATTATTTTCTATAAATTTGTTTATACTTAAATGTTTGGTTTATGTTTGATGATGATTGGAATGACGATGACGATTTTGCCGGCAGTATAGAAGAGCTGTTAGCGCAATATGAATCACTAAAAAATGGCCATGCTGAGCGTTTTTGGAATGAACAGGAATTTGAGTTGGTCATAGATTATTTTTACCAGAACGGCCAGGAGTCCGAGGCGCTTATCGCCTGTGAGCTGGCCCTGGTACACCACCCCTTCTCTTCTGAATTTTTTATGCTTAAAGCGGAGCTCCTTTTCCAGGCCCAAAAGTACCGGCAGGCGATTGCCGTACTGGACGAGCTGGATGCCAAGGACCAGCTGATCATTGACGCGGTCGTTTTACGCTCCGATATCCTGGTAGCCCAGTTAAAATACGACCAGGCAGCCGCTTACCTTGTGGAAATGTCCAAATTGTTCAGCGGTAAGGAGCAGATCGATATTATGCTGGAGCTGGCAGAGGTCTATGACGAATGTGAGCAGCTGGACGCGGTATTTGACACCCTGAAAGGCATCCTGGAAATCGACCCGAATTGTGAAGAAGCTTTACACAAAATCTGCTACTGGGCGGATTTTGCAGAAAAGCAGGAGGAAAGTATCGTACTGCATCAAAACATCATTGATGCGCATCCCTATAGTGCACTGGCCTGGTTTAACCTGGGCTCTGCCTACCAGGGACTGAAGCTTTATGAAAAAGCGATTGACGCTTATGAATTCTGCGTGGCCATCGATGAAAAATTTGAGATCGCTTATCGTAATATGGCCGAGGCCTATATCCGTTTAAAATGGTATGATAAGGCCATAGAATCCCTGGAGAAGAACCTGGAGCTGGGCAAACCCGAAGATGTGATCTTTGAAGCGATCGGGCATTGTTTTGAAAAAAAGAAAAACCTGCCTAAAGCCCGGCACTACTACCTGGAAGCCACAAGACTGAATCCTACAGATGATGCGATCTATTATAAAATAGGACAGACCTATGTGCAGGAGCACAACTGGGACAAAGCGCTGAAACAGTTTGCCAAAGCCTACGAGCTGAATAAGGAGAATGTGAATTACTGCCTGGCCTTAGGCGATTGCCTGCTGCAGCTGAACGATGGTCCTGAAGCCCTGGCCTGTTATATTTCCGCAATCAAGATCCGGCCTAACTATAAGAAAAGCTGGCTTTCGCTGATCAAAGCGCTGTACCTGTTTGGCTACTATGACGAAGCCGCGACGCAGGTTAAGGAATCAGCCAATTTCTTTGAGCCATCGGCCGACTTTATTTATTATGAAGCGCTGATCCTTTTTGCAAAAGGAAAGAGCAAAGAAGCTATGTTGAAACTGGAAGACGCGATCGAGGAAGCGCCCAGGAAAATTAAGATTATTGAAGAGTTGCAGCCGGAACTCCTGCAGAGAAATGCGGTGATCGACCTGATCTCTAAATATAAGAAAACCAAGAAATAGCTTTTTTTTGTTTGTTTTTTGAAATGCTCACCTGGTTTAGGTGAGCATTTATTTTTACCTTCGCAGCATGAAAAACATCATTCTGTTTGCTTCCGGCGCCGGCTCTAATGTTAAAGCCATTATCGAGTTTTTTAAAGACAATAAAACGGTAGTACCTGTAGCTATCGTATGCAACAAACCGGAGGCGGGTGTTTTAAAAATTGCCGAAGCGCATAATATACCGGCGATACTGATCGACCGCAACAGCTTTAAGTCGGAGGCCTTCGTGCAGCAGCTACAGTCTTTGAACCCGGCCCTGCTTATCCTGGCTGGTTTTTTATGGAAAGTACCCGATGCGGTCGTAGCGGCTTTTCCCAATCAGATTATCAATATCCACCCGGCATTACTGCCTAAATATGGGGGTAAAGGCATGTATGGCGCTTATGTGCACCAGGCGGTTATCGACAATAAAGAAAAAGAAAGCGGTATCACCATCCATTATGTGAATGAACATTATGATGAAGGCAATACCATTGTACAGGCGCATTGCATGATTAACGAAAATGATACCCCGGAAAGCTTAGCGCAAAAAATTCATCGCCTGGAGCATCACTTTTTCCCCAGAACAATTGAGTTCCTGCTCAACGCTTAATTGCTCCAGATCGTACTCACATAGGTAGCGTGCTCATAAAAATTCTCGCCATTTATCGTACCATTGCCGGCAATACCGCCCAGGAAGCCCAGGGTATCGCAGGTCGCCGTCAATACAGGCTGGGCCAGGTCAGCGCCACAGGTACCCTGGTCAAATACGTATACGGTCTGCCCCTGAAAGGTATATTGCTTTACGGTAGCACTGCCATCGCAAGCTTCTGTCTTGCTGAATTGCTTTACCTTGCTTTTGATGCAGGCACTACCGCCTGTTATATGAGGTGATTTATTACAGGCTGCAAAGATCAGGCAACCGGCGATCATGAATAATACACGTTTCATAATGACGTTTTAAAAAGTTTACAATAGTATTTATTTTACGCGGATTCCTTGCCTGGCCGCTTCACAGGCGTTACAATATGTTTTGCCATCACAGCCAATCACGCCGGGACAATCTGCAGTACAGAACCTATCCTTATACGCTTCGTATAGTTTTTTATCGAAACAACTGGAATGAGTACCGTTTTTAGTACAGGCAATAAACGTAATCGCCGGCACCGAAATACTGAGTAAAAGGGCGGCTATTAATTTTGTTCGTTTCATATCAGGGGTATTCAGGAGTTTATAATAGCTTTTTATAATAAGACGTATTAAACAAGCCTGCTACTTAGTAACCGGATTATTTTTAATGATTTTAGGATAAAAAATGCTTAGTTTACTGATATACAAGCCAATAAATGCCTCCGTCGCGTTAAGCGGCGGAGGCATTTATATTAAAAAAATTATCGGCAATTAGTAAGAAAAAATATTGCTCCTCATTTAGTTAGGCACCACCCGGTATTCCAGCAAATTACTTTCGGTCATATCCACCAGGTTATCGATCAGGTCATCCGTTAGCAGGATAGAGCTCTTATTATCGGTATCCAGTTTCAGGTCTCCTTTTTCTGTAGCAACCAGCACCTCCAGCTCACAATCGCCGCTACCCGGCGCAAAATTCCTTTTCAGCAGATCAATCAGCTCATCATTCAGCAAATCAAAACTGGTACGGATGCGGATGGCTTTGGTAAAGCGTTTTCGGACCTCACCCATCAGCATCATATCCTGTATCTTCAGCTCAAAGGTACCGGGCCGGAAACGCTGCTCCTGGTAACGGCCAATGATCACGATCTTCTGGTCCTCGGAAAGGAAATTACCATATTTCACGTAGTCCTCTTTCCACAAGAAGATTTCCTTAAAACCGCTGAAATCGTTCAGGGTAAATCTTCCGTATTTATCTCCTTTTTTAGTCAGCAGGTGCAATGGATTACTGATATAACCCATTACGCGTACCGGGCGGTCGACCAATTGGTCCAGGTCGGCCAGGTCGGTGATCTGGTAATTGTTTTTCTCAAAGCGGAAATTATCCAGCGGGTGCCCGCTCAGGAAGATCCCGATCACTTCTTTTTCATAATTAAGGCGATCGGCCAATGACCAGGGTTCCATTTTCGGAATATCCGGGTGCTTGGTCTGCGGCATTTCCATATCGCCAAACAAACTGATGGTATTCATAGCCGCGTCAGCCTGTACCTGTTGCCCGTAACGAATGATTTTAGAAAGGAACGTTTCGCCATCGGGCCCAACGTGGAAGTATTGTGCCCGGTGCATATTGTCAAAGCTGTCAAAACCGCCCCCATAGGCCAGGCTTTCCAGAGACTTTTTATTAACCGTTCTTTGGTTGACCCTCGTGATCAGGTCAAAAATATCTTTATAGATCCCATTCTCCTCTCTTTCTTTGATCAGGTCTTCTACTGCGGCTTCGCCCACACCTTTCAAGGCCCCAAGCCCGAAGCGGATCACCCCGTCTTTATTTACCGAGAACCCTTTGATCGATTCATTCACATCCGGGCCCAATACCTGCAGGCCCATACGCTGGCATTCTTCCATGAAGAAAGTGATCTTATCAATACTATTGGCATTGTTCATCACCGCCGCCATATACTCGCTGGGATAATGCGCTTTAAGGTAAGCCGTCTGGAAGGCCACGAAGGCATAGCAGGTAGAGTGTGACTTGTTGAAGGCGTACTGGGCAAAGGCTTCCCAGTCGGTCCAGATCTTATCCAGCACTTTGGCATCATGACCTTTGGCTACCGCACCCTCAACGAATTTACCTTTCATTTTGTCCAGCGTGGCACGGTCTTTTTTACCCATTGCCTTACGTAGTACGTCTGCATCCCCTTTGGTAAAGCCGCCCAGCTTCTGGGACAGCAACATCACCTGCTCTTGGTATACCGTGATCCCGTAACTCTCCGCCAGGAATTCTTCCATCTCCGGTAAGTCGTAAGTAATGGCTTCATCCCCGTGCTTCCGTTTAATAAAGTTAGGGATATAGGCCAGCGGACCAGGGCGGTACAGGGCGTTCATCGCGATCAGGTCGGCGAATTTATCGGGCTTCAGGTCCCGCAGGTGCTTCTGCATACCCGGGCTCTCAAACTGGAACGTTGCGTTGGTATCCCCTCTTTGGTATAATTCATACGTTTTTTCATCATCCAGCGGAATAGCGTCAATGTCGATATCGATACCATAGTTCATCTTGATCAGGTTCAGAGCATCGCGGATAATGGATAGCGTCTTCAACCCCAGGAAGTCCATCTTGATAACGCCGGCGTCCTCGATGATCTTACCTTCATATTGGGTGATCAATAAGTTGACATCTTTAGCGGTACTTACCGGGATCAGGTCCGAAAGGTCTTTAGGCGCGATGATGATCCCCGCGGCATGGATACCGGTATTACGCACAGAGCCTTCCAGTTTTTCCGCCTCGTGCAGTACTTTAGAAGCCTCGTCGGTACCTTTGTACAGATCGCGTATCTTCAGGATGTTCTCAATATCCTCGGGGCCGTACCCTTCTTTATCTTCAAGGGATTTTTCCCCGTCCTTCGCTTCTTTTGAAGTAATAGGGGCGTGCAGTACCCGGCTCAGCTTAGTGCCCGGTTTATCGGGTACCAATTTTGCCAGGGCATTGGAATCCTGTAGTGGAAAATCCAACACGCGCGCCACATCCTTGATACTCATTTTCGCGGCCATGGTACCATAGGTAACAATATGCGCCACCTGGTTTTTACCATATTTATCTACTACGTAATCGATCACCCGCTGACGGCCCTCATCGTCGAAATCGGTATCGATATCGGGCATGGACTTACGGTCGGGGTTCAGGAAACGCTCAAACAGGAGGTTGTACTTGATCGGGTCTATATTAGTGATGCCAATACAATAGGCCACCGCGGAACCGGCGGCAGAACCACGCCCCGGCCCGATGAATACGCCCAGGTCACGGCCCGCTTTAATGAAGTCGGCCACGATCAAAAAGTAGCCGGCAAAACCCATCGTGCGGATGGTGAACAGCTCGAAGTTGATCCTTTCTTCAATATCCGCGGTGATCTCTTTATACCGTTCATGTGCGCCTTTCCAGGTCAGGTGCATCAGGTAAGCGTCCTGGTCGTTATTGAATTCATCCGGCACCACGAAGTTAGGCAGTAAAATATCCCGTTTTAACTGTAAAGGCTTGACCTTATCCACGATCATCTGGGTATTGTCCAGGGCCTCGGGCATATCGGAAAACACGGCCGACATTTCAGCCGTATTTTTAAAATAGAACTGGTCGTTCCAGAAAGCGAAGCGGGTACCTTTGCGGGACTCCGCATCATCATTGAACTCTTTATTGGTTGGGGTCGCCTGTTTTTCCCCGGTATTGATACACAATAAGATATCATGGGCGTTAAAGTCTTCCTGCTCTACGTAATGGGAGTCATTGGAAGCGATAACGGGTACATTGTATTTTTTGGCAAACTTGAGCAATACGGCATTTACCTGCTCCTGCTCGGGCATGTCATGCCGCTGCAACTCTACGTAGTAGTCTTCGCCGAAAAGGTCCAGCCACCATTTGAACAATACTTCAGCTTCTTCTTCCCCTTTGTACAGGATCGCCTGCGGTACTTCCGCACCGATGCAGCAGGTGGTCGCGATCAGGCCTTCATGGTATTTCAAGACCAGCTCTTTATCAATACGGGGATATTTACCATACAGCCCTTCCATATAGCCCAGGGAGCAGAGTTTGGTGAGGTTCTGGTAGCCTTTTTCGTCCTTGGCAAGGAAAAGCTGGTGGTATCGTTTATCCCGGCCTTCTTCCCGCTTAAAGCTGGTTTTATGCCGGTCGGCTACGAGGTAAAATTCACAGCCTACGATGGGTTTCACAACCGGTTCTTTGATCTCTTTACCGTTTTCATCGGTACCCACAACTTTCGTGTTCTTCCAGGCTTCAGATACAAACTGGAACACGCCGAACATGTTACCGTGGTCGGTGATCGCGACGGCGGGCATATTATCTTTTTGCGCTTTTTTGTACAATTTGCCTATGTTGGACGCACCGTCCAACAGGGAGAACTGGGTATGATTATGTAAGTGTGAAAACTGCATGGGAAAGTCAAAAATTTTAGGTCAAAAGACTTTACAAAATAACGAAATTTATGCCTTTCCAGATTGGGTGAGTTATGCACATTTATCTCATTTTTAACGCTACCATAGAAGATCCTTATAGGCCCCAAACAGAATAAAGCATAAATTTGTAGCAGCATAAATTTATCTGCAAATGGTACCGGTATTTAATCTATTCAGTAAAATGAGCTTGCTTTTGGTATTCAGTCTTTTAGCAGTGCTTTCTTTCGCGAATTGCCAGTCCAATGCCCAAAAGAGCGATACAAAAATGAAAACGAACAATCCCTATTACTCGCGGACCGATACGACTAAACTGAACATTTCCAATGAAGAATGGAAAACAATCCTGAGCCCGGAATTATATTATGTAGCCCGGGAAGCGGGCACCGAAAGGTCTTTTACCGGTAATATGTGGAAGGATGAAACCAAAGGAGATTATTTCTGCGCCGTTTGTGGTAATCCTTTATTCAAATCTACCGCTAAATTCACCAGCATGTGTGGCTGGCCGAGCTTCTTTGAACCGTTGCGTAAAGATAATATGATTTACAAAGAGGACTATTCACATGGCATGAACCGCATCGAGGTGGAATGCGCCCGTTGTAACTCCCATTTAGGCCACATCTTTGATGATGGTCCTGAGCCTACCGGCAAACGTTATTGTATCAACGCGATCAGCGTAGATTTCGAACCGGAACCTTAAGGTATTCCCGGCTCTTATTATTTTATTGTAAATCGTTCTTATGAACGATTTTTTTATTTATATTGTATATTCAATCAGCCGGAAAACATTAATTTAAACTAACAGAACGCCACCTTTTGGCGTAGTGGTGCGCTAGATTTGTATCAAATCATTAATCATGGCCAAAACATACAATATCATCCCTTCCCGGGGTAATTTTTTTCAAAGGGCGAGCCTGCTCCTGAAGGGAGTAAAAGTCTTTTTCCCGGCTACTTTATTGTTGATCTTTTTTAGCTTTTGCCTCATCCTTTTGCCCCAGGGTAGCGACCTGCTGACCAAGACCAGCGAAAACCAGCACTGGTACCCGGGCATCCTCGTACTGACCGGCCTGTTCTTCTGGAGCTACGTGATCTGGTATACCGGCAGGATCATCGCTTATTTTCAAAAAGGGATGTACCAGCAGATGCCGGGCATGATGTTCCACTACCCCAGGATCTCGGGGTTTTATGTCTATACGATGTTCATCATCGCTTTCCTGGGCAAGCCCGGCCTGCTCTCCGCCCCTTATCTCAATAGCCTGAGCATATTCATTTTACTGCTTTTATCCGGGGCTTATTACTGGCTGTTAAATGTCAGCATTAAGAAAGTTTCCGTGCTATTTATCCGGCGTTGCGGCTTTGCCCGGTTCACAAAGATCTACCATTGGCTCTTTATCGTCAATATAGGGTTGATCATCGGTTTCGGTTTAATCCGGAACAGCGGCTACCTGATGATCCTCGCCGCTTTTTTAATGCAGGCGCTGTTTATGTTCCTGGTGGCGAACCGGAAGCGGGTGAACGAGATCTCGGCGCCCCTTTGGGCCCGGAATGCTTCCCGTTACATACTTACGAAAATCTTCGGTTCCGCGCAGCAAAGGATACCCAGGTACGAGGACCTGACTTTTATTGTCTTGAATCTTTTTGCAGCCATAGCCGTTATCGTTTTTAGCATGTCGGTTTTCTGGATGGATTTTGCCATCGGCTTCGGCACGCTTGGGGTGATCCTTCTGGCCTTTAGCTTTTATACCGGCTTGTTCAATTTATTAAGGGTCTTATCCTGGGTATATAAAGTAAACCTCATTTTCTTCATCGTACTCCTGTTATTCCTGGGCAGCCTGGTGAATGAAACGCATAAAGTTTACTTAAAGAAAGCTCCGGATACCGACTATGATAAACGGGTTATTTTCAGAACTTACGCGATTAACTGGCTGGCCCAGCATGAGGGGGAGCTGCTGGATGATTCTGTTGCCGTAGTACCTATGATCTTTGTACATTCAGATGGCGGCGCTTCCCGCTCCGGCTATTGGGTAGCCTCTGTACTGGGCCGGCTGGACAGCCTGAGCCGGGGCTATTTTTCCGATCACCTGTTTGTGCTTTCCGGCGCTTCCGGTGGCAGCCTGGGCAATACGACCTTTTACGCTTTACTTAAAAAATCGGTCGAACAGGGCCGGCAATATAACCTTAGCCAACAGGCCCGCTCTTTTTTAAAAACAGATTTCCTGACTTTTACGGTATCCCGGATGCTGGGCTCTGAGATCAGCAATTACGTATTCCCGGTGACCGACGACCGGGCCAGGACGCTGGAGCGCTCCCTGGAGACGGGCATGTCCCCGCAGGATAGTTTATACGGCTATTTTGCACGGGGATTTTCTACGTTCAATAATTTAAGGGTCAATGACCGGCTACTCCCTATCTTATGCATCAACACGACAAGAATGCAGGACGGGAAGCCGGGCATCATCAGCAATGTGCGTATGGACAGCGCCATTTACGGCAACCGGGTAGATGTGCTTTCCTTGATTCCACAGGGCCGGGAGCTGAACATCAGCTCCGCCGTGATCCTGGGCGCCCGCTTCCCTTACCTGAGCCCTGCAGGCCGGATTGATGAAGAATGGATAGAGGAGGATAAAAAAGAAATCCGCAAACATTACTTTGTAGACGGTGGCTATTTCGACAATTCCGGTGCCGGTGTAGTACATGAAATGATCATGGAACTACAAAAGCTGTTTGAAACAGATCTTTATATCAAAGACATGTATGCCGCGGTTTTACAAAAGGTCCGCTTCACTGTAGTGCATGTTTACAATACCCAGAAATCGACAGAAAATTTCAGGAAAACCCAACCGTTCATCAATGACCTGGCAGCGCCGCTGATCACGCTGGCCGGTTCTTACAGTTCCCAGACTTCGGTAAATGATTCGCGGCTGAAGATCTTTATTGAGAACCTGTACTCGAACGATAGCCTGCTCAAATCCTATGGCTTAAAAAACAATTACCATGAGCTAAACCTGTACCGGGAAGATCCGCAGGAGGTGGCTGAAGACTACACGATGAACTGGGTGATCTCTGAAGCGACCTTAAACCGTATGGATAAAAGACTGGAGGAGAATAAAGCAATCAAAGAGCTGGCGCAGGTGTTGAATGCCTGGAACCGGAACAAGCCTTAAACACCAGGACTGCAAAAGGCTTGCCGGGATTTTGAATAAGCCTAATAAACTAAAGGTCTTTACCCATCTCAAACTGGTTAATCTCATTAACCAACCCTTGCTTTTCCAGGAATATTTTCAGTCCTGTAGCCGCTTCATCCACATTGTTGCATTGAATTTTTTCTTGTGGCAACGCCTGGCTCATCTGGCTTAAAAGCTGTGTAGCCGCCCCTTTACGGCGATGCCGGGGGGCTACCGCGAGCTGGTACAGGCGTTTCCTGTCTGCATTAAAAAGAATGTAACCGGCGAGCTCGCTGCCTGCAAATGCCCCAAGTGCTGTTGGCATTATTTTTTCCATAGTGGCAATGGCATTTTGCCAGGCCGGCTCAATATCCGAGAAAGCCTGCAGCATGTCCCAATCCGGTTTTTCTAAAGGAAGTACCGTATACTGACCATGAGTTGCGCTGGCGGGCAGTGTGCCTCCAAAACATAGCAGCTTTCTGCGTATAGAAAACCCGTTTTTTTCATAGGCCCGGATAGCGGCCTGGTTGCTTTCTATTACTTCCAGCACTAGCTCTTTAACCCCCTGCTCTTTTAAAAAAGGCAATAAATGATCATACATTTTGCTTACCAGGCCTTTACCGCGCCATTCCGGGAGCACACCGGTACCGGCATTATAGGCAAGCAACTTGCCACCTGTTGCTCTAAGGCCGTGCATAATGCAAGCGACCATTTTACCGGCTTCAAAAGCTCCTGTTGAATGTTCCGGCACAATATCTTCTGTACTCATTTTGAATGCCAATTGTTCTGCATTTAATTGAAACGGTACGATATAATCGGCAAAAGCTCCATTGATCGTGCTTAGTAATTCCGGGATATCTTCCCGTGTTAAGGTACGTAGCTCCATATTTTATCCATTCATTATTGTTTATTGTGATAGCCCCGCCGCTCCCTATATTTTTTTGAAGAGTTTAATCAAACCTTCTTAAACCAAGTACATCCGGGGTGGGAAATTAGATAATTATCTTTAATAAAAATGCGCAGCCCCCGGGACTACGCATTCATTAATTAATATCTTTAAAAAAGTCTTTTACCCGATCTCTTGTAATTTTTTAGCGACCTTCTCGTACTCTTTCTGGTTTGACTTTGTTTTCACCAGAGTGGCGAGTGTTTGTAATTGTTTTTCTGCATCAGCTTTTCGTTTATGGTATACCAGGAAATCAGTATAGTTCCATACATTCTGGAAATAAGGAATGGTAGCGATACTTTTCCGGTAATGTGTTTCCGCAGCTGCCAGGTCATTGTTCATTAAATGGCAGGAGCCCAGCTGATCGTATAGAAAGGCTTCATCGCTGGTTGCCCAGTTTTTTGTCAGCGCTTCGTTATAGATATCAATGGCCTGTTGCGGCTGGCCTTTTAAAATAAACTTACCGGCACGATTCACCACTTCCATAGTCGCGGAACTATTACCCGGTTCACCTTCAGCCTCATCGTCTACTACATTTACCGACCTGGATAGGACCGCCTGCTTTAAGTAGCCGACCAGTTTTTCATCCGATTCGGTATGTTCAAAAAAGTCTTGTACGGGTTTATATAAATCCTCCTGCAATTCGATTGTTCCATGTGCCTCGTTCAGGCGCTTAAAAATCTTATCCAGTAAAGTGTTGCTGGCGATGTTCATATCATCCAGGATTTCCTTCAGCAGGTTTAAAACGCCCAGCAGGTGTACTTTATATTCCGGAGTAATTTTCTCATTGATAGGGATAACAAATGCCTTTGCCAGTTCTTTCAAAGCAGAATTAGAGTTCCCGCTTTTAAATAATTTCCGGGCATTAGCCAGTTTTTCCGGTGCTTTTTTCTTGTTATTGGCGGTAGCCACAACCACATAAACGACTAGTGCAGCAATGATAGCCGCGCCGATAAGGATATAGTTCATAAATTTATTTTTTGCTTCAAAAATATACAAAAAATGATCTAACAAAATGCAAATCAACTATTTACATAAAAATAAAACAACAGCGCTATGTTTATCTTTTTAAGCGCATAGCTTATCAAATAGTGTGTATATTTATATAGTAAAACCTGGTTAACAAGAATCACAAAAACCTAAAAGTTCACCATAAGATAAACCAGGAATCTTATCATCTTCACCTGTTAAAGTAAACAATGGATAAAGGAGCACAAGCTGTCGTTAAAAGAAGCCGGGAGATTACAGAAAGTTACCTGCAGTTCCTGGACCGGCATATTGCCGATCTTGTTTCGGGGCAGGTCGATGACTTTATGGAAATTAACGAGATCGCGAAAGCGCTCTTTGTATCCCACCAGCATTTAACCGATACCGTACAAAAAGAAACGGGGCAGCACCCCTGTCATTTTTATGACCTTAAAATCATTGAAAAGGCGCAGCAAATGCTTATGGAAACGCCTGAATCAGTCTCGGCAATTGCCCGGATACTTACTTATGACCCATCTAATTTTTCCAAGTTTTTCAAAAAAATAACCGGGGAAACACCAGGGCAGTACCGCGAAACTCATAAAAAATAATTTTCCCGAAAAGTTCACCACGAAATAAATACAGGGTCTTGCCACCTTTACACTATCAATTGGTACACTTTAAAAAAGACAAAAAATGGCAAGAAATGATTTAAATGGTAAAGTAGTATTGATCGCCGGCGGTGCGAAAAATTTAGGTGGTTTATTGAGCCGGGATTTCGCGGCAAAAGGAGCGAAAGTAGCTATTCATTACAACAGTGATGCGACAAAGGCTGATGCGGAACAAACCCTGGCCGATATTACCGCTGCAGGTGGGGAAGCCTTTTTATTCCAGGCCGACCTTACGCAGGTAAGTAATATTACACAGCTTTTTGACGCAACGATTAAACAATTCGGCGGTATTGATATCGCGATCAACACGGTAGGTAAAGTATTGAAAAAACCTTTTGCGGAAACGACTGAAGCGGAGTATGACAGCATGAGCGACATCAACGCCAAAGTTGCTTACTTCTTTATCCAGGAGGCCGGTAAAAAATTGAATGATAATGGCAAGATCAATACCATTGTGACTTCATTACTGGCAGCATTTACGGGTTATTATTCTACCTATGCAGGCGCTAAGGCACCGGTAGAACATTTTACCCGCGCGGCATCCAAAGAGTTTGGCGCCCGTGGTATTTCCGTAACGGCAGTAGCGCCCGGGCCTATGGACACGCCTTTCTTTTACGGGCAGGAAAGCGAGGACGCGGTAGCTTATCATAAACAGGCATCTGACCTGGGCGGACTGACCGATATTAAAGATATCGCGCCGCTGGTGGAATTCCTGGTGACCGATGGCTGGTGGATCACCGGCCAGACGATCTTCGCAAATGGCGGTTATACAACAAGATAAAGTAGTCTAATTTTAAAAGGGCAAAGAACATGATTCTTTGCCCTTTTAATTTAACACGTTTATAGTATCGCTAGATTGTTTTATTTTTTCCTTTCGTCCATTCAAATTTGTGCTGTGCCAAATCTTCGACTGACCTACAAGTTTCTAGGCTGATACAGAAAAAACCCGCTACTACAGCGGGTTTTTCTTTCTTGCAGAGAGGAAGGGATTCGAACCCTCGATACAGTTGCCCGTATACTACCTTTCCAGGGTAGCTCCTTCAACCACTCGGACACCTCTCTTCGTGATTGGGTTGCAAATATAGCAGTTTTTCCAGAATTCATAATAAAATATTTACTTTTGCTGTCATTAACATCATGATGCAGCTCCCTCAAGGCAAAAAAATATTCTTCGCTTCCGATTTTCACCTCGGTATACCCGATAAAGCCGGTAGCCTGGCACGGGAAAAAAGAATCTGTGCCTGGCTGGATCGCATCAAAGCAGAAGCCCATAAGATCTATCTCCTTGGGGATATCTTCGATATGTGGTTCGAATACCGCAACGTAGTGCCCAAAGGCTACACCCGCCTGCTGGGCAAGCTGGCCGAACTGACGGATGCCGGCATCTCCATAGAAGTCTTCGTGGGCAACCACGACCTCTGGATGCGCGACTATTTCACCGAAGAGCTTAATATCCCCATCCACTTCGGCCCTGTAAAGATCGAAGTGAACGGGAAAAAATTCTTCCTGGCCCATGGCGATGGCCTGGGACCGGGCGACCGGAAATATAAATTCATCCGGGCGGTAATGGCACATCCCTTTTCTAAATGGCTGTACTCCTGGTTCTTACACCCGGACTGGGGCCTGGGCCTGGCCAACTACCTGAGCCGCCGCGGGGCCAAACACGAAGGGCAGCACGACGGGGCCTTTAAAGGCGAAGACCGGGAATGGCTGATCCTCTTTGCCAAAGATTATTTACATAAAGAACACATAGATTACTTTATATTTGGACACAGGCATCTTGCCCTCACCATACCCCTGGCTAACCAAAGTTTATATGTCAACCTGGGGGACTGGATCAACTACAACTCTTACGGCGTATTTGACGGGCAGGCTTTTTCACTGAATTATTTTAATCCTCATGAGTAAGCGTTTTGTTATTATCCGCCATGCCAAATCCAGCTGGGCCACTTTAGGGCAGGCAGACTTTGATCGCCCCCTGAATGAAAGAGGGCAGAAAAATGCTCCGGAAATGGGTAAACGCCTGTTTCAATACGGCCTGGTACCCGACCTGGTCCTATCCAGCAGTGCCAAGCGTACCCGCCAGACGACTAAAGCCATCACAGAAGCGATGAACTTCAAAGGCAATACCGAATGGCTGGACAAACTCTATCACGCGCCGGTCGAAACCGTCGAAAACACGATCAGCACGGTGGACGACCAATACAATACTATATTCATCATTGCCCATAATCCCGGGCTTACCCAATTTTTGATCGAACACGGGGACCGATTTATTACCGACAATATGCCCACCTGCGCCATCGCCGCATTTGAGCTGCATGCCGACAGCTGGACGGATTTTTACACAGCAGATAAAAGCATTATAAAGTACGACTTCCCGAAAAATACAGTAACCGAATAATACAATGGAAACAAATAATGACTATATAGAAAGCCTGAAAGGTTTATATGAACAACAGTTCAGTGAACCTGCCAGCGCCGTGTCCACTATAGCGCCTTCCGGCTCCGACAGGATGTATATCCGCCTATCCAGCGAAAAGGGCAGTGCCATTGGCGCTTATAGCAGGAATGTAAAAGAGAACAATACCTATTTTTATTTTACCCGGATCTTTAAAAAGAATAATTTACCGGTACCGGAACTATTTCTCCAAAGTAACAAAAACATGTGTTACCTCATGGAAGACCTGGGATCGGATTCCCTGCTGGACATCCTTTTAAGAGAGGGAAAAACGGATGAAGTAAAAGCTTACTATGAACAGGCGGTTGAGGACCTGGTCCGTTTCCAATGGATAGCAGGCGGAGAAATAGATTATACCATGTGCTACAGCACACAGTATTTTGATAGTAAAGCGATCCTCGCAGACCTGAACTATTTCCGCTATTACTTTGCGGATGTCCTGAAAATAGACTACAATAAAGCTACACTCCAGGATGAGCTGGAGGATTGGGCCAAGAACCTGGATGCAGAAACCATCAAAACATTTATGTACCGGGACTTCCAGAGCCGTAATATTATGGTAAAAGACGGCCAGCTCGGCTACATCGATTTCCAGGGTGGCATGCGGGGCTTACCGCACTACGACCTGGTATCTCTGTTATGGCAGGCTAAGGCACAACTGCCTAAAGAATGGAAAACGCACCTGGAAAGACAATACCTGAAAGCGATTAAAGCATCAAAAGAAGTTCCGGATATTGACGAATTGCATTTCATGCGGGTTTACCTGGAATGCGCCTTATTGCGTATCATGCAAACCCTGGGTGCTTACGGCCTGAGGGGGCTGATCGAACGCAAGCAACATTTCCTTTCCAGCATTTACCCGGCATTACAGCAATTGCAGGAATACCTCAACGACTATTCGCATATCATCCGTTACCCGGAATTGGCCCGTGTTTTAGGCGAAATAGTAAAACCACAGGTGATAGATCGCTTCTATACCCCGAAACAAAACCCTGAAAACCCTTTAAAGGTCCGGATCTACTCCTTTTCTTATAAAAAAGGCTTACCGGCCGATACGACAAACCATGGCGGTGGCTTTGTTTTTGATTGCCGGGGCATCCTTAACCCGGGCAGGTTTGAAGCTTACAAAAGCTTGACCGGGCGCGACTTCCCGGTACAGGAATTCTTACAGGCACAAACCCTAATGCCTTCCTTCCTGGACAACATTTTCGCGACTATTGACATTACGGTAAATGATTACTTAAACCGCGGCTTTGACCACCTGACCATCAGCTTCGGCTGTACCGGCGGGCAGCACCGCTCGGTATACGCGGCGGAGCAAACTAAAAAGCACCTGAAATCAATTTACAATATAGACGCGGAAGTCTTGCACCTGGAGCAGGATCCTAATGATCATAAAAGGAGATAACCGCACATTGAATTAAATATAACATTCCAATAAAACAATGGAAAAAATAGGTAATAAAATATTAAACCTGGAAGCTTTAGAGCAAATCGTGCTTCAGAAAAGTGAGATCAGTATTGATGCTACTACTTTAACCGAAGTGGCAGCTTCCCATACTTTCCTACAGAATTTTGCCAAAGACAAGCTGATCTATGGCATCAATACCGGCTTTGGCCCCATGGCCCAATACAGGATCGAAGATGAAGACGCAAGACAACTGCAGCTCAACCTGATCCGCAGCCACAGCTCCGGCATGGGTACTTTACTCACCCCCGATCAGAGCCGGGCGCTGATGCTGGCAAGGCTCAATACCTTACTGCGGGCCTACTCCGGTGTACACCCGGAATTGATCGGGCTAATGACAAAACTGATCAATGCCGAAGCTTACCCTTGTGTCTTCCAGCATGGCGGCGTAGGTGCGAGCGGCGACCTTGTGCAACTGGCACATCTTGCCCTGGGCCTGATTGGTGAAGGTTATTTTCAATACCAGGGTGAAGTCAAACCTGCGAAAGAAGTATTTGCAGCCCTCGGCTTGCAGCCTTTAAATATTCATATCCGGGAAGGCCTTTCTTTGCTCAACGGTACTTCCGCTATGACGGGAATAGGCGCCATCAACGTGCTGCATGCCCGTAAACTGATGTGTGGCCAGATCCTCTTTTCCCTGATGGTGAACGAGATCATGGAAGCTTATGACGACCATTTCTCTGAAGAGCTGAATGGCGTAAAATTGCACAAAGGCCAGCAAATAGTAGCGGCGGCCATGCGCGCCATTACGAAGAACTCACAATTGATGCGTAAGCGTTCCGAGCACCTGTATGAAAAGAAGGTGACCGAAACCGTGATCGAAGACAAAGTACAGGAATATTACTCCTTACGCTGTGTGCCGCAGATCCTGGGCCCTATCTATGATACGATCGAGTATACGGCGCAAATCATAGAGCAGGAATTGAATTCTGTAAATGATAACCCGGTTGTAGATTACCGTACCGAAAATATTTACCATGGCGGTAATTTCCATGGCGACTATGTAGCCCTAGAAATGGATAAGCTGAAGATAGCCATTACCAAACTTTCCATGCTGGCAGAGCGCCAATTGAATTTCGTATTGAACCCTGCGCTCAATAAACGATTAACCCCGTTTGTTAACCAGGGCATCCTGGGATTGAACTTCGGTCTGCAGGGCATGCAATACCCCGCAGTAAGTAATGTAGCGGAGAACCAGACCTTAAGCAACCCGACTTATATCCATAGTATCCCTAACAATAATGACAACCAGGATATCGTGAGTATGGGTACTAACGCGGCTTTGATCTGCGCGCGCGTGATAGAAAACTCTTTTGAAACCTTATCGGTACACGCTTTTGCGTTAATACAAGCGATACATGCCAAAGGCTTCCAGGACAGGCTTTCTACCGCGACCCGGTGGATCTATGATGAAATAAGCGCTATCGCGCCGCCTTTCGTTGAAGACAAACCTGCTTTTGAGCAACTGGCACAGATTAAAAACTGGCTGATGACTACTGAGGTAGGCGCTAAAATGAAAAAGCTCCTGGGCTGGTAATAGTATAAGTAAGCTATTAAGAAAGGAAGGCTAAATACTTGTCACATTGAGCTGCGTCGAAATGTATCAAGTATTTAGCCTTAATTTTACTCCTCCTTCAAGTTCCGCAAGAGGATACATTTAATGCCCGATTCCTGTCGACCCTTCGATAAACTCAGGGTGACAACTGAGCCCGGCTACATCTTTTCTCTCTAATTAAAATTTATAGGCAGGTTGTTGTAGAGCGAGACCATCACCTGGTTTCTTGATCGCTGCGCCAACATTTGGCGCATAAAACCTACATCAAATCTTAAATCCTTTTTGATCACATAACCTATTCCTGCAAAGCTACGGTTACGGTCAAACAGGGTTCCGTTAGTATGGATAAATAATTCATTGTAGCCCGTCAGATAAAAAGCTCTCGCGTCCATAGCCGTTTTATTTAAAGGCACTGTAGCTCCCAGCAAATACCGGAATCGTAGCTTAAAATTATCCGGTAAAAAACGCTGCTCAAAACGATAACGATGCTGCACATTTACCCTTGAAATACTCTGCCTGGTAATAAATTGCTGAAACAGGCGATGTTCGTTTACCGTCACCTTGTCCTCCATATCCGGATTCGGGTAAGGCCTTCCATGAATAAAGCCATAACCCAGTAACAGGTTATTATTGCCCGGGGTCAAGTTATAGCCAATACCGGTACGCAGTAATAATTGTTCCAGGTCGCCGATCTTGTTGAAGTTACGGTACTGGACTTCATTATGCCAGTTCCAGTTTGTTTTTTTCAACTGCTGGCTCCCGAAATAACTGTACCAGGCTCCCAGTTTATCCTCCTGGGCGTAGGTAATAGAACCCAAAGCCATTGCGCCCGCAATGGAAAACATTTTCTTTATCATCACATATCTATTAAGGTTACGTACAAATATAACAGCTTATTTGTTAACGGTTCATTATAAGGGCCAAGGATAATTGGTGAAAAAAAGCGAGATTTGTTGGAACCAAGATAATTATTTTATGACATTCAACCCTGCGGACAAGATCCAGGACCTCCAGTATTTCGGAGAGTTTGGAGGCGTTAACCCCTCCATCTCCGATTCTTCTACCTACACTTTCCTTTCGGCCAAGAAGATGTTTGACACCTTTGAAGGTAATGCCGAAGGCTGCTACCTTTACTCCCGCCACTCTTCTCCCAGCAACCTTTATCTGGGCAAAGCGCTGGCGGCTATGGAAAACACAGAAGCAGCCAATGTAGCCGCTTCCGGCATGGGCGCTATTACCTCCGTACTGCTGCAGCTTTGCGGTGCCGGTGACCATATCGTTTCCAGCAGGACCATTTATGGCGGTACTTACGCTTTCATGAAAAACTTCCTGCCCAAACTACAGATCCATACTTCTTTTGTCGACAGCACAAAGCCGGAGCAGGTAGAGCAGGCGATCACGCCCAACACGAAAGTGTTGTATTGCGAAACAGTAAGCAATCCTTTACTAGAAGTTACCGACCTGCGCGCGATGGCGGCACTGGCGCAAAAGCACAACCTGAAATTGGTCGTTGATAACACTTTCTCCCCCCTGGCCATAGCGCCTAAAGACCTCGGCGCTGACGTAGTCATACACAGCCTCACCAAATTTATTAATGGCAGCAGCGATACCGTAGGTGGCGTAGTATGCGGTACACAGGAGTTTATAGATGCTTTAAGAAATGTAAACGATGGCGCGGCCATGTTGCTGGGCCCGACTATGGATAGCTACAGGAGCGCCAGTATTCTCAAAAACCTGCGCACTTTACACATCCGTATGCAACAGCATAGCAGGAATGCCCTCTACCTGGCAGAGCGTTTTGAACAGGACGGCTTAAAGGTTGTTTACCCGGGCCTTGCCAGCCATAGCGGCCATGAATTATACCAGCAAATGTATAATAAAGAGTATGGTTTTGGCGGGATGATGACCCTGGATGTAGGCAGCCTGGACAAAGCGAATGAACTGATGGAACTGATGCAAAACCGGAACATAGGCTACCTGGCCGTGAGCCTGGGCTTTTATAAAACCCTGTTCAGCGCCCCCGGCACTTCTACTTCAAGCGAGATCTCCCCTGAAGAACAGGCTGAAATGGGCTTAAGCGACGGCCTGATCCGCTTCTCTATAGGCCTGGACAATGATATGGAACGTACTTACCAAATGATGAAAACCTGCATGCAGGAAGTTGGTATCCTTTAAATAAACAAGTTGGTATTTAGAAAGCTAAAATTCTTGTCACATTGAGCCTGTCGAAATGCGGCAAGAATTAGGCCTCAAATTTGTCTATCCTTCGATAAACTCAGGATGACAAATTTTATACCCTTTTTAGGAAGTGGGTATACGTTAAATGAAAAGAGGTCGTACTTGTATGAAGTATGACCTCTTTTTATCTCTTCTGGTATTATATTATCCTTCTTCTCCGCCACCACCTTTTTCCATCAGGTTGTCATTTTCCTTAGCCTGCTGGTTGAAGCGGTAAGTAAAGGTAATTCTCGCGCTTCTTTGCCGCCACTGGAACATGGTCTCCGACTGGATATCAGGAGTATTTACGGTGCTTCTCCATTTACGGGAGTTCAGCAGATCACTTACATTAAAGCCTATAGTAGCCCGGTTTTTCAGGAAATCTTTTGACATCGCGAAATCCATAAAGTACATGCTCAGGCGTTTACCCTGTGCCATCACCTGCGGCGCTTCGTAGTTGCCACTCAGCTGGAAGCGCCATCTTTGAGGTAGCGTAAGATTTACACTGGTGCGGTTGGTCCAGCTAAAGTTGTCATAATTAAATTCCTGGTCTTCCACCTTACCGCGGATCTCTTCCCGGAAGAAATTAAAGCCCGAGGTCAACCTGATCCATTTTGCCGGGTTGTAATTCGCGTTAAATTCCAATCCTATCGCGTCGCGACTGTCGATATTTACGGAACGGCTGTAAACTATGCTATCCGTGCCCATCGTCGTAAGACGGTCAAATTTATTTTTGGTATGCCTGTAATAAACGGAAGATAATAAGGAGCCTTTCTCCCAGGAGTTCAGCATGCCGGCGTCATAAGCATCGGTCAACTCGGGGTCAAGATCAGGATTGCCCACACGCATATTCCGGTTATCGCCGAATTTCATGAAAGGCATCAGGTCCCACTGCCCCGGCCGGTTGATACGGCGGCTATAGCTCAGCTGGTAGGTATGTATATCGCTTTGTTTGTAAGATAATGCCAGGCTCGGGAAAAGATTCAGGTAATCTCTGGTATTGCCATCCGCATTAGAATACTGCCGGGTATAGATTTCACTATACTCCGCTCTTAAGCCGGCCTGAACGCCCAGCTTACCGAAAGTATTGGAACCCATCAGGTAAGCGGCATATACGCCTTCCCGGTAATTAAAGCGGTCATTAAACATCGGATTGCCTACCCAATCGCCTGCAACTAATTTGCTGTAGCCAAATTTATTATCATAATCGCGGGCATGACTGCGAATACCCGCTTCTATTTTACCCTTTTTTGCAACAGGCAGGATAAGGTCTGATTGCAACAAAAGCATATTTTCTGTTACATAAGCATTAGAACGCTCTACCAGCCTATTTGAATTCACATTATTCGTTTCATCATAATCGGAATCCTCAAAATCCAGGTCGTTGAAGAACCTTAATTCCGTCTTCCATTCCGCGCCTTCCTTTTTGAATTTCCTGTTGTAACCCAGGGTGGCTTCAATCATATTTTCCCTTTCCCGCTGCAGTTCAAAACGTTCATCCCTGCTCACTGGCTCCCCGGTAATTGTATAGTTATCGTAAGTACGGTCATACTCATTATTTCCCCTACCGTAGCGCATACCTACAGAGGCGCTCAAAGTACTTTTCGCATTGATCTCATAATCGGCACCGATATTCGCGTTCACTCCATTCTTCTTACGATTGTGTTTGTAATCCTGGTCGTAGATAAAGGCGGTAGTAGGATTATCTACCCTTTGATGAGTAGTACTGCGACCTACCACTCCCCGGTAATTATAATTGGCCGAACCGTATAAGTTCAGTTTATCTTTACGATAGTTGGCATTGAAACCGACGCCATGATCGGGATAGTAACCGGTTCTTAAAGTCGCGGATCCGTTAAAGCCGGCTTTTTTACTTTTCTTAAGAATGATATTGATAATACCCGCCTCTCCTTGAGCCTCGTAGCGGGCAGAGGCATTGGTAATGATCTCTATTTTATCGATCATGTCGGCCTGTAATTGTTGCAGGGCATCCGCTGAAGAAGCGAAGCCTGATAACTTGCCATCGATCAATACCCGCACGGCCTGGCTGCCCCTGAGGCTCACATTACCTTCCGCATCAACAGTAACAGAAGGGATATTCTGCAATACTTCGGAAGCGTTAGCACCCTGGTTATTCAGGTCCGACCCCACGTTAAATACACGTTTGTCGATCTGTAAAGACATCTGCTGCCGGTCGCCTACCACCTGGACGCCCTGGAGCGCAGTACCGGAACCCGCCTTAAGGGCGATCTTTCCCAGGTCCAGTGCTCCCGAGGCCTGGCGAAGCTTTATCACCTGGTTGTTCATCCCGAAAAAACTGATTTCAATATAGTAATTACCCTCGGGTACTGAAAACTCAAAGCTGCCATCTTCGTTCCCCGCCAGGCCTGTCACCAGGGCAGAATCTGCGGCATTGTGAACATTTATGATTGCATAAGGAACTGTTTCATTCTGATTATCCAAAACAACTCCCTTTACTTTAAGCTCCTGCTGTTGTGCCATTGCAGACATCGTCATTACAATCGCTATACTTACTCCAAATATAGATTTCATCAAAAAAAGGATATATAAACGAACAAAGATATTTAAAGTAGGGGGCTTAAACGGTTCTTTAGCTTTTATTTATAGAATTTGTTAAACTAATATGACATTTAAAAAGGGCGACACTTTTTCAGTATCGCCCTTTCATTTAACCGGGTGAAAACTAGTTTTTCACCGGAAGTAAAGCATATTTTTTACCGAACTCCATCATCTGCTCATAGAATGAATTTGGATATTCCAGTTTCACATCTACGATCTTACCGTCTTTCTCTACCGGTACTAATCTTGGCTGGATAAAGCCTTTGTAAGGTTTCACATTCAGCTTAGCATAACGGGCCAGCACTTCTTCATGTAACTCGGGGTTCACTTTAACGCCGTAGTTCTCTACAAGATCTCTGCCCGCTTTATAATCGCCTTCGGATTTAATGCGTTGGATCTCTTTCAGTAATTCACCAAACAGAGTTCTCAGCTTTTCATAATTATTCACCTGTACGTAAGTCTTTCCGTCTTTTTTAACGAACTCCACTACTTTATCTGCAGCGCCTTTTTCTAAGGCCCAGTAAGCTACCAACGCACGGTTACGCATGTGTGCTTCTTCGATCACATCGCCTTCTTTAATCCGCACCAATTGCGTCATCAGGCCATTCATCATGTAGTTGTCATACTCCGCTTTACCTACTTCCAGGGAAGGCATAACGCCGATATCTACTAATTTCTTATCCAGTACATAATAAAGCGCTACCAGGTCCGCACGTGCTTCTTCCAGGGTAGAAGCATAGTTTTTCAGGGTCTGGTCCGGGGTACCTACACCAGGGTTGATCTGGCCGGAAGCATGACCGATACATTCATGCATATCGGTATGCAGGTCTGATGCCAGGCTGCCGTATTTTTTAGCGCGGGCTTTTACCTCATCATTGATCGCGAACTCGTCACTCATACCCGAACCTGCGCTGTTATTGTAAGCGCTCACGATATTGCCCAGGGAAACCGATTTGGAGCCATGCTCTTTTCTTAACCAGTCAGAGTTAGGCAGGTTGATCCCTATTGGCGTGCTTGGCGCGGCATCACCAGCTTCCATTACTACGTTGATCACTTTAGCATTGATCCCTTTTACATTTTTCTTTTTGTGCGACTCGATCAGCGGGGAGTTATCTTCAAACCATTGTGCCTGCGCGGCAATCGCCTCGATACGTTTTGAAGATTCGAAATCTTTAATAGAAACGATCGATTCATAACTTCCTTTTTTACCGATAGCATCTGCATATACTTCAATAAAACCATTAGTGAAGTCTACTACGGAACTGGTATTCGCGGTCCAGGCGATGGCATATTCATCCCATTTCTTCAGATCGCCTGTTTTATAATACTCTACCAATAATTGTAAAGCTTTCTTTTGTTGCTCGTTTTCAGAAAGCGGGATCGCTTTCTCGATCCAGAAGATCATTTTATCGATAGCCGCGCCATACATCCCGCCGGATTTCCATACTTTCTCTACCAGTTTACCATTCTCTTTTACCACTTTGCTATTCAAGCCCCATTCCGGTTCATGATCGCTTTTGGGGAAGGTGGCATAGAAAGCGTCCACTTCCGCCTGGGTTACCCCTTCGTAAAAGTTATTGGAAGATGCCGCGATATGATCGATACCGGCCTTAAAATCGGCCATTTTAGGCATATAGTTTTTATCAAAAATTACTTTTTGTAAACGCGTCAACATGCCTTCTACGTTTTCACCTTCTTCTAAAGGCAGTAATTTAGCATCGCTGTTTTTTACCAGCTCAGCGAAATAAGCTTCGCTGAAAGCCGGCATTATTTTATCATTGCTGTAATGGTGGTATAAACCATTGCTGAACCATACCTGGCCCGCATAGGTTTTAAAGTTATCCCAATCAGCGCCTTCTTTCTTACCATTATAAGTGCCGTAAACGGCTTCCAGTACTTTACGCACTGTAAGGTTGTATTTACCTCTCTGGTCCCAGATCATATCTCTTCCCGCCAGAGATGCTTCAGACAAATAGTAGATGAACTCTTTTTGCTGCGGTGTCAGCTTATCCCAACCGGGTACCTGGTAACGTAAGACCTGTACATCGGCAAAGGATTCCGCGTTATATTGAAACTCTCCTTCTTTGCCTGCTTCTTTCTGAGTTCCGGTTGCAGCTTTATCGCTACCGCCGCCATTACAAGCAGCAAATGCTAATGCGCTTGACAGCATAATCATTCCTAATTTGAATTTATACATCATTATTAAAATGGATTTTTTAAGAAAAAATTCCCGTAAAGATAAGGTTTCTTATTTTTATTCTTCTTTAACGTCAAGCTAAAATGCAAAAGCTTTTTATTACCCCGACCGCTTATTCATTGATGATTTAAAGTTCAGGAATGTTGGGGCCAGACCTTTCCTGAAAACGTTGATAGATTGCGGGTATGCAGCCAACGGCGCCACTACCTCTGAAATCTGCCGCTAAAATTGTCTCGGACCTGTACCCGCTTAAATTATTTTGTGCTAATTTTGACACCTTATTTCAAAAAGCCATTTTTTAATATGACTATTCATCGTGAAGGGTATAAATATATTACCATAGCAACTATTTTGTTTGCCGTACTGGCCTTCTTAAACTTCAAATTTATCTATGGCGACAGCATGCTGTGCCAGGTAATATACTGGGTATTACAAACCGCGTTTTTCCTGCTTTGGTTCTGGGTGCTGTGGTTTTTCCGTATACCTAACCGCGTATTTACCGTAGGTGAAAACCTCGTCGTAGCCCCGGCAGATGGTAAAGTGGTGGTAATTGAAGAAACAGAAGAGCCGGAATACTTTAAAGATAAGCGTTTACAGGTTTCTATATTCATGTCTCCTTTAAATGTACACGTTAACCGCAGCCCGATCAAAGGCCTGATCAAATACGTAAAATATCACCCGGGTAAATACCTGGTAGCCTGGCACCCGAAATCTTCTACAGAGAACGAAAGAACAACAGTAGTTGTAGGCAACAGCCAGGTGACACTGCTGATGCGCCAGATCGCCGGCGCCCTGGCCCGCCGTATCTGCTATTATGTAAAAGACGGGCAAACCATCGATCAGAACGCGGAATTCGGTTTTATCCGTTTCGGCTCCCGGGTAGACATTTATTTCCCGGTAGGCACCAAAATTGATGTCGAGATCGGGCAGCATGTAAAAGGCGGTCAAACGATTTTGGCAAAGATTTAATTTCATTTTTTGTACTTTTATTTCGAAGGCCCCGCTTTCGTTTCAACAACAACAAAAAGAACCATAGATGAAGTCAAGACATGCTATTAAAAGATTAAAATCGAGAGGAACAAAAAACACGAGCCTTCAGGCGCAACACCCATCTGCCGGCCCTCATCAGACAGAGCATCCATTATCGGTGAAAGAAGCAGAAGCCATACTGATTGACGTAAGTTTGAGAGAACTCTATAACAATGGTGATAAAAGGGACCTGGACTTTGTACATGACATCCTCGAACCCAATAAGATTATGATCCCGGAGGGCCAGCCATTCGAATCATTCTGGGATATTATCACTAATACCGGGCTGGTGCAGGCTGTAATAGGCTTTGGCAAGCACGGCAGGCTAACGCTCACGCCGGAGGGCTACCAACTGATGAACAAATACGGCAGCTATGGTAATTTTTTACAAAAAAGACATGCTAAGATAGTGGATACTGACACCAGCGTTGAAGATGTTACCCCGCCACCGCCGCCGCCAGCAGAACCTATGGACGGTGTTCATTAATAAGATTACACTCAGCAATACTCATTAAAAAAGCAGGCTTTCATAAATGAAAGCCTGCTTTTTTAATGAGTATCTTTATTAACTATTTTTATTTATAATCTTCCACCACCGGAGTAGTAACGGGACCAATAGGCCTGGTCTAATTCACTGATAATGACCCCGCGGCTGGAGGAGGCATGCACAAACTTACCACCGCCTAAGTATACACCTACATGGGAAATACGCTTGGTCTTAATGCTGAAAAATACCAGATCACCTTCTTTCAGGTCCTCTTTATCAAAAATACGTCTGGTCATCATAAATTGCATAGCCGCAGTACGGTCCAGGCTTTTGCCATATACATCCGAAAACAATTGTCTTGTAAAAGCCGAACAGTCTATTGATTTTTTAGTCGTTCCACCCATACGGTAAGGCGTTCCGTACCAATCCTGGATAAATCCGTACAATACCGGGCTTCTTTTGATGCCCTCCGCTAAGTTAGTTTTAGCGGTATTTTTATCTTTAAAAGACGGGGCCGGCTCATCTTCGACAAACTCGGGGCGTATATTATTACTTTTTGTTTTTTTAGCGGTAGTACGCGTGTTATTCGCGGGAGCTGTAGTTGTGGTATTGCTGCGCTTAAGCGGTGCTTCGAAAGAGATCCCCTCAATAAACCGGCTTTCTGAAGCTTCAACAGAAGTCTCTGCACTTGCGATCCTTGAGTTCCTGGGCGCATCCTGGGCAAATGATAATGTTGCCGTAGCAAAAATGGCCGCAGACAACATTATAATGAATTTTTGCATTTGTTCAGTTTTGATTCAACGAAAGCGAAAATAGCGGTATTCATTTAAACGGCCAATATTTCTTAATAATTTTAACATTTGGGATTGTCTGCCTAATATTACATTTTAATCGCCTTATTTTAGCGCCCTATATAGTATATTTGCACAAAAATTTCGAAATTCAAATCTAATCAAATAACAATATGAAAATATTAGTTTGTATTGCAAAAGCTCCGGATACGACAGCAAAGATTTCTTTTACAGATAATGATACCAAATTCAATGAAGCTGGTGTTACTTTCATTATCAATCCATATGATGAAATGTACGCTTTGGTGCGTGCTATTGAGTTAAAAGAAAGTGGTGCTGCTTCTGAAATACACCTGGTGAGTGTAGGCGGGGCGGATACGGATGCCATCATCCGTAAAGCATTAGCTTTAGGTGGCGATAACGCGTTCCGTATTGATGCCGAAAGCAATGACCCTTACACTATTGGTGCGCAGATCGCGGACTTAGCCCAGAAAAACGGCTATGATTTGATTTTAACAGGTAAAGAGTCTATTGATTATAACAATGGCGCCGTAGGTGCTACGATCGCGGGTATTTTAGATGCCAATTATATCGGGAATGCCACAAAACTGGAAGTAAGCGGCAGCACGGCTACCGTTTCCCGCGAGATCGAAGGTGGTGAAGAAACCGTTTCCTGCGATTTTCCTTTAGTAGTCGCTTGCCAGAAAGGTATGGCTGAACCACGTATCCCGAACATGCGCGGTATCATGGCAGCCCGTACCAAACCTTTGAATGTAGTTCCTGCTGCAGCTGCAGAAAGCCTGACGACGATTGCCAGCTATGAATTACCGCCGGCTAAGCAAGGGGTTAAATTATTTACGATCGACCAGATGGATGAATTAGTAGCTGCTTTGCGTAATGACGCTAAAGTGCTTTAATCTTTATCCTTTCGGTTTCCTTACATTCAATTTTAAAATTTAAAATAGTAAAAACAATATGTCAGTATTAGTTTTTGTAGATCATACCCAGGGTTCATTCAAAAAGAATGCCTTCGAAGCAATTAATTACGCTGTTAAGACCGCTGAGCAGATCGGTGGCGATGCCATCGCTGTGGTAATGGGCGCGGTAAACGAAAGTGAATTAGCCACTTTAGGAACTTATGGTGCCAAGCAGGTATTACATGTAAGTGATGCCCGTTTAAACCACTTCAACACTAAAGCTTATACTAAAGCCATTGTTGCTGCGGTTAACCAGACCGGTGCACAGGTTGTCGTATTCTCTGCCAACAATAATGGTAAATCCCTGGCTCCTATGGTAGCGGCGAAGCTTAAAGCCGGCCTGGTAACCGGTGCGGTAGCTTACCCGGACACCAATGGCGGCTTCAAAGTAAAAAAATCTGTATTCTCCGGTAAAGCGTTTGCTCATGTAAGCATTACTTCCGATAAAAAAGTGATCAGCTTAACGCCTAACACATTTGCGGTAACAGAAGGCGGAAGCCCGGCAACAGTAGCCGCACTTGCTGTAGACTTTACGGATGCTGATTTCAGCGCGAAATTTGTAAGCGAAGATGTAGTTAAAGGTGAAGTACCTTTAAGTGAAGCGGAAAGAGTTGTATCCGGTGGACGCGGACTGAAAGGCCCTGAAAACTGGGGTATCCTGGAAGACCTGGCCAAAGCTATGGACGCGACATTAGCCTGTAGCCGCCCGGTAGCCGATGCCCACTGGCGCCCGCACCACGAGCACGTAGGACAAACCGGTGGCACCATTCGCCCGAACTTATACGTTGCTGTAGGTATCTCCGGCGCGATCCAGCACTTAGCAGGGGTGAACAGCTCTAAGACGATCGTTGTGATCAACAAAGACGCGGATGCTCCTTTCTTTAAAGCCGCAGACTATGGCGTTGTAGGTGATGCCTTCGAAATATTACCTAAATTGACTGAAGCGGTTAATAAAGCCAAATAATCCAATATTTATAAAATTAAAAAAGCCTTTTGAAATAAATTCAAAAGGCTTTTTTAATTTTTAATGTCATTATCTTATTTCGTCCAGGGTGGGGATCTCTTCTATGATATCACTATCGTCCTGGTTACCGCTGCTTCCCTCTGAGGTGCTTGGCGGTCGCTTTATGACTTCATATTCTTCTTCGTAATAGCTGGTTCCACCACCCGCACTATTGTAAAAGTCTTTATTTCCGCCACATAGGCTAAAGCCTTCAGGAGCAGTAAACTTAGCTCCATTTTTATAGCCTGAATTCGGATCAGCATATAGTTTCTTAAAGAAGTAACCGAATATAGGCGCCGCTGCGGCCGCACCCTGGCCTAAAGCCGTACTGTTGAATCGCAGGAAACGGTCATCGTTACCTACCCAGGCACCCGCCAGCAGTTCCGGTGTATAACCGATGAACCATGCATCCGCCTGGCCGTTCGTCGTACCTGTTTTACCCGCAATATCTCCGCTGAGGCCGAAACGACCTTTAATTCTTTTTGCCGTACCCCTGTCTACAACGCCCATCATCATCGTTACCATTTTAAAGGCGGTATTGGAGTTGATTACTTCTTTCTGAACCGGGGCAAAGTTTTCCAGTACATTACCATTCTTATCTTCAATCTTTACCAGGAATCGTGGTTGCGTGTTAATACCACCTGTAGGGAACATCGTATAAGACCAGAGCATTTCAAATAGAGAGATATCCGGTGCGCCCAAAGCTATGGAGGGCACTTCCGGTATATCGCTGCTGATCCCGCAACGATGCGCAAACTCGATAAAGCTCCGGATACCGGTCTGGTTTAACAAATAAAGCGAGGCATTATTGATGGAAGCCGCCAATGCCGATTGCATAGACATACCGCCATATTTACTACCCCCCGCATTATATAATTTAGCCTGGCCCGCAAACTTTTGTGGTGCGGTACTTACATTATCGCAGGGAGAATAACCATTATCAACGGCAAGACAATAAAGTAAGGGCTTGATGGTAGAGCCTACCTGGCGTTTCGTTCCGATATTTACGTGGTCAAATTTAAAGAAGCCATGGTCAATACCCCCTACCCATGCTTTAACCTCTCCACTTAACGGGTCCATTACCATAAAGCCGGCCTGCATGAAGGAACGCATATATTTTATCGAGTCCATCGGCGTCATTGTGGTATCTTTTTCCCGGTCTTTATTGGACCAGGTAAATACAGACATTTTTGTAGGGGTTGAGAATACTTTGTCAATTTCCGCCTTAGACATACCGGCATCTTTCATGCCCCTGTATCTTTCAGAAGCTTCCACTATTCTTTTCAAAACTCTTGCCGGTTGCTCTTTTTTCCAGATCGAGCCAGAGCGGATCTGCGGTTGTGAAGCAAACAGTTTTTGTAATTGCGCCATCTGCTCATCTACAGCTTCTTCAGCGTATTGCTGCATGCGCGGATCGAGGGTAGTATAGATCTTCAGGCCATCTTTATAAATATTATAAGGCTCTCCTTCTTCATTCAGGTGAGTTTTACACCATTTTTTCACTTCCTGCTCCACGACCTGCCTGAAATAAGGCGCCACACCGTCTATGTGTATTTGCTTATCGTATTTCAGGGTAAGTGGTTTAGCCTTTGCGGCTGCAGCTTCTCCTGCAGTCAGGTAATTATATTTAGCCATCTGGTCCAGCACTACATTTCTGCGGTCCTGCGCCAGCTCCGGGTTTCTCCTGGGATTGTACAGTGTATTTCCTTTGAGCATACCTACGAGTACCGCGGCCTCTTCAACTGTCAGCTCTGAAGGCTCTTTACTAAAGAAGGTTAATGAAGCGTTTTTGATCCCGTAAGTATTATCACCGAAAGGAACGGTATTCAGGTACAGGGTAATGATCTCTTCTTTGGTCAGGTTGCGCTCCAGTTTCACCGCCATGATCCACTCTCTCAGTTTTACAAAGGGTAATTGGAAAATACCCGTTTTCTCTCTGGGGAAAAGGTTTTTGGCCAATTGCTGGGTAATGGTACTACCGCCACCTTTTTTCCCCAATAAGACTACCGCTCTTAATACCGCGATACCATCAATACCACTATGCTCTTCAAAACGGAAGTCTTCTGTTGCGATCAACGCATTAGTAACATTCTTAGAGATCTCTTTATACTTGGAATTGGAACGGTTCAGGATAAAGTATTTGCCCATCAGGTTGCCATTCACATCATATACTTCAGATGCCGTTGCCGCTGAAGGGTTTTCCAGCTCCTCCATGGAAGGCATTTCTCCCATTCCGCCCTTCTCGATCAATACAACCACGCCCGCTATTAAAATGATTCCCGCGATAAACAAAAACCAGACCAGTCTAATCAGTTTCTTTTTCATATTGATTAATATACTATAATAATTAATGCTACAAGCAAAGTAAGCACTATTTTTTTAAACACAACGAGGCTATTCGGCCAATTTATTGGGACAACATCGCCGCTTTCTTCAACTTTCGCCCATTCCGGATCATCAAAAAGGTCTGCAATAATACAGAAAGGGTAATCACACCGACACCTGCATAAAAGCCCCAGTTTACTTCTTTATGCTCGTCCAGGAGCACAAATGCGAATATAATACCATATAAAGGCTCCAGGTTTACCGTAAAGCTCACGGTAAAGGAACTTAGCTGGCGCAATGCCGACATGGCCAGGGACTGCCCCAGCACCGTGCAGAAATAAACCAGGCAAAGTATCCATATGATATCCATATTTTGCATCAATAAAGGCTCGCCCGGATTTGTAAAAATATAAACAGGCCCAAGGAGGCTCAAAAATATAAAGCCGGTCAGCATTTCATAAAAGACAAGGATACGCGGTTCATATTTACTGGTCAGTGGCTTGTTGAAAACCGTAAATACCGCGCTGATGATAGAGGCCCCGATCCCTAAAGCCAAACCCAGGGAAAAGTTGATCATACTATACTGCACTTCCTCATCCTGTAAAGCATAGATCAGGTAGACCCCGATAATAGCAATGACGCTTAAGCCGATCTCTACCGGGTTGATCCTTTTCCGGTTAAGCAAAGGGTCAATCACCGCGGTGAAGACACTTGCGGTAGATAAGCAGACCAGGGCTATAGATGCATTAGCCAGCTTAATGGAAGCATAGAACATGACCCAGTGAATGGCAAATAAAAGGCCTATGCCCAGGATACGCCACATATCCCGCTTGCTCACTTTCTGCCACAAATGGCGGTATTGAATGATAATGGCCAGGAACAAGGCGGTCAAACCCATCCGGTACCAGACCAGCACAGGTGCCGAAAGACTGATGAGCTTACCTAAAACCCCGGTAAATCCCCAGAGCAGCACTGCCAGGTGCATTTGTAAAAGTCCTTTTTTCACTATAAAAATAAATTATGCTGCGGCTACTGTAATTTCAAAAACACTTCCTTTAGGCTCATTGTCCTGCACTACAATTGCGCCTTTATGCCGGTCCACGATCTGGGCGACGATAAATAAACCGAGGCCCGTTCCTTTTGTATTCCGCGATTCTTCATTACCTACCCGGTAAAATTTCTTAAATATTTTCTGCTTTTCCTCGTCGGAGATACCCGGGCCGGAATCGGCTACCTGGAAGACCAGCTGTTCTTCTATTTTATTAAGCTTCACCGTGATCAGCGAGTCCTGCGGACTATATTTACAGGCATTCTCGATCAGGTTACTGATAACGAGCTTCCACAACACTTTATCGCCATATACAAATCCATCGTGCTCAATATTCAACAGGAAAGCATGGGTATTACGATCAATATATTGTTCCGCCACCTCTTTCACGATCGCCGTAAGGCTGATCCGCTCATGGGCAGGCTTGAAGTTCACACTTTCCAGCTGGGAAGCCAGCAGCAGGTTATTACACAGGTCGTTCAGCCGGTTGGTTTCTTTTACACTGCGGCCCAGTAGTATGGATTGCTGCTCCTCCGATAGTTTTCGCTTTTTTAAGGTTTCCAGGTTGAGCTTGATAGCGGCGATGGGCGATTTAAGCTCATGCGTAATGGATAGCATGAAGTTATGTTGTTGCCTGGACAATAATTGGGTCCGTCTTAATGCGGTATAAACGACCCCGGCACCTATAAGGATGATACATAAAAAGGTAATGCCCTCACCGGTATATTGCCGGCTGCGGCTGTGTAAGCGGTCCTGGATCCCCGCCTGCGCTATTTTATACTCCACCGGCTGCTTCAGGCTGTCGATCCTCAGGCTTAGCTCTACCAGCTCATGTTCATAAATAACCTTGCTTTGCTCGCTTAAGCTATGCCCCCAAAAAAGAAGCGCCGCAATAATATAAAGAAAAATAAATATATATATAAATTTCACAAAGCGCATATGGTTGATAAATGACTACAAAGTTAGCGAGGTTTCTTCATTACTCTTTATCTGGAACTTCATCTCCCGCTCTTCGCCGTCTTTAAAGAAAAATACTTTATAAGATCCCGGCAATAACTCCAGCTTCTGCTCTGCCGGGTTGCCATTCAGCCTGAAATCATAAAAAGGCTCATAATTGGCCCCTACCAGTGACCATAGCTGCACGACGCCTTTAAAACTATTGCCGATGGCTAATGTCCCGTTTTCTTTAATATCAATCACCGTTGTTTCCCCGAATTTAAGCTCTGGTAAAGATGCGGTGGTAGGCGGCAGGGTATTGATAATGATATTGTATTGGCCCGGGTCGTACTCAAGAATTTCATCACATCGCTGTGTAAACAAGGGGCCGCCTGCAACAGACTGGTTGATGCGTGCCGTGTACTCGCTTACCGGCCTGCCAGGGTTGTCTTTATACTGAAAGCGAATGGAGCCTTTACTCACCAGTATATCAATCCTGCTGGTCGTATTAGGTTCAACGGTGATCACTGCCGAACGGAAGCTGCTGCCCGCTCTCGTGATCCGGTAAGTACCCGGTGCGATCTTGATCGGGTCGGGTGTCCCGGTTCTTTTATCAATAAACCGGTAATTGGACTGGGCCACCTTGCCCGTGGAAACGTTCACAAAGTCGATCTTCGGCTCTGCTTTATAATACTTCCCTTTCCCGTCTGTAAAATAAACCAATACTTTAGTGTCTTCCGACTTAACGGCTTCTGCCTGCTTCACCGGGGCATCTTCCTGCTTCACAGTACCGGTTGGCATTACCGGTTTAGGTTTTGTATTGCCGGGCTCCGGTTTTGGCTTAGGAGTGGGCTTGGGCACTACAGCCACCGGTGCCGGTTCATCCTCCATAAATTTCACCTTCACCACTTTCGCCACTTTTTTAAGCGGTACGATCTCCGGATAAACAAAGATCTTGGTGAATTTAATTTTCGTATGCTTGACTGTACTTATAGAAGTAATCTTTGCTCTTGGGGGCACTACTACCTCCGGAACGTCTTCTGTAAACACCATTTTAACCGGCATCCGGGGTTGCGTCCTGCGGCCGGGAACATTAATTTTCCTGGTGGCTATTTTACGTATTGAACGCCTGAAGTCATACCCTATAAGGCTAACCACCCCTTTTGAGGCAATAGCAGGAGGCTCGGGCGGCGTTTCCTTTTTTACCGGTGTATCAATTACCAGGATTGGTTTGGGTTCATTTTTGGTAACGGCAAATGTGCCATCATTTTTCTCAAACATTAACCGGTTGTCGTCAATGATCGTCTTAATCGCCGGAACGATATCTTCCTGCTTAGGTACCCCGAGGAATTTCCCGAAACAATCATATTCCTTACGCAGATCAGTATTATCGATCAGGCTTAAGATATAAGGTTTAAAGGCGATCTTATTCCCCAGGAGCTTATTGATCACATCGCACATATTACCGCCACAGCTCTCCCCACCATCTGTTACCAGAATGATACTGTAAGCATTGCGGTCACTTTGTACAAAGTTTTCTTCCGCCGTAAGTTTTAAAGAATAAGCGATGGGAGACACACCTCTCGGGCTGATATCCTTGAGACGGGCACGTATCTGGTTCAGATTTTGCCGGTTATAAGGCACTTCCAGCCGGGTATCGAAGCAATTGTTTTGCTGTACCGTATACTGGTGCCCAAACACCCGTAAAGCGAACTGCACATCGGGGTTTACGCGCTGGATGCTGTCTACAATAGCGGTAATCAGCTGGCCCGCAACCTCAAACCGTTGCTTCCCCGGCTGCCAGTCGTCCAGCATAGAGCTCGACCCGTCCAGCAGGAATAATATTTTAACCGGTTTAGCCTCCTGCGCATACACTTTATGCACGCCAAGACCCAAGGTAATAATACTACCACACAGCATCACTTTAGCAAACAACAAATTCAAACGCTTCACCCGAGATAGTTTTTTATAAAAAGGATTGCAAATTACTATATAATTACTTAACGAAATAATTATTGGATTTAGATATCGTTAATTATCTAATTTTGCACAAGATTAGTCTTTTGCAGAATGATTTATACCTCGAAGTTGATAGAAGATGCGGTGAATGCTTTTTGTAAGCTGCCCGGAATAGGAAAAAAAACTGCCTTACGTATGGTATTACACCTGCTGAAGGAACCTGAAGACACCACAAAGATTTTTACGGAAAGCATCGCGAAGATGCGTACAGAAATAAAGTTCTGCCAGACCTGCAATAATATAGCGGATGGAGAGATCTGCAGTATTTGTGCCAATCCATCCCGCAAAAAAGAGCTCATTTGCGTGGTGGAAAATTTCCGGGACCTGATCACGATCGAGAATACCGGCCAGTTCAGCGGGGTATATCATATCCTGGGCGGGCTGCTCTCCCCGCTTGAAGGTATCGGCCCGGACCAGCTGTACATCAACCAGCTTATCGAACGCATCCGGCAGGACCAGCCGCGGGAGCTCATCATGGCCCTGAGCCCTACCATTGAAGGGGACACCACGGTTTATTACATCAACAAGCTGGTTAACAATCCCGCGGTCCTTATCTCGGGTATCGCGCGCGGCGTAGCCTTTGGCGGCGAGCTGGAATATACGGATGAGATCACCCTGGGCAAAGCCATTGCCAAACGCCTGCCCGTAGATATTTTACAGCAATAATTACAGGATCCTTACCGATTGCTCCTCCCGGATATGTACCAGGCCAGGCTTCAAGCCCGGTCTAAAGCTACCCACGATATGATCCAGCTGAAGCGCCTTAGCCCCTCCGGAGCTGGCCCAGGCCAGTAAACGCTCTTCGGGTATTGCCGGAAAATTTCTTTTTAAGGTAAGTACTTCTTCATAAACATTCAGCTGGTGATTAGACGCCAGACTGTCTGTACCCAGGCAGATGTTAAGGCCGGAATCCGCAAGTAAGTCCACATCCGGATAACGCCTTTCGATATACCAGTTGGCATTAGGACAAAGGCAAAGGGACACTTCATGGCCTGACTTTTTCAGCACCTCAATATCATCCTGGTCCATGAAAGTATTGTGCACCAGTAAAAGCGGGTGTGTGGCCGACAAATAGGGTAAATAGCCGGGTAGTGAATTCCTGCCGGTGGGCCGGAACCATTCATCATTGATCTTCAGGCGTTGGTACAGGTCCTGCATCAGGCCTGTCTTGCTTATAAAGTATTCATTCTCCGCGGCACTCTCTTCATTGTGTATGGTAAGCAGGCTGTTCTTTTCCAGGGAGTTGATCAATTCAAAAAGTTTACCGGAAACCGAGTAGGGAGCATGCGGCGCTACAGACTGCCGCAACACATAACCGTTAGCCGGTTGCGCCTGGTCTTTAAAAGATTGGTACACCTTTAAAGAGTAATCCAAACGCTGGGCCGCGAATTCCGGTATAAAACCCATGGTTTCTACGAAAGTATGTATGTGCATATTCGCATTGGGGCGCAGCGGCAGGCTATCTGTGCTGTTGGCGATATCGCCGAGGGCGATACAGCCGCTATGGGCCAGGGAGCTCAGGGCTTCATGGATTGCCGCAGACTTTTCCGCTTCCCCGGCAGACCGCGTTTCCACTACCAGTCCCAGGAAAGGGACCAGTCCGGTATTTTCCGGGATGGTATTTTTAGTATGGGAAAGTTCTGTGTGGCAATGCGCGTTAACCAGGCCGGGCATCAGCAGGCCCTCAAAGGTTTCTACAAGGTCTGCATCGACCTCATCAATACCTGCAAAACCACGGAAGATCCCTTCCTCATCAAAGCTTAATATCTTGTTCCCGGTTACAAAACGAGTACCATCATGTACCCTCGGCGCCGTCAAATACCGCATACTACAAATTCTTTTTTATACGCTCTAGCTTGTCCTTTAAGCCGTTTAACTTGTTTTTCAGGTCAACCTGGCTGCTCACGTTCTGCTTCTGATGCTTTAGTTTCTCCTTGGCTCCTTTTATGGTAAATCCATTTTCCTTTACCAGGTGGTGGATGAGGCGCAGGCGCGCTATATTTTCAGGATTATACAAACGGTCTCCTTTACGGGTGGTACGTACCTTCAGGTTGAACTCTGTGGTCCAGAACCTGATGTGGGACACATTCACACCAAACAATGCGGCCACTTCACCGATTGTATAATATTTATTTTCTAAATCAAACTCCGGCAAAGAAGAAGCTAAAGCATCCGATTCAAATTCAAAATCGAGCCCGGCGGCATCTATTTCCTGTACTGCCAGGCTAATATCTTCCTTTTCAGGGCTTGTAGCGGGTTCCGCCGATGTTGCTTCAGGCTCCGGTATTATCTTTTTTTTTTCGGGTTGGGGCTCAAAAGCAAAACCCGAAAACGCGGTGTAATCCTGGCTGATGAGCTCGGTACGCATCAGTTGGTCCAGGTCGTCTACTTTATCTTCCCTGATGGCAGGGATGGGCCTTGCCGTCATTTCTAAGTCTATTGCCGGCGTATCCACTTCTTCAGGAATTTCGAAAGCAATACCCGGGGTAGTTTTGGGCAGCTCAACAGCTAATTCATCCACCGCGGATACTTCAATGATCTCCGGAAGCGGGGCAGCCACTATATGTTCAGTTTCTTCTGCTTCCTGCTCCAACTCAATAGCCTCTTCTACCGGGAGCTCTGCAGCTTCAGGTAGCACCGCTTCTTCGGCAGTCAATACCTGCTCCTCTGCCGCCTCCGGCTCAGACTCCGTTAATGTCATTTCAGTAGGAGAGCCTGTTACTGCATCCACTGCCGGCGCTGCTTCAATCGCCCCCTGCACTGGTGCAACAGGTTCAATCACTTCATCAGCGATTGTTTCAGGTAGCGCTTCAGTTGATGCTATACCAGTTTCTTGTTCAGCCTGGATATTGGTAGGGGTTTCCTCTGTCACCTCCTCTACAGGCTGGGCAACAACTGTGGTTTCTGGTGTTACTTCACCCGTATTGATATTATCCCCGGTTAAAGCGCCCGCTTCTTCTGTAAGGGACCGGGAGGGTACGACAGGATCAGCTGCCGCATCGGTTTCAGCATCTTTCGATACTTCATCCTTTGCTTCAGGTACGTCTTTTTTCTTCCGGCTTTCCTTTTTGGGCGGAGGTACAAAATACTCTTCGTCGTCAAAAAGAGTAGGCATATGTATACTCATACTACAAATTTAAGCCGATTTTTTACGCGAAAAAAGAAAACCTTTACACAAGCGGCTTTGCCTGAAATGTTTTACAAAAAAACTCAATATATCGTATAGCTTTGCGCGGCTAAAGCAGCTATATTTGTAGCACAAAACCGACTTATAGCACCAAAACAAAATATGTAAATGAGCTTATCTCAAATAAGAATAGAAGAGGTCAGGGCATACTTCAGGCACCAGGACTATGCACTTGCATTCAGGCGTTTACTGGACTGTGCTATGGACACCCAGGATATGGCGATCTACAAATTGGCGATCAAGCTTACCGCCGAAAGAGAGCAGCATAAAGAAACGATAGACCCGGCCTGGGTTGCTGCATGCCTGGAATTACTGGACCAAATAGCCACTATCCCCTTACAAGCCGGCAACACGAATGAAGCGGTCATCGCCGGCGAAAAACTCACCAAAACCTATGGCCATAGTGGTTTTTCTCTTGGTCCTATCAGTGTACAGATCAGGAAAGGACAGGTATACGGATTAGTAGGAGAAAATGGTAATGGTAAAACGACCCTGCTGCGCATCCTGGCCCGGGAGCTGTTTTACAACCAGGGCAAGATCAACTATACTTTTAGCAAAGCGCCTGCCGATGATTATGACCTCAGGTCCAAGCTGGTCTATATCCCGCAACGAACGCAGAAGTGGTATGGCAGCCTTAAGGATAACCTGAAATTTGTGCTGGCCAACTACGGGCTGCAGCCACAGGAGATCGAAACGCGGGTACTGATGATGATCGCCCGCCTGGGCTTATGGAATTATAAAGACCTTAAATGGCACCAGCTATCTTCGGGTTATAAAATGAGGTTTGAGCTGGCCCGCACCTTGCTGCGCCAGCCCGAGGTAATGCTTTTAGACGAGCCACTGGCCAATCTCGACATCCTGGCACAGCAGATGATCCTGGAAGACCTCAGGTATATTTCCAATTCCATAACGAACCCCATCGCGCTGATCTTAAGTTCTCAGCAACTGTATGAAGTAGAAAAGATTTCCGATAAAGTTATTTTTCTTAAAAACGGTAAGTACAACCACCAGGAACAGGAACAGCAGGAACAAAGCGAGCGGAAATTAATCGTGGAAATGGATGTAAGCAGTAATAAAGAACAACTCCAGGAGGTCCTTTCTACCCTTGCCCTGGAAAAGCTCACTTTTAATGGCGGCCAGTTCATCGCCCGGTTCAGCGACCCGGTAACCTTCAGCCAGGTATTACAGACACTTGGCCATTCAGAGCTCGAGATTGTTTACATCAGAAATATTTCCAGTTCTTCACGCCGCTTTTTTGTAGCATAAACACCTAACAATATTCACATATGAATTTCTTCCATCGCATCAACCAGTACTTGCTGGAACGCTATCCTAATATATGGAATACGCGCCTGGTATGGATGCTACTTATAGCCCTTGGCATCCATATCCTGTTTTTCACAGGCGGCTACTTCACTTTTATAACTCCTGCTTCTTTGCATCAACAGCTTTACGATTTTGATGTGTTGAACGGTAATGGCGCTATGCTCTTTGCCATAGCTGTCACGATCATATTACTGGTATTGTGGCTGGTCTATTTATTGAAGAATAATGCCTTCAAGAATTTTTACCCGACCAGCCGGGGTAAGATCTTTCTTAGTTTCTTTTATTACCTGGTAATCATTTTTGCCTGCAGCACCTTTCATATGAGCTATATGATCGGGTATAAAACCTTTATCCATCAAAAGTACCCGGTATCAAAATTTGAGACGCAGCGGCTGACCGCAGCCAGGGCGGCCCCCTTTCTTTTGTTAAATATTGAAGACTATAACCTGATCAACCGGCGTTACCCAAGCCCTTTTGATACCCTTGAACGCAGGAATGTTACAGAACCGGAAAACATGCTGGACGGGCCATCCATTGTCGCCCATAATGAACGGATACAGTTTTTCACAACTAAAGAAATAATTACAACTACAGCAGACAGCAATTATGAACAATTGATCCGCAATAGCCTGAACTATTATAAGCAAGAAGATGCCTATACAGAAGTAAAACCTGCTCTAAAAAATGATACAGTAATCATCACCATGCTGGATAAAGTGTTTGATGTGTCTCACCTGGCAGATACGGCCTATACGCTATTCAATTATTCGAACAATTACTTTCTTAAAGATGTAAATAACATTACGGATCCATCTGTAATGGCTTTACATCCGCAACTGCAGGACCGGGAACAGCTGGTATTGAAAGAAACCTATGAACTTTTAATCCGGAAAGATGCTGCCGGCATTAAAGCCCGCCTGAATAATTTCATGAAACTGGCCGATGAGTTGATGATCAAATCCAATATAAGTGTGGATCAATGGTTCAACCTGGTTAATCAACCCGGCAGGTATAGGGTAGACAGTGTTATCAACTCCTATCCATCTTATAATGATGATGAATACTATGATAGCGCTGCTGCAGCAACAGCGGAGACTGTAGATGCGGCGGCGGTGGCTGCAGACGCAGCCGGTAATGTCCGGGTCAGGCGGGAAACCCGCTATTTTATAGACATGATCAGCTTCAGAAATGTTTTTGACAATGTGGACGAGCTGAGGGCCTGGCATAAACTGAATGACTTTTTGCATGTTTCCATCTGGATCGCTTTCGGCTTAGCCAGCATCCTGCTCGCCTTCAGGATTACCAGTCTTAAATCGGTCATCTTTGCGGCGGTAGCTGCCGGCCTCTTAGGTATTTTAGTAGCCCTGTTTGCCATGGTCAGTGGATTAAGCAATGCTAACATCGAGTTTTCAGTCCCTTATTTCCTGCTGGTGCTGGCTTTGGCGATTTTTATTATTCCGGCGGTCAGCGGGAAAGGTATGTCTAAACGGGTAAAATCGGTCTTTATGAACCTTACCATTGTATTTATAGTACCCTTCGCCTTGCTGATACTGGGTATCATCTCCGCGCATCAGAATGAATATTTTATTGCAAAATATGGGGTAGACTACCGGTTAAAAGATCACCGGACGATAATGGATTTACTGGGAGAAAATGTAAGCTGGGTTTTATTGGCTTTCGGGCTTATCTTTATTTTCTTTTATGCACAACGTATGAAACACTGGAAGGCTTTAGCAGAAGGCTAAAATAACATTTGAATAATTATAAGGATAAAAAATAAAGCTTAATTTCGCCCGACACGCTACGAGCATAATTATATAAAATAATAATATATGAGAAAAATAGCACTATTACTTGCCGGTTTCGGTTTATTTGCAGCTACAGCTGTAGCCCAGGAAGACAATACCACTTATTCCGATTCAGGATTTGGTATCGATACCAAGAAATTCCGTTTCGGCGCCTACCTGGCCCCGACGATGTCCTGGATGCGCTCCACTTCCAAAACAAATGACGACAAGACTTATAATATCGCTAATGACGGCTCGAAAGTAGGTTTTACCTACGGTTTAATGGCGGAGTACTATTTCCAGGACAACTACGCGATCGTTTCCGGCCTGCAAATGAACATGGGCGGCGGCAAAATGTCTATGAGCAGGGCCAGCAATGTACCGGCAAAAAATACGATCCAGACCGCATCTTTTGACTATAATGTAAGCTTACTGGAGATCCCGGTAGCGATCAAGTTAAGGACAGATCCTATTTCCAATTTCCGCTTCTTCGGCCAGGCAGGCGTAACGCTCGGGTTCCGGGTAGCGCGTAAAGCTGCCTATGACCTGACTTATTACAATGATAATGAGCAATTGATCACCGTAAGCCAGGATAAAGACAAGATCGGTTCCCGCGGCGCATTAAACCCGGGTTTTGCTCCCGTTAACTTTCAAATGAATTTAGGCGCCGGTGTTGAGTATCCTTTGACGGACAAGCTGGCCGCTTATGCCGGTATCTTCTTCAATAACGGTTTCCTGCCGGATATGACCAATCCGCAAAACTTTGAACTGTACGATAAAGGCCAGGCCATCAGTGTAAATAACGATTTCAGAGACGGGAATACCCGCTTCAACAATTTCGCATTACGCATTGGTATCTTCTTCTAAAACAAACATTTTCCATAATCGAAAAGCCGGGCCTCCTCGCCCGGCTTTGCTGTTTTTAGGATCTGTTAAATACCGTTCCGCGCAATGAATATTAATTATCTTTGCCAATGATTATTCAACATGCCTGAGTGGTGAAAGCCCCGTAAGCATGACAATACAATAGCAAATGAATTTAAACGCTTTATACGAAAAAGCACTGGCCTTGGAATTCCTGGATGTGGAAGAAGGTATTTACCTCTTTGAGCACGCACCCATGACTGAACTGGCCTATGTAGCCAACGAAATCCGTAAAAAACAGGTACCTCATGGTAAAGTCACCTGGATCATTGACCGGAACATGAACACGACCAATGTATGCACGGCCAACTGTAAATTCTGTAACTTCTACAGGATTCCCGGCCATGGCGATAGCTACATTACTGATATTGAAACCTATAAAACAAAGATTGACGAAACTTTCCGCTATGGCGGGGAGCAATTGCTGCTACAAGGCGGGCACCACCCCGAGCTGGGCTTAGATTACTATGTACAGTTGTTCAAGCAGTTAAAAGAATTATATCCTAATTTAAAATTACACGCCCTCGGTCCGCCGGAAGTAGCGCATATCTGTAAAGTATCCGGCGTAAGCCATATGGAAGCGCTGGTCGCGCTAAAAGAGGCGGGCATGGACAGCATGCCGGGCCCGGGAGCCGAGATCCTGGATGATCGCGTAAGAAGACTGATCTCCAAAGGAAAATGCGGCGCGCAGGAGTGGCTGGACATCATGGAAGTAGCCCATAAAGTAGGCCTCACCACCTCTGCCACCATGATGTTTGGTCATATAGAAACCATCCGCGAGCGGGTAGAGCACCTGGTCAAGTTAAGAACCGTGCAAGCTAAAAAGCCGGAAGGGGCGAAAGGCTTTGTAGCCTTTATACCCTGGACTTTCCAGGACGTGGATACCCTTTTGAAAAAAATAAGAAGGGCGAAAAACGATACCACAGCCGAGGAGTATATAAGAATGATCGCCTTAAGCCGTATCATGCTGCCTAATATCAAAAATATACAGGCGAGCTGGCTTACTGTAGGTAAACGTGTGGGCCAATTGTGCTTACACGCAGGCGCGAACGACTTTGGCTCTATCATGATCGAAGAAAATGTAGTAAGCGCTGCCGGTGCACCGCACCGCTTTACGGCAAGCGGTATTCAGGAAGCCATCCGCGAGGCGGGCTTTGAGCCGCAGCTCCGTAACCAGCAGTACGAATTCAGGGCAATGCCGCAAATGGAAGAACAAGTAATCAACTATTAGGATAATGCCTTTATTGTTTACGAAAAAGGAACCCCATTACTCCATAATTATATGGCATATCGAAGAAACCGAGGCATTTTTTGCTTCGGTTCTTGGTTTTGCATCCGACAGGAAGCACCCCAAGCGCAGGCTGGAACACCTTGCCGGCAGGTTCCTGCTGAAAGAGCTGAAGGCTGATTTTCCTTTTGAAAAAATGATCCTTAGCCCGGAAGGTAAACCGGAGCTTAATGACCAAAGCCTTCATTTTTCCATCTCGCATTCCTTCCCTTATGCGGCCGCTATTATCAGCGCGACCAAATCTGTAGGGGTAGACATACAGGTGTATGTAGAAAAAATAAAAAACCTGCAGTCTAAATTTTTATCCGAAGAAGAGCAGGCCTTATTTAACAACCAGATCAGCGGGATCACCCTGGCCTGGACGGCCAAAGAAGCCCTTTTTAAATATTACGGACTGGGCGCTGTCGACTTCAAAGGAGATATGCCCATCCGGGACGTCCTTTGGTATGAGCAGCATGCCAAGATCAATATGGAGCTGAACAAAACCCGGGAAGCATGCCGCCTCAGCGGTTTTACTACCGATGATTTCGCCGTGGCCTGGCTATAGCCCGGTATTTTATGTAAATAGTTTTCCCTACATTTGTAGTTGCAACATTTTATAAGTAATGAATATCAGAAGAAATACCCGAGAAAAACCGGAAGCACATACATCGGCCCTGAATGATGTATTGTTCATTCTTTTGTTTTTCTTCCTGATCATAGCCACGCTGGCCAACCCGAACGTGATCAAGCTGACCAACCCTACGGCTAACAATGATACTAAAGTGAAACAAACAGTGGTGGTTTCCATTAATGCGGACCAGCAGTTCTTTGTAGGCCAAAACCCGGTTACCGCAGATTCTTTAGTGACTGCTATCCAGACCCGGATCGCCTCCAGCCAGGATACCACGCCTACAATCGTGATCAACGCGGATAAAGACGCGATCGCGGATAATATTGTAGCGGTAATGCGCGCCGGGCAAAGTTTAAATGTAAAGACCGTACTTGCGGTTAAGAAAGCGGAAGCCGCGGCTGTTACGCCATAATCGATAATAAAAGATTCCAGATAATAGCAAAGGCCGGTTTTAAACCGGCCTTTGCTATTATCCTCCAATATGAATTACTCATTATAGTTCTTCTTTTACTTCGCTTTGCAGCAGCCATCCAGCTTTTCATAAGCGTCAGCAGTAGCCTTCACCTCGTCCGCATCGAAACCCGCGGCTGCAATCGCTTTTTTGATCTGCTCCGGGTTTGTTTTATCCGGTGCATAAGTAACCGTGATCGTATTGGCTTTAGGGTCCACCTTTACCTTCCGGATCCCCTTTTCTGTATCGCGGATCTTATCATTGATATTCTGGCCACAGCTGCTGCATTGCAGGCAATGATCGCAGGCGATGCTGGTCTTTACCGTTAAAGTTGCTTTCTTTTCCGCCGCTTGCGCACCGAAAAATAAAAATACGGAAAGGAGAAGGCTGCCTATATACTTCATAAAATATAATTTTTATTCAAAAATAGGCAATTGAGCGCTTATAAATACAAATCCGGGACCACAATGTGCCCCGGATTGTTTCGTTATGTATTATTGCTTAGCGACTAGCCACATTTTGAGCTGCCACAGTCTTTACAGGTGAGGCAACCTTCCTGGTATTGCAGATGTGTACCACCACAATTAGCACATTTGGCTTTATGTGCGACTACACCATCCGCAATGTATTTTTTCAACGCCCGTGCCACGCCGTTTTTCCAGGTATTGATATTCTCTTCGAGCTGCAGGCCGTTGATCAGGTCTACTACTTTCTCAATAGGCATGCCATGGCGCAGAGTACCGGAGATCAGTTTGGCGTAATTCCAGTATTCCGGGTCGAATTTATGAGAAAGCCCCTCGATAGTGGTCTTGTAGCCTCTCTGGTTCTGGAACTGGAAATCATAGCGGCTGCTGCCGTCTTCCATCCGGTTTTTAATGATCAGGCCTTCATTCACAAATCTTGGCAGCATAATTCCTTCATCATCATCTGCAAGACCGGTAAAGATCTCGTAAGGTTTCCCGTCGATCAGTCCGATAAAGGCGATCCATTTTTCGCGGTTGTTCTGGAAACGTACAATATCCGCTTTCAATACTTCCGGGCGGGAAGTCGGGAAGATGCTGGCATCTACGCTTTCATCAGGATCCGGGTTGTCTGACTGGGATTTTGCATTTTTATCTTCTTTCTTTTTATCGTCTGTAGCGACCAATACCCCGCTGCGGCTACCATCACGGTATACGGTAACCCCTTTACAACCGCTTTTCCAGGCTTCCATATACAGTTCACCCACCAGTTCTTCGGTCACGTCATTCGGCATATTGATGGTCACACTGATACTATGGTCTACCCATTTCTGGATCGCGCCCTGCATGCGCACTTTTGCATGATAATCTACATCATTCGAAGTCGCTTTATAGTAAGGTGATTGCGCTACTAAATTGTTCAGTTCTTCCTGGCTGTAATTTCTATTGGTATCATGACCGTTTACTTCCATCCACTTTTTGAAATTATGATGGAAAACGATATACTCTTCCCAGCTATCGCCTACTTCATCCACGAAATCAACGCGTACGTCTTTATCGTTCGGGTTCACTTTACGGCGACGTTTATATACCGGTAAAAAAACCGGCTCGATACCGCTGGAAGTCTGAGACATTAAAGAAGTAGTACCGGTAGGCGCGATCGTTAATAAAGCGATATTACGACGGCCATATTCCATCATTTCAAAATAAAGTTGCGGATCAGCTTCTTTCAGCCGGTTGATGAACGGGTTATTTTTTTCCCTTTCGCTGTCAAAGATCGGGAAGGCGCCCCGCTCTTTAGCGGTATATACGGAAGAACGATAAGCTTCTAAAGCTACTACTTTATGAATTTCTGTAGAGAAAGCAATTCCTTCCTCGCTACCATAGCGGATACCTAAAGCGGCCAGCATATCGCCTTCTGCCGTTATACCGATTCCGGTACGGCGGCCTTCTTCGGCCTTACGGGCAATATTAGCCCAAAGATTACGCTCAATAGCTTTTACATCATCACTTTCGGGGTCTTCGTCGATCTTTCTCTGGATCGCTTCTACTTTTTCCAGTTCCAGGTCGATGATATCATCCATCATCCTTTGCGCCGCGTGAATATGTTTTTTAAACAGATCCCAGTTGAAACTGGCTTCTTTGGTAAAAGGCTGATCTACGTAAGAATAAAGATTAATGGCCAGTAAGCGGCAGGAATCATAGGCACACAATGGAATTTCACCACAGGGGTTTGTAGACAAAGTCTGGTAGCCCAGGTCCGCGTAACAATCCGGCACGGATTCCTTGATGATGGTATCCCAGAAAAGAATGCCCGGCTCCGCGGAGCGCCATGCATTATGCACGATCTTCTTCCATAGTTCATTGGCATTAATATCTTTAGTGAATAAAGGATCTTTGCCATTGATCGGGTATTGCTGGCGATAAGTTGCACCACTTTGCACCGCTTTCATAAAGTCATCGGTGATGCGTACAGACACATTAGCGCCGGTCACTTTACCCTGTTCCATTTTAGCGTCAATAAAAGCTTCCGCATCGGGGTGCTTTACCGATACCGATAACATTAAAGCTCCGCGACGGCCATCCTGGGCGACTTCCCGGGTAGAGTTGGAATAACGCTCCATAAAAGGCACCAGGCCGGTAGAAGTAAGCGCGGAATTTTTTACGGGTGAGCCTTTAGGGCGAATATGCGACAAATCATGGCCCACGCCACCACGGCGTTTCATCAACTGGACCTGCTCCTGGTCAATCTTCATAATACCGCCATAGGAGTCAGAAGCGCCGGCATTGCCGATCACGAAACAGTTGGACAGGGAGGCAATCTGGAAAGGATTACCGATCCCGGTCATCGGGCTTCCCTGCGGGATGATGTATTTAAAGTCGCGGATCAGTTCAAAGACTTCATCTTCCGTCATCGGGTTTTCATAACGGGCTTCTATACGCGCTATTTCACCGGCGATACGGCGATGCATATCATCGGGGGATTGCTCATAAAGGTTCCCGTTAGAATCCTTCAGGGCATATTTATTTAACCATACACGGGCCGCGAGGTCATCTCCTTTGAAATAAGCCAGACTAGCCTTAAAAGCTTCCTCCTGGTTAAAGGTCGGAGCCACTTTTTTAGTATTTTTTACTTCCATAAAAGAGTTGTTTAATAAAGTTCTTAGAATACAAAGCTAGAAAAAAAAACACATTATTCGTACAACCAAACAATATAGGTTATCCAATTAAATTTATAATTATTTGAATATCAATAATAAAATAAAAATATGTTCACAATTTGTTTACACAAAATAAAACCATTATATTAATTTAAATAATCTGATCCGGAACACAAAAGATCCATTTATTTAAAATTATCTGTAACGCCCTGCCAGCCTATGTTTTAAGCTTATTACCGGATTTGCAATATGGTTTTTTATCATTCCCGGAATAAAAAAGGCTGCTCTTTATTACAGAGCAACCTTTAAAGCATATAAACTACTTTTCCTTAGAAGTCTATTTTCACGCCTAACATTACAGTACGCATAGGCAGGTAAGCATTTCCAAGGCGGCCGCCCATGAAGTCCGCATTAGGATTAAGCCCTTTCCTGGCAGAGAAGAATAAAAGGTTTTCTCCGGCCGCGTAAATATTTAATGATTCATAACCGGATTTACCCATCCAGTTTATAGGAATACTATAATTGAGCATAAGGCTTTTCAAATTCAGCCAGCTCCCGGAAACAAAAAACCGGTCTGAATAGGCATTGCTGAAATAGCTGCCCATAGCCGGCACCTGGGCGCTTGTATTGGCCCGAGACCAGGCCTGAGTTACGTCCTGGTGATAGTTGGCACTTAGCGCCCAGTTATCCGTATCCATCGCGGCCTGATAAGCCTGATCAAATACTTTACCTCCCAGAGCATAAGTCCAGGCCATGCGGAAGCTAAACTTCCCGGCATAAATATTATTGACCCAGGAGCCATATAAAAAAGGGGCTGTACTACCCATCCTGATATAGTCTTCCAGAAGTACAGTATTGTAGTCTTTGGTACTACCGCCTGCTGAAGCGAATATGGAAGACCCGTCATTAGGATCAACACCGGTCATGTCGGGCGCAAAAAGTCCATTAAGCTCCCCGCCTTTAATCTGGAACACCCCAATGTCCGTCAGTACAGTATCCCGGGCCGCTTTCATATCTTTTATAGTCGCTTTCACATGAGTAAGGTATAAACCTGTTTGCCAGCGGATTTTACTGTTTTGCAGCGGGTAGTATTCCAAAGATAATTCCACCCCCCTGTTCCGGACATCAAATCCGTCAAGCATCCTATCTGTAGGCCAGCCAGGTGTAAAGAATTCATTTAAGTGAAGACTGTTATTTACCTGCCTTTCAAAGACTGTAGCTTTAGTGAATACCCTGCCGACATTAAGATAAGCACCCAGGTCAAGATTAGTTTGTCTGGGCATATACCTGTTTTCAAAAAAGAACACCTCATCAGGTGCCGCGCTCCTGTAAAAATAATTATAAACAAGCTCCAGCACCCGTTCAGCGCCGGGCCGGAGATAGTTACTGGTTTGCGCAAATTCCGCCCATAATCCCCATTGCTCTTTGCGGCTATTCCAGGCTGCCTTAAAAGCATAGTTAAGCTTATTATTGAGGGTCGGCTTCCCGTTTATAGAAAACTGGTCCAGGTTCCTATACCTGTTTTGGGCATAGTTAATCCTGGCTGTTACATCAAAACGGTTATTATAATTATAAACCACTTTTCCGTCTACCGTATGCAACTGGTTCCAAATATTATATTGCGTATGTTCCCAGGGCATTTGCGGAAACGGTATGGCCACCTCACTCTCATAATAAGCTCTTGACCGCTGGCTGGAAGCTTCGTACATATATTGTAGCAAACCTGTCCACCTGTGCCTGCCGGATTCGCTGTCAAAATGTATTTTTGGATTGACATTGATCTGCTCACTATGCCCCTTGCTCATAATAACACCGGGAGCCAGTGGCGGAGTAGCGCCCCCAACAATAATTCTACTATTATTGATTTCAGTTCTTTTAAGGGCATCAGCGGTATAAGCCCCCTGGAAACTAAATCCTAACTGTTTGCTTAACTGGTATTTGACATAAGGATTTAAACGGATCATATTATTGTCACTGGCTCTTTTATTCTGTAAAAACCAGGCCAGCCCTTTGCCCCAGGGAGTCAGTACGCCGGATCCGGTATTGGGATCCTGAATAATATTACCCTCATTGTCTCTTTCATAAACCGGGGATACAGGGGTGGTAGTACGCATAAAATTAAATGGGTCCCGGTTGCTTCTTTGATCCAGGAAATCAGCGTCCCAGAATTGCCCCCCGGAATGGGTAAGATAAGCGTTCATACCTAATGATAATTTTTCGCTGGCATTCCAGAAAGCATTCGCTGTTAAGTTCAACCTGTTGAAGTCATTATTACGGAGGTAACTGTTCTCCTTAAGATAGCCTGCATTGAAGCTTAAACCTGCACTTTTAAATCTTTTATAGGCCTGCAGATTATAAGCCTGCCTTAAACCGGTACGTTGTATTAATTCATCGGGCTTATCCTGGTAGCGCAAATTGGCCGCCGCGTTAAACTTCCCCGACACCGGGTCTACTAAAGTATAATCGGGAACGTCAAAAATATTTCTTACGTACGCATCAATCAGGGCATTACCGGCCAGCCGGCCGGCCTCATTCCAGTCTCCGTTCGTCCGGTAATAGAGCTCCCTTAATGATTGGTGCCGCAATTCATAAAATTGACGCGGGTCGGTGATCAGATCATATTCCGGGATAGCCCTGGTATTCACCCCCAGGCTAACATCCAGGCTTACCTGCCAGGGGGCAGAGTAAGCAGATGCTTGTTTGCTAACCAGCTCAATGATACCGTCTGCTGCTAAATTAAGCGGTGCATCTGCGCTTATGCCACTTTTGTGCAGGGTAATACTTTCTATACCGGCCGGGTTAATCGCGCTTAACGAGCCCAGGTAAGGCAATCCGTCTAAAATAATTAAAGGATTTTGCTCAAAATGGCGGTTGGAATACCCCCTTATCGCTATTCCGGCATCGGTACCGGGAGCACCTGACGAGGTGGCTTGTATACCGGTAGTGCCAATAGACAACATATTTGTAAAGTTCGTTACCGTCGATAATTCCAGTAATTTTTTCTCCTTGTAATAAGTTGTTCTTACCCCCGAAACTATTTTAAGAGAGTCTGTAGCCTCTTGTGCCGCAGCAATCAAACCGGAACAGGTAAAAACAAAGCAAAGTGTAGTTTTTCTTTTTAACATAAATGTGGACTAAAATATAAAAGATGCAAAGTATATAGAGGACGTTGTTTCCCTAAAACTTTGCATCTTTTATTTGCAATAATATTAAATTTCCTGGTTATTTAAATTCGTAACCGATGTCTTTCCTGTAGTTTTGATTATTAAAGCTGATCTGTTGCAGGCTTTCGTATGACTGCGCCAAAGCATCCAGGATCGTATCCCCGTAAGAAGTAACGGCCAACACACGGCCACCGTTGGTCAGTACCTGCTCCCCATCCTGTTTGGTACCGGCATGGAACACAATGCTATTACTTACTTTTTCTATCCCGCTGATGGCGTCACCCTTAGCATAATCTTCGGGATAGCCTCCGGCCACTAACATTACCGTACAAGCAGCTTTAGCACTATGCTGCACCTGCACCTGGTCTAAAGACCGGTCGCCCAGGTGTTGGATCATTTCCAGCAGGTCATTCTCCAGCCTTGGCATTACTACCTCCGTTTCAGGGTCGCCCATACGGCAATTGTACTCGATCACATAAGGTTCGCCATCCACATTGATCAGCCCGAAAAAGATGAAGCCCTGGTAAATAATTTCCTCTTTAGCCAGGCCTTCCACTGTAGGCTTTACCACCCGGTCCATTACCTTGCTCATAAATTCGTCCCGGGCAAACGGCACCGGGGAGATTGCCCCCATACCACCTGTATTAAGGCCGGTATCACCTTCGCCAATACGCTTATAATCCTTGGCTTCAGGCAGGATCACAAAATTTGTACCGTCGGTAAACGCAAATACCGAAAGTTCAATACCCGTCAGGAATTGCTCGATCACCACGCGGGCGCCGGCACTGCCAAACTGGTTGCCTTTGATCATATCTGTAAAGACCTGCTTAGCTTCTTCGGTATCAGAGGTGATAACCACGCCTTTCCCGGCCGCCAGGCCATCTGCCTTCAAAACAACCGGTGTGCTGTGCTGCTCCAGGTAGGCCAGGCCTTCCTCGAAATTGGTTGCATCAAATGTAGCATAAGCTGCCGTCGGGATCTGGTGCCTTTGCATAAACTCTTTGGCAAAATCCTTGCTGCCTTCCAGCTGAGCACCGGCCCTGGAAGGGCCTACGATCGTAATGTGTTTTAAGGCTGCATCATTTTTAAAGAAATCATATACCCCATTTACCAGAGGATCTTCTGAACCCGGGAAAAGTGTATCAATCTGTTGCTCCAGGCAAAATGTTTTGATAGCTTCAAAATCATTGATGCCCATAGCTACGTTTTGGCCATATTGCGCAGTGCCGGCATTTCCCGGGGCAATATACAATGCTTCACATAATGGCGATTGTTTCATTTTCCAGGCCAGGGCCGACTCGCGCCCGCCAGAACCCAACAGTAATATCTTCATATATTCAATTAAAAAATTTGCGGGACAAAAATAATCAAAAAGTCGGGCTTTGCTGCAAATGCTTTTACCAGGCCCTTTAAATTAGAAAAGCAGCCTGTATAAGCTGCTTTTCTATTGGACAATGGTTAATTTCTTAGAATTCGTTCACCCCGTTTACGGTAGTATACTTCATCGTATATTTCACACCCGGGTTGATATATTTATAAACACTATGGCTCATCAGCGCCGCTTCATGGAAACCGCAAAGGATCAGCTTCAGCTTATTGGTATAAGTATTGATATCGCCAATCGCCCAGATACCGTCTACACCAGTGGAGTAATCGTCGGTATTCACCACAATAGCGTTCTTATCGATCGTTAAACCCCATTTTTCGATCGGGCCAAGCTTAGGGCTTAGGCCAAATAGCGGGATCAGGTGATCGGTTTCGATAGTAGAGATTTCTTTGGTTTTGCTATGCTCCATCGTAACGCTTTGCAGATGGCCATTTCCGGCAACGGAAGTCAGGTTGGTATTCAATACCAGGTTGATCTTTTTCTTTTCTGCCAGTTCCATTACCTTAGAAACAGAATCCGGAGCCCCCCGGAAGCTCTCGCTGCGATGGATCAATGTAAGCTCTGATGCCAGTTCCGACAGGAAGATGGTCCAGTCCAGCGCGGAATCACCGCCACCGGCTAAAACAACGCGTTGGTTCCTGAATTTTTCAGGATCGAGGATCATATAGTTGACCCCTTTGCCATTCTCAAATTTTTCCAGGTCGGAAACGGCTGGTTTTCTTGGTTCAAAAACACCTAAACCTCCGGCGATCACCACTGCTTTTGCCTGGATCTGAGTGCCCATATTGGTGGTTAAAATGAAGTCGGCATGGCCTCTTCTTTCCAGCTCTTCCACACGCTCTCCCAAGGTAAAAGTCGGGTTGAACGGTTTGGCCTGCTCCATCAGGTTATCTACCAGCTCCTGGGCGCCTACAGAGGGGAAGCCGGGGATGTCATAAATCGGTTTTTTAGGATATATTTCAGACAACTGGCCGCCTACCTGTGGCAAGTAATCTATTAAGTGGCAACGCATTTTAAGCAAACCGGCTTCGAAGATGGCGAATAAGCCCACCGGTCCGGCACCTATGATTGCGATATCTGTTTGAATCATTGTATCTTGAGTAATTTGGCGGCAAAATTAGTTTATTTTTTGTTGAAATACGTATGCCCCAAAATGCAGTCGCTTTTATTTACATAACTTTTACAAAAATTGCTTTTTTTGGTTGTATTATTTCAGTAAATAAAAGTAGCTTTGCATACTTCAAAAAATCAGGCCAGGAATCCAAAGTATTTTGTTGCATAATCTCGTCTAAACAGAACGATTTAGTGATGACCTCTTTGTATGCCGGGTAAATACGCTAGAACAAAAAAAATGGGCTTATTTAACTTTTTAACACAGGAAATTGCCATCGACTTAGGTACCGCAAATACCTTGATTATCCATAACGACCAGGTCGTGGTAGACGAGCCATCGATCGTTGCCAAACAGCGCAGTACAAACAAAATTGTAGCCGTTGGTAAAAAGGCAATGATGATGCATGAGAAGACGCATGAAGAGTTGAAAACAATCAGGCCCATGAAAGATGGTGTGATTGCAGACTTTGATGCTGCAGAGGGTATGTTGCGCGAGATGATCCGCATGGTATACCCTAAAAAACCATTATTCCCTCCGAGCTGGAGAATGGTCATCTGTATCCCATCCAGCATTACAGAAGTAGAAAAACGTGCCGTTCGGGACAGTGCCGAGCAAGCAGGCGCGAAAGAAGTATATATGATCCACGAACCTATGGCTGCCGCTTTAGGTATCGGTATCGATGTGGAAGAGCCGACGGGAAACATGATCATTGATATAGGTGGTGGAACAACGGGTATCTCCGTTATTTCGCTGGCCGGTATCGTTTGTGACCAGAGTATCCGTATTGCGGGTGATGAATTCACTGCTGACATTTTGGAAGCTATGCGTCGCTACCACAGTTTAAACATCGGGGAGCGTACCGCGGAGCAGATCAAGATCCACGTAGGCTCTGCGCTGAAAGAGCTGGATAACCCACCGGATGATATCGCCGTAAACGGCCGTGACCTGGTAACCGGTATTCCAAAGCAGATCCAGGTTTCTTACCAGGAAATTGCGGAAGCTTTGGATAAATCTATCTTCAAAATTGAAGAAGCGATCCTTAAAGCATTAGAAAGTACCCCTCCGGAGCTGGCTTCAGATATTTACAAAAGAGGTTTGTACCTGACCGGCGGCGGCGCCTTATTGAGAGGCCTGGACAAGCGTATTGCCAATAAAATCAAATTACCGGTACATGTAGCGGAAGATCCGCTGCGTGCTGTAGTGAGAGGAACCGGCATGGCGCTTAAAAATATTGACCGTTTTACCTTCTTAATGAAATAATTGAAGCAATAACTTGCTCCGGAATGGCTCTTTATTTTCGTAAAAAGATATAGGGCCATTTTTCTTTCTGAAAAATAATTAAATTCGCTGTACACTCTAATTTACTAAGTGGCAAAGATTATACAACTCATAAGAAAATATTGGAACATCATATTATTCCTGATGTTGGAGATCTTCTGTATCAGATTGATTATAAGAAGTAATAGTATACAAGGGGTTGACCTGCTCAATTCCTCTAATGCCGTAGCGGGATTTTTCTACGAAAAACAAAACCAGGTAGTTTCCTTCTTCCAGATGGGTAGTGTGAACAAAGCATTGGTAGAAGAAAATACCCGTTTAAAGCAGGAACTGGATGGTTTAAAATATTTTGATACCCTCCAGGATGTCACTTCAAATGTACCCCTGGTCGTTTACGATACCATTAAAGTAAAGAATGATAGTGCTGCTTTAGCTGCTGCCGGGGATTCTGCCCAGGAAAAACCAACCATTGTCCAGGATATCAGGCCTTTTGGTAAACCCCGTATTGTTAAGTATGCTTCTTATAAATATATCGCCGCCAAAGTCATCAATAACTCCGTGACCAGCGACCGTAACAATTACATTACTATCAATAAAGGCAGCGCGGATGGTATCCAGAAAGACATGGCTGTGGTTACTGCCAATGGGGTAGTCGGCAGGGTAGCGCAGGTATCTAAACATTACGCGGTGGTTATTTCAGTATTAAGCTCAAGACCCATCAGTTCACAGGTGGCCGGTGGCAATATCGGTGTAAGCAACTGGGGTGGAGATGCCCCGGACTACGTTACAATGTCACAGGTAGATGTAAGGACTGCAGTAAGAAAAGGAGATACGGCCTATACTACAGGTTACTCTTACTTCCCGGAAAACATCCCGGTAGGAATCGTTACTGCGATAGACACTTACAAAGTAAATAATACACTTAATTTAAAGCTTAAGCTTGCTAATAATTTCAGGAACCTGCATTATGTATATGTAGTAGCGGGCCAGCTGGGTACCGAAAAGCAAACACTGGAAAAAGCTGTTTCGGACAAAGAGAAAGAAATGCAGCAAAAAACTAAAAAACCTTAATCGGGCATAAAGTATGAGTATATATTTAAGGAATTTTTTGAGGTACCTGTTCCTGGTAGGTATTCAAGTACTGCTTCTGAACAAGTTATCATTGCGCTGGTGGGCTAATCCCAGCGGGTTCCCTTCCTTTGTACCCTTTATTTATCCCCTGTTTATTATGTTATTACCGATATCCACGCCTATCTGGTTTGTGTTGTTATCGGGTTTTACCGTTGGCTTAACGGTAGATATGTTTATGAATACGATGGGGCTGCATGCCGCAGCCTGTGTATTTATGGCATTTTGCAGGATCGCGGTATTAAAAACCATATTACCCCGCAAAATTTACGAATACCGTAGCCTGGCGCCTTCTGTAAAGTCAATGAGCTGGGTGCCTTTCCTGACCTATGCGGCGGTCTTATTGCTATTACATCACCTGGCATATTTCCTGCTGGAAATATGGAGCCTGAAAGCACCGCTCTATTTCATCCTGAAATTGTTTGCTTCCCTGTTAACGAGTTTGATCTTTGTTATCTTGTATGCTTTGCTCTTTTCCAGGTCGATTGACACCCAGTACAACAACCTGGATCTAAAATAGGCTTAATAAGTCAGATCTTCTAATGCAGCGCGCAGTTCATTCAGCGCATGCGTATCCGCAGCTTTGCGGGCAACTTCCATTCCGGCCTCATACACTTCTATAGCCTCTTTATTCTTATTAAGCGACTCCAGCAGTTTCGCTAAATGATAATAGGTACCCACATATTCGGGGTTATGTGTTTTATTGCTTTCAAAACACGCCAGCGCTTCTTCCTGATTGCCCATCTTGATCCATTCCAATGCTAAAGCATGGGTTAAAAAGGGTTCGTGGGGGCTTTGATTAAGAAATTGTTTCAATTTATCAATTCTGTCCATAGCACAAAATAAAACAAAAATCTAAAGCGGTATTTGTTCAAATTAAATTATATTTTTGTCCATCTCTATCGTTTTATATATCAAAAACAACATCAGTTTTATGCAAACGAACAATTGGTTCAAAAACCTTTTGCCCAATCTAATCGCTATTGTAGCTTTTGTAATCATCAGTGCTTTATTCAGCGCTCCGGCAGTCAAGGGCGACCGGATTGCTCCCCACGATACGATCAGCTGGCTGTATATGAGTAAAGAGGCCCGTGATTACCATGAAAAAACAGGACAAAATCCAGGCTGGACCAACAATATGTTTGGCGGTATGCCGGCTTCTGTTATTTATGAAGTATCCCCGACAACCTGGTATGCTAATATTGGGCGTCATCTATCGTTCCAGTCTGCGGATAATATGGTCAACCCTATTGGTTACCTTTTGCTGACTATGATAGGCTGCTTTGTTTTGCTAAAAGCAATGCGTATTAATACACTAATATCTTCCATCGGCGCTGTCGCTTATGCACTTACTGCTTATACCAGCATCCTGCTTGTAGCCGGCCACGTCAATAAAGTGCTTAACCTGGCCTATTTACCCGGGGTCATTGGTGGTATTATATATATATACAGGGGCAGGTACCTCTCGGGGATTTTAAACTTAACCCTGTTTTTCTGCTTTTACCTGGCAGCCTGGCACCTACAAATTATTTACTATAGTATCATACTGATCTTAGCTATTGGCATCTATTTCCTGGTTATTGCGATCAAAGAGCAAAAAATCGCTAACTTCTTCAAATCATCTGCCATTATACTTGGTATTACCCTGATCAGTACATTAACAATATACCCGGCACTCACCGGGACCTCCGATTATGCCAAATATTCCATCCGCGGTGGTGGTAGCGAACTGACGCTTAATAAAGAAAATCACCTCAAGGAAACAAAAGGCGGTTTGTCAAAAGAATATGCATTTTCCTGGAGCAATGGTATAGGCGAAACCTTTTGTGCCTTTATCCCGAACCTGTATGGCGGGGCTTCCGGTTCCGATATTGGAGAGGATTCCCATTATGGAGCAGCGCTTACTCAACTTGGTGTTCCACCGCAACAGGTTGCCGGTATGACTGCCCAGGCACCTACTTATTTTGGTGATCAGCCCTTCCTTGCAGGACCTATGTATTTTGGCGTTATTGTTTGCTTTTTAGCGATTCTCGCCTTGTTCATTATCAAAAGCCCTTTTAAATGGGTATTATTGGGCGCTGCTATCTTCTTTGCAATGCTGTCCTGGGGCAGAAATTTTTCGGGTTTAAACTATTGGTTATTTGATCACATGCCGCTGTTCAATAAATTCCGCTCCCCTAATATGGTGTTATCCTTTTCAACACTTATTACCGTTATGCTTGCATTCTGGGGTTTATATGACTTTATCACGAGCAAACAGGACAAAGCCGTTTTGTTTAAAAAATTCAAACAAGCCAGTATAACCACTTTAGTTATTATTGTAGCCCTGATTCTTTACAGCCAGTTTATGATGAGCTACAAAAGCGCAGCTGATGAACAATTGGCGCAAAGCTTCGGACAGCATGCCGGAACTTTACTAAAAGCACTGAAAGAAGACCGTGCTGCCATGGCCCTTAAAGACGGCATGAGAAGCCTGGTATTTGTGCTTATAGCCATTGCCGCGCTTTGGGCATTGGTTAAAGAGCGTATTGCTGCCCAGGTTGCCGTGATCATTATAGGCCTGGCATGTACCATCGATCTATGGTCGGTGGCCAAAAGGTACCTTAATGATGAGGCTTATAAAGATGCTTACACGATTGAACAGGAATTCTTTACACCAAGACCCGCCGAAGCCCAGATTATGAAAGACCCCGACCCTAATTTTAGGGTACTGGACCTGTCGATCAACTATACCAATGATGCCAAAACTTCTTATTTTGTAAAAACTATAGGAGGTTACCATGCAGCTAAGCTACAGTCTTACCAGGACTTACTGGAAACCCAGATCGGGAAACTGAACGGTTCTGTATTAAATATGCTGAATACGAAATACATCATTAACCCGGACAATAAAGGAAACGCTATGGTGATTCCTAACCCCGCAGCCCTGGGTAATGCCTGGTTTGTATCAAAAGTTAAATACACCAAAACTGCAGATGAAACGATCCTGGCCATGAATGCCCCGGCTATTAGTGATCCTAAACAGGACTCTACAGGTGCCGCATTTAATCCTAAAGTAGAAGCCATAGTAAGAGATCAATACCAAAAATCAATCGGCAGCAGTGAGTTCCAGGCCGATTCTGCCGCCAAGATCACTTTAACCAGCTATGCGCCCCCTCATATGGTTTATGAGTCCAGCAACAGCCATGACGGGCTGGCCGTTTTCTCGGAAATTTATTATCCTGAAAACTGGACCGCCTATGTTGATGGTAAAGCAACAGAAATCTTCCCGGTTAATTATGTACTAAGAGCCATTAAGGTACCGGCAGGAAAACATAAAATAGAATTCAAATATGTGAATGAAAAATTTCAGAAAGACGAATCGATAAGTTTGCTCGGCAGTGTTTTAGTGACTATCGTATTATTAGGCACAGTTGTTTTCTATATGATCAGGAGAAAAAAACAACAAGAAAATCCTGAACAGGATAATGGCTTAAGCTTATAAAATAAAAGAGGATACAATAAAAAATCCCCATCAAAACTGATGGGGATTTTTTATTGTATTTTTCAAAAATTATTTTTTCTGTAACCGGGCTGTTCCCGGGGTGATACCATAGTACTTTTTAAACGCGGTTGAGAAATGCTGCGGTGTTTTAAAGCCGATGTCCATCGAGATATCTGCCACAGAAGCATCACTTTCGGTAAGCATTTTCATGGCTTTCTTCATTTTCAGCTCATTCCAGTAATTATGCACACTGGTATCTAAAAGTGCCCGGAATCCTTTTTTCAGGGTACATTCATTAGTACCCACCTGGTGCGCCAGGTCGATCAAAGAGCAAGGCTTACCTATATTGGCTTCGATAATAGCCTTAGCCTGGTAGATCTTACCGGCATGGTATTTTTGAATCAATTCCGTATCCTGGTGCGGCTTGCGCATAAAGCTCTCTATCTGCAGCAGCAAAAGCTCTTTTACCTTGCTTTCCAGGAATAGATGTTGTAAGCCTCCCTGGCGGTCTGATTCAAGAATGCTGTCAATTATAGCCTGCATGGCTACCGTAATGGTATTATTTTCCGAGTGTAGAAAAGTGCTTCTCTTTTTATGAATCCCTTCAACAAGCGTCGCGAAGCTCTCATTATCCGGCAGATAAGACAACAAAAATTTAGGTTGAAAATTAACTTCCAAAAAGCCCTGTTCTTCACAACCGCTTACCTGCACCTGGCCACTGCTTGTCTTCGTGTAAAATAAGGCATGACTGTTACAACTCATTTCCAGTACATCTGAAAAATCATTCAGCTTCAAAGCCCGGGAGCCACAAAACTGGAAGACCATCTTTACCGATGGCTCTGCACAGTCAAAATTGACCAGCTTCTCCCGCTCATGCCTGACATTGCCGAAACAAAGCCAGAAATCCTTAAAGAAATACTCTTTAATAGAAGTCCCCTTTTTAGTCACATCAACATTATATACCTGCGAGATGCAGGCATTACAATCAATATGCCCTGTTATTTTACCCTCTTGTTTCACATCAAAACCCACTTTTAATAATCAAAAATGAGTACAAAGATACGTAAAAGTAGAAAATGCTTGTAGCTACCCTTATATTACGATCCCGGCAGCTGCTACAGGCAACGAAGTAGTGGTCCTGACCATTATTGATTGCGTTAAAGTTCAGTATTTACGGTCATACGCCGTAGTTTTTACTAAATTTGTGAAAATTTAATCAAAAAGCAATATCTATTATGTTGACAAAAATGTTCAAGATCGCTTTGTTGGCTGCCGGCTTAACAGGGACGCTTCCCTTTAGCGGTATCTTACATGCACAAAACCTGACCGATAAGCTTGGGCAGGACCCCAAGGTTAAGACCGGAACTTTACCGAACGGATTAAAGTATTATATCCGCAATAACGGTAAACCTGAAAACAAAGTTGAGCTCCGCATTGTGATCAACACCGGTTCTATCATGGAAGATAAAGACCAGTTAGGATTGGCGCACTTTACCGAGCACATGTTGTTTAACGGTACCAAAAGCTTCCCTAAAAATGAATTGGTAAGCCGCCTGCAATCAATGGGCGTGCAATTTGGAGCAGACCTGAACGCGTATACCAGCTTTGATGAAACGGTTTACATGCTTCCTATCCCTACCGATAACCCTAAAAATATCGAAACCGGCTTCCAGATCCTGGAAGAGTGGGCCCAGGGCGCGTTAATGACCGATAAAGACATTAACGAAGAACGTAAAGTGATCCTGGAAGAATCCCGCCTGGGTAAAGGGGCACAGGACCGGATGGCGAAAAAATTCTTACCTAAATTACTGGCCGGTACAAGATATGGCGAGCGCCTGCCAATCGGTAAAGATGAACTGCTGAAAACTTTCAAACCTGAAGTTTTAAGAAGATTCTATAAAGAATGGTACCGCCCTAACTTAATGGCTGTAGTTGTCGTAGGTGATATCGCTACAGAAAAAGCGGAAGAAATGATCAAAAAACATTTCTCCGGCCTGAAAAATCCGGCTAATGCACGCCCGCGTACGGTATACGAAGGGAAACCATATACCAAAGCAGAAGCGATGTTCTTAACGGATGCAGAGCAAACCAGCACCGTATTTATGCTGAACTTCTCGGCTAAAAAAGCCAGCCCGGATGCAACGGTAGCAGATTACAAAAACACCCTGACCGAGCAACTGGCTTTCAGCGCGCTGAACCAACGCTTACAGGACCTTACAGAATCAGGCACGCCGCCGTTTACATATGCCGGTGTAGATAATTCTACTTACTTCAGAGGCTATAACGGTTTTGGCGTAATGCTGGTTCCTAGTACTGACCTTGCTACCGGTATCAATGCTGCTGTAGGACAGGTATTAAGTGTACAGACTTTTGGTTTCGGTGAAAACGAACTGGAATTAGTTAAGCGCAATATGCTGAGCGGTATGGAAAAAACGTACAATGAGCGTAACACGACTAACTCCAGCAGTTTCTTAGGCGAATACCAGAGAAACTTCCTGGAGCAGGAAGCGATCCCGGGTATTGAAAAAGAATATGAATTATACAAAACTTTATTGCCACAGATCACTGCGGCAGAGGTTACTGAAGCTTTCAAAAAATTGTTCCCTACTGAAGGCAGAGATAAATTCTTTGCCCTGGTAATGAGCCCGGCTAAAAATGATGACAAGATCAACACGGATGCGACATTATTGGCAGCGGTAAACCATGCGCTGAAACAAACGCCGGAAAAGAAAGAAGATGTAGCCGTTTCAGAAAGTTTGCTGGATAAGATGCCGACAAAAGGAAGCATTACAAAAACAGAAAAAAATGAAAAATTGGGTGCTACTACTTATACCTTAAGCAATGGCGTAAAAGTTACAGTGAAACCTACAACTTTCAAAAGCGATGAGATCATTTTCAATGGAGTTAAACTAGGCGGTAGCAGCAATTATGGCCCTGCAGACAAAGTAAATGTAAGCTTAATGGCGCAGGTTATCGAATCTATGGGTTATGGAAAATATACCCCTACAGAGTTAAGTAAAGCGCTGGCTGGCAGCAATATTTCCCTGGTACCTGCTATGTCAGAAACAGAATCTCAAGTTTCCGGTAGCTCTGATGTAAAAAGCTTCGAGAAATTATTACAATTGAACTATTTACAATTAACCGAGCCGCGTAAGGATGAAGAATTACTGAAAGGTTTTGTGGGTAAAATGAGCACCCAATTGAAATTTGTAAAAGCTAATCCACAAATTGCTTTTGTAGATACTATGATCAAAGTGGCTTACAATAATGATCCTAAAGCACCGATGATCTTCCCTACCGAAGCCGACCTGAAAAGCATCTCTGCCAACAGGGTTATTGAAATTTACAAAAATGAGTTCTCTAATGCGGACGGTTTCCACTTCTTTATTGTAGGTAACATAGACGAAGCTACATTAGCGCCATTATTGGAAACCTATGTCGCTTCATTACCCACAAAAGGTACTAAGCCTGCATTTAAAGATAATGGCCTGAGGATGAAAGCCGGCAATAATAAATTCGTTTTTGCAAAAGGTAAAGAACCAAAAAGCCTGACGATTGCCCAATACTTCGGTGAAATGCCGTTTACCGAAGACATGTCATTAAAAGCGAGCTTGATCGGTGATATCTTGACCCTTCGCGTGATTGAAAAAATAAGAGAAGAAATGGGTGCGATCTACAGTGGCGGATTCCAGGGAAGCTTTACCAGAGATCCTTATGCACACTATGAGTTCTCTACTCAGTTGCCTTCAGGTCCGGATAGAGTAAATGATATTCTTAAAGCTCTTGACGAGGAGATCGCTAAATTGAAAGCGAATGGCCCGGATGCCAAAGACCTGGATAAGGCCAAGATCGCTATCGTTGAAAAAAGAAAAGAGCAAATCAAAACCAACAAGTACTGGGTAGCTAAATTACAACAGCTGGAATTTGCTAACTACAGCACAGAGCGTTTCTTAAATTTCGAAAACGAGTTAAACAAAATCTCTGTTAACGATATCAAAGAAGCGGCTACTAAATTCTTCAATGGTAAAAACAGCTTCATCGCTATCTTAAATCCTGAGAAGTAACCAATCTTTATTGAAACAGGGAAAAACGAAAAGCCCGGGTTAGCCCGGGCTTTTTATTTTAATTAAAATTATTGCGCAGTAAATAGTCTCCTATCAACTAATTAAAGTATTTATCCGCCAGGTAAATAAAAGCCGCCATAGATGCCGCTCCCAGGTGCAGTTCCCGTTTGTTAACCGCTTCAAAAACATCTTTTTCACAATGGTGTACATCAAAATATCTTTGGGTATCCGGCACCAGGCCTGCCAAAGGAGTATTTAGTTTTTTGCGCATCGGGTCAATATCAACACCGCCGCCTTCGCGGTCGAAGTCATAAAGCCCCAAAGGAAGCAAAACCTTCTTCCAGGAATTAACCAGCCGCACCTCTGTGTCACTCATCTCCAGGCTGAAACCCCTGGGACTAAAGCCCCCGGCATCGCTTTCCAGCGCGAGGGTATGCACTTCCTTCTTGGCTACAGCGCTGTCGGCATAAGCCCGACCGCCTTTAGCACCGTTTTCCTCATTAGCAAACAGTACCGCCCTGATGGTATTTTTAGGTTGGATCTTTAGCTGTTTAAAGCAACGGATGATCTCTATGGATTGCACACAACCGGCGCCATCATCATGCGCGCCTTCACCCACATCCCAGGAATCATAGTGACCGCCTACTGTGATGTAACGATCCGTCGTTCCCTTTATTTCACCGATCACATTATAAGACATCACTTCGCCTTGCATCCCGCAATCCGTTTTCAATGCCGCTTTGAGCTTATCCTGCTTCACCCATTTACAGATGGAGTCGGCCGCGGCATTGCCGATAGCGATGGCCGGTATCTTGTTCGCAGCGTCGCCATAAGACATTACGCCTGTATGTGGCAGGTCATAGCTACCTACCCCTGTCGATAAAGACCGGATCACGAAAGCGACCGCGCCTTTTTTTGAAGCGATAGCCGGCCCGTTGTACCGGTTACCGCCCACCTCGGAATAACCGTCAAAAGTACAGGGGAAATGTGCCGGGAAAGGATAGTTCAGGAAAGCGATCTTTCCTTTCAGCAGCGTTTCAGGCGCATTTTTTAAAGCCTCCATGGTTTCAAAACAGACGATCTCTGCCTCAAGTACTTTGCCTTTTGTACCTTCTGAATTACCCAGGGACAACATCGGGACTTTAATCGTTTCTTTTCCTTTCTTTATTTGCAAAGATTCCGCGCCCCGGGTCCATTTAGGCACCATTACCGGTTGCAGCCAAACCGTATCCGCACCGGCCTCTTTTAAGGCCTGTACCGCCCAGTTCCGGGTCTTAGCTTCGGCGGTACTACCACTCAGGCGGTGACCGATCTTTTTACACAGGTATTCCAGGTTTTGATAAGCCGTCCCGTTTAGTAAGACTTCATTAGTGATACGGGCAACCTGCTGGCTGTCGGTTACGCTTTGCGCATTTACCGTGCTACAAAAAAGGCCTGAAGCCAGTAAAAACGTATAAAACTTCATAGAGCTCATATTTTATTACCTATATTGGATCACAAATGTACCTTAATCACCGAATTTTAGAAAGCCTATCTTTGCCCGGTATTCAATGAGATAATATGACCGCAGAAAGTACCCCGCTCCGCATAGAAAAGATCGTTCCCGAAACCGACAGGGCTAAAAGTATTTTTGTAAAGCATATAGATGGCAGCCCGCTGGATTATAAACCGGGACAGTTCATGCATTTCGGGTTTCAGCAGATCAATGAAGTGGCCTACCGTTCTTACTCTTTTTCTACCATACCCGAAGAGGGCGCTGCCTTTACGGTAAAAGAAATGGAAAACGGGGATGTTTCGCGCTCCCTCCAGCAGTACCAGGAAGGGGATATCTTAAACCTCATTAATATAGGAGGTAAATTTGTTTTACCCACCAACCTGGAAGGTATCAGGCAGGTTTTCCTATTTGCCGCGGGCAGCGGGATCACCCCCGTTTTTGCGCTCCTCAAGCAACTGCTTAAACATCACCCGGACATTGCTGTTTACCTGGCCTACAGCAACAGCAAACCGGCAGCAACCATATTTTATGAAAAAATAAAAACTCTGGCTGAAGAATACGCGGAACGATTAACCGTCAATTTTATTTTCAGCAATAATAAGAATCTTTTACAAGCCAGGTTAAGCGGCTTCTGGCTACAGGAGATCGTAGAGGAGCAAAGAAAAACGGAGTGGCAAAATATCCTGGCCTATACCTGCGGGCCGGTGGAATATATGGACACGATCAAGATCACCCTCTTTACCTGCGGCATCCGATCCGAGCACTTTTACATGGAGTATTTCGAAACCATTTCAGACGGCTTGCTGGTACCGCCGCCCGACCAGGAAAAGCACCGGGTGACGATCAAACTCCTGGACCAGGAACATACCATTGAAGTACAATATCCAGATACTATTTTATCTGCCGGCGTCAACGCGGGTTTAAAAATGCCCTACAGCTGCCGCTCGGGGCAATGTGGCTCCTGCACCGCAAGGCTCGTGTCCGGAGAGGTATGGCTGCAGTATAACGAGGTGCTCACGCCTGATGATCTGCGCAACGGACTTACTTTAACCTGTATGGGTTGCCCGGTACATGGAGATGTGACTTTGCAATACGATTAAGCCGGGTGGATCAGGAATATGGCCGGCCGCTTATGGATATCCGGTTTAGCAGCAGCCCATTCCGCCAGTGTTTTTGTTACGAGTATCTGGTCCGGCGCAGTTACATCTACAGCAATACATAGTTTGGTTTTATGTGGCTGCAGGTGCTTGACCAGGTCTTCGATCAAAGCATTATTCCGGTAAGGTGTTTCTATAAAGATCTGGGTTTCATTTTGCTGGTGGGCGATACGTTCCAGGTCTTTTATGGCCTTTGTTCTTTGCGGGTCTTTTACCGGCAAATAGCCCACAAACCGGAAGCTCTGCCCGTTAAACCCCGAGCCCATCAGGGAAAGAAAAATAGAGCTGGGGCCTACAAACGGTACCACTTTGGACCCTATCGCTTGTGCCGCGGTTACCAGGTCACTTCCGGGATCAGCAATACCCGGGCAACCGGCCTCGCTCATTACGCCAACTTCATTACCGGCCTTCAGCCATTCTTTCAGAAGCTTTACGTCCGCCTGGTTTTGCTTATTTACCTCAGAAAAAGTAATGCTATCAATATCCACGGAGGTATCAAATGCTTTTAAAAACCGGCGTGCCGTACGTATGTTTTCCACGAAATAGTACTTCAGGGAGCAAGCCTGCTTTCTTACGGCTTCGGGTATGGTATTGATTTGATCTGCCGCTAGCGGTACGGGGATAAGATACAGAGTGCCGGAATTCATATAAACAGTTTCAGCGCCAAAGATACAGGAATCGTTGAAATCCTGTTAAGGCTGTCTGTATTAGCTGTAGAAGCAATAGCTTTGCAAGGTTTATGTACCTTATGGATGCCCGGCTGCTTTGGCTTTTTTTATCCGGCCTTATATATATATCCTGCAATACCGCGACTCCTGTAAAAGAGCCTGTAGCGAACCTGCAGGCAGGGAAATATTTTGCAGCACAGGTCCGGGATGGTGACCTGGTGCTCCGCCTGGGCAATGATATTACCAGTAATATGCTGGCCCAGTTAAACCCGGAAGATAAGCGTTTTTCCCATATCGGCATATGTTTTATTGAAAACGGCGCAAAAATGGTCTACCATAGCCTGGGATCGGAATACGGTGCGCATAACTACTTACGTAAAGACAGCCTGGCCGTCTTTTTTAACCTGGCGGACAACTTATCTATAGGCTATGCCCGTGCAAACTTAGATGCCGGTACCAGGCAAAGGATCCATGACACCCTGGAACAATGGTACCAAATGCAAATCCCGTTTGATATGGATTTTGACTGGAAAAGTGATGATAAAATGTATTGCAGCGAAATGGTAGCCAAAGCTATTATGCGGGGCAATAAAGCGCTCTATATCCCGGTAACCGACACCCTGGGCCGCCAGTATTATGCTATTGATAATATACTGAACACTTTAACCCTGGATACACTGGCTTATTATAGCCGCTCCCTGCGGAAGCGCTAGTTTCCCGGCAATTTTATTACATTTGCAAGGTAAAAATGCATTTTACAGCATTAAGAAATGATCAAATGAACAAATTCTTAGGTATTTTATTATTATTTTCGACCCTATTGTTTAGTTCCTGTGAAAAAAACACGGCAGAGAGCGTAGCTGAGCGTTTCGCGGTGGCTTATCACAACATGGACTTCAGCACTGCAAAGTCACTGGCAACTGAAAACAGCGCCAAACAGCTGGACTTATTCGCTCAAATGGCAGAAAGTATGCCTTCAGAAGCCAAAGAAGACGCGAAAAAGGTAATTATTACCATGGGCAAAGGCCAGGAGAACGGGGATAAAGCGACTTACTATTACACACCATCAGACAACCCGGTACCTCAAAAAATAAACCTGGTTAAAGTCAATGGAAAATGGAAGGTAGAGTGGAATAAAGATAAAGAGATAGAAGATGCCAAAAGAGCCGCGGAAGGGCAAACGGCCCCTGTAAACCAGGAAGCAGCTCCTGCAGACTCTCCGAGCGTCGACATAAAGATCGGCGACGGAAACATGGAATAAGGCTGCATACCATTTTATCATTACACTTTATCAAAACATGGCATCTTTAGGAATTTTTGACTCCGGCTATGGCGGGCTTACCGTCTTCAAGGCGATCCGTGAGCTGATGCCGGAATATGATTATATTTACCTGGGCGACAATGCAAGGGCTCCTTACGGCAACTTAAGCTTTGCTACCGTCTATGAATACACCCTTGAATGTGTCACCTGGTTGTTCAATCAGGGTTGCGACCTGGTCATTCTTGCCTGCAACACGGCATCGGCCAAGGCATTACGCAATATACAGCAGAAAGACCTGCACCGCTTTCCCGGCAAACGGGTTTTAGGGGTGATAAGGCCTACAGCAGAGGTCATCGGTGACTTTACTACCCAAAAACACATCGGCGTACTGGGTACCGAAGGCACAGTACAATCGGGTTCCTACCTGATAGAGATCGATCGCTTTCACCCGGAACTTAAGGTCGTGCAGCATGCCTGCCCGCTCTGGGTACCCCTTATAGAAGCCAATAATTTCGATTCGGAAGCAGCGCGGGCCATCATTAAATCGGATATCGATGCTATATTGAAAGAAGATGAAAAGATCGACGCCTTATTACTGGCTTGTACTCATTATCCTTTAATTAAAGAAGTGATACAACAATTTCTGCCGGAACACGTTAATATCATCAGCCAGGATGTATTAGTGGCAGAAAGTCTTAAAGATTACCTGCACAGACATCCTGAACTGGAAAGCAAACTGGCTAAAACAGAAAGGAAACAGTTCTTTACAACCGGTGATCCTGCTGATTTTGAAGCACATACGTACTTGTTTTTTGGAAACAATATTGAGGCACAGCAAGTTAAACTTGTAAACAAATAGTGAAAGTTTGACTATTTAGCTTGTTATCCATTAAACTTAAACTAATTTCGGGCATCAAAGCACCGTTTTGAACCAAAATAAAATATGAAGATGAAAAAAATAATTCTTGGAGCAGTTTTTGTTTTATGCTCAGGTGTAGCTGCAATGGCTCAGAAATACTGCGTGATTGATTCTAAATATATCTTAGATAAAGTTCCGGAATATGCTACTGCACAAAAGCAGCTGGACAATCTTTCTGAAGGCTGGCAAAAAGAAGTGGATGCTAAAATGGAAGCGGTAGACCAGATGTACAAAAGCTACCAGGCCGAACGTGCCATGTTGAATGAAAGCATGCGTGCAAAGCGTGAAGCGGAAATCGTTGCTAAAGAAAAAGAGGCCAAAGACCTGCAAAAGAAATATTTCGGCTATGAAGGCGAATTGTTCAAAAAACGCCAGACGATGATCAAACCTATCCAGGACCGCGTATTTAATACCGTACAACAGTACGCTACCAGCAGAGGCTTTGATATCGTTTATGATAAATCGGGTGGTATTACTGTTTTCTACGCTGATCCCAAACTGGATAAAAGCGAAGAGGTGATTAAACTGATAAACAAAAAATAAGCATATATTTGCAAACCTGTAAACTAATATTATAATTATAAAACATGAAGAAATTCATCTTAATGGCGGCAGTAGGTCTATTTGTGTCGCTTGGTGTTAACGCACAAAAAATGGGTTACCTGAACTCAACACAATTATTAATGTCTCTGCCGGCTTATGAGAAAGCAGGTAAAGATTTGCAAGCTTATGCTAAAACATTTGAAGAAGCTTTCGCTACAATGCAGAAAGACTACCAGACAAAAGTAGCTGCCTACCAGAAAGAGTTTAATACAATGAGTGACGCGATCAAAGATGCCAAGGGCTCCGAGATCCAGGCCCTGGAAAAAAGAATGATGGAATACCAGGAGAATTCCAATAAAAAAATCGGCGAGAAAGAAGATCAGTTAATGCAACCAATTACTGCAAGTATTGAGAAAGCCATTAATGATTACGCTAAAGAGAATAACTATGACTATGTATATAAAGCAGAAGCTTTGTTGTATGCTAAAGATGCGGATAACATTACTAAAGCTTTAATTACTAAAATGGGTGGTAAAATGACTACAGCTCCGGCTGCAGGCACTAGTGCAACAGGCGCTACTTCCGGAAGATAAGCTTATTTGCTCTGTTTTAATTAAAAGCGCGTTTTGATGGTATCAAAATGCGCTTTTATTATGTCATTGACGCTCCAAATCTTATAGGTTTAAAGCAGGTTACTTTTGCTCAAAGGATTTAATATGACGCTCCGATTTCTCTGGATAGATATCTTTAATGCTCACCAGGATACAGGTTTCTTCCACATCCCCGAAATCAGGATTGTTGGCCGTATCAAAAGTGCGCATAGTGTCACTTAAGCTCATATAACTGTTGATCAATGGCGGCACCGCCTCTCCTTTTGATCTTACATAATTACTCAGGGTATTGTAGGCCGTTTTATAATCCATACCGGCTATCTCTTGTATAAAACCGCTTACATCAGTCTTTATCGATTCCAGCAATTCCGGCTTTGAGCGTAACAATCCTTCTTTGTCCGGGAAGCGACTGCGCATAAAAGCCAGTATATGGTCCCGGGCAGCCAGGTCAAATGACTTATACATGGTTACTTTCCCGAAGAAGTATTCAATATCCGGGTTCAGCACCACCAATGCCCCAAGACCGTCCCATAAATTGTCCAGGCTGAAAAGCGCTTTTTTGCCTCCTTCTTTACCCTGGTATTTTGGTTGCACAAAGCTTCTGCCCAGCTCGATGGTGGTAGGCAGGTAGTCTTTTACAAACTGCTCTGAGAACTCAAAGTAATGCGTTGTAGAAAGGTGGATATTTCCCTCTTCATCTATCGCATCTTTACATTTTATATAGCGATAACCACCGATGATCTCTTTGGCATCGGGGTCCCAAACGATCAGTTGCTGGTAAGCGTGGGTGCCACGGTCATAATCGTCCAGGTCGCAGGCCAGGCCGGTACCGCCGCCACTATCCCTGAAGGCCAGCTCGCGCAGGCGGCCGATCTCCAGTAAGGTATTGGGTGCCGTAGTATCATTAACTACATACAATTCATTACCGCCCTTATTGGTATATCTTAAAAAAGTCTTTTCATTCAGCTCTTCTGCTAATATTCCTCTCGATATCGGTGCTATAATATCTTCCATTCTATGTCTTGGATTAAAAAAATTTCTTTCTAAATGTAATGTAAAAAAATTGGAACGTATCTGATGACAATAATAATATCTCTTGACATGGATGCCTATACTTTCTTTGTTCTTTTTAAAGGTGCTTTCTGGGTAAAAAGCAATAAAATAAATCCTATTATAAAGTAACTGGTCAGCCCGATAATAGCGTTACGCATATCCCCGGTAACCTGCTCGATAAAGGCAAAACTGAACATGCCCAAGACGATAGACATCTTCTCCATCACATCATAAAAGCTGAAGTAAGAGGTATTGTCCCGGCTGTCTTCCGGTATTAATTTTGAAAACGTAGACCGACTTAAAGATTGTATACCCCCCATCACAAATCCTACCAGGACTGCGATGCCGTAAAATTCATAATTGGTATGGGTAAAGTAGGCCAGTATACAGACGATGACCCAGATAAATATATTGAGCATCAACACTTTAAAATTTCCCATTTTAGCGGAGAGTTTCGCCATAAGCATGGCGCCTACAATAGCTACCAGCTGGATCATTAGTATGGCCGGGATCAGGTCCTGGGCGCCCATATCCACCCACTGGCCGTCTACCTGCTTCTTCACCTCCTTACTGCCAAATACCGCCGCCGCCAGCATCACGGTTTGCACCCCCATACTGTAAAAGAAAAAGGCGGCCAGGTATATTTTCAATTTTGGCATGGTTTGCACCTGCTTCCAAACTTTTTTCAGGGCAGAAAAACTACCTCTTACCGCGTTCTTACCTTTAGTCCCTATTTTTTCTATCAATGGCTTTGAAGGCAATACCTTAAACGGTACCAAAGCCCAGCCCAGCCACCAGATGCCGACTATGAGGAATGACAACCTCGAGGCCCAACCCTGGTCCTGATTAAACCAGACTTCATGCTGAAAGACAAACACCAGGCAGATCAGCTGGCAAATGACACAACCGATGTAGCCATAGGCAAAGCCTTTGGCACTCAAAGCATCCTGCTCGCTTTTTACTGCGATCTCAGGCAGGTAAGCATTATAAAAAACCAGGCTACCGCAATAACCGATCGCGGCAATCACGGAAAGTGTAATGCCCCATTCCACTTTGCCGGCGGTAAAAAAGTATAAACCCATACAGGCCATTGCCCCTACAGTGGTAAAAAACTGCATATACTTTTTCTTATTCCCTCTGGAATCTGCCATAGATGACAGTACCGGTGATAAGATAGCTATGATGAAATAAGCAAAAGCCAGTGCATAATTGAGTAAAGCACTATTAATAACCTCCCAACCGAAAAAATTCACCTTATCCCCATTGGCCGGATTCCTGGTGACCGCCACATAATAAATAGGAAATATAGTAGAGGTGATCACCAGGTTATAGGCCGAGTTAGCCCAGTCGTACATCGCCCAGGCCCTGTGTAATTTCTTTTTTTCCGTTATCGGGATCAGTTCAACTCCTTCCATTGAATAATATTTTAAGCGACTGCTGCCTCTTGATTACGCTCCTGGCTTACCGCATACAAACCTAAGAATGTGATTAAGCCATTTAAAATGATCAGTTCTACCCCGAATTGATATACCGTGTAGGTAGATACGAAATAATTGATCACGTAAGTCATTACCGGGGCCAGCAAAGTAACAGCCAGGATACTGTAGCGTTGCGTAATAGCCCTTTGGGTAATAATACCGAAGGCAAACAAACCCAATAATGGGCCATAAGTATAACCGGCCACTTCCATAATCAGGTAGACAATCCCTTTATTATTGATCGCTTTAAAGACCATGATCAATATAAAGAAGATGACAGTAAAGGTGAGGTGTACCCCCATTCTTATTTTCTTTTTCCGCTTTTCTTCCTGTACTTTATTAACAGTTTCCGGGCTTTTCCCGTTAAAATTTAATATGTCCACGCAGAAAGAGCTGGTCACGGCAGTCAGGGCGCCATCCGCAGAAGGGAATAAGGCGGAGATAAGCCCGATTACGAAAATAATTGTGATGATACCCGGGAAATGTCCTTGCAGGGAAAGCGCGGGAAACAGGTCGTCCCCCATCACATTGGGTCCTCCCTGTGCTAATACAAAACCTGCCGGATTGGTGTAAAATCCGCCTTCTTTCTGCGCGTAGAGGTACAATAAGCCGCCAAGGAATAGGAAGGCGAGGTTAACAAGCAGTAAGGTGAACGAAAAAGTGATCATGTTCTTTTTCGCGTTTTTTACATTATTTACCGAAATATTTTTCTGCATCATTTCCTGGTCCAGGCCGGTCATGGCAATAGTAATAAACATACCGCCGAGGATCGTTTTCAGGAAAAATGTTTTTGAATTAGGATCAAGATTCAGCACCCGGGTATAATCGCGGTCGGCCAGCTGGCTGAAAGCCTGGCCCATGCTCAGGTCCATTTTAGAAAGAATGAAACCAATACAGGCAACTAAACTCAGGATCATGAACGAGGTCTGCAAAGTATCCGTGATCACGATCGTTTTCACCCCGCCTTCAAAAGTATAGAGTAATACCATCAGCAACAGTACAGCCGCAGTTACCCAGAAAGGTACGCCCATTTGCTCCAGTAAAAAGATTTGTAACACGTTCACCACCAGGTACAGCCTTGCAGTAGCACCGATACCCCTGGAGATGATGAAGAATATAGAACCGATCTTATGTGCTTCTGTATTGAACCGCTTGCCCAGGTATGTGTAAATGGAGGTCAGGTTCATCCGGTAGTAAAGGGGTAAAAGAACACCTGCCACGATAAAGTAGCCGATAAAAAAACCTACCACCAACATATAATATTCAAAGGCGCCATAAGGATAAGCACCCTCAGTCATTTTACCTACAGTACCCGGTACAGAGATGAAGGTAACGCCACTCAGGCTGGTCCCGATCATACCAAATGCCACCAACATCCAGTTGGAGCTCCTGTTACCGATAAAAAAAGAATCATTGTTTGAATTCCGGGACGTGTAAAAAGCCACACCCAGTAGTAATACAAAGTAGGCCAGTATGATGATCAGTATTAAAGTTGAACTCATTTTTTGTTATAGGATTATTTTATCAAAAAAAGTACCAAGTAAAATTGGTACTTTTTATTCAAATGCATTTAATTAATTAAAACCCGATGCCAAAGCCTATAGTCGGCCTGATACCACCCGCATACGGGCTGGCAACGTTATACTGTACACCATTAGAGGCACTTACAGTTTTCTTTGTGTTGTCTTGCAGCACGTCATAGTAAATACCTATATAAGCCGAGACGCGCTCTCCCAGCGGAAGCCTGTAACCCGCACCTACCAACAGGCTTGGAAGCGTATAATTCAGTTTTACTTTTTCGACTCCACTACCTCCTGCCGTCTGCGCAAAATCAGTCCAGGAGGCATTGCCCACATGGTATTCAAACTGAGCGTGTGCAAAGAAGCTGGCAATATTATACCGCAGCCAAAGACCGGGAGAAAATAAATGATCATTGGTGGGATAGGTTTCGTACCTGTTTGTAGTGGTGTTGTAAACTTCCCTGCCATTTTTAATCCGTACATATTGGTAGCCAAGATTAACACCGGCCAGGAAATTCGGGGTTACCTTGTACCCTACCATAGGTGCCAGGTAGATATAAGTAATTCCTCCCCAGAACCTGCCGTCCAGGCCACCGCCGATGACGATTTTTTGCGGATCAAACCCTTTTTCTTTAGGTTTGCTACTTCCACCACCGCTATTATAGCGTACTTGCGCCATAGTAGCCAGGCTCAGGGTTAAAAGCAATCCTATAATTCCGATCTTTTTCATCATTTTCTTGAATTTCAACACAAAAATAAGGCTATTAATGTAAACCTTTTTCTTTCATTATCCGGTTCATCCATTTTAAAAGGGCAAAGCCTATAGATGCTGCTATAATTAACAGAACGAAATTTACCAGGAAAAAGTGTTGCTTGTTTTCATAATTGTACCAGGTTTTAGCAAGAATACCCGATAATTTGTTCCCGATTGATGTAGACAGGAAGAATCCACCCATCATTAAAGCCGTAATCCTTGGCGGGCTGAGTTTCGATACCAGGCTCAGTCCCATAGGGCTTAAGAACAATTCACCCACTGTAATTACCCCATAGCAGGCGATCAGCCAGAGTGCTGACACCTTCACCGCCCCATTCATGCTATAGTAAACAGCCCCAACCATTACCAGGCAGGACAATGCCGAGATCAGCATCCCCCAGGCTATTTTCCCCGGGGTTGTCGGCTCTTTGCCCCTTCTTCTCAGCAATCCGAAGAAGCCAACCACAACGGGTGTAAGAGCAACGACCCAGAAAGGATTAATGGATTGGAACAGTTCGGGATTAGCGGTGTAGATTGACTGGCCTTCTGCCGGCAGCTGAGCAGGATCGGCGTTTTTAAAATACATCGGATAGTCATAGGTCTTTACTTCCTGGCCCTCCTTTTTGATTAATTTATAATTTTCATCAAAGGCATTGATCGTATCTTGTTTATAAGTCACTTTATCAGCAAGGTAAAGATCGGAAGCTATGGTTTCTGCCTTACCTGTCACATGACGGTCTGTATAGCTTTCTGCCCAGGTAGTCAGTACGGTACCATTTTGCTTAAATACCGCCCAGAACATGATGCTTACCGCGAAGATGGCCAGCAATGCTGCAATAGGGCGTTTGTCGTCTTTATTAGCTTTGAACAGTAAAGACACGAAATAGAAAATAACCGGGATACAGGCGAAGATAAAGGCATCTGTAGAATCACTGCCGAAGATATTTTCCGGGATGATCCAGCCGATGTATCCGGCAATAATAGCCGGAAGGAATACGATACCAAACAGCTTTCCGATACTGATATCTTCTTTAGTAGCAGGTTTCAGCACATTAGCTGATCTGTAATGCTTTAAACCAAATGTGAAGACAACCAGCCCTACAAACATACCGATACCTGCAGTCATGAAGGCCTCGCCCCAGCCATATTTGTTACGCATAAAGGCGGCGATGATATTACACACAAAAGCCCCGATATTGATCCCCATGTAAAAGATATTAAACCCGGAGTCCTTTTTATCTTTATATTCCTCAGTAGAATAGAGATTACCCAGAAGCGTAGAAATGCTGGGTTTAAAAAAGCCATTACCAATAATAACCAGGGCCATTGAAATATAAAAAGGCAGGACTCCATCCAGGGCAAAGCCCATATACCCTAAGCCCATAAGTGTCCCGCCGATATATACGGCATTGATATAGCCCAACTTCCGGTCGGCCAGGAAGCCTCCCAGGAAAGGGGTTAAATAGGTTAGCGCAATATAAGTACCAAAAATATCACTTGCCTCCCCGGGATCAAAACCCATTCCACCAGTGCTCTTACTTGCTTTCATATAAAGGAAGAATATGCCTAGCATCAGGTAATAGCCAAAGCGTTCCCACATTTCCGTCAGGAATAAAAAGGGCAGCCCCTTAGGGTGTCTTTTTGAAGTACTTATCGTCTGTGTATCCATAAATTTGAAATATTAACGAGCTAAAATAGTGAAAATAATCTTAATGAAGCGGTCCAACCTCCTCCTGTGCCAGGATACAATTTGTCTCCTGTTATAAATGTCGTACTGCAACCAAAACTTATTTGTTGCCATTCCGGTTTAAGAAATGCTAATTATTACCAATAAAAATGATAATTAATACACTTTATTTTTAAATACGAGCTTTTTGCTATAACTTCGTCGCTTGCTTTTTCCGAAATCATGTCCTTACCAGAACTACTTAAATACGTTTACCATAATGCCACTGATGAAGTAATCCGCCGGGGTAAGAAAATTTTTCATACCTCAGGAGTTCAGATGCTGGAAAACGACCCGCTTACCGAGCAGGTAGCGTTCCGGGTAAGGAATGATGTATATAATAATTACTATAAAGTAAATATCCAGAACTACCTGCAACCGGGCAAGCTGAGTATGCGCTGCCAGTGCCCCTATAACATGGGACCGGTATGCCGCCACCAGGCTGCCGCACTCTTCCAGCTCAACGACCTGTTGCAAAGCGGTTTTTTTGAACACGCCCATGTAGATTATAACCAGGCCCATACCACAGTACGTATGCGCCAGATTTCAGTCAATTTCCTGAAATTATTTTCCAGCGAAGGCTTATGTGCCGTCGCCGAAGACTGGTATGCCGATGGCCGTATCCGCATCCTGGATGCCAAAGATGAAGAAATCCGTGCCGATGTGACCGATGATGAAGGCCGGAAATTCAGTGTAAGGATTAAACAGAATGAAGAACGGTATTTTGACACGTCCTGTAGCTGTTCCGAAAAAAGTCACCCCCTGTGTGTTCATAAAGTAGCGGTGTTCCTGGAAGTACTGTATAAGCACGGCGCTAATTATTTTAGTAGTTTAAGAAACTGGGATACCCAGAAGAATAAACTCCTGGCATTATATGGCTATAGCCTGGAAGATGATCTTAGCGGGAAGTTTGAGTTTGCTTACCATGAAGGCAAGCCTTTCCTGCGGGTACTGGACAAAACTATAAAGAAAATAGACCTGAATACTTACGGCAAGCCAAGCGTGCAGCCTAAAGAAAAGGTAGAAATTTATAAAGCTAAAGAAGTAAGCACCAGTGAGCGCAGGAAGCTGGGTATTCTTGTTCATAAAGATACCCCTTACTTTCCCTATACGACATTTGACCTGATCGCGGGTACACCCAATGAAGCCGGCGATGCTTTTGAAGGAACCATCGAACCCGTAGCCTTATTGCAATATTTCGATCCGCTGTACCTGGACGACAGGGAGAAGATACTGATCACCGCTATGCGCAAGCAAAGTAGTGATGAATTGGTCAAATGGCTCAAGAAAAACTCTCCTTTCGGTGATTTCCTGGACGGTGTGGATAAAGACCTGCGTACCAACCCTAACGAAGACCTTAAGAACCAGGTCTGGGATTTTACGATCCCGAGGTACCAGCGTTTATTAAGCCAGTATAAAGAGTTTCCATTTGTTTACTACGCACCCAATAACAAGAAGACCAGCCTTAAAGACCTGGTCCAATGCCGCTTTTCCGAAAAACATTTTTCGGCACAGATGGAAGCGAAACCGGCTAGAGGTGGCGTACAGTTAACCTTAAAAATTGCCATAGGGGACGACCTGTTTGGTCTGGACGAGCTTACCCTGATCAACCCGGCCCTGGTCTTACATGACGGACAGTTACACACCGTAGCCAATATGGATGCCGTAAAAGTCGTCACTCATTTTGACCAGACCGGCAAGATGACCATTGTCAAAAAAGACTGGGACGAATACCTGGAAAAAGAGCTGATGCCTTTATCCGAGCTGACCACGATCCATTTCGACGGCAAGCTGCAGGAGCGCGTCGTAGAAGAAGAACCACAATATAAATTACTGCTTAAAGAAACCGATAAGTCGATCGCTTTCAAGCCTGTTTTCTCCTACCATGGTATCGAAAAATTCTGGTTGGATACCTCTTCCGCTGTAGCGGCTAAAGAGGGTAAAGTAGTGGTGTATGAACGCAATGAAGCTGCGGAACAGACCTTTTTAAATTTATTGAGATACCTGCATCCTTCCATGCAGGAAAGCCGGAAAGCACAATCTTTCCTGCTCCTGGCCACGGAAGCCTTAAAAGGCAGCTGGTATTTTCATTTTATAGATACGCTCCGGGAACACAATGTGGAAATAGTAGGGTATGAGAACCTGAAACAAATGCGCATTAATCCCAACAAACCGATCACCAATCTTAATGTTAAGAGCGGGATTGACTGGTTTGATGTAGACCTGAGTATTGCTTTCGGGAACGAGCAGGTGGCACTTTCAGAGGTAAAGAAAGCATTAACCAAAAAGCAAACTTTCGTGCAGCTCAAAGATGGCAGCATGGGCCTTTTCACCGAGGAGTGGATGGACAAATATGCCCTGATGCTCAAACTGGGGCAGATCAAAGAGGGACAGGTACGCCTGAAAAAGTACCACTTCTCCGCGATTGAAAACCTACAGGAGGAATTTGCTCCCAATGAAATGCTGCAACAGCTGGTAGAGAAAAAAGAACGCCTGTTTAATTACAATTTCGAAGAACAGCCCCCGGTGGCTATCCCGGCTAATGTGCGGGCCACATTAAGGCCTTATCAGCAAGCTGCTTTTCAATGGCTGACCTTCCTGAACGAAACCGGCTGGGGCGGTATCCTGGCCGATGATATGGGCCTGGGTAAAACCCTGCAGACTTTAACCTTCCTGCAAAGCTATAAAAACCATAACCCGGATGCCTACTTCCTGGTCATCTGCCCGACCTCGCTGATGCACAACTGGGCCAGTGAGATCAAGAAGTTCACCCCGGATATGAAGAGTATGATGCACCATGGTGCTAAGCGTACCGGCAGTATGGAAGAGTTGAAGAAATATGATGTGATCATTACTACCTACGGTACCCTGCGCAGCGATATCAAACTGCTGAACCAGATCAACTTTGACTATGCCGTAATGGATGAATCGCAGGCCATTAAAAACCCGCTGTCACAAGTCGCCAAAGCCTCCCTGCAATTGCAGGCCAAAAACAGGCTGGCCCTGAGTGGTACACCGGTACAGAACAATACTTTTGACCTTTACGCGCAAATGAATTTCCTGAATCCCGGTATGCTGGGCTCTATTGACTTTTTCAGGAATGAATTTGCCAACCCTATAGATAAAAACCAGGAAGGGGATGTAAAACATCAGCTACGGAAGATGATTTACCCGTTCCTCCTAAGGCGTACCAAAGAACAGGTAGCACCTGACCTGCCGGAAAAAGTGGAAACCGTTTTATTCTGCGAAATGGGGACCAAGCAGCGTAAGATCTATGATGCTTATCGTTCCGAATACCGCTCCAAGATCCTGGGCGAGATCGAAGCTAAAGGCATGGAGCGCTCACAGATGAGTATCCTGCATGGCCTGATGAAGTTGCGCCAGATCTGCGACTCCCCGGCCATCCTCAACGAGGACGTGAAATATGAAAACCATTCTGTAAAAATCGAAGAACTGGTAAGGGAGATCACCGAAAATACCGGCAACCATAAAGCGCTTATCTTCTCACAATTCCTGGGTATGCTGGGCCTCATCCGGCAGGAGCTGGAAAAAATGAACATTCCTTATGTTTATTTTGACGGTAGCACTACCATGAGTGAGCGGGAAAGGGCCATTAAAAACTTCCAGGAAGAAGAAGACACCCGTGTATTCCTTATATCCCTGAAAGCCGGTGGTGTGGGCCTTAACCTTACCGCGGCAGATTATGTCTATATCGTAGACCCATGGTGGAACCCGGCGGTAGAGCAGCAGGCCATCGACCGTACCCACCGTATCGGGCAGACGAAGAGCATCTTTGCCTACCGCCTGATCTGTAAAGATACGATCGAGGAAAAGATCATGATGCTGCAGGAGCGTAAGCTGAACCTGGTCAAAGACCTGATCGCTGACGATAATGCTTTCTTCAAACAGCTGACCAAAGACGATATCGCCTACCTGCTCAGCTAAAGCTTAATATTTACATCGGACAGGCGGAAACCGAATGTATTACCGTATTTCCGGTAATAGCGCAAGAGGGCGTCCTGCAAGCCGGCATCCTGCTCCATTTTCTGGTAAAGACTTTGCCGGGCAGCAAAGATTACATCGGGATCCCGGCGACTGGCTTCCGGCACTGCTTCTTTTATTTCATCCAGGTATTTCCGGGCAGCAATACGGAAGCGGGGGCTTTTTTTCCCATCGAGGTAACTGAATATGGCTTCAAAACAAAAGGCTTCCAGGACGCTGTAATCCCGCTCGTACCGGCTCTCCTTCTGACCGTTATTGCCGATACAGGTATAATAAATCCAGCCATCAGATGCCCGATTTTGCAGCCAGAAAAAACGGGCGGCAACCTGCATCATTTCTTTGATCGTATAGGTTTCTTTTTTTTCCTGTTGCTCATTAGACAAGGCTGCTAAATAGCTGCTGACCTGTTTATCTTCAGTCAATAAGACACAAAACCTGCGGTTAAGCTCAGCCGTATCCTTCAGGTAGCGGTGCAGCCCCGCTTTTGCATAATCCATTTTGTTCAACAGGATGTATTCAAATCTGCGGTGAAACTTTTGGTAGAAGTCCTGCTTTTTATCCCCGGGAAGATCATTTACACCAGGTGAAATATAAGCGTTATAGCCGGAATCTGTTTGCTCAATTTTGGCGACGGTCACTCTGCCGCAATAATTTGTTTGGGCGGAAAGCTGGCTTGCCAAAAACGGTACAAGAAGTGCGGCCCCTATCAGGTGTTTTTTCATGTTCTGGCTTATTTTGTGGTCAGCAATATCTTATCGATGCGCTGCCCGTCTTTATCAATCACTTCAAAGGTAAAATCATCAATAGTGAATACAGCGCCTATGGCAGGTACCGTTTCCATTTTATGCATGAGCAAGCCCGCTACTGTAGTGTATTTCTGAAAAATGCTCTCTTCAATGTATAGATCAAATTCTTTTACGAAATCCACCAGAGGATACTGGCCGTCAATCAGCCAGCTGTGCTCATCCCGACGGTAGATCTGGTACTCCTCCTGGTCCAGCTCTGTATGGTCGCCTATCAGCGCGTCCATCACATCGTCCATCGTGATCATCCCTTTCGTCAGCCCGAATTCGTCAACAACAAGGGCATAATGAAACTTGTTTTTCTTAAACAATCCCAGTACCTGGTAGCCGGTCATGCTCTCGGTCACAAAAACAGGCTCCCGGGAATAGTTTTCTATCGAAAACACATCACTGTCATGCGGGGAAAACAAGTCTTTCAATAATACAATTCCTACAATATGGTCCAGGTTATTACCGGTCACCAGGGGGTAGGAAGAGTGTTTTTCTTTACTGATCTTCTCTGAAATGTCCTTCCAGGTATCTTTGGTGTCAAAGTAAACGATATCGCTCCTATGGGTGTATAAAGAATGCACTGTAGTATCGCCCAGCTCAAATACCCGCTCTACAATGTCCTGCTCTATTTCCTGGATCTCGCCGCCATCCGCGCTTTCTTTCACTATAGCTTTGATCTCTTCCTCGCTGAGTTTGCTGTCCGAGGATTTCTTGATTCCCAGAAGCCGGAGTAATAAATTATTAGTAGCAGATAGCAGCCATACGAATGGAGCGGTAATGACAGAAAGCACATGCATAGGCTTGGCCAGTGTACTGATAATGGGCTCGGGAAAAGTCATCCCGATCCGCTTGGGTAGCAATTCACCTAAAACAATAGAAACATAGGTAATGAATACGACTATAACCACTGTAGCTATCTGCCCCGAAAAAGACTTTATCAACTCATATTGCGCCAAAAAATCAGCGACATAGCCGGTAAGCTTATCCCCACTATAGACCCCCAGCAAAATACCGATCAGGGTAATACCGATTTGAACCGTAGATAAAAACCTGGTTGGATTCTCTGAAAGTTCCAGTGCTTTTTTTGCACCCTGGCCCCCTTTCTTCTGCGCGCTTTCCAGTTTAAATCGCTTAGCGGCCACCAGTGCCATTTCAGACATCGCAAAAATACCGTTAAGCAGTATAAGTACCAGTATTATAATCAATTCCATAATGCAAAATACATATTTTTTATGGTAGCGAATTTCCCGGAGTTTTCAGGAACAGCCTTGATCATTACTTTACAGTTTGCCGGCTTTTTTACCCCAGGTTAAAACGGGAACGCCCGGAGAATAGTGGCAAAGATCAGGTGCGTCCAGCCCTAAAATCGCAAACCGGGGATAATGGATGGCTAAAGAAGTGATCTTCAATTCCTGCAAAGGCCATTCGGGATGATGGATTTCATAGGAGTTCAGGTAAGCCCCCGCATCCTGGAATAAAGCATAACGTTCCGTAAGCCAGAGGTCCAGCGGCCGTTTTTCCGGGATGGCGCTGCCTTTGCTAAAGACTAACTTAAAGTATGTTCCGGAACGGGTATGCTCCACCTGGAAACTATTAGGAAGCCGGGCTATTGCCGCGTAACGATAGGGTAATTGCGACATCGTCTTAGCCACAAAGCAGGCCAGTGGTTTTGCCGCTTCAATACTCAAAAAATAAACGCCCTGCTTTCCTTTATAACGTACGTAAGTCCGCAAATTGAGTTCATGAAAATCAGAAACAGGGGTAAAGGCAGGCACATTCCTGGGCCGGACCGACCGCATATCGAAGGCGACAAAAGAAACCCAGGCATAATCCCCGAAAAGATCAACTTCCAGGCCTTCCGGGATAAAGGGCTTTAAAAGTTCCGGCTTTACCTTCCAGTGAAGAAATAAGGCATCATTCCATTCCTGGTAATACTTCCATCGTTCCTGCACTACCGGCCAGGACCTATGCGCATCCGCTCTTAATATTTCATAGGGTAAGGCCATACTTTAAATTTTAAATCAGCAAAAAAACACTGTAAATTTACAGCGTGCAAACTGAAAAAGATGGAAAAGTCAACTACTGAAAAATTAAGAATCGATAAATACCTGTGGAGCATCAGGATCTTTAAAACGAGGAGCCTGGCGACCGATGCCTGTGATGCCGGAAGAGTAAAGCTGAATGACCAATCTGTAAAACCTTCGCGCAGTGTACAGGTAGGCGATATTTATGATGTGAGGACTAATGACCGTGTATGGAAAATTAAGGTCACCGGCCTGCTGCCTACCCGTAAAGCCTATAGTGAAGCGGTAAATTTCTATGAAGATCTTACGCCTCCGGAAGAGCAGGCGGTTGAAAAAGCGCTGCCGGCAAGTTTCTATACCGGGAAACGCTTAAGCAAAGTCGGCAGGCCGACTAAAAAACAACGCCGGGATTGGGACGATATTATGGATGAAATATAAAAGAATCCATTATTGCGCCCGGGATTTATGATATTCTTAAAAAATAATTATGAAATCTCTGGCTTTTTTTTAATTTTCTTGTAATTTTAGGGATTAGACCATAACATAAGCTTCCTGTATTTCATTACAGGAAAGGGTCTCCAAATAAGAATAAATGAATAAATTTCTATCATGAAAAGAATAACCCTTTTAGCACTAACTACGGGCTTTTGCCTTAGTGTTGTCACCCCGGTTTTTGCAAATCGGCATCTATGGTCAGGCCTGGAAAGTAAAACGGCCCCGACCAGTACTCCGAGAGTACACCTGCCTGCCAATTATACTATTGTAAAACTGGACCAGCAAGGTATCACCGCATTATTGCAAAAAGCAGGAACAAGTGTCGAAACTGCTGTTGAATTAAGTCTTCCGACTCATGAAGGGACCTTTAAAACCTTTAAGGTATGGCAGACCCCGGTAATGGAAGATGAACTTCAGGCCAAGTATCCTGAAATCCGTACCTATACCGGCTCTATGGTAGGAGATGCCAGCCAGACGATAAAAATCACGAATAGCCCTTACGGATTTGCTGCCCGTTCTTTCTCCTTTAATATGAGCGATGTGTTTGCCATCCAGTCTTATGGACACGATGCAAATGGCTATTATACTGTAGCGGCGGCCGGTGACTATTACCGCCTGCCTATGCAGGGTTGTAACCCCAATAACCTGACCGGTAGCGAGCCTGTTATCTTAGAGCAGGAAAATGGCAAAACAGCACAAAGAGTGATCGGCGAGATCCGCAGAACCTACAGGTTCGCAGTTGCCTGTACCGGCGATTATGCGCAAGCGGTTGCCGGCACACCTAATCCTACTGTATCACAGCTTCTGGCTATCATTACCCAAACCGTAAATAATGCCAACGGGGTATGGGAAAGAGAAATGTCTGTTTCCACAAAGCTTGTCAACAATAATACTGCCGTAATTTACCTGGACCCGAATACTGACCCCTACGCTGATGATGGCGACCATGGTACGGTAATTGATGAAAACCAGGCTAATCATACAACCTTTATTGGCAATGCCAATTATGACCTGGGGCATGTGCTTACCGCTTCAGGAGGCGGGCTTGCATCACTGGCTTCCGTTTGCGCCAGTGGCTCAAAAGCCAGCGGGGTATCCGGCTCTTCAGGCCCGACAGATATCGGTACGCTGACCCACGAGGTAGGCCACCAGCTAGGAGCGGGCCATACCTTTACTTCAGAATCCGGCGGATGTGATGGCAATGGCATGGAAGAATCGGCTTATGAGCCAGGGAGTGGTACCACTATCATGTCTTATAACGGCGCCTGCGCTCCGGATAACACACCAATGAGCACTACGCCACTAACCGACTACTATAACCAGTTTAACCTGGGCCAGATGCGCGCGGTGATCACTACCAACGGCGCCTGCGGCAGTACGGTACTGGGCCAGACTCCGGTAACCATTAACCCTATTAATCCTAATACCCGCTATATCATCCCGGCAAACACTCCTTTCGAGTTAATTGCCAATGAGGCCACAAACACGGTGCCTACCAACAGTACCCCTACTTATTGCTGGGAGCAGTTCGACCTGGGGCCTATTGATATGGTAGAAGCAAACGGCAGTACCGTAACCGCAGGTCCTGTTTTCAGCAGCCTCGCCCCGGTTACAGAAAGAAACCGCGTAATGCCGATGTATGCCACCTTAAAAACAGGCGCTTACGCTGCAGTAGGCGAGCGTACCCCTAATGTAAACAGGAACATGAGGTTTACTGTTACCGCACGCAGCATTGCCCAGGACGGCTGGGGAACACATAATACTTCCGACAATAATGTAAACATCAAAGTAGTAAGAGGTAACGGAGATTTCCGCGTAACCGGCCCGAACGCTAATGCCGCATGGACCCCGGGACAGCCTTATGAAATCACCTGGACCCTGGGCAACACACAGGTGCCTGCTGACAGTATTATGACCGGTTTTGTAAACATCTATCTTTCATTGGACGGAGGTTCATCTTTCCCTGTTATTTTAGCTACAAACGTGCCTAATACCGGTAGCTTTAATATTACCGCTCCGGACTATTTTTCCAACAATGCCCGCATCAAGGTGAAAGCCGTTGGTAGCATCTATTTCGATATGTCTAAAGCTGACTTTAAAGTATTGGGTAACCCGGCTAATGGCATTAAAGGAACAGATGTAGCTAATTCCGTCGCCGTATTCCCGAACCCTACCTCCGGGATGCTGAACATCAAAAACAATAATTATGATGGTGAAGCTATGGACCTTGTATTGCTCAATGTATTAGGTCAGGAAGTATGGAAAGGCAGTATGCAAAGCCAGGCTACTGTAAACACCAGCACGTTAAACAAAGGAACTTACTACCTGTATTTAAAAGGTACTAAATCTGCTAAATACGGTGTTAAAAAGGTTACCGTACAGTAATTTTTATACGCCGATAAAGTAAAAAAGCGTCCCGGTTGTTACCGGGGCGCTTTTTTAACGTTTACCGCAAGGCAATTAAAACTTAATTTCGTTAATTTGTATTCATTTTGACCTTATTAACCAGGGGGATATTGTAATTTTATGAAAATGGTTTCATTATTAAAGTCTTTAAAAGGCTTATGTGTAGGAGGAATGCTTATCGGTGCTGCTGCAGTAAATACCAGCAGCTATGCCCAGGTAACAGATGTGAATGCCCTGAAGTCTTACCAGTTATCTATGCCCCGGGTAACCGCCGCGGTATCAAAATACGACACTAAGTTAAAAAGTGAGTTTAAGCAAAAAGGACTCAATTATACCAACAGTTCATTGTATATACGCTCCTTTAAATCTCAGAATGAGATGGAGGTATGGGTGCGCAACAATGATGTGGATACTTTTACCTTGTTTAAAACCTATAAGATTTGCGCCCTGTCCGGCGTATTAGGCCCTAAACGGGTGGAGGGTGATCGCCAGGTACCGGAAGGGTTGTATTTTATTACCGACTTTAATCCAAAAAGTGACTTCCACCTGTCCATGTTTGTAAGCTATCCTAATTATTCGGATAAGATCCTGAGCGACCAGGTAAAACCAGGCGGCGATATCTATATCCACGGTAAATGTATGACTGTAGGTTGTATGCCGATGACGGATGAAGTGATAGAAGAACTATATGCATTATGCCTTAATTCAAGGCTTAACGGACAAACAAATATCCCGATCCACATCTTCCCGACCAGGTTTGACAAAGCCGGCCTGAACTTTTTGGGCAAAGAATACAAGCATGAGGTAGATAAGCAAAAATTCTGGGTGAACATCAAGTCTGCCTACGACTATTTTGAAAGGACCCGCATGATCTTACCGGTCATGTATAACGAAAAGGGTAAGTATGTCTTTTAGTTGCTTAAATTTGCCTGATGGATATCGAGATCTGGTCGATCGGTAAAGAGAACGACAAACATATTGAAGAAGGAATACAGCTATATTTTAAAAAAACGCAACCCTGGAATAAAGTAAAACTGGAGATCTTAAGTCTGCCCAAAAAGCTGCAGACTACTGACGTGCAGCTGACCAAAAAGCTTGAAGAAGCACTGATCTTAAAAAAGTTACAAAGTAATCATACCTTAGTCCTCCTGGACGAAAGAGGCAAAAACCTGGACTCGCTGCAATGGGCCCAGCAGTTCCAGCAATTTATGAACCAGGGCACCCGCACGCTTGTACTGTTAATAGGCGGTGCTTTTGGCGTGAGTGAAGCCATCCGGGAGAAAGCCAGCCAGGTATGGTCCTTATCAAAACTGGTATTCCCACACCAGCTGGTAAGGCTCATCCTTGCAGAGCAGGTGTACCGGGCGTTTAGCATCTTAAATAATGCGCCATACCATCACCAGTAAGTGATCAGGCAAACATATCATGGGGCTCATGCCAGATGTTGGTAAAGTCGCCGATCACCCACCCGTTTTTTACCTTGTATTGTTCATTAACCTGAAGCAGGGCTACTTCTTCTTTCCAGACCCTTCTATATTGCGGATGTAAGGTACCCCCCTGCTGACCCGGCGCTACAGCAGGATCATATTGATATTCCGGATCGACTATAGTCCCCCGCGGGTACATCATGCCAGGTGTACCCTTTCCTCTTAAGTCTAAATCATGCGGATGTTCCAGTCCTATTGTATGCCCGAACTCATGCGCTGCAGTTGTGGAGCCGGGATATAGGTTGTCCAGCTTGAAGAAACCGGTGTTACAGTTAATGGCATCAACAAAGGAGATATTGCCATTGACAAATGTTTCAATCCTGAAAAAGTTCTTTTTAGGGTCCCGGTTTTGGAAGATAGCTTCGGGCCTTAAATCAGGCGTATAAAAACCCTGTACGGAAAAATCAAGTGTATATAAATTGGAGTCCAGCCTTATCTTTCCCCGGGCTTCGCGCCACATGACTTCAATTTCCTCAGCGATTTGCCGGCTTAAGGCTTCTGTGGCGGCAGCACCATAAATGATCACCTCCGCTTTCAGTAAAGCTTTCTGCGTATTGATGAGTTCGATAGTACCCATTACTTATTATTTATGCGGCATAGCTACTCTTGTAAAAATACTATTCTACAAAAAAGGCCTGTTCAAATATCTTTACATTTTTATAATAGAGTTGCAGTAGCCATTTACCCTTTACCACTTCATACTCCTTATCGAAGGAGTAACTCAAATTTGAAATGTAGTTGGTTAATTTTACGGAAGTATATCTTGCCTCTTTAAAAACCTGGCCTTGAGCATTCGTAACAGGGCTGGGATACACCCAAACACATTCTATTTCCACTTCTTCAATTCCGGGATCGGCCCTGATGATATATTCTACACCAAACCGCTGTCCCAATTCTGCAGGTACCCTATTCGTCCGCTTTGCCAAGCGAAAACCGGAGGTAACGTTTTGACTACCGGTAGGAGATGTTGCTAATGCTACACTTTTTGCCGCGTCTACCGAGCATAGCCCATAGCTTATTCTTTCCGCCTTAATCTTTGGCTTAGCGGCCGCCACGGCATTGAAAATCGAACCGAAGCTGGATAAAACGAGGAATAACATTCCCCAGAGCATTTTCCTCCTAGCTTTCATAAGTGAATAGGTTTTAAATATTATGCGAAAACAGCTTTCGCTACGGCGCTCATCTCTTCCACCAGAGAAAAGTCTTTTTCTATCGCATTACCCACTACCACAACTTGCGCCCCCGCTTCAAAGGCGGCACGTACACCGGCTACATCTTTAATACCCCCACCTACGATCAGGGGGATTTCGATATTTTTGCTCACTTTACGGATCATCTCGGTACTGATCGGGTATTGCGCCCCGCTGCCGGCATCCATGTAGATGATGCTCTGTCCCATCAATTCTGCCGCCCAGGCGGTACATAGGGCTATGTCCGGCTTATTGCGCGGTACCGGTGCGGAATGGCTCATATAAGAAACCGTAGTAGGCACGCCGCCATCCACGAGTATATACCCTGTAGACAATACTTCAAGACCACTTGCTTTTACGACCGGCGCCGCAACCACCTGCTGACCGATCAGCAGCTCCGCGTTACGCCCAGAAACTAAAGAAAGGAACAATAAGGCATCCGCAGCTTTGCATACCTGCGCCGGGCTGCCGGGAAACAGTATTACCGGGATCTGTGATACGGATTTAAAAGCATTGATGCAATGCTCCATATGATCAGAAAGCATCAGGCTACCGCCGAACAAAACCAGGTCCACTTTCGCAGCATCGCAACGTTTGGCCAACTCCACTATCTTTTCGGGCTGAATATCGTCCGGGTCGATGAGGACGGCAAACGCTTTTTTCCCCTCTTGCTTTAGTTGTTGTAATTGCTGTTTTATATTCACTATTGTCGCTGTTAAAAGAGATTCAAAGATAAAACTATTCTATAATTTTTAATTTGGCGTACTGCAGCATGATCTTTTTTATACCTACACCCTGATCAAATTCAATAGTAGCCATAAGATTACCCGGGTTGCCATCCAGGCCTTTGATCAGGCCGAAACCAAATCTCTGGTGCTCAACCCTTTTACCCACAGCCATTTCAGTCGCGTCACTGGCCACAAAGTCTGCTGAAGGGGTATGGCTGTATTGCTGCGCTGTAGCCGCTGCTTTTTTGGCCGCTATAAGATTCCCGCTGGAAGCGGATGGCGCTTCGGCCTGCTTTTTAGCAAAAGTTTGCCTTGCCCCGAAACCGCCGCTGTTGCCGCTTTGCGCCGCGTTATTGCCTATGGCGCCCCTGGCGCCTGCAAGACCGGCATAGCTCTTGTCAATATATTGTTCCGGCACCTCGCTGATAAAGCGGCTGGCATCATTCTGCACCAATTGGCCGAAGCGGTAACGGCTGTTGGCAAAAGTGAGCCACAATCTTGCTTTGGCGCGGGTTACCACTACATAAAACAGACGGCGTTCTTCCTCCAGGTCTTCCCGGGCATAAAGGCTCATGGCGGAAGGAAACAGGTTTTCTTCCAGTCCTACTGCAAATACGCAAGGGAATTCCAATCCTTTAGCCGCGTGGATCGTCATCAGTTTCACCACATCCTGGTCTTCCGGGTTTTCATTGTCCGCGTCCGTCAGTAGTGTAATATTCTGGAGGTAAGTGCCTAAGCTCTTATCCTCTTCCAGTTCACCGTCGGCATTTGGTGTTTCGGTATATTCTTTAATAGAGTTGAGTAATTCCTGTACGTTCTCGTAACGCTGTAAGCCTTCTACCGTCTTATCCGAGTATAACTCTTTCACCAGGCCACTGCGTTTTCCTATCTCGTAAGCCACATCATAGGCATTCGCGGTATGCAGCATGGTTTGCGCGCTCTTGATGATCGTTACAAAGCCATCAATGGCAGTAGCCGCGCTTCCTTTCACAAATTGAGCCGCATTTTCCAGTACCGTCCATAACAGCTGGCCGCTTTCATTGGCTACGATCATCATCTTTTCCAAAGAAGTTTTACCCACCCCTCTTGTAGGGTAGTTGATGATCCGCTTGATCGCCTCTTCATCCCGTGGATTGGCTACCACACGCAGGTAAGCGATAAAATCCTTGATTTCTTTTCTCTGATAGAAGGACAGCCCGCCAAATATCCGGTAAGGAATGTTCATTCTCCTCAGGCTTTCCTCGAAAGAGCGGCTCTGGGCATTCGTCCGGTAAAGGATAGCAAAATCTTTATTGCTGTAATGATAGCGCAGTTTATGTTCCGCAATCGCATCTGCTACATAACGCCCTTCATCATTATCCGTCAGCGTGCGGACCAGTTTTATTTTCTCGCCAAAGTCATTTTCCGTCCACAGGTTTTTAGGGATCTGGTTTTTATTATTGCCGATAATGGTATTGGCGACATTCAGGATACTTTGGGTACTGCGGTAGTTTTGCTCCAGCTTGATCACTCGTACATCATCATAGTCGTTCTGGAACTGGAGGATGTTCTGGATCGTCGCCCCGCGGAAGGAATAGATACTTTGCGCATCATCTCCTACCACGCAAATATTTTCATGAACGGCAGCCAGCATTTTCACGATCTTGTACTGGGCCGTATTGGTATCCTGGTACTCATCGATCAGGACGTATTTAAAGCGGTGCTGGTACTTAGCCAGCACTTCCGGCTGTGTTTTCAGCAATTCATACATCTTGAACAAAAGATCGTCAAAGTCCATGGCGCCGTTTTTAAAACAGCGGCTGGCGTATTGCGCGTATATCTGGCCGATCAGGGGCCGGTTGGCCCTGGCATCTTCCTGTGTGATGGAAGGTTCTCTTAAGTATTGGGTAGGCCCTATAAGGCTGTTTTTAGCGGCGGAGATGCGGCTATACACCAGGTTGGGCTTATAGATCTTGTCGTCCAGTTTGTTTTCAGAAATAATGCTCCTGATGAGACTTTTGGCATCATCGGCATCATAAATGGTAAAATTGCTGGGGTAGCCGATCTTAGGGGCTTCGGCCCGCATTATTTTTGCAAATACAGAGTGGAAAGTACCGATGTATAAATTCCGGGCTTCCGAGTTACCGAGTATTTTCTCGATACGCTCCTTCATTTCCGCCGCGGCTTTATTGGTAAAGGTAAGGGCCAGGATATTGAACGGATCTACGCCCTGGCGCATAAGGTGCGCGATACGGGTAGTGAGTACTTTTGTCTTACCGCTTCCTGCACCCGCGACGATCATTAAAGGTCCGTTTATATGCTCTACTGCAGCTCTTTGCTGCTCATTAAGTTCACTCAGATATTGGTACTGCATAAGCTTGCAAAGTTACATGAAAATAAGCACCTTTCCGACCAAAATAATGGGCATAAAAAAAGGGCCATATCTAGACAGATAAGCCCTTAACTAAAACCTACACCTATGAAAAAAACTCTTACTTTTTCGCTTTTATGTTTAACTCGATATCTACATCTTGAGAGATACCCCAGTCTTTAGGATCGCCTTCTGTACCGTAGGTCAGACCCCAATCTTGCCTGTTGATCGTAAATTTAGATTCAACAGAGATTTCATTATCTGTAATCGCAACCTTCGCAGGGAATTTTACGTTTACTGTTTTATCTTTAATAGTCAGGTTACCGCTAACGGTGTTAGTGGCACCAGCTACTACGCTCTTAGTCGCTGTAGTATCTAAAGCTCCTACGCTTGTAATTTCAAATTTAGCAGTAGGGTATTTAGTCACTTCAAAGAAATCCTGGTTTTTCAGGTGACCATCAAGATCAGTTGATTTTTTACCTTCTGCTTCACCAACAGCTGCCGGATCAGTAGTTAAGGAATTCATATCTACTGTGTATGTACCACCAGTAATCGCACCGTTTTCAACTGCAACGGTTCCACCACCTTTCAAAGTACCAAAACGAGGATTAAGACCCCCTTTGTGATAAGCTTTCCATTTTAAAGAACTTGCAGTAGTATCTACTGTATAAGTAGCACCAGTTTGTGCAGCTACTTCTTTCTGCTCTGAAGTTTCAGCTTTATCGCCTTCAGCTCCGTTACAAGAAGCTAATAATACTGCAGCAGCGAATGCGAAGATAGATAATTTTTTCATTAAAACAAATTTCTTTTTGAAAAACACCTTAGAAGTCATTTCTAATTTGCAACTGCAAAGTAAGTACAAAAAGATGTAGCTACAGGTATTTATGATGTTAAAAATATGTTAATAGAGAAAATGCAATGTAGTACCTTGTTTTTTAACCTCAACTTCATACCTGCCTCCCAGGCAAAGCGGCCAGTTCTCATCAATATGCCCGCTCGGCATGTCAAATGCGAGCGGTATACCCAGCGTGCCGAAATGATGATTCAGTATCTGGTAAATATCCTGCCCGAATGGCCTGGTAGTATCTTCCAGGTCGGTAAATCCGCCACAAACGACCGCCAGCAGCTGGTCAAAGGCGCCGGCTCGTTTTAGATTATATAACATACGGTCTATGTTGTATAAATGCTCCCCGATGTCTTCGATAAACAATATCTTCCCGTGAGCGTTCATCGCAGAAGAAGAACCTGAAAGGTGGGCCAGCATGGCCAGGTTACCGCCTACCAATATGCCACAGGCTTTCCCCGGAACATTGTATTTATTTGCAGGTGCGCTATAATGCACCGGTTTGCCGGTAAGGATTTGCTTATAGGCTTTCAGGAAATCTTTTTTCGCATTTTCTTTGGTGAAGCTGCTGCACATAGGGCCATGCAGGGTAGCTACCCCATAGTTGCGTTGTATATGATTGTGGATTACGGTAATGTCGCTGAAGCCGCAGATCCACTTAGGCTGCCGGGCAAAGGCGGAAAAGTCGAGCCCGTCAATAATGCGGCTCATGCCGTAGCCTCCTCTTCCCATAAGTATGGCTGCCACTCCCGGGTCATCCAGGTATTTTTGCAGGTCTTTTAAGCGCAGCTCGTCCGGTGCTGAGAAATAATTGTCGCTTTTAGCCACCGTTGCCCCAACGAGTACTTTAAAGCCCCAGGCCTCCAGTTGTTGTTTTGCTTCCAGCACGACGGCTTTATCTATATAACCCGAGGGGCAGGTTATCGCTATGGTATCTCCCTTTTTGAGGGCCTTTGGTAGCTGCATATCTTATGTTTTAGTATTCAGTGACCAAAAATAGAAAATACTGTGGCAATATCGCCGCTAATTATTACCGGCTTCATTTTACTGGCTCATTAAAGTATATTTGCAGGCATGAAGTGGAAAAATTATTTTATTGTACCAGCTCTTTTGCTCGCCGGAGCTGGCATTAGCTCCTGCGCAGAGGAAACCCAACCTGTAAAAAACGACCTGCCTAAATTAAACGTATGGCCGGTGGCCGCTCCCGGTACGGAAGTAGCCCATTATTTAAAAGCTATCGAAGAAGATAAGCTTAATAATGGTAAGTTTGAAATAACCATCCTGCCTAATGATTCTACTAAAACTAACGGGGCTTTCGATATCAAGGTAAAGGCCGGCGCTTTTGAAGAAAACCTGGTAAAAACGTTCCCGAAATGGTATGAGAATAACCTGGTAAAACCGCTCATCAAACCTATGGATACGGTTAAGTATGGCGCGGTAATCGGTTTTGACCCGGGAGACGGCAGTTTTAACGAAATCTATATAGTGACCTATGATAGCGGGGAACTTAAGTTCGCGCAGACAAAAATGTATTACCAGCCGGAAAAGTAAAATGTTTTAACTTTGCCGCATATTTTAATCAATCGTATTGTTATGAAGCGTCTGTTGGTATTATTGGTTGTGCTTTTAGCTTCTTCAACAGCTATCTGGGCCCAGGGTTGTGCCGTATGTACAAAAACTGCCGCCAGCTTAGGCGACAATGCCGCCAAAAGCCTGAATTATGGTATTTTGTACCTGGCTGCTATCCCGGTTAGTTTTATGGGCACTGTTGCTTACTTATGGTACAAGCGCAGTAAAAAAGTAGCCTGATTTAAAATGCTTTTATCGTGATGCCGGTAATTTTTCTATAGAGGTCAATCGCGTAGATATCGGTCATTCCTGAAATAAAGTCTGTAACAGCTTGTACCCGCTGATACAGGCTATTTTCTTTCCAGTCCTTCCCAATAAACTGTGCCGGGATTAATTGCAATACTTTACGGGACCTGGCCGTGCCGGGATTTAAGAGTGCCTGGATGAAAATATCCAGCAGGTTACCGATTACCTCGAAGCCTGCAATCTCTATTTCTACTACCGTTCTGTGCTGATAAATGCGTTCATAAGAAAGTTGGTCTATTGCCTGCAGCAAGGGGAGATATTGTTCCGGTAATACATCGATCAAAGATTGCTGCAAATTACCCTGGAGTAGCATCTCCTCGTGCGCTATAAACGCGCTCGTACACAAGCCTACCATTCTGCCGATCCAGACTGCTCTTAAATATTGCATTTTCTGGTTAGGATCTTTCAGCTCTTTAAGTTTGCGCTCTATTCTTTCCCTGTTCTGGTACTCTGTATCGTCATCAAAAAACGGTAAGAAAAGTACTTCTGCTTCCTTATAGCTTAAAATACCCAGGCGGTGCGCATCTTCGATATCAATTACCCGGTAACAGATATCATCTGCCGCCTCTGTCAGGTAAACAAAGGGGTGTCTTACATACACTTCCTGTGTTTCAAGACCCGGTTGTTTAAAGATCCCCAGCTGCTTCGCTATGGCCTGCCAGGTGCCCGATTCACTGTCAAAGAAGCCAGACTTCTTTTTACCAATAATTCCCGCCTTTTTATCAAAACCATCTATAGAGCGGCAAGGGTATTTTACAACACTGGCCAAAGTGGTTTGGGTAATGTTATAAGCTGTTCTTTCTTCGGCAAAAGGATGAGTAAGGATCCGGAAAGCATTACTGTTGCCCTCAAAGTGGGTAAAATCCGCCCATTGATTGGCCGACATGCCGCCTGTAAAGATACTTTGGGTGGCACTGTCTAAAGAGGTGAAATAACTACGGATAGCGTCTTCACCGGAATGGCCGAAAGGCGGGTTGCCGATATCATGTGCCAGGCAGGCGGAGGAGATCACGGAGGAAAGCTCGTGCCGGTAAAAACTTGCGAAAGCCTGGCCCTGCTGGCTTTCATACTTCTCTGCTATAATCCTGCCAACGGCGGTACCTAAACTCCTGCCTACAGAAGCCACCTCTAAACTATGCGTAAGCCGGTTATGTACAAATGCCGGTCCGGGCAAAGGAAAAACCTGTGTTTTATTCTGCAGGCGCCGAAAAGCCGATGAGAAAATAATCCGGTCGTAGTCCCTGATAAAAGAGGTCCTTAATTCATCTGTCGCACCAATAGTATCTGTATCTGTCGATTTTTGGTCGCTATAAAGCGAGGCCCATTGCATGTTTTGTGGCATTTCGAAATCTGTCAGTAATCTGTGCGAAAATAGTGTTTAATTTACAATACGTTCCATGTTGCATAAAAAAGGGCCTTTTCGTCGAATAAAGATTCCATATCTCGCTAGGTATTTCCTAAGGTGCAGCCATTTTTGCAAACTTAAAAATTATATCAATCTTTGATTAAGTGGTGGATTACAAAAAATTTTAATAAATTTTTTGTAAAATAGGGCCAAACTATTGTTTTTAAAATTATTTAATGTATCTTCGTGTAAAGTATATATACTTTACACGACGAGTATATAATATCTTCTAATAAAGTACCTTTTCTACTTTTTCTCCTGATACTATTCTTTATTGAATAAAATTCTTAAATTTTACTTATAAAAGTACCCAAAAAGTACCTTTTTTTGGTTTTTAACTTTTAAATGATTAACTTTGCTATAAAGGATATATCCTTTATAGAATCACTAAATATTTATTATTCTTTCGATTTATTTATTGCGATATGGCTGGAAAATCACGTTTTAGTGTTGCTGAAAGCAAGATCAATAAGTTATTTCAGAATTCAAGAAGACGCGTATTTTCTAAAAAGCAGATTGAAGAGGTCTTTATTGAATACAGACGACTCTGGAATTTAGCCGACAGCATGAATTTAAATAAATTCATTGATAGCTGTATAAATGCCGGTATCTTGAATGAGGTGATCTTAGTACCCAAAGCCCCTGAGCAATTGCATATGCTAAAAGTTAAAGAGGTCATGTTTTATGGAGGGAACTTTATGCCACCATCTAAAGAAGCATCGGATAAAAAGGTACTTTATACAGTAGGGCGCGTGAATGTTTTTGAGCTAGCCTTAAATATCAAGAACAGATCATTTTTATCGCATTTTTCTGCGGTATATCTTAATGGCCTGACGAGCCAGATCCCTAAGATGGTATATGTTTCGTCTGAGCAAAGTCTCAGAAGACCTTCGTTAAAGCCGGCAGCCAAACTTATTCAGTCAAATATTGACAAGGCCTTTGCCAAGCCGCAAAGAAAAAGTAATAATATTTTTGTTTATGAAGATTACTCTTTTCTTCTTCATGATGGCATGTTCACCGACCGTACAGGGATTTATACCCGCGCTGAGGACGGGCTCACCCTGACAAATCTTGAAAGGACTTTAATTGATATTGCTGTAAGGCCCGAATATGCAGGCGGTGTGGACGCGGTACTCAATGCCTACAGAAATGCTAAGGACCGGGTATCCCTGAATAAACTGGCTGCATACCTTACTAATATCAATTTTGTTTATCCTTACTGGCAGGTAATCGGCTTCTACCTCCACCATGCAGGTTATGAATCCTCCAGATTAAAAATCTTTAAAGAACACGTTTCGGAATATTTCTTCTACTTAACGTATGAAATCTTTAATCCCGATTTCGACCGAGAATGGCAGATTTGGTATCCTAAAAGGCTTATTTAATTCTGAAGGTTTCGATCACGTAGTTGAAATAATAGGCAAAGTCCTCAATCTTTTCTTTTACTGATACGGTCGCTTTTACCTCTTCCCAAGTCAATTTATGATAATCATGAGTATTGGGTATTAGCTGAATAAATTCTAATGGTACCCTTTTTGCTGCAAATATTTTAGCCATTAATTCCTGATTTCCTTCAGCTTCTATATCAAAAATACCACCAAGTTCTTCTGTGATCAAAAGATGTATATCATAAAAATCTTTTGAACGCGGACTCGCTGGATGAGATGGCACAAAAGCCTGATATTCTTTCATTTGTTGACAAATTGCCCGCAATTTTTCAAATATGATCATTAATGGCGTATAAACATATATCCTGTATCCTTCAAATGTTTGTTCAACCATATGAGTAACTTCTTCATGTTTGCTCAGGTCTAATTCAAAAGTTGGAGAAGCATCAGGTTGGGTTGGAATGGAAAACCTTATTAATGCATCTCTGTCATCTGCGTATCTTTTAAATTGTTCTGCACCGATCACTTTAAATGTTACATTATAACCACCCCAGAAATGATTTGTCGTTTCATTGTACTTCCGGGGCTTTACTTTAAAAGTATAGTGGGTAAGTTCAAAGCCGTTTTCTCTGAATGTTTGCGCTAATGTTGCCTCAATACGAATTTTTATATCCTCCAGATCAGAAAAATCACCAGGAATTATTGAATAATCCAAGTCATAGGATGCCCTGGATAAATTATTTGTATCTTTTTTGAATAGAGAAATTGCATTACCTCCTTTAAGTACTAAGGATTCAAAAAGTGTATCATCTGAGGCAAGTGCTATTATGGCAAGGTCTCTTATCCTTGCCGCCAAGTCTAATTCAAACTTCATAAGTAGCTGTTTTAGTTTTACTTAATGTCATGCAAATGTAATCAATATCAAATCAATAATCCACAAAGTTAAAGACAGCCCGGCACTGGAGCCAACAGCGCACAGACTGGGGCACCAGGATATTATTTCTTAAACCGCTGCGATATTTACGCCTGATGCAAATCTCCATCTTGCTATTTAGTCGGCCTATGAGGCTGAACCTGCTAACGGGCGCTTTGCTATTTCCGCTGATGGTCAATGGTCACCAGGACGACAAGAATGCCAGAGGCGAAGGGCGCTGCTGCTTATGAATGGCAATTGACGAGTGTTCTGAGGAATATAATGGTACGTTGGCGAATCTTCTTGCCGCTGCACCGAAGGCTCAAGTACTGCAACTCATGCAATATAAGTCCCGCATCGACAAGAGTGATTGGATATAATTTTTCAACCACTTGGACTTAATTAATTAATTAATGGTGTGCTAGTTGGGTAAACTAGTACCTGCAACCACATGAAGTGGATTTGCCCGCAGAGCTTTTTCTATTTACGGCAAGAATAGATGTTGATCAAATAGGCGCATAAAGCAATACTTTGATTATCGTCCGGGCGTGGAAGTTTGTAGGGCAATCTCTTTTATATTGTTGTACGATGTTCAATGTCCAAGTAGTTAATCCCTTCGTTAACCAAGTGTACCAGTATGGTGATCAGGAATCTGTTCAAAAATATTTTCAGAAAAAGAAGTGAGCTGTTAGCTGGTAAGGATTTGAGTTGTAGTTTCATCGAAGTTTGTTTTGCAAATACAAAATACTTCTTCTGACGAGCAAACAAAAGAATCCCCGATACAAAAAAGTAACGGGGATTCTTTTTAAGGAGCTTTTCAAACACAACCTTTTCTATAATAAAAATCAATCGTACTATTTTTTCCCGAACATCCCCATAATATCATCAATCACGTTACCGTCCTTATCTTTATCCAAGAAGCCGGTAACCATCCCGATCAGGCCGCCGCCCTGTGAAGTATTACCGCCGCCCATAGAGCCTGCAAGACCGCCGATCAGGTCGCCCAGACCGCCGGATTGAGTAACATTATTACTTTGTTTCTGCTTGTTCAGGTAACTCATCACCAATGGCGCCAGCATCGCGATGATGGGCCCGATCTTAGCCATGCTGATACCCGAAGATTGCGCTACACCATTTTCAACCGTGCTCACTTTATCCCCGAAAATATGGCCCAGGATTTTGGAGCCTTCGTTTTGCGCGGAAGAAGCATTCCCAAAAAATCCCTGTACATTATCCAGTACCGATGGGTCATGCTGTGCCAGGGCGTTGTTTAAAGACTCTGCGCCCTGCTCGTTTTGCGCATTACGGCCAAGCCCGCCCAATATCATAGGCAAGGCAGCCTGTACCGCTGAAGCAGCCTGAGACTGGTCCAGCCCGAATTGCTGGGAAATGTTGGCTACGATCTGCTGGCCGGCCCCGCTATTTAATAACTCGTTGATGTTCATGTTTAGTTCTTTGATTATTTAAGTGATAAAAACTAAAATTAACTATTAGCGCTGTATATGCTCTATTAATCCCATGAAATTACAATAAATTAACTAAAAGCATTATCTGTCAAAGCTCATATCTTTACTCAAAGCCGCCGGCAGCTTTGGCAGCTTGCTTCTCGGCATCAGGAAAGAGTTGAGCTCCGCGATCTCTTTGAAGATCATATGGCTTTCCGCCGCCGATTTCAGGTAGGCGGCCCCGGAGCTTCCGCCGGTACCTACACGCTTGCCGATCGCTCTTTGTACCATATGGATATGGCGGTAACGCCACAGGGACATTTGCTCATCTATTTCCAGGAGTTTGTCCAGCAGTTCAAATGGCAAGTGCAATAAGGGAAAGTCCCTGTAAAGCATGATGAATAAAGCATTTTTTGTAGCTAACTGGCTTAGCCTTCTTCCTTCAGGATAATTTTCAGGGTTGATGAACAAGGCATCAAATACGTCCAGGTTGGCCTGCTCATTGGCCAGTAAACCGGCGGCATACTCTGCGCGGTAATGGTGCCAGAAGTCCTGGGTATCCCAGTATTTTTCGTGGTTGGCAAAAGGCATACGCTCCAGCCAGCCGTTGAGCAATACCATCAGGGAAACTTCGGCTTCAGCGTCTTTTACGCGTTTGATATCTTTCTCATTCAATTGAGACAGGTAGTATTCGTGGCCGAAGCGGTTAGCATATTCCAGTCCGAGCAATGCCTCCAGTATCTTGAACTGTATGCTCTGGAAGCCGGATGCCGGGCGTAAAAGGTCCCTGAAATCCAGGAAATCGAGCGGGGTCATGGTTTCCAATACAGAGATCTGCGCGACCAGGATCTCCAGGATCTTAATGATCCTTTTTAAGCGGCTGTTGGCATTAAAGATATCCGCGGAATTGTCGGAAACATTGGGTTGTTTAAATATACCTCTTACGATATTCAGTTCATGTAAAATTTGCTTGAACCAAAGCTCATAGGTCTGGTGGATAATGATGAAAAGCATTTCATCATCTGCCCGTATGCCTTCTTTGGCACTTTCCGGGTCCTGGGCTTCTAATATCTTATCTAATTGTAAATACTCGCTGTAATAGACCGGGGGCCTGTTGTTGATATCCATTGTAAATTATGTATTGCCTGGTTAATGTGCTATAGGTGTAAAAATAAAGAAAAATTGCGAAGTCTGCCGGTTCATAAAGTAATCAGCTGCTCCGCTATACTGCCGTCATGACTGGCATAAATGCCCCGGCAGGCCGGATCTTTACTTAAATGCGCGATCCATTCCAGGGATCTTTTCGCTTTTTTCCTGCTGGTCGTTAGTCCCGGGAGTACCTGCTCTTTCCAGGAGCGTTCGCTATAGGCCACATCGGCACAGAGCAGTATAAACTGATCTCCTGATCTTAAGATCAAAGAAGTCAGGCCGGCGGTATGGCCGGGAGTTGAAACGAGCTGAACGGAGCCGTCTTTAAAAAGATCAAAGGCCAGGTTTTCGGGGCCGGTTTCAGCAGGTTGAAAGGAAAAAGTTTCCAGGTTAATATCCGACCACATGGAAGAGGTATACACAATGGGATTGCGCTTAGCCGCTTTTAATTCTATATCGCTTACCAGGATCTTTTTTGCGCCAGACAGCGTTTTTAAACCGCTTACATGATCGGCATGCAAATGGGTCAATACCAGGTAATCAATATCAGCAGGTTGGTAACCCAGCCTGCTCAACTGTTCTATTGCTGCTTTGCCTTCAGGTAGCTGTACTTTTGACAACATGCTTTGCATCAGGCCGAGCGCTTTTCCCGGGGAGCTGCGCACCAGCGGATCCCAGCCGGTATCGACCAGGATGAGTCCTTTGGGATGCTGGATCAGGTAGCAGGTTAGCGGTAAAGATATCCTATGCTTCGGGCTTCTTAACAAGCCGGTAAAGGCCAAAGGATTCAGGCCGCCCGCGCGATAAGCCAGGGCCTCGTCTACCTTCGCGAAACCGCAATGCAGAATATGAATCTTGATTTCCTGGTTTGTGCTCATATGCTTTTTATCTAGCTCAGGTATTTACCCACGATAGGCATCCTGCGGCCCAGGCCAAATGATTTTGGAGAAACCCGGATAATTGGACAGAACTGGTTCCGCTTGTACTCATTCCGGTTGATCATACCGATCACACGCCTTACCAGCGCGGCTTCAAAACCGGCTTCGATTAAGTCTTGCGGGCTTTTTCTCAGTTCTACATATTGATAGATGATCGCGTCCAGGATATTGTATTCCGGGAGGCTGTCACTATCTTTCTGATCGGGCCTTAATTCCGCGGAAGGGGGTTTGGTAATAATATTTTCGGGTATGATCTCGCCGTTCCTGTTGATATAGCGGCATAAAGCAAATACCTGCATTTTATACACATCGCCTAATACGCCCAGGCCGCCTGCCATATCGCCATACAAGGTACCATAACCTGTGGCCAGTTCACTCTTATTAGAGGTATTCAGCAGGATGTAATTAAATTTATTGGCGATGGCCATTACCAGGTTGCCTCTTGTACGGGATTGGATATTCTCTTCCGCGATCCCAAAAGGCAGGCCTTCAAATAGAGGCTGCAGGCTGGTTTCAAAGGCATCATAAATAGGTTTTATAGGAATGATATCATACCTGTTCTTCAGGTTTTGGGATAACTTAACCGCATCGGCAACAGAGTGGTCTGTTGAGAATTGCGAAGGCATCAGGATGGCATGTACATTTTCGGCGCCTAAGGCTGCGCAGGCTAAAGCGAGGGTCAGCGCGCTGTCGATACCGCCGGAGCTGGCAACGATCGCCTTACGGAAGCCCATTTTCGTAAAATACTCGCGGATACCCATGACTAACGCATGGTGTATCCGGTCTATGTTCAGTTCCGGGTCGAAGATCGCCGGGGAAAAGGGAATGAGCGGTATTTCCGCAGCCGGTACTTTCACCGGTACATTCCACTTACCCTCCCGGAACTCGAAGCCGGATAGTTCTTCTTCAAAGTACTTGCCTTCATAAACAATATTACCCGCCGCATCTGCGACTAAAGAACCGCCGTCAAATACGATCTCGGTCTGTGAGCCAACGGTATTGCAATACAGCATGGGCAGCTGATAAAGCTGGCAATTGCGGCTTACTGCCCAATAGCGGTCTTCGGCATGGGTATAGTCAAACGGGGAGGCGCTTAAATTGATCATCAGGTCGGGCGCTTGTTCAATCAGTTTTTCCATAGGAGAAAAACGGTAGAGCGGGTCTTCCTCCATATCCCATATATCTTCACAAACGGTTACGGCTAACCGCAAGCCTTTATATTCTACAACATTCCAGTCAAACGCCGGTTCAAAATAGCGGTATTCGTCAAAAATATCGTAGTTGGGCAATAAGGTTTTGTGAATGACCTGCACGATCTTTTTATCCGCCAGGAAATAAGCGCTGTTAAACAGACTCTTGCCTAAATGGTCCGGGTTGCGGCTTGGGGCACCGACCAATACGGCAATGCCATCCGCTTCCTCTGCAATCTCCCGGATGCTCTTCCCACATTCATCGATAAAATCTTCAAATTCCAGGAAGTCCCTTGGCGGATAACCGCAGACCGCCAGCTCGGGGAAAACGATAAGGTCGCCGCCCTGCTGTTTTGCGGACTTTACCGCGGCAATAATTTTATGTTTATTGTGTTCAAAGTCGCCAATAATATAATTCTGCTGTGCCAGGAAGATTTTCATTGTTATAGCCTAGTTGATATTTAAAAGATTGTTTTTATTTATGATAAAAGAACATATAGCCTACGATGATCGCTATTATAACGCAAACCGCATCGGCCAATAATCCAAGGTATAGGGCATTACGGGTATTTTTTACGTTTACACTGCCGAAGTAAACCGCCAGTACATAAAAGGTCGTTTCCGTGGAGCCCTGGAGAATCGCCGCTATTTTTCCGACAAAGGAATCAACGCCATGCTGCTTCAACACATCTACCATTAATCCCCTCGCCCCGCTGCCGCTCAAAGGCTTCATTAAGGCTACCGGCAGCGCCGGTACAAATTCTGTATTAAAGCCCATCGCCGCTACAGCGGCCTCAATGCCTTTTAATATAAAATCAAGACAACCGGCGGTACGGAACACGCTGATGGCGGCTAACATGGCCACCAGGAAAGGAATGATGTTGATCGCGGTACCGAACCCGTCTTTAGCTCCTTCCACAAAGTTATCATAAACATTGATCTTCTTAATAAGACCGGCTGTTATAAATCCTACAAAAATCAGGATAATAATAGTGGCCCCTATCGCCCCGATGTATTGATTCATGACTTCCGGAGAGAACATACTCAGCCATCTCCAAAGACCGTAAATAGCCGCTCCAAAGCCAAGGGTAAAGATAATTACAGGTAATTTCAGCAGGTTGATCTTCTGGTTGATACTTACGATGAGCATACCGGCAATGATCCCGATATAAGTAATGATCAGTAGGGGGAGAAAAATATCGGCGCCATTAAAATTAGCGATCCCTTGTTCTGCAGCCATGGTCTGCCGGATGGCAATGATGGATGTAGGAATGATGGAAAGCCCTACGGTATTCAGCACCAGGAACATGATCTGGGCATCGGTAGCCGTATCCTTTTTAGGGTTAAGGCTTTGCAGGTCTTCCATTGCCTTTAGTCCCAGGGGAGTGGCGGCATTGTCGAGCCCCAGCATATTGGCCGAAAAGTTCATGGCAATACTGCCGTGTGCCGGGTGATTTTCGGGAACGTTTTTGAACAAGGTCTTGAACAAGGGCTTTACCAGCCTGGTAAATGCCTGGATGAGCCCTGCCTTCTCGCCTACCCGCATAATGCCCAACCAGAGGGTCATCATCGCGGTAAGCCCTATAGAGATCTTAAACCCCGTTTCCGCACTGTCAAAAAGTGCCGTCATCATATTGGTAAAGATGTCCAGCTGACCTAAAAAGGTCATCTTATACAAGGCCACTAAAAAGCCAATCAGGAAGAAGGCGATCCAGATATAATTCAATGCCATAAATTCAATTTATAGCACGAATGTACGTTTTTTTGGATCAGGAAAAGCGGGGCTTAAACAGTACCTGCCAATGCGAAAAGCGACCGCAATCTATATACACTATGCAATTTTTTCTTTCCCGGAAAAATCAATGATAAAATTACCGGGATAAGCAGGATATTACTTGCAAGGGGCAGGGAAATCGAAGCCATAGCTTTATTTACTGTCCATATTTATAGGCAGAGGGTAGTGTGCCGGTAGCTTTCTTAAACCAGTTACAGAAATAAGCGGTGTCCTTAAACCCCAGCTCCATGCTTATTTCATTAATATTCAGGTCGGTAGTACACAGCATTCTTTTAGCCTCTTTAAGTACCCGGTCTTTTTGCAGTAAGGGAACAGAACCTCCTGAGGCTTTTTTGACATGGTCCTGGAGCGTCCTGGGGCTTACATGTAAAAGTTTTGCATAATCTTCCGTTACCAGCCTTTCTTTATAATGCTTCTCTATCAGCGAGATCAGGCGGTTGACCAGCGGGTCATAATTTTTGGCCAGCACCGGAGCTTCAAATTGCCGGGTGGCAATTTTGGTTATAAAAGCGCCTATGAGTTGCAGCATGTAGGCAGACCGGCCTTTGTTCTCCAGCATTTCCCGGATAATCAGGTCATATTGATTTATTTCCGCAGCTTCCAGGTTGATAATCCGGGAGTGACTAAATAGCCCGTTAAAATCTACATCCGGATTTACCAGCTGCAGTTTCTGGAGAAACTGGTCTTTATACACTATGGCAAATCCTTCAGAATCCATTGAACGCTCTACCCAATGCAGGTCATGTGCCGCAATAAGATGAATCGCGCCGTTTTTAATCGGATAATCCCTGAAATTAATATTGTGCATGCCCCCGCCTTTGAGAAACACCATGATCTCGTTATAATTGTGAGCATGAAAGCTGTCGAAGGGATAGCTCTCCGGATTATCCAGGCGTACAAAGCTCGCCAGCTGATTCCGGGCATCCTCTTCTGAATAGTGATATGTGGGATATTTGATCGTCATTAACTATATCTTATCTCCGGCGCTATAAACGCGCATTGTTGTAAAATAGATAAGCGCCAGACTTTTCTTAACCTCTTTATGCCGATCGTTAGATATTGTATTCCACTTTTACTTTCTCGATCCTTAATTTATCAACGGAAAGAATGGTGAAATCATATAATTCGTAGCTTACCTGCTCATTTACTGTAGGGAATTTACCGGCAATTTCCAGTACCAGGCCGGCAATAGAGTCGCTATCGCCCCTGACTTCTGAAAAGGTAGCTAAAGGGATATTCATGATCCGGCACATATCATTGATCAGCATCCGGCCTTCAAAAATATAGGCCTGATCATTTATTTTCCTGAAATTATGTTCATCCTCGTCAAATTCATCTTTAATATCTCCTACGATCTCTTCCATGATATCCTCGAGGGTAACAATGCCCGATGTACCGCCAAACTCGTCTACTACTATGGCGAAGTGTACCCTGTTGTCCCTGAAATCGTTTAAGAGGTCATCAATAAGCTTGTGCTGGTGTACATAATAAGCCGGGCGGATCAGGTTGTGCCAGTCAAACTCCTCGATATCCATAAAGGGTAAAAAATCACGGGCATGGATCATCCCCACGATTTCATCAATATTGTTCCGGTAAACCGGCAGCCGAGAATAGCCGGCATCCAGTATGCGTTCTTTTACTTTTTTAGCGTCCCAATTCTCCCGGATCGCGTTTACATCAAGCCTTGGTTGCATGATCTGTTTCACGCTGATGCTACCGAATTTCAATACGCCTTTAAAAATATCTACTTCTTCTTTTGAGGCGGCATGGCCCAGGCTGGCTTCTATTACGCTTTCCAGTTCTTTCAGGTTATCTATTTCCAGTAATTTTTTATTTCGCTTCTGATCTTTATACTCATCTGAGTCTACCAGCATTTGTCCGAAGCCTTTAAAGGACAAGTAAAGGAAATTGACCGCCGGTGCTGTAAATGAGGTCATCCGTATATTGTTATGCTTGGAATAAACTTTTGGCAGGATTTCGATAAAGAGCAGTAAGATAAAAAGGCAGAGGAAAACCGCGATGCCCATTATCAATACCATACTCACGTTTGTAAACGGATCGATAAGCGCAGCCAGGTAGGTAGTAAGCAATATGACCAGAATGGAAAGGGAATACTTGGCTACCCTGAGGGTGGATAAAAGCAGTTCCGGCTCTTCCAGCAGCGCTATGATCATCCTGGAATTCGCGTCTTCTTTTGTTTTAAGATAGTTGATATCTTTTATTTTAAGGCTAAAAAAGCCCAGTTCCGCACCTGCCGCTATAGAGGCCAGGAATAGTATCAGCAAAGTAAGTATTACTAATGTAGTAATCGTAGTAGGGGAAGCCATCAAAAATTGTGCAGATAAGATCGTCATAATAAATTTGCTTTTCTAATACATCAGGATGATCCAGGCGCTCAAAACTAAGGCAAGCCTGGAGATGCAAAGGAAAAGTATATTGCGGGAATAGTTACGCTTCCTTAAAAACTTTACTGTTCACAGCAGATTTAGAAGGGTAAAATATCATCTAAATCCGGGTCATTATCATTATTCAAATAGCTGCCGCTATTGTCCGTATCATGCTTTCCGGTACCCTGTTGTCCTTCACTGTCTTTTCTTTTATCCAGCATAACCAGGTTTTCCGCGATTATTTCTGTTTGAAACCTTTTATTTTTGTCTTTGTCTTCCCAGCTTCTCGTTCTCAACCGGCCTTCAATGTAGACCAGGCTTCCTTTGTGAAGATATTTTCCGGCCAGCTCTGCCAGCCCTCTCCATAGTACGATAGTATGCCATTCTGTTTCGGAGACTACATTTCCATTCTTTTCCTTCCTCATCTCTGTAGTGGCCAATGGAAATTTTGCTACCGGGATATCTCCTTCAATATATTGCAGGTCCGGATCTTTACCGAGATTACCAATTAGCACTACTTTGTTAACTCCTCTCATAGATCAAAAAATTTTTCGGTTACCAAATAATAAACAAGGCTATAATTCAATACTAAAATAAGGCATTTCTTCCAAAAAAGAAATTATTGTTTTTGGGAATGGGTAATTTTTTACATTAATTTTTTTTACCCAGGCTCCATTACCCAAGCCGGGTGCCGGTTTTTCTTTTAGCCTGATCACAGAAAACCTGCTTTCTATAAGCTGATGGGTAAGCCTCTGTTTTGACGTGAAAACATGCCGGTCTACCTCCTCTATCAACGATTCGTCCAGGAAGTCTATGCTATCAGTTCCCTCCGCTGCAGATTCTACCAGGAAGAATTCATAAAGATCATGCCATACATCTCCCGCAGGCCGCTGCTGCAGGTAGAGCTCATCATCTACTTCCAATATATAATAATTAAAATACCGGTGCCGCACCGCAATTTTCTTTGTCTTTACCGGGAACATGTAAATATTGTTCTGCCCGAAGGCCCTACAGCCTTCAGATAAGAAACATTGCTCACATTTTGCCTGCTTAGGTGTACATACGGAAGCGCCCAGGTCCATGATTGCCTGGTTAAAGGCTGCCGGCTGCCGGGCATCAAATACTGAGGTTACCAGTTCATTAAACTTTTTCTTCCCGGTAGTGGTATCTATAGGCTCAGGCTCTGCAAAATAGCGCGCCAAAACCCGGTATACATTACCGTCAATAACCGGTACCGGCCTGCCAAAAGCAAAAGAAGCGATTGCCGCAGCCGTATAAGGACCAATCCCTTTAAGTTTTATAATCTCCGTGTATTGATCCGGGAATTTACCCCCATATTCCGAAACGACCTGGCGGGCTGTTGCCAGCAGGTTCCTGCAGCGGGAGTAATAGCCCAGGCCCTGCCACAGTTTAAACACCTCCTGGTCGGGAGCCGCAGCCAGAGCTTCTATAGTTGGATAGGTGCTTATAAAGCGCTCGTAGTAAGGCAATCCCTGCTCTGCACGGGTCTGCTGCAAAATAATCTCTGAAAGCCATATTTTATACGGGTCTTTTTCTCCTTTCCAGGGCAATACCCGGTCATTTTCCAAATGATGCCAGGAGAGCAATTGCTTCGCAAAAAATTTATCGGTCATAATTGAGGTACAAAAATAAAAGCTGTCGCCCATTCAGACGACAGCTTTTACATTCAATTAGCAGAAATATTATTTAAGGATTTCCAGCTTTTTATTCACCATACCTTTATTGGTTTGTATTTTGATATGATAAACACCTGCAGCCAGGTCTTTATTGAACACTATACGGTGTTTGTTGCTGCGCTTGTCAGATATATCCCGGCTAAGCACTTCCTGGCCGACAACGTTAAACACTTTCAGGTTGCTTATTTCTATACCTGAAGCGGCTTCCAGGAATACTACATTGTCATAGGTTGGATTAGGATATAGTTTGATTTGTGCTTCATTGTCCACATTATTAACACCCACGCCACCAATGATCGTAACCATGATGCTGTCTACTACCTCGCCGCAAGTACTGTTGGAAAACAGTTTAAGCCAGTAGTTACCATTCGCAGTGTATTGGTGCTGGGTCGTTGGAACTGTTGTGGTATCTCTTGGACTGCCATCACCATAATCCCAGATGTATTGAACAATATTTACCGGGTTGTCTGCAGTGAAAATAAAGGTAGAAGCTGTCTGGGCGGTAACCAGGATACCATCCAGTTCCGGCATCTGCCCGTTTACGATCAACTCTACTGTATCTATAGTAAGACAGGCATCAGGGCTGGTTACATAAACGATGTAAGTACCTGCTGCAGTTGCTTCAATAGTTCTTGTTGTCTCACCTGTACTCCAGTAATAGCTTCCCCCGTTCTGGCCGCCCGGACCGGCATCCAGGACCTGCATACCACCACCGCATATGGTTGTTGTGGTCCCTAAGTCTACAATAGGTTTAGATCTTATGGTCGCACTGATCGTGTCATAACCCACACAACCAAAACTGTTGGTTACCGCGACATGGTAAACACCCGTCTGGCCGATCGCCCTTGAGCTGGATGTAGTACCGTTATCCCAAAGGTAAGTAGCATTATTAGGCTGAGGACCCGCTTCCAGGTTGAAGGTTGCCGCAACCGCGATACAAGTATCAAAATCAGCACCGATATTAACCGCAGGAACCGGGTTTACCGTAGCAACAACCGGCACACGCGCTGCTTCACAGATTGAAGATGCCCTGTAGTGAACACTTCCGTTAAATGCACGGCCAAGGTTGGTTCCGCCAAAGGAAGAACAAAGGCCTGTTCCGGTAATGATATCCAGGTCGGCATTAGAATACAATGTAGGAGTAGGCATATTGGTATAGGCAGCATCGTATTCAATATAAATACCGGTCAACACATTGGGTGCAATGGTAATTGTTGTAGGAATAGGGATATTGAACTGTACTCCCGCCGTTGTTGTCGGGATAACTGCTGTTGTATGCAGGGTCCAGGCCGAAGGGTTGGTTTCATTACCTACGAATGTACCATTTCTGGTATATACTTTCACCGTAACATTGCTGCCGCCGGAATATGCTTTGGCTTTAAAACTATCAATGGTCAGGCTGATATTCGGGTCAATATCAAACATAACGCCGCCCGTACACCCGTTTCCGCCAGCATCCGTGGTAGATAAGGTCGCTGCCGCAACGCTGCCGCTTGCCGCTTCGGTTACATAATAGGTAGTTGTTGTGTTAATATTTGGCGTAGTAAAGGTATTGCCTGTAGCTAATGGCACTCCTCCGGTTACATTTTCATACCAACGAACAGTATTGGTAGGTATTGCCGGGGTCGCTGTTAGCTGAAGTGTACCCGGACCACACCTGGAAGCTCCTGTACCAACTGGCTGAACGGGGGTGTTAACATTTACGGTATCCGGAACTGAAGTAGCGACTACATTACTGTTACATTTTACCTGTAACCTGTAGTGGGTAGTAGTCGTAAGGGTAGCGACAGCTAAAGTCGGGTTGGTAGCTCCGGCAATATCAGTCCAGGTCGCCCCTGTAGGGGAGCTCTGCCACTGGAAGGTCTGACCTACAGCAGGCTGAATGGTGGTGTTTAAAGTAAGATTGGTACTGCCGGTAACACAAAGGCTGCTTGGTGTCGCAGTGGCTACAAGATTAGTAGGTGGAGTTACTGCGGTACATAATGGCATTGTATTAACCTGGATACTATAATCTTCTGTTTCTCCATAGTATTCATTCGAACAAGGACTAAAGGAGGTAGCACCCTCTACTACCCGCACTCTGAATTTTGTCACTCCTAAAAGTGCTGTAGCCGGAACAGTAACAGTTCCGTTATAGGTGCCACCAGCTGTAATGGTATTCGGTGATGCTGCACAAAGCTCCGTTACCGGGTCGAATACACCATCATGGTTCCAGTCGGCCCAGATCCTCACACCGCCACTATATTGGGTTACATTTACAGCGACATTAAAAGTAGTGCCCTGGATGGCGGTAATCTGCATGGACATATAATTGGAATAGCCCACTGCTCCGCTGGCACAGCCGGTATTATTGTTCGTTACATTCACAACAGCACCTGTAGTAGCAAAACTGTTCAGGGTAGCGCCGTTAGAACAGCCGTAAGTATAGGTTGGCGTACAGTGGCAAGTGATAAATGACTTGATGGTGATGTATTTTACGTTGGTATAAACCGGGGTTCCGCTGTTACATATTGAGCGTAAGCGATAATAGGTCGCGGTAGTAATACCTGCAGCAATGGTAGAGTTTGGATTAGTCGCTCCTGCGATATCGGTCCAGGGGCCTGCGGCAGCAGCAGATTGCTGCCATTGATAGGCCATACCAGAGCCAAAGGTAATACCGTTTGCCGCCAAGGTAAACGCGGTATTAGGACATACGGAATCCGGGACGGATGGTGCTACAGTACCCGCATTAGGGGTTCCGGTACAACCTGTAGCAGATACTAGCAGGCTATAATCTTCGGTTTCCCCGTAGTATTCATTCCCACAAGGGTTAAAGGTTGTAGAACCTTCAACTACTCTCACGCGGAATTTTGTTACCCCTCCCAGAGCGGTAGCCGGAACGGTAACGGTACCGTTATAACTACTGCCACTGCTAATCGTATTGGGGGATTCCGCGCAAAGCTCGGTAACCGGGTCGAATATGCCATCATGGTTCCAGTCGGCCCAGATCTTAACGCCACCACTGTATTGGGTTACTTCAACAGCGACATTAAAAGTCATCCCTAATGCAGCGGTTATTTGCATGGACATATAATTGGAATAACCCACACCCCCGCTGGCACAGCCGGTATTGTTATTGGTTACATTTACCATAGCTCCTGTTGTAGCAAAACTGTTCAGCGTAGCCCCGTTAGAACAGCCATAAGTGTAGGTAGGGGTACAATAACAGTTGATAAAGGATTTTATCGTTACCTGTTTTGCATTGGTGTATACTGGTGTTCCGCTATTACATATCGAACGTAAACGATAATAGGTCGCGGTAGTAATACCTGCAGCAATGGTATAGGACGGGTTAGTAGCACCCGCGATATCGGTCCAGGGGCCTGTAGCTGCAGCGGATTGCTGCCATTGATAGGCCATACCAGAGCCATAAGTGATACCATCTGCCGCCAATGTAAATGCAATGTTAGGACATACGGAATCCGGAACGGATGCCGCAACAGTACCTGCATTAGGCGTACCGCTACAGGCTGTAGTCATGGTATAAGTTAAGCGTATTTCGGGTAAATAGTTCTCTGTGGACAAGTTAGTTGCATCGCCGGGGTCAGAGCCATCCTGCCGCATATAGGCCTGCCTGTTCTGAATAGTGCTAGAACGGTTCATATATTTAGCATTACCGCTACCGCCATAAGCATCATATACCATAACGACCAGGTTATCACTATTATAGGTGAATGGTGTGGTCAATGTAAACATTTTCCAGCCGGTTGTGGTGCCATGAAAATCAACCGAAGCATTAAAGGCCGGAGTAAGCCCGCCCGTATAGGTGGCGGAGTTCCAGGCGGCCGCTGTCAATGTATTCGCAGTAGTCGTACGGAAAAAAACTTTATTGGGGCTTACTGCATTATTACCATCGGTAGTACCCCGGTTATATTCTATCGCAGAAATACTTATATTGGAAACCCCTATTTCAGATGCCAGGTAAAGATTGGCATGTCTCTGGAAGCCGTACCAGTTAGAGGTAGGGGTATAGTAATCGGCCCCCATACCACTTGTAGGGGTAATAGTTACCGTAGGGTCAATAGTTACAGGGAAAGAGCGGTTGCCTGCTTTTAACCAGTCAGCCGGAACTTTTGTAGTCACTTTTAGGCCCCCGGCAACAAACTGAACGTCATAATTACAAACCAGGACGTTTTGCTCCTTTTGCTTTTTTTCCAGCTCTGACAGTTTCGCTAGAGGCGCATTAACAAGAAACAAGGCCTTATTTTTATTAATTGCCTGATCGAAAGCTACAATCTGGCCAAAATAAATCCCGTCTGTTCCCGGGATATTAATATGGAAATCTTTAGCAGAGAAAGTATTCTGTTTTTTGATGCCGGCAACATCTACAGTCCAGCCGGAAGGCATAGGGATAAACTGGCTAAACTCTATTATGGTACCTTTTGGCAGTCCTTTGACCTGTTGTGATAATGCATGTACAATGGTATTGTTTTCAATACCGTTAGGCAACATTTCAAATTGCTCTGTAATACCTTCATAAACATTCGCGTAATTAATCGTTTTTTCACTTTGCTTAACAGGAGTCTTTTTCTGTGCGTTCACAACAGTAGTCCCGTTAGAAAAACTCATAGCCGGTTGTTGCCACCAGTTAAAAGCGATCCCGTTGCTCAAAACCATCTGAACCGGGTAAGTACCCGGATTTTGAGGCAGGTAGGTTTTAAATTCATTGGACTCATTGGCAAATGAATAGCCGGTTTTATTTGCCGGCACCAGGGATAAGCTGATGTCCTGCCAGCGGTTAGCCGCATCTTTGTAATGGTACGTTCCTCCTGTCACCACAGTAAACGAACCATTTGAATTTTTAAAATGCTTTGCATTCCTGGTCCTCCTGTCAGCCACCTCATCAGAAGGCTGGAAACCAGCAAATGAACCTCCACGCTCGTAACGTGCATCCTTAACCCTGGTAGAGTTATTTTGAGCACCCACCTGCGTGGAAGAAAACATTAATGCGATTAGGCCGCCAAATAGCACCTGCCGCTTAAAATTTGGGGTAAAAAATGTTTTCATGATAAAGAATTAAGTGAAACTATAGATTAAATATCTTCAAATCTAACAACTTCTGATAAATATTAAAATATATTTCGCAATTATTTACCCCTCATTAGCAACTATTTATACTTAATCAACTTTTAATTATAAAATATTTTAACCTTAAAACAATACTTTCACTTCAATATTCTTTGCCAAATACTAACTTTACCAAATATAAAAGCTGCCATCTGGGCAGATGGCAGCTTTTATATTCTTTTTTTGGTAAAATCTTTTATTTAAGCAGTTCGAGTTTTTTATTCACGATACCTTTATTGGTTTGCAACTGGATATGATAAACACCTGCAGCCAGGTTTTTATTGAACACTATACGGTGTTTGTTACTGCGCTTGTCATATATATCCTGGCTAAGCACTTCCTGGCCGACAACGTTAAACACTTTCAGCTTGCTTATTTCTATTCCTGAAGCGGCTTCCAGGAACACTACATTGTCATGGCTTGGATTAGGATATAGTTTGATTTGTGCTTCATTGTCCACGTTATTAACGCCCACGCCACCAATGATCGTAACCATGATACTGTCTACTACCTCGCCGCAAACACTATTGGTAAATAATTTAAGCCAGTAGTTACCATTCGCAGTGTATTGGTGCTGGGTCGTTGGAACTGTTGTGGTATCTCTTGGACTGCCATCACCATAATCCCAGATGTATTGAACAACATTTAACGGGTTGTCTGCAGTGAAAATAAAGGTAGAAGCTGTCTGGGCGGTAACCAGGATACCATCCAGTTCCGGCATCTGCCCGTTTACGATCAACTCTACGGTATCTACAGTAAGACAGGCATCAGGGCTGGTTACATAAACGATGTAAGTACCTGCTGCAGTTGCTTCAATAGTTCTTGTTGTCTCACCTGTACTCCAGTAATAGCTTCCCCCGTTCTGGCCGCCGGGACCGGCATCCAGGATCTTAATACCACCACCGCACAGGTTTGCCGTAGTTCCTAATTCTACAATAGGTTTAGATCTTATGGTCGCGCTGATCGTGTCATAACCCACACAACCAAAACTGTTGGTTACCGCGACATGGTAAACACCGGTCTGGCCGATCGCCCTTGAGCTGGATGTAGTACCGTTATCCCAAAGGTAAGTAGCGTTATTAGGCTGAGGACCCGCTTCCAGGTTGAAGGTTGCCGCAACCGCGATACAAGTATCAAAATCAGCACCGATATTAACCGCAGGAACCGGGTTTACCGTAGCAACAACAGGTAAACGGCTGGTTTCACAGCCCGCTGTTATGCTCAGGCGGATATTTGGCCTATCGCTAGAAAGACTTCCCGTTCCCGGTGCCGTACAAAGTGTTGGATTACCATCCTCCTGGTAATAGTGAGCAGCACTAAATCCTACATTCGATGTATATTTTACACTATGTCCGCTGCTCCAGTCCGGGTTATTAAAGCAAACTTCAATCACCAAATTAGAAACACCATCCCAGGGTAAAGGATTCTGGAAAGTATAAGCATTTACAGAATTGGCTGTAGGCGTAAAGGTTGCCGGGGCAGTGTATACTGTGGTCAGTCCGGTTTCCCAGGCAGAGCTCAGGGCTGTAGCCGAGGTCTGCTTCATTGAGATATAGAAGTTAGATAAAGCAAAGCCGTTGGCATTCACTACATCAAATGCGAGTTCTGTAATATTTCCGGCTGTAAAGCCCAATGCGATCAGCTCAGAAGACCGGATCAGGTATTGGGTTTTAAGTCCTTCAAATAAAGTATAATATGGATTAGGATTACCACTGAGTGTTCCCGTTCCGGTTCCTACCCATGTAGGTGGTATTGAAGTCCCCCCGGCACCGGCGGCCACATAATATGTAGTCGTATTTGTGATGGAAGGAGTGTTAAAAGTATTACCGGTAGCTAAAGGCAGGCCTCCTGTAGCATTTTCATACCAACGGATTAGATTAGTCGAAGTTGAAGGAGTGGCGGTAAGCTGCACAGAGCCCGGGCCACATCTTGAGCCGCCATTGGCGGTAGGCATGCTGGGCACGGTAGTTACCAGCTGGGCTACAGAACTGGTGAGGGCCAAATTTCCGGAACAGGATATCTGGCAACGGTAATAAGTCGTTGTGGTAACATTGGAGACGATATAGGTCAATGAAGTGGCTCCCGCAATATTGGTAAAAGGCCCGGCGGCATTTGCCGAGCTTTGCCATTGATAAGTAATACCCGTTGCGACCGGAGGGGTAAAGTTTATGCTGAGCTGGGCACCTGAACCCGCACAAATAGTGGATGGATTAGCGGTGGCCGTCGTGGTAGCCGGGAAGCTTGAAGCATTACACGGAGGCGGCGGGGTGAAGCGGTAAAGCTGACCTGTAGCCGGGCGTGCGGTGATATTGTCTGTAAAAGAGGTTGAGCTGGGTGTTGGCGCAGCTGTACTATTATTTAGTACCAGGTAAGTCGGAGTCGCTCCCGCATCACTAATCCCGATGCTCGCCCCGCTTGAGCCGGAAGTATTACCGGTACCGGTTTCCTGGCGATAGATATATTCAATAATATTTGTTGTTTCGTATATTTTAACCTGGAAGGATATAGTTGCCGGAAAGGAAGAACTCCAGTTCCAGCGCCAGTTTTTACATTGAACGGTAAGCACGCGGTTAGGTGCGGTACCACTCACTTCATATCTTGCTTCACCTACGGAGCCAGAGATATCATCCCAAAGCGGCATCAGGGCCGGTCTTATATCTCCCAGGCTACTTTCGGCATTAAAAGTTGCCGAAAATCCTACTGAGGTATTAAAGCTCATCCAGCCATTGGAGGAAATAACAAAGTTTTGATAGTTTGTCCCGCAAAAATTAAAGGTAAAGCCAATGGGCAGACTAGCGGATATGGCATCATCCGTATGAATGGCGGAGATCACAGTACCCCCGGTAATTTCTGTGAAGGCGGCCGATTGAGCGGTAAACCCGTAACTACTGGCCGGCAGCAATTGGGCCCTGACCTGCGCGCTCAATCCCAGCAAGCACATCACAAGGACCATAAAAATGGCACGGGTGCTTTTTAAGTTGGTAAAATTTGTTTTCATGATTAATAATAAGTTTAACTATAGATTTATACCTACAAATTTAACTTAGTTCTGACAAAGAGGAACATAATAAGCCCGAAATCTTAATAGCCAAATTAATTATTTGTATTTCATTAACTATAGTATAAAAAACTGAAAATCAAATAAATTACAAATAAATAAAAAATAATATTTTATGATTTTTCAAAAGATAAATCAATACAAAAAACCAAACAAACTGTTATTAATTTCTCCAAACAAAAAAGGCATACCAGATAAAAAATCCAATATGCCTTTATTTTTAAACTATTCTTTTTTAGCTATTAAGCATTCCCCAAAGCTCGTCTTTTAATTCCGTAATCCCGGATTGCGTCACTGCAGAAAAAAACAAATGCGGGTAATCGGCCGGCAATTCTTTCGAAATAGCATCCCGCAATTCTTTGTCCAGCATGTCTGCTTTACTGATACCGATCAGCATTTTTTTATGGAGCAATTCGGGATTATATTGCTCCAGTTCACTATATAATATCTCAAATTCTTTCCGGTGATCGGCACTGTCTGCAGGTATTACAAATAATAAAACCGCGTTCCGCTCGATATGTCTTAAGAACCGGTGCCCAAGTCCTTTGCCTTCGGCTGCTCCTTCTATAATACCCGGTAAATCGGCCATACAAAAGGATAAATGGTCCCTGTAGTTCACCATTCCCAGGTTAGGGGTAAGCGTTGTAAAGGCATAATTGGCGATCTTAGGTCTCGCCTCACTAACTACTGATAATAAAGTTGATTTGCCGGCATTTGGAAAACCTACCAGGCCCACATCCGCAAGGACTTTAAGTTCCAGGTATTTATAACCTTCCGTACCCATCTCGCCCGGCTGTGCATATTCCGGGGTCTGGTTGGTCGCAGATTTAAAATTTGAGTTACCTAATCCGCCACGGCCTCCCGGTATCCAGATGACTTCCTGGCCATCTTCCAGGATTTCCGCTTCTATTTCCCCTGTTTCTGCGTCCTTAGCTATAGTACCCAGGGGCACATCGATGTAAATATCTTTTCCCTGGCGTCCCGAGCTGTTATTGCCACTACCGCTCTCCCCGTTTTCCGCAAGAATATTTTTATGATATCTTAAATGCAATAAGGTCCATAATTGCTTATTGCCTCTTAAAATTATGTGCGCCCCTCTACCCCCATCTCCGCCATCAGGTCCGGCTTTCGCATTGAACTTAGTACGCATAAAGTGCATACTACCTGCTCCTCCTTTTCCCGAACGACAAAAGATCCTGATATAATCTACAAAATTCGCTTTCTCCATATTGTGCAAAAATAAAGCCTTCAAACGAAGGCTTAACTAATTTAATCAAAATATTTAATAATAAGTCCTAAGACTGCGGCAGGATAAAGGTGGCTATCTTACTTTTGATTGCTCCGAAAATCTCTTCTACTTCACCCACACCTTTAATTCTTTCCAGCTTGCCCTGCGCTTCATAGTAATTGGAAACCGGCTCTGTTTTCGCCCTGTATTCAACAATCCTGTTGGCAATGATCTCTTCATTATCATCCGATCTGCCCGAAACAGCCCCTCTTAACAGTAAGCGTTGCTTTAATTCCTCTTCAGGCACCTCAAGCGAGATCAGCATATGGATATTTGTCCCTTTAAGCTCCAGCAAATTATCCAAAGCCTCTGCCTGGGCCGTAGTTCTTGGGAAACCATCAAAGATAAATCCTTTGGCTTCCGGGTTCTCGTCCAGCTTGGAACCGATCATCCCGATGACTACCGCATCCGGTACCAGTTGCCCCGCATCCATAAATTTCTTTGCTTCAAGGCCCAGTCTTGTTTCACGGGCGATTTCATCTCTCAAAAGATCACCGGTAGACAAGTGTTTTAAGCCAAAAGTGTTGATCAGGTTGCTGGATTGGGTCCCCTTTCCGCTACCGGGAGGGCCAAATAAAATAAGGTTGAACATTTAACAAATATAATATATTAGAAAAAGAATACGCACAAAAATACCAAAAATTGTACAGAAAAGAAACTAAGCCTTGCTTTGACCTATACCAAAATAGCTAAATCCTTCTTTGCTAAGCATAATGTCATCATAAATATTCCTCCCGTCAAAAATGACCGGGTTGTTGACCAGGGACTTAATCCGCTCCCAGTTAGGCAGGCGGAACTCATTCCATTCTGTAACCAAAGCGATGGCATCTGCTCCTTCTACGGTCTGGTAAACATCTTCACAGAAAACCAGGTCCGTGCCAGCCACAAACAATTTTTTTGCCTCGTGCATCGCCACCGGGTCAAATGTTTTTACTTTAGCCCCGGCAGTTAATAATGAATCGATCAGGATAGTAGCAGGAGCTTCCCGCATATCGTCTGTATTCGGTTTAAATGCCAGTCCCCACACAGCTATGGTCTTGCCGGCAAGGTGCCCGTCAAAATATCTTTCTATTTTAGTAAACAATACTTTCTTCTGATCTTCGTTTATCGCTTCTACCGCTTCCAGCAGACGCATCGGCTTCTGGTTTTCCGCGCCCATTTTAAGTAATGCTTTTACATCTTTAGGGAAGCAGGAACCTCCATAACCGACACCGGCATACAGGAATTTTTTACCGATCCTAGGATCAGCCCCAATACCATGGCGTACCTGGTTGACATTGGCACCTACCAGTTCACACAGGTTAGCGATATCGTTCATAAAGGAGATCCTGGTAGCCAGCATCGCATTAGCCGCGTATTTGGTCATCTCGGCAGAGGGTATATCCATGTATATAATGCGGTAACCATTCAGCAGGAAAGGCCTGTAGATCGTATCTATTACTTCCCGGGCCTGGCCGGAATCCACGCCCACCACGATCCTGTCGGGGCTCATAAAGTCTTTAATAGCAGCTCCTTCTTTAAGGAATTCGGGGTTTGAAGCCACGTCAAAAGGGATGTCCACCCCTCTCTCCTGCTGGCTTGCCCTGATCGCGGCACGCACTTTATGGGAAGAACCTACCGGTACCGTACTTTTAGTAATGACGACCACATAGTCATTCATATACTTACCGATATCTTTTGCTACAGAGAGCACATATTGCATATCCGCGCTGCCATCTTCGCCCGGCGGTGTGCCTACACATATAAAGATAGCATCCGCCCCGGCTATATGCGCGGCAAGGTCGGTACTGAAGTGCAGGCGACCTCTTTCATAGTTGTTTTTTACAATAGCCTCCAGGCCGGGCTCATATATAGGGAGTATACCTTGCTTCAGGTTTTCTGTCTTCTTCTGATCAATATCAATACATACTACATCCACCCCCACATCGGCCAGGCAGGCACCTGAAACCAATCCTACATATCCTGTTCCTACAACAATAACCTTCATAGTCTAAAATTAATTCCCGCAAATTTAAGATTTTACTTCTACTGAATAGTTTAAATACCTGTTACCTATGGCGCCACAACAACAAAAAGCATTACATAGCAAAAGGCAAAGGGTAAGGCAACCAGTAAGGAGTCGAAGCGGTCCAAAGCCCCGCCATGCCCCGGCATAATATTCCCGGAATCTTTAATACCGGCCATTCTCTTTAATTTTGATTCCAGCAAATCGCCGGCTGTACCCGCGATCGCCGCGCAGGCCGCCAATACCATCCAGTCGATACTCCCCAGGCCATCTATATGGGCATAATGCGCCCAAACGGCCGCGCCGGCAATGGTCAGTATCGCGCCCCCGGCTGTTCCTTCCCAGGTTTTTTTAGGAGAAATAGGAGAAAACGGCGTTTTACCGATGAAAGAGCCAACGATATAGGCCATGGTGTCGTTCATCCAGATCATCAGGATCAGGGCCAGGGGAATGGAAAAATGAATACTCCATAGTTTTACCAGGAAGGCCATAGGCAGGGAAATGTATAGCAATGCTACTATAGCGCTAAAAGCAGCTTCCAGCGCTGTTTTTTTATTCAGTATCCCGCCGAGTAAAAATAAGACCGGGATTATGGTAAGCAGGGCAATCGAAGCATCCCAAATGGTGACTGTTGCAACGACCAATACACCTGCCAGCTGGGCCAGGGATTCCAGGTACTTTGGAAAATTACTTTGCGGGAAGATCAGGGCCGCCATCTTGAAAAACTCCTTTATACATAAAAACTGGATCAGGTAGGCTAATATCCAGATGCTCCAGGGAAAATGGTACAGGCCACCTAGCAGCCCGGCCATCATTATAGCGGAAAAAATGATTGCTGAACCTAGCCTGGTAAAAAAAACACTCCAATTCATAAATTTTAATTTTGGCCCGGCTGCCGGTAAGGCATGGACCAGTTAAGGCCTGAAATTTGCTTCCCCTTCCTGAGCTGTTTTAAGGCAGCAAAGCACAGGAACAGGCCCGAAATAACAAAACCGGTTGCAAATGTAAGCGGAAAGGAGCTTTCCGCCGCAGTATCGTCCTGGAAAAACGCGATCAGGATCTGGGTGCCGTTTACTAAAAAATGTAAAATGATATTATACCATATATTCCCGGTATAAAAATAAGTGAAGCCTAAAATAAAGCCTGCAATGGTAATAGGCAGGTAATTGTACCAGCTCGCATGAAACAGGGCGAAAACCAAAGCGGTAGCCAGGATAGCCGGAAGCGGTTTTTTGAAAAAAGAATGGAACATTCTCTGCAATATGCCCCGGAAAAACAATTCTTCACAGACGGCCGGCAATAATGCCATTACAATGATGCGCAACAGGACCTCTGCAACGGAGTGCATTTGTAAAGCAGATGATTCCAGGTTTTTCCTTTGCGCCTGCAGTTCATCTGCTATTTGCCCCAGGGGTAACTTCCGGATCATCTCTGCCAGCCCCAATACTAAGAGCAGTGTGCCCAGGGCAAGTAACGGCAGAGTCAGTAAGTCGGAAGTTTTTTCTATTTTCCTGAAATGAAAGAAAGTCGCTGGCGGTTGCGGCAATAACCACACAAAAACCAAAGCCGGCAAGAGAAAGCCAAGTAGCTGATTGATACTCATCATACCTAAAACCTGCAGGCTGCTTCCCGTAGCAGCATTGATACTTAAAGCCTGGTTAAGGCCGAGCTGCAGGAGATTGGCTACAAAGAAAAAACAAAAGAAAAATAAAAGCTGTACTGCCGGTGCAAAATATTGCAGCTGAAATAATCGGTTATTCATGTTACTGTGCTGATGCGCGATTTTTTATTTGGTATAACCCAGGGCCTTATAAACATAACTCTGCGCTATAGTACGTACACTTAACCGGTTGATCTGGTTATTTTCTGCTGTCGGATTAGTACGGTTGGATAAAAATACAAATACAATACCGGTCTGCGGATCGGCCCAGGCGCAGGTACCCGTGAAACCCTGGTGGCCGAAGCTTGATTTACTGGCAAGATCGGATGCCGGGCCGCCATCTCCCGCCTTCTTTTCAGGCTTGTCAAAACCGTAGGCACGCCTGCTGATACCAGAGGTATACCGGGTAAATAAGTTCACGGTTTCCGGCCTGAAGTATTGTCTTCCCCGGTAGCTTCCCTTATTCAACAGCATCTGCATGACTATACCTATATCTTCCGCGTTGGAAAACAAACCCGCATGCCCGGCCACGCCACCCAGCATGGCCGCGCACATATCGTGCACATAGCCCTGTAACAGCTGATGCCTGAAATAATTGTCCCGCTCGGAGGGGGCACAACGCTGCTGCAGGTTTTTCTCCCATGGATTATAGGTGGTATTACGCAATCCCAGCGGCACATAAAAAGTTTTTTCTACATATTCATCCAATGGCATCCGGGTAACTGTTTCCACCACTTTTTGCAGGAACAGGAAATCCAGGTCGCTGTAAGTATAGTTTGCCGGTCCCAGCGGGCTTTCCAGGATCGTTTTCCATATGGTATCTATGTAGTTATTATTCATAAACATGCCTGATGCTACCGGTATATCGAACTGGCGGTTCTTCATCACCGTATAAATATTGGCGTAAGGCTTGCTTTCGGTGTCAATGGTATTTTTGTAGAAAGGAATCCAGGCTTTAAGCCCTGCCTGGTGCAATAGTATATTACTTATTTTAAGATTAGCTTTATTACTCCCTTTTACCGAGGGCAGGTAAGTACCTAATGTCGCATTCAGGCTTATTCTTCCCTCTTCATATAGCTTCATGACCGCCAATGTGGTTGCCACTACTTTCGTAAGCGAGGCCACGTCATAAATGGTATTATCGTTTACCGCCTGCTCATTTACCCCGTAACTATAGTTACCCAGGCTTTTTTTGTAGATTACCTGGCCATCTTTCATGGCCAGCACCTGGCAACCGGGGAATACTCCTTTACCAATAGCATCGCTGAGGTATTTATCCAGGTCCGCCAGGGCCTGTGGATTCTTGATCAATTGGCGGCTATTGCTACCCATGGGGTTTACAGGTAATTCGTTATTTACTTTTGGTGCTACTGGTTTAGAAGTATTGGCTGGCGGGGTTACCGTTCCGGGATGGATATTCGTGGTCACTACAATTCCATTCTCATGCTTGACACTTTGCCCTGTGGTACTTGCGTGGCTACATGGGCTCACCGGCAGTATTCCCTTCGGAACCAGCCTGCTGAGCAATACATCCCGCGCCGCTTTGTAAGTACTGTTATTTTCTTCGTAAGTCACTATGCTGGAGTTGGCGGCGCAGACCGGTCTAAGGGCATAAGCATTACCGAAATCAATGAAAATGGTTTTATTACTCCTACTCAGTTGTTTTAAGAGGCTCAGCTGCATCTGGTCTAAACCGTAATTATCTTTCGGGTAAAGATTCAGGTCGTGCATACCCACAATTACCGCTTCATAATTATTTAAAGACTGCATAATGCCTTCTATCCGTGAAGCGGTCTGGCCTTTTCCAAATAACTGTACATATAATTTGGGTAAATCCTGGCGCAGCATTTCCGGGAAGCCCTGGTTAAAATTGCTCAATTCCTTATTGCCCACATAAATATAGGCATAATTGGCCTGCGGTTTCAGGTTGAGCTTGTTGAGTACATTATTTTCATCCCGGACAAGGGTAATAGCCGCCCTGGCAACCTGGTCAAAAATAGTTTCGGTATAGGCATTCAGGTCGGCCGTTGCATTTTCAGTCACTATAGGCTTAAACTCGTTTAACCCGGCATCATATTTAGCCGCCAGTATTTTTTTGACACTTTGCTCCAGCCGCGCAGCAGAGACCTTACCGGTTTTTAAGGCATCCTGGATCTTGGCGATCGCTTTAGGTACATCCTGGGAAAAAAGCAATACGTCATTGCCGGCAAGAAAGGCCTGCAGGTCGGCATCGCCTTCCGGGAAATACTTGGTAACGCCCTGCATATTAAGCGCATCTGTGAAGATAAGCCCTTTGTAGCCCATCTGGTTTTGTAAAAGATCTGTTACCACCTTTTTAGATAAGGTACTGGGCACATTCTTGCGTGCGTCTACAGCCGGTATGCTCAGGTGCGCGATCATGGCACTTTTAACACCATAATTAAACAGCATCTGGAAGGGGTAAAGCTCCATAGCCTGTAGTTGTGCTTTGGTTTTATTGATCACCGGTAACTCCAAATGGGAGTCTACATCTACATCTCCATGACCCGGGAAATGTTTCACACAAGCCATGATCCCATTATCCTGGAGGCCTTTGGTATAGGCTTTGGCCAGGGTGGTTACCCATTCTTTATTTTCACCGAAAGAGCGGAAGTTAATAACAGGGTTCTCCGGGTTATTGTTGATGTCTACAACCGGTGCGAAGTTGATATGTACCCCCATGCGCTTACATTGGTAAGCTATGGCCATAGCCATCTGCTCCATTTGCGCCGGGCTACGGGTCGCTCCTATCATCATTTGCCTGGGGAAGTTCCGGACACCGGTAAGCCGCATGCCCAGGCCCCATTCCGCATCCATACCGATGAGCAGGGGGACTTTAGATTTTTGCTGGTATTGATTGGTCAGCCGGGCCTGTGCTTCCGGTGTTCCCTGCATGAAGATCACACCGCCTATCATACGACCGTCTATCAGGCTCTGTATTTGTCCTTCGTTGAACTTTTCGCCACCGGAGTAGGCAGCCACCATAAAAAGCTGGCCTATTTTTTCTTTCTCTGGCAGAGCATTATAGGTACTGTCTACCCATTTCTGCTTTCCGGCTTGAGCGTGTGACAGCTTGTGCAAGCTGAGCAGACAAAATCCCAGACAAAGAATTTTTTTCATAATTATATCCTTAATTTTTACTTTATAATAATGGTTAGCGCAAAATACTACAATTTGACGGCTTGGGTCTTGTAAATAGTGGTTAAAAATATTTTACCTGTTTTTTGTACCACTATACCGCCAATCATCAATTTATTGTGAAAGTCATGCAGGAAACAGGCCACCGGTATACAGGCAACAGCAGATACTGCTTAAAATTGTTTATTATTGCTGCTTAATAAAATGAACCCGGATTTGCAACATCAAGTGCCTTTATTAAGTATCCTCGTTATTACCTATAACAGGGCAGAAGATACTTTGCTCTTACTCCAGGATATTGAAGCACAGCATGAGGTAGCGCAATATGTGGGAGAGATCTTATTACTGAACAATAATTCCAGTGATTCGTATGAAAAGGTAACCGATTTTATCAGCCGGAGCAGTCTGCCCATCGACTATATTGTCAATGAAAACAACCCTGGGGTCGCCGGGGGCAGAAACCTGCTCATCAAAAGGGCAAAATTCCCGCACCTGCTGGTCCTGGACGATGATGTGGTATTTGCCGATAAAAGCGCGATTGAAAAAATTGCCCGTTTATTCAGCAAAGAGCAATATGTGCAACACAATACAGCCATTATTACCCTTAATATCTATTATTACACAACCGGCGAACGTCAGAAAAACGCGTTGCCACATAAACAATACGAAGCATACAAAGACAAAGACTGGTTCCTGACCTACTATTTTACAGGAGCAGCACACCTGATGAAGCGGGAGCTGTTTGATAAAACAGGCTATTACCCGGAAGATTTCTTTTATGGCGTAGAGGAGTATGACCTTAGCTTCAGGGCGCTGGACGCAGGCTATACTATTGCTTATGATGCGGATGTGAAAGTGCTGCATAAAGAATCCCCGCAAGGTCGCCTGCCCAACAAAACCAAACTGGCCATGATGTGGCGCAATAAATGTATTGTTGCCTATCGATATTTACCTAAAAAGTATTTTTATTCTACCTTATTGATGTGGTCTTTATTTTATTTAAAAAGGACCGGCTTCGACCTGACCGGCGCCTTGCGGCATCTGTGGCGCAACGCCGGGATACCTAAATCCGTAAAATCAAGCCCCGTTAGTAATAAAACGCTCAGTTACCTGCAATCAGTAAGAGCAAGGCTGGGCTACTAAATTTAATCTCTTTTCTTGAATAAGCTCCCGGATATGAAACTAAGGTATTGGTTGTTGATAACAGGCAGCTTTTGTGTACTGAACACCAGCACAACAGCGGTCGCACAAAACAGCGGCAAACTAAACATCGTTCAAAAACCGATCGTTTTTAACCAGAAGCGGCAACAGCTAAGCCTGGATTATTTACATAAAAGGCATGGTATCCAGAAAACCCGACCGACTATAGTACCCAGGATGATCGTGCTGCACTTTACCGGCAGCGGAACGCTGAACAGCAATTTCAATTATTTCAATAAGGAAGAAATAGAGCAGGCCCGCACGGCCAATAAAAATCAAAGTGCTCTTAATGTATCCGCTCATTACCTCGTGGACCGGGATGGTACGGTGTATCAATTATTGCCGGATACTATATTTGCTAGGCATATTATCGGGCTTAATTATATGGCTATCGGCGTAGAGAATGTTGGCGGTCCTGATGCCCCGCTCACAGAAGCCCAGGTAAGGGCAAATGCCGCCCTGGTAAGGCATCTTTGCGCACGACATAAAATAGAGTACCTCATTGGCCATTCAGAATACTCGATTTTTCGCAATACGGTGTTATGGAAAGAAACAAACAGTAACTATTATACGGGTAAAGCAGATCCGGGTACCGACTTTATGCGGAAAGTGAGAGCTTTGGTCCCTAATCTGAAATTAAGGTCAAAACCCTGATTTTATGTTTACCAAACAGTAAAGAAGCACTAAATTGCAGGTAATTGAACCGAAACATGCAAAGCCTGAACAGATGATCTATAGAAGTAAAGCCCCCTTACGCATCGGGCTGGCCGGTGGTGGTACCGATGTAAGCCCTTATTGCGACCAGTACGGCGGCGCCATCCTTAACGCTACCATTTCTCTCTATGCTAACGCGAGCATCGAGGTCCTGGAGGAAGACAAAATTATTCTTGAGGCTTTTGACCGGGACGAGCTTGCTGAATATCCCTGGCAAACAACCCTTCCTATTGACGGGCACCTGGATTTACTCAAAGGTGTTTATAACAGGATTCAAAAGGATTATCCTTTTGAGCAGAAAGGGATCAAGCTGTCTACGTTTGTTGACGCGCCTGCAGGTTCCGGCCTGGGGACTTCTTCTACCCTCGTTGTCGCCATATTGGGTGCGTTTGTAGAGATGCTGCAGTTACCGCTTGGCGAATATGATATCGCGCAGTATGCTTATGATATTGAACGCAAGGACCTGGCCCTTGCCGGCGGGCGGCAGGACCAATACGCGGCCACTTTCGGCGGCGTAAACTTTATGGAGTTCTACGCGGATGATAAAGTCATCGTCAACCCGCTGCGCATCCGTCAGGAATATATTGATGAGCTGGAAAATAATCTATTGCTGTACTACACTTCCACCAGCCGGGAATCGGCCGAAATCATCAGGAAGCAAAGCAGGAACGTGATCGACAATAAATCGACTTCTATTGAAGCCATGCACCAGCTTAAGCACCAGGCGCAGCTGATGAAAGAAACTTTACTGCGGGGCCAGCTGCACGGGATCGGGAACATACTAAATATCGGCTTTGAGCAAAAGCGGCAAATGGCGGAAGGGATCAGTAATGAATTGATCGAGAATATTTACGCTGCGGCAAAAGCCAACGGGGCCACCGGGGGTAAAATCAGCGGGGCCGGCGGCGGCGGCTTTATGATCTTTTATTGCCCTAATAATACCAAGTATGCCGTTAAAAAAGCATTGGCCGCTTTCGGCGGGGTACACAGGAGCTATTCCTTTACGAAGCACGGGCTTAAAACCTGGCGGATATAAAGCCTCTTGTAAACGTTTTCAATACCCTACTATCAATAAGCCCGGAATACGCGCTATGCAGTTATTCCCGGCTTTTTTAATTGCCGGCGCTTGGTCAGTATCCTGAAATGCTTGAAAATACTCCATAGGAGTAAAAAGGGAAACAAAAGGTACAGGAAAGGATTTAATTTTCCCAGGCTGGCATATGATTTTATCTCTCCCCTGCGCATTTTCCACAACCGCTGGCTCTGGCCACCTGATGCCATCATGGGCCGGCTACGATAGGTGAGTAATAAATGTACCTCGTACATATTGCAGACCGCTTTGCACTTTAAGACCCATTTATAATCTTCGCTGTAGCGCATTTGCTCGTCAAATGGCGCCTGCACGGTACGCCTTATGACAGCAGCAGAAGGCGCGATAGGGTTAGTGATACAAAGTTCTAAAAGGGAAGTTCTTTTCAACACTTCATCCCCCGCATCTATAGCTGTATAGGCATAAGGCTTATGCGTATAGCGGTTCCAGATAAAGTCAATAGCAGGGTCTTTTTCCAGGAAATGCTTCATTATGGCTATGCGGTCCGCATGCCAGGTATCATCAGCATCCAGGAAGGCCACGAAATCTCCTGTAGCCATTGCCCAGCCCGCATTACGGGCTGCGGATGGACCACGGTTAGCCGGGAAGCGCATTATTTTAACCCTATCTCCATAGGCTGCAGTTACTTTAGCTACACTATCATCTGTACTCGCATCATCTACTATGATCACTTCTTTAACCGGGTAAGATTGATCCCAGCATGAAGCGATAGTGCTCAAAACAGTTTGAGCAGCATTATACATGGGGATGACAACGGAGAAAGTCAAAAGTGATTAAGCATTAAAAAGGTTTGCATATAGAGAACGCAAGCGGATCTCATTTTGTTGCCAGTTGAAGACTTCACGGGCTTTTAAAGCATTGTGCTTAAGCCTTTCATGCAGGTCTTTATCGGCGATCAGGTGGTTAATGCCCGCCGCGATACTTTCCGGTGTCAGGGGGGCTTTTAACAAGTAGGCAATTTCAAATTGCTCATTCATGGCCCTGTATTCGGGGAAATCCATAGAGAGCTGCGGCACCGCGCTATGCATATAATCAAATACGCGGTTCGCTAAAGAATAGACATTATTTTGGGAGGCATCGTCCAGTAAGATCAAACCCATATAGGCTTTACGCGTAATCTCGCTCAATTGGCCGGGTGGCACATAGCCTTTCAAAGTCACTTTATGCCCCACCTTGTATTGTTCCACTAATTTTTTTGTCTGTTCAAAGAAGTTTCCCTCACCGCAAATGACCAGGGGCATCGTTACCCACTGCATGGCCGGTATCAGTTCTTCAAAGCAACGTCCTTTATTCACCGCGCCCTGGTAAAGGATAAACGGCGGCTCTGTATTTTCTACTGGTAATGGCTTTAATACAGTAGCATTGGTAATGACCGGGTATTGTACCCCGTATTTTTCGGCTAAAGTTTTGGCCACCATATTGCCTACGGTATAGCCTAGCGGGAAACGGGGAATATAGCGCTTGGCCAGCCATTTCCAAAAACGGGCATGTACCGGTTTTTCTACGAGTTCTTTGGTTTCTGTAAATAGCTCGTGCGCATCGTAGAGCCGTTTGCAACCTTTGAGTTTACTGGCATAATATACGGATAGCATGGTATCGAGGTCTATAGCGCAAATCGCATCGGTACGCTTAAAGAGGAGATAGAAAAAAAGCACTGTCCAGTAGGAAGCGAAAAAAAGCGGTCCACGGTCCGCGAGTATAGGTAAACGCTTTTGTTTAAACGGTCTTTCTACCAGCTCCGGGGAGTATTTGCGTTGCACCCCGACCAGGGTGACCTCGTACCCTGCCGTTACCAATGTAGTGCAGATCCGGATCATACGCTGATCGTAATTCAGGTCGTTTGTAACGGTAAAACAAAGCTTTTTCGCTTTTGCCATGCGGGTTAGTGTTGCCAAAAATATGCGCAAATTTAGGAATAATTGTTCAGTTTACCGGCAGGCTTATAGTACATAAAAAAGCGGGCGCTAATGAAGCGCCCGCTTTTGCTGTAGCTGAAAAATAATTTTATCTGTACAGTTTGTATCTTAAGTCTTCGAATTTCACAGATTGACGCAATCCTTCCAGGATCATCTGGGCTGCCCTGCTTTTCAGCATAGCCTCGCTCATTTGTCTTTCCATTTTAAGGTCACGACCCATTCCCGGTTTCGTGTAGCGCTGATTTACGGTAATGAATTGTACCCCGCTAAAGCCTGCAATACCCGGAGACAGCGTACCTTCTTTAAATCCTTTGAAGAAGGTATAGCCTAATACTTTAGGCTCATTACCCAGCCCCTGTATCATCGGGGAAGAGAAGGTAATAGAATCCACTGTAGCTATTTCCACCTGGTTAGCAGCGGCGATATCTGCAAGAGAAGTTTTTTGCTTGTTGGCATCGATTAAAAGCTGCGCTTTCTTTTGTTGCCTGATTATGTTCTCAATGCTTGTTTTCATTGCGCCTGCAGGTTTCAGTATACCCGGCTCGTTGATCTCGCTTAATTTAGCGACAACGATTTTGTTAGCCCCTACATTAAAGATAGGAGACGCCGCGCCGGCTTTAGCTTCATAAGCCCACTTAACCAGTTCGCCGGAAGCACCAACACCCTGTACCAGGCTGCTGTTGCGGTTTAAACCTTGTGCCGACTGAACCACTAATCCGGAAGCGGCAGCTTCTTTGGCAAAGTTAGCAGGAGCGTTCGCTACTTTTGTGGCGAAAGCTGAAGCTGCAGCATAAGCTTTATTATAAGTACTATTATCGATAACAATCGGTTTAATGACGTAAGCGATCTTAGTACTGTTTACATTTTTATCGCTCTTTTTAATGATCTGGATATAGTGTAAACCGGAGTAATTGGTGCTTTCTACCTTAACTACTTTGGAAGAACCGGCTCCTGCACCACTAAATGCGAAGTCACCGAACTCTTTAGTAAATCCTGATCTCTGGCTTAAAGGTAATTCGTATTCACCGGTAGGGTTTTGCGCAATGTTATCATCAGAAAAAGTTTTGATCAAAGAATCAAAAGGAACGCCTGATTTTTCCAAGGCCAGCATACTGTCTACTCTTGCCTGGGCCTGAGCGTCGGTACGCACATTTTGGCCACCTTGTTTTGTTGCTATCAGGATATGACGTACTTTAACGGTGTCCGGTAAAGTAGCTCTTTCCATAACTTTAGCCAGAGCCATATCTTGTCCGTAAGCGAACGGACCAACAATCGCGTCAATAGCCGCGGTTTTGATCATATCAGCAACAGGCATTTGGTTAATCGCTTCTTCAGACTGGTAAGCCACCGGTACCGGAACAGAAGAGTTTACTTTTACAAAGTTGTCGATATCTGTAGTTGTAGCCATTTTTTCTTTCAATTCTTCCAGCTGCGTACGAACACGGTTAGAATCTTCAGCAGAAGGTTTGATATCAAACGCGATATAATCTATGCTCCTGTTCGGTTCTTTAACTTCAAACATTTTCTTGTTCGCAGCAACATATTTATTGATATCCTCATCGGTAACTTTTACTTTATCATCGCTTATCAATGTGTAAGGTAAGTTTACAAACGAGATATTTGCAGCGTTTGCTCGACCATCATTCAGGTCGTCTAATACAAACTTAGGGGTATACAGGCTACCGGTCAGCAAGCTATTCAATTTAGCCTGGATCTTGGAGGCGATCAGCGCGTTTTTGAAACTCTCCCACTCTGCCTTCATTTTTGCATCTTTTGTTCTCTCGTACTGCGCTATGCGGTCGCCCATAAACTCTCCGGTCTGTGGATTGGTAAATGCCTGGCGTACCATAGGATCAGGGTTAGCCGGGTTAAGCATTTCCTTCAGCTCGACATCAGAAACGGAAATACCCAATTTCTCATTAAGCTCCCCGGTCAGCTTGTCCATTACCATCTGGTTCAGCACCTGGTCCCGGAGCTGTGCTGTAGCATTCTCGTCCATAGGACGATTTTGTGCTCTCATCTGCTCTTCCTGGGCGCTTACCGCTTTATCGTAATCTGTTACATCAATCTTGTTTCCATCTATTTTGGCTACTGTTGAAGAAGGGCCGAAAAGACCACCGCCCCGGCCACCACTTGTCGCATCCATTAATACAAAACCTACAAGGGCCAGTACGATCACCCCGCCTGCAACTTTTGCATATTTATCACGAATTTTCTGAATAATTGCCATATTCCTATAGTGAATTTTTTTAATAAAGTGGGCAAATTTACCAAAAACTAATGTTAAACCAAAATATATCCCCTATTATTATAGATATATAATTTTAAGGACACAGTATAGCGGTTGAAACAATATTTTTGCGTCGTTTCTTGATCCAAAACGCTATTATATATGAAAATTTTAGTTGTATGCCTGGGCAATATCTGCCGGTCGCCCATCGCTGAAGGAGTGCTGCAACAAATGGCTGTTGAAGCGGGATTAGGCTGGCAGATAGCCTCTGCCGGCACTAATGGCTACCATACCGGAGAAGCGCCCCATAAATATTCGCAGAAAATATGCAGGCAAAACGGCTATGATATCGGCGCACAAAGGGCCGCCAGGTTTAAAGTAAGCGACTTTGACACCTATGATCTTATTTATGTGATGGCCCGGGATGTCTACAATGAGGTAAAGCAGCTTGCCCGTACGGAAGCCGACCTGCAAAAAGTGCAGTTTTTCCTGGAGGAACTTTTTCCAGGGGAAAAAAGAGAGGTTCCCGACCCCTGGTATGGAAATGAATCCGGGTACGAGCCTGTATTCCAATTAATCAAAGAAGGCAGCGAAGCGATAATTGCGAAACATAAAATAATAACTTATAAGGAAAATTTCTAAAAAATAATTCCAAATTCTTGGTTAAAATTTTGGCTTTATTATATTTGCATTACATTCATTCACAATTAAATCTAAGAACGGTGTCGTACGAAAACAACAAAAACTACGAAGAGAAGCGTAATGCAGAGGTGGCCTTCAGTAAGAAGATTAAAGCCGGAAAAAGAAGAACTTACTTTTTTGATGTTAGGGAAACAAGAGGTAATGATTACTTTATCACTATCACTGAAAGCAAAAAAAGATTTAACGACGATGGTTATGACCGTCATAAAATGTTTTTGTACAAAGAAGATTTCAACAAATTTCTGACCGCGCTTACAGAAACTATTGATTTTGTAAAAACCGATTTAATGCCTGATTTTGACTTTGACGCCTTCAACCATGATGATGCGGAACAAAGCCATGGCGAATATGTAGCGGCCCCGGCGCCTGTATACAGCCAAAGCAGTACAGAAGAAACAGAAGAAGTTACAGCGCTTAAAGACACTTCTGTAGACGAGTGGAAAATGTAATCTCCCGATAAAATATTTTAAAAGGTGCTATCCAGACGATAGCACCTTCTTATTTTGATGACTTCATTGTCATTAATAGCGTAATAATTGTCGCAAGTACATTGGGCAGTAGAAAAGATAGGTTCACTATGCGATCTGTACCCTGTTCCAATAAAAACATTAAACTGGTTTCCCCATTCACCAATATAATAGCGAGCTCAAAAACAATAGCCCCGGTTACAATCCACATCAGCTTGTTCCTATGCTTTAAAAGCACTCCCACAATGAGGTACAGGAACAGCAGCACGGCCATCTGGATCGCTATCGCGTAAATAGCCAATAAAGGGACCATCCCGACACTACCGCCCGGCTCCCCGCTGAAAATGATCACAGCAAAGTGCAGTAGGAGGATTAAAAAGGGCTGGAGCAAAAAATGGATGAACCCAATTGGTTTTGCTGATGTGATCCGATGCATTGATGCTGCTATTATAATGCCAGATACTGGAATTTATTTTGCGCTTAAACCAAAAACAGGCACCGTCTTAACAGTACCTGTTCGTATTATCCATATACCCCTATATTACCATATTTTATTCCTGCTGTCTTTAAACTCTTTTGGCCTTACTACCGTAAACACTCTTGAGATATTAAAGCCGAAATGAACCTGGCCTTTCTCCCAGCGCTCTGTGGTGCCTCCTATTACCGAACGTTCTGAAACGCCTGTAGAGTTGGAGAACATCAACTGGAATACGTGACCGCCGGTTTCGATATCCAGGCCGAGGGTAAAAGAATTCCTGCTGTCGCGCATACGATCTCCAAGCTGGTAGTAATATTCCGCGGTTAAGGCTAAACGTTTATTTAATTTAAGCCGGCCACCTGCACCTAATGCGAAAATGTCATTTGGCTCATCTTTATACATCACGAAATTATTATGTACATGCGTAGGCATCAACTGAAAAGAAAATGCACTTGAAAACTTGCGGGCAATAAGCAATTGATTCACGTAGCCCAACCTGTTGGAAAAAGGATAGTCGGTGCCGGCAGGATTTTCCAGCAATTTAACGCCCTGTACAGAAGCGGCGCCCAGGTAGCTTAAAGAAACAGGCATGCTGTTATCATCAGTTTGCCTCAGAATACGCACCTTAGCAAAGCCGTCCACTTCTTTCATAAAAGTACTTCTGCCGATACCCACCATCAACCAGTCGGTAATCCCGTAATCGAACCCGATACGGGTAACGGCATTATCCAGCCCAAAAAATTCTTTAAATCCTCCATCCACGGAACCGAACCTATGATTGATCCTGAAATCCAGGATTCCTTTACCTACATTTTCAATGCTGTGCCCGTTAGCGATGCGGGTAGTTTTAAACGTTGCTGTTGTGTACTGCTTTTTACCGGAGTCACTAGCCTGGTCCTCACTTTCCAAAAGAGTAGAAAGGTCTTGCTCTTCTTTAGTTTCGGTAGAATCGGTCTGTGCCTTCATGACGAGGGGACTCATCATAAAGAGGCAGGCAAAAAGAGTTTTTAATAATTGGTTCGACATAAATAGATAAGGGCTAAAAAGTTTATGATTTTAAATGGCTTTTAAAGTACTGGCTACAGTTACCTGTATAGAAGAAGCAATTTTGCCGGCCGCTACCGAAGGGATCTTAATCCCGTAATCAGCAGGCTTTACATTAAATTGCGAGTTTAGCGTAACGCTTTTACCTGCGACCTTAACGGTACCTTTTGTTTGTACTTTTTTGGTTACCCCGTGTATGGTCATGTTACCGGAAACGGTAACCGGGTAGGTACCGTCTTTTGAAAAGTTCACCGCGTTAATATTATCTACTTTACCCTTAAATTCGGACTTAGGAAATTTATCGCTTTCCATATAGTTTTCATTAAAGTGCTCCTGCATCAGCGCTTTTTCAAACTTGAAACTCTTTATCGGTATCTGGAAAACCAGGTCGCCGCTTTTGCTATCCAGGATTGCCGCCGACTCATTGTTGAACGCTTCGATGTTCTCGATCTTTGTCGCACTGAAGAAAGAAACTTTGCCGGTACGGGTCATGTACTTCTGGGCCTGCGCCAGTTGTGCAGCACCGATCATTACAAGTGCTATTACTATCTTTTTCATTACTTAATATTTTAGTTTGGTTACTGATTAATTGTTGGGGGCACCGTCATCTACCCATTTTTTAATTTTTGCAATGGAGCAATCATCCAGTTTCGGTAAGCCTTTAGGCATGGCTGATGCACCACCGCTATGCGTAATAGATGCCATGAGTTTTCCGGAGTTCGCTATCGCGGCTATTCCTGCATAAGTAGAAAGATTAATCCCTGTAGGCGAACTGCCGGCATGGCAACCCGCAGTGGCGCAATTTGTTGCTATAAGTGTAGTTACCGTATTACTGAAGGTCACATTGCTGGTTTCACAAGTCGATCCTCCGGTTGGCGGGTACATTTCCTCCGCATTGTCTTTATAACAGCCAACAACGCTTATTGTAGCTATACTTAATATGCCAAAAGCAATGTATTTGAATGATAGTTTCATAATTAAAGGGTTAATTTCTGGTTTAATTATTTTGAGCTCCCTGGAGTATCCAGTTCCTGATTAACAGTATTTGCCCCGAAGATAACCTGGGGTTAGGTGCCTGCGGCATCCTGTCGGCCTCATCATCATCGGTTATCGCCTCGTAAAGCTTGGTATCATCCGGGTTGCCGGGAAAGAATTTTTTTGCTTTTATCTTTTCGTAAGTCGTAAAGTTATAACCGTCATTGGCCAGGTTATCGTTATGACAGCCGGAGCAGTTGGCGATAAAGATCGGCAGGATGACATTGCTGAAGCTAGGGTTTGCCGTATCTATGGGCAGGCTTACACCACCGCTGTCTATTATGCCAGGGTCTTGCGGGCCGGGCATCGGCTCATGTTTACACGAGCTCAAAGCTGCGCTCAATGTCATGCCGCCTAAAACCAATTTAATCCAGCGTTTCATAGTTTGCATTATTTGGTTTGGATACAATCGGATAAGATCACGGTCATGACAAAACCGTTACAGAAACCTTTAATGGTCAACTTATCGCCGGCTTTTATATTCGCTATAGATTCGCGCATGGTGCACTGTACCCCGGACATCGGATTATCATCCGAAGCCAGCACAATGACCATCTGTCCATCCTGGTTCTGGCTGATCTCCTGTACGGTACCGGAAACGTCCATTACTTTATTAAGGTATTGTTTATTCGCCGCAGCTTCATTTTCTTCAAAGGCTTTCGCTAGACTTGTTGCTGTAATAGCCTCAGATTTTATGTCTTCTACCTGTGCCGGCTTTTTATTAAAGAAATAATAGGCTACTGATCCGCCTATCAGTCCCAGGACTAATATTACAAGGGCTATCTTTTTCATAATTAATTCAGATGAGTACTATGCTGAATCAAATATCTTAATTGTACTATTCCTGTAAAAAAATATCCGGATGAAGCGGGAATTTTTACTGCTGAATCGGTAAAGGCCTATGATTTACCGGAAATCCAGCTTTTAAAGGAGGCCGCTTTCTCGGAGCTAACCACAGGCTCTTCTTTTGCTGCAGGCTCCAGCGACAGGATCACCCGGCCTTTTGTATGTACTTTAATATCAGTGATCGCCTCTAGGCTGGCCAGGAACTGGCGGTTGACCCTGAAAAACTTTCGGGGATCTGTCTGTTGCTCCAGGCTGTCGAGGTTGCTGTCAAAGGGATAGGACTTCCCGTTTTTTGTTTTAATAAAGGTAGTCTTCTGCTCGCTGTAGAAATAAGCGATCTCCTCTAGGGCTATGGTTTTTATATGATCGCCGAAGCGTACCATAAACCTTTGGCGGTACCCCGTATTCAGGACCTCGTTTTTATCCTGCTGAAAAAAGCTTTTAAAACTGCGTAGCTTGCTTAAGGTACGATTAAGCGCTTCTCTTTTGATAGGCTTCAAAAGATAGTCCAGGCCTGTGGTATCAAAAGCCTGTAAGGCATACTCGTTATAAGCTGTAGTAAAAATGATAGGACAGGCAGGCTGCACTGCTTTAATAAAATCAAATGTATTACCATCCGCAAGCTGTATATCGGTAAACAGCACATCGGGTACGGGATGTTGCTGAAACCAGGCTTGCGCCGACTGTACACTATCTACAGGGCCGGCAATCTCGGCATCCGGGACCAGCTCGCCGATAAGCCTGGCCAGTCGTTTAAAGGCCGGTAGCTCGTCTTCTATGATCAGTATTCTCATGCTTATTTCAATAAAGGGAGTTTAACGATCCAGCAATCCTCCACGGCACCATATGCCATCGTAAGGCCGCTCAGCATTTTATAACGGCGTTCTATATTTTTCAGGCCTATGCCGCCATGGGTTTCCCTGCTTATTTTCAGATTGATCTTATTAATCACCATCAGCATTTCTTCCGCTACAAAAACTTTAACTACCAGGGGCTGCAAATGGCTGACTACATTATGCTTGATCGCGTTTTCCACCACCAGTTGTAATGCCATCATCGGCAGGTAATATTTAGCTTGCTGGGCTTCAGTTACTGCCACTTCTATTTGCAGGGCTTTACCAAAACGGGCTTCCTGGATATAAATATAGGCATATAATAATTCAATTTCTTCGGCAAGGCTGGCTTTATCTTTCCCGTAGGATACGATTGAATGCCGGTACAGGTCTGATAAACGCTCTGTATACTGCACAGCGCTTTGCTGGTCATCTTCTATCAACCCGGTAAGCGTATTCAGGCTATTGAATAAAAAGTGCGGGTTGACCTGGCTTTTCAGGTATTCAAATTCAAAATTCAATTTCTCTTCTTTCAATTGCGCTATACGCTTCATCCGGCGCTCTCTCCATTTTATAATGAATATAGCAAGGCCAATCACTGCAAGGAACAGGAACGCCTGGAACCATCTTTTATTGATTAAAGGAGTAGCTATGCTAAATGAATAGCTCGCTTCTTTAGCATGGCTAAAATCAGCGCTAAGACTTACCTGGACCCGGAAGGTATAAGTGCCCCATTTTAACTTTGGGAATACGGCTTCCAGGTCCCTGGTATAGATCCATTCATCACTATAGCCTTCTAAGCGGAAGCGGTAGTGCAGATTTTCAGGGTTGGTGTAGCAGATTCCGTCATAATAAAAATTGAGCAGGTAATCCCCGGCCCCCAGGGAAGAACCCGGGGCCATCAATTGATCCGAATTGGCAAACACAGCCCTGAGGATTACCTGCGGCCTGATATCAAAAGGTTGTTCCTGATTTTTAAAACACAGTAAGCCCCGGTTATAAGGAATATAAACATTGCCTGCCTGGTCCTTAGCCGCTGTGTTGAGCAGGTGGCTAAAGCTATCAATACCCATGCCAAGGCGTGTATTAAAATGCCGGTACAACCTTTGCTCCGGGTACCACAGGTCTACACAGTTCTGGTAGCCTGCGATCAGCTCGCCGCTATTCGTAACACTCAGTCCCGTAATGGTATGTCCCGGTTCTGATGATTTGAATAATTGCCATTGGGCTCCTTTTAAACTGTAGATGTTATTGTCCATACTCGCCGCCCATACGCCACCATTTGGCGTAGTGGCCAGGCTGTAAATAACGTCTTCCTGCCCTGTACCCAGCGCATTCCAGTTAACCAGTTCCCGTGATTTTTTAAAAACGCTGATACCCGAGCCGTCTGTAGCCATCCACAGGTTATTTTGCGGGTCTGCTACCAGCCTGTAGATGTACTCCCCGCTTACCTTGCCCTGCTCTTTGAACAATTGTGTGCGAAGTATAGCATTTCCTTCTACTTTATAACTATGCAAACCGCTCAATCCGGCTACCCATAGATAACCCGGCAGGGTAGAGATGCTCAGGATGCCATCGCTTTTGTTATCAAAAGCTGCCGCTCGCGCAAAGATTTTACTTCCATTCCTTTTCCACCATAGCCCGTTTGCTGAAGTGCCCAGCCATAATCCTGTTTCCCAGTCAAAATGAAGCACACTGATCTTACTGGGAAAAGACTGCACTTTTTTCATTGTACCATCCTTACCGGATTGATAAAGATCTTTGCCTAAGGCAATCCAATAGTCATTATGCGCATCAATGGCCAAAGCGGTAAGGTCACTTAGCCGGTAGGGTAGCGGCAGGGTGATGCTTTCCATATAACGGTTACTTAACATGCTCAGCCCGGACATGCTGCCGGCCCAGATATTACCTGATTTATCAGGCAGCAGGGTAGTAATGACTTTTTCAGGTAAAGACATTTCCCGCGCGACACAGGAATCGCCTTTCACAATATCCAGTCGCCAAAGCTCCGCGTTTATGGTACTGAACCAAATCTCTTTACTGTGGAGCGGTAATATAGCCAGGATTTGCCCTGCAGGCTGCCTGGACAACTTTAGAGGGCTTAGTTGCTTCGTCTTTATATTGAACCTGGCCAGTTTTCCTTTCTCTGCACCCAACAGTAGTTCGGAGTCGTTAAGCAAGGCCATGGCGCTCACAATATCATCGCCTAGAATATCTTTTGTCCGGTACTGCTTTACACGGAATGTTTTTTGATCGGGAATTAATTCATTTAGGCCATAATCAGTAGCCAGCCATATGTGGCCGTTACTGCTGCTGCTGATCTGGTAAATGAAATTATCGGAAAGTCCTTTATCGGTATTAAAATACTGCACTTGCTTATCCCTATAGAGGTACAAACCATTATCCGTACCGATCCAGAGTACATTTCCCGCTTGCGGTAATAAGCATTTGACCTCCGCGTGCTCATAAGGTTCGGGTAAGGTAAGCGGTACTACCGAATCGTCCTGTACGGTACCCAATGTACCATTTTTATAGGCCAGCCATAATTTATTGCCATAAGCGGCAACTGCGGTAACCGGGCTTTTTACAGAGCTCCTTATCCCGGTAAACTTAGCCCCGTTAAAGCGGAACAAGCCTTTGTCCGTTGCCAGGAAAATATAGGATTGGTGGTCCATACACAGCTGGTTCACCCGGACTCCCGTATTCTCTTCTTCCAGCCAAAATGTTCTTGAAAGCGGGGTTTGCGCGTTAAGGCTGCCTGCCTCAGGCAATAGCAAAACCAGGAAAAAGAGGGTGGTAAAGAGTTGTTTCATCTCAAGGCTTTTCAGTCATGATACCATTTACTGTTACCCAGATTTCGGGAGACAATTTTTCGATCACGACCTTTGGCACCTTTATATTATGATCGGCCAGCATAACGTTGAACTTGCTGCTGACCGATATAGTGCGCTGCGGCCCTATCTTTAAAGTAACCGGGATGATCCTTTCCTGCTCTACGCCGTGCACTATGAATTTCCCTTTTGCCCGTACCGTTATGGTTCCTTTTTTATCCAGGTCGATATCCTCTATTATTTTTCCTTTGAAAACGGCCAGGGGAAAGGTGTTACTCTCCATATAATTCTCATTGAAGTGCCCTTTCTGCATGGCATTATTAAAGCCGTCAAATGACTTCATTTCCACCTTAAAGGCAAATTGCTTTTTGCCGATATCCAGTAGGCCACTCAGCTTCTTTGACCGCGCGGTGATTACCTCCAGCGGGGCATCGGAAACAAATTCCACAACGCCTTTCTTTAGCTCAAACAAATGCTGAGCGATGCTTTGCGTTGTGGCACAAATAAAGGCTAATAAGCATAGAATTCTCTGCATAACCGCTTTAAAAGATAAAGATAGGCAATATCTCTGTTACTCATAATTTATAGACTTCCTGTTCTGCCGCCGTCTACAGGGATACTTACGCCGGTGATATAAGCCGCGGAGGGCGCGCATAAATAAGCAGCCAGGGAAGCGATCTCTTCCGGTTTACCGAAACGCTTCATAGGGATCTCGCTGATCATTTCATTTACCGCTTCGTCTTTATCCATACCGGTTTTGCTTACTTTGTTGTCGATAATGCTGCCCAACCTTGCCGTTTCAGTCGCGCCGGGCAACACATTATTTACAGTGATCCCAAAAGGAGCCAGCTCATTGCTCATAGTTTTTGCCCAGGAAGCTACGGCTCCTCTTACGGTGTTGGAAACACCCAGGTTTTTCAGTGGTATTTTTACCGAGGTGGAGATCACATTGACGATGCGGCCATAAGCTGCCGCTTTCATACCGGGGATAAGGGCCTGCGTTACCAGCTGGTTACAGATCAGGTGTTGCTGGAAAGTATTTAAGAAGGCTTCCGCTGTCGCGTCAACAATAGGGCCCGCTGCCGGTCCGCCACTGTTATTGATCAGGATATGCATGGTTTTGTTGGCCACGTAGTCCTGCACGGCCTGCGCCACTTGCTTATAATCGCTATAGTCGGCAACCAGGTAGTCATGCACCTGTCCTTTTGTCGTATCCAGGCTACTTACGGCCTGTTTCAGGCTTGCTTCATTACGGGCGATCAGGGTGCAGTTGGCACCCAGTAAAGCTAATTCTTTTGCGATTGCCAGACCGATACCTTGTGTGCTCCCGGCGACTAACGCGTTTTTACCGTTTATATCTAAGTTCATATATTTATGCTTGGGGTTAATTTATTTTTTAATGATTAGCACTAGTTCCCTTTCGGGTATAAAGTGAGGATCAGTTTGGCCACCATCTCTTTCAGGATCTCGCCATCGTTTTTGGCACCGGTACCTATACCTACCGTTTTCAGGGCCAGATCATTCAGCAGTACGATAAAGCGGTGAATGGTTTCTACATTAAACCTTGCAGCGTACTCCCGGTAGTAATAAAGAGATTTGCTGTCGGGATTATTGAAATCATTAGGCACGCTGTAGCAACGATAGATCTTATCGGCAAACGTATAAAAGGTAGCCACCAGCGGTGGCAACGGCGCGCTTTTAGGATTGGCGACAAAATAGGTCAGCATGCGGCTAAGCTTTACCGTATCATTCTGGAAGATCACTTTGGGCAAGTCCAGGAAATTATAGTCCCTGCTGATGCCGATATATTTTTCGATCAGCTCCGGGGTCAATGTGCCCAGGTCCGGTTCATTGATCTTTACCTTATCCAGCTCGTTGGTTATTTTTTGCAGGTCATTGCCCAGGTAAGCCGCCAGGGTTTCCGCCTGCTCACGCTCTATCTTTAGCTGCTGCATCCCGCCATATTGCTGTATCCAGGTGGGCACTTCGCTTTCTGAAAGTTTCTGGCTTTTAAAGATAACCGCGTTATTATCGGCCAGGACCTTTGCCCATTTGTCTTTTGAATTGGTATCTTTTCCCCTGTAGTCAATAATGAGCAGGGTAGAGCCGGTCGGTTGTTTGAAATAAGGGATCAGCTCATCCAGGTTCTTCATCTGCACGGCTTCCCGCAGGATAACGATAGTATGCTCGGCAAACATGGGGAAGCGGGAGCAGGCGTTCACCACATCAGACCATTCACTGTCTTTACCGTAAAGGGTCATCAGGTTAAAATCCTTCTGATCCGCATCCAGTATCTGCTCATCAAAAAAATCGATCAGCTGGTCTATATAATAAAACTCTTCCCCTTCTAATAAATAGAAAGGGTTGTATTGTTTGCTTTTTAAAACCGAAAGTATGCGGTTAAAATCAGCCAATGTATCTACTTTTTCTTTCCTCGCCTTTGCCATAATAATTACAGGGTTTTTCCCATTTTTTTATGTGGGATGCCTACCTCTTCAAAAGTCCCGCTTAATATTTCATAGCCTAGTTTTTCATAAAAAGGGATCGCGGTTTCGCGGGCGTGAAAATATATTTTCCGGAAACCTTTAGCCTTTGCAAATTTTTCAGCGGCCATCATTAATTGGTTACCGATACCTTTTCCCTGACATGGAGCTGATACGGCCATTTGTTTCAGCCGGATAGCATCTACATCAACCGGTAAGGCCAGCAGGCAGCCCACCACCTTATGGTCCAGCTGGTAGATAAATATTTGCGCGTCCAGTTCTGCCGAAAGATCTTCTTCATATAAATTCAGGCCCAGCGGTTGCCGGAGTACTGCCTGCCTTAGCGCCAGCACTTCCAGGTATTCGGGTTGTTGGGTTCTAATAATTTTTACTGTTCCTTCCTCCATTTTAATAATTTGTTTTAGGCAGCGAGTCCAGGATATTCAGGTAGCTGTCATACCGTTCAAAAGAAACGGCTTCGCCCAGCGCTTCTTTCACAGCGCATTGCGGCTCATTAATGTGCAGGCAGTTGTTGAATTTACATTCGTGCATCAGGGCCCGCATTTCCGGGAAATATTGTGCCAGCTCATACTGATCGATGGCTACAATACCGAATTCTTTAACACCGGGTGTATCAATGATATGACTGCTTTGGTTCATATCATACATCTGTGCGAATGTAGTGGTATGCTGCCCTTTACCGCTCCAGTCGCTCAGGCTCTGGACTTTTAATTCCAGGTCGGGAAGCAAGGCATTAATCAAGGTACTTTTTCCTACCCCGGAGTGACCACTAATGAGGGTGGTTTTGCCCTGCAGGTGCCGGCTCAACTGCGCTATGCTGGCAGGTTCGGTAGCTTGTATGGTAAAGGTTTTGTAACCGATGCTTTCATATAAAGCTTTCCTGTTTTCCCATTCTGCTTCATATTCACCCTGTATCAGGTCTGCTTTATTGAACACAATGGTAGCCGGGATGTGATAAGCTTCTGCTGTGATCAGAAACCGGTCCAGGAAACCGTTAGAAGTCCTGGGACTGTGAATAGTCGCCACCACAAGCGCTTCATCAAGATTAGACGCTACTATATGTTTATGATGTCTGTTTTGCGGGGAAACCCGTACCATGTAATTTCTTCTGGGTTCAATCGCGGTAATGATAGCTGTGCCTGCGGCCTCGTCTTCTAAAAGTAAGGTCACCCAATCGCCTACCGCGATGGGGTTAGAAGATTTGATCTCGGCATCTATTTTGAATTTTCCTCTTGCTCTTGCCACCCACACACGGCCATTTTCGTCCATAGCCTGGTAATGGCTCCCTGTCGACTTATATATCCTTGCTCTCACCGGTCTGATTAATTTAAACGCTTACGCTTCAGAGTGAATAAGGTTGCCTGCCAGAACAGTATCGTGATACTCAGGAAATAAATAATGTCGCGGGTATGCAATACCCCCCTGTTGATCGCATTATAGTGCCAGTCCATACCCAGAAGCTGGATATAATAATCCGCACCCCCGGCAAAAAACGGTAACCTTGAGATCATTTCAAAACCCCAGTATAAAAGACCGCATAAGATGACGGACAGCAGAAAGCCTACGATCTGGTTATCGGTAAGGGTGGAGGCAAATATACCGATCGAAGTAAATGCCGCTACTAATAAAAGCAGGCCGATATAAGCGCCGAAAATGGCCCCGAAGTCCAATGTGGTATTGTCAATGGCCAGCCAGTTGATGGCGAATACATAAATTAGGGTAGGGATCAGCGCGATGAGCACCAGGGTAAAACAGGCCCAGAATTTTCCGCCTACGATATGGCTTAGCTTAAGCGGCTTGGTCAGCAGCCACTCAATAGTACCGCCTTTATATTCATCCGCGAAACTGCGCATGGTAATTGCAGGGATCAGGAATACCAGCAGTACAGGGGTCATGGAGAAGAAAGGCTCCATACTGGCATATTCGAATGTGGAGAACCGGGTATCAGTAAATATCCAAAGTAAGGAACCCAACACGATCAAAAAAACCAATAGTACTACATAACCTACTATAGAACTCAAAAAGGAATTCAATTCCTTAAAATAAATACTTTTCATCTTAAAAATTATTTGATGGATTTATTGCGCCGCTTTTCTTTCCGCTAACTCCGCTTTCATCAGTTTAATGGTCCTTAGGTTGGTAATAACAATGGCCGATAAAGCTACAGGCACTACCACAAGCGCGTTAAAACCATCCCTTAGGGACAGGTAAACAGCTAATGCCAATAACACGATCAGCATACCTGCAAGCGTATAGGTCAACACTGCGGTTGTCTTATGCTTCTTTTCAAGATCAGCCGTACTCAATTCTTTAAGATTCATCCGGATTAATTATATACCTCACAAAAATATCAAAAATAAAAAGGATGCGCTAATAAAAGATAAGCCTGTGAGGAAATGTAGGGTATAAAAATAAAGCGATAAAAAAAGAGTGATCAATTTTGCTGATCACTCCCTCTATCCGGAATGTGCTTTATTTAAAATTTATAGCCGATATGGAAAGCAAACAGGGCCATAGGCTCTATTAAACCGGTTCTCAATGTTTGCGTAGTATTATTTTTTAACCGGGTATACAAGCTCACACCCACGCCGGCCTCTAGGCCCACATTAAACCTCGGGGAAATATTAAAGGTAAGGCTGTTATTGATCATACTGCCTAGCCGGGTTTCCGTTCCTTCTGCGTACTCTACATAGTTACCTAATGGATCTGTTCCACCCTGGTACCCGTTTTCGGTACCATGACTTAAAAATACGGAAGGGCCGATAGCATAGACCATTTTCCGGCTATGGCCGCGGGGATATAACCTGATGCCAGGGTTGACCAGGATACTGAAATTGTTTTCAACAGTCCCTATAGTATTCCTGGATTGCCCTATAAAATAATTTCTTAGCCCGCCATAAACCGGCAGGTTAAAGCTGACTCTTTGCGCTTTATCTATAAACCGCTCGTAGGACAGCCCTAAGCCCATACCACCGTAAAAAATGGATATAGGGGAGAAGCGGACCACATTCGCCGGTGAATGGCTTTGGTAATTATGGGGCAGCGGTTCCGGCTTTTTACCGGAAGCTTTTAAGCTACACAAGCCAAAGGCTAAAAAAATCGCTGTTTTTATTTTGATACGCATAATAAGCTCTTTTAGAAACGGAAGCCCAAATGGAAGCCGAAAACGGCCATAAATTCAATCCCGTCAGAATTGCTGTAACCCGTGGTACGATTATTATACTGGTTTAAATAACTTGGCCCCAAGCCTAAGTCCAGCCCGAGGTTGAACTTCTGGCCGATATTAAATTGTACCGAATTATTCACCAGCATTCCCGCTCTTACTTCATTCTTCTCCATATAGCGACTTGTACCAGTATTGAAATCATATACATATCCGTTCCTGTTGCCGTACGAACCAAACAAAGAGGCGCCGATACCATAAGTGACCCTGCGCTGACCGGTCGGGTAAAATTTAACCCCAGGGTTAAACATAAATGTCGTATTTGTAGCTACATCTCCAAAACCGTTGTCTTGCGCATTAGTCAGGCCAAGATATACGGGAAGGTTAAGCCCCAATTTACCATCTTTATCCATGATTCTCTCATAAGCAAGCCCCAGACCTACACCGCCATAAGCAAACGCAGACAAGGGGTAAAACTTCATATTGTTTTTAAAGAAATTGCTCTGCTGTGCACCGGCGCTAAAGGTCATTGCCAAAACGGAAAGACCAAGTAATACTTTTTTCATATTCATATATCTTTAAATGAGATAATTATATTGTTTAACGTGCTTCAATCACTATTCGTATATAAGCGCTTCAAAAAATCAGAACCGGTAGGCACATTGAAAAGCAATATTAGGTATCGTGGTGATCCCGCCTTTTACTACGGTATTGCTACCTTTTCGCTTATAATTATTAAAATAAGTCGGCCCGATGCCCACTTCAAAGCCAAAAGAAATATTGCGGTTGATCTTAAAGTTGATATAGTTGTTCAACAATACCCCTGCCGAAGAAAAACGGAATGTTTCCGTTTGTAAATAAGGTAAATCCGGGGCCTTACTTCCATATATGCGTTCAGCAGCACCAATGTGTGAGAAGATGGAAAAGCCTACGGCATAACTGAAAAATTTTTTGTTACCGGTAGGGTAAAACTTTATGCCCGGGTTAAAAAACAGGGAACTATTGCCGCCTTTATTGGCCGTGTCTGAGTAAATATTGTCAGCAGACTTCATTTCCCAGGCGATGGAAACAGGAATAATGACACTGAACCTGTCGTTAGCGTCAATAGAGCGCTCATAATAGGCGCCAAATCCTATATGATTATTAATCACCTGTATGGTGTTAATACCCAAACTGTTTTTAGGCAATGTCCTGGCAGCTGCATCTTCTTGAAATGCCAGCAAGCATAAGCAGGATGCCAATAGGAAAGTTTTTAAAGTATTCATAAGCCATCTGTTAAGCTATACTGTTCAACCTTATTTATAGAAAGACGCAAATTATTTCAAACATCTTAGATACATGGCAACCGTATTTTGTAAACCCAGGTATAAAGCATCGCTTACCAGCGCATGACCTATCGAAACCTCTAAAAGATTGGGCAGGCTTTGCGCGAAAAACTGCAGGTTGTGCAGGTCAAGATCATGACCGGCATTTAAACCGAGCTGCTCTTCTGCCGCCACCTTAGCCGCCTGCACATAATCCGCTACCGCTGCGTGTTTATCCGCATGGTAATTTTTGGCATAAGCTTCGGTGTATAATTCCACTCGGTCGGTACCACAGGCTTTTGCACCTCTTATCATTGCTTCCACCGGGTCCACAAATATAGAAACCCGGATCCCTTCTTGTTTAAATACAGGAATAATGTCTTGCAGGAACTGTTGTTCTTTAATCGTATTCCAGCCATGGTTGGAGGTAAGCTGGCCGGTAGCATCCGGCACCAGGGTTACCTGTGCCGGTTTATTGTCCAGTACCAGCTGTACGAATTTATCTTCTTTAGGATTGCCTTCGATGTTAAACTCTGTACTCAGGTGCTGCTTTAACTCGTAAACATCCGCATAGCGGATATGCCGCTCGTCCGGCCTGGGATGCACCGTAATACCCTCCGCGCCAAAACGTTCACAATCCAATGCCACCTGCAGCAGGTTGGGATTATTGCCGCCACGGCTGTTTCTAAGGGTAGCTATTTTATTTACGTTGACAGAGAGTTTGCTGCTCATGTATACTGTAGTGCTTGGTATTAATAAAAATTGTTCAGGTAAGGATAACGTATGCCATACAGCTCTTTAATCTTATGCAAAAGCGTTTCTTTCAACCTTTCTATATTGGATAGTTCCAGCGCCGAGATGAACAGGGCATTGCCATGAGTCAGGTTATCCCATCTCCGGTACAGTTGCTTCAGCAGGTCTTCTTTAACTTCTTCACTCAGGAATTCATCAAAGGTTTGCCTGATGTACTGGTCCATTTTATTAAAAATCAATATGATTGGTTTATCAAAGGCCCCGATTTCCTGTAAAGTTTTATCTACCACACCTATCTGATCTTCGTATTGCGGATGCGAGATATCAACGATATGCAATAGTATATCTGCTTCGCGTACCTCGTCCAGGGTAGATTTAAAACTTTCCACCAGGTGGTGCGGCAGTTTGCGGATGAAGCCTACCGTGTCACTCAGGAGGAAAGGGGTCTGTTCGAATACCACTTTCCGGGTAGTTGTTTCCAGGGTCGCAAACAGTTTATTCTCAGCAAATACATCCGATTTGCTTAACACGCGCATCAGGGTACTTTTCCCTACGTTGGTATAGCCAACAAGCGCTACGCGTATGAATTCGCCCCTGGTCTGTCTTTGTGTTTGCGATTGTTTATCTATTTCTGAAAGCCGCTTTCTCAGGAGGCTAATCTTATCTTTTACAATACGACGGTCCGTTTCGATCTCCGTTTCACCCGGGCCACGGGAGCCGATACCACCGCCCTGGCGCTCCAGGTGACTCCACATCCCTCTCAGGCGGGGCAGGATGTATTGGTACTGCGCCAGCTCTACCTGGGTTTTTGCCTGGGCCGTCTGCGCGCGGCGCGCAAAGATGTCCAGGATCAGGTCGGATCGGTCTACGACCTTTACGCCCACTTCTTTCTGAACATTACTGATCTGTGAACCGGTAAGCTCATCATCAAAGATCACGAGGCCTACGTTCTTCATTTTTACATAAGCGGCCACTTCTTCCAGTTTTCCTTTACCTATAAAAGTACGGCTATCCGGGTGGGGCAGTTTTTGCACAAATTGCTTTACCGCCTTTGCACCGGCCGTGTCGGCCAGGAAGGCCAGCTCATCCAGGTATTCTCTTACCTGTGTTTCTGTCTGGTCTTTCTGTATCAGCCCTATCAGGACCGCGTCCACTTCCTGGTCTAATATATTCTTAGTTTCTATCAATGTATAAAGTATTAATTAAAAGTAATAAGCAAAAATATGCCTATAATTATATATTGCAAAAGTAGCGATTAAGCTTTATTCCTTAGCTATGGAAATGTTATAAAAGAAGGCTATAGGTAGGTTTGCATCCAGATAGCTGTAGATACCAGTTGCCAGGTATAGAGATAGTAATGCCTTTGCGCGCCTTCACGCACAATTTTATCAATGGCTTTTGGTTCAAATAAGCCGGTCGTTTTCAGGTAAGCGATCTGCTTGTTTACAAAATCCTGTAATTCCCTGTTGGTCTCCAGCACACGGTCCTGGGGCAGGGAGAAGCCTTTTTTACTCATCTGCAGGTTGTCCGGGGCAATATAGTTTGCCGCTACTTTCCTTAAAAGTGGTTTAGTATAGCGCCCGTTATAACGGTAAGCCAAAGGTAGTTTTGAGACCAGCTCTATCAGCTCATGGTCGAGATAAGGAAAACGCATTTCCACGCTGTACCTCATGGCGCAAATATCATCATGGTACACATGATGCGCGCCTGCCGAATATTTCAGATCATAATAGTATAAACCTTCGTAGTCGGAAGCGAACTTTGTGGGCTCCAGGAATGGCTTTGTAATATTACGGATCGATTTCAAATCCTGGTTTTTCACCAGGTCTGCAAGCTGGTAGGCCCTCAGTCCACCGGTAGTGCTCAGGAAAAACTGGCCTATATCCCTGATCGACAGGTAATACTTCAGGCGTTGCATGGCAGGACTATTAGGCAATAAACCGGCCATAAAACTATAAGGTCTTAATTTTCTCCACTTAGGCAGGTTCAGGTTGTAATTGTACCCGCCGAATAGCTCATCCGCCCCGTTACCGGAAAGAATTACTTTAAAGCCCTCTTCCTGCAAAAACCGGGCCGCGTTGAAGGTTACGTCCAGGCTATTATAGGGTTCTTCAATATGGCTTATATGATGAAAAGCGTTTTCCAAAATATCCGCATCACTTATTTGCTGAATATATTGCCGGATGTTCAATTGCTCGGCCATTTTGCGGGCCTGCGGCAATTCATCATTTCCTTCTCCTGAGCCATCAATGCTCAGGGTGTAACTGGATATATTTTTGTTGTGCTTTTGCGCCAGTGCGGTGACCAGCGTAGAGTCTACACCGCCGCTCATCATAGTGATCACCGGGACATCGGCCTGGATCTGAAGGGCTGTAATACTACTCAGCTTCTGCTCTACCTCCGCAACGGCCTCAGTAATATCACCGGTATATTTTTCAGGACCCAGGGGAATCTGCCAGTATTGGTGCAGGCTTGTCGCTAAGCTTTCCTGGTCAATCGTCAGGATATGCGCTGGAGGCAAGGAATGAATACCTTCAAAACAGGTTTGCGGTGCTACCGAAGATTTAAACTGGAAATTTAAAAGTAAACCTTCCATAGAAAGTTGCGGCCTGATCCATTCGGCCTTTACAATACCTTTTATTTCAGAGCACCAGGTAATATGACTGCCTGTTTGTGCATAAAACAAGGGTTTAACACCCATGCGATCCCGGACCAGGAATGTTTTACCGAGCTCCAGGTCGACAATGGCGATCGCGAACATACCATTCAGCCGGCTCACCATATTAATGCCCCATTGCCGGTAAGCATTCAGGATCACCTCGGTATCAGAGGTAGAATAAAAGGCAAGGCCGCTTGCCTGTAGTTCCGTTCTCAGGCTTTTGAAATTATAGATCTCGCCATTAAAAGTGATACATACCTTACCCGATAACATGGGCTGGTGGCCTTTTTCACTCAGGTCCAGGATAGCTAGCCGGCGAAAGCCTAATGCCAGCTTGCAGTGTTGCCCTTCCTCCAAACGGGGATATAAAGATTTGATCGTTGCAGTACTATCAGCGCCGCTAAAAGAATTGAATTCATTTCCCTGCAGGCATACAAAACCCTCATCATCGGGACCACGATGGCGAATGGCCTCGTTCATCCTGATGATATTACTTGCTTTTACCGCCTGCCCGCGGGTAATGTATCCGCTAATGCCGCACATTATTATTAATCCTTATTTCTTTATATAAAAACCCGGCCGCTGTTACTGCTATAATGGAAAAACTAAGCGCCAAAGTCCAGAATAGCGGCAAAAATACTAATTCGCTGAACACATAATGCAAAACAAAGCTGATAGATCCGAAAATCAGTATTTTACGGGCCCAGTCTTTCAGGGGTAAAATAGCGCTGAAGTCCTGTGCAAGCACTTTTTTATGATGATAAATATAAAAGCTTGCCTGGGCCAGGGTGGCCAGGGCATAGCTCAGTGGGATCCCTTTCAGTCCCAGTACCTTGTAAAGCGGGAATACCAATAATAGCAGGGTAAGCACATCGATGACCACGCCTTTATTGATCAGGCTGCCCATCTCTTTTCTCTGGAACAATAAAGTAAAGTTGAATGCCTTAAAAGGCAGCATCAACAGGCTCATCCGGAAAATAGGGACCGATTCAAGGTATTTATCCGAGAAGTAGAACTGTACAAACTCATGGGCGAAAAACAGGAAAAAGAAAAATACCGGGAACACCGCCGTGGCTAAAGCTTTGCCCGAATCGGAAAGTATCTTTGCCTGCACCGCCTCGCTCCCCGTTTCTGTAGAAAAGCGCATCAGGGTAACACTACTTACCGCGGTAAATAATATCGGGATAATCGGTATAGGATAAGTACCATTCTGGTAAATAACAGATACTTCTGCTGCCGTGAACACGGACACTATAAATTTATCCAGGTAGATAAGCAGGATCTGTACCAGGTCGAATAAATAAATATGGGTCCAGAGCCTTAAATATTTCCGGTCTTCCAGCGCCTGAACGTCGGCCTGCCGGAAGAGTTTCCGGATGATGAAAAAAGAAAGTACAAACTTTAGCAATACCAGGGCACAAAGTGCCAGGAGCAATTGATTAAAATCAAAGGGAGCCTGCCGGATCGCGAACAGGTGAAGCCCTGTAAAAAAGAGGAAATAGACCAGGTTGATCGCGACGAGCGCTTTATATTTTTTAAATATGGTAAGGAAGCTATCGGTAAAAATACTGAGTGTATTGAACACCAGGAATACCGCTGCATAGCCAAAATTTACGCCGGCTTTATATTGCAGCCCTCCAAACAAAAGGGCACAGGCTAAGATGAGCCCTATTCCCAAACCTTTGCGGGCGGTATTAAGGGACCTGAAGATCTGGATTACCTTTGCCGGGGTATAGGAGAAAATAAAAGAAGCCAGGCCCAGGCCTGCAATGGCAAAAAAAGTATTGAATTGGGTCCAGAAATTCTGGTATACCCCGAAATCCGCGGGCTGCAACTGGTGCGCAAACAGGTAGGTCCCCAGGACCAGCGAAAGGTTGACAAATAGCCTGTTGATAAAAATCAATAAAGTGTCTTTGTACATAGCCTTAGTTTAGCGATCCCGTTTCAGCGGCCAGGCATTTTTCTTTATCTAAATACTTAATTATGGTAGCAGGGTTGCCCGCGATCACGCAGTAGCCTTCCTCAAAACTCTTGGTAACTACCGCCCCGGCGCCTACGATGGTAAAATCACCCAGGCATACACCGGGCAATATCACACTTTGAGAGCCCAGCCAGCAATAAGCGCCAATTTTCACCGGCGGTGCAACGGTAAGCACCGCGTTATTATAAAAGTCATGGTTAGAAGAAATGACGCTGACATTAGGCCCAAAATTGGTAAAACTCCCAACCTCCACCCCATTTGTGGCATCGATATAGTTATTAGGCGAGTCGCCGGGGAAGGTCCCTTCTCCGGCCTTCAGATTAATACCGGCCCTTATCGTAGAGGTAAAGTGTACCGGCCAGCGTACATCAGCATTTTGCCTCAACAGTTTTCTGAAGAAGAAATCTGTAAGATAGAAGCTGACCGGGTGGTCGGCTTTCCAGTTAAATATGCTCCTGATCCACTGCTTCATTAAATATCTTACGACTGCTTATTTTTTAAATACCGACAAGCCAACACAGTTGTCTACTTTAGCCTGTTGCGAATAAACGATCACATATACACCGGTAGATTTAGCCACAAAGCGTTCACTGACTACTGTTAAGCCCTCGGCGTTTGTCTTATCTTTCCGCTTCAATATATGATTCACATTATTGTCGATCACATTCACCTGGTATTTACTGGCATGACTGCCCAATACATATCTTATCTCGTAAGTTTCGCCGGCTTTACACTCCAGGCGTACGCTCATCAGGTTTTTGGAAGGAATATTACCGGAGCTGAAAAAAGCCATACGGTATTGCTTAGCCTCCAGGTCTTTGTTCAGGTCTACCAGCCTGCTATGCACACTTAAATCGCTGCAGGATTCCGTACTGTTTACTTTTGCACTTTGTGCCTGCTGGGCAGCAACCGAAATACTACCGCCTAAGAGCAGACCAATAAGTGGATATAGGTAACGCATATTTTTTTGTTTATGTAAAAGCGAAAATACTGAAATTTGCAGTATAAGCATTATTTAATCCGTGGCCGGCATCTACATTCACATCCCCTTTTGCAAGCAGGCTTGCAATTACTGCAACTTCCATTTTTCCACTTCTTTGAAACATAAAGAGGAAATGGTAGCGGCGCTTACCCAGGAGCTCCGAAACCGGAACGCTTACCTGGCACAGGAACTGGAAACGGTATACCTCGGCGGTGGTACGCCCTCTTTACTCGCAGCCGGGGAGCTGCAAAAGATATTTACAGAGATTCGACAAAGTTTTACTTTTAAAGAGCTGAGAGAGTGTACCCTGGAAGCCAACCCGGATGATATTAATCCAACTTTCCTGGAGCAATTAAAAAGTACGCCGGTGGACCGCCTGAGCATCGGCATACAATCTTTCCGGGAAGCTGACCTGAAGTTTATGAACCGTGCCCATAATGCAGGGGAGGCTATTAACGCGGTTTCCCTGGCGCAGCAGGCGGGCTATACAAACATTACTATAGACCTGATCTACGGCACTCCGGGGTTGAGCAATAAGGACTGGAAGGAAAACCTGGAGCGGGCCATAGACTTGGGCGTGCAACATATTTCTTCTTATGCCCTTACCGTAGAAGAAAAAACAGCGCTGGCTTACCAGATTGAAAAAGGTAAAACACCAGAGCCGAAAAGCGAACAGGCCGCTGAGCAGTTTGAAATACTGGTGGAAACCCTTTGCAGTAACGGCTTTGAACATTATGAGATTTCCAATTTTGCACAACCGGGACATTATGCGATTCATAACACCAATTACTGGAATGGAGCGCATTACCTGGGTATCGGGCCATCGGCCCACTCCTTCAACGGGCAAAGCCGGCAATGGAATGTAGCCAATAATGCCTTATACTGTAAAGGTATATTTGCCGGTGACCCGGTGCACGAGGTAGAGATCCTAAGCCGGGAAGACCAGATCAATGAAATGGTCCTGACCGGTTTGCGGACCATGTGGGGCGTAGACCTGGATAAGTTCCGGCAAAAATTCGGGCAGGCCGCTTTGGATGGATTGATCTCGAGGCTGGGCAAAGAAAATCCTTCGCATTATAGCCTCTCCGGCCAACATTTAAAACTTACCGAAGCCGGTAAATTATTCGCGGATGGGATTGCTGCCCGTCTTTTCGAAGAATAAGTTACAAATGATTATTTTTGTCAGATATAAGTGCCCATATGAAAATTGAGAACCGGAACAATTTAACTTTAGATGAGCTTTTTGATAACCTGAAAGACCGTTACCCGAACGCCGAGATCAGAAAACCGTTTCGAAGTCAAAGATGTATCGTTATCCCGGCTAACAAAATGAAGTATGTGATCCGGGCCAGGGGTGCAGATTTTAATACAGACTTTACGCTTCCTATATGGGTAGCCGTGGTAGCCCTTTTGGGCAGTATTATTCTTTTTTCCGGAATTGTATCCCTGATCTACGGGCAGTTTAAGTTTGGTATCGGTGGCGCTTTGTGGATTCTTCTGGTATTGCTCGCGGCAAAAGCAATTTATAAATCGACCCAAAAAGAAGCATTTAATTCTTTTTACGGCGATGTACGGGAAGCAATGACGAAAACCAAAAGCGACTCCAGTATTTTCTAATCCTCGTATAATTAAAAGAGGTTGCCTAAAAAAGGTTACCAAATTGATCATCCTGAGTTTATCGAAGGATAGACAAATTTGAGCTTTAATTCTTGCCGCATGTCGACAAGCTCAATGTGACAAGAATTTTAGCGTTTTCGACATCCTGGTTTTAAGCAGCTTTCTAGTTATAATATCCTTATCCTTCCAGGATCGATTGAAGATCGGCCGGGGAGTAAGCTATGGATTTAAGCGTTTTATGATCGCTTTTGCGGTACACCAGGAACAGGCCGTCCTTTTCTTCAAAATAACTTTCTGTTCCGTCTTTATCAAAATAATGTTTCATTGTAGCCTCGGCTTCTTCCTTACTTTTACAGGCTTTACTCATATTGGAACGTTGCACTTCTTCAAACAATGCGGCAAATTTATCCTGTAGCCCGAATTCAAGTATAGCACCGGAAAGCACATACTGCAGGTCGCAAAGCGCATCTGCCACTTCCACTATATTATTATCTTTTATAGCCGCTTCCAGCTCTTTTAATTCTTCTGCCAGTAAAGCAACGCGGAGCTGGCTCCTGGCTTCGGAAGGGATTGCCGGGGCCGCTAATATAGGATGTTGAAAGGTGGTATGAAATTCGGCTACTGAAGTCAGCGATTTGGGGTCTTTCATTTTTTTGCCGGCAAAGCTACTTTAAAAATAAGCAATGTGCCTCCAATGAAGTATTCCTGCAACAAAAAAGCTACCCTGGTGAAGAGTAGCTTTCCGTATTATGTGCCCAATTACTTGGTCAGCTTTGTTTTAGGTAATTCAACCGTACCCGGATCTTTCCAGGTGCCATCTTTTTGCGCTTTCTTTTTCACTACTTCAGCACGCTTGTCGCTATCCGGGTGAGAGTTCAGCATTTTTTCATAACCGCTTTGCTTGGTAGCACCGCCGGCTAAAAGCGCTAATTTTTTAAACGCAGTATAAGCGCCCATAACATTATAACCGTTCTTTTTCATAAAATCATAGGCATATTCATCCGCCTCTGATTCCTGCTTACGGCTGTGAGAAGCATCCAGCATGGCATTAGCCATTTTACCCAGTTGGCTTTCTGATAATGTTTGTACCGTACTTGAAGCAGACGAAGCCGCATCAACCGCAGCCGCTTTCAGGTAAGCGCTCTTCATAGCGTCTTTAGTATCTTCATTTTTCACGTGGCCTATTTCATGGCCGATGATCGACAATAATTCGTCGTCGGTCATAATGTCCATTAGGGAAGAAAATACCCTTACGCTACCGTCCGCACAGGCAAAGGCATTAATGTCTTTTACCAGGTAAACTTTATAATTCAAGGTTAAACCGTCCTGGCTTTTATGTTTGCCAAACAGGCGGTTCAGGCGAATAGTATAGGGATCTTTAGGTCCTGCGACTTTATTATTATTGTCCATCCACTCAACCGCTTCTTTAGACAACTTTATCGCATCGGCATTGGAGAAAGAAAGGGCGCCAACGCCTTTTGAGGCCGCGTTTGCCGCTTTTCCGAGGTTAATTTTTTGTGCCTGTGCCGCACCTACACAGCATGCTGCCATAAAGCAGCTTAAAACCAATTTTTTCATAAATTTTTGTTTTTGCTTTTTGTTGTTTTTTGTTTTAGACTGAAGCTTCAAATTTATAAAAAAACGCCTAATTAAGTGTTAAGCACCGGCCGCTCATGGCACAATGAAAATTATGCTTCATTTCCTCTTGAAAATATTGAAGATCATAACTTATACGATTAAAGAAAAATGTATAAATATTTACTTAAATAATGGCCGCGAGCAGGTATTATTCATCTTGCTTACCAGGAACCGGGTACTAATTAAATAGTTGTTAATAACCTTAAAGACTTTCATTTCGGGCCCATTTTAATGCCGGAACCGTCCATGAAGGCAGCGGGCGATACAAAAATCCATGTCCCAGGTTTTCACTGAGCTTGATCTGCTTAAACGCTTTTACTTCTGGAGCGCGTGCTTCCCAATAGTCATAATTTTTACCGGCGATAGTATCGGAAGGGTCATAAATACACAAGACCCGGCCATGGAAATGCCAGTCGTTTTGTTGCTCTATCGTACTGTTATTGCCGCCCATCAATATATAATTGACCGGCTGCTGGTTGATACTGGAAGTGCTGGCAGCAATAAGAGCGCCTTTCGAGGCGCCGATCACGCTGATAGCTTGCGGCGATATACCGGTACTGACCATGCTGTCAATCATCCGGGATAATTTTTGTGCATAGGCTGGCACCTCGGTATTTTCCGGGCGCAATTCGCAATATACTTTGGCATTTCCTTCCTTTAAAGCATCCAGGATGCTGTCTAGTTCATATCTGCCATATTCTTCGCTAAAGGCTGCTTTACCCTGCAGTTCAACGATGCGGCCATGCAGGTAAATGATGTGCCGGATATTTTGCTCTTTATTTGAAGTGCTTAGCGCAGCCTGATTATTTTGTTTTTGATCACTGATGTTTGTACAGGAGCATAAAAGTAGCGCTAGGAAATATATAAAATAGTATTTCATAAATATTATGGATGGCGTCTGCTAAAAATTACTCTTAATACGATTTTGGGAAAAAAAATCCTACCAAAACCCCCTTACGAAACCTTAGGGTTTGGATCTTGTTACCCTCTTCATCATATACCATCCAATCGCCATCGAACGGCGAATGTCCGGTTGTTAAAATTCTTTCAATCCAAATCTCTCCACCTTCATGTACTGAAGCTCTTTCATACTCAAACCCATCTATAAGACTTGAGGAATCTGCTAGAAGTCTTCCTTCTAATTGCTTCTTTCCATTATAATGATAGAATACCCAATTGCTGTCCTTTAATCCGTTTTTATAATACCCTTCAGTAATAAGCGTGCCCTTGTAATCATCCCAAAGTTTATACTTTCCATCAGGTTCTCCATTTTTGAAATGCATTTCTTCCGTCTTTAATCCATCAAGACTAAATGTATACCTGGACTGAATAAAACCATTTTTAATTTCATAAACAACTTTTTTTCTGGAACGTTTTAGTTCCAAAGTACCTTCAAGTTTATTACCCGTTTGCCGCATTACAGTATCAAAATTCAGTATTACCAGGGAGTCATTTGCCCACCTGATCACCTTATCCTGTGCACAAGTCAAATGGACTCCCAAAATCAGGAATGCGGCTATTAAAAATACTTGTTTCATAAAAATTGTTTCCATTAAAGTGTATAAATCTTCTTTCAAATATAACTAAATGAAATTGACCTGTAAAAAATGAAGTCGTTTAAAAAGCGAATAATAGTCATGAATAAGTATCTTTAGTTTTCCAATCCTTTAACTATGCCTTCCTCCCTAAAACATTTTGTTCAGCAGGGTGTCAATACCCGTTTAAATACATATTCTTCTGCTCTTCTGATTTTCCGGTTTACGATTGTGCTGTTATTTATTTGTTTGTGGGGGAAGCCCGGTACGGCACAGGATGCGCTAATGACCCATTACACTCAAAAGGACGGGCTCCCCAGTAATGTAATCTATGATATATACCAGGATACAAAGGGTTATATCTGGCTGGCAACAAATAAAGGCATCAGCCAGTTTGATGGCCGCACTTTCCACAACTATTCTATCAAAGACGGCCTGCCGGACAATGACATACTTAATCTTGCAGAAGATACTTATAACAGGCTTTGGCTCGTCTCCTATAACGAGCAACCCTCTTATATAAAAGACGGGAAGATCTACTCTGCGCAAAATGATGCCTTATGCAGTATGCTGGTTAAAAAAGGTATTAAGTATACTTCATTAATAAAATGGCAGGGAAATGATTACTTTTCCGGTAACCAGCTGGCCAGGATTGGCAAAGACACGATCATACCTTTTGCATCCGGCATTAATCTTAAAAGACCCGGCCCCGTCATCCCGTATAAAGGACAGCAATATTTTATTGCAGATAAATCATTCTATCTGTATAAAAACGGGCAATTTAAACCCCTCCTTCATTACGATTTTCATTACGCTACATTTTTTAAAGGGAAGCTATATTTAACCGGTTATGAAAAATTATACCATTCCCGGATCAGTTGCTTTTCCATCCATGATACGAGTTTAACCCTACAGGCAAAGTGGCAGTACAGGGACCGGCTATATGGACTTACCGTTTATGACGGCCAACTCATGTGTCTTACCGAAAGAGGTATCTTTAATTTTGACACAGCAACCGGTAATTTGTCCCCGTCTGTTTTCCGGAAAGCAATCCCATTTACCAAACTCCTTAAAGACAAAGAGGGTAATACCTGGCTGATCTCCATCGCTTATGGTGTATACCTTTACCGGAATCTTACGTTCAGTACTTACACTAAGGCTTCAGGCTTAAAACATAATGAAGTCGCTTCCCTTTCCCTACAGTCCGGTATGCTATTTGCCGGCTACCATGATGGTAGCTTTGATTGTATTCAGGGTAATAAGATCAGTAACATTAGTATTTTTGATCCCGATAAATACAATACCATAAAATTTGTCTATAAAAAAGGGACTGCCAGTTATATCATCGGTAGCCATCAGGGTGTATTTCTCTATAGCAACGGGGCCCGGCATCTGATTGATCAATTATCCTATAAAGGCAGCTGGCTAGCAGATAATGAGTGCTTATTTGGAACCACCGTTGGAGCGGTCCGCTATGATATAGCGCATAATCAAATGCAGAAGATCTTCAACAGCAGGGTAACTGCAATTGCCAAAGACAGGGGAGGACGTATCTGGTTAGGCACACTTCAGGGACTTCGCTATATCGATAAAGAACGAGTATTTGATTTTAAGCGGGACAGTACCCTAAGCAAAAGCCGTATTACGGGGTTGTTTGTAAGTAATGATCAGACCCTGCTCATCGCCACTCATAAAGAAGGGCTATTTTTACTTAAAGACGACCGTTTATCTCGTATCACTACAGCAGAGGGATTGAGCAGTAATACCTGCGAGAAAGTAATCGCGGACCATACCAATACTGTTTGGTTGTGTACAGATAATGGTTTAGACCGTATATCCATTCAGAATATTTTAATGCCGAAAATATATACCTACAGCACAGCTAATGGGCTACCTCCAACAAAAATAAATGATATCGCTGTTGATTCTGGACGTATATTCCTTGCAACTGACGAGGGTATTACCATAATGCCTTACAGCTATATGCCGGACCATAACTTCAGGCCGGACCATGTATATATTCATACCGTTACGGTCGGCGATTCTGTTTACTATGCACCCCAAACCCTGCGTCTTCCTTATAACCGGAATGATCTGCAGGTAGCTTACACAGCTATCGCATTTGGAAGCGGAGGAAATGTTCAATACAAATACTTACTGGAAGGGAGTACCTCCGATACCATGTATACAAGTCTGGAAGCAATCAGGTTAAGCGGACTCAGTCCCGGGAAATACCGGTTGAGCGTGTGGGCGAGATTGGGGCAATCCGGTTCATGGGGCAAGAGTCCGGCAGTAATAAGCATCTATATAGCGGCTCCCTGGTGGGGACAGGCATGGTTTCTGATCGCTCTTATCATCATATCGGTATTGATCTTATACTTTGCCTACCGCCGTAAAGTAAATTATATCCGGCGCAGGGCGCGGGAGAAGAACAAGCAGATACAGGATATGGCAACCTTAGAAATGCAGGCGCTGAGAGCACAGATCAATCCTCATTTCATCTTTAATGCCCTTAATTCTATCCAGTATTATTATACCCGGTCAGATGAACTTACTGCCAATAACTATATGAACATTTTTGCGCAGCTTATACGCCGTACTCTGGAATATTCCAAGGCACACTGGCTGAGCCTTAAAGAAGAGATTGAAACACTGGAATTATACATAAAGCTGGAGCAAATGCGTTTTAAAAATGCTTTCAGGTATGAACTTAGCGTGGAAAGCCAGATCGACCTCCATCATACCCTTATACCTGCTATGCTGCTTCAACCCTATGTGGAGAATGCCATAAATCACGGATTCCGGGAAGACCTGCTCCGGGAAGACCCGGTATTAAAACTACAGTTCTGCCTCGAAAGTAATGTACTGCTCTGCCGGATCGAAGATAATGGTATAGGGATGAAGCAATCAGCTATGTATCGCAAACCGGGTCACCGGTCTTTGGGGCTGTCGATAAACAGGCAGCGTATTGATACTATAAACCTGATGTACCATACAGATATAAAACTGAAGATAGAGGACCGGGGCGAAAATAATCCGGGGACCTCCGGAACATTAATCCTATTGCATATTCCAAAAAAGATCAACAATAATGAACACTAAACTTACTGCGATTATCATTGATGATGAAAAGGACGGGCGAGATACCCTGAAACACTATCTCCAAAAGTACTGCCCGGAAGTGAGCGTACTTGCTGAAGCTGCTTCTGTTTCAGCAGCTGCCGCCCTTATTAAAGCACATAATCCCTGGTTGATTTTCCTGGATATCAATCTTTCAGGGGAAAGTGGTTTTGAGCTCTTAGACCATACCGGGGTGCAGGAAACTTATAAAACCATCTTTGTAACAGCACATGATGAATATGCCATCCAGGCAATCCGCAAACATGCTTTTGACTATATTTTAAAACCGATACATATTGAGACCCTGGTCAATGCCGTTAATAGGGCAAAAGAATCGGCAGCTACCCCTCCTTCCGGAGCAATAAAAGAATTGTTCCAGGTAATACAGTCCCGGCAGCAGGAGCAAAGGCTTGCTTTACCCGTACTGGATGGCTTTATCTACGTGGATATCCGGGAAATTGTCCGCTGCGAGGCTGAAGGGAATTATACCCTTTTTTATTTTCATACAAGGAATAAAATCCTCATCTGCAAAACGCTGGGTTATTATGAAACTATACTGAAAGACCAGGGCTTTGTGCGCATCCATCATCATCATCTCATCAACCTGAAATATGTAGAGCGATACCAACGCGGCAGGGGAGGTATAGTTTATATGAGTGATCAATCAGAGTTGCCTGTATCGCAGCGAAAAAGAGATGATTTCCTGTATATGCTGCAGCAATTTTCCTGATGGACCATTGATCGCTTTAAAATTTAAGCCATAATCTTCCGGTGCACTTATCCGCAGATAGGTGCACTTAAACCCTCCAACCGGGCATATACTCATTACAGGTGCCCGGTTTTATAATTGATATAGATATTTGTATTAATTCATCCCCCTGTAGAAGAGGCCTCTCCGGAATGAATTTTTAACGATTGCTAACCTTAAAAATAAAAATGTAAGAGATATGCTATACTGACCGTACTGCTATCCTTACGTACAACAGGTAGTTCGGGGCAAAAACCATGATAGATGACTGAAAACAGACAGGAAAAACAGGAGGGTAGCACGCAATAGGGCATTGGTGGTAATCGAAGGCGACCTGGATATTGAACATTTTACCATGTATCATTGTTGTGGTTTATTGACAGCCTTGTACCCCGAAATCCGCCGATAAGCCAAAACATTGAGCACTAATATAGCAGGATCAACCGATATAATGAACATAATAATTTATAACGCTAAGGTAATATGAACTTCTTTTCTAAATTATTTGGATTAAAAAGAGAACAAAATTCTTCTACCCCTCCAAGAATTAAAAAAAAACAAATTGAACCAAAAAGGGGAAATCCATTTTTTACGAACGCACCAATTCATTGGGGTATTATTACCGATGAATTTTTGGAAAGCAATACAGATTTCACTCAAAATTTTGATGAGAAAAGAGATGACATAATAGCTGACAAGCGTATGTTCATGGTTAATTCTTTAGTGTTACTTGGTAATATCAATCAAAATTTATCAGAAAAAGTGGGTAAAAAAATCATCTCATCATATGCTGAAGGACTTCTTGACTCCAAGGAACAATATGCAACTTCTTGTGCTATTCACAAACTTTTAGATAAAGGAATAATAAGGACTAATGGCATTGTGATAGATAATTACGAAAAGTACGCAGTTTTTTTATTCACAAGACCTACATCTATGACGTTTATCCATAGACTCAGGGAAAAGTTCATAGAAAATGATTTTAAGGATTTAATTTACTATTGTATTGAAAACCCTGATATGGTAAATGAGTCAGCATCTGTAGCACTTCCTTACATAGGATTGCAAAAAGAAAGTTTAAAGCTTAAAAGCGACCAATCAAGAGCACAAAGGAAATACAATGATTATGCTTTATGGTGGACAAAAAATCCAAATATTATTTTTAGCGACACATTTACCTATAAAATCCTATCGGAATATAATGAGCATTGCTACGATTGCAATACTTACCTTTTAGGTAAAATCGGCTATGCATTAGGGTTAAATGAAAATGACAAAAGGGTAAAAATGCCCGATTATGACGAACTCATCATAGAAGGTCCTGAAGATGTAGAAATAATCATGACCCTCTCCCAAAAAACAGGAATTAACTTTCATTTTCCTGCCAGTCCGTTATTTGAAAAGTATAGAGATAATTTTATAAATAGTTTTGTTGCACTTGCAATCAGTATTAAAGAGCAAGTGCTCGAGAATAATTTTGACAGAGATATTGACTTTATAAGGCCTGAGTGGTTAGAGCAAGCTAAAAACATTAAAAATATAGAATCGATCAGTTTAATACTAAGTGATAAGATGTTTATCAACGAACTAAACTTGAATTACTCATGAATGGCCTTTTGAAAGTCCAATCATTATATGCTGGTACAAGAATCCTAAAAAAGAGTTAGAAAAAAATGGCTACATTACTGCCTGCTAAATTAATCCTACTTTAATTATTACTTCTTGCTGGAGAATATTCTTACAATAGCAGCACTGGTTACATCAGTTTTATAGGTGTAGAATATTTTACTATGGGACTGTAATTGTTAGCTATCAATAATATGGAAATGTTTAAACTTCTTTGGGTGTAGTGTGGTACAAGGGCTTGTTTATAATATTGTATTGATTGCTATATATAGCTCCTCTTTTAAAGCCAGTTTAAATGTTTATTAATATCATTGCTTATCTCAAATTTTCATTCAAAAGATTCGAACTTTGATACTTTATCCCTGACAAAAGAGCTAAAGGATGAATAACCCAAGCATTAATCTAAATGTTCGGTACAGCACTTAAAAGTAGCTGTCTCAAGAGTCAGCTGCTTTTAAATCACTCTTCTACAAAGCTTAAGTTCTATCCTGATTTACGCGGCTATAAATAACTTTATACTCATATAATCCCCGCTATTTTTGACCCCATCACCAAAAAAGAATGGAGCGCCCCTGTTGAAGCGCTCCATTTCTGCTAGTATTCCTATTTTTTATCTTTGATTTATCCTTGTACGGCTTTCTGAACCAGGTCAGCAGCTTCGCTTAACAGGATCGCAGATTGTACTTTTAAACCAGACTCTTCGATCAGTTTTTTCGCTTCCGGAGCATTAGTACCTTGTAAACGTACGATGATCGGAATTTCGATATTGCCTAAGTTTTTGTACGCTTCGATCACACCGGCAGCAACACGGTCACAACGAACGATACCACCGAAGATATTGATCAGGATCGCTTTTACGTTTGGATCTTTCATGATGATACGGAAACCTGCTTCTACTGTTTGCGCATTCGCAGTACCCCCAACATCCAGGAAGTTAGCCGGCTCACCACCCGCTAATTTGATCATATCCATGGTAGCCATTGCCAGGCCGGCACCGTTTACCATACAACCTACATTACCATCTAATTTTACATAGTTCAGGTTGAACTCGCCTGCTTCTACTTCTGTAGGATCTTCTTCAGATTTATCTCTTAACGCGGCGAGGTCTTTATGACGGATCAATGCGTTTTCGTCTAAGCCCATTTTACAGTCTACTGCCAGGATCTGGTCATCAGAAGCTTTGAACAATGGGTTGATCTCTAACATTTCACAATCCAGACCTACGTAAGCATTGTATAAGTTAGTAACGAATTTGATCATGTTTTTTTGCGCTTCACCGGTCAGGCCTAAGTTAAAAGCGATATTACGTGCCTGGAAGCCCTGTAAAGAATAACCAGGTTTTACAAACTCTTTATAAATTTTTTCAGGCGTATTGTGCGCTACATCTTCGATATCCATACCACCTTCTGTAGAATACATTACCACGTTTTGCTTGGTAGCGCGGTCCAGAAGGATAGATAAGTAGAATTCCTGGCGCTCAGAAGGGCCATCATAATACATATCTTTAGCTACATATATTTTGTTTACTACTTTACCGGCTTCACCTGTCTGGATCGTAACCAATGTATTACCCAGGATGTTTTTAGCAACTTCCCCTACCTGCTCTTCGCTCTTCACTACCTGTACACCGTGTTGGGCAGGAACTTCTTTCATGGTACCTTTACCACGGCCACCGGCATGAATCTGCGCTTTGATCACTGCAAATTTGCTTCCGGATTCTTCTGCGATTTTCTTATAAGCCGCTACTGCTTCTTCCGGGGTTGATACCGCAACGCCAGTCTGGGTGGGAACATTGTATTTTCCTAAAAGTTCTTTAGCCTGATATTCGTGTAAATTCATTTTTACGGATTTTGAAAATTTAATGCTGCAAATATAACATATTCGCATTGTAATGTAAAATCCGCTATGTCAATTAATTATTTTTTCTTAGTACAATAGGCAATGTACTCACAGTCATAGGGTCTGTGGCATTGCTCCCCCATAGCCACTGCCGGCTCTTCGGCCTGGATCAGGCTTGCTAAAAGCCTGGGTATCAGTTCTTCAAAACGGCTTAGCTCTGTTTCCAGCTCTTCGGCCATGTCTTTTATGAGGAAGCCATCCTCCCCGTCATTCAATACCAGGTAAAAATGAGCTAAACCCGGCCGGGCGTTTTTGATCACATAATACTGGATAGCCATATCCCTTATAAATGCCTCTTTCACCGCTGTCCCGTTCTTCACCTCATAGACATCAAAACTACCATCCTCATGCAGCCGGCAAACATCGGTCATGATTAAGGTCTGCCGGTACAAAAAACAGGCCTCGAATAAAGTGGCCGCCTGTTTTTGTTCAAAAACAGCTTTGGTAAATGAGGAGCCGATAGCATAAATATCTTTCCCCAGGATATGATCTACAGCTAATCCACCAGGAAAAGTTTCCTTAAACGTAGCTTCAAAGCTTTTACCGGAGGCAAACTTTTGCAGGGTAAGCGCATCATGCGGGGTCTTTTCTTTCGGCTTATGCTTGAGCAGGTATAGATAGCGCTCACATTGCATGCCTTTGATCACGGTCGTTTTTGATAATTTAAAAAACTCCGGCATTAGGGAACGCAGATGAATATTCGAGGACATGTAGCTGAAAAAGATTTACTTTTATGGAATGCTGCACAAACAGCGTTTAACTAAAAATGAAGCAGACCACCTTTGCAAATATAATTGCTTTTTTACTGCTGGGCGCTATGGGCGCCTGCAGCAATACCGCAGAATCACAATCGGCGGTATCCGGGAAGGAACAACAGGTAACGGCACAGGCGAACACAGCATCACAAACGAGAAACTTGCCCGAAGCTGGGAGCTTCGGGGAAAAATTAGCGCAGGCGGCCGTATCCATAGTAGACCCTACAGTACGGTATACCCCCGACTATGTAGTCTTGAGTTATCCCGGCGGTGATGTTCCACCCGGCACAGGTGTTTGTACCGATGTGGTGATTCGAAGTCTTCGCAAACTGGACATTGACCTGCAAAAAGAAGTACATGAGGATATGAAGAAAAACTTTTCTTTATACCCCAAAACATGGGGCCTTAAATCGGCCGATAAAAATATAGATCACAGGCGGGTCCCCAACCTCATGAAATACTTTGAGCGTAAAGGATATAGCCAGCCTGTAACCCGGGAAGGCCAGGATTACCTGCCCGGCGATATCGTGACCTGGGTATTGAGCAATGGCATGACCCATATAGGAGTCGTGAGTAATAATGCCAATCACGATAAAAGCCACTATAAGATCGTGCACAACATCGGCGGCGGCCAGGTTGAAGAAGATGTATTATTTGATTACAAAATCACCGGGCATTACCGGGTTAAGTAAATTACTTATCTATATCTTTCAGAATTTTGTTCATCATTTCTTTAGGCAATATTAATAGCTTTCGATTTTCTACATTCCAAATATTAAAATATTTTTTCGAGATTACGTAATGTTGCTTCCAGCCTGCTATATCCCCATATAACATCAAGGTACAAATATCTGTTGCAGTCATAAAATCTCCGGTTTCAGGATTATGGTTATGTGCACTTATTGTAGTTACTACGCCTTCTTCATATTCCACAGGAATAATATTTTGGTGTAATTGTTTAGCAGATTTAAATACATTTTTTTCATCAAAATTTAATAAGTAATCATTACCGAAAATAACAACACCAGGATTCTTTGGCCCAGTTAAAATATATACTTTTCTTTCTTTTCCCTGAATAACAGGAATAATATTAGGATTAGTATTATTAAAATAATGCATTTCAAATGCCTCTGTCTCTATGGCATGAATTGCGGCTTTTCTCAACTCAAAAATATCCTGTTCCGTCGAAGTCAATGCCCTACCAGACATAATCACTTTTGCCTGCTGAAGATCAAAATCTTTATTGAAAATAATGGTCCCAATCACCTCGGGAATTGAGGTTTTGGAAATAAAAATACATTTAGGCGTATCCTGGTCTATATAAGAAAAATAGCCCCCGATATTATCACTGTATGTATATTTCTCCATGAATAAATCAGTCCCGTGCCAGGATGCCTGCTCCAAACAATACAACATTTTACCCTCCGCCTCAATTTCGACCGCTATTTTAACCAAATCCTTTTTTGCAAAAGTTCCGGAACTCAACAACAAACAGGTTAACAATACAAGGCTGCGGAAAGCACTAATAATTCTTTTCATTTAAACTAATTAAGGTTTTGGTTCAATAATAATGAAATCCACTTATACAGCCAAAGGTTCCTTATTCATTTTAATTTTAAAGCTTGCTGCAGCTGCTGTGTTTCTTCACCAAAATGAGCAAATTGTAAACTTTCCGCCCTTTCCATAAAATAGTGTCGTTTTATTATAAAAAACCTGACACATAGTTTATATTTGTTAACAAACAGTTGACAAATATGAATCGACTATACAAACTCTGCCTCGGTGCCCTGGTTATATTGAGTACACAACCTTTGTTGGCGCAATCACAGTTTTTCAATCCCTTAAAGGAGTTTAAACCTGCAGAAAACCAGAAAGTTTTACAGGCTGCCTTTAATAAATTCAACAGCTTTAAGCTGTTTGAGCAGGATGTACAACAGGTTCTGGCCTCAAAAGAGGCACTGAATAATATTTCTATTCCTTTGCCCGATGGCAGGATCATTGATTTTAAAACCAGGAACAGTGGCCTGCTTTCCGATGAATTTCAAAAAGCTAATCCCGACCTTAAGGCACTCAAAGGAATTTCAGCGGACGGGGCATTTACGATCCGGTTTACCCTGAGCCCGATGGGCTTTATGGGTAAAATCCGGGAAACCGCCAGCGGCAAAACCTGGTATTTTGAACCTTTGGACCCCAGACAACCTGAGGTGCTTGTGGCTTATTACAGCAAAGATATTAAGCTGACAGCTGATAATATACCCTTATGTCTTACAGAAGATGAACCGCATCTTGAAGGTACCGTTCCCCCTGTACCTGGCCAGCGCTTTTTTGCTACTTATGGCGACTGCCTGGTACGTACCTATCGCATGGCGGTAACCACAACCGGGGAGTATACGGTCGGGGCAGGAGGCCAGGCAAATGCCACTATACGGCTTACCAACTCCGTAAATAATGTGAGCGAGATCTTTGAAAGAGATGTAACTGTAAGGTTCCAGCTGGTGACCAATAACGCGCTCATTTACACCGACCCTTCCACAGACCCTTTTGCTGCAGGTCTTAACGGCACGGCAACTTTGACAGAAGCGATTAATGTATTTAACAGTAACCCGGGTACCGGTGCATTCGACGTAGGCATAGTATTTGGCGAGGGCGCCGGCTGGGGCGGTGGTATCGCTTACCTGAACGGTGTCTGTAACAACAGCATAAAAGGCGGCTCCGCTGCCGGGCTCAGCACGGGCTCTACAGGTTATGGCTTTGATAATGTAGTAGCACATGAAATAGGTCACCAGTTTGGCGCCACCCATACCATGTCTGCCAATACGGGGCAATGCGGTAGTAACTATACCGCAGCCAGCTCCTGGGAAACCGGTGGTGGCTCTTCCCTGATGGCTTATGCCGGAGTATGTACCGGGCTGGCTTATCAAAATGCTTCCGATGATTATTTCCATGCCGGCAATATCGGCCAGATCATCACCAAACTGGCGACGGCTACCTGCTCCTCCAATAGTGCCAGCGGGAACGCCAGCCCCGTAACCAGCACGGCAGGCAATACTTTTAATATCCCGCATAGCACTCCCTTTAAACTGAGTGTAACTGCTACCGACGGAACAGATGTATTGACTTACGCCTTTGACCAGATGGACCCGTACGGCGGCAGTGGTATCAGCACTTTGCCCAGTCCTACCGCTACCTCAGGGCCTTTATTCCGCTCTATGTATCCAGCTACAGCCAATACGCGTTATTTTCCTTCTTTAGGAGTATTAACCGGGACCAGTAACGGTAACTTCGAAGTTTTACCTACGGTAGCCCGCACGATGAATTTCAGGGCTGTAGTAAGAGATAACAGGGATGAAGCGGGCTGTGTAGCCCAGGAAAACTTTGTTGTTAACACCCAGAATTGCGGGGCTTTCGCATTTACTAACCTGAATACCGCTACCTCGCTTACTGCTAATGGAACCAATACAGTTACACTAAACTGGAATACCGCGGCAGCCTGTGTGCCTACAGCCAATATCCGGATCCTGTTTTCAACAGATGGCGGTAAAACATTTCCCCACATCATCAGCAACAGCACCGCCAATGATGGTACAGAAACCATCCTGGTGCCCAACCTGCCTACCTGCGACGGTCGCTTTATGATCGAAGCTTTAGGTAATATTTATTTCAACATCAACAGGGCAAAAATTGACATCAGCTCGGGCTGCCTCGCCAACGGTACCACATTTGCGCCGGATAATGCGATCAGTGAACCTACCAACAGCCAGAACCTCGACCTGAGTCTTAACCCGGCTTTCGGTGCCGGCACAGTCGCCATTCCGGTAAGCGGCCAGATCCTGGCTTCCGATATTGACGACAATCTTACACTACCTGATAATACTATGAGTTCCTGCACTGATTTCAGCAATGCTATCAAGTATAAGACGATCACTGTTTATCCTTCTCATACGGGTAACTATACCTTTAACGATCCGGGCAATAGTACGGTAATTAAAGTTTATTCCGGAGATTATAATCCAGTCAATAAGTGTAGCGGAATCCTGGGTTCCTTTTACACCTATACAGGTGGAAGTTTAGGTGGCGGCCCTTTCACCATCACAATGTGCAAAGACCAAAAATATACATTATTGCTTTCTACATTTAGCCCTACAACTTACCCGGTTACCTATAATATGAATGTGAACGTACCGGCCGGTGCTACTTTCAATACCGGTATTGCCAACCCCGGCCTGAACTATTTCTACGTAATCGTCAATAATACCGGGAACCTGGTCCATAAGATCGTTACCGATCCGGATATGCGTTCCGCTATTGATTACCCTGTGGGCAGCTATACGGTTTATGGATTGTCTACTTCAAGCACGCTGGCCGGCCTGGGCGCTTATGAAAACGGCAGCTTTACTGCATTACAAACTGCCTGCCTGAATCAAACCGGCGGTCTATGCGCCCAGCTTTCCGCTAATAGTAAATCTGTAACCATCACCACGCCTACCCCTACACATTTATTGTCTTTCGAGGCCCGTAAAACGGCTAAAAATACAGCCTTACTGAGCTGGAAGGCTATAGAAGATCATGATGCCGGCCAGTACATCCTGGAGCGGAGTGAAGATGGCAGGCAATTCGGGCCGATCTCAAGCACCGCTTTTCTTGCATTCAACAAACTGGCAGAAAATAGCTATGAGGTAGAAGACCTGCAATTTGCCGCATTAAATGTAAAACAGGTTTTCTACCGTTTAAGGATTGCTTCTTATGACGGGTCAAACCAGTTATCGGATGTCCGCATGCTGACTAACCAGCAGGTAAACAATTTTGAGGTGACAATTCATCCTAACCCCGTTGGTAATGCAATGCTGCATGTGGACCTGGGCAATTCAGAAAATGGTACGTACCAGCTGCAGCTTTTTGATATTTTAGGAAAAACCATCCTGAGCAGACAGGTAACGAAAAATGCGGCTAACAGCAACTTTAAGCTGGACCTGCAACAGGAAGCTGCCGGGATTTATTATTTAAAAGTATCCGGTAAGGATAAGGTAAAGACCTTTAAATTGCTTAGATAAATAATTCTAAAGATTGAATACCAGGGGGCTGTCCACAATATAGAGGGCAGTCCCTTATTGTTTTTATCTTTTCACACTTGTACTCTTTCCCACAGCAGTGGTTTTGACCTGTTCAATACTCAGACAAATCATTTGCTTTTCCAGATATCGCATTTCCTTTTTCACATTTTTATACTTACAGCCGGGCGCTCCATTGAGCTGCCCTATCCGGCACAAGTATAGTAGAAGTTCAATTGAAAACTCAAGTTGTTACACATAAAATAAATCTACATGAAAAATTCCTAACTTTATTTGTATAACATCAATAAAACAAACAAAATTAATCCATGTTTAACATCTTATTAAGTAAACTTATCCTGCAAAAAAATAAATACACATTAAAAAAATCTACGTTTGCAACATATAAAAATATATACAAATGAAACAAATTTTACCTTACGATCCCCAAAAAGTACTTAATCCTGAGTCATTCAGAAATTTTTTCAGCTTGCCATATCACATGCAGCAAAAAAAATCTTTTAAGGCTTTTCCTAAATTGCGGCAACACCTATATGGCGCATTGCTTACATTAGCAGGTACATTATTACTATCAACAACTGCGGTGGCAGCTACATTTACCGTTACCAATACCGGTGATAACGGCGGCACAAACCCTGCGGCAAATGCGGGTACCGGTACCTTGCGCCAGGCCATCGTTGATGCCAATGCCAGTGCGGGAACTGACATTATAACTTTTAACATTGCCGGAGGTGTGAGCGTGAAGACCATAGTGCTCTCTGCCTTTTTACCTATTATTGCTGATCCTGTTTCTATACAGGGCTATTCGCAGCCCGGAGCCGCTCAGGGGCCTATTGGTAGCCGTACGATTATGATACAGATCAATTGCAATGACGTAACCAGCTTGCCTGCAGACCGTACGGGATTTGGAGATGGTATTATACGGTTTAACAATAATGCTGATGGTAGCTCCCTAAGCGGTATTTCTATTTATAATACTTCCGAAAGTACTCCTGTACAGATACAGCAGCAGGCCGGCAACGTTCACATATGGGGCAACTACATTGGCGTGTTAGCCAGTGGAGCAAGCCCGGCAAGTGCAGACTATGTGACTAATGATAATATCCTGATCGGTAACTACCAGGGAACGGGAGCCGCTGTCATTACCAATGTCACCATTGGTACCAATGGTGATGGCAACAATGATGCCAATGAAGGTAATGTCATATCCCGAGCATCCCATGCTACTAATGGAGGAAGTGGAATACAGGTAGGAGTATCCGGACATAGCTATACCTATTCCAACTTGAGAATATCCGGTAACTATATTGGCATTGAAGCAGATGGTATTACTGCTGCACCTAATGGCATACTTACTACCGGTACCGTTCCTATCGCAGGTAATTCAGGTATAACACTTGTTGCGCCATTCAATAGTACTGCAGCCATGTCCTTCGTTGGTACCAATGGGGATGGCACTTCAGACGACTTGGAAAGAAACGTCATTTCCGGGAATTTTGGTAATGGCTTAGATATTACGGATGCTAACTCTATTACGGTGGCTGGCAATTATATAGGTACGGATAAAAACGGTATTGCAGCCCTGCCCAATGGATTAAGCTCTGCCACTTCAGGACTGGCTTTTTCCGGTATATTAGTGATCAATAGTTCCAATATTATAATAGGTTTTAATGATGCAACAATGGCTGCCGCTGTCGCTGCTAACGCCCGGAATATTATATCCGGTAACACAACAGACGGTGTTACTTATTTAAATTGCTCCGGTACGGGCAACAAGGTTTCAGGAAACTATATCGGTACAACCGTTACCGGCCTTGCACCCCTGCCCAATGGCAGCTCAACGGTGGATCCAGCTACCGGTAACCGTACCAATGCTGTTGAGATCAGTGGTTCCTCAAACGTATTAATAGGTACCGATGCGGACGGAGATGATGATGTATCGGAAAGAAATGTACTGGCCGCTACTACTAACGGTTATGGTCTTAATATAAGAAATACGTCGCCAAATAATATTGTGGCAGGCAATTATATTGGTGTGGGCGCTGATGGTACTACTGCATTGGGTAATGCTCGCGGAGGTATAGCTATTAAAGATAATGGCTCCAGCAATAACCGTATCGGCTCTAATGATGATGGTACCAATGATGCCATTGAAGCGAATATTATTGCCAATAATGGTACCAATAGCGGAACCGCCTTGTTTCGTTCCGGTATTACTGTTTTAAATAATACTACGGGTAACCGGTTTTCAAGAAATGTATATTATAGTAACAAAGGACTGCCTATTGATCTTTCAGACAATGCCGTAACCCTCAATGACGGATCAACAACGAACAATAATCCTAACCTGCTGCTGGACTATCCTGTTATTACCAGCCATTCATTGAGTGGCAGCACAATGACCGTTAGTGGTTATGTAAGTACCTGCAATGGCAGCGAGCCCGTTGCCGGCGGCAGTATAGCCGGTACCAAAATCATTCAGTTCTATAAAATGGCTGATGACGGGGATCAGAACGGCGCGCTGACCAATGGCTCCTGTACACGCAGTGTAGCTCATGGAGAAGGAGTACAGTACCTGGGTAGCATAACAGGGGTTACCAATACTTTTACTAACCAAACCTTCAGCCTGGTATCTGGTGCAACTTTCGGGGCCGGCGATAGGCTTACCGCCATTACTATAGATGCCAGCGGCAACACATCTGAATTCGGAGTACTGGCTATTCTTAGTATTAGTGGTAATGTATTTAATGACGCAAATGGCCTTAATGATTTACCAACAGCTATTATTAATGGTACAGGAACTAATGCCGGCGGTTTAAATGCTATTTTGTATGACAATACTACCGGGCAGGTAGTCGGGGTAAGTACTGTAAGCGCTGGCGGCACTTATAGTTTTGACAATGTTGTTTCCGGCAATAATTACACTCTCTATATAACAACCGCTACAGCTACTGTAGGACAAACTGCCGTACCTGCCGTTACCTTACCTGCCGGATGGGTGAGTACAGGTGAGCAGAACTGTGTCGCTACCGCAGGTTGTACCGGAAGTGATGGTACCCCTAATGGTATTCTTCCTTTGAATAACGTCAGTCGTAATATCACTCAAGCTAATTTTGGTATAGAGCGCGTACCTGATACACAAAATAAAACGCAGACCATAGCCTATCCTACCGGCGGTATCATTCCACAAGGAGAGGTATCCACAGATGGTACCGGTACCGACCCTGAAGATGGGGTACTTACCGGAAGTACAGGCAGCCTTGCTATTACCCAATTACCGGCTAATGCTACTATGCTCTACAATGGCAATCCGGTAACCGTAAATATGATCATTAACAATTTTGACCCCTCTTTGCTATCCTTCACGGGAATCACTGCCGGTTCTGTCTCCGTAGAATTTAGTTATGCCATGCTTGATGCGGCTGGAGTACAGGATCCGACTCCGGCTACCTTTACCCTTAACTGGAGCACCCCTTTACCTATTAGTCTGAAAAGCTTTATTGCTTATAAGAACAATAATGTCGTTGACCTGGTATGGATAACTGCCGGCGAATACAATAATAAAGGTTTTGCTATTGAGAGGAGTAGCAATAGCCGGAACTGGACAACGATTGGCTTTGTGAGCAGCAAGTTTGTGAACGGAAACAGCAACCAGGGTGCAGATTACATCTATACTGACCATTCACCAGTAGCTGGCAGAAGCTTTTACCGCTTGCAACAAATAGATCATGAAGGCCAAGTCAACTACAGCCAGATCAGTACAATAGATTTTGCTTCTACTACTAAGGTTAATATTCATCCCAACCCGGTCGCATCATTACTGATTATTGATGGTTTAGCCGTAAATAATACTTACATACGTGTTATTAATGTAACCGGCAGTAAGGTAAAAGAAATGTATACCAATGGCAAATCTTCCTTACAAATTGACCTTTCCGAACTATCAAGCGGGCAATATTTCATTGAAATAAGCGATGACCAGGGTAAGGTAATCAAACATAAAGTAATCAAACTATAAACACAGTAGAGTCTTCCTATACAAAACCTGTTGAGTTTATTATAGAGACTCCATATGTCACAACAAAAAGAAGTAGCTGACCATTTAGGTCAGCTACTTCTTTTTGTTGAATTTTTTATGTTTATATGCGGATAGCTCATCAATATGCTATGCTCAGGAAACGCTCATCCCTTTTACTAAAAACCGCACTCTCATGAGTTATACACTTATAGTTTTTCCAGGATACCGTCCACGATACCATAGTGGATCGCTTCCTTGGCGTCCATCCAGTAATCGCGTTCCATATCACGCTTCACTTTTTCAAAATCCTGGCCACAGTTTTCGGCAAGGATCTTGGTACCCAATTCTTTTGTTTTCTGGATCTGCGTAGCGTGAATTTCCAGGTCGGCGCTCACCCCGCGGAAGTAACCGCCCAGGCTTGGCTGGTGAATCATTACCTCCCCATGCGGGAAAATAAAACGCTTGCCTTTTTCGCCCGCGCTCAACAGGATAGAACCCATACTCGCCGCTAAACCCATACAGATCGTGCTTACCGGCGACTGGATCATCTTCATCACATCATGGATCACCATACCGCTGGTTACCACACCACCGGGGCTGTTAATGTAAAACTTGATCTCTTCACCGGGACGGTCCGCGTCCAGTAAGAGTAAACGGTTCACGATATCTTTCGCAGATTTATCTTCTACAGGTCCCCACAGGTATATATTGCGGTTCTTAAAGAATAATTCTTCCTGCTTTTTAGCCCACATACTTCCCGGGATATTATCCACTTGTGGTTTTTCCTCTTCTTCCTCCTCCTCTTCTTCCATTCTGATATTCAGCTGGTGCAATTTATCTATATTCATTGTGCTCAATTTTAAAAGGTTAATTAGGATTTTTTAGCTTTTCTCGGGTTTACTGATAGAACTTCATCAACGATACCATAAGCCTTAGCTTCCTCTGCCAGCATCCAGTAATCGCGCATACTGTCTTCAGCGATTTTTTCAAAAGGCTGGCCGGTATGCTCAGAGATAATGGTATACAGGTTTTCTTTTATTCTTTTGATCTCTTTAACCGTTACTTCGATATCTGTAGCCTGGCCGCCAATAGCGCTGCTCGGCTGGTGAATCATAATACGGCTGTGGCGTAAAGCGGTCCTTTTACCATGTGTACCCGCACACATTAATACGGCGCCCATACTGGCAGCCATACCGGTACAGATCGTTGCGATATCCGGGTTGATCACCTGCATGGTGTCATAGATACCCAGGCCGGCATATACACTACCACCCGGGCTGTTGATGTACATCTGAATATCACGGGAGCGGTCGGTACTTTCCAGGAACAACAGCTGTGCGGTTACGATATTGGCCACATAGTCATTAATCGGCTCACCCATGAAGATGATGCGGTCCATCATCAGGCGGCTGAACACGTCCATGGAAGCGACGTTCATCGGGCGCTCCTCGATAATATATGGAGTAAGTGCGGTAGGGTCCGCGCTTACATAGGCTGCATATTGATCATAGGTATTACTGCTGATCCCCTGATGCTGTATCGCGTATTTTCTAAATTCTTTTGAATCCATAATAAAATATCTTTAATTAAGCTAATCTTTACAAATATCAATCCAAAAAACCGGAATGCCAAATTTGCAGGTTCAGGAAACAAAGACCTGCCGATATAGTACATTCTCCTATAATTGCGCTTTAATGCCATCCCATAAACGGACTCTCATTTCCAGGGAGCGGATCGCGGCATCAGTAGCTTCCTGCCATTTCGCGGCATCGTTGCCACACAGCCTGCTCACCATTTGCATACCCAGGTCGCTGTGCTCGCCGCCATCTACTTCAATATGTCTTTCCAGGTAATATTTAAGAATCGCCAGCTTTTCGGGGTAGCTGGTCGCCAGGGAGCGGACCAGTCCGATAAACATATCGGGAATGATATCTTCACGGCCAAAGGTGAACACCGAAGCAATAATATGTACCGGCGCATGGAACGCTATATCAAAAGTATAAGTCAGAAATGCTTTTACCGCTTCATGAAGCGGGCTTTCCGCAATATATTCCCGGTAATTCTCCGCGGTCAGGCCGGCAGAAAAATCAAGTACAGGACGGGTATCCGCACCCAGTTGCGCCATAGCTTCCAGGTATAGTTCAAAATGGCTGCAACGCTTGCCCTGCTCATCCACATCACTTTCTTCCCCGGTAACAATTTCATTGATCAGGAACCTGGTTTCGGCATCGCCTACCGGCTGCCAGGGCAGGCTAACCGAAGTTAAACGGATCTGTAATGCTTTCAGGAGGCTCATAAAGTCCCAGACCGCGTATACATGGTTTTGGGTAAACACTTTCAGGTGTTCCATTTCCTTTATACTGCTGTAAAGCGGGTGATCAGCAAGCTGCTGACGCAAAGGGTTAAGGGCAGCTTGCAGCTGTTCTATTTTTGGAGCGGTAATGGTTGCTGACATGATATGCAATATTTTGACTGCAAAATTAGGCCTTGCTGCTCTCCCTTAATAGTAAAATCTATGCTAAATTTTTTCCGGGTTGAAGGGTTTCGCCGGACCGATGCACCTGGTTGGATATTTTTCAATTCCCGGGCATTCCTCCTTAATAATTATATGCGGGACAGTAAAACGAACGGCTTCCAGGGCCGCGCCACCCCATTCTACAAGCGTAAAGCCTTTTCGTTGCGGGGTTGACAACTCCTGGGCCGGTATATCAAATGGCTTAGCTACTTTTGCGAACTCCATAAAGACCCTGATCTCTGTATCCGGTTTAGGGTGCACAATGTTTGTTGAGATAGCCTCATAAGCTATTCCGGTCCGGAAATGGATAAAATTCCATTCGTTTTTTTGCATCAGTGGCGTCCAGAACACGATAAAATCATTGTATTCCTGCGGTTTCAGGCCCATTTGGGGTAAGTATTTTTGAAAAAAGGCTACCAGGCTATCTTTATGGACGACAAAACCGCTTGAATAAGTAGTTTGTTCTTTACTAAACTGCATTTTCCCATCCCAAAAGAGATATTGATGTTCCCGGCCATCATTTTTGTCGGTCAATGTGCCATCCGGCTGCGCCCTTACCTGCCAGCCATTTTCATAAGGCGGATAGGTAAAATCCAAGTGTCCTTTAAAATCAACTTGCAGGCTAATCTCGGCTTGCTTTTCAGGGTATAGATAAATAACCGGTTTCTCAACCTGTATCAGACCCATATCAACATGCTCCTCTCTCAGCTTTACGTTGATCGTATCCTTATCCTCTATAGGCACAATCTCCGTTTCATTACCAAAATAACTAAATACCAGGGCTGTTTTAGGGTCATCCAGCTCTTGAGGAAGCGCAATCTTATAAAAACCATTTTCATCTGTCACATTACCTAAATTTCCGTCCTTAACAATAATTGTCGCTCCGGTTAATGGCGCACCCTCACAATCCGTTACTTTTCCAACGATGGTTCTCTGGGCAAATAATTGGCTTAAAGAAAATAAACTGCATATTATAAATAATAAACTCCTGTACATACCCGGCATTTTGTAACTCAGATGTCACAACAGGTACAAAAGTTGGAAAACACCCTAAATTTCTTTCAGGACCATTTCCCGATACCCATTCCCCGCTTCCAAATCCTTTAGTCCTTCCATGAGTAATTTCCGTTAAAACAACTACATTTGCATATTAAACCAGAGTACATATTATGCAGTTTTTAGATTTTGAGAAGCCGATTGAGGACTTAACACAGCAATTGGAAAAAATAAAAGCTTTGGCAGAAAAGAATAACGTGGATATGTCCGCTTCTGTAAAAGAGCTGGAAACAACCATTGCCAATACCCGGAAAGAAATCTATTCTAACCTGACACCATGGCAACGTGTTCAACTAAGCCGTCATCCCGAGCGTCCCTATACCTTATACTATATCAACCAGATCTGCGATACTTTCACGGAACTGTTCGGCGACCGCAATGTAGCCGATGATAAAGCGATCGTAGGCGGATTTGCAGAAATAGACGGTAATTCCGTAATGCTCATCGGGCATCAGAAAGGGGTAAATACCAAGCAACGCCAGCTGCGCAACTTCGGTATGGCCAACCCTGAAGGGTATAGAAAGGCATTGCGCCTGATGAAACTGGCCGAGAAATTCAATAAACCTATCGTTACTTTAATCGATACCCCGGGCGCTTTCCCAGGCCTTGAAGCTGAAGAGCGCGGACAAGGCGAAGCTATTGCCCGTAACCTGTTTGAAATGGTTAACCTGAAAGTTCCGGTTATCTGTATCATCATCGGTGAAGGAGCTTCCGGCGGTGCCTTAGGCATCGGTATCGGCGATAAAGTAGCCATGCTGGAAAACACCTGGTATACGGTAATCTCCCCGGAGAACTGCTCTACCATCCTGTGGCACAGCTGGGATTATAAAGTACAGGCTGCAGAACAATTGCACCTTACTTCCAAGGACATGTCCTCTTTCGGACTGGTAGACGACGTAATTCCAGAACCGGAAGGCGGCGCGCACAACCAGCCGGAAGCTATGGCCGAAACGCTGAAGCAATACATCCTGGACAATATCAAGAAATTATCCGCGGTAAAAGCAGATAAGCGCGTGGAACAACGTATTGAAAAGTTCTCCAAAATGGGTGTATACGACGAAATTTAGTCTTCAACAAACATATAAAATATAAAGGCGAATGAGCTTTAACGGAGTTGGTGTGGCCCTGGTCACACCTTTTAACGCAGATAAGCGTATTGATTTCGAAGCATTAAAAAGATTAGTAGACTTCACCATCGAAGGTGGCGTTGATTTTTTAGTCGCTCTGGGAACCACCGCGGAAACCCCAACTTTAAGCACAGAAGAAAAACTGGCTGTGCTCAACTGCATTATTGAGCATAACAATAAGCGAAAGCCTATAGTCCTGGGCCTGGGCAGCAATAGTACGCAAGAAGTACTGGACGGGCTGAAAAAATACCCGATGGACCAGGTAGACGGTATCTTAAGCGTAGTACCTTACTACAATAAGCCTTCCCAGGAAGGCTTGTTCCGGCACTTCAGCGCCATAGCCGAGGCAACCGATAAACCGATCATACTTTATAATGTACCCGGAAGAACAGTGACCAATATGCTGCCGGAAACTTCGATCCGCCTGGCTAATGCCCACAAAAATATAGTGGCCATTAAAGAAGCCAGCGGCAATATGGCTCAATGTATGGAACTCGTGCAAAACGCGCCGGAACATTTCAGCGTACTGTCTGGTGACGATAACCTCATTGTTCCGCAGGTAGCGATCGGCTTTAAAGGCGTGATCTCCGTTGCGGCCAATAGCTTCCCAAGGTATTTCTGTAAAATGGTGCACGATTGCCTCGCCGGCAACTTTGATACCGGCAGACAATTACACTATAAATTATTAAAAGGTATCGACCTGCTTTTTGCAGAAGGTAATCCCTGCGGTGTAAAATATGTATTGCACAAAAACGGCATCATCAGTAATGAGCTGCGCCTGCCATTGATACCGGCTTCTGATAAGCTGGCCGCGGAATTTGATGCTTACTTAGCCCAACTTTAAATTATAAATTATAAGCTGCCCGAATGAAGCACTTACCCAATATTCTTACGCTGTGTAACCTGGTTTGTGGTTGTATCGCCATTTCCTTTGTCCTGACTGCGCACCCGCACCTGATCACGACAAACGGAGGTATGGATTATTATCCCATACTCGGCTCTTCAAAATTGGTCTATGGCAGCTATTTTATCCTGCTGGCAGCCTTGTTTGATGTATTGGACGGCCTGGCTGCAAGAGCTTTAAAAGCAGAAAGCCCTATCGGCAAGGACCTGGACTCCCTGGCAGACGTAGTTTCCTTTGGTGTAGCCCCTGCGATGATCATTTACCAGATGTTGTGGATGGCCTCTATGAGCGAGCCTAAAGCGATGGAAGTAAACCCTTTCATTACTTTCCTGGCTTTCTTATTGCCTTGCTTTGGCGCATTACGCCTGGCACGGTTCAACCAGAACAACAAAGCGCAATCGCAATATTTTTCCGGTATGCCGATCCCGGCAGCAGGAATTTTTGTAGCGCTTTTACCATTAGCCATATTCTCTCAAACCGGTATCCTGGAAAGTTTCCGGGATCAGCTTACCGCTGCAATCCAGAACAAATGGGTATTGATCGGGTTCGTGCTGATCTTATCAGCATTAATGGTAAGCAAAAGACCGTTCCTGAAGTGGAAAGCGCCGGTAGCCGGTATTGGCGGCTGGTGGGCCCACGCACTGATCGTGATCGCCGCGGTAGCCGGTTTTATTTTACTGGGCTTTGCAGGTTTTATTATTGCCTTCCTGGTGTACATACTCACTTCAATGCTCTATCGCTACCCGGCTATTCAAAAATAACACTTCATGAAATTGTACCTGGTACCAACGCCTGTAGGCAATTTAGGAGATATCACTTTACGCGCTTTAGAAGTGCTGAAGCAGGCGGACGCGATCTTATGTGAAGATACCCGTACCAGCGGGAAACTGCTGAAACACTACGATATTCAAAAGCCGCTCTACAGCTATCACCAGCATAACGAACACAAGGTGACCGAAAACCTGGTAGCGCAATTACAGGCCGGGAAAAGCCTGGCTTTAATTACAGATGCCGGCACACCGGCAGTATCCGATCCCGGGTTTTACCTGGTGAGGGCCTGTGTACAACATAATATTGAAGTAGAATGCCTGCCGGGAGCAACGGCCTTCGTGCCCGCATTAGCGGTTTCGGGGCTTCCTACGCAGCGCTTTACTTTTGAAGGATTCCTGCCCCAGAAAAAAGGCCGGAAGACGATGCTGGAAAAGCTGGCAGAGGAAGAGCGTACAATGGTACTTTATGAATCGCCGCATCGCCTGGTAAAATGCCTGGAAGAGCTCCAGGAGTTTATGGGTAGCGAACGACAGGCCAGTGTAAGCCGGGAGATCAGTAAACTGTTTGCCGAAACGAAAAGAGGTTCCCTGGAAGCACTCATCCAGTATTACACCGCGCATCCGCCCAAAGGAGAGATCGTGATCGTAGTGGCCGGTAAAGAAGCGGTTAAGACAAAGAAAAATAAATACAAAAGCGATACAGAAGACGAAGAAGAGGAAGAATTAACGGATTAATATTTGCTCAAACTATTATCTCGTCTTACTTTCGCATCTGAAAAATATATAATCTAAGAAAAGAACATACGATGATGAAACTGAAATTAATAAGCGCAGCGCTGCTTTCCCTGGTTGTTTTAGCTGCCTGTGGCGATAAAGGAAAAAAATCAACGAAAACTAATACGACAACACAAAGTACTGAGGCAAAAGGAGAAAACTCCGGGTTAAAACTGGCCTTTGTAAATGCCGATACCCTGAATAAATATTACCTGTACTTAAAGGACCAGGAAGCCGCTTTTAAGAAAAAACAGGATGCTTATGAAGGGGAAATGGCCAATAAAGAAAAAGCGTTACAAAACGAATTTGCCGCTTTCCAGAAAAAGATCCAGGCCGGTACTATGACCCAGACCGAGGGTGAAGCAACGGAAAAACGCCTGGGCCAGCAACAACAGGCCCTGGAAAAACGCCACCAGACCATCTCTGCCGAGATCGCTAAAGAACAAATGGCCATCCAGGATGAATTTCAAAAGAAACTGGACGAGTTTTTAGCCAAGTTCAATGAAGAAAGAAAATATGATTTCATCTTCACTTACCTGAAAAGCGGCGGCCCGATCTTGTATGCCAACAAGGCTTATGATATCACCCAGGAAGTACTGGACGCCATGAATGAAGATTACAAAAACGGTGGCAGCAAAAAAGATGCCCCTGCGGCCGCAGATACTACTAAGAAATAATCCTTATATAATTTTACAAAGCCAGACCTTATTTTTGTCTGGCTTTTTGCTTTTATGATCCAAAATATCAAACATATTATTTTAGACCTGGGTGGGGTGCTGCTGGATATTGATTACCAGCGTACAGAAGCCGCTTTTGTACAATTGGGTATGAAGGATTTTGCGCAGCACTATACCCAGGCGGCGCAAAGTGACTTTTTTTCTGATTTTGAAACCGGGAAGCTAGACGAGCAGCAATTCATAAACGGTATCAGCGAATGGATACCCGGCCCGGTACAGGCGGAGGACATCATCTCGGCCTGGAACGCGATGCTGCTGGACTTTCCTTTAAGAAGATTACAGATCCTGCAACAATTGCAATTGCATTATGACATCGTGCTGCTGAGCAATACAAACAGTATCCATGAACGCGCTTTCAATCAATTGCTGCGGGAGCGCTGGGGGTTCAACAGCCTTGCTGTCTTTGTAGATAAGATTTTTTACAGCCACCATATCGGTATGCGTAAGCCGGATGTGGCCACATTTGAATATGTGCTGAACTATACCGGCTTTAACCCGGCCTATACTTTATTCGTGGACGATAGCCCGCAACACATAGCCGGGGCGCAGAGCGCCGGTATACAAACGGTCTGGCTGGAAAAAGGCATGACGATAGAAGAACATATTTTCCTGAATAAATAACTTTATTCAGAAAAAAACTATTTGCGCTTTACCGGTATCACACCGTTTTTATAAAAACTTAATGCTTTCTGTAGGAGTTGCGTTATGGGCAGGATAGGCAAATCTTTATGCATATCCAGCAGAAATATCTTCATTCTTGAACGTTTTTCCTGCACCAGGAAAGGTTCTTCAAAAAGACGGCCTTCTACGAAACCTATATAAGGTTGCCTGTATTTTTTATGAAACCACAGGTAACAGAACATCTTTCCTTTATAACAGAAAAAAGGCATCCCGTATTTAAGTTCATTCGTGATCTCCTTATCCTGGCTAAGTATAAGCCTTCTCATTGCAAGCATCAGTGAGCGCAAAGGATCCTCCTGTTGTTCATAAAAATTTTCAAGTGGCGCTAACATTACTGCAAAGCTATAAAAATAGGCACAACAAGCGATTCTTTATTTCCATTGAGTTCATAAACCTCGAAATCGGCGGTATAAGCCCGTTCCAGGTCAGCTTGCCAGATCTCTGTCCATTTTTGAAACACAAAACTGTCCTCCATTTTACCTTTTGCTTCGAAGCAGGTATAATTTCCGGCCGCTATCTTTATTCCCTGCATACCTTCCGGGGTGTCTGCCAATGAACTTACCTTACAGCCTAATAAGGTAGTGTAGTCCCCGGTATAATCACTCTCGTAGCCGGTGTAGACACAATAAAGCGCCTCACTTATTTTATGCGGGATCTTATCGCTTATTCGTTCAGCAAGGAATCTTTGCCACAAGGCCGGTATATCTTTTGCCGCCGCACCGCTGCTATTGTTTGTTCTTACTGTAATGCCGATCAGATTGAAACTTTCTATTTGCTCCTGGTACATATCTTTTAGATTTATTAAGCAAATTTAGCTGGTCGTCGGACAACGGTTTGTCAGTAATGAAATGTATTCATTTTACAGGTATTTATGGAATTGCAGGCACCGGGAATAGCCTAATACCCTTAATACCTTCTTCATCACCTCCGACCGGAAATGACGCAACACTTCAAAATACCGGACTTCAAAGGCTTTACAGCTTTAAGCGGACTTCGTAATAACGACGGGAAAGGTGCTCAAAAAAAGGCCAAAATCTTGTCACGTTAAGCTCACAAAGTGGAGCATAAGGACCTAAGCCGGAAATCAATTGCCAACATGATTTCCGGCTTAGGTCCGCTACTGAGCACTACTGCAAACCCCATCGCCAGCCTTGCAAAGCCCGGCACATGAGCAATAATAATTTTTAAGGTATTGACGGCTATCCTGTTATATCCTTAGATAAACTCAGGATGACAAATTTGGTTCCCTTTAAAAGCGCCCTCTTTTCCACAACTACCATGTCGACCGTGCGACAGTATATTGTGGAGACACTTCTTTAAATATTCATGATATTTCCCGACTCCAGTACATCGCGCCCGGGAAGACGAATTAGTGTTATCCTGAGCTTGTGGAAGCGCTGACCATTAGCCGCAATACTAAAACTTACATTTGTACTGGTTGTTCCTTTGCAACTAAGGCTTCGCGTTGCTTTTGCTTTTCCAGGATCTCGCTTAAATATGGTTGCAGCATATCATTGAGCATCTCCTGGGTAATCGTCATCGCCTTTGGATCTTCAACCAGCGCAAACCAAGGTCTCGGCTTACCAAAAGGGTATTCGCTATATAAAAGTACCGGCGTACCATTCGCCACCACCTGGTCGTTTTGCATGATCCATTGCTCTGCCCAGTGATACAGGAAATAGGCATCTGATCTTTGCAAACGCATGCAGCTGTGCGATGCAGGATAGCCCGGTAAAGCATATTGATGGAAACCTATGCCCCCAAAATTGCTCACATTAAAATTCCAGTTAAGGATCCAGCTGCTGTTCACTGTACTTACGCTACGCTTGGCTTTCCAGTTACAGTAATATAGCTTCGGTGGAGTAGGGTTGGCCTTTGTACCGGTATTCGTTTGCCCCTGGATCACCAGCTTGCCATATTCATAAGCAGCAAATGCCTGGTGCAGGTTGGAAAAAATAAGCATCTTTTTCACCGGCTTTAAGGCTTCAGCCGTTTCCGGGAAAGGCATATAAGCGTTTAAAGGCAGGTCATACCGGTCCGGGACCATAATACTGTCCAGTCTTTTAATCGTGGACGAATCTACCCGGTTGATCGCGATCAGTAAGTCTAAGTGTTTGGCCCCTTCAAAAGAATCTTTCTGGTTTTGCCAGTCTTTCTTTTTTATAAAGCTGTATTTTATATCGGCTTGTTTTTGCTCAGGTACCGGTTCTTTCTTTTCGGGAACCGTATCTTTCTGGTTGCTCTCCGTAGCCTGGCTTTTATGCTCTGTATTCCGATCAGGCTGCTTATTGTTACAGGCAGTAGCCATGCATAAAAGGCCTAAAGCTATAGTTCCGCTAAACAATCTTCTTATCATATGCTCCTTTTAGGTATAAAATCAAATATAAGTCTTATTCAAAATTTTGGTTTTTAATTAATCATAAATATAAATAATAAAAAACTAAAAATTTAGATCAATAATTAACAAATGAATTTTATTTTTAAATTCAATATATCTACTAATATGAATGCCGGTAAACGCTACAACCCTTTAGAATTCGCTATCTGGACCCGCAGAACAATCCTGTTTTGTTTCCTAATCAGTACCATTCCCGTTTTAGTCTTCTTTTTTCTGAAATGGGGATTTCTCAGCATCCCCTGGCAACCGATTGCTGTTTTGGGTACCGCTGTAGCCTTTATTGTCGGCTTTAAAAATAATGCTAGTTATAATCGCTTATGGGAGGCACGCCAGATCTATGGCGGCATCATCAATGACAGCAGGAGCTTTGCCGTAAAGGCCCGCGACTTTTTGCAAGACCATGAAACGCCTGCAGTCATCCATAAAATATTTGATCGCCATTTTGCCTGGCTGACTTTTTTAAGGTACCAGCTTCGCGAGCCCAGAGTATGGGAAACCTTAAGTGGCAAACAATCACAGGAATATATGGAGGGAAGATACAAAGTGCCGGAGTGGACGGAAAAACTGGAAGACTCTGTCGCTCCCTATTTAAGCAAAACAGAATTGGACCAACTGTTGTCTAAAAAGAACAGGGCCTCCCAGGTTTTGGCAGTACAGTCGGCACACCTCAATGAGCTGTGTAAAGCCGGTGCCATTACTGAATTACAGCAATTACAATTACAGCAAAGTATCAGCAGTTTTTATGACCAGCAAGGTAAAGCAGAACGCATCAAAAATTTTCCTTACCCGCGGCACTTCTCATCGATCACTACTTACCTGTTACATATTTTCGTATACCTGTTACCTTTTGGTCTGCTTAAAGAATGTGCCGCAATCGGTGCAGGTACTGCTTTAGAAGGTTACTCGGTTTTCCTGCTGATCCCTTTAACCACCCTGATAGCCTGGGTATTTATTACTTTAGACGCGGTCGGCGAAAACTCTTTGAACCCTTTTGAAGGTGGTGCCAATGACGTTCCCATCACACAGATCAGCAAAATGATAGAAACCGACCTGAAAGAAATGCTGGACCGTAAGGACCTTCCCGAGCCTATCGTCCCGGTAAACAATATCCTGATGTGATCCATTATTGCTACATTACATAGCCAGCATACTCATCGGCATACTGACGCCCAGGCGGAAGCCATGCCGCCAATCCTTATTCAGCGAGCCTTTACCGGCATAGTAGTCGAAGCGGAAAAATTTGAAAAACTTAAAGCCTATATTTTCCAGGCCTATTCCATATTCTGCATAGTACATATCCGGGTTGGTATAAAAGGCATTGCCGGAAAGTACCAGGTGCCAGTTTAGTTTTTTGAATCCCGGGATCTTATTGGTCAGGAACCCGTTAAGATGCCATTCCGCGTTGACTTGAGTGTATAATTCAGGTATATGGCTGTAAGAAAAATAAGGCGCCGTCTGGAAACTTTTCAGGTAGGGTGCCGCCAGGGCGACTTCATTACTGAATAAATGAAACATATCCGGGTTGCCTACATAATTTTTATTTAAAAACCCGCCGCCGCTTAAACGATAACGAAGTATACCCTGTAGCTTCATAGATACATCGTCTGTAATACTCAGCTGCCAGCGGTCAAAATCAGATTTGCTGTCTAAAAGGCCACTGATACCTTTGGTATAATTAAGCTCTAAAACGGGCGCGTTGCTGGCAATACCTGATTTATAACCGGGGTACTGTATAAATTTCCAACCCGGCTGGTATTTTATACCCAGGTCCAGGATAAAGGCTCTATGGTTTTCAAAAGGCGGTAACTCTGCCGGGTTGTTAGGCGTATAATGATCTTTCGCTTTTTTACTGAAACTAAAATCCGTACTGTTTTCCATACTTTGGCGATCTTCAAAATTAGCATTGAAAGCCCAGGAGAAGCCGTTGCCCAGGTTATGGTTAAATCCAAGCTGCAGCTTGGTCGCCTGGTATAATTTCATAAAATTGTAACCGGCAAATAAACTGGTATAAGTATTCAGCAATGGGATAACCGGGTCCGGCATATTGATCTGTGCCACATCCCGGCCCGCGATGCCCCAAACCTGGTAAGATTTTCCCTTGAACCCTGAATCTACGTTCTGGTAATTCCAGCGCAGGGACGATTGGAATTGCTTATTGGCAAAGCCGTAATGATTTTTCCAGGTAATATTTAAGCTGTCACCGCCACTCAGGCCATGCTTCCAGTAAGGGTTTAAGCCTAAAACCAGGCCCTCTACCGTATTAAACCCTATGGTGCCCATCAGGCTTTCAATACCAAGCTGGTTGTTCTTTTTTTTGTAATAAGGACCTGTGAGCAGTATACTGACAGGGTCATATACTTTTTGAGCGCTGTTATACTGGGAGTCTGTTTTTCTCACCGTCTCTTTATAAGTACTGTCTTTAAAACTATAATCTTTGATCTCTTCACTGGAGAGCGTAATCGGCCTGTTGTCTTCCAGGTAAGTATTTGCCGGGGATAAAGCATTACTGTCGTAGACAGATAGGAGCTTTGTTTTAAATACCTGCTCGTCTATCGGCTGATTGATCTTTGCATTGGTATAACTGGTAAGAAAATCGCCGGCAATACCGAAGCCAAATATATTGATCACCGGGTATAGCACCTGCTGCTGTATGGTCCAGTTACCACCCTCTGCCTTCCTGTATTGCTGCCGCAGTATCAGTGTATCCACATTTTCTATTTGCGCACGCTTGTCCAGGATCAGCTCCAGTTGCTTGAATGCCCAATCTTCATCTGCCACGTAAAGCGTACCGCGGAAAGTAGGTTCCATAGTCCGCTTAGGCCAGAATTCTATTTTGTTGATAAACTGGCCATCTTCCAGGTAAGCTCCTTTAAAGGCGAATTTATAATACTGGAAAGCATTGGTATGCGCAGGTGAGATAAATCCGCGGGGATTGATGCCGCTCATAAGGGTTACATTATTTTCATAAACATCTATAATAGCCGGCATAGTGGCAAAACCCAGGCCACGTGGATCACCACTGGTTTTTACAGCATTCACTTTGTTGAATTCTTTATTGGGCGCTTTATAGTAGTACTTGGTAAACTGCTCCAAAAAATAAATGATACCGTTATTGTTGGTGTCCAGGTTCAGTGTTTTCCGTAGCTCCTGCAGACCCTCTTCATCAATCTCCTGGCCGAATAATTTGGTAGGGATATTTTTGAGGTAAAGCTTTCCTTTTAAATAGATATCCGTTTCAAAGGTTTTTAACTTTTTAGAATTTTTGGATTTATTGGCGATCACGTTTCTCATGATCTGGTAAGCGGGATCTTCGGCATTTGCCTTGACCACCACCGTGCTCAGCGATTCATACTCAAGGTCCAGTACGAAATCCAGCTTTTGCTCTTTCCCATTAATATTGACCGTTTTGGATACCGTCTTGTAGCCCATTAAAGAAGCGGTTATGGTCGCAGGCCCTTCCGGCAATTCTAAAAAATAACTACCATCAGCACTGGCTGATGTCCCGGTATTAGTTCCCTTAACAGAAATTACCGCATAGGGCAGGATAACTCCTTCATCATCTTTAATGATACCACTCAGCCGTGTGGCGTGAAGTAAATTAACAGAGCACAGTAAAGTAAACAGAAACAGCCATACGGCTTTCGCTAACGGGGGTCTGAACATAATAATCGTTAAGGGTTTATATCTATCCGGTTTAAAGATAGTGGTTTCAAAAATAAACATTTCTCCATCCAACCGCTGGTACCGGATATTTATGTCTTAATAAATGCCCTAAATATTAAAAGGTTGCTTTATGGAATCAAGAAATTGATTGTACTTTTGCCCCGAACTTTTTCATTCAATCATAAAGCAACCTTTATGCAAGATTTCACTCCATTACTTTCTATCAGCCCTGTAGACGGCAGATATCGCAACCAGGTCGCGGAATTAGCTCCTTATTTCTCGGAATTCGGATTAATCAAATACCGCGTTAAAGTAGAAATAGAATACTTTATCCTTTTGGCGGAAAAAAATATTTTCAAATTACCCAAAGGACTGACCGCGGCTAAATTAAGAGCGATCTATGAAGAGGTGACGGAAGAAGACGCGCAACAGGTAAAAGAAACAGAAAAAGTGACCAACCACGATGTAAAGGCCGTAGAATATTTCATTAAAGAAAAGCTGAAGGCCCTGAATGCGGAAGCTATTTCCGAATGGGTGCACTTCGGGCTTACCTCACAGGATATCAACAATACAGCGATTCCTTTATTGTGGAAAGATGCCGTAGAAACGGTTTACATGCCTTACCTGCTCAACATCATTTCCAGCCTGAAAAAGATGGCCAGGGAGTGGAAGAAGATCCCGATGCTGGCAAAAACACATGGCCAGCCTGCTTCTCCAACGACTTTGGGTAAAGAGATCATGGTATTTGTAGAGCGCCTGCAAAACCAGGTAGACCTCTTCGGTTATGTGCCTTATTCGGCTAAATTCGGCGGTGCTACCGGTAATTTTAACGCGCATCATGTTGCTTTCCCCAAGAAAGACTGGGTGGAGTTTGGTAACGAGTTCGTCAACGAAAGACTGGGTTTACAACGTATGCAGTATACCACGCAGATCGAACATTACGATAACCTGGCCGCGCATTTTGATGCCCTGAAACGTATCAATACCATCCTGGTAGATCTTTGCCGCGATATCTGGACCTACGTGTCTATGGAGTATTTCAAGCAAAAAACTAAAGCCGGTGAAGTAGGCTCGTCAGCGATGCCGCATAAAGTGAACCCGATCGATTTTGAAAACGCCGAAGGTAACCTGGGTATTGCTAACTCTCTGTATGAGCACCTGAGTGTGAAACTGCCGGTGAGCCGCCTGCAACGCGACCTTACTGACTCAACGGTATTGAGAAATATAGGCGTGCCTATGGCCCATGCGCTGATCGCTTTAAAATCCATTGAAAAAGGCCTGGGAAAATTGCTGTTGAATGAAGCTAAACTGCACGAGGACCTGGAAAATAACTGGGCGGTAGTAGCAGAAGCGATCCAGACCATTTTAAGACGTGCCGGTTATCCGCAACCTTATGAAGCTTTAAAAGCGTTGACCCGCGGAAAAGAGGGCATTACGCAGAAAAGCATGCATGCCTTTATTGAAAAACTGGATGTAAACGAAAAAGTAAAAGCAGAGCTGAAGAAAGTGACCCCGCATAATTATGTAGGCGTTAATTTCAAGTTCTAAAAATATAGCGTGTCTTTTAAGGATTTTAAAAAAAATATTTGCTGGAATCAAATCCTTTATTATCTTTGCAATCCCAAACAGGGAAAGAAGTTCTTAAAAAACACATGCAGAAGTAGCTCAGTTGGTAGAGCACAACCTTGCCAAGGTTGGGGTCGCGGGTTCGAGTCTCGTCTTCTGCTCCACATCCTGTTTTCAGGATAGCATTTAAACTTGCTTTTTAAAGCTGGCTTAAAGCCCTGGTGGTGAAATTGGTAGACACGCAGGACTTAAAATCCTGTGGGCAGCAATGTCCGTGCCGGTTCAAGTCCGGCCTGGGGCACCCACGAAGAAGCGTTTTGGAAATCCGAAACGCTTCTTTATTTAAAAGCTTCACATGCAGAAGTAGCTCAGTTGGTAGAGCACAACCTTGCCAAGGTTGGGGTCGCGGGTTCGAGTCTCGTCTTCTGCTCTGATTGAAAAGTCGCACTCAAAATGAGTGCGACTTTTTTTATTAGGTCAAACATCATCTCTCAGGTTTATGTTTTACTTACCGGTGCCATATTTTAAGGTTCGCTCAAGCACTATGGCAGCTATAATTCACAACCTTAACTATTTATAGCTTAATAATAAACAAGTCCTGCCTACTAAGTTTGTATTTCCCATTTTGCGTCTACTGATTCAAACATAATAAATATGAAAAAATTTTTACTGCTGGGCCTTGTTGCCCTTTCATTAAGTATTTTAGCACCGGCACAAACAAGCAAATGGTCCTGGGGAGCACAAGCCAGCATGGGCCTGAGTACGGTAAGCAATGTTTATGATGCCTGTTTAAACAGCCCCTCTTTCGGAGTCGGCTGGCAAACTTTATATAGTTTAGATGATCATTGGCAATTAGGCGCTTCCCTTCAACTTTCGAGAGACGGCTACAAAGGCAGTGGTACCACTAATCCGTTCACATTCTTATCAGGCTGGTTTGAAATAGGAGAACTGAACTTTACACAAAAAGAAACCATCAATATGCTGCGCTTGCCCCTGCAATTAAGGTATAACTGGCTGTCTCCCGGAAATAAAATATGGCCTTATACTTACCTGGGTGCATCAATAGGATATAGGATTCCTGATAATAATGCTAATAATACGCTGACAGGTAATGATGAGGAGACACGTGAGACCTTTGCAAGTTTCGATTTTCTTTACCCGCAGTATAGTCGGGTAGACTATGGTCTTATGGCCGGCGCCGGCCTTGCTTTCCGGACCAAAAGTGGACCATTGATAACTGCCGAGTTGTATTACTACCAGGGATTAAAACAGCAATCCGACATTATCTTTTTCCTCGCGGAAGATAAATACGGTGCGGGACGCCACTTACAGCAGCAGCTAAGGCTTCAAATCAGCATTATTGATTTATTGTAATCAACAGAGGAGTAACGCAATAATAGTAAGCTTGCCACAAATGAACTAATTTAGAAACCGCAACCTGGTCGCGGTTTTTTATATGCTTTAAAGTAGCGCATACCTTAGCGGCAAACAAGTCCGAATACTACCTTTCCCGGCAGAAAACGTGTCAGCATGAAAAGCAGTGACCTTTTGCAGCTCGTAAACAGGAGCTAAAACAGCAAAAATCTATCCTTTTAGCACTAATGGAATACTGTTGCAAATCAAAAACATGCTTTCAGAAAATTATATATTACTTTCAGAAAATCAGGCTTTAAATACAGATTTTTTTTATTAAGTTGTAGCTTCATTTAAAAACTTCAGTTTTATGATTTCAAAGCTATTCAGCACTACCGCATTAAGCTTATTGGCCATGTCCGGATCGTATTTTGCAGCTGCACAAACCTTTGTGCCGCCTGTTGCCCACGAGCAAGCATACAATAACTGGGACATTTATCAGTCAAAAGATATCTCCTGTTTTTCTTTCCAGGACAGGATAACCAACACTGCATGGGGTGATGTGGATGTTTACCTGGCTGCCTTCGGTTCAGGCTTTGGAGAGGTTACGGTGCAATTTACCAGCCCTGCAGATCCTACGAATGTCTTGTACCATGGTAACCTGTCCGGATTACAAGGTAATTATAACTACCAGGACGGATCTTACCTGCAGGTAGGTGCCGTGTATAATGAAAGTACAGGCAGGGTACAGGTATTAGTGGCCTATCAATGGGCCGGCTTTAAAGTGGATATATTTGACATTACCAACTCCTCTACTGATCCTGTAGTTTATAACTCAACTATTAACCTGACCAACCAGACACTATCCTTTTTTGACCACCGGATCCGGATGGACAGCGATAGCAAAGACCTAAGCCGGGTCGCTATTGTATGGGATAACCCTACTGTAGGCTTACAAACTATTGGCTGCGAATATGGCAACTGGGGTAATATCATGGATATTGATAATACTTATGGTGCTGTAGGTCCCGACATCGCTCTATCTCATACTACTACACCCGAGCATTACCTGCACTATGTGTATCACGATGCATCCGGCACAGTTATTAGTAAATCCATCATGGCATTTGCTGACCTGATGGATCCCTTCGCAACTATGGTTACTCCCTCTGTAGAAGATATTAATTTTTTGAGTACTCCTGTTAACTCTAACCTGGTAATCGACAGTAAGGATGAGGATGATTCAAAAAGCTGGGCCTACACCTATACTGACCAGAACGCATCAGAAGTGTTCGTCCGCTTAGTGGAAAATAATTCAGGTACGCCACCTACCACGGTTGGTGTAAATACCGGTGCTTTAGGTAATGCTTCTATAAATAGCCAATACAATGCTTATAGCCCCAGTCTTAACTATGGCTCCAGAGGTGCTAAAGAAGATGAAATTACTGTCGGATGGTATAATACAGATGGCAGCTACAATGGATACATCGGCCTGATCATGAGCCCGGACGGGTCTGCCTTGATCAGTGATGCCGATTACCTCGAAATGCCTAATGCCTTCACAGCCGCTCCTTACCCTAACACAGCCAGTTCAGGAATTGCTTTTAGTAAGGCTGATGCGGACCATACCGCCAACAGGCATTTGTACACGGTATATTATGATCGTGTTACTTCCTATTCAGATCAATTACACCATGCCTATCATTTAAGAGGTTTTACCGCATTTAAAGAAAACAAAAAAATGGAGCCGGCCCGGTTAACAATTTATCCTAACCCTTTTTCTGATGTACTGAACACTGCTGTAACCCTTAAAGAAGCCGGTTCGGTACGCCTGGATTTAATCGATATTGCCGGACGTGTGGTGAAACAACAGGAATTCAAAGCGGAAACAGGAACATACCCGGTACAAATGAGCGGACTTGGTACCATCGTTCCCGGTACCTATTTCCTTAAAACATCCATAGCGGGTAAGAGTATAAATACCCAAACGGTTATTAAAAAATAAACTGCCGATCAGCCATACCCGGCTTGCCTTACAGGCTATTCAGCGAATAAAGAAGCCTCCTGTTTATCAGACAGGAGGCTTTATAATGAAAACTGTAATCCTTATTGAATAAATCCTTTGCTTCTCAGCAACGGTTTAATATCTGCCGCATGACCGGTAAAGTCTTTAAAGGCCTGGTTCAGGTCTTTGGTATTACCTATTGCCAGGATGTACTCCCGGAAACGGTCGCCATTCGCACGCGTCATGCCACCATTATCTTTAAACCACTGGTAAGCGTCCTGGTCCAGGATCTCGGACCAGATATAAGCATAATAACCGGCAGAATAACCACCACCCCAAATATGATTGAAGTATGGAGAGTGATAACGTGGCGGAACTTCATTGACCAGCAAACCTACTTCCGTTAATGCTTTCTTTTCAAAATCCAGGGCATCCCCAATTTTTGATTCGTCGGAAACGCTGTGCCAGGCCATATCCAAAGCAGCAGCGGCCGCTAATTCGGTAACGGCATAACCCTGGTTAAAACCAGCCGCCTTATCCATTTTATCTAACAGCTCCTGCGGGATCACCTGCTTGGTTTCATAATGGATCGCGTAATTTTTCAACACTGATGGTTCTAAAGCCCAGTGCTCGTTGATCTGTGAAGGGAACTCCACGAAATCGCGGGGTACATTGGTACCGGAGATGGAAGTATATTTTTGCTGCGCTACCAATCCGTGTATAGAGTGACCGAATTCATGGAACATGGTTTCCACATCATCAAAACTGATTAATGAAGGACGGCCTTGGGCCGGCTTTTGATAATTATACACATTTACGATCACCGGCTTCTGGTTCAATAGGGTAGACTGCTCTACATAATTGCTCATCCAGGCGCCGCCCACTTTATTATCGCGCTGGTAGAAGTCCAGGTAGTAGATCGCCATGGATTTTCCATCCCGGTCAAAAACTTCATAAGCCACCACATCCGGGTGATAAACCGGGATATCGGTACGTTTTTTAAAGGTTACGCCATATAGTTTTTCAGCAGCGAAGAATACACCTTTCTCCAGTACCGTAGTAATCTCGAAATAAGGCTTGATCTGGGCTTCGTCCAGGTCATATTTTTGTTTACGCAGTTTTTCGGCATAGTAATTCCAGTCCCAGGGCTCCAGCTTGAAATTTCCGCCTTCGGCATTGATCATTTTTTGCAATTCAGCCGCTTCATTTTTGGCCATAGCTACTGCCGGCGTGGCGATCTGCTTCAGCATATCTTTTGCCGCCACAGGGTTTTTAGCCATCTGGTCCTGCAGTTTCCAGGCGGCGTAATTAGGTTGTCCTAAAAGTTTTGCTTTTTGCAAACGTAATTTGGCCATTTGTTCGATGGTCTTCCGGGTGTCATTAGCATCTCCTTTCTCGGTACGGGTCCAGGAAGCTTTATATAGCTTCTCGCGGGAAGCCCGGTTTTTCATGCTTTGTAAAGCCGGTTGCTGCGTGGTGTTTTGCAGGGCAAGCAGGTATTTGCCTTTCTGTCCGGCCTTTTCCGCATCGCTTTGCGCAGCCTGGATTTCTTCAGCGCTCAGGCCTTCCAGCTCGGCCACATCGTCAAACAATACGCCGCCGCCTTTTGTGGCCGCTAATAACTGCGTAGAGAATTTAGCATTTAATGCCGCTTCTTCTTCATTCAGTTTTTTCAGTTTGGCCTTGTCTTCAGCGCTTAAATTAGCACCGGCCATTTCAAATTTCTCAAAATAATATTCCACCAGCTTTTTATCCTCGGCATCTTTAAGGGCCTCCCGGTTATCATAAACCGTTTTTACACGGGCAAACAGCTGGTCGTTTAAAAATATATTATCGCTGTGCGCCGAAAATTTTGGCGCGTATTCTTCTTCCAGTTTGGTAATCGCTTCGTCTTTATTGGCAGAAGTAAAATTGTAAAAAACGATCTGCGCGCGTTTTAAGATCTCACCGCTTGTTTCCAGGGGAACTATGGTGTTTTCAAAACTTGCCGCTTCTTTATTGGCAATGATCTTTTCGATCTCCGCGTTTTGCTGTACCATACCGGTATCAAAAGCGGGTTTAAAATGTTCCGATTTTATTTTATCAAACTCCGGGGCATGGTACTGGAGCGGGCTCTCTTTAAAAAATGGGTTATTCACGTCTTTGTAATTTGCAGTGTTTTTTGAATCGCCGGCATTGTTGCAGGCAGACAAGCTACCTAATGCTGCGGCAGCCACAATTAAATGATTCGTTTTCATTTTTTATAATTGATTATGTTATTCGATTTTTGAGCCCATTCCGAGCAAAAAACTTTATCGCTATAATTTTTAAATAAACTTCTAAGTTAGCGTTTATTTAATTGTCCGGGTCACAATAAGAGTTTTTGACCCTTTTGGGATAGCCCTTTAGTCCCGGAACAGTTTATGGATAAATTCGGCTTGCGTATACGCTTGTGGATTATCTATAGCTAATTTATTCAATAATTTTTTATCGCTGTTGTATAAATAGATACCGTCTTTATCTTTAAAATAATAGTCATATTTCACTACCACCGGGTATTGCCCATCCCCTCCATCGCAGGAACTGATCACCACTACCTTTGATCCTATAAATTCCGCGGTATTAAAATCCATTGTACTAGCTACAAATTCATTTTCGATATATAGCTGGTCGTCTATAAGCCAGGCCAGCTTCAGGTCTTTAATTTTTTGATAAGGCCTGAAGTCGCTGAACTGCCCGTTGGCGGCATTCCAGCGAAACATTTTTTCCCCGTCTGTAAAAAATGGCGCTACAGCGTTTTGATAGGAACCTGCCGCATTATTATGCCTGCTTGTTATATTTTTAGTGTTTATGTTTTCCCCATTGCTTACAGGTGCCATTAATGCCGGCTCATACTGGAGCTGGTACCATATTTCCCCGTCCCAAAAAACATCAGGAAAAAGCTCTTCCAGTTTTTCTACATACTTTACCCGGGATACGTCAATGTCATAAGCATGTTGATTATTGGCCAGTTCCCAGGCACCTTTATAAAATTTCTGGTGGTAGCGTACCAGATTACTGCTGCTTAGGTAGCTTGCCTGCTCAACGGGGTAAAAATAAACCGAGGTTCCGTCCTGCAGATCAAGACCGGCTTTTATATAGCCCCATATATTCCCGTCTTCAAAGTCAAGAAATATATTCCAGTCCGTCTGCCGGATTTTGGCCCGGGTAAATTTGTGTGTCAGGCCCTGGGCACGAAATTGCTCACTGATGTCCTGCGGGTCATCAAAATTAACCCCGATCAGGTAGAAGGTATTATCGTCGTACAGGAAATGATTATCATAAGCCCAATCGGTCTGGTAAAACCGGGTCTGCCCCGGCTCCAGGCCGGGTATTACACTTAGAGACTTTTCCCCTTCATTGTAGGCATACACCTGTTGCCTGTTTTTAATAAGGTAGCAATCACCTCTGCCTTCCGTAAAATGTTTTACAACTTCCGGGCTATCCGGAAAGCCTGGAATAGGGGTAAGCGTTGCCTTTTTAGTATAAGGACTATAATCAATATGGGTCCATTTACCATTTACGCGAAAGGTGGTGGTACCAAACATTTCCGATACCTGCCGGCTTTCAATGATCTTTCCGGCACCCTGCTCTTCAAAAGTATAAGGATTTTTATCGAGCCAGTAATAGTAATCGGTATCTGCAATAATGATTCCATTGCCTGTTTCACTTACGAGGTGGAGCCCCTTTGCTTTAACACCTTCTATAAGGATCTTATTATAAGCAACAATACTTATGCCATTAGGGTCCTTTACCGTTTGTACCCAAAATGCTTTACCATCCTCTGCCTCTATTTCATGGATCGTTTTGGTATGATAATGGTAACATTCACTAGCCTGTGCCGTACTCAATTGAAAGAGGCCTACAAGGGTAGCTATTATTTTTAGCAGCCCGTATTTCACTCTATTTAGTTTAATCTTCATAAAAAAACACTTATAACCTATTCATTTATCAACTCACTATCAATATAGCTCTCGTACTCTTTTATTTTACTATACAGCCGTTCTTCAAGAAATTTGTTTTGCCCTTTTAGTGTATCCAGGATCAAGCGGGCTTCTTCCAGATAACTTTTCTTTTTGGCATTGTCCCAATGTTTGGGTGGTACTTGCAAGTTTGTAATCCGGTCTGCCAGTTTCACAGCCCTTACTTCTTTCGATAAAAGCCTGATTCTTTTTAAACTATCCGGCATTCTTTCCTGTTTGGGTAAATTTTCATTTTTGGTCAGGGCAGCGACACCTTCTGCCACATCAGGACCAAACTCTTTTGAAATTTCATCAAAAGTTGTGGCCGTATCTTCTAAGATATCATGCAGTAAAGCCAATTGCAGGGCAAAATCCAATTTAAAGTCGTCGTCATTTTGATAGCTTATCAAAATTTCCATGGCTACATTACTCAAGTGGATTACATAAGGCAAATTGGTTCCAGGAATGGTCTGGTTATTTTCCGCATGTTTTATCCCCGCAAATTTTATAGTCTTTTGATATAGGGTCTGTAGGTCCATTAATTAGTTTATTGGTTATGCTTGTCATAAAATTCAAAAAACTCCTTCAGGCGGAAAATTTTTGTCAGGAAGGCATAATCCTGGTTTAACCTGCTGTAGGATTTTACTGAAGGTTCTTTTACATCTATATTACCGCCATTGCCCATGGTACGGTCAGGGATAAAGAGGGCATCAGTCACCTCTGGTTCGCCCAGCAACGAGTATACCTCCTTTCCTTCCACCTCGTAAGGTTTGAATTGTGCCTGCAGGTCCTTTTCCGTGTAAATGATATTGTAGATCACATATTTTGATCGGGTAGGGTTGATCACTCCTTGCTTGCAGGGATCCACCGTGAATGTTTCGTTTTCGATACCCGTTTCCCGGCAGCTTAACTTATGTGTGCCCAATGATACTTCTGCTTTTACGAATTGCCCGGCAGGTACCTGGTAGCTTTTATCGTCTATCTGTACCGTAATATTCTGGTTCCCCGGGTTATCAATATAAGTAGCGCCTTTTTCGCGCAATTCAAAGTAAACCCAGCCACCAAAAATTACTAATACGATAAGCAGGATAGAAAGCCCTCTCTTTAAACTTAATTTTTTGCTATTTGTTTCCATATGTGTTTAGGTTTAAAACCTATAAGGTTTTTGAAACCTTATAGGTTATTACCGGGTTGAATTCTTCCAAAAGTTCCGGTCTTATCTTTTGCAGGATTTAAAAATACATAAAAAGCTTTTTAGCAGGTTAAATGCTGTTCGTATTAATAAAAATAAAAAGTTTTCCACATTATAAAAAAGTACTATCTTTGCCCTCCTAAAAATTTCTTATAAAAGGAGGACATTTAAATTGGAAGAAAACACTATTGTTAACCCACAAAACAATGCCCACGATGATTTCGATTGGAGCATTGACAAAAGAAACGTTTCGAACTACTCAAGTGACAAGCGTGAAGCTCTTGAAAAAGAGTATGAAGGATCATTTAAATCTATCACTGACGGTGAATTAATCACCGGTACAGTTGAAGGTTTAACTAAAACTGATGTTATCATCAATATTGGTGATAAATCTGATGGTTTAGTATCCTTAAACGAATTCCGCGACATGCCAGGTGTAAAAATCGGTGATGAAGTGGAAGTATTAGTTGTAGAAAAAGAAGACCGTCAGGGTAATCTTAACCTGAGCCGCCGTATGGCACGCCAGGTACGCAGCTGGCAAAACGTTGTTGACTACTTCAAATCTGGCGAAGTGGTTACCGGTACCATCACCTCTAAAACTAAAGGTGGTCTTATCGTTGACGTTAATGGCCTGGAAACATTCTTACCAGGTTCTCAAATCGATGTTAAACCGGTTACTGATTACGATCAGTATGTAGGTAAAACTATGGATTTCAAAGTTGTAAAAATCAATGAGCAAATCCGTAACGCGGTAGTTTCTCACAAAGCGCTTATCGAAAGCGACCTGGAGCAACAACGCGGTGAGATCATGTCTAAATTAGAGAAAGGACAAGTATTAGAAGGTACCATTAAAAATGTTACTGACTTCGGTGCTTTCGTAGATTTAGGCGGTGTAGACGGTTTGTTATACATTACCGACATCAGCTGGGGTCGTATTTCTCACCCAAGCGAAGTTTTAGAGAACGGTCAGAAACTGAACGTTGTTGTGCTTGACTTCGATGATGAGAAAAAACGTATCAGCTTAGGTCTGAAACAATTATCTGCTCACCCTTGGGACAGCCTTCCTGCTGATATCGTAGAAGGTTCTGTGGTTAAAGGTAAAGTAGTTAATATCGAAGACTATGGTTCCTTCTTAGAAGTATTACCTGGAGTTGAAGGCCTGGTGCACGTTTCAGAAATTACCTGGAGCTCTCAGCCGATCAATGCTAAAGAATTCTTCACTATGGGTGACGAATACGAGGCTAAAGTGGTAACACTGGACAGAGACGAGCGTAAAATGTCTTTATCTATCAAACAACTGACTGAAGATCCTTGGGAAAATATCGACGAGCGTTTCCCGCTTGACAGCAAACACAAAGGAACGGTGAAAAACATCACTCCTTATGGCGTTTTCGTTGAGTTAGAAACCGGTATCGGCGGTATGATCCACATCAGCGACTTAAGCTGGACTAAACGTTTCAACCACCCATCTGAATTTACTAAAGTAGGTGATGAAATCGAAGTGGCTATCTTATCTATCGATAAAGAAAACCGCAAATTGTCTTTAGGTCACAAACAAATCGAAGACGATCCATGGATCAACTTCGAAGGTATCTTCCCGATCGGTTCTAAACACAGTGCAAAAGTTATCCGTAAAGATGACAAAGGTGCTAACATCCAGTTAGAGCACGGTTTAGAAGCTTTCGTTCCTGCACGTCACTTACGCAAAGAAGATGGTTCTGATATCAATGTAGACGATACATTAGAGTTCGTGATCATCGAGTTCGATCGTAACGACAAACGCATCATGGCCTCTCATGCCCGCGTTTGGGAACAAGCTAAAGCTGATGAAAGAGAAGCTGTTGCTAAAGAAACTAAAGATTCTGTGAAAAAAGTACAGGATAAGGTTGAAAAACCAACTTTAGGTAATCTGGGTGCATTAGCCGATATCAAAGCTAAACTGAAAGACGAAGAAGAAGGAAAATAATTCTACCTGATTTGTAAATATCAAAGCGCTGACTTTAAGGGTCAGCGCTTTTTTTATTGCTGTAGTAGATATTGGCTCAAGTAAATAAACCGGTAAAGACCCATCTCTAGGCCGATATTGGCCGTTTTAACAGACTTACTACATTTTTTAAACTACACGCGCCACCCGAACAAGCGGTAGGAAATCGTGCACTCCAGGTTAAACTGGCGGTTACTGGTATGCGTGTTGGTATAAAGCTTTTGGTTATCTGTTGTAAATTCGCTCACATAAGAAACATCGGGCATGCGGCCCAGCGGCGCATAAGCCACGAAACCGAATTTAAAATCACCCAGCTTACGGATATGGGTAGCCAGCCGGGTACCCAGCGATATATTGAAGAAATTAGCTTTCCGTTCAAAATTATCTATTTTGTTTTCACTACCCATAATTATGCTGTAAGGACCATCCTTATCAAAGTTTAATTTGTAATCACTTCCATTAGCTGAAGCTGAAGCATGGGAAAAGGAAAGGCCGGCCAGCAGCTGCCAATCCATTTGTTTCCATTCCGCCATTTTATACTGCGCGAATGCTCCAAAATTGATGGTCAGGTAATCATTGAATAAACGGAAATAAGAATCATCGGTAAACATACCTTCAGTGTCCCGTTGCACGACCATTTGTTTTTGGCCATATATTTTCGCAAAGGGAACCACGGCATATTTTGGGGATACCGGAATTTCGACCTCCAGTCCCGCACCGGGGCTCAGCTGGAAAGCAGACATATGGGTTTCGCCGGTACCTGTGGTTTTATAGTTATTGATATGTAGCCATGGACCCGCCTGTAGGTATACACCAATTTTTTGCTGCGCGAAAAGCGCATTAGTCAGCAAAGTTGCGGCGGTTAAACAAATGAATGAGTGCTTCATAAAAGATTAAGGGTTATAATTTAAGGCTATAACGCCGGGTATTAAAGCTTTATTATCAGTATTTACTGTATAAAAAATATAGCCATCAGCAGATATTAAAACGATTAAGTAAACGTTTCGATACAAGCTATTGTACCTCTTCACCTGCCTGGCGCTGTAAAAACAGCGCCATTTTGATTATGCTAAGCGATTAAAGGATAATGGCTGTTATTTGTGTAGCCGTTCCATTTCCGGCTTTTGAGGCGAATGGTATATAGAGAACCTCATACCAGCAATTGAGAACGCCTGGTGCAGCTTGTATGGTCTTTAAAGGTGAATTTGGTAATTGACAAAAAACCGGTGGACCAGGGTAATGCCTTTAAAGTAAAGCTTCCTGTATAGATTTTTACCTTGCTTTCGTCTACAAAGCATGCGGCGCCGCCGCCAATAATTTTTTAGTGTAGTTTTCCTGTGGATAATTCAGGACCTGGTCTGCAGCGCCGGCCTCAACGATTAAACCCTTTTGCATCACCATTACTTTATTACAAAATGACTTAACCACATGCAGGTCATGGGTAATGAATAAATAGGTCAGGTCCAGCCCGGCCTGCAGCTCATATAAAAGCTCCAGTACCTGTGCCTGTATCTTTACATCTAATGCCGAAACCGATTCATCACAAATTATAAATTCAGGCTCTACGGAAAGCGCCCGCGCAATACAGATCCGCTGCCGCTGACCCCCGGAGAATTCATGCGGGTATTTCTTCAGCGCGGTATGGGGTAGCTGTACCTGGTCCAGTAACTGCCTGAGACGCTGCTCTATACCTGACTTATCCACCACCTTATGCACCTGCAACGGTTCTGATAAAAGGTCCCGGACGTTCAGCCTGGGGTTTAAAGAGGCATAAGGGTCCTGGAAGATGATCTGTATCGATTTGCGCAAGTCAAACCATTGCTTGCCCGGCAAAGTCGTTAATTCTTTATCCTTAAACCATATACTGCCGGCAGTAGCGTTTTGCAGGCCGAGGATGCATTTACTCAAGGTACTTTTTCCACATCCCGATTCACCTACCAGGCCCATACGGTCGCCCTGTTCTATCTCGAAACTTACGCCGTCTACCGCTTTAAAGACTTTCTGCTGCTTTCCCAACCAGTTGCTACGCTCTGCATAATGCACTTTTAAGCCCTCAACTTTCAGCAGGCATGGGTTAGCGCTCATTTCGGCTTTTGGGGCCTTAAATTCGGGTGTAATGAGGTCCGGCACTACTTTGCCTTTCTCCAGTACGATAAAATCATCAGCAATAAGCTTAGCCAGGGCCAGGTCGTGGGTGATAAACAGCAGGGCCGTACCAAATTCCCGCTGTAATTGTTTCATCAGCTGGATCACTTCTGCCTGCACGGTAACATCCAGGGCCGTAGTAGGCTCATCGGCGATTAAAACCGCGGGATGATTACACATGGCCATCGCGATTACTACTCTTTGCTTTTGCCCGCCGGATAGCTGATGTGGATAACGATCATAAATGGCCGCAGGTTCAGGCAATTTTACCTTATCCAGCCATTCTATGGCTTTCTTCCTGGCAGTAGGCCTGTCTATATCCTGGTGCGCCAGTATGCTCTCTGTAAGCTGGGCCCCTATGGTCATGATCGGGTTCAGGGCGCTCATTGGCTCCTGGAAAACCATACTCACTTTTTTGCCCCGTACTTTTCCCCATTCTTTAGCGCTAAGCGTATTCAGGATCAGTTCACCACCAGGCTCTTCGAGGATGATATAGCCGGTCTGTCTTGCATTTTCGGGTAAAAGGCCCATAATTGCCAGTGAGGTCAATGATTTACCGGATCCCGAAGTACCGATCAGCGCCAGGGTCTTTCCCGCTGCGATCTTGAAGGAGATGCCCTGCAACGCATGGAAAGGATTGGGGCCTTCAAACTGGATATGTAAATTTTTGACTTTTAGCACGGCTGAATGGATTGGATCACAAAAGTAGCAGCTTTGAGCAGAAAAACAAACGGCCAGGTTTTCCCATTCACAAGCTATTAATAGTTGTTTATATTTTTTTAAAAAAAATTAACTTACCATTATTATAGCTGTGGAAATATGGAAAACTATTTTTTTTAGCCTATTGTTTTTCTGGAATATGGATTTAGCAGTAGGTTATCCACATTGTATCAATCTCCTGAAAGTATTGCCAGTAGTACATTTGAGCTATGATATTCCACAATGTGGATTAAAGTTGTTATTGCTTGTTTTTTGCATTGTGAATTCTAATAAGCCACTTTTTATTCCATGAGTTGCTGTATTAAATTAGGATCAAATTATTATTAAATTTTATATCATCCGCTACAGTACCATTTATAGTTAAGTTCTTAGCTTTTACTCACGTACTTTACCCATCTAATGTGAAGAAATCTTTAAGAAGTAAATTTATACAGCTGCTATACACGTGGAAATGTGGATAACTATATATTATAAAATAATTTTATTTATTAATTACATATAATTATTTATTATTATATTATTTAATTTTTTGCCTGTTGTAACGCTGAAATCAATTATGTTATTGGTATAATACTAAAAAGTCGCAGTCATCCCTGAACTGCGACTTTTAACTATTTACTGATGAGATTTATTTGGTTCTTTCCATTACCCATTTGGTAACAGCAGGGGCTAATTCTTTCTGTGATTTTCCACCTACGAAAACACCAATATGGCCACCGGGGAAAGCATACTCTGTTTTATCTTTGGTACCGATCTTATCCATTATCGCGAGGGTAGAATTATTAGGAATAATGGTGTCTCCGGTTGCATACACGTTCAGGTAAGGAACGGTCATATTTTTAAGGTCGACCTTTTTACCACCCAGTTCCATTGCTCCATTGATCAGTTTATTATCCTGGAACAGGTCTTTAATGTATTTGCGGTACATCTCACCGGCGATGGCCGGGAGGTCTGCCTTCCACTTTTCCATTCTCATAAAATTAGCCATTTTATCTTTATCATCCAGGCTATCCATAATACCCAGGTATTTGGAGATATTCATGGATGGCTTTAACATGGAAAAGGCGCTGTCGATCATTTCACCGGGGATAGTGCCTACACTGTCAACCATAGCGTCTACATCCATGTATTTAGCCCATTTGTACAGCATATTATCTCTGCTGCCAAAATCAAAGGGTGCTACATAAGTAGTTAAGGTTTGTAGCTTTTCCGGGTAGCGGGAAGCATAGATCATTGAATAGGTTCCTGCCTGGCAAATCGCCATTTTATGGATCTTGGCGACTTTATGTTTTTTACGGATGAAGTCTATCGCATCATTCATATAGCCGTCAATATAGTCTTCCATAGTCAGGTACTTATCAGCCTGGGTAGGGTAGCCCCAGTCCATGATGTAAACATCCAATCCCAGGTCTACAAATTTTTTCATCAGGCTTTTATCCGGTTGGAGATCCAGGACATCGTGACGGTTCAGCATCGCGAAGGATACCAATACCGGTATATCACATTTAACCGGGACTCCTTCCCTGAGGTAATGGTAGATCTTTACTTTATCTTTTTGGAAGACAAGTTCTTTAGGTGTGGTAGCGACTTCCACCTCGTTCATTTCCTGGAGCGCTTCATAACCTTTATAAAGTTTCTCTGTTGTACTGGTTATTTCTTCGAATACCTGGCCTGGATTTAAAGTCATAATTTTGATGTTTTCTGGTTAAAGTGAATTGTTTTGTTTTACTCTTAAATGTAGTTAATATTTTATTTTTTGCCAAATAAATTAAGGATTAAATATCGCGGCAACTAATGCTTATTTTATTGTAGACTGGTTTACAATAAATGATAAAAAGAAACAGGATATAACTATATCCTGTTTCTTTATTACCAATCATTTTTAATAACTTTTTTTTCTTCTTTTATTCTTTTGGCGGCAAAGCTTTCAATACTTGCTACATCTATAGTTTGCCCTGATTGCAGATCATATTGATAGAGCTTATTACCTTGTCCTTCTATGGTCAGGATCTGGTGGCGAACGATGAGTCTTAATACCTTTTCCCAAGGCAGGAAGCTGGTTTTAGAATGAGGATTGTTGATTCCTTTATCATCAATGGTAACGATCTTATCTTTTATAGAACTGAATTCATAGTAGAAAGCATAGAGGATACCAAAAATACCGATACCCGCATAAGCTGCCGGTACGTGCCACTGTTTCAGGAGGCAATAGATCAGGGTGGGTAACAGAAGCAGTATCTCGAATATTCTTAGCTGTGTACTCAAACTTCTCTTAGCGGTGATCTGTTTATTAAACTTAATGGTGATAAACAGGATCAGTATACCCGCGAGTACATAGGTGCCTGATACAGTATAGAATATACCGGAGTTAATGACAGCTGCCTGGGTTTCCGCTAATGTTTTAAGGATAGTAGCGCTGACCACTCCCATGATGATCAGCAGGAAAGCGGCCATCAGGTGCGAGAAGGTCACGTTTCTTTTGTTGACCCCTTTATTGTTTAATTTTAATTGATAGGACGGCATGTAGCTGGATTAAGATTGAGACATAAAGAGATTACACATTTTGTAGAGTACACGTGCCCCTACCAGTGGATCTATACTATCGTCAAAATGTTCTCCAGAGCTAACCTCGTTCAGGTCAAAGCCTATAATCTTTTTGCCGCTTTCTTTTATCTTTTTAAAGAGGTAAAAGATTTGCTCTACTTCATATCCTCCGGGGACTGGTGTACCGGTATTAGGGCATAGTTTAGGGTCAAGACCATCTATATCGAAGCTGATGTAGATATGCTCCGGTAGGGTGGTAATAACGTCGTCTACTATTTGTTTCCAGGTATCGCCTTCATACATTCTTTCTTTTACTTCTTTATCAAAGAAGGTAGTTACCCGTTCATCGTTTTGGATAATATCCAGCTCTTCATCACAATAATCTCTGATACCTAGTTGTACCAGTTTACTTACTTCCGGCACTTCTTTGAGTACATTATACATAATAGAGGCGTGGGAATAAGTAAAGTTTTCATAAGCTTCCCTAAGGTCAGCATGTGCATCTATCTGCAGAATACCAAATTGTTTGTGTTTACTAGCCAGTGCTTGTATATAGCCTAATGGCGTACTATGGTCACCGCCTAGCAGGACTACTTTTTTGCCCTGGTCCATATACTTAAGGCTAAGTGCTTTCAGCCATTCTTTAAAGAATACACCACCTTCGTTTACTTCTTTTAATTTGTTGCATAATTGACCATTACAATCTATATCTGTTCCTTCAGATAGGGCGCCAATGATTAATTCAGAGCAGGAGCGCAGGTAGGCACTTTTACTTTCTATGCTTTTATCTACGGGCAGCATATAATAGCCTTTCTTCCATTCATCAACCCCATCCGGATCATAAAGATCTACCTGTAAGGAGGCTTCCATTATTTGTTCCGGGCCTTTGGCAGTACCTGCTCGGTAGCTTACGGTTACTTCCCAGGGTGCGGGGATAATGATTAGTGCTGAGTTTTCTTCTGTAGTTGGTAGACCGAAAATGTTATTATCTTTCAGACCTACTGAGTTTGGATCAAAGTTCTCGAATCCTGACATTATGTTTTACTAGTTGATTGAAGTGCAAAGGTAAGACATTATCTATACTTCATCAGGACAGCACTTTCATTTAATGATAGTATTACATTTAGCTCCAGGTAAATATTAACAATAAAGTTTCACGTGGAACAACCTATTATTTTTATTAGTTTGGTTTTTTACTTGTTCCACGTGAAACTACCTGGTAAATTAGATGTGCTAGGATTCCTATCATCCCTTTACTATTTTGAACTATAGTGAATTTAGTATCTTTATAATACTAGCAGGTTTTATTATAGCTACTGGCCTGTTATTTAATATTGTTGATTATATTCCACGTGGAACTATTGTATAGTATAATAAGTTGATTCAGCTCGTCATTTGAGGAGTAAATGTAGTGTCCTGTTTAAATTAGCAGTAGATTAGTTTTATTAGTATCTGGTTTGTCTGCCTGTTAGTATTAGATGTGTTTCACGTGGAACTTTTATTATTTAGAAGCGCTAACCAATAGATGAACCTAAACAGATCATACTTGTTCTTTGTAAAACGTTGTTGATAGAAATAACTTTGTGTTGTTTCACGTGAAACAAGTTTAGGGATCTGCCTTAAAGGGTTTGTAATGTTCCTGTTGTTTTAACTAAGCTATACTCTTATAAACATAATCACATAGGTCTATTCCTGATACTTGTTTATCTTTGCAGCGCTTAATTATATGTTGTAATAAGCTTTTAATACAGATAATAAGATGTTTCCAGAATATGATGTTATAGTAGTAGGTGCCGGCCATGCCGGATGTGAAGCTGCTGCCGCTGCCGCTAATATGGGTAGTAAAACCTTATTGGTAACGATGAATATGTTAACCATTGCCCAGATGTCCTGCAACCCGGCTATGGGTGGTATAGGTAAAGGCCAGATCGTGCGTGAGATTGATGCTTTAGGGGGCCAGAGTGGTATTATTTCCGATCAATCCATGATCCAGTTCCGTATGCTTAACCGGTCAAAAGGGCCCGCTATGTGGAGCCCCAGGTGCCAATCTGATCGTATGCAGTTCGCCGGCGCCTGGCGTTATGCACTAGAGCAAACGCCTAACCTGGACTTCTGGCAGGATATGGTAAAAGGTTTATTGGTGAAAGATGGAGCTGTATATGGTGTAATAACCGGTATGGGGCAGGAGATAAAAGCTAAAACTGTAGTACTGACTAATGGTACTTTCCTGAATGGGATCATACACGTAGGTGAAAAGCAATTTGGTGGTGGCAGAATGGGGGAAAAAGGAGCTTCCGGTATTACAGAGCAATTGGTAGAATTGGGCTTCGAAGCCAGCCGGTTAAAGACCGGAACACCACCCAGGATAGATGGTAGAAGCCTGAATTATGATAAAATGGAAGTGCAGGAAGGGGATGAAGAAGTAGTAGGTTTCTCTTATAAGGAAGTAAATAACCCGATTAAAAAGGACCCGAAGAAACAAAGAAACTGCTGGGTAACTTATACCAGCCCCGAGGTACATGAAATTTTAAAGACAGGTTTTGATAAATCACCTATGTTCCAGGGCAGGATCCAGGGTACCGGGCCCAGGTATTGCCCGAGTATCGAGGATAAAATCAACCGCTTTGCCGATAAAGACCGCCACCAGTTATTTGTAGAACCGGAAGGCTGGGATACGGTAGAGATCTATGTTAATGGTTTTTCTTCCTCTTTACCGGAAGAAGTCCAGTATAGAGCCATCACGAAAGTACCTGGTTTTGAAAACTGTAAGTTCTTTCGCCCGGGTTATGCGATCGAATATGATTACTTTCCACCTACGCAATTAAAGCTTACTTTGGAAACCAAACAGATCAGGAATTTGTTCTTTGCAGGGCAGATTAACGGGACTACAGGGTATGAAGAAGCGGCCTGCCAGGGATTGATCGCAGGTATTAATGCGAGCAGAAACGCGCAGGAACTGGAGCCTTTTACTCTAAAAAGAGATGAAGCTTATATAGGTGTTTTGATCGATGACCTGATCAGTAAGGGTACTGAAGAGCCTTACCGGATGTTTACTTCCAGGGCAGAATTCAGGACTTTACTGCGCCAGGATAATGCCGATATAAGACTTACGCAAAAAGGATTTGACATCGGGCTGGCCGACCAGGGGCGCCTGGATGCGGTAAATGATAAAATTGAACAAACAGAAAAAGTAAAAGCCATTTTATCTGAAATGCCTGTTGAGCCTTCAGAAATTAATGATTTTCTTGAAAAAATAGGCCAAACAGCCCTAAAAGAACGTCAAAAAGCGTCAAAATTGGTATTAAGGCCCGACATTTCAATAAAAAACCTGGTTGCGCACCATTCCCTGCTGCAGGATAGCCTTAAAGGCTTCAAAGAGGAGGCTTTGGAGCAGGCAGAGATACTTTTGAAGTACGGGGTATACATGGAAAAGGAAAGAGAAATGGCTAACCGTATGGGGTATATGGAAGAGCTGATCATCCCGGATAGTTTTAATTATGAAAAAGTACAGGCGATCTCAATAGAGGCAAGGCAGAAGTTATCAAAGATCCGGCCGCAGACTTTGGGCCAGGCCTCCAGGATATCAGGGGTTAACCCGAGTGATATACAGATCCTGATGGTACATATGGGAAGATAATTATTGCTCAATAAACTAAATAAAGTTTACAGCCTGTTTTGGTTTTATACCAGGACAGGCTTTTTCTATAAAATGAATTTTATACCTACTTGTAATGTAGGTTTTTAAAAAAATCTATTTCCTATTTTATCAATTGGAAATGTGCAGGATGTAATTGGTGTTTGGTAAAGATTCTTTTTTAAGTAAGAAAAGTTAAAATTTATTGTGCAATGATTAATGCTGTAAGTATGCTTTACTAGTAGTAAATAAAATTTACTTGTTTTAAAATTCCTGAATATAGTAGACATGATATTATTGAATTAGTAACAGAAAAGTAAAAGGTCTGAAGTATTGTTGAACAGGCATGCATTTATTATTGACTGATGATCTTGATTTGAAAAGCAACTTAATGGCCTTAGCAGATACCCTATAATATTGCGTCTGTATTTCACCGATACCGCCGGAAAAATAATTGGCATATACCCACATAAGCAATGTACTTGATATGATAAATGAGAGAAATTGAAAAAATAAAAATCAAGACATTTTATTAGAAATTCCTTATAAATCAATTATATTCCTTGAATAATAGGTCAAATGGCCCTAAAATAGGGTAAATATGTGTCAAAATTGGTATTAAAGCGCGACATTTCAATAAAAACCTGCTTGCGCACTATTACCTTATTGCAATACAGTATAGAAGGCTTTAAAAATGAACTTTTAGAGCAGGTAGAAATAATCCTCAAATAAGGAGTGTACTTGAAGAGATAAATAACTGGACAAAGTATGCATGGATGGGCATATAGAAGAGCTGATCAGTTTAATCATGAAAAGTACACTCATCAGAAATTAATAAAGACCGGAGCTTAACTGAGTTTATTTAATGGTACTGGGTAAATTTATTAGGAGAAGGACTGTTGAAGCACTACTTATTTTATAAAGAGGAAGGTAGAGAAATACAGTAATTTTACAGTTTTGAAAGCTTTATTTTAAAAGAAAAAGGAATAAAAGCTTAATTTTCCTACCTGATTTTAAAAATTAGTTATAATTTTGATATATTATGATTTATATTAATTCAAAAATATTAAAGAGTAATGAGTTATAGAAAATATTTTGATATTACAGAGGAGATAGTTTATTTAAATACGCCAAAGAGTGGTTTAATACCTGATACACATAAACAATGGCGCAAACAATGGGATGAAGCTTTTTTTGATGCCAGTGGTGATCTGCGTAATCAACAGCCGGATTTTATACAAAGCGTAAAAAATGATTTTTCAGAATTATTTAATTGCCCGGCAGCATTGCTTTACCTGGTGCCGAATTTTTCTTTTGGCTATAATGTATTGCTGGATGGTCTGCCAAAAGGACTTAAATATGCGATATTAGAAGATGATTATCCATCTGTTAATTATGCTATACAGAGTAGAGGATTTGCTTACGAGTTGATCGAAGTGCATAAAGGAAGTTTAGAGGAAAATATCCTGAATGTTGTAAAGAATAGTAAAGTAGATGTATTATCCCTGAGCATTGTCCAGTATATTTCCGGCTTAAAAATTGATCTGGCATTTATTAAACAGTTGAAAAAAGACCATCCTAACCTGATCATAATCGGGGACGCTACACAATATTTAGGCACAGAGCCATTTGATTTTACCGGTTCTGGTTTTGATGCGGTTGCCGGAAGTGGTTATAAATGGTTGATGGCCGGTTTTGGAAATGGTTATGTGATGCTTTCTGAAGCGTTGCATTCTATTTTGTATGTAGCTGCCCGGCAACGTCCCGGACCTACAGCGCCTATGTTGGCCCATAAATCTATCATCGATATTTATTTTGAACCCGGTCACCAGGATACCTTAGCTTATGGTACTTTATCACAATCCGTTCATTTTTATAAAGAATTGGATATTGATAAGATAAAAGAATATATTGATGATCTTAATGCTTATGCCTACCAGGTTTTCGATGAAAGAGGATGGCTCTTACCCATTGTAAAGGACAGATCTTGTAAATCATCTTTAATCAACCTGCAGGTACCGCTGGAAATGTATCCGTTACTGGAGCAGAAAGGGATTAAATGTTTCCCGAGAGGTAGTGGTATCCGTATTGGCCTGCACCTTTATAATGATAAAAGTGATGTAGATCGTTTGGTCGCTGCATTGGATAAAGGTTAGTACTTTATTTTAAAGTATGCCGGCAATAGCATTTAATTCAATAGGATTATAAGAGAGAGGGTATATTGATGCTCTGTCTTAGATAATGTAACATTATTGTTATCATTTATTATAAAAAAAGCCGTGGGCATAGAAATGCACCACAGCCTCCAAGTATGAAACAAAAAATCCTTTATTGCTTTGTCATCTTATAATTGTGTATTGTTCCATTTGCTCCCTGGTATTTTACAAGGTAAATTCCTGCAGGTAACTCATTAATGGCTACACTAATCTTATTATTAACAGGAGTTGCTCTTAAAATTTTTATAACCTGTCCCAAGCTATTGTATAAGGTAACTATACCCGATTCAGTGATATTACTAAGATACACGATTTCTGTAGCGGGGTTGGGATATAACTTGACCTCCCTGTCTTTACATTGCACATAAGCCTGTACGATATGGCTATAGGTACCTTTAGTACTTCCCATATCTACCTGCTGCAGCCTGTAGAAATGCTGACCTTTTGTTACCTCCGGGTGCATATAACTATATTTCTTGCTACCTGCTGCCATTTGTGACCCGGCAGCTATCCTGCTAAGCGTCTCCCACTGCAAGCCATTGATACTATGTTCCAGCTCGAAATAAGCATGGTCCGTTTCTTTAGCAGTTGCCCAGCTGATTTCTACTGAACATGCATTTTCAACTGCAGTAAAAGAGGTAATATGGGTTGGCAATGGTTGCGGGCAAGTATTAGCCAGCTCTACAATTGCGAGTGTAGCAGCTTCTGGCTGGCAAGATGAGCCGGGAACTGTATATTCAAATACATAATTACCATCAGCGACATTAGTATTGTTCCAATAATATCCATTGAGATTTACACCACTATTACTCAACTCTCTCCATGTACCATAAGTATCATAATTGCCTGCCAGCAGGGTAAACAAATTAAGTGTTCCTTTATCAGCTCCACAGATTGATTTGGTGAGGCCCTGCCCCGGGTTTGGTGGCGTTGACGTAGCCGGTATTGTATAGCTGATTTCTTTAGGAGCACAGCCTGTAATACCCGATAATCTTACCGTATAGGTACCCGTATGAGTGGCATAAGAAAATGCCGGGGCAAATGTTAATACGCTGCTGTTACTCAGTATCACAGACGGATTATCATTGCGAAACCATTCAAAGTTAAGCCCAGGAATATTGGTAATACTTAAACTGGCACCGGTATTACCTTCACACAGGTTTTCGGGTATTATGGCAGGCTCTACTACATAAGTAGCATCCAGCAGCTGTGTAAAGGAGTTACTACAGTTGTCAGTAACCTGCACTTCATAGGTAGCAGGATCCAGGCCGGTAAATACAGGATTTGTACCATTGTTGACTACATAAGGCGCACCGTTTTTGGTAAGCAGTGCATAGCTTAGTGGTGCTAAAGATGAGCTGGCATCTACCACCAGGGATACCTGGTTGCCGGAACAGCCGAACATAAATGAAGAAAATGATACCTTGGGATCTATAGTAAACTCTTTGAGCACAGTAACACATGGGCGCATGGGCGCTGCACTTGCATAGCCCGGCACTGCCATGTTCTGATAGGTATAATGCCTGAAAACGACCCGAAAGGTACCGGTATAAGTCAGGTTAGCAGTTGTGGCATCATTAGGCAGTAGTTGACCTGCATTCTGAAGATTGTCAAGGGCTTCATTATACACTATACCTGTTGTTGGGTGCACCCAGTTGCCGGTTACCGGGTCCAGCTTTTGCAGGTAATAATAATTGGGCTGGTTGCCGGGACCATAGGGTAACCAGCCCTGGGGATAGTAAGTATAAGAGTTGATCACTTTTACCGGAGGGGTGGTAATATCAAATGAAGTACAACCCTGGTTTACAGTCACATTATTATTAGGTATATAGCCTTTTGCCCGCCAATCTACATCAATAGAATCACCACAGGCATTATAAAAAGTAACCCTGAAATAGCCTATACCATTATTTGGCGAAACGCCATTGGCCCCTCCAGTAGGGAAATCCATGAAGAAGCGGGTACCGGCAGGATTGAGATGTGCTGTTGCATCATAAAAATTACCTCCGGATAATGTAACTCCATACATATTGGCAAACGCCGTTCTTAATATGGCTGCCTGCGGACTGCTTTGCAGTCCGTTATTGCCGTATACATACTTTACCAGTACTTTGCTTACCTTACCGGATGTAATATATGCTACACGGGTAGCTACATCCGGGCCGCAGCCTTCTGAGGCATCAGATGCGGTAAGGGTGAAACCGGGCTCAGGGCCCAAAGGTTGGGTAAATGTTTCCGAGTTACCACAGGCGTCGGTTATCGTAAATGTATAGGAACCGGTTGGTGGCAGATTAGATGCTGAGCCATAATCAGCTGGTCCGGTAAATGGTCCGGGGTGATTAGGGTTATACAACAGAGGATCAAATCCTGCGGGATAGCTGGTAAAGTTAATGGTATAATTGCCATGCCAGTTAGCCGGGCTGATGCGGATATAGCCATTGCTCCCGGAGCAGGTAACAGGCGGAACCCTGACCCCTATAGACCAGTCGTGGGCGATACGATGTCCCGGAACAGTAAAGGTACTATTATGTACCTGAGTGCCGCAGGCATTACGTACCCTAAAGGTAACATTGTAAGCAGTATTGTAGACATAGGGAAAACGGATGGTAAAATTCGTGTTGGCGGCGCTGTATTGCCGGGTAACCGTATCGGGAGCAGAAGCGCCTGGTCTTGTATAGATCCATTCAAAAGTGTAGGGTGCCACATTCCCCAGAGTGACATTATAGTAGCGGGGCAATGTGCTATCACAATAGGTGGCAGGTGTTTCATGGAGCCACTTTTGTTCTACAATAGAGAAGGTATTTACAGGCCCGGTTATAGTAACAGATTTTGTGCGGGCTGTACCCGGGCAGTTCATATCTGTAACCTTAACCAGGTAAGAGCCCGATGGCAAGGCATTGAATACATTACCCGACTGCTCAGGGCGCGTTACGGGGCCACTGATAATAGAAAACCTGTCTGCCGTTCCATTCGTAATATTTACGGTTATCATCCCTGTATTAGGGCAGACGGAGGGCTCCTGCACCAGGTTAAACTCTAGTGGCTGCTGATTATTGGTTATAGTAGCGCTCTGCTCCTGGCTATTGCTGTTCGCTCCCAGGGTCTGCACTGCTTTTACCTGGTACACACCAGCTGAAAGTCCGCTTAAGGTTTGTGCTGAAGTAGTGATGGCTGATGCTTCGGTTTGTGCAGGTGCGCTGGTGCGCCATATTTTGTAGGTAACGGTTGCAGAAGGGTCTGTGCCATTAGCTGAGAAGTTAAGCGTTCCGTTACCAGGGCAGGTTTCAGGTACTGCGCTTACATTAAGTGTAAAAGCGGGCTGTGCATAGATAAAATTTCCTGAATTAAGTAATATACAGATTAAAAATAGTTGTTTCAAAAGTGCCATATGGCGTATAAAGTGTTTCATTTTTTTTAGATCAGTAATGAGAAAAGAGTTGAAATTAACTCACATTCCGGCTACTGGCTGCAGCCGGAATGGAGTAATACAGAGATGTACATCTCATTTTTCAAAAGGCATAATCTTCTAAAGCTTATGACAATAGGAGGTGTGAAGGTTTTGGCTTTCTTTTCTAAGGTGTAGTTACATAGGTATATGTTATAGCCAAGGGTACGTTACTTCAATAGGATGGTGTAGGTTTCAGGTTTTCCGCCGTTTACAACACGCAGGTAATAAAGGCCGGAAGTAAGATTTTCCAGGTTTGCCTGCATCTTGCCGGTATGGGCTGGCAGTTCCATTACGGTCTGTCCCAGCTGGCTTACGAGATATAATTGCTCATTTCCCTTCAGTCCATCTATAGTTAATATACGATCATGAAGCAGGGGGTTAGGATATACCTTTAAAGCTTTAGTGCCGCTGCGGAAAAATATATGGGCAACATTACTGTATTCAAAGTGGTTATTGAGGTCTACCTGTTGCAACTTATAATAATTGTTTCCTTTCAGGGGGGCTGCATCCAGGTAGCGGTAATATGAAGCAGCACTGCTGTGCCCGTTTGAAGCTGCAGCGCCTACCCAGCCAATGGCGGACCATTCGCGACCATCGGCACTTCGCATTATATTAAATCCCTTATTGTCTGTTTCTGTAGCAGTACTCCATTGCAGCAAAGCGCTTTCCTCCGATTGCTTTTCTGCGATAAAGTATTGCAGCTTTACCGGAAGAGGATTGACCGGAGTAATGGCTACATTGCCCCAGATATTATCATCGTCAGCCTGGCTGTTTCCTGCCTGCGCCACACTATCCGGATTAACAGTGGCGTATGCGGAGAAGGTTGTCATGAGCGTATCGGCAGGAGCGGTACTTACCGGGAAAAAAGTAAAATCCAGATTGATGGAAAAATCAGCTGTGCCGGAGTGCCCGATAGTTCCATTCATATTGGCAATAGTTATGGAGCCATTAGCAATGTCTGCGGTGTCTATAATACGCCATCTGCCACCATTTTGTGCGGTATCGAAGATGCCATAAGCGCCATTTGCAGGCGGCTGCACTGCTTCCGCGCCGCTATTCGTCCAGGATATTTGTATCCAGAGGGTGCCAGGTGTATATACTTCTGTACCGGAATTACCTAATGCGTAGGTAATGCACATAGGTCCATTGGCAGGGAAATAATTGGTGCTACAGCCGGTAACGGAATAAAGGCTTATATTGGCCGATTGATTGACCTGGGCCTGACTTTTAAAGGCACATATACAGGCCAGTAAAGTCAATATAGAGAATATTGAAGAAAATTTTTTCATGATATATGAATATCTTTTTGTTGAAAATAAATTACCGGGAAAGAGATTGTAAAAATCCAGGTACAATTATTGTTTGGTAAATGTTGTATTCCTTACATTGTTGGTGATATTGATTTCTCCACCGCCAAGACCGGTAGGAATAGTAGCACTCAATGTAAACTGGCCTGCCAGTCCGCCGGTGCGGGTTAAGGTTGCCGGGATATTTTTAAACCCGTTTACAACCGGAGATGCATCAATACGCTTATCCGTATTCAGAGTAAGTATATAAAAGGCAGGATTACTTGCATCAATAGTCCAGTCGGGAGTACTGCCGATCAACAGTTCCAGGCCATCAGTAGTAGGGTTTGGACGTTTAATTCTTACTTGTACTTCGCCTAGGGTGCTGGTGTTGGTAATGAGGTTCGATATACGAACATTGACAGAGCGGCTTGCGCCAATGGGCAATATATTAGACCCTCCTGTTACCGTAATGGTAGGGGTAAGGTCCGGAATGCCATTTAATACCTTGCCGGTCCATTGAAAAGCGCCGATAGACCATGCAGGATTAAGATCGTTACGATTATTACGTACAATATGGCTCACCACCACACTGTCAACCGCAACAGAAGTATCTACGGTAAAATAGATAGCTCCTCTCTCCCAGTACTGGCTGGCAGAAGATTCGCCCCATACTCCGTTTGCGCCACCATTAAAGGTTACATTATTACCGTTATTGCCGGTGTAGTTGGCACAGGCCCAGGCATAAGACGAATCAGGATTAGGCTCGGCAAACTGAAAGGTATAGTTAGCCAAGGCCCCTCCGGAATAAACAAGCACCTGGATCGTGTCATAGGGATTGTCTACATCGCAAATTGTGAATGAAAGCCCCTTAGGTTTAAATGGTGCATTATTAACAAAGTTTATGTTGGTATTTGCCCTTGCGCCGGCACAGTTCCCCGAGTTAGCAGTAGTATTTGTCTTAACGGCAAGCGGCCGGGAAGCACCCGCAGGAAAATACTGGTTATCATAGCAGAAGGTAGGTTTACGGAACTGTACGGGGGAATTCAATGAAAATACAGCTAAATCCGTGTCTAAACAAGGGGCATTCAGCCATAGTTTAGGAGAGATTTTCATCCCGTCAGCAGCCGTTGCATCAGGTAGTACTGGTACTGTCGTAGAGCAAAAAGTGCTGGTCCCTGTAGAGAAGCTTTGAGCAGAAGTATTTAAATAATTTCCCAGGCCAATCAGCGCTAAGCAATACCTCCATTTGGTAAAGTTAATTTGTTTCATGCACGTTCATAATTATATGGTTATTTTGGCATCCTGAATATGGAATGTAGGTACATTCAAAAGCCGGTGTAAAATTATTTTTAACTTACTTCATCCAACCCTCTAATTTTTTATAATACAGCTCCTGTTTTGTGTACAAACTGCTTTAATTTTTGAATATAATACCCGATGTATTATGTTTTCTTCAATTGTTAAATGCTGGCAAATGAGCTGCTATTGATGTGTTAACAGGCATGTTTTTTTAAAATCATAATGGTTAAAAAACGATCTTTGTTTGTTAGTGTTAAAGCGGTTTTACAGGCTGCTTATTTTATTATAGATTGAGGTTATACAAAATCGCTAAGCCTAAGCAGGCTTAAAATATAGTACAGCAATAGGGCATATATGAAAACGCTGCGCACATTTTTTACTTATTGTATATATGCTTATCTCTTTATTGGCCTGTTTTCTGATTATTCCTATGCTTCTTCTTTTGATTTCAGCCAGCTGAACCCGTCCTGGACTTATACCAGCTATACAGAAGGGATTAATAAACTGGCCAGTAATGTATGCTATAAACTCATCCTTGATGATGAAGGCTATATATGGGTAGCTACAGATATGGGACTACAGGTATATAATGGTAAAACATTTGAGCCTATAGATCTTCCCGGCAGCGACGGGGAGATCGTATGCCTTTATAAAGATGGCCCATACCTGATCGGGATGAGCTATTATGGTGATATTATTTATATTCACACCCGTACCCGGAAAGTATGTCTTTTAAGGGATCATGATCCGCCATGGAACTATCCCAACAATATGTTCAAAACATTTATCAGGCTTAATGATAACAGGTTATACTTTCTTCGCTATTTCGGAGAATCGTTTTCCTTACCAGACCAGGACTTTTACAGTAATGAAAAAGACAAGTTTAAGCACCTCAAGCTTTTAGGGTCAACGGGCATTCATCAGAACATTTTCTATCAAAGTCTTAAAGAGCGGTTTTTTATTAATGACACTACTTTATTATCCAAAGTCCGGGATTGCTTTAAGGGAATACCTTTGCATAAGATCGTTTTCCACAACAACAGCATGTCTATCGGCCAGCATTACCTGTTTAACCCTGCAACAGGCAGCCAGGTACCCCATTGGCAATTATATAGCAATACAAACACTACCAAAGAAGATTATATTTTAAGTAGCCTGAGCTTTCAGGGCGAAGAGTGGATCAGCTGGCGCTTCTACGGGATGGAGCGCCTGCGCCAAGGGCCGGAAAGTTATTATCCTTATGCACATTTATTCGAGGGGCTCTGTATTACCAGCATGATCAAAGACGGCCAGAACAATATCTGGATGAGTACGCTTTCTAACGGTTTGCTGCGAATACAAACCAATACAAAAGAGCTGGATTATATTTCCTGTAGTGATCGCCGGCAATACTATTCATCAGATATTAACTATATCAGGCGTTGGGGGGATACCTTATGCCTCGGATACCGGCACCCGGTAGCAGATATACTGCACAATGGTAAACGTCTTTGGCGCTATACAGGTGATACAGTAACCGACAACAGTAAGACCAATATGTTTTTCGGACATCTTGGCGGTCCCGGCTACCTTATTTCGGCAGAAGGAAACCTTTATGCAGTGCCCTATCCGAATCAACCAGGCATACTTAAAGAGACGGTGATCAAGGATGCTTATCCCTGGCAGAATGATGCGATTGCTGTCGCGAAGCGTACGTTTTATTATAAGATAGATGGAGCGACCATGCGGCTGGATACCGTAAATACTAAGCTAGCAGAAATTTCTAAATCAAATCTTGTGCTGGCCATGTGCAATGCCTACCCGGATAGTGGTTGGTATATAGCTAACAGTAAGGGTTTATTCCTGAACAACAACCCGGTGGATTATGGCAGCTCTAACCGTATCCTGCAAATGCGTAATTACGACGGTAATATACTCATTGTCAATTCCCGGGAAGTACTTTTTAAAAAACCGGGGCAGTACAGGTTTGTCTCACTAAAAAAAATGCAGGGTAAGGATGTGCGACAAATCGCCTGGGATACTTTGCGAAAACAGCTATACCTGCTTTCATCAGACGGCTTGTTACGCTATTCACCGGATAGCAGGCAGGAGGTACTGTTTTTATCCAATGCGGAATTGCCCCAGGGCACCAAAATGAACTATGTCCACATCGACAGTAGTGAAGTATGGATTGGAACCAGCAATGGTATTTTCTACATTAATAAAGACAAGCTGCAAAATCAATTGAGCTATGATATGCGTCTGGTAGCGGCAGATCATAAAAGTAACCGGCCATTGTCTGATACCCTGGAGTACACTTATTCCGGTAAACTGGACATTCCGCTTACTGTCGATATCCTGGATTATAATAATGATCGCTATAACATTACCTATGTGATTTATGATGAACAGAACAGAGAGTTCAGGAGGGGAACATCTAACAATGACCGTATATTTAATCCCGGTCTTTTTCAGCCGGGCCGGTATAATATCAAGATCAGGGCTTTTCAGCGTAAAGGTTTTATTGAAAAGGAAATTATCCTGATCATAAATCCTTTATGGTGGCAACGTAGATGGGTACAACTGACTTGCATTCTACTACTGCTTGCTACAGTAGCCCTTGCTACCGCATGGATCATCAGAAGACGGAACAAAAGTATGTACATCAGGCTGAAGAAAGAACATGAATTGTTATTGGTAAAGAATAAGCTGCAATCATCCAGGTTAAAACCGCATTTTATTTTTAACGCGCTCAATCCTTTACAGAAATATATCCTGGAAGATAATAAAGATGCGGCACTTCTGTATTTCGAACAATTCAGCAAGCTGATGCGCAATTCCATCAAACACTTTGAGATTGATTTCATATCGCTCGAAGAGGAACTTATATTTTTAGACCAGTATATATATGTACAGCAGTGCAGGTATCCCGGGAGGTTTACATTCACCAAAGACTTGAATCTTATCCGTGAAGCCGGAGCGGTACATATCCCAGCAATGATCCTGCAGCCGATCCTCGAAAATGCTATTGAGCATGGATTTTCGGAAGAAGACCGTAATGCCCATAACTATATTGGGTTTTCTGTAAGAGAAGATAATGTCACGCAGCAACTCATCATCATCATCGAAAATTCGGGCAGCACTTTTCCAGAGCAGCTGGTATTCAATGAAAATCATGGCATGGGTATAGTTGTGCATAAAATATCATTAGTTGCCGCCCAGTTCAAGGAAGGAACGATAAATTTTAAGAATGGGGAAATGGGCGCACAATGTAAAATAATATTATCTTTAGATGCGACTGAAAACAGGCATTGATACTATGATTAAAGTCGCAAGCTATATAAAATATCTAAATTTGACTTGTATATGAGGATGCCTTTTTTAAACAGACCCGTAAGTATTGGCATTATTGACGATGAGCAAGCCTCGATAGATAATATTAAGGGACTCTTATTGCACATTTACAAAGAGCAAACTCTATCCATCCTGGAGGCCAATGACTTCCATAAAGCGGTTACTATCTTTAATCTGGAAAAAGTGGATATATTGTTCCTGGACATTACGCTGGGAGCAAAAAGTGGTTTTGACATATTGGATAAGCTCGGTGCGGATGTCGCTCATAATATTATCATAGTATCAGCAAGTGAAACTCATGCCTATCGCACCTTCAATTATGCGGGGGTACGTCATTACCTGTTGAAGCCCATTACAATCAACGAGATACGGATCGCTATAGATAAGTGTATCTTATCTGAAGAGAATAATACAGTAATGATCGCACAAAATGTACCGGCATCAGAATACCATGGCGACCAGGAGTCACTTGTCATCCCGAACCGTAACGGGTTCCAGATCATAAAAATAAACCAGATAAGCTATCTGGAAGCTAATGGCAGCTATTGCAACATCTTTCTTACAGACGGTACCAAGATTACCCACAGCCGTAATATGAAATTTGTTAGCGCGCAGCTCCCGGAGCATACCGGCTTCATAAGGGTGCATAAATCTTACATTGTAAATAAAACACTGATACAAGCTTACGACAGTCTCAACGGGCAGCTGATCCTTGACGGAGGCATGAAAATCAGTGTGACCATGTCCGTAAAAGAGTTATTGGAATACTTACAGCAATAAGAAATTTCGGCTATTTAAAGCTTAAAATTAAAACTGGTAACCGATATTAAACATCCAGTTGTTGATGTTCCTAAGTACTAATAAGTCGGTTTCATCTACAGGTTTATACACATTTGGGATACCATGGGCATAAGAAACCCGTGCGTACAGACCAACCGGTGTCATATAGCCGATACTATAGGCTAAGCCATAATCAAATCTTTTGTAGGATTTATATTGGCCTTTATGAGCTATTACAGGAGCACCGTTATAGGTGAATGTTCCAGAGCCTAAATAGGCGAGGTAAGGTCCGGCCGTAACAAATAGGTTTGATCGGCTTTTTCCCTTGATCAATTTATATTTAAAATTAGTATGTAGCCGCACATATTTGAGTATAAATTCTTCTTTATAAAATTTCCGCTCAAAATACCTGGTACCGGATTGGTAATGATGAAATCCGAATTCGAAATTTGTTTTGTTACCAAGTCTTAGATCTCCCCATATACCTGGGGTAAACTTGATAATCCTCTTTCCGGGAATTGGCTCTAAATTTGGAATATTGAGATCAATATGCATATTAGCGTGTGAAACACCGGTTTCCACCTGTACCCGGAATTTTGGTTCAGCTTTTTGCTGAGCATTAATGGATGTAAGAAATAGAAAGCTCGTTAAGGTGGTAAATATGTATTTCATTAGGAATTGTTTTTCAAAAAGATATATGAATGCTACTTTTTAATGAGGTACTGATTTATACACTTAAAATAATGTGCCTGCATTATTAATGCATTTCTGGTTCTAAGCTCTTTTATACTTATAAACAAAAAGAGCTTATGAAGCTGAAAGGGATTTAGCGATAGGTATAAAAAAATAGATAGAAAACTAATGCAGTTTTCTATCTATTTTATCGCTATTAGCTTAAATATTTATTAATGCTCCTCTTCTCCCGGGCGTAAAGGAACGTTTTGAGGGATGAAGTCTTTTCCATTACCATCATCACGATAGTCATAAGGCCACCTGTATACTTCAGGAATTGGTCCTTCCCAGTTACCATGTCCAGGGTGGATCGGGGTAGTCCACTCTAATGTAGTAGATCCCCAAGGGTTAGTGCTTGTTACTTTTCTACCTCTGAACATGCTTACGAAGAAGTTGAAAACGAACAATAATTGTGCGAAGAATGTGATTACCACAACTATTGAAATAAATGCATTCATATTCTGGTATGGTGCATAAGTCGCCCATTGGGTATAATCATAATAACGGCGTGGCATACCTGCAAGACCTGCATAGTGCATTGGCCAGAAGATGAGGTAAGCACCGATGAACGTTACAAAGAAGTGGATGTAACCCAAAGTATTGTTCATGAACCTGCCGAACATTTTAGGGAACCAGTGATAAACACCGGCAAACATACCGAAGAAGGCAGATACACCCATTACCAGGTGGAAGTGCGCTACCACGAAGTAAGTATCATGCAGGTGGATATCTAATGCTGAGTTACCTAACCAGATACCGGTCAAACCACCGGAGATGAAGATAGATACGAAACCGATCGCGAATACCATTGGTACCGTGAAACGGATACTACCTCTCCAGATCGTCGTCAGCCAGTTAAATACTTTAATAGCTGATGGGATCGCGATCAATAAGGTTAACAATACAAACACGGATCCCAGGAACGGACTCATACCGGATACGAACATGTGGTGGGCCCATACGATCAAAGCCAGTGAAGTAATACCGATCAGGGAGATGATCATCGCTGTGTAACCAAAGATAGGTTTACGGCTGTGTGTAGATAATATTTCGGAAGCCATACCCATACCCGGTAACATTACGATGTATACCTCAGGGTGACCTAAGAACCAGAATAAGTGTTGGTATAAGATCGGGGATCCGCCCATGTGTGATAATGCTTTACCACCAATGAAGATCTCAGATAAGTAGAAGCTGGTACCCATGTGACGGTCGAACAGTAATAAAACTACTGCAGAAACCAATACCGGGAAAGATAATAAACCTAGTACGGCAGTAAAGAAGAAAGACCACATGGTTAATGGCATACGGGTCATCTTCATGCCATTCGTTCTCATGTTAAGGATAGTAGATACATAGTTCAAGCCACCTAATACCTGGGAAACGATGAATAGGGTCATACTGATTAACCAAAGGTCCATACCTAAGCCGGAACCTAAAGAAGCTTCTTTAAGGGCGCTCAATGGAGGATAGGTAGTCCATCCGCCGGCGGCCGGACCTGTAGAAATAAACAGGGAGATGAACATGATCACACTGGAAATAAAGAAGAACCAGTAAGAAAGCATATTCATGAACGGAGAGGCCATATCTCTTGCACCGATCTGCAATGGGATCAGGAAGTTACTGAAGGTACCACTAAGGCCCGCAGTCAATACAAAGAATACCAGGATAGTACCGTGCATGGTAACCATCGCGTAGTAGAATTCAGGGCTTAATTTACCCCCTTTAGCCCACTCGCCCAGGAATTGTTCCATGATCGGGAAAGTAGAATTAGGAAAGCCTAATTGTAAGCGGAAGAATACGGAGAACAATGCCCCGATTACCGCCCAGATAATACCTGTAACCAGGTATTGCTTACCAATCATCTTATGGTCCTGGCTAAAGATGTATTTCGTAATAAAATGCTGCTTATGATGCTCGTGGTGACCATCGTGATGTCCGTGTGCATCGTGTGCTTGTACTAAAGTAGCGTCGTGACTCATTTTATATTCAATTTACAACCCTTGTAAACAAGGCGTATAATTTATATTGTTTTTTGAATGATTATTTTTACTATTTAACGGCAACAGCTGTCGTATCTTGTTTTACAGCTGATGAATCTGCAGGTGCAGCGTCGTTAGCCGGTGCATCCGCTTTCGGCGCTTCAGCTACGCCGTTATGCATGCTATAGTATGTTTTTTGCTCTGATAACCATTTATCAAACTCAGCTTTTGTTTCTACGATCACAGTACCTTTCATAGAGTAGTGACCTTTACCACACATTTCAGAACAAGGGATCTCGTATACAAATTCAGGATTCTTTGTAATCTCTCTCATTTTAGCGGTAGAGATTCTTGGGGTCATCCATAAAGTTGTGGTGATACCGGGTACGGCATCCATTTTCATACGGAAGTGAGGTAAAGATAAGTTGTGCAATACGTCACGGGAGTTGATAACGAACTGTACGTGTTTTTCATTGATGATGTGGATTTCACCGTTTTCAATGATAATATCATCATGGGAAGCCTTGTCGTTCCAGTCCAGACCCAATACGTTATTTGCGTCATTGATCAGTCGGAAGTTAGTTTTACCAAATATACCGTCTTTACCCGGGTAGCGGATGATGAAGTTAAACTGCTTACCCACAACCTGAACTTTCAATGCATCATCTGGCGCTTTGGAAGTCATGTTATTCCAGTTTTTCAAACCGATAGCTACCAGGATCATTAAGGTTAAAGCAGGGATAGTAGTCCAGATAAGCTCTAACTTATTGTTGTGGGAATAGAATAACGGTTTTCTGCCTTCTCTAGCCTGGTATTTAAATGCGAACCAGAACAGGAAAAGCTGGGTACCAAAAAAGGCGATACCAGTGATGATGATGGTCCACATTAACATGCTCTCGTATTCAAGACCCTGAACAGAGGCAGATTCCGGCAGGTAAAGTGGTGCTAAGTGCACATGACACTCATAAATACCCCACATCCCCAAAAAGAAGATTATTAATAGCACCCAAGCCAAAGCTTTATTTGTCTTTTTGGATACAGTTTCCTCTTCGCCACGAATTAAGTTTACATACTCACTAGCTCGTGCAATCTGGTAAATAACGATAAAGACCAGAATAACTAAGGCGGTTAATATTAATCCCGACATTGTTTATTTTTAATTATTAATATTGAATGATATTGGTGTAAACACCGTAATTTTTCGCTAAACTCTTATTTATTCTATTAACTTAAGTGTACAACAGCTTCTTTCAATAAGATATGGTTGTGCGGTATTAAGTCTTCTTTTGCCAATGTTCTGGATACTGTAAGGATCATTAAGCCTGCAAATCCTGCAAATATACCCATTTCATACCAGCTGATGTGCCAGTTGTTACCGGTAGGACCAGGGTAGGTTAACAAGTATAAGTTTAACCATTGTCCGAAGATAATAATCAGGGCCATGAAAACAACAGTGAAATAGTTACGTTTGCTTGGACGGGACATTAAGATCAGGATAGGACCAACAAAGTTTACAACCAGGTTCAGGTAGAACGGGAAGCTGTAAGCTCCGTTTTGACGGGTATTGTAATAAACAGTTTCTTCAGGAATATTCGCGTACCAGATCAACATGTATTGTGCAAACCAGGTATAAGTCCAGAAGATAGAGAAAGCGAACATGAATTTACCTAAATCGTGAGTGTGCTCCTTGTTCATCAGGATCAGGTTACCCTGGTTTTTAAGATAGATGGTCCATAAAAGGATCATAGCCATACCCGAAACGAAAGCGCCTGCAAATACGTGCCAGCTGAACAGGGTAGAATACCAGTGCGCATCAATACTCATGATCCACAACCAGGGAGTAGTACTCATCATGGTTAAGCCGTAAACTACCATGAAAGCACCTGCGATAGTGATGGTTTTCCAGTAGAGTTTAGTAGAGTTTTTAGGGGCGCTTTGCTGTGCCAGGGACATAGACCTGAACTTGCGGCCAAAGAAACTCCAAAGGCCTACTGCAGCGATAGAGAAACCTACAAACATCCCTTTGTTCAGGAAAGTAGATTTACCTTCGATCACCTTATCGCCATCAGGGTGTACCCAGTGGTAGATAGGGTTGTGATCTCCAAGTCCGAATACGATACTGAAAAGGATGATCAATACGATTAAACCGAATACCCATACATTGGCACCGATTGCTTCCGGAACTCTTTTATAAGCCACGATCCAGCCACCCTGAGCCAATGCAGCTGCAGCCTGGATAAATACCGAAGTTATGGCCATAAACAGGAAGAATATACTATTCTGAGCCAGACCTAACCAAAAACGGGTCAGTCCTGCTTCCTCATGTTTACCCAGGAAGCAAATTGCTCCAGCAATAATAGTAATGATCCCTATTGCTAATAATGCCAAACCAGTCTTCTTTAAACCCGAAGGGACTTCAAAACGATCGGTCATAATGTGTTTATTTTTTATTATATCTTAAATAATTAGTTATTTGAATCGACTTATTTATGGGCTACAGCTGTATCTTTTGCCGGAGCTGCTGCACTACTGTCTGCAGCTGCCGGGGCAGTGTTTTTACCATCTGCAGACAAAGTAAATGGCGCACCACCGTTTTCAGACTGGAACTTCTTGATATAAGCCAAAACCTGCCAGCGTTGTTTTGTATTTAACTGGCTGGCATAAGAGCCCATCATATTTTTACCGTATACAACCGCGTAGTACATTTTACCAATGGTCATATTGATATAGTTAGGTCCTTTGAAGTTTGCCGGTGCAGCAGCAAATGGCCCGTTACCATCATTGTATAATGGTCCGTTACCATCCAGTTTTTGCCCGTGACAAACACCACAGTAAATATCGTATAAGCGTTTACCTTCTGCTATTTCTCCTTCAGTGAATTTGTAAGGGGATTGCATAGTATACCAGGCAGCAGTATCCGTTTCGTTTAAGTGATACGGTAAATCATGTCCTCTTGCAATAGTACCGTCTACAGGTTTTTGAGATGTCAAAGAGTCTGCAAAAATCGGATTGGCAGTGTAAGCATCGTAGGCACGGGAGTAAGTCATGTCCGGGGCATATATTTTACCCGGATTACGACGTACGCCCCCACTGTTACAAGCAGACAGTGCTAATGCTCCTCCTATTAAAATGGTTACAAAAAAACGTTTATTCATAAATTTTGTATATAAATGACTTTTTGCAAAGTCAATATTATGATGCGAATTGTTTAGAATAGTTTTCCTCCTGATCAAATCTTCCATACCACCAGCCTTCTTCAGCAATCTGTACATCCGTTTCTACTGGTTTGGTTTCATTTAAAAAGTTCATCAATTCTGCTTCGTCCGTACCTTCTGTTACTTCTATCACTACTACAAACAGGTCATCTGACTGGCGCGGGTGGAAGACGTGCTTCTTAACGCCCGGCATGATCTGGTTTAAATAGCAATAAGTCAATACCATACCCACAGCAGCGAACATTACTGTTAACTCGAATGTGATCGGGATCATGGCAGGTAAAGAGAAAAATGGTTTACCACCGTAGTTAATCGGCCAATCTGAAGTAAAGATCCAGGACATAAAGCCTAAGGCAGTGCTTGTACCTGTAATACCAAAGATAAAGCCGGCAATGTGTAAATCTGTTTCTTTCAATCCCATTGCGGTGTCTAAACCGTGTACAGGAAAGGGAGTATATACATCGTGCAATTTGTAACCGCTATGACGTACTTTATGTACGGCATCAAATAATGGTGCCTCATCGTCGTAACAAGCTATTGCAAATTTTTTAACTGCCATTCTATTTCAATTTTGAATTTTGAATTCTAAATTTTCAATTATTTTTTATTAATCATTTACCTCTCATCACAAAATCATCTTCACTCTGCTCACATTTCACTGCTCACCTATAAAATTAGTGAGCGTGGTTAGCGATTTCGATAAATTCTTCTAATGATTTTTCTTCTAACGCTAAGTTATCTTTATGTGCTTTATCACCGGTAGTTTTCAGTACAAACTTGATCTCAGCGATCGCGATTACAGGGAAGTACTTAGAGAACAGGAAGAAACAGGTAAAGAACAAGCCGAATGTTCCTAAATAGAATCCTAACTCAGGCCATGTTGGTGAATAGTAAGTCCAGTTGGAAGGAATATAATCACGGTACAAAGTAGTAGCGATGATTACGAAACGTTCAAACCACATACCAATATTCACTACGATAGACAGGATGAAAGAGAATACTATGTTTCTACGTAATTTTTTGAACCAGAAGAACTGTGGTGATACCACGTTACAGGTCATCATTGCCCAGTAAGACCACCAGTATGGACCCATTACACGCCATTTGAACGCTTCTTGCTCGTAAATAACCTGTGAGTACCATGCCATGAATAACTCGGTCAGGTAAGCGATACCTACGATAGAACCGGTTAATACGATTACCTTGTTCATCGCCTCAATATGGCCCATGGTAATATATTCTTCAAGACGATATAGCTTTCTTACCAAGATCAAAAGGGTATTTACCATCGCAAATCCGGAGAAGATCGCACCCGCAACGAAGTAAGGCGGGAAGATGGTAGCATGCCATCCCGGAATTACAGAGGTAGCAAAGTCAAAAGATACAATCGTGTGTACAGAAAGTACGAGTGGCGTAGATAAACCTGCTAATACCAGGGATAAAGACTCGAAACGTTGCCAGTTTTTAGCAGTACCGGTCCATCCGAAAGAAGCCAGCCCGTATAAACGCTTACGTAATTTAGTTTTAGCTCTGTCACGGATCGTTGCGAAGTCAGGGATCAAACCGGAATACCAGAACAATAAGGATACGGTAAAGTAGGTAGAGATCGCGAATACGTCCCAAAGAAGGGCAGAGTTGAAGTTAGGCCATAGTGGACCACGGGTATTTGGCAACGGTAGTACATACATGGCGTCCCATACACGGCCCATGTGGAAGATCGGGAACTGGCCCGCGCACATTACGGCAAAGATGGTCATCGCTTCTGCAGCACGGTTTACACCCGTACGCCAGTGTTGGCGGAATAGTAAGAGGATCGCAGAGATAAGCGTACCGGCGTGACCGATACCTACCCACCATACGAAGTTGGTAATATCCCAGCCCCAGCCCATGGTGTGGTTAATACCCCAGGTACCAAGACCCCAATATACCTCCCAGAATACAGAGAAAGCACCGAAACCTAAAAAAGCCAATGCTACGAAGAAGCCAAAATACCAGAGTTTGGTCGGCTTTTGCTCGATAGGACGACAGATGTCCGCTGTTACGTCACTGTAGCTCTTCTCGCCATCTACTAATGGCTCTCTAATGAACGATTCGTATTTTAAATGCATAATGTGAAATACCTATTCTGCTATGAAATAATAATGTTTGTTTGTTCTGTAATTTTCGTCAAATGCCTCAGGCGTTAAATGCGGGTTCTTTTTCAGCCAGTCGCCTAATGTGAATATTTTGTATTGGTGTTTAGCCAGTACTTCATACAACATCTTAGCGTCTACACCATAGTGATTGGAAGCGCCTAAACCAAATTCGAAAATCAGGATAGGTTTGTACTTGCTTAAAACACTATCGGCCCCTAAAAGAACATCATACTCAGCCCCTTCAACATCTATCTTGATCAAATCAATCTTCCTGTCTCCAGGTAAAATATCATCTAATCGTTTTACTGCTACTTTTATCTCTTTTACTTCCTCTTCTCTCGGATAATCCCGCTTTTTCAAACCGCTGTAAGAAGGATTGGATACTACCAGGTTAAAGGTACTCTCCTCGTTCTTTGAACCGGCCGCGAAATTATACAAATGTATATTACTATACGACTTAAATTTTGCTTTTAGTAATTCAATCTTCTCCGGTATCGGTTCTATACCACTATGTTCGCCTTTTGGAATGTATTTCAGGAATAATTCTAAGATTTCCCCGTCTAACACGCCTATGTCCACACAATTTTTAATCCTTCCTTCCTGAGCTAACTGTTTTACTATTTTTTCTGTATTGATATCAATAGCCAAATTTTCTGTCAAAGGAATCTGTAACGTCTTCAATACCTTCTTTAGGATATTTCGAATCATTTATTCTGTTTTGACTTTGACTTTTGATTAATACAATTTTATCTTGTTCTACTTACTTATTATAGCAGGGCTATTATAAGTGTTGGTTGTAAATTTCATCTTTATCAGAACCGGTCATTAATACCTCGGTATTACGGATCTTAGACAGGTAGCTTACATTTGGCAGCACGTGGATCTGCTCTAACATATAGAACAGGCGCTCTTTATTGTTTACATATCTGTCCTGGTAAATTGCACTTTCCGGATCGTTCAGGTTACCGAATGTGATACAGCCACCACCACATGCTGATTGACAAGCGGTTGTTACATGGTGATCTTTCAACGGAGTACCTTCTTTTTTAGCTTTCAGTTTACCATCCTGTAAACGTTGTACACAGAAAGAACATTTTTCCATCACACCACGGGAACGTACGGTAACATCCGGGTTCAATACCATCCTGGTAAGGTCATCATTGATATCATCACGACGGCCATCAGAGTATAAGTTGTCTTCGAAGCAGTCAGCGTCATTCCAGTCTAACCAGTTGAAGCGACGTACTTTGTAAGGACAGTTATTCGCACAATATTTAGTACCGATACAACGGTTATAAGCCATTTGGTTGATACCTTCAGAGCTGTGGTTGGTTGCAGATACCGGACAAACGTTTTCACAAGGAGCGTTATCACAGTGCATACACAACATCGGCTGGAATACCGTCTGGATCGTATCCGGATCATTAGGATCGCCGGCAAAATAACGGTCGATCTTCAACCAGGACATTTCCTGAACTTTGATCACGCGTTCTTTACCTACTACAGATACGTTATTTTCAGCATGACAGGCAATCACACAGGCGCCACAACCGGTACAAGAGTTAAGGTCGATGGACATAGCCCAGTGCAAACCTGGTTTTTCGTGAACAGGGTAGTGCGTACCGAATTTCTCGAACGCTTTTTCAAAACCTCTTGCATCAAAGTCTTTACCTTTTCCGAATGGATCACCATGGTGGTCTTTCGGATCATGCGCAGGATCATTTACATAGTGAGCTAATGCCGCTTTACGCTCATCAATCAGCTCATATGGATTTTTTACAAACTCATCTTTAGAGTATTCGTAAAAGATAGGCCTGTTTTCAGCACTGTTGTGCGTTTGCGTTACCGCTACAGGGTAGAATGTTGCTGTTTTTTCAATTTTAGCATCTGCGTAATTGCTGAAAGTCTGGCCGTTGAAGCTTAATAAAGGATAAGCATTTTTACCGAGGTCAGCAGCAGCCATACCTACGCTTTTGTCACGACCATAACCGATCGCGATCGCAACTACATTATGGTGCATACCCGGAACAACGATAACCGGTAATTCTACAGATTTATTGCCTACGGTAACTTTTAATACACGTTTTTTAGGATCTACCTGGTTTACAGTAGTAATCTCTGCATCGAATTTCTCTTTTGCAGTTTTTGGCGACATCATTACATAGTTGTCCCAAGCTACTTTAGAGATCGGGTCTGGTAATTCCTGTAACCATGGGTTATTAGACCAGGCGCCACCGGTACCTAAAGATGCCGTTTCAAAAACGATAACTTCATATTCTGCAGCAGACTTAACTGCTTTCGCCTTAGCGATGGCATCTTGTACGTTACCCGCAAAAGAAGCACCAACGATAGAAGGAGTAGCAGGCTCGATAATACCATCTTGTAATGCTTTATCGAAAGTAGCTTGTCCTAATTTACCTACCCAGTAAGCGTTGAATTGATCGTGGTACGTTTCCGTAGCGCCGGCCCATTTCAATAAGCTGTCCTGGAATGCTCTTGTTTTGAACAAAGGAGCGATAGTAGGCTGGATGAAGCTGATATAGCCGTCTTTAGCTTCAGTATCACCCCAGCTTTCTAACCAGTGGTGGTCAGAAACTACATATTTTACCAATTTTGCTGTTTCATCAAGACGATCAGCAAAAGAGATGGTTGTTTTTACTTTTTTAAGACCTTCTACAAATTTAGCGCTGTCGAAGTATTCATAAGCAGGGTTTACACCGTGCATGATCAAAGCGCCGACTTGTCCTGCATTCATAGCATTTACCAATGCGACCATATCCGCATCGATACCTTTCTTGTTTTTAGCAGGAGTAGAGAAGTCGATTGTAGTGCCATTAGCACCGATAGCGGCATTAATAGCGTTTACAATGATCTGTGTATTCACATCGTTGCTGCCACATACGACTAAACCGTTACCTTTCTTAAGGTCAGCGGCAGCTTTTACGATTAATTTATCTAAGTTTTTAGAGCCCGTGTTCGGTTGGGTACCGGAAGCAACTTGCTCGTATAAGGCGGCAGCTACTTTGCCGTATTCAGAAGGGCGGCAGGTTGCGCGCTCATCCGCGTTAGCGCCGGTCATGCTCAGCATACCTTCGATCTGGTAGTGCTTGTTCATGTTGCTAACGGTAGCGATATCTTTACTGCTTACTTTTCTTGATTTGGTATATCCTTTGCTGTATTCAACAGGGGAAATCCAGGTACCTAAGAAATCCGCACCGATACTTAAAACCGTTCTGGCTTTATCGAATTGGTAGTTAGGCAGCATTCTTTTGCCATAAGACATTTCGTTAGCCAGTAACATACCGGAATAAGAAACCGGGTCAAAAGTTACATGCTTGGCGCCCGGGTATTTAGCCAGGAACTGGGCAATGACATTATCGGTAGTTGGGCTGATCAAAGTACCGGTTAAGAGGTAAATAGCTCCATTTGCAGCAGCTAAAGCAGCGCTTACCTGGCTATCGATCTCTTCAAAAGTATCTACAGGCTTGCCATCAACATGGGGTTGACGCAATCTTGTTTTGTCATAAAGACTCAAAGTAGCAGCGATCATACGTGCAGAAGTACCACCTTCAGTGATCTTGGATAATGTATTACCCTCGATCATGATAGGACGACCTTCAACTGTTTTTACAACAGCCGGTACGCATTCTCCGTTGTCTACAAAGGTAGAAGCATAATAGTTAGGTACACCCGGCGTGATATTTTCAGGCTTGATCGCGTATGGAATAGCCTTTCTTACCGGCATTTCACAGCTTGCAGCTACAGTTGCAGCCAAAGTACTGAAACCTAAAAATTTAAGGAAGTCACGTCTTGGTGTTTGTGCATTCAATAAATTGTCGCCTGGCATTTCAACCGGTAACTCTTCATTAAATTCATTAGCTACACTTTGTTGGTATTCCGGTGTGTTGGCTAACTCTTCTAAACCTTTCCAATATTTCTTTTGACTCATAGTCTTTTTATAATAAAATACCCGATGAACGATGTATGTTAAATAATGTTGTTGTTAATCTTACTTATGTATTAGTAGTGACATTTTTGACACTCCAGGCCACCTAATTCCGCTTCAGTTACGCCGTCACGTTTACCTTCTTTAATTTCCTGGTGGTATTTTTCAAAAATGCTGTAGTAATTGTTGTTCTGGAAGTCCACTTTAGTCTCCCTGTGACAGTTAATACACCATCCCATAGATAAAGACTCGAATTGTTTCACTTCATCCATTTCCTGGATAGGACCGTGACAGGTTTGACACTGAACGTTACCTACATTTACGTGTTGAGAGTGGTTGAAGTATACAAAGTCAGCCAGGTTGTGGATCTTAGTCCATTTGATCGGCGTAGCCAGGATCTCACCTTTAGCGTTACGCTTGTAATCTTTCTTAGCCGGATCCCATCCTGCATATTTATACAGTTCCTGGATCTGGGCTGTACCGTCCACTTTATTACCCTCGTGGTCAAATAATTGCTCACCGGTGTACTCGCTGATCTGTTTGTGACAGTTCATACATACGTTAGTAGAAGGGATCATGGCCTGGCGGCTGTCGTTCACACCCGCGTGACAGTATTGACAGTTGATCTGGTTGATACCGGCGTGTACTTTGTGCGAGTAGAAGATCGGCTGATGCGGCATATAGTTTTGCTGGCGACCCATTTCCACACCACCGTTTACGATCCAGTAACCGGCCAGGATGAAGATGATGATACCTGCAATAGCTATAAATAACTTATTGTTTCTAAGAGAGATCTGTTTGGTATTCGGTTTACCTTCCGCGTCGTTGGCAGAGCGGGCCAGGTTTTTGTTGATGCGGATCAATACCAGCGCCAGGATTGCCAGGATAGCAGTAATGGCAACGTATAACCAGGTGTTGTCCGCTTCTTTTGCACCAGTACTAGGCTTTTCGGGCCCTTTTTCTTCAGGTTTTACTGAATTTACATAAACGACGATGGCATCAATATCTGCTTCAGTCAGGTTCGGGAACGAGGTCATTGCCGTTTTGTTCCACTTATTGTAAATTTCATTGGCATATTTATCACCGCTGGCGATTACCGCAGCGGAGTTATGTACCCATTTGTATAACCACTCTTTACTCGGCACTCTTTGATCCATTCCCTGGAGGGCCGGACCGGTTGCATCTTTCAGAGGGTTGTGACAGCTGGCACAGTTAGCCTGGAAAAGAGCTTTCCCGTCCTGTGCGTTCGCTTGGGTAAAACCTCCGAATGCCATTAAAACAGCGAGGAGGGCTACAATACTTACACGTTTAAACATAAAATTGAGCTTTAAATATGCAGACACTAATATCTAGAATTTAATTTTAACGTAAAATTTACACTAATGATGGTTGCAAAAGTACAACAGGAAATTTAATTTTTGTTCACAATTGTTAAAAAAATTTTTTCAGTACTGGCGCGGCTTTCAGCCGATTAATTGTCATTTTGAATATATGTTTGTCAGAATACTGTCATTAAAATAGGGGAAATGCCATTTTCGTTTTAACAAATGCAAAGTCATGGCAGCGTAAATTTTAGTTTTAATTTGGAAATTGAGGTCAAAAATAAAGAGGATGCATATTCGCATCCTCTTTATTTTATATGAAATTAAGTTAGTATTAGCATTTCATTAAGGCATATTGACAAATTTAGTTTTATCAAGGGAAAAGTAGCCGTTTTCAACCATAATATCACCTGTGCCATCAGACTTCTTTAATTTTCCATAAAACATACCTTCTATATAATTGTCATCGTTCCTGATTATTTTAACTACGACTTTACTATTTTGATATTGAACACCTTGTGAAAGGTTTGGAACATAGCCCAGCAAAATATTCATTTTGCTGCCATCATCGATATATACGCCGGGCTTTATATCTCTTTTAAGACCTAAACTATAAGTAGTGGTGGTATTACCATTTGTGTTCATTATTGCCGTTAAGTATAGATTCACGGCACCATTACTTATGGTTTCAAGTTTATACTGAGGATTTAAATTCACACTCTGTCCACCAAATACACCGGAAAAAGGAGCGGTACCTTTCCAGTCCCATTTTGAAGAAGCACTTACGCCGCTTCCGTCATCTGCCTGCGGTTCCCTGTATTTTTGGAAACAACTGCTAAAAAATACCAGCGTTGTTAGCGCCAGCACCACGAAGGATACAAATTTTTTCATGTTCATTTTTTAATTTTCGCTCTTGCAAATATATATTTTGTACTAATTAAAGTATAATTTTTCTCATTATTTTTATTAAAGGGCCTATTTTTTGAAATTCCGGGAAGCCAGTTCCCGTCTCACGCGGCTTAATCCTTCCGGTGTGATACCTAAATAAGAAGCTACAAGGTGTTGGGGCACCCGCAACATCAGGTCGGGGTATGTTTTTACAAATTCCAGGTACCTTTCTTCGGCCGAAGCGCTTAGCAATAAATTGATCCGGTTTTGCAGCTGGCTGATATGGCGATGCAATAATCGGTTGTTGAGTACGCCGAATTGCGGCTGCAGGTCTGTCAGCTGGCAGACGTCATTTTCATTAAACACCAGCACCGAGCTGTCTTCCAGCGCATCGATGAAATAAGACGATGGCCGGTTGAAAAAAGAGCTTTCCCGGTCAGTAACAAACCAGCCCTCCGGGGCAAACTGTAGCACATGCGTTTTCCCTTTCTCATCTATAGAATAATACTTGAGCAGGCCGGACTCTACAAAAAAGGAATAAGTGCAGATCTCGCCCTGCCTCAACAGGAAATCTCCTTTTTTTATTTCCATCCTTTTCATCCGGTCCAGGACAGGCGCAAAAGTATCCTGGGGCAGATCGGCATTCTCGTTCAGGTATGCGTTAAAACTTAAATAGTGCATTAGCCAAAATTAGGGCTTAAAAAATAAAACTTATTCAAAAGCAAATTTATTTCGCTTAGACCTGCGACCGGGCGATTAATTACTTTAAACAAGAATATTGCTTGGTGTGAAGTAGGCCAATTCCTTCTTATTTATAATGATATTCAATACAATGCCTTCTTCATTTAGGATCTCCAACTTACCCTTTAATAAGGTCACCCGTTTTTCAATGGATTGAAGCCCAATACCGTAAACAGGTCTCCCTTTTTCAGTATTGAATCCAATGCCGTTATCGCTGATCTGCAGCATGAGCTCCGTATGGGTAGCCATCAGGAAAACGCTTATTTCATTGGCTTTGCTGTGCTTGATCACATTAGTGATCGCTTCCTGGATTATTCTCAATATATTGATCCTGTCGTCCAGGCTGAGCAATAGTACTGCATTGGCATCTATCTGTATGTGCTTTTTGTAGTGTTCATCAGGCAAGGCACTGTCCAGTAAGAACCGGATTGTTTCGTCAAAAGAAGATTGCTGTTGTATCCTTGCGTCAAAAAACCATTGGTGGCTGGTATTTCTTAATGAAGCATAAATATGTTGAAGCCCGAACTGAACCTGTTCTATTTTTTGTTTTAGGTCAATGTCGGCAGCGCTGTTATATATATGTTCGGTCTGGTGCTTAAGCGCTGCCAGTGTTGATGAAAAATTATCATGAAGCTCCTGGGCCAGCCGCTCCTGTTCACTCCGGACAGCTTCTTGTTTTGAGGCTTCCATAGAGGCTATCTTTAAATTAGTAAGATGATTGAGGGCGGCTATTTGCTTTTGTGTTTTTTTCGTCCGGTTGCGCATGCGCATATAAATCGCAAGTATACTGAAGATGGAAGCCAGGCTGACAATAATAATTATTAACGTGCGTTTTTGCTTTTCTAATTCCGTCTTTTTTAACTCATCTTCTGTAAATTCTGCTTTGGTGTAAGCATACATCATATCATTCATTTGGTTCGTCAATGATTGATTTATGGTATCGCTAAGCTGCAACAGCTCGTTAACTACCGGTAGAATAGCACTGCCTTCATTTTCCAGACTCCAGATTTGAAGTTCGTGTCTTTTTACCTGTAATTGTAATTCATTTTTTGGTGCTGTTGCCGAAGGCATTGTTTTAAACTTATTCAGGTAATAGCGGGCACTATCGATATGCTTGACCGCAATGAAATGGTTGATCAACCATTCGGTCAGGTTATTGTCAAAAGTAGCTTTAAGGTGTTCTGCTACACTTTCATCGGCAATGAGGGACCGGATACTGTCGATAGTATTTATTCTATCCTTTACATTCGATAAAAGGTATTGGTCTCTGTAATACTGCATTCCATAATACATAAATTTCATTATGGCCAGATCATCCCTGCCGACTTTGCTTTCTTTGTGTACTGCATTGAGAATATTACGGGCCAGATCAATGGTTTTGTTAGTATTGGCGGTATCTTTTAAGAAAATATAAGAAGAGGCTATCGGGTTCAGAATGTACATCAGTAACAAAACATCTTTCCCTTGCAAACTACCATTCTTTATAGCTGCCGGGCTGGCTGTAAGGCGCGGCAGCTCTTTTTCATAAGCATCAATTGCTTTTTGGAAGTTTTTGGATTGCGTATGTAAATAGCAAAGCTTCATCAGCACAAAGTCAGGCTTCTTTTTGTAGTATTTTTCATACTCTCGGTCGGCTTTTTCAAAAAAATAGATCGCTTCTCCTAAATTGCCCTGTGCACTCACATTATTTCCAATATTAATATAGTAATTATGTTTTCTATCTTCAAGCCGGGGATATTTCCAAACATATTCTTTATATGTCTTTAGGTAAAACAGGAGTGTGTCTTTTGGATAAAAATTCCCATTTACTTGTAGTTCGGCCAGGAGCTTATCGACAGAATCCACATACTTTTCCGGCTCAAGCTGTTTTAATGCCGCACGGTTAATGTCGGCAATAGACAAAGTATGCTTACCCTGTCCAAAGGCGATCAGGCTAAAGAGCAGGGAGCATAATAAAATCATTGATTTCATATGATCGCTATTTTCCGGGCAAAAGCCAGTAATTCGGTTAAGGTCTTAGACTTGGTTTTTGCCATCATACTCCTTTTATGGGCAATTATGGTGTGCCGGCTCAACTGTACCTGTTGGGCGACAGCATCTACAGTAAGCCCTTTCGCAAGGAGTCCAAGTATTTCCATCTCCCTGCCTGAAAAGGGGATGCTGTCCTCCATATTGTAATCTTTCACCATGTCGGTAATTACAGGGGAGATGTATTTGCGCTTGTTACTGATATGCTGGAGGCAGGTTGCAATTTCATCAGTTTCTGAAAACTTGCTTAGGAAAGCATCGATTTTATAGTTCATGATTTCATTAATCAGAATAGGGTTGGTGATGCTGCTTACAACAATAATATAAAGCGGCCGGTAAATCCTTTTAAGATCGTTCAGGAGCGATAAGCTAGTCTGATCTTTCAGGTAAATATCAACAAAAAGGTAAATTGGGACCTTTTCTGTTTGTTGCATTAAAAATTGCAAAAGCATTGTTTGCTCAATAAAACAATGAACGGCCCTGAATGTTCCTGTTTTCTCAAGAAAAGAGGAGAAAGAGTCTGCATAGAGTGGATGATCGTCCAGGACTGCTGCATAAGGTCTGCCCCCATTCTTGAGCATAATTTCCGAAATATTATTATAAATGTGTTTCATACTTTGTCAATGCTGATCGTGTATCGTTAATTAAGCATAGGAGAGAATTGGTTTTTTAATATCTTGTCAATCATACAGGTGCCAGCCGCTGTAATTCGGACTATTTGATCTATGAACCTTGTGCTCAATAGTCACTTTTCAAAACTGCAGGAAATAGAAGTACAAAGAACGATATTTTAGTTAAATATTAGTATTATTTTAAATGTTCGTGCTAAAAATAGCATTATCGTGTATTAAGTATTTGCCTGCCCTTCTGGACTGAAATGTTGCCGAATCATCAATACGATAACTTATAAGTGTTTTGTAATCAATAACTTAATTGTATTTTTCGAAGGTTCTTTATTGGTTATTAAGTACGAATGTTCAGGCTGGCTGTTCATTGTAAAAATAGCAGGATATTGCTATTTCTCCATAGATCAATAACAGTATAATGCTTAAATGATCATTGCTATACGACTTCCATTTTTTTTTAATATTTCTTTGAGTAAAATTGATTACACAGTTTTTGTTATGCTTGTGAGCATTCGTTTTGTACTTGTATTAATAAATAATGTCTTATTGAAAATTTCGATAGGAACATCTGCTAAACAAATATAAATTATAGAAATGAAACAAAATCGACTTTTAATTTTGGGACTGCTTTGTCCTTTGCTGCTTAATAATGCATGGGCCCAGTACCCTGGCGGGGTTCCCGGTACTAATCTTCAGTTGTGGATGAAGCCAGAAAACTATGCCATTAACGCTAATTGGCCTGATGCCTCTCCCAATGCATTTACTGCTATAAAGACAGGAACTATAGGTAGCGCATTGTACAATTTTTACACTATACCCGCAAATTTCTCCGCTACTAATTATTATACCGTAGCGCATGATACTAAATTAGATGCCAACAATGGTGCTATTACGGTTTTTGCAGTAGGGCTACCGGGAGGTACTTACGCACCTTTTGTATCAAAAACAATTAATGGTCTCTGGGACGCAGGCTGGGTGCTTGCTGCTTCCGATCCCCGTACAGACGTAGGCTTTACTACGGGAGACTGGGTTGGCATTGGCGGGACAAATGTAGCTAAACGTGCTAATTTTTCCAGTACCACTCCATATATCGTTACTGCAGGAGGGGATGGGGCTGCCACAAATACGGTATTCGTATCGGGTAACGGAAGTGCACAAACGGTTAATACAAGTACAAAAACAACAACTACACAACCTTTAAATATAGGGTATAGTTATGGATATCATTTTGGAGGCGGGAACATAGCAGAAGTGATTATTTACAATACCAGCCTGTTGGCCAATGATAAGAAAAAAATTCAATCATACTTAGCTATCAAGTACGGCATAACCCTGGATCAAACTACGGCGAATGATTATGTGGATAACAATGGGATAGTAATATGGAACGCGACCGCTAACGCCGGGTATAACAACAACATTGCAGGAATTGGAAATGACGGTCAGGCGTTAAATCAAAAACAATCAACAAGCATTAATCCTGGTCGCAATGTTATAATAGGTACTCCCGGATTGAGCAATACCAATATGACTAACGCAGTATCCTGCGCTACAGGACAATACCTGGTCTGGGGCGACAATGGCTTGTCCAAATCATTTTCTGTACCCATTGCCGGAGCCGGTATCAATTACCGTTTTGCGTCGGTGTGGAAAGTGCAGCATACAGGATCTGTTCCAACAGTTCGCATTGCCTGGCCTTCCGGATTTACGAACCCTACGGTGGTTGTAAATGCAAGTGATCCTACTTTCAGTAACGGAAATATTTATTATCCGATGTCCGGTACCCAATCTATAAATGGCGTATCGTATAATTATGTTGACCTAAGTATTGCTGATGCACATTATTTTACTATTGCCGGTAAAGCTCAAGGCCCGGGAGGCGTGGTCAATGATATTGCGGCATGGTACAGGCCGGAGGATTTAACGGCTACATTGTGGACAGACTACTCCGGGATGGGAAATGATTTGATAAAACGCGGTGCTGGTACTATAACCGTGGTACCGGGTAGTGCTTCTTCATTTAATTTTAATAGTACCTCTCGTTCTGCAAGTGCAGCAAATGCTGCATGGGGAGAAGCTACGCCTAATCAAATGATGGGAATCGGGTTTAAAAATGCAGGATCTGTATTTACGATAGCTAATAACGGGTCGGGTGGCGGCCAGGTCTGGAGTTGGAGTGATGACGATCCTTCCATGCAAAATGAAGGTTTTGATGGCTGGTGGTTTCGTTCAGAAGGGGGGCTTGATTTAGCAAGATATGGCGGAGCCAGTAATGCAACTGCTAATACTGCCTCCAGTCTTTATCAGCCTGCGCTTAGTGTCGGAGCATGGGATCAGTCAATAGGAAGTACATTAAGTACAAAATATTTGCAGGTAAACGGTTCACAAATAGCATTGAGGGCCAGCTCTTTCTTGTCCGGAGCCGATTTTAATGCTAATAACGGAGGCTTTCAGATAGGGAGTGAAGCCGTTGGAGCGCCTACAGCAGTAAGTGAGGTATATTGGGGTGCGAATTCGGGTATATCAGAGTGCGTTGTTTTTAAAAGTAACCTTACTTTGGACGCTGGCCAGCTGGCTAAAATCAACAGTTACTTCGGTATTAAGTACGGATTAACTTTAAGGAATGGGCTTGATGTTACTTATGCAGGAACCACAGGTACATATAACTATGTAAATTCCGCAGGAAATATTATCTGGGATGGAACGGCAAACAGTGCTTATCATAATAATGTGGCCGGTATAGCCAGAGATGATAATGGCATGCTTAATCAAAAGCAAAGCAGAAGTCAGACTTTGCCGGCGACTAATGCTCAGGTAACAATAAGCTTAGGCAGTCTTGCGGCGAGTAATACAGACAATAATAATACTTTCAATAACGATCAAACGGCACTCGTTTGGGGAGATAATGGGAATACAACCGCTATGTCGGGCACTGCCGGAACGTATACCCAATTTACATACAATGGTTTTACAAACAATCGCCGTATGAATCGTATATGGAAAGTCCAAAATACAGGGGTAGCCCAAATGGTTAATATACAAGTGTCTGCAGCGACTGTTGGCACGACTACCCTGACCTCAGAAGGAGCTTGTGCCAGGTATGTGATTCTTTACTCTCAGGATGCTACATTCGGCAATGGAGATGACAGCTCTGCAATTCTTGCCGTAAGTGGCAGCAATTACACTGTCAACCGGAAATTTCCTCAGGGGATGTCTTACTTTACTTTTGCGAAACTAAACGAAACTGCTCCGGGTAATGTAGTATTGGCACCGGCCACTATGTCCTTTAATACCACAGATGTTTGCCTGAAAGGGGGCTGGAAGTACTATTATTATGATGCCTTAAAGACACAAAAAGCATTTGCCATTAATTGGGGAAGTAACGTAGCGGCTGCCGTGAGTGCTGTTACAACTGTTCCGGGTAGTATATATTCCGCCACTGATGGTACGAATACAACCCAGGTTATGGCCCGTCTTCTGGAAATAGCAGCCACAGGAACTTTTACATCCGGAGGGGGCGTAAAAGTAAAAGTATTCTTTGATTCCAGTGAGCTGAATAATGCTAAATTGCCCAATGCGACAGCTTCCCGTTGGTTTAAAGTTCCAGGGAATGCAGCGGCTGTTCCATCTAATCTTACTGCCCACACCATAACAGGAGCCACATTCCTCACGCCTTCGGCAGTAGGAGAGGAAGATGGAGTAGATTATGTTCAGTTTGATAGTGTCCAGTCATTTTCAACATTTGGATTTGCAAGCTCTAACTCCAGTACTCCTTTACCCGTTTCTCTAACAAAATTTAATTTAAGTCAGAGCGGGAATGGTGTATTGCTGGATTGGACTACTGACGATGAGGCAAATAATAAAGGCTTTGAAATAGAACGTACTACAGATGGTAAACAATGGAGTAATATTGGTTTTGTTAATAGCAGCTCAAATAACGGCAATAGCTTGCAAAAGCTATTCTATAGTTACACTGACGGGCATCCCGAAAACGGGCTCAATATATATCGCTTAAAGCAAATAGCTTTTGATGGATCATTTGAATACAGTGAGGTAAGAAAAATAGTGTTTGATGCGAAGCAATTAATAAGCGTTAACCCTAATCCATCAAACGATGTAGTAAACATAACCGGCCTTAAAGGAGATGAGCTAATCGTTATTTACGATATTGGCGGAAGAAAGCTGATAGAGCTAAAAGCGTCCGGGCCATCATCAATAATTTCACTTAAAGCGTTGCCGGCATCAGTGTATCATTTGAATGTGATCAATGCAAACGGTAGTCACATTTCATTTAAGTTGATTAAAATAAATTAAGCGAAACGACAAATTGGTTGTTTAAAAGTTTGTTTCATACTTGTTAAGGCCCGGTTTAATCTGTTCTCAGGTTGGAACCCCGGCCTTTTCTTTTTGTATACTGCTATGCGTAAAAATGAGCTTATCTGATTGTTCAAACTGATTGATGCAATAGCATGATATTGCTATTTTCCAAGTTATATATAGCTGTTTGTTGTTGAATTTTGGAGTGTTTAAGCATTTGCTTGGCCGTCTTGCATTGTTTTGCATTGCCAAATGTACCGGCTGACTATACCGTTTTAATTGTTCTTTTTAGCGTTTTCATTGAAACATGTAAATAGCTGGTAACAGATAGGCCCCGAATGAAAGACAGTTAAGAATAATAGAGTTAAGGCTTTAAACGTAATGCTATTTCTATACCGATAAAGATCCGTACACACCTTTGAAAAAATCCTTTCTAAACTGTTTTATTCTTGTTCATACTTGTTTACCAATCTCGGGCCTGTTCTCAGGCCCGGAGATACGGTTTTTTAAGGTTAAGAAGAATTAAATTTTTTAATAGTACGAAACAAAAATTAAAAGTCATGAAACAATTAAACCACAAAAAAATTACCAGGGCTAAATACAGGAAGTTTTTATATACGCTCCTGTTTTCCTTAACAGCCGCAACAGCCTGGACCCAAACCGCATACCTGCAGCTGAAAACAAGAGCAATAAGTGAAAATATTTCACCTGATTTTAGTTACAGTATATCAGGAGGCCCTACCAGTGTCACAAACCCCGTTTTATCGGACCGGCCGGATGCTTTCAGACGTATTTACCAGCTCGCCGGAGAGTCAGCGGGTGGACTATTCGCCATAGCTACATCAGGTACTACAGCCGCTACTCCCAATCCGGGAAATATTTACTACCGGGCCTCTGCCAGCAGTGAGTGGGTGAATACTGGCTTTGCGGCCTTTCGTATGGATGGCGGTGCTGATGGCGGTTTTATTGCAGTAGTGAGAACGGCAAGTTCGGTAGCAGGGTCAGGGAGTGAAGTATGGTACCGTTCAGATGCCGCGGCAACACCGGTCAATATTACGGGAGCGCTTAGTGGTAAATCCATCACCCAGGTATCCCATAATTATACCAACAGAATATATGCCGTAACTACAGAAACGGGCTCAAACCTGTATTCAAGGCCGGCAGACCTATCCTCCGATTGGGTGGTATCTGCTAACCCGCAAAATGTGGTTAAAATAGATGCAGTGCCCAACAGCAATGATATTTTCCATACCAGAATACAAAGCGGTTCGCTTAGGCTGTATAAAGGGGTGTACAACACTAACGGCACTCTTTGGGATAATGATATGGGAGGAAATAGCACCGGGAACCTTAACGGGCATAATTTCGCGGCAACAAAAAATGCCGCAGGTACCGATCATGTAATCTACTACATACCGGATTACGGTGGTATTTATTACAAAAAATCAGCCGCCGGAAACTGGGAAACCGATGAATCTGCAAGCCAGATAGAAATGCTGACCTCAACGGGAAACAACGGGCAAATGGTTTATGGTGTGCTGACCAGCGGAGAAGCAACACTGCCGCATCGCATCTTTTCCCGCGCCGGTATGGGAGAGTTTTTTGGGTTCTGGATAGATGATGAACGCGTACAGACAAGCGTTAAAGGTAATACCGTGATTATCCCGGTCGCTCCGGGAACTTATACCGTAGCACAGCAACCAGTCGCAGGCTGGCATACCGCCAATATTGTTAACTGGGATCCTTCCAATAACTCTACACAGAATGTTGCCAATAGTACGGCTACTGTTAATGTGGCTGCAGGCGAAGTGGTCATTGTTGAATTCGAAAACCAGCAGACCAATATATACGACATCAGTACGGCATCCGGCTGTGCACCTGCATATAAAGAAACGTTCAGCACTTATGTAAATGGCACCTACGGCAACCCGCTGACCGGCCTCACCAGCTATCACAAAGCCGGTAATACTTTTGGCTTCGGCTATTATGCAGTAATGACCAATACCTCCGCCTTAAGCAATTATGCTTATTTTATGTCCGATCACACAAACGATGCACAAAGAGGTATGTTTGTTATTGACGGATCTTTTGAAAGAGGTACCTTTTTCCGTAAAAAATTTACTGGCGTGCAGACCGGCGTTCCTTACAGCTTCTCCGCGTTTATTGCCAATATCAACAAGCAGGGCCCGGGCTATATCAGCCCGAATGTCAGCTTCGAAGTATACAATTCGGTTACAGGTGCTTTATTGTTTAGCGCGAGTTCCGGAGATATTCCTGCAGATACATCCTGGCACGGAGTAGGAGCAGTATTTACCAGCCCGGTAAGTAATATTGAGTTGGTACTACGTAATAATGCTTTAGGAACGATAGGTAATGATCTGGCCATAGATGATATCAGCTTTAGCCTGGCCATACCTGAACCAGAGGCTAAAGTTTCCTACAGCTGTGTCGATTTGGGTACCGTAAACGTGACCGCACCGTTATCTGCATCGGGATCTCCTATACGCTACCAATACAGCATCGATGGTGTAAACTGGCAGAGTGCTACCAACTTTACCAACGTGCCGGCAGGCAGCTATAACCTGTATGTACGCTATGAAACCGCGACAGGCTGCATAGCACAATCCGCGCTTACCGTAACCAATACTTGCGTAGCCACCCCGGTACAACTATTGTCATTCGAGGCACAGCCTATGAGCAATGCCGTTCGGCTTAACTGGTCAACTGCCAGTGAAAGCAATAACAAAGGCTTTGAACTTCATCGCAGCCATAATGGTTATGATTGGGAATATATAGGATTTGTCACCTCTAAAGCGGTTAACGGTAATAGCCGGTATAGGCAAGATTATGAATATATAGATGCTACGCCGCTTACCTCGAAAAATTATTATCGCCTGAAGCAGTTAGATATCTCTGGGCAGTATGAATATAGCCAGGTAAAATTTGTCTACTTTATTCCTTCAGAGATTAAGTGGTCCGCACATCCAAACCCTTTTAACGACCAGCTTATCTTGGATGGCTTGTTTGGAATCTCCAGCATTACCCTAACGAATAGTGCTGGCCAGCGATACCTGTACAAGCATATAGACCCGCAGACGGGGCGTGTTCAGTTATCTGTTGCCACCTTACCTCCGGGAACTTATACATTAACCCTGATGGATAATAAAGGTAGCTCAAGCCAACAGCTGCTGGTTAAAACAGCAGGAAGATAATCAGAAGCATTTATAAATTTCTGCGACCTACAACATTATCTTATACTACTAATTTAATCATCAGGCCGGAAGCAGCACATTAGCTACTTCCGGCCTGATGATTTTCTTTGTTAACCGTAGAGTAGGATGTCAATGAACAATTATAGGAATAAATCAATATTTTTGAGCAGTAGTACAAAAACAAGAGCGAAATGAAAAAGATTTTATTAGTGGCGGGCTGCTTATCATTATTATTATTCGCCTGTAATTCCAGGGGCGGAAGTAAGCAAAAGGAAGAAGTAAAAGAGCCGCAATCTGCAACAGAAGCTGTTTTTGATAATAACGATTATCATACCCTGAGCAATGCCAATGAAGTGTTGGGTAAACACCTGGCACTTGATATTGAAGTAGATTTTAAACAACACAGTATTTCGGGTACGGCGACCTGGGATATTGAAAAGCAAAAGGCAGAAGCAGATAAGTTTATAGTAGATACCAGGGCGTTGCTGATCGACAGCATTAAGTACGGGGATGGAACTAAAGCTGATTTTGAGCTGGGCGAAGCCGACAGCATACTCGGAGCGCCTTTATCCATAAGCCTTAAGCCGGAAACCAAGCAGGTTAAAATATTTTACCGTACCACGAAAAGTGCTACCGCCCTGCAATGGCTGGAGCCGGCACAGACTTTTGGCAAGAAAAAACCTTTCCTCTATACCCAATCAGAAAGTATTCATGCCCGCAGCTGGATCCCGGTACAGGACGGGCCCGGCGTGCGCTATACTTACAATGCAAAAGTGAAAGTGCCTAAAGGCCTGATGGCTTTGATGAGCGCGGAAAACCCGCAGACTGTATCCGAAGAAGGAATTTATGAATTTAAGATGAATATGCCCATACCGGCTTACCTGATGGCCCTGGCGGTTGGGGATATTAAATTCCAGGCGATTGACAACCGTACCGGGGTTTATGCCGAACCCGAAATGCTCGCAAAAGCACATAAAGAGTTTGAAGAGGTTGGCGCTATGGTGCATAAGGCCGAAGAACTTTACGGACCGTATCGTTGGGGACGCTATGATATCCTGGTATTACCATCCGGCTTCCCGATAGGCGGCATGGAAAACCCTAAACTTACTTTTTGCACTCCTACGATTTTAGCCGGTGATAAATCCCTTGTAAACCTGATCGCGCATGAGCTGGCACACAACTGGAGCGGTAACCTGGTGACCAACCAGACCTGGAACGACTTCTGGTTGAACGAAGGATTTACGATCTATTTTGAGCGCCGCATTATGGAGTCCATGATGGGCAAGGATTATGCCGATATGCTTTGGGAGATCGGCTACCAGGACCTGGAAGCGGTCGTGGCAGACCTGGGTAAAGAAAGCGAAGACACTCATTTGCGTTTAAACCTGAAGGGACGTAACCCGGATGAAGGCTTGACCGATATCCCTTATGAAAAAGGCGGACACTTATTAAGACTTATAGAGCAAACCGTAGGCAGGAGTAAAATGGACGCTTTCCTTACCAAATATTTTAATGAAAATGCCTTCAAGACCATGAATACTAGGGATTTCACGGATTACCTGAATAAGAACCTGCTGAATGAAGTTACCGAATGGAAAGCCAAAGTAAATATTAACGAATGGCTGTATGCCCCGGGTATTCCCCGGACCTGTCCCCGCGCAGGCAAACTACGTTTTAATAAAGTAGATACGGCAACGGCTCAATTCCTGAAAGGGGATATGAGCTTCAGCCAAAAAACAGGAAAATGGTCCACCTTTGAATGGATGCATTTCCTGAGAAAGCTGAGCAAGACACCGCTAAGCCCGGAGCAGATGAAAGCTTTAGACCACACCTTCCAGCTTACACAGACACAGAATAGTGAAAAGGCGGATCTATGGTATCTTTTAGCGCTCAAAAGTAAATATGAGCCCGCTTATCCGGCTATGGAAGCCTTCCTGATGGTAACCGGCAGAGAGAAATTTTTACAACCCTTGTATAAGGAGATGATGGCTACTTCGGAAGGGGCTACAATGGCCCGGGCTATCTACAAAAAAGCCAGGCCGAATTATCATCCGCTGACGCAAAGAGTGATTGATGAAATTGTAAAATAATTTTTAACCAGGCCGGCCTTTCCGGCCTTTTTTAATGCAGGATTTTTGCTGTAGCCTGTTGCATCATTTGATCTACGATCGCGGCAGTGGGGAGATAAAATGAACGATTGTATTGCGGTGTCTTTTCAAGAAGCCAGTCGTTGACCTGCTTAGAAAAATCAGGGCTGATCTTATTGACCACAGCAGGCCCAAGAGACTGCATTGCCGCGGCATTGCACTTTTGCTCGTATTGTCCGCCGATGGGAATTACCAGCAATTTTTTATTTAAATACATGGCTTCTGCCGGTGTTTCAAAACCCGCGTTAGTTATGATGCCCGCGCAGTGGATTAAACTCTGGTTAAACCGCTCTTTAGCCACCGGGATAAAAGTACAGTTGCCTCTTCGTGTTATGGCTTTGACTTCTTTTGAAAAAACTTCGAATTGCTGACCTGCTATTTGTTGTAAATATTTAGAGATCTCCAAGTCGGAATAGGAAGGAAGATAGACACAAGTATAATTACCTTCCTTTGGTTGCGCGCTCCAGATTTCCGACTTGATCACCGGTGGTAATATGAAGTCGTCGTAAGCCTGGAAATGCAAGCCTACATTAATTGGAGAGCGGGCAAAGTTTTTTAAAATGAACTCACCAAACGTACTTTTATTTTCAGGTCTGGGCACATGAGGGGAGATAAAACTTGCCTGGTGGCCGAAATGAACGGAGGCTTTATTTTTAATACGACAAGATATGGCGCAGATAGCTTCAAAATCGTTGATGACAAGATCATACTTTTCAACGGGTAAATTTTTGGCGGTCTTGTATACCTCAATAGGGGCAAGGTTTTGGGCGATTCTTTTAAGATCAAGCGCGCCGCTGTGGTTATAAAAGAGGCTGAGTCCTTTACTTCTTGATAGTACCGGCAATTCAGAGCTAAGACTGGAATTGCTGCCACTTAAAAAGATGTCCACAGTACCATAGTTACTTAAATAGGGCAGGAGTTCCATTGCCCTGCTGATATGGCCGTTGCCGGTGGCCTGTACGGCATAGAAGATTTTCATGGTGCGGAGCTAAAGGCCTTTATGATTTATGGACTGGCTGTAATGCAGGTACTTAAAAATGTCGGCCTCTATATTGGCTTCCGGCGCCTTCTTTAAAGCGCGCTCTATAGTCTGCTCTGCAAAATCATTAGAGTTGTACTGGTATAATTCCCAGTTGCCGTTATTATACTCCAGGGCGCTGAGATTTTCCACCCAGTCGCCGGAGTTAAGGTATTGTACCTTGCCGGTATTAGTGGCTATTTCTTTAATACAAGGCTGATGGATATGCCCGCAAATTACGTAGTCATAGTTTTTTTCAATGGCCAGTTCCGCTATGGTGGTTTCAAATTTGTTGATATAAGCCACTGCCTTCTTTACACTATTCTTAACTCTTTTTGAAAAGGAAACCTTATTCTTTCCCAGCATTTTGAGGCCTGCATTGATCATGCTGTTGAGCAAAATCAGCAGGTCATATCCTTTACCACCGAGCTTGGCCAGGATCTTTGCCGCGCCCTTAGTGGTATTATCAAATACATCCCCGTGAAAAATCCAGGTTTTTTTGTTGTCGATATTGAGCAGGAATTTGTCGGTGAGCAGGATATTACCTACTTCCATATCAGAGTAGCGGCGCAGGAATTCATCATGGTTACCGGTGATGTAGACGACGCGGGTGCCTTTGGCGACTTTCTTGAAAATTTCATTGATCACCTCGAAATGTGTATGCGGGAAATAGCTTTTGCTGAATTGCCAGGCATCAATGATATCCCCGTTCAGGACAAGTATTTTGGGGTCAATACTTTTTAGATAATTAAGCAGTTCTGTGGCATGGCAACCATAGGTGCCCAAATGCACATCACTTATTACAACAACCGAAACTTTTCTGGCCATGCTTTGTGGTGGTTTTCAACAAAGCAAAAAGATTTGTATTACTGTAATGTTAGAGCCGGGTTATGTAATTATTATTAGGCCGGGGTTTAGCTATACAGACTTTCGCAAGAGTTGCTTTACTTCTTCAGGGTTTAGTTCCCGGAATGTTCCCGGACTTAAGTCTGCGATCTGGACACTGCCTATTGCTGCTCTTATCAGTCTTAAAGTTGGAAAGCCAATCGCCGCGGTCATTTTGCGTACCTGGCGGTTCTTGCCTTCGCCTATAGTAATGGACAGCCAGCTAGTAGGTATATTTTTACGAAAACGAATAGGAGGGTTGCGTTCAGGAAGCGGCTCGGGCTCTGGTATTACGGCTGCTTTTGCGGGTAAGGTCTTATGCACTTTGCCATTTACAGAAATGTTGACTCCATTTTTCAGGCCGAGTAAATCCTGCTCTTGTGCAGCTCCCTCTACTTGTACCCAGTATGTTTTCTGATGCCCGTTTTTGGGATGTAATAATTTTTGATTGAGCGAAGTATCGTTGGTCAGGAAGAGTAAACCTTCACTGTCGTAATCTAACCTCCCTACCGGGTAAATATTTTTTTCAATGCCGGGAAGATAATCGGCAAGTGTTTTTTTGTCGCCATCTTTTGAAAATTGAGAAAGCACCTGGAAGGGCTTGTAAAACAAAATATACTTGAATGAAGACATGGGCGAAAAAAGATGAACGCTTGAAAAGTGCCTGTAACAGAGGCTTTGAACGGGTTAAAAAGAAAAAAGTTCAACGAATTTTTGCGCTGAACTTTTTTAAAAATGGGTTAGTAAGAACGAATTCTTTTACAATATTATAAAGTAATTTTTATGTGAAGAAATTTTTTAAAAAAAAATATACACACTGTGTGGATTCGTAGGGTAAAACCGGGTCTTTTTGACGGGTTCCCGGATATATAAAGGGGATTGCATAAAAGTTGCAATCCCTTTACTGTTGATTAAAAAAGATGTTTATAAAATCAAATAATTACTAGCGAATGAATTTAGAACTTTCAACTATTTGCGGTTTTTGTTGAACGCTTGTTTCGTTCACTTTATAAGTGGGTTTAGCAGCGGTGCTAGTTTCTGCAGTATCACTCTTACTTTCTGTTTCAGATAATTTTTTTTGGGTACCACAAGCCGTGAAAACAATAAGCGGTAAAATAACCATACACATTGACAAAATAAAATTGCCACCAAAAATAACTTTTGCTTTATTTTCCATTTTTAAATTTTTATCAAAAATAACAAAAAAAGCTCAATCACTTTTAATATGCTTGTTAATAACTATATAGCAGGAAATTTAGGTATTGCTTCATTTTTTTTAAGAAAATTTTTTAAACGGTTTCCCAACCATTTCTTTTGAATGAGCATCTATATAACTGAATTAAGTTTCAAAACACAAAGCAAAAGTATAAGGAAGTTTAAGGCTTAATACCTTTAACGGATACAAAAAAATTTTGTTGGAATTAATTTTTCATTATCTTTGGTTAATTATTAATTAAAAATAAAAACATTGAAATCATGAAGAAAATTTATGCGGCGGCTGCGTTAATTCTGGCAGCATTTACAGCTCAAGCTCAACTTTTTCAGGTAGATTTAGAAGCTTTAGCGGTTATTACTGAAAATCAAAATTTAAATCCGACTACGGGAAAAGGAATCAGCTGGTACTCTATTATTAATCAAACTAACCCATTTGACAGTATACAGGGTGGTGTATTTATAAGGACAACAGGTGCTGGTTCAGGTCTTGAGACAAACGATCAGGTGTTCTATGCTACTCCAACGTCAACACTTGCACCTTCTGGTGGTGTTATGGGATATGTACGTACGATCTCACAGCCAGTTGATACAGGCTTGATCTTTGCTGTAGATGGCAACCTTGAAGCGACTGATTCAGTAAATGTTTTATTGAACATTGCTAATTATGAAGCAGACTCTACTACCTGGAGTTCTATTTTAGTAGAAAGACAAAATCTGGTAATCGGTCAGGTTTATGGCTTCTTTGCTTATGCGACTGTATGGCCACAAGATGGTAGTGCTGCGTATCAGGATACTATCAGAGCAAACAACTTTGATTATGTTCCGGTAATTTGGGGTCCTGGTGGCGTTGGTATTAAAAACGGATTTAACACAAACTATGAATCTTTAGATTTGTATCCTAATCCTGCTCATAGCAGAATCAACTACAGCTTTGAAGTTAAAAAAGCAAGTACTTATCAAACAGTTAAAGTAATGGACATCACCGGAAGAACAGTTAAAACTGAGAATTTTGGTGCTACCCAAGCAGGCCAATACAATGGTTCTCTTGATATTTCAGCTTTACCAGCTGGTAATTACTCCATTATGGTTATTACACAATTTGGTGTAAATACAACTAAGTTTGTAAAGAACTAAGCTTACCTTATTAAGGTGGAAATGAAATTTTCCAATAATTAACTTTAACCGAGCAATAAACCATTATAATCAATAATAATTTTGGTTTATTGCTCTGTTAAGGTTAAGAAATGAATTCCATATTAACAACAGGCGTTGCTTGTAAAAAAAATAGAAATGTTGAAAAAAGTCTTTTTTTGTACTTCAATTTTCTTTTTAAGTGTTGGAGCTACTAAATCTTTTTCTCAAATCGGAGGGGGAGGATTTCCTGCAAGTTTCTACTCAAAAGAAACAATACTGCAATCAAATATTTTAAAAATAAGTGATGCAACTTTTGAGGAGTATATTAGCGGGAAGCGAGAAACTAAAAATAGCGGCGCATACGAAGTCGGATGGTCAATTCCTGCAAATAGAGATTTGCTTAACGATGGAGCTTGGACCACACTGGCGGATGGATCAAAGATATTTAAAGCAAGTATTAGTGTTCCTAATGCAAAAGCTTTAGCGCTTTATTATCAAGATTTTTATTTGCCAAAAGGCGTTAAGCTTTTTTTATACAATAATAATAAAAAGCAAATTCTAGGTGCTTTTGATAATACTACAACTGATTCCAGAATTTTTTCTAATCAGCCGATAATTGGCGATTTGGTACATTTAGAACTAAATGTATCAAACGACGTTGATATTGCTGATATAGCATTAAAATTAAATTTTATTGGAGCCTATTTCAAGGGTGTTGAGAATGAGTCTGTAATGTATGCAGAAGATGTGCCATTGTTAAATGACCCTCCAATCGGGGCTACAGCATCGTGTCATGTTAATGCAATGTGTCCACAAGGGAATGCCCAGGAAGAGGCACGAAAAGCAACACTTAGAATAGTTATTACCGGAGGTCCGGGAACCTCTATGGGCTATTGTTCCGGAACATTAATCAATAACACAGGGAACCAACCTAATGTAACCTGTAAACCTTTATTTTTGACAGCAAGTCACTGTGACTCAGAAAATGGTATGTCAGATGCCCATTTTCAATACTGGCAATTCAGATTTAATTATCAAATGGATGCCTGTACTAATGGAAATGCACCTACGGAGGGTTCATCTCCCACGCTTACAGCAGGAGCTAAATTTAAATCCAGAAGTTATTACCCTACGTTTGCAAGTACAAATCCGGAATCTTCTTCTTTAGTACAAGATTTTTTATTACTTGAATTAAACGGTCCTTTACCATCCGGTTATCACCTGGTGGGCTGGAACAGGGCAACAAACTTAACTTCAGATCCAAGTCAGTCTATTTTTTACGGATTTCATCATCCTTCAGGAGATGTGAAGAAATTGTCTTTAGGAACGCAAATCTCCGGAAACGGAACTTTCAATCAAAATACTGTTCTAAGCACCCACTGGAAAATGGTGTATGATATAGGTGGAACATCTCCTGGTTCGTCTGGGAGCGGTTTGTTTGATTCCCGAGGGCTTTTGGTTGGAGATCTTTCAGGCGGCGCCACGGGTAACTGCCCTGCTGACTCTAAGAAATTCGGCAACGACGCATTATATTCAAAGATTTCTTACGCTTGGGAAAATGCTTTCGATCAAACTGAATTTCCAGCACATGCAGGTGCAACATCTAGATTAAAAGATCATCTGGATCCTTTAAACCTGGGATTGACTTCTTTGGGAACTACTGAATCCGATAATTGTTCAGATTTCACATCTGTAAAAGTAAATCAAGTAGAAAAACTGGATTTATATGTTTTCCCTGTACCATCAAATGATGGAAAAATCAACATCCAGTTAAATGTAGATAAAGTTTCGGATTTTTTCGCATCAATAGTTGATGTTTCTGGTCGCGAAGTAAAGAACTTTATTTTCAATAACAGAAGTTCAAATCTTAAATCAATTGATTTAAGTCAATTAACAAATGGAGTGTATTTCTTAACACTTTCAAGTGAATTGGGACAGGGTCAATATAAATTTGTAATCACAAAATAACGTTTTTAAACAAATAGGGTATATGAGAAAATTATTACTGACTACATTGGTAACTTCTGCCATATCTGTTGCCGCGTTTGCGCAAACAAAGCAGGTTAGCGGTACTGTAGTTGATGATCAGGCTCCTTTAGGGGGGGCTACAATTATGATTAAAGGTACGGAAACAGGTACTGCAGCAGATGAAAATGGTAAATTTACATTAGCGATTCCGGAAGAAGGTGCGACCTTAGTCATTGAATATTATGGTAAACAAGTTAAGGAAATTAGAGTAACCAATCAGTCTGATGTAGGAACTATTTTGCTTGAAGAAAGCCAAGCAGAACAAACCGATGGCGTAACTGTATTTGGTAAAAAAATTGATAGAAGAACATATGTTGGTGCGATTGGTACAGTAACTGCGGAAGATATTGAAAAAAGACCAGTAACGAATGCAGCTTCAGCACTTGCAGGTACAGTTCCTGGTGTTACAGTTACTACTGGTAGCGGACAACCAGGATCTAGCCCTGATATCATGTTAAGGGGTATGGGATCTTTAAGTGCGAATACTGCACCATTAATAGTATTGGATGGGGCTCCATATTCCGGTTCATTAACATCAATTAATCCATTGGATATCGCTTCCTTTGACGTGCTTAAAGATGCGACATCAAAAGCAGTATACGGTGCTCGTGCGGCTAATGGTGTAATCCTGATTACTACAAAAAAGGGTAAAAGGGATGCGAAACCGAAAATCCAGTTTGACGCATCTGTCGGCGCTTTGGCTAGAATGGGAAGAGAATATCGTCGTATCATGGATCAGAAGCAATACTATGAAACGGCCTGGCAGGGATACGTAGCTTATAAAGGACAAGATGATAACTTCACTTCAGAAGAATTTGTAGACTTATTGGGTAATTATAACTCTTTCAATGTGCCAAATTCTCAACTAATTGATCCTGCTACTGGAAAGCTTAACCCTAATGCTACTTCTTTATATAATGATAATTGGCAGGAAGAGTTATCAAGGATAGGCATAAGACAAAACTATAATCTTGCAGTTAGCCATAATGCCGGAAGGAGTGATTATTATGTGTCTATTGGTTATACCAGGGATCAGGGTATCGTAAAGAATTCTGACTATAATCGTATTACGGCACTTTTGAAAACAGAAACTCAGGTAACAGATTGGTTGAAGTCTGGTATTAAAATCCAGGGAGCAAGAGATTATCAATTATTTTTCTTAGGAAATAATACTTCTTATGTAAACCCTTTCTTTACAGCAAGAATGACCGCTCCGATTTACCCTGTTTATAGATATGATGCGAATGGTAATCGTATGTTTGAAGCTGATGGTGTTACCCCAGTTTATGACTTTGGTTATAATACAGATGGTAATTTTCCAGGAGGGGCTACCGAGCAAATTCGTCCATTTGGTAACAGTACCAATGGCTTGGCTGCTCTGATGTACAATAAGCCGTACTCAAGATCGCTTACGGCAAATGGTATGACATTCCTTGAAGCTACTTTTGCAAAAGACTTCAAAGCACGTTCTCAGTTCTCGGTAGATTTAATCAATAGAGAGAGTACACAATACTATAACTCAACTTATGGTGATGCTGCAAATGTTTTGGGAAGGATGAGTGTAGGTTATACCAATAATATGAACTATACGTTTAACCAGTTTGTAACTTGGACACCGTCTTTTGGCTTGTTTGAAGCGGATGCACAAGGTAATAAAAAGCATGATTTAGGTTTAACTGTGGGTCATGAAGCTTACCAGATAGTAACAAGAGGGTCAAGTTTTACCAGAACAGGTTTTGCTTTACCTAACTGGTGGACTTCAAGCTCTATGGCTGCTGTTCAGGAAGGGTCTTCAGATGGTATAGATAATATGGCTATTGAAATGTATTTTGCGCAATTGCAATATTCATTAAATAGTAAATACTATTTTGATGCCTCGTTTAGTAGAAATGGATCTTCAAGATTCGGTCCAAATGTTCGCTGGGGTAATTTTGGCGCAGTAAGTGCCGGTTGGGTACTTTCTGATGAAAAATTTATGGCCTCAACGAAAAAATGGTTGGATATGCTTAAGGTAAGAGCTGGATGGGGTGTTACTGGTAATGATGCGATTAATAACTATTATGCATACCTTGAGCGTTATGCAATTAGCCACAACGCAAGTAATCCTGGTTTGATCTTTGCGAACTACAAAAGTGATTTTCTGAAATGGGAAGAGTCTATTGATATGAACTTTGGACTTGATTTCAGTATTAAGAAGGCTCGCGTAAGTGGTAGTATTGATGCCTACAACAGGGGATCTAATAAACTATTGTTTATTACACCATTAGCATCTTCTGTAGGTTCTACTGGTTATTATGATAACGTTGCTTCTATGCGCAATACAGGTATTGAGCTTCAGGTTTCTGCCGATGTTGTTCGTAAAAAGGACTTTAACTGGAATGTTCGTTTAAATGCATTCCACAATAGAAATGAGGTAATAGAAGTTCAAGGTAAAGACTCTTTAGGAAGTGGTGGCCAGGTATTATTCAAAGGTCATCCGGCATTCTCTTATTTCATTCCTGAATATGCTGGTGTTAACGATCAAGGAAGACCAACTTGGTTTAAAAAAGATGGTTCTGTAACGGCTGATTATCAGCAAATTTTACCGGAAGATTACAAAATGTTCGGTTCTGCGTTCAGATGGTTGGAAGGATCTATTTCTAATAATTTCAGATATAAGCGTTTAGATTTATCATTCATGTTCCAGTTTGGTCTTGGGGGTCAATTCTATGATAATACCTATGCGAATCTGATGTCTTCTGGACCTCAAAGTATTGGTCAGGCGATGCACGTTGACATGTTAAATGCATGGAAACAGCCTGGGGATGAAAATAATCCTGATGTACAGCCAAGAATTGATTACGGAAGTGCCGGAGTGGATAACACAAGATTATCTAGCAAGTTCTTAACAGATAATAGCTTCCTTAACTTTAAGAATATTAATTTAGGTTATACGGTTGCAAATAAAGCATTGGATAGAGTTGGGTTTAAAGCAATGAGAATTTACGCCTCAGCTGAGAATGTTTTTCAGTTAGCATCAAGAATCGGTATTGACCCTAACGTAAGCTTCTTAGGTGTATCTAGCTTTAACTATTTCCCTTACAGAACCTTTGTATTAGGTGTAAATGTTACTCTACAATAATTAATTCCTAAATAAAAATATTAGATATAAATGAAAAATATAGTAAAAAAAATAACTATAGGCCTTTTGGCAGGGAGTAGTATTTTTACATTAGCATCTTGTAAAAAGGACTTCTTAAACCAATTGCCTACAACACAGGTTCCTTCGGATGAAGTGTTTAAAACAACACAAGGAGCCAGAGCAGCAGTAAATGGTATACATGCTATGATGTATGAAGGTACCGGAGACCATGATGCATTTGGTATTCCTTCTATTGGAATCATGTCTGATCTGATGTGTGGCGATATGGGAGCAGAACGTATTGGCTCTGGTTGGTTCATCACTGCCTATTGGTTCAGGGATAGAAATCCTGATAATACAGGAGCTTACATGTGGGGTTATTTCTTCCGCATGATTCACAATGCCAATATGATCATTGCCAATATTGATAAAGCTACTGGAGAACAGGAAGATAAAGATAATATTAAAGCACAAGCTTTATTCTACCGTGCTTATGCATACTTCAATATGGCGAATTATTATCAATTTAACTATTTTGATAACCAGTATATGGTTGCTGATGGTAATTCCCGAACTGCAACAATAAGGCAATCCGCTTCTCTTGATGATGCTTTAGGCTTACCACTATACAAAGCACCTACCCAAACACCCAATCCAAGAGCTAGTCTTCGTGAAACTTATCAGCTCATAACTGATGACTTGGATCAAGCTATCGCTTTGCTTCAGGGGGCGCCATCTATCAGTAGAGGTACAGATAAAAGCCAGATTGATATAAATGTGGCCAAAGGTCTTTATGCACGTGTAGCGTTACATATGCAAAGCTGGACTAAAGCTGCTACATTCGCGAGAGAAGCAAGACAAGGTTATGCATTAATGAATCCTTCAGATTTTTCTGGCGGTATGAACAGAACTATTAACTCTGAATGGATCTGGGCCTCTGAAATTAACTCTGAAGCAAATGGTATTTATGCCTCATTCTTATCTCACATGTCAAATGATATTGAAGGAGCTTATGCAAAGGCTCAGGGCAGATTAATTAGTGCATCATTTTTTAAGCCAACCATATTAGGGGATAGTACAATGATGATGACTCAAGATGATTATCGTCGCGCATGGGGTGAAGTAATTACCTATAAAGATAGCCGTGGTACTGACCGCTATTTCGTAAGAGCTCGGAAGTTCAAGCCTCAAAAGCCTAACTCTTTCCTGGCAGATTATGTTTTAATGCGTGCTGCTGAAATGTACTTAATTGAAGCGGAAGCATTAGCACATCAAGGATTGAGCGGCCAAGCCTTGTCTGTTTTAAACGAGTTTGGTGTTACTAGACAACCTAGCTATAATTTCCAGGGTGCGACCAAAGAGGCTATTGTGAAAGAAATCTGGAAGCAGAAGAGAATAGAATTATGGGGCGAAGGTTTTGGTTTCCATGAAGCAAAACGCAGAATGACACCGGTTTCTACCGGAGGTGTTACACCTGAAGCAAGTATTTCATATGGTTCTGGAGGCTACAGACAGCAGGTTGAGGTAAGTTCTGTACCAGCAGGTAACTCAAGATTAGTATTCCGGATACCAAGCCAGGAATTAGAACAGAACAGAGAAATGATCCAAAACTAATTCGTTTTGTATCTTAATAATAAAAATGACCACTAATTTTAGTGGTCATTTTTTATTTAAAGAGTGGTTGACAAAAAGGAAATTTATTCCATCTGATTAACCAACAGGATTCAGGTATTGCGCATAGCTATAGCCTTCTTCGCCATCATTTGTACGTACGAGCCACCATTGATCATTGGCCTTGCTTACCAAAGTAATAATTTCTCCTTTTGCGGCTTTACCCACAATCGGCTGGTCGGTACCCGGCCCTTTACGAATATTTAAATTACTGCTCTCTGTAATTACCTCAACCTTACTGCCTGCTACAGCGCCGGCAACATCTACATCCATTACCACATCCCCGGTTAAAAAGTTAGGGTCTATAGAACCATAAATGTCCCATAGCCTGTTTTTGATCTCAGCGGTAGGTGCAGTACCCTGTATATGTAATACCCCTTCAGATTCACCAATACGTAAATCAGAAACTCCTGAATTTGCCGCTTCAATAAGGGCTTTATATTTATCTTGTAATGACATGATTTAACTAGTTTAAAAATTTATAAATTATTTTACGGTTACTGCAGACATATCGGTCTTTTTTGGCTTCAGGTTATCCAGGGATTGTTTCAGCTTAGTCACCTTAGCTTTTTCAATCTCGCCTGTTACCGTGATAATGCCATCTTTTACAGTAGCCTGCACTGTTGGGAAGTCTTTAGTCGCATCACCTACTTTAGCCTGCAGGTCTGCATCTGCAGTATTGATCTCCGGAGCCGGTGTTGCAGGTAGCGGCGCTGCTACTGAAAGATTGTTAGTTACAGATTTTACACCTTCTTTTGCATCAAGTGCTTTTACCGCTGCTTCAACGGCCGCTTTATCCGCATCAGAGTTTACGGTACCGTTTAACGTAACGACCCCATCTTTTACATCTACTGTAACTCCTGAAGTTACTACGGCTTCCACTTTAGATTTTACTTCAGCATCAGGTACAGATGATTTACAGGAGGTAAAGGCTACAGTACCAGCCAATAATAACACGGGAACTAAGTTTTTGATTGTCATGTTTTCTATTTTAGGTTTGATAATACCAGTAAAGATAAATAATTTAACAAACGACAAGTACCGATAACAAATATTTTACAATAGGTTTTAATATAATGGATATAATATCCATTTTGTCATTTTAATTCTTTTTTATACCTTTGCAGCAGAACATTGAGTTGGGGGCAGGATGCCCCCATATTTTGTTGAAAAAATGGATATATTAAAACTAGTAAGTGATAAAGTGGACGAGCTGACCGCAGATTCCTCCCTTTTTCTTGTTGAAGTAAAAATGAAGCCTACCAATAACATAAAAGTTTATCTGGATGGCGATCAGGGCGTAAATATTGAAGCCTGTACCAAAATAAACAGGGCTTTGTATAAAATGATCGAAGAAGCGGCCATTTATCCCGAGGGCGATTTCTCTTTAGAAGTGTCCAGCCCGGGTGTGGATGAACCTTTGAAGTTTTTACGTCAATATGTAAAGAATATCGGGAGAACAGTGGAAGTGACGCTTGCAGACGAAACAAAACACCTTGGGGTGCTTAAAGAAGCTTCAGACGTACAGGTGGTTTTAGAAATAAAATTACCTAAAAATAAAGGGGTTTCAACAGTAGAAATACCTTTTGATACCATAACCCGGACAGTAGTACAAATCGTTTTTTAAATCAATTAAAAAGAGTATAGCAATCAGCTAGCTTGACAAATAATATTATACGATGGCAAGTATCAATTTAATAGAATCATTTCAGGATTTTAAAGAAGCCGAAGGCATTGACCGTTCCACCTTGATGAAAGTGCTGGAAGACGTTTTTAAAACCTTATTAAGGAAAAAATACGGCTCAGACGAAAATTTTGATGTGATCGTAAATGATCAAACCGGTGACCTTGAGATCTTCAGAAGAAGGATTGTTGTGGAAGATGGATTTGAAGAAGATGATAATGCAGAGATTCAACTTTTTGAGGCCAAAATGATCGATCCGGATTACAGCGTCGGTGAAGAGGTTTACGAAGAGATTGATGTACTGGACTTTGGAAGAAGAGCTATTTTAGCAGCCAAGCAAACATTAGCAGCGCGGATCAGTGACCTGAAGAAAAATACGATCCTGCAAAAATACGCGGAGCGTGTAGGTGAAATTATTAATGGCGAGGTATACCAGATCTGGAGAAAGGAACTGATGCTGTTAGATGAAGAAGGTAATGAACTTTTATTGCCTAAATCTGAGCAAATACCCGGCGACTTCTTCAGAAAAGGAGAACCTTTACGTGCGGTTGTAAAGAAAGTAGAAATGAGGGCTAATACCCCGGTAATTATTTTAAGCCGGACCCACCCTTCGTTTTTAGAAAAATTGTTGGAAATAGAGGTTCCGGAAATACAGGATGGCCTTATCACAATCAAGAAAATTGTTCGTGAACCCGGAGAGCGTGCTAAAGTAGCCGTTGAAAGCTATGATGACAGAATTGACCCGGTAGGTGCCTGTGTAGGTATGAAAGGTAGCCGTATCCACGGTATCGTAAGAGAATTGAAAAATGAAAATATTGATGTGATCAACTATACGGCAAATGCTTCCCTGATGATCCAGAGAGCATTAACCCCGGCAAAAGTTAACCGTATCGATATCAATTCGGAAAAAGAACAGGCTGAAGTGTATATGGATACCGACCAGGTATCCCTGGCCATTGGCCGTAAAGGGGTCAATATTAAATTGGCGCAGCAATTGACCGGGTATAACATTGATGTTTATCGTGATGTAAAAGAATCAGCTAACTTTGACATTGATTTAGAAGAGTTTGGCGATGAAATTGAATCCTGGGTTATTGCTGAGTTCAAGAAAGTAGGTTATGATACCGCATTGAGTGTCTTAGAGCATTCAGTAGAGGAGTTAACCCGTAGGACTGACCTGGAAGAAGAAACAGTTAAGGACGTACGTCGTATTCTGGAAGCAGAATTTGAAGAAGATCAGGATGAGTCAGCATCTTAGTCTAAGGCGTCATAAATTAATGAGCGGGGTTCCTGTTCATTTGAAATATATTCAAAAAAGGTATTGATATCATTAGTTTTCAACCGTGCTGATATTATCAATATGATTAAATACAGATAGAATATAAGAGCGTTATAAATCACGCGGTTGAACTCAAATATTAGAATGTCAGAAACAACAAATACACCCAGACTATTAGCCGCAGCCAAGGAGTTTAATATTGGTAAGGATACACTAGTGGAGTACTTAACCAAGAAGGGCTTTGAAATGGACGCGAAACCCAGTGCGAAGCTTACAGAGGAAATGTACTTTGCATTGCAGGACGAGTTTGCCAAAGATAAAGCGGCAAAGCGTAAAAGCGATGCCATAGCTTTACCTAAAGGCTCTTTGCTGGAAAATCTGAATAAGTCAAAAGAAGAACTGGACTTGGGCGCTAAAGATAAAAAATCTGGTGCAAAACCTAAAGGGGCCAAAGAAGCGGAACAGCCTATGGTGACTAAGGAAGAGGAAACCATTCCTGAACCTAAAGAACAACCGGTAGCAGAACCGCAACCGTTGCCACAACCACCGGTTGAGGTAAAAGAAGCTCCTGCTCCTGTAGCGGAACAACCGGCCTCAGCACCGGAAGAAGCTAAGCCACCTGTGGTGGAAGAAAAGGTGGAAGCTGCTCCTCCGGTTGAAGAAAAGCCGGTAGCAAAAGCAGAAACTGAAGAAGAAGAACCGGCAACGCCATCGCATATCGAAACAAAATCCCCTAAATTGTCCGGGCCAAAAATCCTCGATAAAATTGATTTAGAGGGACTTAATATGTCTACAAGGCCGAAAAAAGGTGCTGCGAAAAAGAAAGAAGAAGAAGAGAAAACCGAAGATGCACCGAAAGCAGCAACTCCTCCGGTTTCCGTTGAGCCTAAAGCACCTGTAACTCCGGCACCAGTGGTAGAACCCCAAAAGCCTGCAGAAGAGCAGAAACCTGTAACGGCAGCGCCTGCGGCAGAGCCGGAAAAACCAGCAGCGCCACAAGAAGACAAACCGGAGCATATTGAAATGAATGCACCGAGACTTGCCGGACCGAAAATTTTAGGTAAGATCGAATTACCGGTAAATGACGGCGGAAGAGGTAGCGACAGGGAGAAACGCAAACGTAAACGTATTCCTGTAGATAATAAAAAGCCGGAAGGCAATACCCAAGGTGGTAACAATAATCAAAACCGTGGCCCTGGAAGTAACCAGAACCGTGGTCCGGGCCAGGGTGGCCATCAGGGACAAGGAAACCAACGTGGTCCTGGTCAAGGTGGCGGATTTGGCAATCGCCCGGGCGGTGGCAATCGTCCTGATAACAGGCCGGGTGCAAATAATCGCAACAATAATAATAACAACCGTGGTAATACCAGGTTTAATAACCAGCCTGCTCAACCTCAGGAAGTAGATCAAAAAGCTATCCAGGATAAAATCAGGGAAACACAGGCCAAACTGGCGGGTGGTTCCGGTAAAGGTAAAAACCTGAAAGCTAAATACCGGAAAAGCAAACGGGAGGAGATGGCCGAAAAACGTGCAGCTGCTGAAGCAGAACACGATGGCAGCATCCTGCAGGTAACCGAGTTTATCTCTGTTTCTGAACTGGCAACCTTACTCGACGTACCGTTTACTGATGTTATCAGTAAATGTATGAGCTTAGGTATCATGGTGTCTATTAACCAAAGGCTGGATGCAGAGGTAATTGAACTTGTGGCAAGTGAGTTTGATCGTGAAGTTGAGTTCATTAACTTACAGCAGGATGCTGATGAAGAAGTGGATGAAGACGATGGTATGGAAGATACCGAAGAAAGAGCACCTGTAGTGACCATCATGGGTCACGTTGACCATGGTAAAACATCATTGCTGGATTATATCCGTAATGCAAGTGTGGTAGCAGGTGAAGCGGGTGGTATCACACAGCACATTGGTGCTTATCGGGTTACTACAGATTCCGGTAAGAATATCACCTTCCTGGATACGCCGGGTCACGAAGCCTTTACAGCGATGCGTGCCCGTGGTGCCAAGGCTGCCGATGTGGCTGTAATCGTTGTGGCGGCAGATGATGCCATTATGCCACAAACAAGAGAAGCGATCTCGCATGCTCAGGCTGCAGGGCTTCCAATGGTATTCGCCATTAACAAAATCGATAAAGAAGGAGCAAATCCTGAAAAAATTAAAGAGCAATTAGCCGGTATGAACATCCTGGTAGAAGACTGGGGGGGTAAATTCCAAAGCCAGGAAATTTCTGCTAAAAAAGGAATTGGTATCGAAGAATTGCTGGAAAAAATATTATTAGAATCAGAATTGCTGGAGTTAAAAGCAAATCCTGAAAAAGTAGGTACCGGCTCTATTATTGAAGCCTCCCTGGATAAAGGTCGTGGATTCGTTTCTACCGTCCTGGTTCAGAATGGTACTTTAAGCATGGGTGACATGATCGTTTCCGGTCAGCACTTTGGTAAAGTAAAAGCCATGTTCAATGAACGCGGTCAAAGAGTAAAAGAAGCGGGCCCGTCTACGCCGGTTCAGGTATTAGGTTTGAACGGTGCACCACAGGCCGGTGAGAAATTTAAAGTATATGCCGACGAGTCTGAAGCTAAGACCGTTGCTAACCGTCGTGCACAGATCATGCGCGAGCAAGGTATCCGTACCCGTAAGCACATTACCCTGGATGAGATCGGTCGCCGTTTGGCATTGGGTAACTTTAAAGAGCTTAACGTGATCATCAAAGGTGACTTCGATGGTTCTGTAGAAGCATTGAGTGACTCTTTGCAAAAACTGTCTACTGAAGAAGTAGTAGTAAGCATTGTACACAAAGGTGTAGGTCAGATCACAGAATCTGATGTATTGCTGGCTTCTGCTTCCGATGCGATCATCCTCGGCTTCCAGGTACGCCCGTCTTCACAGGCTGCGAAACTGGCGGACCAGGAAAATATCGAGATCCGTTACTACTCCATTATCTATGATGCCATCGATGAGATCAAACTGGCGATGGAAGGTATGCTGGAGCCTACTATTGAGAAGAAAGTGGTGGGTAATATCGAAGTGCGCGAGGTGTTCAAGATCAGTGGCGTAGGTACTATTGCCGGATGTTATGTAATGGATGGTAAATTCTCCCGTAACACTAAACTGAATGTGATCCGTGAAGGTATTGTGGTACATACCGGAGAGCTTTCTTCACTGAAACGTTTCAAAGACGATGTGAAAGAAGTAGCCGCTGGCTATGAATGTGGTTTGAGCATTAAGAACTTTAATGATATCAGAGTAGGGGATGTCCTCGAAGGTTACGAAGAAGTAGAAGTAAAACGTACTTTGTAAGCTTACAATATTTAATAAAAAAATCCGGCTGTGATAATCAGCCGGATTTTTTTGCTACCTGAAAACACGATCAAAAGGTTCATGGCAAATGATGCTGATAAACTGCTTTATAAAATCCGGATTATAATTATAAAACTTTTAAAGTAATATTGTAACTATTAGTTAACCTGTTGCTTTATGCGTCTATACTATGTAAAAAAGATCTGGATTTATTTACTGATCTCTGCTCTTCTTGGGCTTTATACTATTAATGCAATAATGCATGATGGATTCGTTGCTGATATTAATTATTGGGTGGGTTGGGGTTGGTATGGTAAAGAAAACGGGATACAGAACATCTACTTTTCTTCTACCAATTATTATCCTTTATACCACTACATCCTGACCGGTTTTGCCAGCCTCTTCGATTCGTGGGATCATTTGGAAAAGTATATTTATCTACTCAGGTTCATTACTTTGGCATTTGATATTTTAGGAATTTATCTTGTTTACCTGTTTTTGAAAAAAAGATACTCGTTTTGGACACTCCTGTTATTTGCATTTATTAATATTCCCTTTTTATACAATAGCCTTATCTGGGGACAAGTGGATGCGATCCTTGGCTTTTTTGTATTTGCAGCTATTTATTTCCTTTATAAGCAAAAAATAATATGGGGGACATTATGTTTAGCCCTTAGCCTCGCGTTTAAGTTGCAGGCGATCGTTTTTTTGCCTGTGTTCGGGCTGTACCTTTTATATCAAGTTCCTGTACAACATTGGCGGTCAAAAGTAAGTATGGCCGTACTCGTTTTTGTGGCGAGCCTGTTTCTTATTTGTTTGCCGTTCATTATAGAGCAAGATAGATTTTTAGTATTTAAGAAAGCCGTTAGCGGCCTGGTTGGTTTTTTCCCGGTTGTTACTATGGGCGCGGCTAATGTGTGGAGTATTTTTCTTTCAGATCATGCGGATAAAATTCCCGACAGTACAGCTTTATTAGGTACCATTACTTATAAACAAGCCGGCCTTACTTTATTTTGTACCAGTTCTTTTTTCGCCCTGCTTCCATTATTGAAGGCTATTGTTGCTAAAATCAAGGGGAACACAGAGGTGTTTTTTGGATTAGATAAATTAATGCTGTCAGCGTCGCTTATAGGCCTTAGCTTCTACTTTTTCAATACGCAAATACATGAACGCTACAGCCACCCTGTTTTCCTGTTTTTAATGTGCTATAGTTTTTTGAGAAAAGACTTTTTCCCCTTTATTCTTTTTTCAATAGCTTATTTTTTGAACCTGGAATCAATACTTAGATGGGGCCGTTTTGATAATTACCATACCGTGATCTTCCAAAGATATTTTGCAGGCGCCTTATATGCTATTGTGATTGTTTACCTTTTCTTCCGCTTGTACCAAAAAAAGCATAGGCAACAGACCGGTTAATTCTAATGATATGAAGTATTTTTATTTTATTGCATTCTTTATTTTAATCAGGGCGCCATTCAGCCTAGCCCAGGAAACGGCTACCCGGCCTATTCCTGTAGAGCTGAGTTTTTTTAATAATGGTACTTTTATGCCCGGCAAAGGTATGTTAGGGGTATGGAGCCCGACCTTCAATCCGGGGTTAAGCCTGGGCTCGAGATTTTACTACACCCGAAAAGAAAAAACACAATGGTTCCAGTCGGCAAAGCTGGGCTATTTTTATCACCGGCATGCACAGCACGGTCTTCAGTTGTATACAGAATTAGGCTACCGTTATAAATTTACTTCTGCCTGGTATGTAGAACCTAAGCTGGGTGCGGGTTATTTGCTGTCTATACCGGCAATGCAGCTGTTTGAGTTTAAAGACGGTGCCTATCAGCAAAAACCTTTTAAGGGTCGGCACCAGCTTATGGCCGGGCTGAACATCAGCCTCGGGTATAGTTTTCAGCAAAAGACGAAGCTTCCTTTAGAGGTCTTCCTTGGGTACCAGTTCTGGGTGCAATCGCCTTTCGTTAATAAATATGTGCCTGTACTGCCCAACAATTCAGTGCATATAGGTGGGGTATATTATTTTAAAAAATTCAAAAATAAAAGGTAATATGAAACGCCAAATAATAATCTTAGCGGGCATATTATTACTGAGTGCTTGTTCCCGTAAAGAGAGTATTACACCTACAGAAGCATGTACGGTTGCTCCAGCCCCTTCCCATAGCAAAGGGACGGCTTTCCAGGGAATAATAACGGATTATACTCATAAGGGATTGCCCGGTATCGCCTTGCTGGTAAAAGATGCCGAAGGTACCTGGTATGGCGCTTCCGGTAAAGCCGACCTTGCCAAAGAAGTACCAATGCAGCCTTGCCATGTCAATAAAGTGGCGAGCCTGACTAAAATATTTATGGGCGCTCTTACTTTTAAATTAGCAGAGGAAGGTAAGATCGACCTGGATAGAAAAGTATCGGATTACCTGTCCGCAAAAGATCTGAAGGACATTGCCAATGCCGGTAAAGTTACGGTAAGGCAATTGTTGAAACATACTACCGGCATTTTTGATGTGATTACAGACAATAGCTTTTACCTCTCTGTATTAAATGATCCGCCCGCATTCCGGGACCAGTATGATATCCTGAAATTTGTGCGGGGTAAAGCAGCCGCTTTTGAAGCCGGTACACAGGAAGGGTACAGCAATACCAATACTTTGCTGTTGAGCATGGTTATTGATAAAGCTACGGGAGTTTCACATGCACAACTATTGCGGGAAAAGATCTTTGAGCCCCTGGGATTGCAGAACAGCTTTTATTATTACCATGACGCTTTACCGGCTCAGGGTGTAGCCCAGGGTTATTATGATTTGTTTAATAACGGCACCATTGCTAATGTTTCCAGCTACAATACCGGGAGTGGCAATGGTTACACGGGTTTATACACTAATGTATTTGACCTCCTGAGATTCTCAGAAGCCTTGTTTGAAGACCGGTCCCTCCTGAGTCAGAACTCATTAGACCAGATGCTGACCTTCGATATGCCTTTGGAAGCTGGTGCCGACCGGCTCCTGGGGGCGGGCGCTATGAAAGATTTTATACAGAGGTCAGATCCCACAGAATACGCCTGGGGCCATCGGGGCCGGGACCTGGGCTACAGTGCCGATATGTTTTACTTTCCGGAGAAAGGACAAACAATGGTGCTGATCGTGAACTACGGTACGGATGGAGAAAGTGCATTGCGACCGGCCTTCTACGAGTTGAGAAAAGCTATCGTGGATAAAATGATGGAGTAGTTCCTGTAACTATATCTCTTTACCGGCAAGGCAAAACGAGTTTATATGCTTAATTTTGGCCTTTGCCTTTATACTTTCATAGATGAAAATAGATATCCATACCCATATAATGCCGGAGCATATTCCGAATTGGTTTGAAAAATTCGGTTACGGTGATTTTATTACCCTGCAGCATCATAAACCTTGTTGCGCCAAAATGATCAAAGGCGATACCTTCTTCAGGGAGGTAGAGCAAAACTGCTGGGATGCAGGTACCAGGATGAAAGAAATGGATGATACAGAAGTTACCGTGCAGGTTTTGTCGACCATCCCGGTTTTGTTTAACTACTGGGCCAATCCCAAACACGGATTAGAAACCTCAAGGTTCTTCAATGACCATATCGCGTCTGTTGTGGCACAACATCCTTCCCGCTTTATAGGCCTGGGTACGGTGCCTTTGCAAAATGTTGACCTGGCGATCAAAGAAATGGAACGCTGTATTAAAGAGCTTAAGATGCCGGGTATTGAAATAGGGTCTAATATAAATGGTAAAAACCTGAGTGATCCTTCTTTCTTCCCTTTCTGGGAAGCCGCCGAAAAAATGGGCGCGAGTATTTTTGTGCATCCCTGGGAAATGATGGGTGAGCAGGATATGGCGCGCTATTGGCTCCCCTGGCTGGTAGGCATGCCGGCAGAAACCTCCAGGGCGATCTGTTCTATGATCTTTGGCGGGGTATTTGAAAAATTCCCGCATTTAAAAGTAGCTTTTGCTCATGGCGGCGGTAGCTTCCCGGCAACTATAGGCCGTATACAGCATGGTTTTGATGTACGCCCTGATCTCTGCGCGATCGATAATGCTATAGCGCCAAGAGAATACATTGGTAAGTTCTGGATTGACGCTTTGGTACATGATGCGCAGGCCCTGGATTTTGTGATCGACGTAATGGGTGCCGATAAGATCTGTATGGGTAGTGATTATCCTTTCCCGCTGGGTGAGCATCATCCGGGTAAGCTGATTGAAACGCATATACATGATAAGGCTATTCAGGAAGCCTTATTAGCAAAGAATGCGATGGATTGGCTGGGTGTATACAGGTTTTAAATTTAATTCAAAAGTCAAAAATTAAAAATTCGAAAAGACCCGGAGGAAAACGCCCGACCGGATCTGAATATAATCTTTACAATGAAAATAATAAGAATAGGGACCAGGGATAGTAAGCTGGCCCTGTGGCAGGCGAACACAGTCAAAGACCTGCTGGAGCAAAACGGTTTTGCAACGGAGTTAGTACCGGTGAAAAGCGAAGGCGATCTGGATTTAGTAACACCGCTTTACGCGATGGGTGTAGAAGGAGTGTTTACAAAAACCCTGGACGCTTATTTGTTAAGCGATAAAATAGATATTGCGGTACACTCTATGAAAGATGTGCCTACTCAATTGGCGCAAGGCATCGTGCAGGCAGCCGTACTGCCGAGAGCTTCTGCCAGGGATATTTTAGTCTTTCCCAAAGGAAAATCAAAGCAGGAAGTATATACCAAGATCGGGACCGGGTCGGTACGTCGTAAGGCTTTACTGTTAAACCGTTACCCTGGATGTGTGATAGAAAACCTGCGGGGTAATGTACAGACGCGTTTACAAAAACTGGAAGTCAGCGACTGGGATGCAGCGGTATTTGCAGAAGCTGGTTTGTCCAGGGTAGCTTTATTGCCGGAGCAATATGAAATATTAGACTGGATGTTGCCGGCACCTGCGCAAGGGGCTATAATGATCGTATGCAGGGCCGGGGACAATGATTGCCTGCAAGCGACAAAAACATTCAATGATGCTGCTACAGCAATGGCGGTAAAAGTAGAGCGTGATTTTTTGAAAACCCTCATGGGCGGTTGTTCTACACCGGTGAGCGCGTTCGTGGAGGTTAAAGAAGAACAACTCTTTTTTAAAGGCAGTATTTGTAGTGTGGATGGAAAAACATTGATAGAACATGAAGCTGTATTTCCTGTAGCACAGGCGGCAGAAGCCGGGACTATTGCCGGGAATGTGGTGCTGGCAAAAGGCGGCAAAGCTATAGTGGACCAGATAAGGGGGCACCTTTAATCAATAGAATTGGAAAAGTAAAGCAGGAGATTGTTCTTCTGCTTTTTTATTACGGATAAGCCTTGTTAGTACAGGAAAATGGCTCTTAACGGACTTTCTTATACCTAAATACTTTCACTATAAATAGGGTATTTTTCCTGATTGTTTGCGAAGTGCCGGGATCTAATTTTGACATTATAAATTTATCTGTAACATCAAAAATTAGGTCATGAAAAGTATTTTAACCACAATCACTCTTTGCCTGCTGTTCTTTGGCAGCAGCTTTGCACAACCTTTGAATTTTAACTACCAGGGTATTGCCAGGAATGCGTCTGGCGCTCCGCTAGTTAACCAGAATATCGGCCTGCGTATCAGTATTTTAGACAATGCAGATGTGACCGTTTTCTCAGAATCCCATATGGCGACAACCAATGCTTATGGCCTGTATAGCCTGCAGATCGGAGATGGCACAGCGATCACAGGAACTATGAGTGCTGCTGCCGCTTTAAGCAGGGCAAAAATTAAAGTAGAAGTGGACCCGGCAGGTGGTACGAGCTATACCGATCTTGGTACACAGCAATTGAATTCAGTGCCTTTTGCTTTTACGGCAAAAGGTGTAGAAGCCACGTCAGATGGGGGTACCGGGCTTAGAGGTACTACCGCCAGCAGCCTTTGGTGGGGCTTTTATGAGGCGGGCCAGTACAGGGGCTATCTTGGTAGTTATTCCGGTAAGAATGAAGACGTTGATTTTGGTACCGGTGGCGGTAACAATATCGGGTCGGTACACCTCACTGTAGCAGCTGTCCCTAAATTGACTGTAGACTCTATCGGCAATGTCGGTATCGGCACCCGTTTCCCTAAATACCGTTTACAGGTAGATGGTATTACAGGTAGCTTCAATGACAATGGTATCCGGATTCAAAATACCACAGCCAATACCGGTTGGAGTTTCTATGCCTCTTCTTCTGGAGATATGATCATAGGTAAAACAGGAAACCTGGGCTATTTCAATGGAACAACAGGTGCTTATTCCGCAAGCTCTGATGCAAGGTTGAAGACAAACATCCGGAATATGGAAACCATTCTGCCAAAATTGAAATTACTGGAAGCTAAACGCTATGAATTTAAACAAAATAACCCCGAGCATATCCAGTCCATCGGGTTCCTGGCACAGGATGTGCAACAAGTATTCCCTGAATTAATCACGGTAAATAAAAATAACGAGGGAAATCCGCAAGTGGATCAACAATTAGGCATGGATTATTCAGGATTGAGTGTAATCGCCATCAAAGCGATCCAGGAACAACAAGCACAAATCGAAGCTTTAAAAGCGGAAATAGCCGCTTTAAGAGCAGAAATGAAAAGCAACAAATAATGCTCCCTATATGTAAACCATAAATTTTAAGATATGAAAAGCTTACAAATAGTGTTAGTCACCCTGATTATGGCCAGCTTAAGCGGTATATGCGCTGCACAATCGCTTGGCCCTGCCACAATAAACGCGGCGGGAGGTAGCGCTGCGGTAGCCGGGAATACCCATGAATGGTCTGTAGGAGAAATGGTCTTGGTCAATACTGTGACTACTACCGGCTTAGTAGTGACCCAGGGCATTTTGCAACCCATGCTGCAGGTTACCGGTATCCATGATAATGAACTTGCTTTAGAAGGAATGAGCATCTATCCTAATCCGGCCAGCGACCAGTTGAGCATAAAATTTAATCTTGCCCGCAACCTTGAGGTAACGCTTAAACTGTCTGATGTTTCGGGACGGACACAATATGTCAGAAAAATAAAGGACCATAACGGATCAGAATTGATCACAATGGATTTCAGGCCATATGCCAGTGGTGTTTACCTGTTGCAGGTAGCCACTTCCGATAAAAGTAAAACCTACATCAATACCTTTAAGGTAGTTAAAAACTAACCTGCATAAATCTAAGGAAGCGGCCTGGGCCTAAGTAAATTTTACCTGCCCATGACCGCTTCTTTTTGCTGGTTACTTTAGTAAGCTGCTGTAAACCTCTGCCTGATGTACTTGCTTTGCTCCAGTTCATCTGCCAGTGCAACAGCTACATCTTCCACTGAAAGTACACTTCTGCCATCTTCATTAAATACAGGGTTTTCCAGTGCTGTACGGTAAGTTCCTTTTCTTACACCCGCGGTCCCCTGGTGCATTTCAATAGCCGGGCTGAAAAAAGTCCAGTCTAATGTTTCATTAGTTTTTATCTCGTTCAGGTAATCTCTCGCTGCAAGTGCGCCGGGCTTGATTTCAGCCGGGAACTCGGGAGTGTCTACCAGTTGCAATCCTTCTGCTATAAAAAGACTGCCGGCGCCACCTACGGTGATAAAACGTTTTACGCCGGAAGCTGCTACAGCCTTTTCGATATGCCGCGCACCGCTCAGGAAGTCATTGTAAATATTCGGGTTGGTCCAGCCGGCGTTAAAGGTGCTGATTACCGCGTCGCTGCCTTTGATCGCTTCTGCCAGTGCAGCTTCGTCATTTACATCAACGGCTTTTGCCTGTACCTTTTCGTTGGCCGGAACTTTGTCCGTATTCCGGGCGATCGCGATTACTTCATTGCCCCGGTTGACCAATTCATTGACTACCTGTGTGCCTACAAATCCGGTGGCACCGATTACTGCTACTTTCATGTTTATTTGTTTTTTTAAATGTAATAAAATATGTTACAATTTGGGTTAAAAAAATTTAGAATACTTTACTGAATTCAGCCAAGGTCTTTTTTCCTAAAAAATTCAGGACCTTTTGTTCTGCTTCGGCATATAATGTTGCTAATTCCGCGTTTATATTTTTACCGACAGGACATGCCGGGTTCGGATGTTGATTTTGTTTACCGAGAAGACTGGACTGCCTTACTGCCTGGTATACATCAGCAAGCTTTATTTTTTTTGCGCTTAGGGCCAGGCGCGTACCGCCTTCTTTTCCCGCCAGGCTCTCTACAAGGCCTGCCTTTTTCAGTACCGAAATCTCTTTACGCACGATTACCGGGTTAACACCGATACTTCCTGCGATCCATTCGGAAGTCAGCAAGTTGCCGTCATTATGCGCCAAAAGCGATAATATATGTAAAGCCGTGGATAACCTGGTATTGTTCATTCTCTAAGCAAAAGTAAAGTTTTTTTAATAGTAACAAAATATATTACAGTTAAAATTTTTAAAAGGGCTTATCACCCTGTGATCAATTTGTTAATTGCTGGAATACTTTAAATACATTTGTAAGATCAAATAATTGTGACACCGTGAATGATTTGCTTTTAGCCTACCTGGCACAAAATAGCATATGCACTGCAGAAGAAGCACAGCAGCTTGTGGATATGGCCCCGATAAAGACCTTTAAAAAAGGGACTTTATTGTTGGAGGAGGGACAGCGTTCTCGTGAAGAGTATTTTATTATTAAGGGTTGCCTGCGTGCTTACTATATCATTGACGGGGAAGAAAAAACCACGGAATTTTACACGGAGTTTGAGGCGGTATCCCCGATTTGCGTAGCTGCCAAGGAACCTTCTACTTATTACCTCAGTTGCCTGGAGGATGCGGTTTTAATCGTGTCTGATGCAGAAATGCAGCAAAATGTCTTTGAGCAGTTTCCACAACTGGAGCGGGTGTGCAGAACGATGACAGAACAGGTTTTAGCCAAAAAGCAAAAAGCTTTGAACCACTTTAAAATTCAAAGCCCGGAACAGCGCTACCTGGAACTCCTGGCAGCTGACCCCGGTTTGATACAGCGGGTACCCCAATACCAGCTGGCTTCTTACTTAGGGATCACCCCGCAATCTTTAAGCCGTTTGCGGAACCGCCTGGCTAAAAAATAAGCTATCTTTCATTTCTTAACTTAAGTGAACCAACCGGGAACGGTTACTGTACTAATATTGCCTAAAGCAATCAAAAGTATATGGAACAACAGTTCATGAAAGCCGCGGTATGCGAAGCTTATGGAAAACCTGAAACAGTAATTGTAAAGCAAGTCCCGAAGCCCGCCATCAGGCCCGGAGAGATTTTGATCAAAGTGATGGCCAGCACGGTCAATTCGGGCGACGTGCGCATGCGTGGCCTGAAAGTCAATGGCTGGATGAAGCTGGTGATGCGCCTCATCCTGGGATTTTCAAAACCAAGAAAAAGCATCCTGGGCGTAACGTTCTCCGGGGTAGTGGAGCGGGTGGGCGCAAAGGTGAGCCGGTTTAAACCCGGCGATAAATTGTTCGGGCTTACCGGGTTTCGTTTTGGTGCTCATGCAGAATATCTCTGTCTTTCAGAGCGGGCAACAATGATAGAAATGCCGGCAAATGCGGGCTTTGAGGCTGCTGCCGCTTTACCTTTCGGGGCACACACCGCCATACACTTTTTGCAGGCTGCCGGTATCGAAAAGCTAAACCGGCCAAGAGTGGCGATCTACGGGGCTACCGGTTCGGTAGGAATTGCCGCGCTACAGGTAGCTGCTCACTATGGGGCAATCATTACGGCAGTGTGCAGCTCCAGGGCTGCCCCTTCTTTAAGCACATTTACCATTGACAATATTGTTCTTTATGATAAAACGGAGTTTACCAGGTCAGGGCAGCAGTATGATATCATTTTTGATGCGGTTGGAAAGCTTTCAAAAAAGGAATGCCGTTCTTTATTAGCACCCCATGGTAAGTTTGTGACGGTGGGTGGTATGGCTGTAGCCAGAGAAAATAAGGAACAGCTGGATTTGGTACGTCAATTGTTTGAAGCGGGCAATTACCAAGCGGTAATCGATAAGGCCTTTAGCCTGGATGAGATCGTAGCGGCCCATGAATATGTAGATACCGGCAGGAAAATCGGGAATGTGGTCCTGAAGATCGGGCAGGAAGAGGTTAGTTCGCTTTAAAAGGGGCAATCAGCATAAATTCCGGGATGATGACCTCGAAGTCTTTATTGGTATACAGGTTCCTGAAAAGATAAACCCCGTACATTTTACCTGCGTCTGAGCGGAGGTTGGCCGCGGATACGTATTGAAAGGTTTCATTGGCATCCAGGATCGGGGTCTGGCCTACAACACCTTCTCCATCTACTGTACGCAGCCCCAGGGTACTGTCTACAATAAACCAGCTCCTGCGCAGCAGCTGTACCGGGACATTGGAATAATTGTCAATAGTAATTCTATAAGCAAACATATAGCTATTATTTACAGGGCTGCTTTGCTCAGGCCTGTAGAAAACCTCTACTGTAACACATACTCCTTCTGTGATCTTTTTTACCATCTTACTCATACGTCCAACAACCAAATTTACATACTTTCATCCGAATTCCAAACCTGCTGTATCAAATCACTTTCAAAGCCTTTCTGGAGTAAATAAGCGGCAATTTTCTGGCGTTTACGCCAGGGGTTGCGTTCCGTGCCCAGGCTTTGGCTTTTCTTTTCAAAAAGGGCAAGCAGCTTATCATAATAGTCTTTATCATCAATACTGTTCAAGCCTTTGTTGATGCAATATTCAGATACCTGTTTCTGTTTTAAATGCTGCCGGATCTTTACTTTTCCCCAGGATTGCATCCGGAATTTCCCACCGGCAAAAGCTACGGCAAAACGCTCCTCGTTCAGGAAATTTTCTTCAATTAAAATACCAATGGCTTCTTCCAGTTCTTCGCCATAGCAGCCCAGTTCCAGTAGTTTATGCCGCACTTCGCTATGACAGCGCTCCTGGTAGGCACAGTAATGTTTTATGGTGGCTAATGTCGCTGCTAAAACCGTCACGATCGTCTCTGTATAATTTTATTCAAAATTAAGTATTTCTGCTATAGCAGGCACAGCAGAACTCCGGCAATAGTTTATCTTTGTATAGAATATGGAAGCATCAAATGTAAGGCCGAATGGTAATTTAGGACCCAAAGAGAAAGAGTTCGAAAACACGATAAGACCGCAGTCTATAGAGGAGTTTTCGGGACAACCGCTTTTGGTGGAAAATCTCCGCATCTTTATCAAAGCGGCTAACCTCCGGGGCGAGCCCCTGGATCATGTGCTGTTTCATGGCCCGCCGGGGCTGGGAAAAACAACGCTTTCCCGCATCGTAGCGAATGAGCTTGGCGTGAATATTAAAGAAACCAGCGGCCCGGTTTTAGAAAAGCCCGGTGATCTTGCCGGTATCCTCACCAACCTGGGTCAAAGAGATGTTTTGTTTATTGACGAGATCCATAGGTTAAGTGTCGTGGTCGAAGAATATCTTTATGCCGCGATGGAAGATTTTAAAATTGATATTCTTATTGATAGCGGGCCTAATGCCCGTACCATACAGATCGACCTCGCGCCGTTTACCCTGGTAGGCGCAACGACCCGCTCGGGCTTGCTTACCGCGCCTTTACTGTCCAGGTTTGGCATCAAGTCAAGACTGGACTACTACCCTAAGAACGTTTTGCAAGGTATTGTGAGCCGGTCGGCAGGTTTGCTGAATGTGAAGATAACCTCAGACGCAGCTTTTGAAATCGCCGGCAGGAGCAGGGGTACGCCGCGTATTGCCAATGGACTCCTGCGGCGTATGCGTGATTTCGCCCAGGTTTTGGGCAATGGTGTGATCGACCTGGCGGTTACTGAGCATGGCTTAAAGGCCTTACAGGTGGATGCTAACGGGCTGGATGAAATGGATAACCGTATATTGTCCTGCCTGATCGATAAATTTAAAGGCGGCCCGGTAGGTATCAATAATATCGCGACCTCTGTAGGGGAAGAGTCTGGCACCATAGAAGAGGTTTATGAACCTTTCCTGATCCAGGAAGGCTACCTCGTGCGTACACCCAGGGGCAGGGAGGCCACACCGAAAGCGTATGCCCATCTCAACCGGACCCCGGATGTTAAGAACGGGAGCTTATTTTAAAATATACCGGTAATAAAAATGGTTCAGGATTAAATACCCTGAACCATTTTCTATTAAGTTAAACAGCTAATTAAATTATCTGTGCCAGTTCCACCAGCCATCTTCCCTGAAATTCCAGGAGAAAGGCATGAATACTAAAGAAACGCTGGCTATTCCCTTACCGATCAGCTCGCTGGAATTGGAAGAACCCATTAAACCACCAATGGAGTTGCCATCTGTGTAGAAAGGAATTCTACCCATAACGTATTGTGCGCGCAGTTTCCAGAGGATACCACCTTTAATGCCCATTTCGCCTTTTACGAAAGGAGATACGCCAAAGCCAAATCCGCCGTTATCAAAATCTACTGTCATGTTAGCCGAAGGGTAAACGCCCGCACCGATCGTTCCGGTGAATTTCGCTGCTTTTTGTAAAGTGGCTTCCGCACCGAATTTGAAATCAAGACTTACCGGGACCGCCATCTGTACCGACATGGAAGAGAACCCAAGGCCGAAATCATCAGAGTAGTAAGCGCCGGTGATCTCCCCGTTTTCATTGGTGATCCAGTTCTGGAATACAGGGGTGGTGTAATCCCAAAGGAAAGCGTTGTATTGGAAATTTACGCCGATAGCCATCAGGCTGTTACCTACCCGTTTTAATGGGATATAAGAACCCATTAAACCGCCATACCCGAATTTGGAACGTACATTCTCTTTGATATTGTTCTCATAAACAGTCTCATTATTCGGGTTTTTAACTCTTTCTACACTATTATAGGTTGCAAAACCAATAGCATAAGAATAGCCGAGTTCAAATCTTTTAAAAAAGTTAGGTATACCAACTCCAAACTGGGCCTGTGAGGGGGAAATACTTGCTATCAGCAAAACAGAAGCTGCTACAATCTTTTTTAGCAAACTGGATTTCATAAAAATGATTTTAAGTTCGGAAAAATACAATTTTTTTATAAATATTAACAAAGAAAATGCATTTTTTTTAACGGATGCCGATGTAAAAAAAGAAAGCATAGTTGAAGTATTCAACTATGCTTTCTTTTTTGCTTTAATTATTGATTAAAGGTGCTGTTGGATTTTCTTATCAAAAGCCGATTTTGGAGCAGCGCCTACTTGTTTGTCCACAACTTCGCCATTTTTAATGTACAGGATACATGGGATACTGGTTACACCGTATTCTACAGAAAGGTTAGGGTTTTCATCAACATTTACTTTACCAACATTGATTTTGCCATCATACTCTGTTGCCAAAGCATCAATTGTAGGGCTTAAAGCCAGACAAGGACCACACCAGGGTGCCCAAAAATCAACTACAGTCAACTTATCGGACTGTAATACTTCTGCTTCGAAGTTCGCGTCATTATATACTGCTGCCATTATTAAATGTATTATGTATTTTTAATTTAACGGAACAAAGATAAATGCATATTTCATAAATAAAAAATAGAGGATGTTAATTATGCTATCATCCTCTACTATTTAATTGTTCATTTTAGCTTTTCATTAGAATCTCACGCCTAAAGTAAGGGCGACCATGTTCCTTGTATTCCGGATAGAAGCATCGTAGAAAGTCACAGGGTTAGAAGGGTCGGGATCTGTAAAGCGATAAGGGGAATCTTTATAGGTCTGATCGCTACGCAGGTAAGTAAGATCTAAACTGGTGTTAGCGCCAAGTTTATACCCAAGCCCCAGGGACAGGTCAAGCCTGTCACCACCTAAATCGTTGCTGCCTTCTTTATAGGCATTGGCATAATATCCGGCGCCTGCTCTTAAAGACAGGTCTTTTGTCGCCCTGACCTCGGCACCGACGCGGGCATTCACCGCCGACCTGAAATTAGATTTTATATAATCATTCTGCACGCGTTCTAATTCTGAAACGCCATTCCCTTCGTATCTTATTCTCATAGTATTGTAAGGCACATATTCGACATCAGCGGTAATGAAACCTTTATTGCTGAAAAAACCGGTAGCGCTAACGATGGCCCGCATAGGGGTTGTGATCGAATAGTCGGACTGGTAAAGATTTTGTGGTATTATATTATAGCGGCCCTTGCCCTCCACTTCTGATACCAGGTCATAATCGACATAATCGGTATAGCTGCCAAAAGTAGGGGTGTGCACACTCAGGCCGACCCGGAAGCTTTGCACCGGGGCATAAATAAAACCGAACTTACCATTAATGCCCACTCCATTTGTTTGCAGGTTTTCAATCAGGCTGAAGTAATCAAAATCATTATTGGTATTGCCGGAATTGTCTGCTTCAACAAATTCGGTTTTTCTGCGGAAGCGATAGCTGGTAATACCTAAAGTGGCCCCAATCATGAACTTATCATCATAGTTACCTGCGAGGCTTAAGTTATATTCATTTACCGCACCCCTGGATTCATTGTACTTTGTTTGTTTTAAAGATCCGCCCTGGGCGATTACATTTCTATAGGGAACCGAGCCCAGATCGTCGGTCAGCAGGTAACCTTCATAACCCAGGAAGCCCATAGGGCCGTCTGCTTCGCTGGTACCATACATTTGTGCTTCCTGGGCCATTACTTCAGAGAAAGAAGATTGGCTATTGACGCCCTGGTAAGTACTATGGGTATTGAAATCGGCCAGTTTATTGAAGCCTAAAGCAAAGGTGACACTTTTCCACCCGGAACGGCCTTTGAGATTGTTAGTGGATACCAGCCCGATATTGCCCAATTTGAAGGCTGTATTGTTATCGGTAGTATTGTTATTGTCTATGTATTTTGAAGCGGTCCCGTTAAAATTAAGGTAGGGAGTGATCGTAAGCTCGCTTTGCCGGTAAACGCCCAGGCCTGCGGGGTTTACAGCAGAGGCAGAGTAGTCGGCGCCTAAGGATCCTGCAGCGCCGCCGATGGCCATAGACCGGGCAGTTGTTCCCGTTGTTAAAGCACTATATCTTAATGCGTCTTCAAAATTCTGTGCAGTAGCGGTAGAGATAGAGAGCACGGCAGCTCCCGAAACGGTCAATAAACTAAGTCTGAATTTCATCTTCAATTAGAGTTTGGGTATACAAAAATACTTTAAAAGGGACAGCTATTTGCTACCAGGCCCACTTAAGACTTAATTTTTAGCAAAAGGTTTAAAATTAAAAAACGCGCAAAAAATATTTTTGCGCGTTTTTTTAAGCAGTAATTAAAGCAATCTAAGCATTTTTAGGGTCTGCATCATCGCTTTTACCTCTTAACTCATCAATTTTGTCCTCCGCCTTATCTTTCAGGTCGGCCAGCTTATCTTTAGTGGCATCCCAGGCGTCTTCGGCTTTATCTTTGGCTTTATCCCAGGCGTCTTCCGCCTTATCTGCCAGCTCTTCCGCTTTGTCTTTCGCGGATTCCCAGGCATCGCTTGCCATATCTTTCGCTTTATCCCAAAAGCTTTTTTCTTCCTGTGGTTCCTGGTTTGGATTGTTTTCTGTTGACATATTGCCGTCTTTTTAGGTTAAACAATTTTAGATTTTGAATGACTAATTTAGGTTATATATTATTAATAAGGGTAAAAAAATATAAATTAACAATGGTTTAATCTAGAAAGAAAAAGGGCCCGGATATCCGGGCCCTTTAAAAAATGTATGACTTAAGCATTAAAGCGGGATGTTAGCATGCTTCTTTTTAGGCATTTTTACTACTTTATTTTCCAGCATCTGGTAAGCTTTGATGAGCTTCTCACGGGTTACTTCAGGAAGAATGACCTCATCGATAAATCCACGGGCTGCAGCGCCATAAGGGTTGGCGAACTTAGCTGTATATTCCAGTTCTTTCTCTTTCCATTTGGCATCCCGGTCTTCCGCTTCGGCTATTTGCTTCTTAAAGATGATTTCTGCGGCACCTTTCGCTCCCATTACAGCGATCTCGGCAGTAGGCCAGGCGTAGTTCAGGTCTGCGCCAATGTGTTTGGAGTTCATTACATCATAAGCGCCGCCGTAAGCTTTACGGGTAATTACCGTGATCTTGGGCACAGTAGCTTCACTTAAGGCAAACAGTAATTTAGCGCCGTTGGTAATAATGCCGTTCCACTCCTGGTCGGTACCCGGCAGGAATCCGGGAACGTCTACCAGCACCAGTAAAGGAATATTGAACGAATCGCAGAACCGAACAAAACGGGCTGCTTTTACCGAAGCGTTGATGTCCAGTACCCCGGCCATGCTTGCAGGCTGGTTGGCTACGATACCAATACTACGGCCGGCAAGGCGTGCGAAGCCTACCACTATATTTTCGGCATATAATTTATGTACTTCTAAGAAAGAGTCGGTATCTGCGATCTCTTCGATCACTTCTTTGATATCGTAAGGCTGGTTGGCATTTTCAGGAACGATGCCGTTTAGTTTCGCCCGGATCTCGTTACCCGCTTCGTAAGGATAGACCGGTGCATCTTCCTCGCAGTTTTGAGGCATGTAGCTCAGCAAACGTTTCAGGTAGTCGATACATTCCAGCTCATTCGCGCAGGCGAAGTGCGTTACTCCTGATTTTTCTGCATGCGTAATTGCGCCGCCCAGTTCTTCACTGGTAACGGTTTCATGGGTAACCGTTTTTACCACGTTAGGGCCGGTTACAAACATATAAGAAGTGTTTTCCACCATCAGGATGAAGTCGGTGATCGCCGGGGAATAAACGGCACCGCCGGCACAAGGCCCCATGATGGCAGACAATTGCGGTATTACACCTGATGACTGTACATTGCGGTAAAATATATCGGCATAGCCGCCCAGGGAAACTACACCTTCCTGGATACGGGCGCCGCCACTATCGTTCAGCCCGATCACCGGGGCGCCATTCTGGATGGCCATATCCATGATCTTACAAATCTTTTCGGCATGGGTTTCAGAAAGACTGCCCCCGAAAACGGTGAAGTCCTGGGAAAATACATACACCAGGCGACCGTTTACTTTACCATAACCGGTAACCACGCCATCGCCGAGATACTGTTCTTTTTCCATCCCGAAGTCATAGCTGCGGTGTTTCACCAGCATACCTATCTCTTCAAAAGTCCCTTCGTCCATTAATAAGAGGATACGCTCACGGGCGGTAAGCTTACCTTTCTTATGCTGGCTATCGATACGGGCCTGCCCGCCTCCTAACTTTGCCGCTTCGGTATATTCATTCAGTATGGCTATTTTGTCCATGGTATTTATTTGTAAAATTAAAAGCTGAAATAATTATTGCCCGCAAATTTAGCTATTCGGGCTTAATAATTGCAATCTAAATGTAGGTGTGCCCTGCTAAAAAGATATATGGATCAGGGAGTGGGAGCAAAAATTATTTTCAATATTTGGCTTGTCTTACAGCGTTAAGGAATAGTTTTCCTATTTTTGAACAAATTTATAAGGCCTTAAGCAAGACCGGATAAAAATATTTAAATGAAAAGAATAACGCCATCTCATATATATTCTGCAATCGGGGTGTCCCTGGTATTGTTCCTGCTTGGTATGCTGGGCTGGATCATGATCAACGGGCAGGGCCTGAATAAGTTTGTAAGAAGTAGTATCCAGGTGGACGTAATATTGCACGACAATACGCGTCCTGAAAAATATAATCAATTGCACGAAATCCTGGAAAAGCAAAGCTTTATTGAGAAAGCCGAGTTGATAACAAAAGAGGAGGCTCTGGAGCAGCTTTCAAAAATAGATGCGGTAGACCATGGTGAGCTGCTGGGCTTCAACCCGCTTTACACTTCTATTGTATTAAACCTGCAGCCGGCATTCGTGAACCCGGATAGCCTGGCTAAAGTAGAGCAGTTCTTAAAACAGAGTAATATCGTAAGAGAAGTTGTTTATGCCAAGCCGGTAGTGAACAGCCTGACCAAAGTGATCAATCGTGCCGGTATTATTCTTGCTGTAATTGCCGGTATTTTATTGCTCAGTGTTACTTTCCTGATCGACAATACGGTGCGCCTTTCCATGTTCAGCAACCGCCATACGATCAAAACCATGCAAATGGTAGGGGCTACAAGAGGCTTTATTGCCAAGCCCTTTGATATTTCGGCTATCCTTAGCGGCCTGATCAGCGCAAGCATCGCTATTGTAGCCATATTGGGCCTGAGAGCGATTGTTTTGAACCGCTACCCCGAGATCTACGCGGTAGAAGATGGTAATTTATTGATCGGACTGCTGGTGCTGATCCTGGTATTAGGGGTGGTGATCTCCTTTTTAAGTACACACCGCTCTGTTTACAAGTATTTAAAGTTGAAAGTCGAGGATTTGTATTAAGAATTTTTCCTTACTTTTGGTTCCTCAAAACCCTGATTAAAAAAATGGCAAAGGCAAACAATAGAAATAACGGTGCATCAAAAACATTCTTGTTTGATAAGCAGAATTATTACCTGATGTTCCTAGGTTTAATTATTATTGTGATTGGTTTTATGCTGATGTCCGGTGGCCGTAGCAGCGATCCGAATGTATACTCCCAGGAGATCTTCAGCTTCCGCCGTATTACGCTTGCACCAATCGTTATTTTATTGGGTTTCGCATTAGAAGTTTATGCGATCATGAAAAAACCGAAAGCAAAATCTGAATAATTCCAGGTTCATTATATAATTAACAATAAGGGCTGCAATCAATTGCAGCCCTTATTGTTATGTTTCCAGTAAAGCATATATGGCAAATGAAGCTAACCAGTGCTCGCCACCATAACCGCTAAATACCTGTGGCAATGTCTTTTCCAGGAAGAAATCAGAGGTCGACACAAATTTTTGTTTTAAAGGATTGGCCGATTCTAAATGTTTGGCTATCGTGCGCATACACCAGGCCCGGCTGAATGCCAGGCCGTCCAGGTGCACGATCTGGTAATCGTTACGGTCACTGACCGTTGGCAGGGCGCAGATCCTTTCCAGGCTTTCTTTGGAATAATAAGCTTTGAACCAGGTCCGGAATTCTTTTTTATCTAATACTTTAGACATCAGTGTCGCCGCCATCAGGCTGGGGGAGAAGAAGTCGCTGCCGTCCGGCTCCAGGTAGGCCGGTATATTTTTATTGTTGCCATAAAAGTAGCGGGCTTTCTCCCGGATCGCTTTTTCAAACACTTTATCGCCCTTGAATAGGGCCCAGTCCAGGGCAAAATCGAGGCCGAAAGCGGTATTGGGATGTACACCGGTTCGGTTTGGATAAGTTTGCTTGGGCAGGTAGGCTTTCCAGAGCCCCACGATTTTTTCGGTCAGGGGTTGCAATGCGGTATGCCATTTGCGGAATACAGGGTCCTGTGATTCACCCAGGGCTTGATCCAATTTTAAAAGCCAGGCCCAGCCATAAGTACGTTCATAGTTTTGAGAAGCCGTGTATTTACCGAAGTATTGCGCTTCCAGCTGCATTTTTTCTAATTGAAAACTATTGTTCAATACGTTAATAATACTATCCTTGTTAGGCAGGTCGGGGTATACCTGCAGCAGTCGTACCAGCATCCAGTGGCCATGTACCGAGCTGTGCCAGTCGAGGCAACCATAAAACACGGGATGTAATTCCGAGGGTAATAAACGGGCATCTGCAGGAGCGTCTGCTAGATGTGACGTTTTGTTAGGGAACTCTGCGGGGATGCAATGTAGCGGCGCCCTGCTCAGCTGCAAAGCGATATCCTGGTTTAACTTGATTTGCGCATTGACCTGGAAAATACCGGTACAGCATATGGAAAGTACTAGCAGGTGTTTCTTCATAATTTATATCAGATGGCTATATCAGGAAGCTTTTGTCTTGCCGGTTTTTTAGCCGCAAGTATGCTTTGAAAATACGGAGACTAAATATAGCAAAAAATCCGCAGAACCTCTTTGTTCCTTACTGTGGCATAGCCGGCTTACGGATTGCTTTTCTTTTGCATCATTAATGTTTGCCGGCAAATGGTTAGTTTTTTATTTTTCTTCTTTTTATATAAGACGGTGCATGTTATAGCTATGATAATGGTCAAAGCCCTGAAAACATTTGCTTTAATATCGCCCAGGGCAGTGTGATTCATATCGAATAAGTGCCAGGATAGGTTCATCAGGGTATGGGTGAAAATGGATACCCAAAGGTTATAGTTCCATTCTACATATAACCAGGCGAAAAAGACAGCTCCGGCAAATGTAATTGCAAAAATGCCGCTTAGCTCGCCTATATCCCGGCTTTGGTATAAGTGCCCGGATGCGAAAATTAAAGCGCCGAAGAATATGGAAGGTAGGAAGCCCAGATTGGTGTTCCTGAAAAGCTGCCCGAAAAGAAATCCCCTGAAATATAGTTCTTCCATAAAGCCTGCTACGATGGTTCCGGCGATCAATTGCTGCAGGTTAATTTGCAGGTTAAAACTGAACGATAGCCAACCTCCTGCAAACATAGGTAAAGTGAATAATATACTTAAACCGGTTGCCAAAGGGATATTTGCTGCGAGCCCGAGGCTTTTAAAAATGTTTGTTTCCCGGTCAGCCAGGTAGGTCCCGAAAAATATCGGTATACCTATTATTAAATAGGTCAGGACATAGCTCAGCAAACCCTGATGGGTTACCGTGTCAAGTCCGGTTTTTATAAACTTAAAATTTTCAAATAGAAAATAATAAGCGGCAAAACTCAAACCCACAAGCGCTACCGTCTTAACTGTATTGTTGGGTTGCATTGGTTAATTGTAGTTAAGCGTGAATATAAGCAAAAGCGACGAATAGGTAAAGCAGGGGCAGGAGAGATTCGGTAAAGAGCATGCAAAAAGCCATCCTGAAATGAAGATGGCTTTTGCTCGGGTAATTTTATGTTCAGCGCTTATTTTAAGACTTCACTTAAAGTGGATTCCAGCTTTGCACCGGTGAGGTTGGTGGCGATCACTTTACCTTCGGGGTCCAGCAAGAAGTTAGCCGGTATCGCTTCAATGCCATAAAGGCTTACAATGCTTGATTTCCAGCCGCCCAGGTCGCTTACCTGTGTCCAGCTCAGGTTGTCTGCTTTCACGGCCGATTGCCATTTAGCTTCGTCGGTGTCCAGGGATACGCCCAGGATGTCGAAATTTTTACTTTTAAAGGTTGTGTAAGCTTTTACAACATTCGGGTTCTCCGCCCTGCATGGCGGGCACCAGGATGCCCAGAAGTCGATCAGTAAATATTTGCCTTTAAATTTATCCAGGCTTACTTCTTTACCATTAAGGTCTTTCAGGGTAAAGGCCGGGGCCAGGTCATTAATTTTTATTTTGGAAATGCTTTTTTTATTTAAGGCTTCTGAAAGGTACTGTTTGAACTCTTTAGCCATTGATTGGTTGGCAAAACGCTTATCCAGCGATGCCATAAGCTGCTTTAAATAACCCTGGTCTTGCTCCAGGTCTGACCGGAACGCGGCGAGTATGGCTACCGGTAAAAATTTTGTCGTGTCGGCATAGGCCATCATGAACTTGGATTGCTCTGCATTGATCTTTTCAAGATCCGCCTGGGCTAAAGTAATTACACTATCATTAGTCGCCGGGTCAATACTCAGGTTTTCAATGGTATAGTGCAGTTCTGTAATGCGTTTATCGTAGCTATAAATATTTTTCAGGAGTTTAGATAAGCTGGCAGAGCCGGCAGATCCTTTGGTCGAATAGTCGCTTTCCAGTTTGTTCCAGTTAGCGTTAATGGTTACTTCTGCCGCATCATCTATCACCAGTACCCATTTGTTGCCCATTTTGACCCGGTAAAGTTTTTGCTCACCGGCACGTGCACCTTTTAATAAGAACCCGCCTTTATTATTGCTTCTTGTGGAGTCCACAATTTTCAGCTCATTATTTAATCCGATCTCTTCTAAATATACAAGTACATCATCCGGCATGCCATCGATCTTACCGACGACCTCGAACTGGTCTGTCTGTTTATCACTGCAGGACCAGAAGCAGAATAATGATGCAAACACAACAAAGTAAGGGGAGAACTTTTTCATATTATACCCAAAAGTAAACAGCAAATGTAAAAAAATGGTCAAATACGGTTGCATAAAGCTTTGCTAAATTTAGCCCTATACCGGATGTTTTAACCATTTGCAACAAAGCCCATGAATGTATCATGGGCTTATGTATTTGTTTTAAATAAAATATTAATCTTTGATGAAAGGATAATCTTCCTGTACGTAGATGTCTTTGTACAATTCATCATCATTTGGCCATGGGCTCTCTTCTGCGAACTTAACGCAGTCGTCCACTTCTTTTTTCACTTTTTCATCAATTGCTTCGATCTCTTCATTCGAGGCAAAACCATTCGCTTCAATGATTCTTAACACATGCTTGATCGGATCTTGCTCTTTGTAGCCGGCCTCTTCTTCTTTTGTCCTGTATTTAGCAGGGTCGCTCATAGAGTGCCCGCGGTAACGGTAGGTCTTGATCTCCAGGAAGGTAGGGCCACCTTTTTCACGGGCGCGTTTTACGGCTCTTTCCATTGCCAGGTGCACGTCTTCAGGGCTCATGCCGTCCACAGAATCTGCCGGCATGTCATAGGCATCCGCCATACGGAAGATGTCCAGCACTTTTGAGGTACGCTCTACAGAAGTACCCATCGCATAGAAGTTGTTTTCGCAGATAAATACCACCGGCAGGTTCCACAGCATGGCCATGTTAAAGGTTTCATGCAATAAGCCCTGGCGGGCAGCGCCATCTCCGAATAAACAAACAGTTACCCGGTCATTTTCATTATAGTAATCCGCAAAGGCGATACCGGCACCTAAACCGATCTGTCCGCCTACGATACCATGTCCGCCAAAGAACCTGCGTTCTTTAGAGAAGAAGTGCATGGATCCGCCTTTACCTTTGGTACAGCCTGTAGCTTTACCATAAAGCTCTGCCATACATTCGTTGGCAGTCATACCTTTAGCTAAAGCCAAACCGTGATCACGGTAAGCGGTGATTAAATTGTCATCAGGCCTGATTGCAGAGATAATACCTGCAGAAACGGCTTCCTGACCTATATATAAGTGACAGAAACCTCTGATTTTTTGCATACCGTACAATTGTCCCGCTTTCTCTTCAAACTTGCGTTGCAACAGCATACTCTCATACCATTCGAGGTATTGCGCTTTATCAAATTGTGTTTGCACTATATTCCGATTTTATTTTTGCGAAAATAGGGAAAATTCTCTCTAAAATGAAGCTTTATATGCAAATTTGCAGTTTAAGCAATCTTTAAGGATTTTTAATTGCAAAGACTCCGTTCCATAATACTTACTCAATTCAGAAACTACCACTTCCGGCATTTTGACCTGGATGCGCCCGTGGTTGCCATCAGCGGCAATAATGGAGTAGGTAAAACCAACCTCCTGGACGCGGTGTATTATTTGTGCTTTACGAAAAGTTATTTTCAGAGTAAGGAAATTAATAATGTGCAGGAAGGGAAAGAGGGATTTAGGGTAGAAGGATTGTTTGGGGCTAATGATACGGAAGAAAAATCCACGATCATATGGAAGGAAGGCAAGAAGCGCCTTTTGGTAGATGAGGTGCCGGTGGAAAAAATGACCAGCTATATTGGTAAACACACAGCGTTGATGATCGCCCCGGACGATATTGAGCTGGTGAATGGCGCAAGCATGGTCCGTAGGAAATTTTTTGACGGGCTACTCTCCCAGGCTGATCCGCTTTACCTGGAAAACCTGATCCATTACCAGAAAGTGCTGGAGCAAAAAAATGCTTTCCTGAAGCAAAGTGCTTATCCCATTAACCAGGACCTGCTGGAAATATATGACCGGCAACTGGCGGATGCGGGCGCTTACCTGTTGCAAAAAAGATTAGAGATCTCAGCGCATATTCCCAGCCTGGTGCGCCGGTTTTATGAATCGATAGCGCATCAGCAAGAAGCGATAGATGTGCGTTATAATCCTTGTGTACAGGACCCTGCCCAGCTTTTCGCGATGCTGCGTTACCAGAGAAACCGAGATATAGAAGCCCGCCGGAGTACATTGGGTTTGCATACCGAAGACTGGCTCCTGCTACTGAATGAACTGCCTTATAAAACACATGCGTCACAAGGGCAGAAGAAGTCCCTGCTCATCGGGATGAAACTTGCCCAGCTGGAATGGCTGCGGAATTTAGATAAAACACCACTCGTCCTCCTGGATGATATTTTTGAAAAGCTGGATAAAGAGCGCATCCGGAGGTTGTTTTCCCTGTTGCGTACCCTGGATATTCCTCAAATCTTTATGACCCATACCAGTGCTGACGATATCGCATTATCCCTGAGCGGGCATTTTCAAGAGATCAAAAGCATTGAACTGTAACTTGAATACCAACTATTTACTGGTCTTTGGTGTCTTTATATATAACATATTGTTAAATTGTAGATACTAAAACAATAGTAGGGGTAGCCGAAAACCTATTTAGAGTAGGCATTCAAGTTTATGAACCATGAAAATCAAACACTACTTATTCCGGGCAGCAAAAGTGCTGCTGCTGGGCACAGCATTTTTGAGCCAGAATGTAAATGCGCAAATCATTCAAATTAATACGGGTAGCCCGGCCTCTGATCTGTATGCTGTAGGTCCAATCTATATCTCAACGACCATGTTTTATACCCATAGCCGGTTTGCTTACTTGTACACACAGGCAGAGCTGGCTACCGCAGGTATTACCAGTGGTACTACTATTACTGCATTGGGCTGGATGAAGGGTGGTAGCAGTAGTTCTGCAGGCCCTTCAACTTTCAGGATTTATATGAAAAATTCTTCAGCTACCGCTTATGCCGCAAGCAGTGAAACCTGGAGCAATTTAAGTGCCGGAGCTACCCTGGTATACCAAAATACCAGCCAGTCATTTCCGGCTACTGCCAGTCCAAATTATATCCCCTTTACGCTTAACACACCTTTTGTATATAGTGGGGGCGCTATCGAGATCATGACGGAGTGGGATGCCTCTGCAACGCCGACACCACTGGCGACAGGCTCGTTCGAATGGGTGAATACAACCGTTACCGACCGAATCTATGGCGCGGCAAACACTTCAGCCCCGGCCTCCCTTTCCAGCACTTCAAATAATACTTCTATTGATAACAGGAGGCCGGTAATACAGTTTACTTTAAACGGGGTAAGTGGCTGTACCAACCCGGTTACACCAGGTACCTCAACCGCCAGTGTAACAGCTCCTGTATGCCCCAATACAAGTGTGAACCTTAACCTGAATGGCAACAGTACCGGCGCCGGTATTACCTATGAATGGGAGCGCTCGGCAACAAACACCGCGGGCAGTTATACCAGTATGGGGGCCAGTCAAACGAGCCCCGCAGCAAGTGCTCAACCGGCAACTTCTACCTGGTATCGTTGTAAAGTAGTATGTTCCGGCGGAACCGCGGCTTATTCAACCCCGGTTCAGGTACAGGTAGCCAATGTGAGCGTTAACCTGGGGAATGATACTACTATATGCGAAGGCAGAAGCCCGCTGGTATTAAACGCCGGAAATACAGGCGGAACCTACCTGTGGAATGATGGCGCGACAGGGCAGACAAAATCGGTAAGTGCTGCCGGTACCTATTGGGTACAGGTAACCAATGCCACAGGCTGCCAGGGAAGAGATACAATTGTCGTTGGATTTAACCCGCTGGCTACAGGTACCTTTTCCGCGACAGAGGTTACCGGAGGCATGGTTAATTTTGCCGCTACCGCGTCAAATGCGAGCAGCTATTTCTGGCAATTCGGTGTCAACAATGCTACTGCTACGGGTAACCCTGCAAGCTATACTTATGGAAGTAACGGCAACTATACTGTTACACTTAACCTGATCAATGCCTGTGGCGATACTACTAAGGTCACTAAACCGGTAACAGTAACCTCAGCTGGGGTTGGCGTGAAAGATATCCTTAACGATGCGGAGGTGAGCCTATTTCCTAACCCGGCAAAAGAGGTGCTGATGCTGGAGAACGCAAGTGGTTTAGTGTTTGAACAGATCAGAATGACCGATGTTGCAGGAAAAGTAATCTATACGGCAAAAGGTAAAGGAACACAAAAGGATTATACCTTCAATATCCGTCACCTGGATGCAGGGATTTATTACCTGGAGATCAGTACACCCTCAGGACGCATTGTAAAGCAATTTTCTATTAAATAGTTGATTAAGGTAATTACCGCAAGAGAAGGTATTGTTCCGTCCGGGCAATGCCTTCTCTTTTTAAATAATATGAAAATGGATCACTGCTCTGTAACGGTCATTATTTTGGCCGGGATAAATGCGGCAGAGCTAAGAAGGTAGTAAGCGCAGGTAGCTGCAGTTTAAGTTTGCCGGATAATTGAACAGGTGCAGGCGGTAAAGCCGGAGCGGCGTAAATTTTAGCATGCAGTAGCGGATTTGTTGCCGGGGCAAACCGGCTAGCAGCAGCTGCTTTATCTTCAAAAAACAACCAGGGCTCCAGCTGTTGAACACTTATTTTGTTGAACAATTGGGTGATAGCAAAAGTATCTTCAATATCTGTTACAAAATTAGTGCTTAAATTATCCTCAATGCTTTGCTGGTATGCATTCCATTGTATTTCATTATCAAACCTTGCCTCCAGGTTGAACGTTAAACTGTCTCCGGACATGAAGGAAGCGGCATCTGATAAATAAGGGCCTTCGCCGGAATTATTTTCCTTAATGCCGCTAATAATTTTCACTCCGCAGGGTGTGGTAATCAGCACTTCCCATATCAGGAAATAAGTGTCCTGTTCGCCAAGAGCAATAGCCGGTGTGCTTATATATTGACCTTTTGATTCAAAATAGTGATCCGGACCCGAACGGCCATACCATATTTTCCAGGTGTAGCTTGCCCCATTTGTATTAGGGTTGAGCCACAAATTAAAATTTTGCTGACCCCTCAGTAAATTGCTGACCCGTGTAGTGAAGATTCTTTCCGGCACCTGGCTAAGCGTGATTAGTTTCGCAGCGGTTAATGGGGGAGCGGTAAGGTCGCTTCCCGGATGGTAAGTATAGTAAAGCGTGGTTGTAGTCAAAGACGAGTATGGGTTTCTATCGACCCGTTTCGAACTACTGTCCGGGCCGTCAACAAATACTACCGCATTATTACTGCTGGACCATTTGCCACCGGGATATGCCTGGCTGATGCGGTAAAGGGTTGCGCCGCATAAGTTGTCGGGACCGTCAATAATCAAAGCGCCGGTAGTATCATTGCTCATCTCTGCATGCCCATCTTCAGCGGGATGCCGCTGGTAGACACTTACATAATCGATTTCCATTTGTCCCAGGTCTACAGGTTCTGTAGTATTATGGAGCTTATTCGTTTTCGTAACGGCTACAGAAAAGATCAGCTTGGAAACCGAATTTTCACTGTTCCAGGGATAACCTTTAGTAATCTGCCAGTCTCCTTCCGGCACGGCACACGTAGGCGCTTCCCGTACTTTCCGGGAAACTTTATCACCTGTATAAGGATCATAAACCTGTACCTGTACCTCGCGGTAATATTTCCAGAACTTATTGATGAGTACATCGTCCAGGTATATCGTAACCGAGGCGGTATCCCATTCGCAAGTATATTTATGCCAATCCTCGTAGCGGAAGCGGGTATTGCCAAGCCAGTCTGACCAGTCCTGACGGGGATAGCGATTGGAAATGTCTATATTCTCAGGGATATATCCATTGGTATCCCACCTTGGGCGCCAGCTGTGTAGATTGTAGTTATTGTGTGGTTTATGTTTACCTATATAAGGCCAGGAAGGCATTCCGTTGTTAGACCAGGACTCAGCAAAATCAATCTCGTTTACCTCATTCAATGCCCAGAACCAGCAGGTATTCCAGGCGCCTTCAAAGATAGGCATCCGCAGGCGCGTTTCCACCTTTGCCCCTTTATTGAACCGCATTTTGGTGCCGATATAGCCCGAGGTATAGTTCCTGGTTTGCAGGGTGCCCGGGCAGTCATTGCATTTCCAGGAGGCAGGCTCCTGCTTGATTTTTAATTTTATCGCACCATCGCTCACCTGTACATTTTCATCTTTCACAATAGTTTTATTGCCCCCATATACTTCTATACGGGACTCGGCCCAGTTATCATTATCTCCCCAGTTATTGGTATTAAAGGTATACCAGAGGTCCCGGTTAATGCTGTCGCCGTTAAAATGGTCAAACAGCACCAGTTTCCAGGGGGTAGTATCACAAAGAAATCTGCCGGGTGGAAAATATACCGGAGGCAGCCATCCTGATTGGCTATAGCTGGAAAGTACCAGTGATAGCAGGAGTGATAAAAGGTATGTAACGTGTAATTTTTTCATTGATCTGCTTTTATAAATATACAACATTTTTTCTGATAGGAATAATCAGAAACGGCTGCTGTGCGGTTGCTACAGAGCTATAGTTTTAAGCAGATTTTATTAAAATACTTTCCTGGAATCAGCTACCTTTATTTTTAGAAAACAACAACAAATGTCATACTTTAACCGGGAGATAGAAACAATGCCCTTAGCACAGTTGCGGGCATTGCAGAATGAAAGATTGAAAAAACTGGTGCAAAATGTATACCATAATATTCCGCATTACCGGCAGGTTTTTGACGAGAAAGGGCTGAAGCCCGAAGCGATAAAAGGGGTAGAAGACCTGCCTCAAATTCCTTTTACTTATAAATCGGCATTAAGGGACAACTATCCTTTTGGCCTGTTTGCCGTGCCGCGGGAAAAGGCCGTACGCCTGCACTGCAGCAGCGGTACCACTGGAAAACCGATTGTGGTCGGCTATACCCAAAATGACATTGAGGTGTTTGCAGAAGTCGTGGCGCGATCGCTCTACGCAGCCGGTTGCCGGCCGGGCATGCTGATGCAGAATGCTTATGGTTACGGATTGTTTACGGGCGGGCTTGGCCTGCATTATGGCGCTGAAAAGCTGGGCATGACCGTATTGCCGATATCCGGTGGCGGTACAGAGAAACAAATTATGCTGATGCAGGACTTTGGAAGCGAAGCGATCTGTTGTACGCCTTCTTATGCATTAACCCTTGCCGAAGCGATGAAGCAGAAAGGGTTTACGCCGGAAGAGATTCCTTTAAAATATGCCATATTGGGTGCGGAACCCTGGACCGAAAGCATCCGGGGAGCTGTAGCGTCCGGTCTGGGCGTAGCAGCCAGTAATATATATGGATTGAGCGAGATTATCGGCCCGGGCGTTTCCCAGGAAGATGTTGAGGAGAGCGGTACCGGAAGCTATATCTGGGAAGATCATTTTTACCCGGAGATCGTAGATAAGGAAACCGGGGATCCTTTGCCTTATGGTAAAGAAGGAGTTTTGGTATTCACTACACTAACGAAGGAAGCCTCGCCGGTACTGCGCTACTGGACCAATGACATTACTTCTATTTACTATGATAAATCTATAAAACGAAGTCATATCAAAATGGGACCGATCATTGGCCGTGCTGATGATATGCTCATTATAAGAGGGGTGAATTTATTCCACACACAAGTAGAAGCGGCGCTGGATGGTATTGTTCATTTAAGCAAGAATTACCAGCTTGCGGTGAGTCGTGCCGGGAGTATGGATGAGGTGGAAGTTAAGGTAGAGCTTGCGCCGGAAGTCTTTGAGGCATTGAGTAAAACGACAGGGCAAGTCCTCTCGCACGATACGGTGGTGCAGGCACAAAAGCAATTGCAAATTAAGATTAAAGCAGCTATTGGCTTAAGTATGAAAGTATCTGTACTGGCGCCTCAAACCATTAACAGAAGTGAGGGCGGTAAGCTCAACAGGATCCTGGATATGAGGAAATAATCCTGAATTTATAAAGCTTATTTTGCTGCATAAAAGTAGTAACAACAAAGCCATCGTTTAAATAACGATGGCTTTGTCTATTGTAGATTGTGATCTCTTATTTCAGGAATAACATCTCACGGTATTTTGGCATCGGCCAAAGCTTGTCATCAACAAACAGTTCCAGTTTATCTACATGATACCTGATCTTGTCAAAACGTACTTTGATTTTTGTGCAATAAGCTTCCGCTCTTTCGCGCATATTCTCCATTTTGTTGGCTTTTTTACGCTCTTCGATCATCGCTTCCACGTTATCGTTGACTTCCTGGATGTGGCCACTGATCACCTTTAAAAGGTTCAGTTGTGCTGCATAAGTGCTTTCTTCCAGGCCCAAATCTTTTAAGCCTTTTACATTTTTGATCAGGCTGTTTTGATACGTTACTGCTACCGGTAAAATGTGGTTAGTGGTCAGGTAGCCTAAAACACGCGCTTCAATCTGTACACGTTTTACATATTCTTCCAGAACGATTTCGTGACGTGCATGCAATTCTCTTTCAGAATAGATGCCCATCTCGCTGAACATTTTTAATGTTTCCGGTTTCGTCAGTACATCCAGCGCTTCAGGTGTGGTTTTGAAGTTGCTGAGGCCGCGTTTTTCTGCTTCCTTAGCCCATTCTTCGCTGTAGTTATCGCCTTCAAAGCAGATGTTCTGGCTGTCTTTAATATAGGTTTTTAATACTTGAAGAATAGCGATCTCTTTCTTCTCGCCGCCGGCGATTTTAGCATCTACCTCTTTCTTGAATTCGATCAGGGTTTTAGCCATAATCGTGTTTAAAGTGCTCATAGGGGAGCCGCAGTTCGCGGAAGAACCTACCGCCCTGAATTCAAATTTGTTACCGGTGAAAGCAAATGGACTGGTCCTGTTCCGGTCGGTATTGTCCATCAGCAATTCGGGAATGTGCTTGTGGATGTCCATTTTCAGGATTACCTCGTCCTGCTCGGTGAAGTTACCGCCTACGCGTTCTTTGATCTCGCTTAATACTTCGGTCAGGTATTTACCAATGAACACCGAAATGATGGCCGGTGGCGCTTCATTGGCGCCTAAACGGTAGTCATTACCTTCTGACGCGATGGCGGCACGTAGCAGGTCCGCATGATCATGAACCGCTTTAATTACGTTAATAAAGAAGGTCAGGAATAATAAGTTGGTACGCGGTGTCTTTCCAGGTGCCAGCAGGTTGATGCCGGTATCGGTGGACAGGCTCCAATTGTTATGTTTGCCGCTCCCGTTCACGCCGGCAAATGGTTTTTCGTGGAATAGAACCTTCAATTTATGACGTTTAGCCACACGGTTCATGATATCCATCAGCAAAGAGTTATGGTCTACAGCCACATTTACCTCTTCAAAGATAGGGGCACACTCGAACTGGCCCGGAGCAACCTCATTATGACGGGTACGTAAAGGGATACCTAATTTATAAGCCTCTTGTTCAAAGTCCTGCATATAGGCAAATACACGCTCAGGAATAGCGCCGAAATAGTGATCTTCCAGCTGCTGACCTTTTGCCGGCGCATGCCCGATCAGGGCGCGGCCACATTGAACGATATCCGGGCGGGCATCGGCCAGGGCTTCGTCGATCAGGAAATACTCCTGCTCCCAGCCTAAGGTAACGGTAACTTTAGAAATATTTTTATCAAAATAATTACATACGTCTACCGCCGCTTTATCTAAAACCGCTATAGATTTTAATAAAGGCGCTTTATAATCTAAAGATTCACCGCTATAGGCAACAAAAATGGTAGGAATACAAAGCGTTTTACCTTTTGCCGTTTCCATAATAAACGGTGGCGATGCAGGGTCCCAGGCCGTATAGCCACGGGCTTCAAAAGTGGCACGGATACCGCCATTAGGGAAGCTGGAGGCGTCCGGTTCCTGTTGTATCAGCGCGTCACCGTCAAAAGTTTCCAATGGGGTGCCATCTCCTTTTAAGGTAAAGAAGGAGTCATGCTTTTCCGCGGTAGTTCCGGTTAGTGGCTGGAACCAGTGGGAATAGTGGGTAGCATTATTCTTCATGGCCCAGGCTTTCATGCCTGAAGCGATCTGGTCGGCCATTTTGCGGTCAATTTTATTACCGGCCTTCACCGAGTTCTGCCAGCTTTTATAGCCTTCATCACTCACGTACTCTCTAACTTTGTTACCATTGAATACATTACAGGCAAAGAAATCGGTGATCTTTTTGCCACTGTAGTCATGAATTGTTTTTTCGCTGTGCATGTGCACTTCATCAATAGATGTAAAGCGATTTGCTGACATATGTGAAAAATTTTAAACTTTTTAAAAACGTATGTTTGTTGTCGTATTTTTAATTTTCAATTGCAAAAATATAAAAAAATTCAAAAAATGATATAGAAAACAAGAAAATTGCTTTAAAAAATTTAATTGTTGATTATTTAAATATAAAATCCCGTTGCTATAGCAACGGGATTTTATATTTATTGTGGGGGATTACTTATTTACTGATCACTACTTTTTCCAGTTTGCTGCCTCTGTTACTTTCATAGATCAGAGTATATACGCCGGCAGGTAAATGGCTGATATTAATGATATTTTCCGCCTGGCTGGCTTTGGTTTCCAATACCGTCTGGCCTAAGATATTTTTGATATGGATCTTAGCCTGCGGATCATTAATGCCTTCCAGTTTCACGGTAAGCTGTGATTGTGCAGGGTTAGGAGATACGTTCATCTGGATATTGTCATTCCATTTGCTGATGCCTACTGGTAATGGTTCAGAATTAGTTACTACAAACTCCTGGATGAAACCACTACCGAAATCACCGGCAAGTCCCGAGTTGCCCGGGCTGTATTTTGGCAAAGCCAGCATACTATTATCATCATATTTTCTTACGGTAAGGCTTCCCGCGCCGAATGATCCCAGGAAACGGAAGCCATACCCGGCTTCAGCAATCACTTCCATAGAATAGCAGCCGTTTTCCAGGTGGATGGTATCCATATATAGCTGTGAAGCTGTAGTGCTGCTTCTTTGGAATACGATATTACCGGCTTCATCTCTTATGATCCATTTGGAAGCATTGCCCGGCTGTGTGATCGAGCTGGTGGTCATCCTGATGGTAAAGTTTCCTTTATCCCAATGCGGCGGAGCGGCAAAGCTGCTGCGTGCCGTATCATTATGGCTTTCCTGGTCAGTTGTACCGTTAGCTCCGGTAATGACCGCGGCAAATTCATGATTGCCGGTTATCGTTTTAAAAGAGGCGATAGTAGGCAGGCTGATGATGGCCGTTTCCATTGGCCCTATATTTCCCGTCCAGGTATGTGTTGCAGTAGGCTCACCTACTATGCCATAGCTAAAGTTGATGGAAGTCAGAGGGTTTTTACCATAGTTTTTAACCTTAACTTTTACCTCGCTACAGATAGGGTTAGACCGGAAGTACAGATCTTTATTACTTGGGGAAATGATATCTTCTATACCGGCATCTGTTAAATGGTTATATTCTTTGTAGAAGAATAAAGTGTTAGAAGTGGTATACGAAGGCGGATTAGACTGGTTGCTTGAAGTGTAGGCCTGAAATTCCAGGCCGGCGTTAAAGGATGCGGCAGCTAAAGCAGTAGCAGGCACCTTGTGTACGATAGGGAATACGATATCGCCGGGACACCAGTTCGCTCTGTCGTATACCCAGGTACCCGATTGCGGGTATACCCAGTTTACACCACAGTCGTTTCTCCAGATGTCTCTTTGCTCTACGTTAGTACCGTTAACCATCCAGCGGTACCATTTGCTGCAGAATTCGGCACAGTTATTTTGCTGGTCATCAGAGCCGTGGCCGGAAATGATATGGTAGGCCTCTGCATAAACCGCATCTGTAGGCTTGGTGAAAGTAATCGGGGCTGTGCGGTCATTGATCGGGTTGGCCGTTTGCCCGAAGGCGAAGCTATTGTTCCACATTTTTTTCACGCCAACTACATCTCTTGGCGGAGTACCTTCTACAAAGTCAAATTTTAAGGACCCGGTAAAGCCCCAGGAATAGCCTTCATACTTGATACGCATGGTGGCATTGTTCTTTAAGATGGGGTAAAAGTCCGTTACGTCAAATACATAATCATGTTTCCATGATAAGGGCATATTGGGATAGGAAGAGTGGGCATAAGGCGTGATGAATCTTCCCAGCTCAAAGGTGTCTGTAGGAGTCATTACCGTAATACGTATGGTATAATCCCATTGGGCACAATATTGCTCTGTTGAAGGACAGGTTTCTTTTCCCAGCGTAAAGGTCATATTGATCTTACGATAGCTGGTAGTTCCTGTTGGAAAGGTTACAGGTTGATCATAATTTCCATACTGCAAAAATGAAGTTTGTGGATGAGCCTGTACAATCGTGGTATCTCCCGTAGCCGCAAAAGCTCCTGAAGCCAATGCCAGACTGGAAATAACAGAAAATAGAATTCTTTTCATAATTTATTTATTATAAGGGTTTGTAAAGATAATGTAAAATGTCTGCCATTTGTTATAGTTCCGGTTAATCTGTTCTATTTTATTGCTTTTTACAAATAGCTTATCCTGCTTCTTTTTACGCTGTAGCAATAAAGTATGCAGCTAAAAATGGATTAATAAAGCTTTATTAATTAAAGTAAACCAGGGAAGCGTAACTTTTTTCAGGCCTCTTCTTATAATTATTTTTGCTCACCGTCATTTTTTTGTCAAAAAATAATTAATATTACGTTCAATATAATATGACTCTTTAAACAATCAAACATGAAAAGAAAATTACTCACTATTTCGGCTATAGGCATAGGTATGCTGCTGGCCTTTTCCTCCCTTCAATCAGGCACGCACGGCGCTTTGGGCAACCGTACCGGCAGCAATGGTAACAATGATGGTTGTAACCCCTGTCATGGCAATGCCAACACAGCGACAGTCATTACTATAGAGCTGTTATCAGGTGGTAACCCGGTAACTACCTATACGCCCGGCGCCACTTATACAGTGCGCCTGAGCGGGCAAAACGCGACTAATGCAAGACCAAAATTCGGCTTCCAGTTGACCGCGGCTAATGCCGGTGGTACCTCTGTAGGTACTATGGCGACAAATGGGGTAACAGGTGTAGCTACCAGGGCCAATAATACGCTGATAGAACATACCCAGCCCCTTGATGGTACCCTGAGCCCGGACAACAATTATACTTATGTAAGAGAGTTCACCTGGACAGCACCGGCTGCCGGAACAGGAACGGTTAAGTTCTATGCGGTCCTGAACTCGGTAAACGGCAACGGGGATGATGATGCCAATGGCAACGACCAATGGAATAAAGGGCAAAGTGCAAATATTACGGAAGAGCAAGGCTCTTCGATCAAACAACAAAATGCATTCACAGGTATTGAAGTATTTCCAAACCCGGCAGGAAACGAGCTGAGCCTGGTGCTGAAAACTACTGATTATGGCGCCTACGATGTATCCATTATAGATTTATCGGGACGTGTACTGCAGTCAAAAGTGCATATGCATTCCGGTTCAGGACAAGGTTTCAGGTCTGATATCTCTTCACTTGCCTCTGGTACTTACCTGCTTAATGTAAAACATAATGGTAAGGAAGTAACTACTAAGTTCCAGAAATTATAACAGACTTAATATTTTATTTGCTCATTAATAAGGCAGCCGGAACGATCTCTGGCTGCCTTATTAATGATAGTTCTATATAATATCGTACCTTTGCAGGCTTATATATTTTTAAATTTTTTATTATGCCTGGATTTACTGTCGCGATTGTGGGCAGACCCAATGTTGGAAAATCTACATTGTTCAACCGCCTGGTGGAGCAAAGAAAAGCTATTGTAGATGACTTCAGCGGAGTTACCCGTGATCGTCAATACGGAATCTGTGACTGGAACGGTAAGGTTTTTAACGTTATCGATACCGGAGGTTTCGTGTCAGATTCGGAAGATGTTTTCGAAAAAGAGATTCGCTCTCAGGTGCACATCGCTATTGATGAAGCACATGTAATTTTATTTGTTGTGGATGCCGGCTCGGGCGCTACTCCTCTGGACGAGGATATGGCTACCGTGCTGAACCAGTCCAAAAAACCGGTGATCCTGGTAGTCAATAAAGTGGACAACCCGGAACGCCAGATTGCGGCAACCGAATTTTATGCTTTCGGTTTCGAGCAGGTAGTCATGATCGCTTCGGCCTCCGGCCATGGTACCGGCGATATGCTCGACATGGTTACCGACCTTATCCCTGCTGATTATGTAAATGATGAAGATGTGATCTGGGTAGAGGAAGAAAACGAGTTTGGGGAACTGATTAAAGTGCCTTACCCTAAAAACCCGATCCCGAAAATCGCCATCATTGGTCAGCCGAATGCCGGGAAGTCAACTTTGCTGAATGCCCTTACCGGTAAGCACCGCACGATTGTTTCCGACATCGCGGGTACGACAAGAGACTCTATTCACACGCATTACAATATGTTTGAGAAAGAGTTTATCCTGATCGATACGGCCGGTATCCGGAAGAAGAAAAATGTGAATGAGGACCTGGAGTTCTACTCTGTGATCCGTGCGATTAACGCGATGGACGAGGCAGACGTGTGTATGCTGCTGATCGATGCCGAAGTAGGGATTACGGCGCAGGATGTAAACATTTACAGTCTTGCTACCCGCAAAGGCAAGGGGATCGTAGTGCTGGTGAATAAATGGGATAAGATCCAGGGTAAACAAACTAATACGGCCCGTGATTATGAACGCCAGTTGAAAGAGCGTTTACAACCGTTTTGCGATGTGCCGGTAATGTTTATCTCTGCACAAGAGAAACAAAGGATTTTCCAGGCTATGGAAAAGACCCTGGAAGTGTATGATAACCGCCAGAAGAAAATACCGACTTCGGCCCTAAACGATATCATGTTGAAAGAAGTAGACCATTACAAACCGCCAATGATGCGTGGCCATAGCGTGCGTATTAAGTTTGTGATGCAGTTACCGACCATGGTACCTTCATTTGCTTTCTATTCCAATCACCCGGATGAGATCAAAAGGCCTTACCAGAATTTCCTGGAAAACAAACTGCGCCAGCATTTCGGCTTTAATGGCGTGCCTATTAAAATTTTCTTTAGAAAGAAATAGCCGGATTAAGATAATGATTCAAAAAATTGCCCGACTGATCGCTGAAACGATTTGGCCGGGCAACTTTTATATATAGCTATCGTGTTACCCAAAAGAGAGCCTGACATTTACTTGAAGCTGCTAAAAAATTAAAGTCAGGTCCGTCAACTTACGAAACCAAAACGAAAAGCATTGCTTACCAGCTCTGCCGTATTTCTGGCCGCCAGTTTTTTCAGGAGGGTTAAACGATGTGTTTCTACCGTTCTCGGGCTAATACATAATTGATCGGCAATCGCATGAGTGGTTGCTCCCGTTGCGATTAGCTGCAGCACTTCCTGTTCTCTATTGGAAAGTTGAAGTGGGGTATGGTGCTTAGCTTTCTGTGGGTTGATAATGGATTGTAACAGGTTGTCTGCCAGGCAGGGATCTATAAAATCGTTTCCTGAGCAGGCTGCTTCAATCGCTTTAATGAGGTTGATTTTATCCGTTCCTTTCAATAAATAAGATTTGCAGCCGTTATGCTTCATACTCTTTACCATCGCGGGAGTATCCAAACTGGTAAGCGCTACCATTTTTACACCCGGGTATGATTTATTAATTAACCCGGCGAGTTCATTCCCGCTCATATCCGGGAGCAAAATGTCCATCAATAAAACATCAGGCAATTGCTCCTGTAAGCCTGCCAAAAGCGCAGCGCCACTATTATAAGTGGCACAAACCTGTATCGTATCCTGGTCAGATAGCATCATCTGGATGCCGCTGATCACTAAAGGATGATCGTCTACTATTGCTACTGAGATCTTTGGATTCATTAAGTTTTATTCTCTAGTAAAGATAAGGTATCCAGCTCTATAAATACCGAGCAACCTTTACCTATATCACTTCGTAAATCAAATTTTCCATGCAGTAGATGCACCCTGCTTTTAATGTTACTTATGCCGATACCATTGCCTTTATGAAGCAGGTCAAATCCCTTCCCGTTGTCTTCTACTGTTATGGTTATGCCATCTTCGTCCAGGTTAGAAATTTGTACCAGTACGTTTGTCGCCTGCGCATGTTTTATAATATTCTGAATAAGCTCCTGTATGATCCTGAAAATAGACAGTACGGCATCTTTAGGCAGGGACAAGGGGTTGCCCAGCCATTGAAATTCAAGCTGTATGCCCACTTGTTTTAAGGTACTGTTGCAAAAGTAAAATAGGGCAGCTTCAAGCCCGCTTTCCAAAAGAAATTCAGGCATCAGGTTATGCGCCGCATGGCGCATTTCCTTAGCGGTCTGGTCAATTAATTGTTCTATGTTTTTAAAATGAGCTGATGCTATGTAATCCTGTATACTTGCGGTTTCAAGCGCCTTGGGAAGGTATTTTATATTTGTTTTTATATTGGCTAATTGGATTAAAATACCATCGTGAATTTCTTTAGCTAAGCGGCTGCGTTCCTGCTCTTCACCTTTATTAATAGATTGTAAGCGGGTTATTTCGACCTCCTGCTCCTTTTGTTTTAATTCGGCCTTTGCTCTTTTCCTGATCATTCGAATACTGTAAAGTACCCAGGCTATAATTATTAACGCTAAAATAGTCAAGGCAATAATGCTGATGTTTTTGTTTTGCAGTTTATTTTTTGCCAATTTTAATTCAAGATTTTTGGCTTCGTTATCGGCATTTATAGCCGCGGCTATCCGGGCAGCCTCCATTTTGTAAACGCTGAGTCTTTTGTCTTCCTGTTTAATTTTTTCGGCAATTGCTATATTGCTTTGTAAGTAATCAAATGCTTTATTGTAATCACCTTGTGCCCCATAGTATTGCGCCAGTAGTTTGTTGCTTTCATAGCGGGTTTCCAGGGAGGTTTCCGGGTTTTTATTGATATGTTGTGCCGCCGAAAGCAGCAGGGGTAATGCTTTGCTAAATTCAGATTGCTTTAAATAAATATTGGCAAGGCTAAGCCTGGCATCGACGGCATGTGTAAATAAATGCATCGAATCGGCAAAAAATATTACTTCCTGCAGCAGGGGAACTGCAGCCGGAGTATCGGCCTTTCCAAGGTAAGCCTGGGCGAGATAAAGCGCGCTCAAAGTGTTGTTAGTGCCTTTTTTTAGCATATCTTGAAAATAAGCTATGGCGGTATCTAAGGCGCCTTTGTCAAGGTATAGTTTACCAATATTCAGGAGGGTAAGATCGTGGGTGATTTGTAAGAGCCTGCTTTGCTGCGGGAACGTATCACCGATATTTTTTGCTTTCGCCAGGAGTGCTAAAGATTGTTCCGGGTTATCTACGATTCCCCAGAGTACACCAAGTGTATTGTAAACACTCATCATATCGTTAGCTTCATAGCTGTTTGCGGGCTGTAAGCTGTCAATGAGATTAATGGCTTTAATGGCAAAGTAATAAACAGAGTCAAACTTTGAAAGGTAAGAGTAGGGTACGGCATTAGCACTATAGAACATGGCTAATGAAGTCCTGTTGTGGAGTCCTTTATTTAAATAGGGCTTAGCACTGTTATAATAGCTTATTGCTTTTGAATAATTGCCTTTTTGGTTTTCAACAAAAGCCAGGTTCGCGTAAGAAGCAACAATCCCGTTGTAATAATTTAACTGCATGCTGCTCTCCAGCGTTTGCTTTAGTGTACTTTCCACCAGGGGTAAATTGGTATTGAATTGTTCAATAGCACGGTTAATTTTTTGCCGGATGGCCGGTGTGTCCGCTAATGTTACTTGTTGTTCTATCCCGGATGCCAAGCCTTTGTTGAGGCCCTGGGCAAGGCCCTGGAGGGGAGATAAGAAAATTACCAGCGCTATAAACCGGAAGTAATTTTTGGGACATTTATTCATGATATAATATTAATCATTTCTTTTTTTAGATACTCCGTATAAATACTGAATTTTTAAAATCCCGTATTTATCTCTATAGTTTTATGGCAGTGGCCTGATTACCTTTACCCTGATGAAACATAGAAATCTGTTTTAATTTTTTATTTGATTTTTAATCCTATTTTATGCAGAAGTTTTTTTTATTACTCATTAGTGTTTTCATGATAGCTGATATCCAGGCTAAAGAAATTCCTCAAGCCCTGCAAACGGGAGGGAAAAAGGGATTTGTAGAGAATATCGGGCAGATCATTGATCAGTTTGGCAAAACCAGAAAAGACATAGATTTTAAATTAGAGACACCGGAGCTTTGCGCTTTTGTCGGATCAGGCGCTTTACATTACCAGTGGTTCCGCTACCCGGAAATCGACAGGTCGCTTACACGTTATGGCGGCCCGGCTGCCATGGAGCAACTTAAAAATGTAACTTACAGCACCTACCGGCTGGATGTAAAACTTGTAAATGCTAACCCTGATGCTGAAGTGATTAAAGAAGAAGTGCTTCCTTATTTTCAAAGATATCATTTAAGCCATTTAGGTTTGACCGGAACAAAGGCACAGGCCTACTCGAAGCTGACTTATAAAAATATTTATCCTAATATCGATTGGGTGATATATATCGCTAAAGGTGAGCAGCAAGGGCAAATGAAATATGATTTCGTGGTGCATCCGGGTGGCAACCCGGCGCTTATAAAATTAGCCTATGAAGGCGCTTCGCATTTGCATATTAATGAAGATGGCAGCTTTACGGCCACAACGCCATTCGGGAAGCATACGGACGGGGCTCCTTATTCTTATATCAAAACAGAACAGGGCCAGGGAGCCGTGATCAATACCCCGTATCAGCTTACAGGCAACATTCTGAGTTTTGATATCGCGCCTGTAAATGGTACGCTGGTCATCGATCCTACTGTAGAATGGTCCACTTATTATGGCGGAGCGGGTTTTGACCTGGCCGCAAATATGAAGTGTGATTATGCCGGTAATGTATATGTAACCGGTAGTACCTTCCTAAGTACCAATATGGCTACTACAGGGGCTCACCAGGTAACTAATGCCGGGGATTTTGATGCTTACCTGGCAAAATTTGATGCCCAGGGAGCGCTTTTGTGGGCCACTTATTATGGCGGAGAGGGCATGGACTATAGCTTTGGCCTGGCCAGTGACCGCAACAATAAAATGTATATCTCCGGGGTTACCCGCAGCCTGACCGGCATAGCGACTGTGGGAGGCCCGCAAACCGTACAAAGTGGCGGAGATATTGACTTCTTCCTGAGTCGTTTTGATAAAGATGGCAATCTCCTTTGGGGACGCTATTTCGGAACCTCTGGGGAAGAGTATGGCGGTATTTGTGCGGCAAATGATTTTGGCCAGGTACATTTGGCAGGCTATTCAAAAGGCAATAACCTGATCGCGTTAAATGCGCACCAGGCGAATAACAGCTCTACAGAGTTTGATGCGGTTCTGGCACAGTTTGATACACTGGGCAACCAAATGTGGGGTACTTTTTATGGAGGCGATTCTATTGAAACCTCTGATGGGCTGGCCTACGATAAGATGGGTAATGTATATTTGGCCGGGGTAACCAATAGCCTGGATAGCATCGCTACTCCCGGGGCTTTCCAGCCGGCGCTGGCTGGTGGTTTCGATTACTATTTAGTGAAATTTGATACCCTCGGGCAAAGAGTATGGGGTACTTACTATGGAGGTACTAATGCCGAGAGCGTGGTCACTCCTATTTTAGTTTTCAATCAGAATAATGTATTGAGCGCCGCTATGGGTAACGAATTGTTCATGGTTGGTGTAAGCTACAGTGATTCGGGCATTGCTACAGCCGGGACCCACCAGGATACATTAAACGGTGATGCGGATGCTTTTTTAGTGAAATTTGACAGCCAGGGTAATCGTATCTGGGCCACTTATTATGGCGGCACCGGTTTCGACCAGAGCGGGGCGGTAGTGAGCGATTTTGCCGGTAATGCTTACTGGGCCGGGTTTACGGAGAGTTTTAGTGGACTGGAAACCCCGGGCGCCTACCAGACTGCCAATAACGGCTGGCATGACGCTTATCTTGCAAAATTCGATGCAAACGGTCAATTGCTCTACGGAACTTTTTTTGGAGGGTCAGGTGATGATGAGGCGCTTGCCGTATCTATCGACAACCAGGGGAACACCTACATTTCAGGGGGTACCATGAGCCCGGGTAATGTTGCTACACCGGGAGCTTACCTCACAACATACGGCGGCGGTGTAGCCAGCTTTATCACCAAGTTTTGCACCGCAAACCTCCTTGGGGGTATTACAGGCCCGGATACAGCCTGCGCAAGAACCCCGATAACGTTAACTACCCCCGTGGTACCCGGCGCTACAGATTACATCTGGATACTGCCGCAAGGATGGCAAGGGGCAAGTAATACCAATACTATTGAAGTCATTCCTAACGGCCAAAGTGATACGGTATGGCTCAAAATTGTAAAATGTGATACCAGTACCGCTATCTGGAAATCTATTTACATCCACGAAAACCCGGAAGCCATAATTGTAGCGAACGGAGCTCAGCTCAGCACCCAGCATCAGCACCAGACTTATCAATGGTATTATAACCAGCAACCGCTAAGCGGGGCCACCAATTCCAGCTATACCGCCACTCAACTGGGCTATTACCAGGTTGTAGTGACCAATGAAGGTAGCTGTACCGATACCTCTGAGCTATTTAATTATAATGGTGTGGGGATAGGGGAAACGGAGCGTTTGAAAGCGGCCATCCGGTTATACCCTAATCCTACAGAGGGCAAACTGTTTATAAACAGCCCGGTTAAGATCAATATTCAACTATACAGTATGGAGGGCCGTTCTGTATTAGCAGCAAAAAATGTGCACATGATTGATCTGGCTGAATGGAGCAATGGGGTATACCTGCTTAAAATTTTTGATCAGCACAATAGGTTTATAAAAGCGGAAAGGATAACCTTAAATAAATAATTGAATTAAGCGATCTTAGTAGTAAGCCGGGGTAGATATACCCCGGCTTACTTTTTGAATAGGATAGCAGGCAAGAATCAATGACCTTAAGCAATTTCTTATTAACTTGCATAACACAGAAATTGAAATTCAAATGCAGAAAGATATACTTTTTAAAAACGCGCAGATCGTAAATGAAGGAAAAACAATCGTTAGTGATGTATTGATCAAAGATGGTATTATTCAAAAGATAGACAGCTCCATTGCCGTTTATGAAAATATACAGGAAATAGACGCGACGGGGAAATGGTTATTACCGGGTGTTATTGATGACCAGGTGCATTTCAGGGAGCCGGGCTTAACCCATAAAGCTACTATCGCTACAGAAGCCCGGGCGGCAGTTGCCGGTGGTACTACCTCTTTTATGGAAATGCCGAATACCAATCCGCCGGCAACCACACAGGAATTGCTGGAGCAGAAATATGACATCGCGGCCAATTCCTCTATCGCCAACTTCTCTTTCTTTATGGGCGTTGCCAATAATAATGTTGAGGAGGTGTTGAAAGCGAATGCAAAATTAAAAGAGGTCTGCGGCATCAAAATCTTTATGGGAAGCAGCACCGGCGATATGCTGGTGGATAACTTCGTTACGCTCAACAAGATCTTTTCAGAAACCGGTCACCTGATCGCTACCCACTGCGAGGATGAGCGTATTATCGCGAAGAATAAAGAGAAATATCCTAACCCTACAGATGCTTCTTTCCATCCTTTGATCCGGGACGCGGAAGCTTGCTTTGAAAGTAGTTTTACGGCCATACAGCTCGCTAAAAAGTATGATACCCGTTTACACATCCTGCATATAACCACGGCTAAAGAGCTGCAGTTGTTCAGCAACATGCTGCCTTTAAAAGACAAGCGTATTACGAATGAAGTATGTGTGCATCACCTGCATTTTACAGCGGATGATTACGCGCAGAAAGGCAACCTGATCAAATGTAACCCGGCGATCAAAGCCCCGGAAAATAAAGCGGCCTTATGGGAAGCTCTACTTGATGATCGCCTGGATATTATCGCTACCGATCATGCGCCGCATACCTGGGAGGAAAAGCAACAGCCTTATGCCCAGGCCCCTGCCGGTTTGCCTTTAGTGCAGCACTCGCTGCAAATGATGCTTCAGTATGTATCGGAAGGTAAGTTAAGCATAGAGAAAGTGGTAGAGAAGATGTGTCATGCCCCGGCAGAATGTTTTAGGATCTCTAAGCGGGGCTATATCCGTGAAGGGTACCACGCCGACCTCGTACTGGTCGCACAAAACCCTTACACCGTTAATGCCTCCAATATCCTTTATAAATGTGGCTGGAGCCCGCTGGAGGGCAAAACCTTCGATTATACTATTGATAAGACATTAGTAAACGGCGTTATCGTGTTCGAGGATGGAGTGATCAACGATACCGTGATGGGCCAACGTTTACTTTTTGACCGTTAAGCAAACCGCATAAGTATGGAAATAGTAAAATACAACGATCATTTGTTTGTGATCAAAAATTTCCTGTCCGGAGCGGTATGCGACGCGATGATTGAAAAGGCGGAAACTACAGGCTTTGAGCAGGCAAAAGTAAACTTCGGAGGTGGCGAAGAGCGCGTCTTTAAAGGGATCCGGAACAATGAAAGAATTCTATACGAAGACCCGGTACTGGCAAAAGCGTTCTGGAAAAAAGCGGCACCCTGCCTGCCGCCCATGTTTCAGCAATCAAAAGCTACAGGCTTTAATGAACTATTCCGTTTCTACAGGTACGAAAAAGGACAACGTTTTAAGATGCATGTGGATGGGAGCTTTGTGCGTAACGAGCGGGAAAGGAGCCAGTTTACTTTTCTGATGTACCTCAACGATGATTTTGAAGGCGGGGACACGCTGTTTCATGAAGGACAGGTGATCAAACCCTCAAAAGGGGATGCCCTGGTATTTAAGCATGAATTAAGGCATGAAGGCGCGGAGGTGACCAAAGGCGTAAAATATGTATTGCGGACAGACGTAATGTACCAGGATAGTTAAAGGCTGAAGGAAAGCGCTGAAATCCATTTAAATTAAACCAGTTTTAAACTTTTTCCCGTTATATTTGAAAAATGGAAACGAAATTTTCATCTGACGTAGAAGCGATAAAATATTTACAGCAAAAGTATCAGGCACTTAAAGCTGCTATAGCAAAAGTAGTGGTGGGGCAGGACGATGTGGTGAACGAGCTGATCATGGCCATCTTTTGTAACGGCCATAGCTTATTAGTGGGGGTTCCCGGTCTGGCCAAAACCCTGCTGGTAAAGACGGTAGCCGATGCTATGGACCTTAGTTTTAAACGGATACAGTTCACGCCCGACCTGATGCCCGGTGATATTACCGGCGCTGAGATCTTAGATGAAAACCGGCATTTCAAATTTATCAAAGGCCCCGTTTTCGCGAATATCATCCTGGCGGATGAGATCAACCGGACCCCGCCCAAAACACAGGCGGCGCTGCTGGAAGCTATGCAGGAGCGTAATATTACGGTCTCCGGTGAAGTCTATGACCTGCCCAAGCCGTTTTTTGTATTAGCTACCCAAAACCCGATTGAGCAGGAAGGGACTTACCCGCTGCCGGAAGCCCAGCTGGACCGCTTCATGTTCCTCATTAAAGTGGACTATCCAAGCTTCGACGAGGAAGTGATGATCGTAAAGCAAACTACGGGAAATATTTCTGAAACCGTCCCTAAAGTATTGAGCGGAGAGGAGATCCTGTTCTTTCAGCAATTGATCCGTAAAGTACCTGTGCCGGATAATGTATTGCATTACGCGGTGAAACTGGTACAAAGTACCCGGCCGAATATTGCGGGTAATGAGCTTGCCCATAAATACCTGGCCTGGGGAGCCGGTCCGCGCGCTTCCCAAAACCTGATCCTGGCGGCTAAATGCCATGCTGTATTACAAGGCAAATTTTCCCCGGATATCGAGGATGTAAACGCGATAGCGACGGCGGTACTGAGGCATAGGATAGTGATTAACTATAAGGCGGCTACAGATGCGGTAACGATTGAAACTATAATTAAACAGCTCAGCAGTAACGTATAACCAGATCTGCCGGCGGACAGCTTTCAGGCCTAATGTCTTTTTAAGGAACTCAATGTATAATAAGTAGAACATTAGCTACAAGGTGCTTTTTGTATGTTTTTATCATAGCTTTGCAAAGGTTTTGAATTTTAACCAAAGTTTAATACATTTATAGTTTACCGGAAAGCCTGAATATTTACACCAGAAAAAATTAATAACCAGGAATTCTCTCACCTTAAAAATATGCTGTTGGAGTAAAGCGCCTTTACTGTAACAGCTTGAAATTCATTCAATTTCAAACTCACAAAACCTGATAATTGTAGTATAGAGGTGTATTTTTTAAATGGAATAGTTACCGGACTTCTTAAAAAGATCCGTAACGGGAGGAGTATTTTGAATCAGAAACGTACTTGTACCTACAGGTATATTCAAACCGTTTTTGAACCATCAGCAAAAGATATCTACCTTGAAGTGTTGATAGAAGACGCGGAAGGCCGGAAAGTACTGAAAAGCATTGAACCTAAAGCGGTTTACTATAGTGTAACGCTCAGGAAAAAAGGGACATTCGTAGGAAAGATAGAATACGACTACCCTACTAATGAAGAAGCGGCTGTTGAATTAGGCTTAAGTAAAGAAGAGCGGGTATTGAATATTAGTAAACACGATATTTTACCATTTACTAAATATTTTTATAATTAAACGCTCAGCGCAAAAATTGATCTAAAGATTGTTTCATACTTGTTTAAAAGCTCACCTTGGTTTGTTCTCAAGCTAAAGGTCGGGCTTTTTTGTTTGCTGGAAATCAGCTTTGTAACCCGGGTGTAATTTTTTAGAAGTGAGCAACGATGTCTATAAATTGTATCACAGCTGAGCAAATTACCGGCAAAACAAAAGCTGCTTTGATAAAAATACCAAAGCAGCTTTTTCGGATATTTACAGGTCGTATTATTTTTTGCCGAACATACCCTTCAGCATATCCATAGGGTTGCCGATCATGCCCATTAAAGAGCTCATGTCAAAATTACCCGCAAGGATATCATCCATCTTGTCCTGGAATGCAGGCGGTACTTTTGATTTTAAGAAAGCCAAAGCTACTTCAGATGCTTTGGTCGCCTGGTTTTCATCCAGGTTTGCTTTTTCCATTAATTCTTTTACTAACTCTTGCATATTTATTGATTTTCTTTTTTTGTTCGTATGGTCTTATAGATCCTGATCGCGCTCATTAGTATAAAGATGAACCCTATAAGGCCCAGCAGGCCGTAAACCAGGCTCATGGCATCTCTTACCGATACCAGGAATACGATAGCGATTAAAAAAATGGTGGCGACCTCGTTAATGACACGCAATTGTGTGGAGGTATACCTGAACTGCCCTTTTTCCTGTTGTTTAAATATCCGGTGTAACCAGACAAAATAAACATACAGCCCTAAAACGAAGCCCAGCTTGATCCATAACCAGGTGGGCATATGATGTAAATAACCGTATTTGTAAAGGGTTAGGGGGCCGAATACCAGTGTCAATAAAGCGGAGGGAATGGTAATGCCTTTCCACAGGCGCTGCATCATTACAGTGAACTGCTTTGTCAGGGCATCTTTTGCGGCCTCTGAAGGATTGCTTTGCGCTTCGGTGTTGTAAATGAATAAGCGGGGCATGTAGAACAGGCCGGCAAACCAGGTCACGATGAAAATGATATGCAGTGCTTTTATGTAGAGCATACCGCTGATTTATTTATAAAATGTTTTTTCAAAAGAAGCGAATTCATCCTGGCCTAAAATGTGCCTGCGGATAAACGCGATAATAAACCCGGAGCCATAACCGGTTAATTGTACAAAGCTTACCCACATAGATAACCAGCCTATCTTCAGGCTTTTATTGCGCAGGCTTGCATCTGCAAAGATAACCAGGAAAAAGAACAACAGGGGCAGGATAAACCACCAGCAGAATAGTGATGCGATCAATAAAATAACAACACCTAAAGTAAATACAGCCGGCAGGGCATGTACTAATTTCAGCGTCCCCGGGTGTCTTTTGTTCAGGTTAATCCGCGCGATACCGGAATTGTGCACCTGCTTGAAAAACTGCCGGAAAGTGGACCTTCGTTTATGATACACAAAGGCCGCTTTGATCAACCTCGTTTTAAACCCGTTGCTAAGAATGCGGATACTCATGTCAATATCTTCGCCGAAACGGATCTTACCAAAACCACCGGTCTTTTCAAATACTTCTTTGGAATAACCCATGTTGAAGCTTCTTGGAAAAAACTTATCCATCTTTTCACCGCCACCGCGAATCCCGCCGGTAGTGATGACCGAGGTCATCGAGTAATTGATGGCCTTCTGGAAATCCGTAAAATTTTCATGTGCGGCATCGGGCCCGCCAAAGGCATCCACGTATTGCTGTTCCAGGGATTGGTAGACCGCTTGGGTATAGCCTTCCGGGATCACGCAGTCCGAGTCCAGGAAAATGAAATAATTTCCCTTAGCTCTTTCCGCGCCATAATTCCGGCTTTGTCCCGGCCCGGAATTCGGTTTTGTATAATAACTGATGCGTAACTTATCGGTATACCGGTCAACAACCTCCGCACAGGGTAGGGCAGAGCCATCTTCAACGATGACTACCTCAAAATTTTTATTGTTTTGCAACAGCAGGCTGCTCAGCAATTCTTCTACTTCCTGGGGGCGGTTGTAAACCGGTATGATCAATGATAAGTAAAGGCTCATTATATGTTTTGGTAATTAGAATGCGGCATTACCCGGCGTTCTTGGGAAAGGGATCACGTCACGGATATTCGTCATACCGGTAATAAACAGGACCATGCGCTCAAAACCAAGACCGAAACCGGCATGCGGCGCTGTGCCGAAACGGCGGCTATCGAGGTACCAGTACATTTCCTCTAAAGGAATATGCATATCGTTCATGCGGCTTTCCAGCACCTCTAAACGTTCTTCTCTTTGAGAACCACCTACGATCTCGCCGATACCAGGGGCCAGGATGTCCATCGCGGCAACGGTTTTGCCGTCATCATTCAGGCGCATGTAAAACGCTTTGATATCTTTAGGATAGTCGGTAACGATCACCGGTTTTTTGAAATGCTTTTCTACCAGGAAGCGCTCATGCTCACTTTGCAGGTCGATACCCCAGGAAACCTCATATTTGAATTGCTTCTTCTGGTAAGGTTTGGATTGTAGTAGAATATCGATCGCTTCCGTATAAGTAATGCGCTCAAATTTATTTTCGACAACGAAGTTCAGTTTTTCGAGCAAGGTCATCTCACTGCGCTCGTTGGCCGGTTTTTGCTTTTCTTCGTTGATCAGGCGCTCTTGCAGGAAAGCAAGATCTTCCTTGTTGTTATCCAGCACGTATTTAATCACGTATTGCATGAATTCCTCTGCCAGGTTCATATTGTCCTGCAGGTCATTGAAGGCTACTTCCGGCTCTACCATCCAGAACTCGGCCAGGTGACGTGCCGTATTGGAGTTTTCTGCGCGGAAAGTCGGGCCAAAGGTATACACCTCGCCTAAAGCCATAGCCGCCAGTTCTGCTTCCAGCTGGCCGCTTACGGTAAGGTTGGTGCTTTTGCCAAAGAAGTCTTCAGAAAAATCAATGGTACCGTCTTCTTTTCTTGGCGGGTTGTCAAAAGGCAAAGTCGTTACCCGGAACATTTCACCGGCGCCTTCCGCGTCTGAAGCGGTAACGATAGGGGTGTGCAGGTAGACAAATCCTTTTTCATTAAAGAACTTATGAATAGAGAAAGCGATACTGTTACGCACGCGGAATACCGCCCCGAATACATTGGTACGGAAACGCAGGTGGGCGATCTCTCTTAAATATTCCAGGCTCGGGCGGTTTTTCGCCTGTAAAGGGAATTGTTCCGGATCACAGCCGCCTAAAATGTCCACTTTAGTCGCAACGATCTCTACTTTTTGGCCTTTCCCTTGTGAGGCGATCACCTTTCCTTCGATACTCAAAGCAGCGCCGGTCTGGATATTTTTTAATAAAGCTTCATCACTATTGTCGTTGATCACTACCTGCACATTGTCGATAATAGAACCGTCGTTCAGGGCAATGAACTGGTTGTTACGGAAAGAGCGTACCCAACCTTTTACGACTACTTCATAATCCAGCTTGTCGCTTAACAGAATATCTTTAATTTTCGTTCTCACGATTATATATTTTACTATGTATTAAAAATTTTTGCAAAGGTAAACTTTCACTGACGAATTATCAATTACGAATTGTTGAATTATAAATTAAAAGCAACAATTTTTAAGCATATAAGTAAGCAATAAAGCCTGTGATTATAGCGGTAATCGAAAAAGCTAAGATCGAATCTTGTTTATTAATGGAAAAGAAAGCTCTTACATTTTTGCGATTTATAGTGTAAATCAAACCTGTGAATACTAAAATAGTGCAAAGCAGGGTATATATAGGCCAATTCCATTTTATGGCAAAAACTATAGAGGCAATCCCGGAAACCAGTGAATAGCTTAGAAATATTTTCAATAACAACCAGCCTGCTTTTTTCCTTTTATAAAATAAAATACTCGCAATGAGGAGGATTATTAATGGCAGGAAAGAAGCCATTGTTGGCAGATCCCAGTGCGCAGTACTATCGCTGAGCATAAATCGTATCATGTCAAATTCGTTGTATAAATAGAATAAGCATAATATGAAACAGGTTACCGAAACCGTTTTAATTATTTTTTCTGTGGTAAGTGCTTCTTTTTGTACCGGGTTTAAGTTATCAGCAATAGTTTGTCCGATGCCTTTTATTTTTCGTTCAATTTCTTTTTTTCGTTCCTCTTTTTGCAATTGTTTTCGCTGTACCGCTTCAAGCTCTTCTTTGGCTATCCGCATTTCTTCTTCTGATAAGCTCCTGTTATCAAGTATTTCTTTGGCGGTGTTTAGTGCTTTTTCCTGGTAACGATGTGGATTGCTAAGGATGTTTAGCAATTCGGCATTCGAAAACGTTTTGAATTTTTCTGAAAACTCCATATGTGATGTTTAAGCGGAGTAATTTAAAATTACCAATTACGAATTGAGCAAATCTTTAAGTTGGAGCAGTTTTTTGGGAATGCCACTAAAAGAATAATCAGCCAGCAACAATTTTTTATTAATTGGTTTAATAATGCGCCATTCTTTATCTGCCCATATTTTTTGGAACCAGGGATGCTTTACAGGGCAAAGCGCCAGCCAATCTTCAATCCACCATTTGTCCAGCCATCTCGTATCCTCAGGCTCAATCCGTTCAATAAGTGCAAATATCCGGGCTTTTAAAACCCCACTCATAGTTTCGTCCCAGCCACCATTCGTTGCATCTGCTAAAATTTCCAGGCTAACCCACCTGAAAATTGTTACCCAATTTTCATTGGATTTTTTCGCCAACCGCCTTATCTGGCCAGGCCAGCCGTCACTGCTGGAAAAAATTCTATATTGATCGGCAAGTCGTTGCTGAATTTGTTCTGTAAAGCTACTGCTTTGTCTTTTTCCATATTCATACCCAAGAATAAAACTGGTAATATTATGTTGGTCTACCGGGTAGACAAACATGCCTATCCGGGTAATAAAAGTTAACAGCTTGTATTGATTGGTTTTATTCATGGCAGAAGGGTTTTTCCTTACATCAGTTTAAGGTAACCTTATCTATAGTAGCTAATCCATTTCATCGGATAATACCCCTTTTATCAGTATATCCACGAACTTTTTCTTTAAGCCTGTAGTTAATATTTGCAAGTTTACTTCCTTTCCTCCCATTCGATCAGGTCCCGGATGGCCACAGAGGCCACCGCACCACCAAAAGCAGCGGGTACATAAGAGATGGTGCCGTAAAAAGATTTCTTGAAATTCGTACCATCGGTCAGCATCATGGATTCATATACCGGGCGCTCATCCGAGTAAACCACTTTCACATTTTTCCGGATATTTTTTTTCTTCAAACGTTTGCGCACTTTCATCGCGAAAGGGCAGTTGTAGGTCTTGGAAATATCGGTCACTTTTAACTTCGTCGGGTCCAGCTTACCGCCGGCGCCCATAGAGCTGACAAAAGGGATCCCGCTTTTATAAGCGATCTCGATAAAGGTTAGTTTTGGCGTAAGGCTGTCAATGGCATCGATGAAATAATCCGGCTTTTCTTCCATCAGCTTTTCTACCATCTCCGGGGTAATGAACTCTTTGATAACAGTCAGTTCGAGCTCCGGGTTGATCGCCTTTAAGCGCTCGGCCATAATGTCCGCTTTGGACTCTCCATGATTGGTCGCCAGGGCCGGCAATTGCCGGTTACGATTGGTCGGGTCCACCACATCACCGTCAATAATGGTCATTTTGCCCACTCCGGCACGGCATACAAACTCTGCCGCGTAAGAACCTACACCGCCTAAACCTACCACCATCACATGGCTTTTGGTCAATTTATCCAGGGCTTCGTCCCCGATCAGGAGGGCTGTCCTGGACAACCAACTTTTATCTTGCATGGTTAAAAACTTTTTTAAAATTATGCTCAACCTGCAAAATAAGGGATTCTGCCCCAATTTTTTTGAGTTCAGCAGCTCTTTTATATAGGCTGTCAATCTCCAGGTCGTCCCGGTCATCGGTTTCAAAAAACAGCCGATCAACGGGTAATGCCGTAAAAACGGGTTCAAAAGCCGGGTTAAACAGGGCTGCGCCTACCGATAAATAAAACCCCTGGTCCAAAAGCTGTTGCGCGATACGCAGGTTACGGTTGAAGCCGTGAAAAATTACCGGCACTTTTGCGGCAGCCAGCAGGTGACTGCACTCGCTGTAAGCACGCACGCAATGGATGATCAGGGGCTTGCCCAGTTTATTGGCCAGCGCTATTTGTTGCCGGAAAATAGTTTCCTGTAAAGACCAGTCGGTATCACACAATTTATCCAGGCCACACTCGCCGATCGCCAGAACATTCCCTTGCCCTGCAAAGGCCTCCAGTTGGGCATAACTTGTCTTTTCGGTATAACGGGGGTGTATCCCAAGGCTGCAATGGGGCACCGTACCGGATTGCTCAAAAGCTTCGTAAAAACTGATAATGGCATTATTATCAGCCATGTTATGGGTATGGACATTAATAAAGTGCTGCATAGGACCCTGGAAATACATTATTGCGCAAAGATGTTGTTTAATACGCTTGCAACTATACTAAAAATATGAATGGTTTAAAACTAGGAAAAAATCAGGAACAAGCTTATTCGGGCAGAAAAGATAAACTATATGTTTGTATGTAAAAAATGTATATTTTTATTTGACTGCTAACTGCTTTACCTTAGCCTGATTATGAAGAAAATGCTGCATCAAAGGGGTCTTATGGCATCTTTGGGAATTATTCTTTTGACTTATCTGCTATTGCCCAATAATAACCTGTCTTCGGATAGCTATGGTTATGCGATCGGTATCCGAAGCGGTGGGGACCTTTTTTCACCGCATCATTTACTATATAATTGGTTGTATCATTATTTATCCCTGCCGGTAAAGGCCATGTTCCCTGGTGTGGACACTCTCAGGCTTTGTACCTTTTTCAATACTCTTTTTGCTGTTGCCGCAGTGTATGTACTGTCCAGAATACTGGAATTATTGGGGGTATCGACCGTGCAGCGATGTTTATGGATCTTATTTTCGGGTTTTTCCTTCGGGATCTGGCGCTTTAGCCTGGAGAATGAAAGCTATATATTGTCTATGTTTTGCTCCCTGGCCGGCAGCTATTATTTGCTGAAATACGCGCTTGCAAGCCAGCGCATCCGGTATGTGTTGATCTCTGGTTTCCTGAGCATGCTGGCGGTTTTGTTTCACCAGATCCACCTGTTTTGGTGGCTGGGACTGTTTGCCGGGATTTTATGGCGTTATCGTTCTTTAAGGGTTTCACTTTCCTATGCCTGCACTGCGCTGCTGGTTCCTCTGGTATACCTCCTGGTTTTTGTAAGTACGCAGGAGGAAGCATTAAGTTTACGTTCCTTCTGGACTTATACCTTATACGATTATTATCATGGTAATGCCAGCCAGACCTTTGGGCTTAAACAATATATCATGTTTGTGGGGGTGGCCATCGTGAGAACATTTTTGCAGGTTTATCCCTATATGCTGATCCTGCTCAGGCAGCATTGGCTGTATTTTATCCCCCTGGTCGCCATCCTTATCTGGCTTGCGTTGCTTATAAGAACATGGGCAAAAAGAAAAAAGCTGGTAGCTCAACAAAACGTTTCCATTGATCAGTCCTGGTTGATTAAGACCCATTTGCTCATACTCTGTTTGCAGGTCGGCTTTGCTTTTTACTCTAATGGTAATGCCGAATTTATGATTATGACGCCTGTACTGCTGGCAATCTGTATAGCGCCTAAATGGACATTGGCCCCGCAGGCTTTCAGTAGCCTTGTCTTCACTATGTGGCTATGGAACCTTGTTTATGCCGCATTCCCCATGTACCATTACAACATGATCAACCAAAAGGAAAAAGTGAATTATATGAAACAGCATCCTGACGCGCGGTTTATTTCTTTTACTAACCTGATCCAAAATCAAAATGAATACCTGGGTGGTAACACTAGCAGGTTTTATACGGACGATAAACTGTCGCCGGAGCTGTTGGCAAGGTGGATAGACAGTGGCTACAGCATTATTACGGACATGCCGGACGACCATAAAATTTTAAGCCGCGGCTCCTTTGCGGATAAAAACCTGGGCGATGAGATCTGGCAGCAATACCGGCTAGAGGTAGTGCACACCACCCGTACCCTTTACGGCGATTTGCATTTATATAAAGTACATGCAAAGACCGTTCAGTAATGAAATCAAAATAGGATAATGCATTGTTTTTTGATATTTTACAAATTTGTTGTAAGTTCGCCGACTTAAATGTATTATAATTTAACATAAAATGGCACAAACTTCAAGAAATAAACCCGGTGTAGAAGAATTTGGCACATCCGGCACTACCGGTTCTGGTGATCTGACCATGTTTAAAATGCAGGATTCGTTTGACAAGAACAAGAAGTTAATTATCGGATTAGTCGTTGCGGTACTTGTATTGGTAGGCGGATATTTCGGTTATAAATACCTGGTACAGGCTCCTAACGAAGAAAAAGCAAACCGGGCTTTATATAAAGTTCAGAATTGGTTTGAAGCGGATTCTTCCAATTTAGTGATCAACGGAGACGGGCAAAGTACCGGCGCTTTAAGTATCGTTAAAAAATATTCCGGTACAGATGCGGCTAACTTAGCCAAATTCTATTTGGGAATGAGCTACCTTAAAACCGGCGATGCGAATAACGCGATTAAATACCTGGGAGAGTTTGATGGTAAAGGTACTGTAGTTGGCAATGTGGCCAACGGATCATTAGGAGACGCTTATATGGAAACCGGGAAGCTGGATAAAGCCCTGGAATATTATAAAAAAGCGGCTGCTAACGAGAATGACCAATACACTTCGGCTTTATACACCTTCCGTGCCGCTTTAGCGAGTGAAAAAGCAGGAAAGATTGAAGAAGCTAAAAAACTGTATAAAGAAATAAAAGAAAAATACCCGATGAGCCAGCAAGCCACGGAGATCAATAAATACTTAGCCAGAACAGGCGAGCTTACTATAGACTAAGCACACTGGTATAAATTGCTTGAAAAGTGATCGTTTTAAAACGATCACTTTTTTTTATGCTGACTATGGTAGTGGTAGTTTTAGTAAGCAATGTCATCTGGATTGGACAAAAGGTAAAAAGCCAGTTCAAAATAAAGAACTGGCTTTTACCCCCAAATAACAGGAACTTAAAACTAACTATAGCCGGGCGCTTCTTAACCTCAGGGAATTGGCTATAACAGAAACGGAGCTAAAGCTCATGGCTACCGCTGCCAGCATAGGCGACATAAGCAAACCAAAGAAGGGGTAAAGTAAACCGGCAGCCACAGGGACTCCCAGCGTATTGTAAATAAAAGCAAAAAACAGGTTCTGTTTTATATTCCGCATTACTTTATGGCTAAGCGTTTTCGCTTTAAGGATACCATTCAAATCTCCCTTTAACAAGGTGATCGCCGCGCTTTCAATCGCTACGTCTGTACCGGTCCCCATAGCAATGCCGACATTGGCCTGTGCCAGGGCGGGCGCATCATTGATGCCGTCCCCTGCCATGGCCACAATCCTGCCTTCACCTTGTAATCTTTTTATTTCGTTGAGTTTGTCTTCCGGTAAGCATTGCGCTTTAAAATGCGGCAAACCCAGTTCCTGTGCCACTGCTTTCGCAGTCAATTCATTATCACCGGTCAGCATGATCACCTCTACTCCCTGCTGCATCAGGCTGTGGACCGCATCCCGGCTGCCTGCCTTTATCGCGTCTGAGATGATCACATAAGCAGCCAGCTGCCCGTTTACGGCAAGATAAGAAACCGTTTTCCCCTTTGCCTGTAATTGTGCCACCTCATTTTTCACCACATCATTAATTGAAGTTTTGACCTGCTGCATGAGTTTATCATTACCCAAAGCTATTTGTTTAGCTTCTACAATACCGGTAACCCCTTTCCCCGTAACCGATTCAAACAGGCCAACAGAGGGTATAAACAGGCCCTCTTTTTGGGCAAACTGGTTAACGGCCGTTGCTAGCGGGTGTTCTGAATTCTGGTTGACCGCCGCGGCATAGCGTAAACCGGTATTGCGGTCCCATTCACCTACAGGCACAAGCTCTTCCATAGAAGGCTTTCCTTCCGTAAGGGTCCCGGTTTTGTCTACAATAAGCACATCCACTTTATTCATAGTTTCCAGGGCCTCGGCATTTTTGATCAGCACCCCGTTTTGTGCGCCCTTACCTACACCTACCATCACCGACATTGGCGTTGCCAGCCCTAAGGCACAAGGGCAGGCAACGATCAGTACAGCAAGCGCGTTGGCCATACCGAACAAGTAACCTTCTTTACCCCCAAATACTGCCCAGACAACCAAGGAAAGCACAGCGATAGTAATTACAGCAGGTACAAAATACCTGGCGACGGTATCGGCCAGTTTTTGAATAGGTGCACGGGAACGACTGGCCATATTGACCATAGCTATAATTTGCGCCAGAAGGGTTTCATCACCCACCTTTTCGGCCTTCATCAGGAAGCTTTTGTTGCCATTTATTGTGCCGGAGCTCACCTTATCATTTACCGTTTTTTCGACAGGAATCGGTTCACCGGTGATCATAGATTCGTCGATACCGGAGCTGCCTTCGATAATCACTCCATCCACAGGAATACGATCTCCGGGTTTTACTTTTAGAATATTACCTGCTTTAATGTCTTTAAGCTCGATTTTAACCTCCTGTCCGTTCAGCAGGGCCGTTGCTTCGGTAGGGGCCAGTTGTAGTAAGGCTTTAATGGCCGAGCTGGTCTGGTGATGTGCCCGGGCTTCCATTACCTGGCCCAGTAAGACTAAAGTGAGAATGACGGCAACCGCTTCAAAGTAAAGGTGGACGCCGCCATGATGGTCTTTAAACTGTTCCGGGAAGACACCGGGAAACAAAAGGCCTGCAACGCTAAAGATAAAGGCTGCGCCGGCACCCAGGCCTATAAGGCTGAACATGTTTAACCGGCCGCTGCGGAAAGAGTTCCAGGCCCTTATAAAGAAGATCCAGGCCGCGTAAAATACTACAGGCAGGGTAAGGCCAAGCTGTACCCAGTTAGATACAGCCTGCGGCACAGTTCTTTGTATCCATCCTCCTTCGATCATGCCGCCCATTGAAAGGATAAAAAGCGGGAGGGTAAAGCAGAGCGCCACAATAAATTTTTTCCGGAGGTCCAGGTAACTGGTGTCTACGGTTTCTGCACCGGTTTCCACGGGTACCAGGCTCATGCCGCATACCGGGCAATCCCCGGGTTTGTCATAAGTCTTATCCCCCTCACATTGCATGGGGCAATAATAACCGGAGCCGGTAATTTTCGGCTTAGGGTTCGCATTGGTTTGATTCATTCCCTGTTTGACCAGGGCAATACTTTGTCCTGCAGGTAACTTTTTCAAGTGCATCTTACACACCGGGCAGCGGCCTTCTGTATCATAGAGTTTATCGCCCTCACAAAACATCGGGCAATAGTATTTGTCGCTTTCGTAAACCTCGTGGTCCTGTTTAGTGATAGGTATAACAGTGGGCGTTTCTTCGTGATGGTGATGGTGCTGGTGTTGATGATGGGCTTCAGCCTCTTCTTCATCAAGCTCGTCGATCGTGTAATCGCCTTCTTTGGCCAACACTTCCCGGAACGCAGCTAAGGGGATATCTTTGGGCGCTTCAATAATGGCCCTTCCCGGCTTCAGCTGCACTTTTGCGTTCACCCCGGGTAATGTATTTAAAGCCTGTTCAACGGTGCTTCTGCAGCCATTACAGGTCATACCTTCTACTTTAAAATGCTTTTTCATAATACTTGATGATCTTGCTTATGCAAAACTACGAGTACCAGGAACTTAAATTGTTACGTTAATCAGGGCTAAGTTTACATGATTCTTGAATCTGTTAGAGAATTTTATTGTTTTTAAATTCCAGCACTTTAGGAAAAGCTTTTGTTTTATCCAGCTTATAGCCATTCTTTAATATGGTTGTTTTATCCGTATGAAAGAACTTCCTGACGTTCTTGAACGTATTGTTGTTTATTTTGATAAGATTACCTGCGATGGTATTACCAATGTCTGGCGCATTTACAATAGTATTGTTATGGAACTCAAGCAATGCGAAATTTCCACTTCCTAATATATATCTTTCAGAATCGTAAATTTTATTATTGTATATTTTAACCTTGTTGGGATTTTCCGGGTCACTGGTCACAAGGAAATTGGCGGAACTGTCGGACCTGTTATTGAATATTTCAATGAAATCCCGTTGAGCAGTTATTGCGGCTGTCTGAAGCGGGTTTTTTTTAACTTCCGGCATACATTGTCCTACAGATATATCATGTGCGTTCCATGAGAACGTATTGCTTTCTATTGTGCCACCCATTACCCGTTCATATCTCACTGCCGGTCCGTACATGTAATTTTTAAAATTGCTATTTTTTACATTTATGTTCTTACAGTTAAAAATGGGAGCTGCGCCCTGCCAAAATGGTTCAATGTCTATAGCTGCGTAGGTTGCTGTACCTCTTCTGTTTTTATGCCCGTCAAAATAACAATTTTCAATAACTACATTGTCTCCCAATTCATATACCAATCCAGTCCTGCGGCAAAGATTTATCTTTAGATTTTTATGGGTGTGATTATAATTATAGCTTTCTGCGGTTGACATAGGGATTCTGCCATAGCTTATGAATACACCATCTCCCCATGCTCCTTCATAAGTTAAGTTGCTATGTTTAAAGTTGACTAAACCCGCGCCATGGAAGAGGAATCCCCATTCTCCGGCATCACCCATATGTTCATAAATATCTCCTTCCAGTTTTCCGGTCCCGGTAAGTGTGAAGTTCTTTGAATTGTAGACAATCAGGAGATAATAAGTTTCATGTTTAGAGGCGATCATTTTAAGTGTTCCGTTGATCTCCAGGGTGCGATTGTCTGCATTCCGGATACATAAACCGGCATCCGGTGCTTTAAATAGCTGCTCACTAAGTGTCTGCTCAATAGGTTTTACCATGTAGGTGCCTTTTGTAATAACAGTATGCTTTGCCTTAAGATTCAAAAGCTGGTTAAGTGGATAGGTATCATCTGTCCAGGTTACATTTGGCGAGCTGCCGGCCCGGTATAATTTTCCATTGAATTTATACCCGAAACTTTGTGTGCCGTTAAAATCATAAGTGAGGAAAGTTTTGTAATCAATAGAATAGCCGTTTTTGGCACAATCAAACCAGTCGGATGTGGCTTTAGCTACATTCCAGGTCCCGCTGATGCTTACATTCCTCTTGAAGATAAGTTGGTTAGGTGCTGTTATACCTGTATTATTACCCACAACAGTACCGTTGAGCAAATAACCCCCTTTCTCAAATTTAAGCATGACATTGGCCGGAAGTTTTACAGTCCTTGACTGTAAATTGACCGGATTTTTTATCAGGTAAGTAGTATTGCTTTTGAAGAAGCCCTCTCTAAAGCTTTCCGTATTTACAGGTACTGCGGCAGTATTCGTAGTATTCTTCTGCGCAGATGCATTTGTTGTGTACAGGCCGAACAGAATGAAAAATAAATAAAGAAATGACTTGATGTTCATATGAATAACATTTGCGAGTGTTACCGCAAATTTAAGTATTCCATCTTCATAATTTTACTAAGCAAATGATAATAGGGTTAGAGTAATTAAAGCCGGTTTATAAAGGATGTCTATATTGAAAAACAATGAATTAACAAAAAATGATAAGATTGTATTTGATTGTGCCCTAAATTTGAATTCTAATTTAAAAAATAGCAATGAAAAAGATATTAATGTCTGCTGCAATCGTAGTTGCAGGGATGGCAATTGCAGATAAGGCTGCTGCCCAGGAAATAAAATTCAAGAAAGATACTCATGACTATGGTACGGTAAAGTATGATGGTAATGGCGAAGGTGCTTTCGAATTTAAAAATACAGGGAAAGCTCCGCTGATTATTTCCAATGCGCAAGGGAGCTGCGGCTGTACTGTTCCTGAATGGCCGAAAGAGCCGATCAAGCCGGGAAAATCTGCGGTGATCAAAGTGAAGTATGATACAAAACGCCCGGGACCGATCAATAAAACGATTACCGTTACTTCAAATGCGAAAACAGAGCCTACAAAAGTATTGAAAATTATAGGTACTGTAGAGAACCAAAAGTAAATTTTAGTATATTATTTTCCTTAGAGGCATAGCAAAAGCTATGTCTCTTTTTTATTTTTAATCAATATGATGCGCCTGTAAAGCTTATTCTAACAAGTATTCGCTAGATTTGTTTTTCATTTAAACCTGAACTAATGAGCAGAATTTTAGTTTACAGTATTTGTTGCTTGTGTTTACTGCCATCGCTATGCCTGGCGCAAAAGGATATCTCTATCGGCTTAAAGGGGGGCTTAAGTATTCCCAATCTTTCCGTGGGGGAAACCAAGAATGATTGGAATAAAGATTATATCAGCCGTATCGGTCCTAATTTCGGGGCTTTCGTGGAAATCGGCCTGGGCCGGAAATTTTCCCTGGTACCGGAACTGCTGTTTTCCGGTCAGGGCGGCCGCCGTAATACGGTGCAACCTATGACCATACCGGAGCAGTATGTCGCGCTCTTCCAGACCGTATTTAATACCAGTAATGATTATGTGTTCGCGAACCTGGAAAATGTTTCGCGCATCAACTACCTGCAGCTACCGGTCCATCTTAAATTCGCGCAACCTATAGCATTAAAACAAAAGCTCTCTGTTTATATACAGGCCGGCCCGTATCTCGGCTATATGGTTAGTGCCAAGCAGATTGTCAAGTCTGAGCACTTGAGAGTGTATGCCAATGCGGATCCACAGTCAGAGATAGACCCGCAATATGTACATACGTTTTTTGGAAGCTCTGTAGATACCATCATCGAAGCTAAAAAAGACCTGTACGCCTGGAACTACGGGGTATCCGGGGCTGTCGGGTTTGCCTATCAGTTGAAAAAAGGAAAAATTATCCTGGAAGGCGGGGGTAATTACGGCTTCAGGTACATCCAGAAAGGGGACGATCATGGTAAGAACCGGATCGGCGCTGGTGTAGTAATGCTGGGCTACAGCTATCCTTTATGCACGCGCAAAAAAGTATAATTACGAGCCGATTTTTATAAATCTTTACTGAAAAATATATTCATGACGCCAACTAAGAATACCGCTTTTTTTGAATCCAGAGTTTTAGGGCATCCTGCCGGCCTGTTTGTTTTGTTCTTTACAGAAATGTGGGAACGTTTCTCCTTCTACGGTATGCGCGTGTTACTGATCAACTTCCTGACCATGGCGATTGTCGGTTCCAACCCCGGCTGGGAATGGACCGCTAAAAATGCCGGCATCCTTATGGGCACTTATGCCAGTATGCTTTACCTTACGCCAATAATTGGCGGGGTAATCGCGGACCGCTACCTGGGTTATACCCGTGCCGTTATCATAGGTTGTATCCTTATGACGCTGGGGCATGCCTGTATGGCTGTAGAAACAAAAGCAGGTATGTATGGCGGCCTGGGTCTGTTGATTTTAGGGACCGGTTTTTTTAAGCCCAATATCACTTCCATCATCTCGCAGATGTATAAAGATCTGCCGGAGAAGAAAGACGGTGCTTATACCATTTTTTATATGGGCGTTAATGCGGGTGCGTTTTTTGGCATGATGCTTTGTGGCTACCTGGCCGAGAAAGTAGGCTGGTCCTGGGGTTTTGGCCTGGCCGGTATCTTTATGCTCTTGGGCTGCCTGCAATTCTGGCTGGCACAACCCTTGTTTGGCAGCATCGGGGCAAAGCCCCAGAAGAAAACAATAGAGCAGATCCAGGAAGAAGCGAATACGCAGGATTATAAACCGAACCCTTTTACTGTTGTGGATAAGGTACTGATCGTGATCTGTGCGATAATGGGCTTCCTGTACCTGATCAATGATTTCCTGTCTAATATTGAAGGCTTCAGGTTGCTACCGGAAGCGCTGTTCTTTCCAAAAGATAAATTGTCAGGCCCTGTAGTCTTTATTTTGATCGGGCTGGTATTATTCCTGGTCCTGGTTATTCGCAGGATATTGCGTTATGACAATGTGCTCAGGGATCGGATGTTTGCGGTCATTCTCTTCGTGTTCTTTACCGTATTTTTTGTTTTATCCTTCGAGCAGGGCGCCAGCTCGCTCGTCATTTTCGCAAGGGACTATACTGATAGGGTATTTACCGGTTCTGCGGCAACAGCTTATAACGTCATCAATACACTATTGACCGTTATTCCCTTGATATTTATCACCTGGGTATTGTTTAAGCTATTCCGGCAAACCTTTAAAAAGATCGCTGTATCGAATATTATTTTAGGTGTGGCCTTCGTAGGTATCTGGGGTATCGTGATCTGGATGCTCAACCGCGACTATTCCAGTCATGCTTACGAAGTAAGTTACGAAGTAGTAAAATACCCGGTGCTGGACGATAAAGGCAAGCAGATACTGGACAAAGAACAAAAACCGGTTTTTAAATATACCTATCAATCGGAGGCTGCAAAGACAATTCCTAATGGAACAGTAGAAACCCGGAAAGAAACCATTGCTACTACAGAAGCCTTAAATGTGGGCGCTGTTATCCCGCTGCATGAAGAAGGTGGGAAGCCGGTTTACCTGGACCCGGAATTACATGAAAAAGTAAAAGGTCAATACCAGGAGCAGGGTAAAGTGTCGACAATAGGGACTGCAACCATAACCGGCTTGAAAGACGGGCAGGTAGAAATTACTACGTCCTGGTTCTCTATTTTAAATTCATTTTTCATCATTGTATTTGCCAGTCTTGTAGGTAAGCTTTGGGAAACAAGGTTCAACCCGCCGGCACCGGTTAAGTTCGGTATGGGGCTCATCATTACCGCGATCGGTTTTGCCTTCCTGGCCTACGGCTCCAGTGTGATCCCTGTGGGCGCTGAGGCGGGTATTGTGCGCGTAAGCATGATCTGGCTGGTATTAGCCTATTTATTCCACACATTGGGTGAGCTCTGTATACAGCCGGTAGGCTTAAGTTATGTGAGTAAGCTGGTGCCCGGTAAAATGATCGCTTTCATGTTCGGGATGTGGTACCTGGCAATCGCTATCGGTAATAAGCTTGCCGGAACATTAGGTGGACAAATTGAAGAGATCAAAAAAGAACACAGCATGTCTACCTTCTTTTTAATCTTTACTATTGTGCCGATTGTGGCCGGCCTGGTCCTGATTTTCCTTACCCCGGTGATCAGGCGATTGATGCATGGGATCAAGTAATTAAAAATATTTTTAGTACCCGTTAAACAATCGGCCTTGCCGTAAGTCAAAACAAAATTGTTTAACAAAAATTAACACTGTTTGGATTTTTCCTTAATTTAGGCAGTTATTTCTATCATTTAACTTAAAATCTGAATATGTCAGCAGTTGCGTCGAGCCCGAAGAAGGGGCATCCTAAAGGTCTCTACCTTTTATTCTTCACAGAGATGTGGGAGCGGTTTAGTTATTATGGTATGCGCGCCATTTTAATTTTGTATTTAACCAAGAAGTTATTTGAAGGTGGTTTAGGGATGGATCCTGCTGAGGCGACCCTGCTTTACGGGTACTTTACAGGTTTGGTTTATTTCACCCCGTTAATCGGGGGCTGGCTGGCCGATAAGTATCTGGGTAAACGTCTGGCGATTACTATCGGCGGTATTACGATGATGTTTGGGCAATTTGCTTTGTTTGCGATGAACAATATGACCGGCCTGTATATCGGTTTATTTTTGCTGATCATCGGGAACGGATTTTTTAAACCAAATATTTCTACCCTGGTAGGTGGACTTTATAAAGACGGGGATGACCGCAGGGACTCTGCATTCTCGATCTTCTATATGGGTATTAACCTGGGTGCGCTTTTAGCACCTTTCGTGATCGGATATTTTACAGATAGCCTGTTTTCTACCACTAATGCAGACGGTACTATCGCATATGGCTATCGTTATGGGTTCCTGGCTTCAGGAGTAGGTATGTTGCTGGGTCAATTAGTATTTAATGGTTTTGCTCAAAAGTATTTAGGTGATCTTGGTAAGAAGCCGGTCTCTAATGTTACCGGATCTGTTTTAGGAGAAGAAGCAGAGTCAACAGTATCCGTAAACCCGCAAACAGGTGAAAAACTGGATAAAACTAAGGAAGGACAAAGGGTTACTGTAATCTTTATTCTATTTGCATTTGCCGTTTTCTTCTGGGCCGGATTTGAGCAGGCTGGTTCTTCTTTATCTCTTTATACAGATAAGTTTATTGACAGAAGGGTAGGCGGTTTTGAAATTCCTACTTCCTGGTTCCAATCGGTAAACCCGATTTTCATCGTTGCTTTGGCGCCTTTATTCGCGATCTTCTGGAACTCAAGGTTAGGTAAAAAATTATCTACCCCGATCAAAATGGGCGTGGGTATGATCATCCTTGGTCTTGGCTTCTTATTTATGCTGGGTGCGGTAGGTGAGCGAGCTGCTAATGGTAATATCGCTGATGAAAGCAATAAAGCCGCGTTAATGTGGCTGATCATGACCTATTTATTACATACTATAGGTGAGTTATGTTTGTCTCCGGTAGGACTTTCGGTAGTAACTAAATTATCACCGCCAAAACTGGCCTCTATCTTAATGGCCGTATGGATGTTGTCTTCTTCTGTAGCTAACTTTATCGGGGGGTACCTGGCTTCTATTGTAGAGACATTAGGCGCAGGTGAAGTATTTACCTACATTGCAGGCTTTGTAATGGTATGCGGTTTGTTATTGATATTATTGAATAAAGTGATCATGAAAATGATGCACGGAGTAAGATAAAAACAACTCTATTTAATCACCGGATGGAAATCCGGTGATTTTTTCTTTACTAAAAAATAAAAATATTATGGAAGCTCAGTCTTTGGAACAGATCAGGAACTTTGAGGGGAAATATCCAAAGCAACTCTGGTATTTGTTTTTGATCGAAATGTGGGAGCGGTTTTGCTTCTACGGCATGCGGGGTATACTCACCATCTTTATGGTAGGTCAACTGGGTATCCTGGAGAGCGAGGCTAATCTTAAATATGGGGCCATACAGGCATTCGTTTATGCTTTTACTTTCCTGGGCGGGATCTTCGCCGATAAAATTCTCGGATTTAAGAGGTCCCTGGTATTCGGGGGCATTGTTATGATCCTGGGCAACCTGATCATAGCCTTGAATCCACACGATTATTTTTATTACGGGATCACGCTTTCCATTATCGGTACCGGGTTTTTTAAGCCTAATATTTCTTCTATGGTGGGCGAATTATATCATGATGGAGACCCGAGAAGAGATGCGGGTTTCGGGATGTTCTATGCCGGTATTAACGTAGGAGCTTTGCTGGGCGGCGCGCTTTGTGTTTATCTCGGTAAATATGTTTCCTGGAGTGCGGCATTTGGTGTGGCGGCATTCGTGATGCTGATCGGGTTGATCACTTTCGCGGTCACCAGGAAATCGCTTGGCGTTATCGGGGATTCTCCCTTGCTGAGCCTGCCGAAAGCGACGCGCACGACAAGAGAAGTATTGGTATATATTGCTTCCATCATCTGCATTCCCCTTATCCTGATCATGGTGCAGAATACGGACTATACTGACCGCTTTATGTATACCATAGCACCTGTGGCGATCATTTATTTTCTTATAGAAACTTTCCGGGTAAAAGACCGCTCAGCGCAACTAAAGCTATTGGCGGCGTTTGTCTTTATATTCTTTTATTTTGTGTTCAACGCGATATTTGAACAAAGCGGAGGCTCTCTGGCCTTGTTTGCAGAGAAGAACCTGAGCCATACTTTCTGGTTTTTTGAAATAGATCCTAATATTGTTAACAACAGCGCGAACTCACTTTTTGTGATCATCCTAAGCCCGATCATAGGCTTACTATGGCTTTGGCTGGCGAAGAAGAAGTTAGAGCCTAATACCATCATTAAATTCGGTATCGGCTTCCTGTTCTTAGCTTTGTCTTTCTATGTTTTTTATAGTACAAGATTCTTTCATAATGGAAATGGTATTTCTTCTTTAGAGCTATTTGCTTTCGGGTATTTTATCACCACGATAGGGGAGTTGTGCCTGGGGCCGATCGGGATGTCTACCGTGACTAAATTGTCCCCTAAAAGACTTACCGGTATGATGATGGGCTTATGGTTCCTTGCCAGCGCCTTTGGCCAGTTTGCAGCCGGCAAACTGGGCGCATCCATGGCTGTTGATAACCCTAATGCAAGCCTGGTCGACAAATTAATGTCTTATACCGATGGTTATTATCAATTAACCATGTATGCGATTGTAGCGGGTATCGTATTGATCCTGTTCTCACCGATTGTTAAGAAGATGATGCAGGGTGTGAAATAATTCACCTTATATAGTAACTAAAAAAGGCTTCCTCTGGAAGCCTTTTTATATTTTGTATCCGGACCAGGATTAGAATCTTTCCAGGCCGTTGAAGAAGAAGTTGCCTTCGATTTCAGCATTTTCATCGCTGTCGGAACCGTGTACGGCATTTTCACCGATAGATTTTGCATACATTTTACGGATAGTGCCTTCAGCTGCTTCAGCAGGATTAGTCGCTCCGATCAAGGTACGGAAATCAGCTACCGCGTTATCTTTTTCCAGGATAGCCGCTACGATAGGACCGCTGCTCATGAAGTCAACCAGTTCTCCGTAGAATGGGCGCTCTTTGTGCACTTCGTAAAATTTACCGGCAGAAGCCTGGGAAAGATGCGTATATTTCATCGCTACGATTCTGAATCCAGCTTCGTTGATTTTTGCTAAGATAGCACCGATGTGACCTGCAGCTACCGCATCAGGTTTGATCATCGTAAATGTTCTGTTAGTTGCCATAAAATGGTTTATACTTTTTCGGATTTGAGCCGCAAAATTAAAGAATTACACGGTACTCATTGCAGAAAAATGAATAATTTTTAATTAAATTAGTTCAGCACGGTAATGCCATGCGCGGTAAAACGCAGCTCTTCTTCCGGTTTGTTGATCTTGTTGATCTCTTCATCCGATTTTTTCTGGGATTTAGCTTTTTCTCTTAATTCGTCTATGCTATGCGTTTCTACGAAAGCGTCACCGCTTAACAATACCTGCTTGCCTTTAGCGTCCATCGGTAAGAAGAATCCATAATCTTTCATTTTTACAAATACCTCTTTACCATCGCCGATATCTACGGTAGCCCAGCACCCGCGCGCTTTACATACGCCGGTTACGGTACCCTTTACCTGCATTCTTACCGGGTTTTCACCGTTCAGTCTTTGTTGGAAATCTTTTCCTTTAACTATGTTTTTCTCTTCGATATTTTCACCGTACACCTGGCCTTTTACTGCAGATGGCGTAGCTTTCGACTCTTCGGTATGCTTATGCTGCGCCTGTGCCTGGAATGCCAGTCCTGAAAGTGCAAAAACGGCTATGCTTAAAAATTTTTTCATTGAACCTGATTTATTTTTTGTTTAAATGATTATTTACTGCAGTGCAAAATTAAAGATTAAAACTTATGTAATGTATGTTCGTTTAAATTTTTACACCTTATTTGCATTTGGCGGCCAGTTCAAGTAGCGTAGTTTCGTTAAAACCTACAACACAAACCTGCCCGTCCAAAGTGATGACCGGCCTCTTGATCATGCTGGTATGGGTTGCCAGTAAGTTTACTACCGTTTTTGCATTAGTAGCGGCAGCTTGCTCCTCCGGGCTTAGCTGCTTCCAGGTAGTTCCTTTTTTGTTCAGCAATATTTCCCAGCCGACCTGTTTCACCCATTCATTTAAGAGGGTTTTAGTAATGCCCTCTTTTTTATAGTTATGAAAGCTTACCTCAATGTTATGCTTCCGGAACCAGTCAAGCGTTTTCTTGATGGTATCACAGTTGGGGATTCCGTAAATTATTGGTTGCATTTTTTGAATTTGTAGAAACAGAAAATAATTGGATTAATTACTGGCTTTCTTCCTGGCAGTTTAAAGAAAACGCATTCCGGATGTACTACGATGGATAGCGGTCCGGGTCTTGCTAAACCAGGGCTTTGGTATGCAGGTAGTTTAAATAAAGCTGGGCGCAGGCCATCGCGTCTGATAGGGCGTCATGGTGATTTAAAGGAATATTAAACCGCTCTGCCAGTGATTTAAGATTTGAATTGAAGATCTTATAAGTACAGGCATGATTAAAAGGCGGTACCGGCATTTCATAAAAAGAAAGCGTCTTTTTTAAGCAGGTAACATCAAACTTTGCATTATGGGCGATCACTAGCTGATTGGTAATGTAAGGCTCCATTAAATGCCATACCTGGTTGAAGGTAGGCGCATTAGCCGTATGCTTTTTGGTAATGCCATGAACCCTTACATTGCCCCAGTGATAATAATTATCCGGAGGTTGTACCAGTTGACTGAGCGTATGCACGACCACACCGTTTTCTATCCGCACGAGCCCGATCTGGCAGATACTGTTATAGGCCCCGTGGGCTGTTTCAAAATCTATCGCGGTAAAACTGGCTTTTAAATCATTAAGCATTGCCGTGCAAAGATAAGTGTTTACGCTTATTCACACGATTTCATTTGCGTGATAATTATTTTTGTACCTTTGCATATTGAAAATATTTTTATACATTTAATTACATTTTTTAAACAGGGTTTTAATGGACATTTTTGCCAAGATTAAAAAAGATAGAGGACCGATTGGCCGTTATCAGGATCAAGCACATGAATACTTTGCTTTTCCAAAGCTGGAAGGAGAGATTGGAAACAGGATGAAGTTTAATGGTAAGGAAAGAATTGTTTGGAGTTTGAATAACTATTTAGGCTTGGCTAATCATCCTGAGATCAGGAAAGCAGATGCGGACGCTGCTGCGGAATATGGATTAGCATTACCTATGGGTGCCCGTATGATGAGTGGTAACTCTGATAACCATGATAAGCTGGAGCATGAGTTTGCTTCATTCGTAGGTAAAGAAGATGCCATACTATTGAACTTCGGTTACCAGGGAATGGTATCCGCGATTGATACGCTGGTATCCCGTCATGATGTGATTGTTTATGATGCCGAGAGCCATGCTTGTATCCTGGATGGTTTGCGTTTGCATCCGGGCATGCGTTATAAATTTAACCATAACGATGTGGCCGATTGTGAAAAACAATTACAACGTGCGGCTAAATTTATCGAAGGTACACCGGGCGGTATATTAGTGCTTACAGAAGGTGTGTTCGGTATGAACGGTAACCAGGGTAAAGTAAAAGAAATCGCTGCCCTGAAAGAAAAATATGAATTCCGCTTGTTTGTAGATGACGCGCATGGTTTCGGTACCATGGGTGCAACAGGAAAGGGTATTGGTGAAGAGCAGGATTGTATTGACGGTATTGATGTTTATTTCTCCACTTTTGCCAAGTCGCTGGCTGGTGTAGGTGGCTTTATCGCTGCCGACAAGGATATTATTTATTTCCTGCGTTACAATATGCGTTCCCAGATCTTCGCGAAATCATTGCCTATGGCCATGGTTGTTGGCGGACTTAAGCGTATGGAACTGATCAAATCCCAACCAGAATTGAGAGCCAAACTTTGGGAAAACGTAAATAAATTGCAAAACGGCCTAAGAGAGAGAGGTTTTGATATTGGTACCACCAATACACCGGTTACTCCTGTAGTGATGAAAGGAGAGCTGGAGCAGGCTTTACAGATGATCGTAGACCTGAGGGAAAATTTCAACATTTTCTGTTCCGTGGTTGTTTACCCGGTAATTCCTAAAGGACAGATCATTCTGCGCCTGATTCCGACAGCCGTGCATACAGACGAAGATATCCAGCTTACCCTGGAAGCATTCTCTGAAGTAAGGAAAAAACTGGAATCAAATGCTTATCCGAACGAAATGCCTGATATACACAGTCTTTTAAAAGCGTAATAATCAGTAATGTTTAATAGAAAGGCCTGCAGCAATTTGCTGCAGGCCTTTCTATTGGATCTTGATAGTGATTGTTTAACGCGATTTAGCAGACGCTTCAGCCTTAGCAGGAGTTGTATTGAGCTCACTGGCAGCAACCTGCTTTAGCTTATGATCAGTTTTTAAGCGCTGTGATTTGCCTGCAGTATGAGCTTCTGCAGGTTTATCACCCTCTTTGGCCGTTTTTTTAGCGCAACAGCTGCTTTCTTTTTTGCAGGCTTCCGCTTTCTTTTCTTTTTTATCATCCCCGGCGAACAATGCTGCGCTTGAGAATAATACCACACTTAATAAAAGACTTAATTTTTTCATTATCTTATTTTTTAATGCTTGATTGATCATTTAGAGTATCGAAGATACAAAAAGTTTAAATGTACAGGATTGATGTATCCTTATCTGGCCCTGCAGAAGTAGGAATAAGGCTATAGATGAAGCCCGCTTTTCAATAGCTAAAAGCAATTTTTTTTATTTGTTTGATATTTAATTGTTTATGTATTGTTTTATTTAATTTTCTCCAAGTATAATTAACGCCTTATTAATTGGTGTTATAGAGCAGGTTATCAGTTAATTGTAGTATTTTTGCATAATATTAGCTTTTTTTATCGCGCATGTCTAAAAGATTAGCTATTGCCCCCAGGTGGATCATATTTCTTATTGATCTTGTTTGTGTACTGCTTTCAATGTTTCTGGCCTATCTGATCAGGCTTAACTTTGACTTCGTCCTATTGTCTGCCGATGTGGACCATATAAAGGTATATGCATATGTATTGATTATAAATGCAATACTTATGCTTACCCTTAAAAGCTATAGTGGGGTGGTCCGGTATACCACGCTGGAGGATGCTAAAAGGATATTGCTCATTACGCTTTTATCCAGCTTTTCTTTCCTGATCATGGACAATGTGGTGCCACATGAGTCTTATTTGTTCCCGATCAGTGTCGTGGCTATTTACTTTTTTTGTGCCAATTTTTCGCTGCTGGCCTACCGGGTTATCATCAAAACGATTTATGAAAACCTGTTTACGCTGCGTCGCAAATCTATTAAAGCTACCATTTTCAATGCCGGGTTTGAAGGGATGCTGGCTAAAAGAATGTTCAGCAGTAATGAGCGCTCTGCCATTAAAATCGTTTCCTTCCTGGACGAAAGCCCGAAACTGATCAGCAAAAAGATAGAAGGCATTCCGGTTTACGGACTGTCCAAAGCCAGTATTGCCCGCCTGAAAAAAGAAGGGGTGGAAATGTTGATCATTGCCGAGCCCTTTATGACAAAAGATAAATTGAACTTCCTGGTAGATACTTGTCTGGAATTTGATATCAAAATTCAACAGGTGCCGCCAAGTGACAAGTGGATCAATAACGAGCTGGACGATACCCAGCTGAAAGATATTAATATCGAGCAGTTGCTGGACCGTGAAGTGATCAATATCAAGAATGAAAGCGTCGCACGGGAGGTAAAAGGGAAAAAGATCCTGGTTACCGGTGCTGCAGGCTCCATAGGCGGAGAAATTGCCCGGCAGCTGATCAAATATAACCCTGCGGTAATCATTCTGTGCGATAGCGCGGAAACGCCGCTACATGAACTCTTATTGACTTTTAACGCCTCTGATGCCGTCAAAAGCTTTATAGGGGATATAAAAGACCGTGTACGCATGGAGCAGATCTTCGAGATCTATGAGCCGGAGATCATCTATCATGCTGCAGCCTATAAACATGTGCCTTTGATGGAAGAGCACCCTTCCGCCGCCATTGTCAATAATGTAATGGGTACCCAGATACTGGCCGAGCTTGCGGTATCCTATGGAGTAGATAAGTTCGTAATGGTATCTACAGATAAAGCGGTTAACCCGACCAATGTTATGGGCGCTTCAAAACGCATTGCCGAGATCTATACCCAATCTTATCATAAACATTTAAGAGCTGCTTCAGGGATCAATAACCTGGTAAATACAACCAAATTTGTCACCACCCGCTTTGGAAACGTATTGGGCTCTAACGGTTCCGTTATCCCGAGATTCCAGAAACAATTGGAGAAGGGCGGCCCAATCACGGTTACCCACCCCGATATCACAAGATATTTTATGACCATACCCGAGGCCTGCCAGCTGGTACTGGAAGCGGGAGCTATGGGTAAAGGCGGGGAAATCTTTGTTTTTGATATGGGCAAACCGGTGAAAATAGTTGACCTCGCCTATAAAATGATCCGCCTTGCCGGTAAAGTGCCGGAAGCAGATATCAAAGTCGTTTATTCCGGCTTAAGGCCTGGTGAGAAATTGTATGAAGAGTTACTGAACAATTCTGAAAATACTTTACCTACCTATCATGATAAGATCCTGATCGCTAAAGTAAGAGAATATGACTTTGCCTGGGTGCAATCCGAGGTAGCAGAGCTGGTAAGACTGGCGAAAAAACATATTGCACTTGATACCGTCGCCAAGATGAAAGAGATCGTTCCGGAATTTATCAGTAACAATTCCACTTTTGAGAAACTGGATAAGTAAACATCGCCGGAAAGATTATTTTATCTCATATTCTTTTGAATTCCCAAGTGCTTTATTATCTTTGTTGGATACAAAATACTAATCCATGAAGCGTATTTTTGCTGCAACAGCTATATGCGTAGCAATTTCAACGGCTGCTCATGCCCAGGTAAGCGTAGGCTTAGAGGCCGGGGCAACCTATAATACATTAACCCAGTATATCAAAGGAGAAAACAGGGATACAGAAGGTAAAGTAGGCTTTAGAGGCGGCTTTAATGTAAATATTCCTTTAGGACAAGAAAGCATGTTTCACCTGCAACCAGGCCTTATCTTTGACGGCAATTCGGGTTCCAGCAGCACCTATTCCCGCCAGTCAAGAACGGGTGCCGGTATACCTTTCTTTGAATCAGATACCCGGGATTATAGAGTGAACCAATTACAGGTGCCGGTAATGTTTGTGTTTAAAGCCGGGGACCCGGTTTATGATAAGCAGCACTTTTTCATTGGTGTAGGCCCTACCTTTGCCCTTACATTTAGCGGCAGATATCACCAGGTATACTCTAATGCGCTAAATGGTAATGAAAGGATAACAGAACAGGATGCGCCGCTGCGTATAGGTTCCGGTAACTATAAAGATTACGCCGCTTTTAATGTCGGCGGTACGGCTATGATCGGCTATGAATTTCAAAGCGGTATATACCTGAAAGCGCATTATAACTACTTCCTGGTTAATGTGCACCCGGAGGCAGATTCCAGGAATCAGATGCATGCTACCCAGGCAGGACTTACCATGGGCTTCTTTTTCAAAAAATTTGAAAAGTACAAATACTAACCAGCGCTGCACTTCAAACAAGATTTGACAGAAAATAATAATATACTAATTATAGACGCATTCACTGCGTCTATTTTTGTATCTTTGCCCACTTGTAAAAAATTGTACATTACGGATTGCTACGCATGGATATCAAAACAGACATACAACAATCAAAAATGCCTGAGCATATTGCCATTATCATGGACGGTAATGGAAGATGGGCTAAAGAAAAAGGCGAGAGCCGGATCGTAGGTCATTATGAGGGTGTGGTGTCTGTCCGGGATATTGTAGAAGGATGTGGTGAATTAAATATTAAATACCTGACGCTTTATGCCTTTTCAACGGAGAACTGGAACCGGCCTAAGGTAGAGGTAGACGCGTTGATGGAGCTGCTGGTAAGTACCATAAGGAAGGAAGCAGACCACCTGAAGCGGAATAATGTGCGCTTACAGGTAATCGGCAATATGGATGACCTGCCTGAGATCTGTAAGATCGAAATGCAGGAAGGTATTGATCTTACCGCAGATTGTACCGGCTTAACCCTGATCCTGGCATTAAGCTACAGTTCGAAATGGGAAATCCTGGAAGCTGTAAAAGCCATTGCGGCTGAAGTGAAAGCGGGTAGCCTAGATATAAACAATATTGATGAGGCGCTTTTTGCCCGGCATCTTACCACGGCGAACTATCCCGACCCGGAACTGCTGATAAGAACAAGCGGGGAGTGCAGGATCAGTAATTTCCTGTTGTACCAGATCGCTTATGCCGAGCTTTACTTTACAGAAGTACATTGGCCTGATTTCAGAAAGGTACATTTATACGAAGCTATTAAAGATTACCAGTTGCGGGAAAGAAGATTTGGAAAAACAAGTGAACAATTGATTTAACCGGAATAATTATTTTACGTTTTTTACGTTTAACAGAATAAATAAAACCATTTTAATGGACTTTAAGATTTGGAAAGCCGCAATAGTAGTGATGACCATGTGGCTGGGCTTGTTAGGAAAAACTGCAGTGGCACAACTGTCTGAGGTAGGCTTGGGAACAACCAATGCCACCCAAAAAGACAGACAAGTTAACTTCGGGGAAACGACACTGGCCGGAACATTTGAAATAGGCGGCGTTACCGTTTCGGGCACAAAATTTTCTGATACGGCTACCTTATTGTCCGTAGCAGGTTTGCATAAAGGTCAATACGTACGCTTACCTTATGACGAAAACATTTCCAAAGCATTAAAAGTCCTGTGGAACCAAGGTATGTTTGCTGATGTCAATATATTGATCAGCAAAGTGGATGGAGATAAAATATTTCTTGATATAAAAGTTGAGGAGCGACCCAGACTGACCACTTTTAAATTTACGGGGATCAGTAGTACACAAGCTACTGAAATCAAGACAAAAGCAGGGCTGGTAAGTAATAAAATGATCACAGAAGCCTTAAAGCAGGACCTGATCGCCCGCACCAAAATCTATTTTGCAGAAAAAGGGTTTAGAAATGCTTCTGTAAAGATTACCGAAACACCCGACTCTAAAGTAGTTAACGGCGCGTCATTAGTGATCGCGGTTACAAAAGGCAATAAAGTAAAAATTAATACCGTAAACATTAATGGCAATGAGAATTTCAGCCCGGCGCGATTGAAAAGATCATTAGGCGGAACTAAAGAAATGGCCCGCTTATCCCTGGAGCCGGCTGATAAGTTTACTGTTTATCCCAAACCCGACCGGAGTTTTGGTAAGTATATGAAAGAAGGCGGATTCCTGTCCCTGTCCAAGACCCTGGACCATCTTAACCCTTACTTCAGATATGGTTTTCTATCCGCCTCTAAATTCGATGAAAAGAAATTCAGAGAAGATAAAACCAGCCTGATCGAATTATACAATACTTCCGGGTATCGCGATGCGCAGATCGTAGATGATACGATCTACACAACAGACAATGGCCACCTGAACGTGGAGCTGAAAATCGATGAAGGGAAAAAATATTATTTTGGCGACATCTCCTGGAAAGGCAATACCCTTCACAGTGATTCATTATTGACAGAATTATTGGGCATTAAAAGAGGGGATGTATACAATAAAGACCTGATCAATGCGAAAATCCAGGGTAGAGCTACTATGGAAGGCGGTATTGATGTAGGAAGTATCTACCTGAATAATGGTTATCTGGGTTACCGGGCAGAAGCTATCGAGAAAGAAATCAGGAACGACACGATCGACTTTGATATTATCGTTACCGAAGGTCCCCAGTTCCGGGTTAGGAATATCAACATTATCGGTAATGAAAGAACGAACGACTATGTACTAAGGAGAGAATTGGAAATTTATCCGGGCTCTATCTATAACCAATCTTACCTGATCAGTTCCATCCGCCGGATTTCCCAATTAGGCTTTATTGATCCGCAAAAAGTATTGCCGGAACCTAAGCCGAATATGCAGGATAAAACAGTAGATATTGATTTTAAGATCGCTGAAAAATCTTCAGATCAATTAGAGTTGTCTGCCGGTTATGGTGGTGGTATCGGTTTTACCGGGACCTTAGGTCTTACCTTTAATAACTTCTCGCTGAAGAATTTATTGAGACCAAAAACATGGGATCCGCTTCCGATGGGGGATGGTCAACGTCTTTCTATCCGTTACCAGTCAAGTGGTTTATGGTATAACTCTATGACCTTCGCGTTTACAGAGCCATGGCTGGGCGGCAAAAAGCCGATTGCGCTTAACGTAGCCTTGAGTTATGGCCGTTTCGCAAGAAACTACCTGGGCTATAACAGCAACAACAGGCCGGTCGCTACTCCATATGACTCCTATATCCGCAACCTGGGAGGTAATGTATCTTTAAGCCGCAGGGTAAGATGGCCGGATAATAACTTTATCTTTTCTGTGGGTATTGATTATATGAACTTTAAAATGAAAGACTACCCGCTATTACCGGTTGAAGTGCCGGAATATAGAAACGGGAACTCAAATAACCTGGCATTAAAAATAACTATTGGCAGAAATACGCTGGACCAGTTGTTATTCCCTAAATCCGGATCTAACATCAGCTTGTCAATGGCATTTACGCCTCCGGTTTCCGCTTTAAGCGACAACGACTATAGCTCATTGACCGCGAGAGAGCGCTACCGCTGGGTAGAGTATCATAAGTATAAATTCTCTTCAGACTGGTATCAGAAGCTGGTAGGAAACTTTGTATTAAGACTTTCCGCTAAGCTAGGGTTCATGGGTTACTATAATAAAAATTTAGGCTTCTCCCCATTTGAGCGCTTCCAGGTGGGTGGTGACGGTTTATCCGGCTTTAACTTCTTTGTCGGCAGAGATATCATCGCGCACAGGGGTTACGACATCTACAGTACTAATGGAGAATACAACAGCTATACAATATTCAACAAGTATACTGCAGAGATCCGGTATCCGTTTACCCTTGACCCGAGCGCTACCATTTATGGCCTGGCCTTCTTTGAAGCGGCAAATGGTTACTATGGTCTGAAAGATTATAATCCGTTTAAAGTATATCGTTCCGCCGGTGTCGGTGTTCGTGTATTCTTACCAATGTTCGGGCTGCTTGGTCTGGACTATGGGGTTGGTTTAGACAACCTGACCAATCAATATGGCGATCGGGTGAAATTTGGTGCAGCCGCGAAGTTCACATTCATGTTAGGACAAGAGCCGCAATAAAAACTGCTCATTTATATTATACAAAGGAAACGTGCCCGCAACCAGGGCACGTTTCTTTTTTTGTGCGGTTAAGCGCTAAAGGGTGTACCTTTGCACTCAATTTTTTAAGAACGTATTTATGAGACTTTTAAAGATCGTGATTACAGGCTTAATTTTAAGCCTGGTTATATTGGGGCTGTCCGCCTGTTCGGATGTTCGTATCAGCGAGCATGAAGACTGGAAAGAGGTATTTGATAAACACGGTATCAAAGAAGGAAGCTTCGAATATTACGACAATAATAAAGAGCTGGCTAACTATTACAATAAGTCAATGTGCTCGGAGCCTTTTACCCCGGCTTCAACCTTTAAGATCTATAATTCCCTGATCGCTTTAGAAACAAATGTGGCTTTGGATGAAAAGATGCTGATAAAATTTGAGGGCAAAAAGCATTTTTATAAAAAAGGAAGGTTGCTTGGCCCGGATGAAGATACGACGGGCGCCTTTAACCGGCCGGAGTGGAATAAAGACCTTACGATGACAGAAGCGTTTAAAGTAAGCGCTGTACCTTATTACCAGGAGCTGGCCCGTAGAATAGGCCTGCCTTTGATGCAAAAGTACCTGGATACCGTCAAATACGGCAATATGCGTACCGGAGGAGTCGTTGATAATTTCTGGTTAAATGACACTTTGAAAATTTCCCCGGATGAGCAAGTAGGCCTGATGAAACGTTTGTACCATGATGAACTACCTTTCTCCGCGCGTACACAGCGGATTGTGAAAGGAATGATGCTCCAGGAAACCGCTACAGATTATAAACTGTATTACAAAACAGGCTGGGGCATTGATACTAAATCAGGCCAGGATATTTTATGGATTGTTGGTTTTGCAGAAACCATTCACCGCCTTAAAAATCCTAAATCGCAAAAAGTAGAGGCTATTCCACACCCTTACTTTTTCGCACTTTGTTTTAAAGCGGCAGATAAAACACCCAACTTAGCCGAAACGCGTTTAGCTATCCTCCACGAGTTGCTGACTAAGGCCAGGATACATGATTATAGTAAATAGTGATTGAGACAAGCGAGCTGTTTAAAAACCTGGAATTCTTGTCACATTGAGTTTGTCGACCCTTCGATAAACTCAATGTGACATAACCAGGAGTCATGCTGAGCCTGTCGATGCATAGCTATTCTATTCAGTACCACCCTTTGACATGCTCAATAGGACAAATTTGGTTTCTCTTTAGATATCACCATTTGTAATTTAATCAGATATTAATATTTTTCAAGAAAAGCCTGTACCGGGCTTGTATAGTTATTTTCTTCGTAGGAAATCGTTTCGGTCTTCCTGCAGTCCGATTTGCAGTCATCAGAACAGATCCAGGTATCTTCTTTTCTTTCCGGTGCACAGCCGGCAGCACAATCGCTCTGGCATATGATACTGGGCATTTTCAAAGATTCAGAGGTTATGCCCAGTTGTTGGCTTTCATCCGGGAATACGCGTAGCGCTATTTTAAGCCGACCGCCGTCCCCGGTTCCTAAAAGCATATAATACACTTCGCGGGTTTCAAGATCTTCTTTTTGTAAGATACTGAAGTCTGTTAAGCTCTTTGCTATTTTCGCATTTTTCAGTACGAAATCAAAATATTTTTTCGCTTTACTTATATCATCATTTACCAGGATAGTATTAGCTCCTTGTAGCTTGCCAACAGGGTAAGCTGTTTTTTCTGCGCAGGAACTCATCAAGAGCATAAGGCTGATGGCCAAAGCCAGGCAGCAAGTTATTTTTTTGATCATTTTAAACAAATTTATAAGCGCTGTAATAGCACCAAGATAAGGCATTTTGGGCGGTAAATAAAGATATTTTGGGACCTGTAAATCCGGCCGGACATTTTATGAAAAATTTTTTTGTTTTAATAAATTATACATTACCTTTGTGCTCCTTTAGCAACAGCGGGTGTGGTGAAATTGGTAGACACGCTAGACTTAGGATCTAGTGCCGCGAGGCATGGGGGTTCGAGTCCCTCCACCCGCACAAAAAATGCTCCGCAATTAGCGGAGCATTTTATTTTAATTTGTAATAAACTATTAACTCTAAAAATTGAGCTCAATGTCAACGATAACGCGCGAACCTATTGCAAAGCTGCATGAAAAGCTGATCGTAAAAGTTAGTAAAGAAGACTATATGCCTTCTTTCGAAAAGAATTTAAAACAATACGGTAAACAAGCCAACTTACCCGGATTCAGAAAGGGTAATGTGCCTGCCGGTATGGTGCGTAAGATGTTTGGTCAGTCTGTGTTTACAGATGCCGTTATTCAAAAAGCAAATGAGCAGTTACAATCTTATTTAACAACGGAAAAACCGGCAATTTTTGCGCAGCCATTACCTTTAGACGATCAAGGTCTGAACTTTGATATGAATACCCCTCAGGACTTTGAATTCGCATTTGAAATCGGTCTTAAACCTGAGTTCGAGGTGAAAGCGATCGAAGAGAAAAAAGGTACACTGAACAAATATGTGATCAGCATCGATGATAAAATGCTGGATGATGAAGTAGAAAATATCCGTAAGCGTGCCGGAAAAGTAGAAAACCCGGAAACTTTAGAACTGGATACCGATATCGTATACGCTTCTTACCAGGTAGCGGATAAAGACGGTAATGTAGCGGAAGGAGTAGAAGCGACAGAAGACGTGGTTACGCTGGATAAAATGCCTAAGAAACTGCAAGAGCAACTGAAAGGCGCTAAAGCAGGCACTACGATCGTATTCAAAGCTTCGGAGGTTGCTGAAGGTGATGAGCTGAAAGAGCTTTTAAAAGACGCGCTGAAGCAGGACCCTGAAAGTAAAGAAGCGGCTGATGCATCTTATAAATTGACCCTGACAAAAGTGGGCCGTTTAGAAATGCGTGATCTTAATGAAGAATTCTTTGAAGAAGTATTCCCGGGCCAGGGTATTAAAGATGAAGCGGCGTTTAAAGAGCGTATCAAAGAAGAGATGGGTAAAGAGATCAACCGTATCGGTAATGATCGTCTGCAAAACGAATTGTTTGAACTGTTAGTACACGGCACAGCTATCGAATTGCCGGAAGTCTTCCTGAAAGCCTGGTTGAAAAAAGGCCAGGAGCAGGTAAAAACGGATGAAGAAGTAGAAAAAGAATGGCCTTCTTTCGAGCATCAGCTGCGCTGGACCCTGATTTCAGACAAGCTGGTGAATGAATATAAAGTAGAGGTTTCTTTGGATGAAGTTAAAGAGGAAATGAAGAACAGGGTGATGGCTTATTTTGGTAATACCGCTGCTGATGCTCCTTGGTTAGAAGAGTATGTAGATAAGATGATCAACGATGAGAATACCTTAAACGAAACTTATCGCAGATTGATGATGGATAAATTGTTTGGCGAGATCGCTAACAAAATGAACGTTGCTGATAAAGCGATCGGGCTTGAAGAATTCCAGAATTTGCCAAGTGCTCACGAAGCGCATCATAACCACTAAGCATATTAATCGCCAACTAAGCCAAGGTTAGTAGCGGTAAGAATAAAAAACAGGCTGCGTGTCTTACGCAGCCTGTTTTTTTGCCTTTTAAATTGTGGCTTATGCGCTATAGTTTTCTTATTATTAGCGACGCGTGTTTAGGGTTGCAACGGAATAAATGGCAAGAACTTTGTTAAAGCGTATTCATTGCATTGTACCAAAATCGTCTAAAGGGATCTTGAAGAGATTGCAGAAAACAAAAGGGCCATGACTAAAATCATGGCCCTTTTGTTTAATTTTTAATGGATTATCGCATTAAAGTAATATCTCCTTTTTTCTCGTAAATTTTTCCATCAGAGCAGGAGTATTTCAGTCCGTACATATAGACACCGCCCTGTTGCTCTTTGCCCTCTTTATTACGGCCATCCCATCCCTGGGTAAAGCCACTGGCATTGCTTTCGTAGATCAGCTGGCCATAGCGGTTAAAGACTAAGAAAGAAACTATTTGCTGTCCTACTTCTAATTTAGGAACGAAATAATCATTTTTACCGTCTCCGTTTGGTGTAAACGCATTTGGCATCGTCATCTCACAACATGGTTCCGCTTTGATGTACAGGGAATCTGTAGCAGAGCACAGGTCATTATTAAATACTTTCACATATACGTAACCTGATTTAGGAATGATCGCTTTTACTTCAGATGCTTTGGCATTACCCGGAGTTCTTCTGAAGTAAGCGTCAGGGGTCCAGATATATTCCAGGTTGCTTCCTGTAGCCATTGCTTTCAATTCTACGGTATCCTGGGCACAGATATCATTACTGCTGAAATAATTGATCTTAACAGTCGGGTTAGGCGCAATCACTAATTCAACTACTTCTGACATTTTTTTACAACCTTTATTAGTAGTTACCTCTACCTTATACATACCGGCGGCAGAAGCGCCTAAAGTATCCATTGTGGCCCCCGGGATGGCGATATCATCTTTATACCATTGGTATTGGTAGCCGGCAGCTTTATAGGCAGAGAAAATAAAGCGGTCGCCATTACATATTTTCGCACGCTTATCTGCATTGGTAATTTCTGCTGTCGGTAATGGATTGATGCCTAAGGTTAAGATAATAACACTATCACATCCTATTTGAGAAACAAAGGTAGTATCATAAACACCCGGGCTGAATAAGGTGCGGCCATAAAAATCATAAGTAGAACCGGCACACATTTCTGCAGTTACATAAGTTTTAATGTCGCTGAACCTAACATGTACAGTATCTCTGAATGTATAGGTAGTTAGGTTGTCACAACCTGCAGGTCCTGTATATTCTACTATAAAGAAGGTACTTGGGGCCGGAGGTGGCGGGTTGCTTACTGTGGTCGTAAGGGTAGCGCCCTGATGTAAGAAGTTACCATTGGCATCATACCAGGTTAACAGAGGGCTATTGCTGAACTGGATAATGTTCCAGGGATTGAATGCTATAGAATCTACAGTATAAGTAACAGCACCACCTGCGGTGGTTGTCGGAGTAAATCTTCTTGACGTATTCGTTCCGCCTACATTTCCCCACATGTCAGCAGGGCCTCTGTTCGGTGTATATACTTCATTTATACCGGTAGGGCTCATCCAGCGGACACCCTGTATTGCATTAGCAGTACCGTTGGTTGAAGGACAACCAGGCGATCCAGGCATACTTTGCGTATGGAATTCTATAATATTGGAACCTTCATATAAAATAACCTGATTCGTCACTTTAATGGCGTTACAGGCAGCGCCTCCATATTTAGGCACATCACAATACTGTACAACAAATTTCCTGGAGCCGGGTGAACCGAAAGTTTGATACTGGATATTACCACCGTAATTGAGATCCAGGTCCTGGAAGGCTAAAAGAATAGCGTTATCTACCTGTCCGTTGCCGGTAGCTGCGGCCCAGGTCCATGAGCTGCTTAATCCCACATAGGACAAATTAAAAGTAATAAAATTATTACCTGAAGTTAGGCATTGGGTATAGGTCTGCCCGTAAAAATCAAATGGAAAACCAATGTCGATAATTGAGGGAGAAAAGTAGTCATCCCCACTCGTGCCATCTAATTGTCCTGTAACGGATGCTCCCATAGTGATTTCATCACCTCTGCAAATTAAAGTATCATCATAGGTAAGCGCAATCTGAGCTTTTGAAGCAAAGCTGAAGGAAAACAGGGCAAATAAAGTATATAAACCTTTTTTCATGGACTTCTATTAATTTAATCGTTAAATATAACACTAAAACCTGGAATTCAATTAGTTTTTTGTTTTGTGCATGCATAATATAGACAGCTTAAAATAAAAAATGGGTTGGCAAAAGCCACCCATTTTTTATAAAAAAAATTATTTATATGGATAAGGAGTTAAACTCAGTAATTTTTATCTTTTATCATAATGTTTTTCTGGATTATTTTATTTTCAACTAGATATTCTGCAATCTGGACGGCATTAGTAGCCGCGCCTTTGCGCAGGTTATCGGCAACAATCCAGCAATTCAGGCCATTGGCTACAGATTCGTCTCTGCGTATCCTGCCTACCCATACCTCGTTAGTGCCAAATGCCTTAAGCGGGGTAGGATAATGATTGCGGGCCGGATCATCCAGGAGCTCAATGCCTGGAGCGGCAGTCAGCAGGCTTTTAATACTTTCCAGCTCAAAAGGTTGTTCAAATTCAATATTTACACTTTCGCTATGCCCACCCATAACCGGAACACGCACGGTTGTAGCGGTAACCCTGATCTGGTCGTCGCCCATTATCTTTTGCGTTTCCAGGATCATTTTGGTTTCTTCCTTTGTATAGCCGTTTTCCAGGAAACTGTCAATATGGGGAATGACGTTCAGATCAATAGGGTGGGGGTAAAACGGTTTTTCACTACTGCCCGATTTACGCTCTTCCAGTAAATGATCTACTCCTTTCTGGCCACTTCCGGTTACAGACTGGTAAGTGCTTACCACAACGCGTTTTATACCATAGGCGCGATGTAAAGGGTTTAGTACCATTACCATTTGTATCGTGGAGCAGTTAGGGTTGGCAATGATCCGGTCTTCGGCAGTTAATACATGGCCGTTTACTTCCGGAACAACCAGTTTTTTTGTAGGGTCCATCCGCCATGCAGAGGAATTGTCGATAACCACACAGCCGGCGGCGGCAAACTTTTCGGCCCATTCCAGTGAAGTCTGACCACCCGCTGAAAATAGCGCGATGTCGGGTTGCATAGCAATTCCCTGCTCCATATCCACCACCGGATAATCAGTGCCTTTGTATTTAATGGTTTTCCCTACAGATCGTTGTGAGGCAATAGGAATTAATTGAGTTAAGGGGAAATCTCTCTCCGCTAAAATCTGCAACATGGTGCTGCCCACCAGTCCGGTTGCACCTACTACAGCTACTTTCATCTATTTAAAATGTTTTTATTAGTAAATTAAATTTAAATTAATCTGCAAATTTAGGTAATTATTTGGTTGCTTAGCGAAAATTCTATAGTAAACATACTCCCTTTCCCTAAGGAACTGTCTACCTTTATCTTGCCTTTATGTGCTTCTACAATTGCCTTTACATAACTCAAGCCTAAACCAAAACCTTTAATATTATGGAGGTTACCGGTATGTGCGCGGTAAAATTTTTCAAAGATCCGGGCGACGGTTTCTTTATTCATACCAATGCCATTATCTTTTATCTTAATCACTAAATTGTTCTTTACATTAGCCGTACTGATATCTATGGTCAGGTTTTCTTCTGAATATTTAACGGCATTATCCATCAGATTGTAGATAATATTAGAAAAATGCACTTCATCTGCCATTATGGTATACTTGGGCGCATTTAGGTGCGTGGTGAGTGTGCCGTTTTTTTGCTGGATTTGTATATTAAAAGATTCGGCCATTTTTTCAATTACCTCGTGTACATTTATAGGCTGCAGGTTGAGCTTCAGCTCATCCCGGTCTATTTGCGCGGCCTGCAGGATTTTTTCCACCTGCTTGTTCATTCTCTTGTTCTCCGATTTAATAATGCCAGAGTAATAGCTCAGCATTTCGGGGTTGCTCCTTACTTTTTCCATAGATAAGGCATCCGAGGCCAGGGATATGGTTGCCAAGGGTGTTTTAAACTCATGGGTCATATTATTGATAAAATCAGATTTGATCTCCGCCAGTTTCTTTTGGTTGATCATGGTCCGTACGGTTAATGCAAAAGCAGTAACAATAATAATCGTAAACAATGCGGAGCCTGCAAACATCCAGGCAGAGCGCTGTGAAATGTAATTCTGCGGCTCTTCAATATACAGGAAGATTTTAAAGCTTCCGTTTGGCGTGAGCCTTGCGGGATAAGCTACATCAAACATGCTTACATTAAAGTTCGTAGAGCTGCTCATGATGTCTACAAAACCCTGTTCCGATGTGATACAGTAAGCAAACGGGAACTTGATTTTTTCGGCATCCATGTGTCTTTGAATAATCGTTACGATCTCTTCCTGCTGTAATCTTACGACGGTGTTCCATAGGAGGTGTTCTCTGGTCTGGTCAAACCCGATATTAAAGGTCGCCGGGTTACGGCCTTGTATCTGTATGAGCCGGGTACGCATGTCTTCCCGGCTTTTGGAAAGCACATTCTGTACTTCCATGCCATAGCGCATACGTTGTACTTCCATATTTGTCTTTACCCAGTTCAGCTGAATAAACATCAGCCCGAAAAGGGATAAGCAAATCATGATGATAACAAGTGTGAAATTCTTTTTCAAGTATCGTGTTGATTTTACTAAATGAACAATGTTCCTAAAATGCGGATATAATTTGCCTGGTTTTCAAAGCCGGGAAAGACAAAGTTAATCGTCTAATGATTATAATTTGATTAATTTCATCGTTAAAATTTCCTAAGTGGCTTTGACCCTGATTTTTCGGGCAGTATAGCCATTGTTAAATGCTTTTTATGAATCGATTACAATATGAGTCCAGCCCTTATCTCCGGCAACATGCCCATAATCCTGTTGACTGGTATCCCTGGGGCGAGGAAGCCTTTTTGAAGGCGGCACAGGAAGAAAAACCCATACTGGTTAGTATCGGGTATGCGGCTTGTCATTGGTGCCACGTAATGGAACGGGAAAGTTTTGAAGACGCGGAAGTGGCTGCCTATATGAATGAACATTTTGTTTGCATCAAGGTGGACCGGGAGGAGCGCAGTGATGTGGACCACCTGTATATGGATGCGCTGCAGGTGCTTACAGGACAGGGAGGGTGGCCGCTGAACATGTTCACCACACCCGACCGTAAGCCATTTTTTGGCGGTACCTATTTTCCTCCTTCAAGAATATATAACAGGGCTTCCTGGAGAGAAGTACTGGAAGCTGTAAGGGTAAGCTGGGCGCAAAAGAAAGAAGAAGTGATCCACCAGTCTGAGCAATTGTTACAGCACTTGGAGCAGGTAAACCTGCAGGAAAAAGGGACCGGGGCTTTGCCACATAAAAAAGAAGAGTTTGAACCTATAGTGCGCCATCTTTTGGCGCAGGCTGATGAGGCCTATGGCGGTTTTGGTCTTGCGCCTAAATTCCCGCAAACAATGAGTTTAAGCTATCTCCTGCAATATCATTACAGCACCGGGGACAAAGATGCCTTAGCACATGCATTGTTCAGTATAGACAAAATGATAGGGGGTGGCATTTATGATCAGATAGGCGGTGGCCTGGCGCGGTACAGCACCGATGCGGAGTGGCTTGCACCACACTTCGAAAAAATGCTGTATGATAATGCCTTGTTCCTGGAATTGCTTTCCGAGGCTTACCAGGTAAGTGGTAATGAGGCCTATACAAAAGTTATGGAGCAAACGATTTCTTTCTGTATCCGGGAGCTGAGCATAGGCGGTTCAGGGATTGGTTTTTATGCGGCACTGGATGCAGATAGTGAAGGAGAAGAAGGTAAATATTATGTTTGGGATATTGCAGAACTCCAGTTCCTTTTGCCCGATATGAGCCCCGAATTGCAAGCTTTTTGGGACATTACAGCCACGGGAAACTGGGAGGGAAAAACCATTTTGAATGGGAATAGTATAGACCGGGAAAAAAGAGCGCTCCTGCTGGCCAATGAGGCTTTCTGTTCGGAACTGGAAGCGGCTACAAAAACGCTGCTGGAGGCCAGAAGCCTTAGAGTAAGGCCGCTAACGGATACCAAGATCCTGCTTTCCTGGAATGCCCTGATGGTAGTGGCTTTGGCCAAATGTGCCAAAGCTTTGAACTCGGAAAGCTACTTTGAACTGGCCAAAAAAAACCTGGATTACCTGCTTCGTACTTTTAAAGTGGAAGGGCAGTGGTTCCGTAATTTTGACGGGCAAAAGGTAAGTATCAGGGCCAGCCTGGAAGACCTGTCCTTCCTGGTCCGGGCATTATTGGTTGTAGGAGAATACCTGGTTGCCTACGACTACATTTCAGAAGCCGGAAAGTTACAGGAATTCGTAGATAGCCATTTTAGTGATGAGCAGCATATTTTTTATTATTTCAGTAATAAAACAGAGCAGGATATCGTTCTAAGAAAAGTAGAGACTTACGATGGCGCGCTTCCTTCTGTGAATGCGGTTATGGCGGAAAACAACCTGCTGTTGAGTAAATGGTTTGAAGATGAAGTTTTAGCACAAAGAAGCAGGCAAATGCTTCAATCCATGTATGCTAAAGCCACACATTATCCCGGTGCTCACGGTTATTGGAACAAAGTGCTGCTACAGCATGTGTTACAAAAAACGCTGGTAATCACAAAGGCAGACCATAAGGAGTATGAGGACCTCGTTAAGTATCACTATTGGCCCCAGGTAATTATTGCCCTGAAAAGGCCGGACACCCATCAAACCCTCCCACTGATTTCAGGAAAGCCGGACAGGCTTACCCGGGAATTTTACTATTGTAATCAATTTGTTTGCTTTGCTCCGGAAGCTGAAGCAGAAAAAGTATTCTCAAAAATAAAAATTGGAAAAATGTTGGAATAAAATTTAAAAAACCTTTATTTAGCTTCCTATTTTAGAATTTTAATAGAAATTTAGCTTTCCAGAATAGCTATATTTTAGATTAAAGCAATACTAAAAAGCGCCTGATAAGAAAAAGCAGCATGAAATTTTTACAAAATATTTGAATTCTTAACTTTTTTTTCGATATTTGGAATTCGAATTGAAAAAATTCCGCTAAAAAATCGTTAAAAAGCGCTTCTGTACTGCCTTTAATAAGTATAGACGGAATAGAACCTTAAATGGTTAGAATTTGAAATTTTAATGTTTTGCTAAAAGGCAAAGAAAAAATAAGAAGCAATAACAAAGAAAATTACAAACAGATGAGAAAACACTCCTTGAGTATTGCCGTTGGCGCTATGTTGTTAGCAAGTTGCGGAAAACCTGGTTCGCAAGGGCAGCTTGTTGGCGCGCAAAATACCAATGCGAATTATAGGCCACCTACACCGATAGGAATGGTTTGGGTTCCTCCTGGATATTTAAGAACAGGCTACAGCGATCAGGATGTTAATAATGCATTAGATGCGGAAGTGCGTAATGTGCAAATGCAGGGCTTCTATATGGATGCCACTGAGATTACCAATGCTGAGTACCGTCAATTTACCAATTGGGTAAGAGATTCTATCGCTCACACTCAATTGCAGCACTTTGTAGATAATGAAGATGGCAGCCAGAGAATCGATTGGAAACAAAAGATCAATTGGAAAGATCAGGATATCCAGGATCAGTTAATGAATTTGTTTATACCTGCGGAACAATCAGGTTGGGGCAAGAAAGAGTTTGATAACTCTAAGCTTGTTTATAAGTTCAGAATTTATGACTATGAAGAGTCTGCCAGAAATCCGGACAAGCCAAGAACTGACTTTATTGCTGATAAATCTTTGAACATATACCCGGATACAACCGTTTGGATCCGCCAGTTCAATTATTCCAATAATGAACCTATAGCAAAACACTACAACTCAGATGGTACCTTTAACGAGTACCCGGTAGTAGGTGTTAACTATTTCCAGGCAAAAGCATTTGCTCACTGGAGAACCTTACTTTGGAAAAATGACCGTGAAGGCCGTAAACAATATTTCGAAGGGGAGTTTGACTTACCTAACGAATCTCAATGGGAATGGGCGGCACGCGGAGGTCGTGAATTGTCTCCATATCCTTGGGGCGGTCCATACATTGCTAACCAGAAAGGATGTTATTTAGCTAACTTTAAACCCGGCCGTGGTGACTATGCTGCTGATGGTGGCCTGTACACTACCCGTGCGGATGCTTACTGGGCGAACGACTACGGTTTATATAACATGTCCGGTAACGTTGCAGAATGGACAAGAACAGTATATACTGTAAGTGCCTATGACCGCAACTTCTTATCTGATATGAACCCGGATGTTAATATTAAGATCAGGGAAAATGATCCGCAGTGGATGCGCAGAATAGTTGTAAAAGGTGGTAGCTGGAGAGACCCTGCTCCATTCTTACAAATCCAGAACCGTGATTACGAATTTGCAGATACTGCAAAAGCTTATATCGGATTCCGTTTAATCTACCAAAGAGTAGGAGAGGCAATTGGTATTAACCAGCCGAGGGTAAGCAAAAATTAGTAATTTAAAACATTAACCAAATCAAATTAAAAAATTTTAAGCGAGATGAACTCAATAACCTTATTTTTCGAAACAAAGAAGGGAAAATATATAAAAAACCTTGTGATTGGTTTAGGTGCTGCGGTGGTGTTAGTAGGTGCCTTGTTTAAACTGGAGCACTTACCGGGAGCGAGTGTGATGCTTACCGTTGGTCTGTTGACAGAAGCATTTATCTTTATCATCCTGGGTTTACTTCCTCCTCACAAAGATTATTACTGGGAGCGCTATTACCCTAACCTGGATGAGAATCCGGTAGTAGAAGGCTACAAGAAAGGGGTGAAATTTGTACCTCCTTCCCAGCCATTAGGTGCTGCCGGCGGATCAGGGTCTGGTGCCGGTGCTGCTTTAGATAAAATGTTAGATGAAGCGGACCTGAAAGCGGATTACTTCAAGAACCTGAAATCAAATTTTGATAAATTCGGTACTACAGTAAGCCAAATGAGAGATCTTACAGATGTGACTGCCGCTACTGGCGAGCTTTCTCAAAGTGCGCGTGAGGCCGCTACCTCTTTAGGTCAAATGAAAGATACTTTTACAGGTGCTGCGGGTACAATGCAATCTTTCAACGCAGCTGCAGAAGATACGGCTAAATTCCATACTCAGGTACAGGCTTTATCTAAGAATTTAGGTTCATTAAACTCAATTTATGAGGTAGAATTGCAGGATGCAAACAATCACCTTAAAACAATGAACAAGTTCTATGGTACTTTGGCAAGCGCTTCTGAAGCAATGTCTAATACCGCTCAGGACGCTGAAGCTGTAAAATCACAGATCGCTTCTTTGAACAAGAATTTAACTTCATTGAACAATATTTATGGCAATATGCTTTCTGCAATGCAGGGAAGATAATTGCGAAAAGTTAAAAATAACCCGAAGAGTCCCGTTTTTACATGTCTTTTTTAAAGGGCACAGGACAGGAATTTTCATGATGAAAAATTAACCAAATTCTTAACGATAAAAGAATCACAGAATGTCAATACCTAAGGAGCCGCGGGGGCTCATGATTCAGCTGATGTATCTGGTGTTAACAGCGATGTTGGCATTGAACATCACCAAAGAAGTATTGGATGCGTTCAGCACTATTAATACCAGTATCGAGACCTCGAACGATGGTATTAAAGAAAAGAACGATCGTATGTATGTTGCTTTCGAGCATATTGCAGATAAAAACCCAGAATTAGCAAAAAAGAGAGATTCTTTACTCCCATTAGCGAAGCAGGTAAGAGAAGAATCGGATAAGATGGTGCAATACCTGGAAACTTGGAAACAGGAGATCGTAAAAAAAGGCGGTGGCTGGATCGAGGAGAATGGAGTTAAGAAAGTAAAAACCATGGACGATATTGACATCCCTACCCGGATGTTCGTAGAAGAGAAGAATGGTGATAAAGTAAAAACTGAATTGCAAAATTTTGTGAATAAGATCATCGGTATTGCTGGTGGTAGTAATTCAGAAGTTTTAAGGAAACAATTACCAATCCAGATTCCTAATAAATTGCCGGTTACAGACATGAACCGTTCCGGTGACTGGTCCTTCGGTACTTTCCACAATATCCCGGTAATCGCTGCCATTACCTTATTCTCTAAATGGCAGAGTGATGTAAGAAACTCAGAAGCGCATATGGTGGAAAACCTGATGGCTCAGGTAGGAGATGACGATTACAATCAGGATATCATTAAATTGGATGGATTCCTGGCTGTGGCTACTCCAAACATTTCTTATGCCCTGGCGGGTGATGAGATTACGGCAACTATTGCTATGGCGGCTTATGATAAAAGTGCGCAGCCTACAATTACTTCTAATGTAGGCGCGGTGAAAGTAGAACAAGGTGCAGGTACCCTTAAATTCCGGGCTTCTGGTACAGGGGTGCAAACCGTAAGAGGTACCATTACTGTAAAGGGTAAAGGCGAGAAGACAGAAACACAACCTTGGGAATTCAAGTACACAGTGGGTACTGCAGGGGCTTCTTTACAGCTGGATAAAATGAATGTAATGTACATCGGTGTGCCTAACCCGGTTACGATTTCAGCTTCCGGTTATAACCTGAATGATGTTACCTGGACGATGGCTGGTGCAGAAATTAAATCTACAGGTCCTGGTAAATATGACGTGTTTGTTGATAAACCAAACTACCAGGGTGTAGACTATGTGGTAACAGCAACTAATAAGGCAGGTGGTAAAGTGGAAGTAGCCCGTGGTAAAATCCGTGTTAAAACTATTCCTAGCCCAATCATCAGATTAGGTAAAGTAGATGGTGCAGGTATGATGGGTACCGGAGAATTAAGGGCCCAGCCTGGATTGGCAGCTGTATTGGAGAATTTCGACTTCGATTATCGTTATACAGTTACCAGCTATAGTGTATTATTGCTGCAGAAAGGGTCTGATGTTGCCGATCCGGCAAGAGGTAATGGTCCAATGTTCGCGGATAATAATACGGTGAAAGACTTGATTAACAGGGCAAGACCAGGAGACCGCCTGATTTTTGAAAATATAAGGGTAAAAGGTCCAGGAGTTCCGGAGCGCCCGGCCAAAACAAGTTTGACTATCACTGTTAGATAATTTTTAAAAATTGTTATTATGAAGATTCTTTTGAAAATTACAGCGATCGCAGGATTATCTTTAATGAGTCATCAGCTTATGGCTCAAGGTACTGCAGACAAACAAGTATCCGCTACAGAGGAATTCTCTGCCAGTGTAGGGAATATGGTTATGAGCATGGGGCAATTAAAGGCCTATAATGCGCTGGTAGCCGTTTTGGAGCACTTCGATTTTGACTTTAAGTATGACATAGTTTCCTACGATGCTGTTTTGATCAAAAAGAATTCAGATGATGCTACAACAGCAAAAGGTTATGGCGCTCTATTTACAGAGAATAAATCAGTAAGCAGCCTCATCAAAGATGCGCGCCCCGGTGATCGGTTGATTTTTGAAAATATCAGGGTCAAAGGAAAGGGAGTGCCGGAGCGATTTGCCAAGAACGCTGTTACTATTAAAGTAAGATAAGAGACTACAGAGAGTATAAAATCATTCAAAAAATTATAAATTAGGAATAATATGAACGTCCTATTGAAATATTCAGCTATTTTGGGATCACTGCTATTGGCCAATGAAGTACTGGCACAAAGCCCAATGAATTCAGATCGTGCTACTACAGAAGCTCCCAAAAAGGAATATGTAAATACAGATTGGAGACCATCATTAGTGCCGGATGGTATGATTGACAGAGTAGAAAACCGCGTTAATCGTACGATGGAATGGCATACGATCCGGGAAATCGATATCGCTTACAAGCGTCGCTTATGGCGTCGCCTGGATGTGAAGGAAAAGCAAAATATGCCTTTCATTTACGAAGGAGATGAATATACCGGTGGTGGTGCGTTCATTGAGATCCTTATTGATGCTGTAAAAAGAGGTAAGATACGTGCCTTCCAGGATGACAGATTTACTAGTGAACTTTCTTATGAAGATGTACAAGGTAAATTAATGAATGAAGTAGAGGTGGAAGTTATCGACCCCATTACTGGTGAATCCAGAATTGAACGTGTTAAAAATACCTTCGATCCGAATAATGTGGCCATGTACGAGGTACAGGAAGATTATATCTTCGACCGTAATGCCGGCCGTCCTTTACCGCGCTTAAGAGCTATAACTGCTTACTTCGCTCAGACAGATCCTAATACCGGTGAGTTCCGTAACTGGACTTCTTTATTCACGGTTTACTACCCTGAAGCCCGTAATGTATTATCTCAATACGAAGTATATAATCCTACGAATGATTTACACCGTATGTCCTGGTCTGATTATCTGGACAGGATGATGTACAGTGCTTATGTTGTAAAAACAAGCTATAACAACCCAACCGGTGAAAGATTACAAGGTGGTGGTGTAGATGCTTTGATGAAGGGACAAAGAGAAATGGAAAGCATGATCCAGAAAGATATGGACATGTGGGAACTATAAAAACTTCATGATTTCTTATACCGGAAAGGGGAAACAGCATAGCTGTTTCCCCTTTCCTATTTTTAGGCTTATCTTGTTAACCTATTTATTGAAAAATATAAATGCCCCTTAGCACAGCTAAGGGGCATTTCCACTTTACTTACTAACCCAAAAGTAAATAAATGGTTGCTTATTAAAGCGTTTAATTTGTCTTCAGTGCCTCCCTGATCTTGCTTTCGATCTCTTCCGAAAACTCAGGATTGTCCTGCAAGAATGTTTTTACCGCATCTCTGCCTTGTCCGATCTTATTCTCCCCGTAGCTGAACCATGAGCCGCTTTTCGTAAGGATGTTAAGTTCCACACCTAAGTCAATTAACTCACCGATCTTGCTGATTCCTTCACCATACATAATGTCGAACTCCGCGATCCGGAAAGGAGGAGCTACTTTATTTTTTACAACTTTTACTTTAGCGCGGTTACCCATTACCGTATCGCCATCCTTGATCGCGGTTGATTTACGGATATCCAGGCGTACAGAAGCATAGAATTTCAGGGCATTACCACCGGTAGTCGTTTCCGGGTTACCGAACATAACACCGATCTTCTCCCGGAGCTGGTTGATAAAAATACAGGTACATTGGGTGCGGGAAATAGCCGCGGTCAGCTTACGCATAGCCTGGCTCATCAAACGCGCTTGTAAACCCATTTTGCTTTCTCCCATTTCCCCGTCCAGCTCACCTTTAGGTACCAGGGCTGCTACGGAGTCGATCACGATAACGTCTAACGCACCGGATAGGATAAGCCGCTCGGCGATTTCCAGGGCCTGCTCCCCGTAATCCGGTTGTGAAATTAATAACTCATCCACGTTCACCCCTAATTTACGGGCATAGCTGGAGTCAAAAGCATGCTCGGCATCTATAATAGCGCAGATGCCGCCTTTTTTTTGTGCTTCCGCGATGGTATGTATAGCGATGGTTGTTTTTCCCGAGGATTCCGGCCCGTATATTTCGATAATACGGCCTTTAGGGAAGCCGCCTACACCTAAAGCGATATCTAATCCTAATGAACCGGTAGGGATCACTTCCATTTCCACATTAGCCTTTTCGCCCAACTTCATCACAGAACCCTTACCGAAATCTTTATCTATCTTATCAAGCGTCATCTTGAGCGCTTTCAATTTTTCGTCTGACATTTTTTTAATGGTTTTATACAACAAAGATAATACATCAGTATTTCCCTGTTTGATTTATTTGTTCACAAAAATATATGTAGTAAATATAAATATTATGGCGCTATTAATCAAATTTAATAGCGCCATAAGGTTTTAGTAAAAATTTTTTTCAGTGCTAGATGGATCCGTCCTCGCTGGTAGCGGCTTTGCCGTTCTCCTTAATGTTATGAACGAATTCCTTGGCAGGTTTAAACGCCGGAATCAGATGTTCCGGTATTTCCACCGCTACGTTTTTCTTAATGTTTCTACCAATTTTAGCGGCTCTCTTTTTAACAATAAAGCTACCGAAACCCCGGATAAAAACGGCTTCTCCCTCTTCAAGAGAATTCTTGACTTCTTTAAAAAAAGTTTCAAGAGTTACCAGCACATCCACTTTTGGGATGCCTGTTTTGTCGGCTATTTTAGCGACCATGTCTGCTTTTCTCATAAAAATGATTTGATATTAGTCTGCGTTTATAATATGCACAAAGTCAAAATAGTGTACCCTATACCATTGTATGACTTTACGGAACAAAATTACAGAAATGAATAGGTTGTGTAGAAGTATTAATGTTAATATGATGTTTTTTATTGTTAAAACCGGCAATAATTGGCTTAATTTTAAGGTAATATGGCTTATTCTATCTCCTGGCACAGTTCAATCAGTACCGAATTAGTGCTTTTGGGGTGAATAAAACAAACAAGTTTATTATCAGCCCCCTTTTTGGGCTCTTCCTGCAGCAATACAAAACCTTCTGATTTCAGGCGGGCCATCTCCGACCGGATATCTTCTACGGCAAAAGCAAGGTGGTGGATACCTTCTCCTTTCTTTTCTATGTATTTTGCGATGGCACTATTCTCTGCTAAAGCGGCTACCAGCTCTACTTTCGTTTCTCCGGACTGGAAAAAGGCAGTACTCACCTGCTCGCTTTCAACAGTTTCCGTTTTATAGCTTTTAACCTGTAGTAATTTTTCGAATAAGCTTTTAGATACTTCCAGATCTTTGACGGCAATACCTATATGCTCTAAATTTTTAAACATAATGTTTTAATGATAAATATTTCAAATTTTCAAATCAACAAAGCCTATTAAGGCTAAGGTGCAAAACTAATACAAAGGCTGTACTTTTGTATTTTATGCGCTTAAATCTTTTATTGGCTTGATTTATCTGGATTATAATGCAACTACACCCTGTTCCGTTGAGGTAGTGGAGGCTATGTTACCTTATTTTTCTGAAAAATTTGGTAACCCGGCAAGCCGTACTCATGCTAAAGGCTGGCAGGCTGATGAGGCGGTAAAGCTGGCCACGGAGCATCTGGCGCAAATGATTAATGCCACTCCCGCTGAAATCGTTTATACGAGCGGGGCTACAGAAAGTTGTAATCTGGCCATTAAAGGTGTTTATGAACGCTTAAAAGCCTATGGCAATCATATCATCACCTGCAGTACAGAACATAAAGCGGTATTGGATACCTGCGCACACCTGGAACAACTGGGCGCTTCGGTCACTTACCTGGACGTGGATAATGAGGGTAATCTGTATTTAGCCGACCTGGAAGCTGCATGCACAGAGCAGACCATTTTAATAGCGCTAATGTATGCCAATAATGAAACCGGCGTGATTCACCCGGTGGCGGAGATCGGTAAAATAGCAAGGGCAAAAAAAATATATTTCTTTTGCGATGCCACGCAGGCCGCAGGAAAGCTGGCGATAGACGTTCAAAGGGATCATATTGACCTGCTGGCGCTAAGCGCTCATAAGTTTTACGGCCCTAAAGGAGTAGGGGCTTTATATATCAACCGTAAAACGCCCCGCGTGCAACTGGTGGCACAGATAGATGGCGGCGGGCATCAAAACGGGTTCCGCAGCGGGACCTTAAATGTACCCGGCATCGTGGGTATGGGAAAGGCGGCTATGCTTTGCCAAACGGAGCAGCACGTGCAGGAGATGGCTCAGATTAAAGCCTGGCGGGACGAGATCGAGGCGGGCCTGCTAACGATACCCGGTTCGCTGATCAATAGTGCAGGAGCGCAAAGATTACCTAATGTGATCAATATTGCTTTTCCCGGCATTAAAGCGGAACGTTTGGTGAGCAGGTTAAATGACGCCATCGCCTTTTCTGTAGGTTCTGCCTGTACTTCTGCGCAGCAAAAAGCCTCCCATGTATTACAGGCTATGCGTATCAGTAAAGAAGTGCTTGACGGTTCGGTAAGGTTAAGCCTGGGTAAGCTGCTTACCGCGGAAGAAATACCCTTAATTATTCATCAATTTAAGCAGGCGGTTACCGCATTGCAACAATAAAAATATTTCAATAAAATGATATACATTACAGATAAAGCCGTAGAGCGCGTATTGCAGATCCAGAAGGAAGAAAGCCTGGAAAAAAACTTTTTTGTGCGCGTAAGTGTAGTAGGGGGTGGCTGTTCCGGGCTTTCTTATAAGCTGGATTTTGACAATCAATCGCAGCAGGGCGACCAGGTGTTTGTAGATAAAGGCATCACCCTGGTGACGGATATCAAGAGTTTTCTTTACTTATGCGACACTACCCTTGATTATTCAGACGGGCTGGATGGTAAGGGCTTTCATTTTGTTAATCCTAATGCTGCCAGGACTTGTGCCTGCGGAGAAAGCTTTTCGGTATAAGGGCGGGGGCGTCTTTTTATTCCATCAAATCAACTTTGTTTAGCTTTAATCCCTTAATTTTGCTAAAATTTTTTGAGGGCTTAAAGAAAATGAATAGTGTAGTGCAAGTTTCAGAAAACAACGAACAAATAAGGCCGTCAAAGCTTAAAGATTACTTCACCCTGGCGAAGGCGAATCTGAGCTTTATGGTTGTTTATTCCAGCCTTATCGGGTATTATTTCGCGCCCGGTGTCACTTTTTCCATAAAAGAGGCCCTGATACTGGCGATAGGTGGCAGCCTGATTACGATCAGCGCTAACATCATCAACCAGATTTTAGAAAAGGAGAGTGACAAATTTATGCGCCGTACTCAAAACCGGCCGCTGCCGGGAGGCCGCATTGGTGTTACAGAGGCCTGGATCATTGTTTTTGTTACCGGCACGCTGGGTGTTGTGGGCATCAGCTTTTTCTTCAACTTTTTTGCCGGTATGCTGGGTTTGTTATCGCTGTTGCTGTATGGTTTCGCGTATACGCCCATGAAAAAGATCCACCCTATAGCTACTTTCATAGGGGCTATTCCGGGAGCTTTGCCGCCTTTGATCGGTTGGGTGGCGGCTACTAACAGCTTATTTGCCTGGTCCGATACCGGCGGATGGGCTTTATTCCTCATTCAATTCTTCTGGCAGTTTCCACACTTCTGGGCTATAGCCTGGCTGGGGTATGATGATTATGTAAAGGCGGGGATAAGAATGCTGCCTACTACCGGTGGTGAAAAGTCCAGGCAGGCAGGTTTGCAGAGCATGTATTATTGCCTGACGCTGATCCCGGTGAGTATGCTGACCTATGCTACCAACCTGACGGGGACTATGTCTTTATACGTTGTCATCGCTTTAGGCGCCGCTTATTTTACCGCTTCTGTCCTGTTCTATACGCGGAGCGATAATTCCAGTGCTAAAGGGTTGATGTATACTTCCTTTTTCTACTTGCCATTAGTGTTACTGGCACTCCTCTACGATAAAATTTAATCTAGATAATTTCCTGAATAATGGATACAATAAATTCAACAGAGTTCATGCAAAACGATACGCCTAAACAGGCGCCCACCCGGAAAGTGAACCCCCAAAAGTTCGCCATGTGGTTCGCGATCGGCAGTATCACCCTTACGTTTGCCGGCTTTACCTCTGCCTACCTGGTAAGACAAGGGCAGGGCATGTGGGAAGCATTTGAAATGCCGGCTATTTTCTACTATTCGACAATCGCCATCTTAATCAGCAGCCTGACCTATTTATTGGGTCTGAAAGCGTTTAAGAAAGAGCAATACGGCAACTACAATATTATGATGCTGCTTACCCTGGCTTTAGGCATTACTTTTATGGTACTCCAGTTTATGGGGTTTAAAGAATTGTATGCACAGAATATCAGGATAAACGGTAATGTCAGCAATTCCTTCTTTTTTGTGATTGCCGGTGCTCACCTTTTACATATTCTGGGGGGCGTTGTAGCTTTGATTATTGTATTGATCAGGAACGCGGTAATAGCAAAAGAAAAACGCAAAGTGATAGGCCTGGAGATCCTGGGAACTTATTGGCATTTTATCGATATTCTTTGGTTATATCTATTCATCTTTTTGATGATGAATCGTTAGTACAAAAGGGTTTCAGCCAGATTAGAATAAAAAATATTTTAACAAAAATATTAGTTAATTGGAATTCCTTTGCTAAATTGCACTCAATTTATAATAATCTTGGGTAATTATACATATAATTAAACTGTTTTTACAAAATTATGACACAATCCGGTGCACATGCTAAGGCCTCAGTTTGGAATGGTGGCCAGTCGCCTTTTAAGGTGAGTTACGGAAAAATGATGATGTGGTTTTTCCTTTTAACGGATGCTTTAACCTTTAGTGGTTTATTGGCATCTATGGGCTCAAGCCGCTTCTTACATGATATATGGCCTGATCCGAACCACGTATTCCACTCCGTACCATTCTTCTCTGGTTGGGATGCTCCTTTGGTGTTTGTAAGTTTCATGACCTTTGTCCTGATCGTATCTTCTGTAACGATGGTATTGGCAGTACATGCGGGCCATTGCAATGACCGTAAAGGAGTGATCAAATGGATGCTTTGGACCATTATCGGTGGCGTTATCTTCCTGGCTTGTCAGGCATGGGAATGGACGCACTTATATCATGCCGGCGCCTGGTGGGGTTCACATCCGAGCCTTGAGGCAACTCCGGTGTCACAGTTCGGACATTATTTTAATACGCATAAACCTTTAGTTACGGAAACATTGGCCAACAATCCTGAAATGGCACTAAGCGCTACTCATGATTTCTTTAACTACTTCTTTACCATTACCGGTTTCCACGGTTTACACGTAACTTCCGGTGTTGTATTGAATATCATCATCCTGTTGAACGTGGTAAATAATACCTATGAGCACAGAGGTCACTACGAAATGGTAGAAAAAGTAGGTTTGTATTGGCACTTTGTAGACCTTGTTTGGGTATTTGTATTCACTTTCTTCTACCTGTTGTAATCGTAGGAGCACTAAGGATAAAATTGATTTTTAAATTAAGAATTCATTAGAAATATGTCTCATCATCATCATAACGAAAACGATCTAATTCACCTTTACGAAGGAGATCAGTCTAAATTATATTCCGGTGTTTTAGCTCATCATGAAGATATTAATTCAGCGGAGAGCAAAGCAAAAGTTAAGAAGATCTGGAAAATCACTTTTTTACTTACGATCATCACTATTTTCGAGGTAACGGTAGGTTTAATGTTGTTTAAAAGCAACCCGGATATTTCTAACATGGCTATCCATTTGAGTATTATCGCTTACTTCATTGTGCTTACCATGCTTAAAGCATTTTACATCGTAAAAGTGTTCATGCACCTGGGCGATGAAACAAAAATGTTTGCCAAGTTCATTCTTACACCCCTGGTATTGATTTTATGGTTAGCGACCGTATTGTTGGTAGAGTCAGTTTATCACTTAAGGATCAGTGAAACTTTCGGTCACATCGTAGAATCAGTTTTGGGTAACCATAAGCCATAGTGTAAATAATGCTTTCAAAAAGAAAATCAAAAGGTTTTTTAATAGGAATTGCGGTGGCTATTTTGCTTCCGCTTTCTTTTTTTCTGTATTACAATGATTCGGTAACGCATGCGATCAAGATACCGAAGTACTACCGGCCGGTAGCGGTTGATAGTCATGAAGTAAAAGGGAAAATGCAGTACGATACTACCTTTCATAAACTGAACGGGATTAAGCTGGTTAACCAGTTGGGCCAGGAGGTAGACCTGAATAAAGACCTGAAAGGGAAAATATTGCTGATTAATTTCTTCTTTACCCGCTGCCCGGGCGTATGCCCGCAGCTGACGGACCATATCAGTGTAGTACTTAAATCCTTTAATAAGAAGAATACGGATATTGTACAGTTTGTCAGTATTTCGGTAGATCCTAATGATTCGGTACCGGCTTTAAGAGCTTATGCTGATCGGTTTACCACCCATCATGATCGCTGGTGGTTTTTGACAGGGAATAAAGACAGCATTTATAATTATGCCAAGAATGAGCTGGGTTTAAAGCTGGAAGCGGAAACCCCGGAGGATTTTATCCATTCCCAACAAGTTGTATTAGTGGATTCCTTTAGGAATATCAGGGGCTATTATGATGGCCTTGATATAAATAGTATCTCTAAAGTGGGGGATGATATCATCCTTTTAAAGCTGGAAAAACGTAAAAAGAAATAGCAGATGCAAGGAGCAATTAAAAAAAATGACAAGAAGGCCAAAATCCTGATTTACCTGGTTTCGGTGGTGATTTTTGGCGCGGTGGTGTTACTGGATAGTAAAGTGCTTAAAGTATCGTACCCGTTTGGATTTGATGTCCATAATTTTGCGGCGGCTAACGCGATCATTAACAGTATAGTGTCTTTATTGCTGGTTGCGGCACTTGTAGCGATTAAGAACAAGAATATTAAGTTACATAAGAACCTGATCCTAACCGCGATTATTTGTTCGGTTCTTTTTTTAGTGTCCTATATCTGCCATCACTTGTGGGCGGGAGATACTAAATATGGTGGGGAAGGAGTGATCCGCTATGTCTATTATTTTATTTTAATCACGCATATTGTACTTGCCGCGGTTATTCTTCCGTTTATATTGTTTACAGCATATCGTGGGCTGATCGGGGAAAACGATCGTCACCGTAAACTGGCTCGTTACACCTGGCCGCTTTGGTTTTATGTATCGGTAACAGGCGTGGTGGTTTACCTGATGATCTCTCCTTATTATACCTAAGAAAAAATTTGTAAATAAGCTGAGAATTTTCGAAATTGCTGTATACTGGCCGGCAAATAGAGCTTTAAAGTAAATTATACACTATCATGGAAATGGAGCATAGACCCTGGGGCGAATTTTATGTATTAGAAGATGCCCCTACGCATAAAGTAAAGAGAATTGTAGTAAAGCCCGGCGCAAGATTGAGTTACCAGTATCATAATCACCGTTCAGAGATCTGGACGGTAATTGATGGGGAAGCGACAGTAACCCTTGATGGTGCAATTACGGTATTAGGTCCTTCAGAGGTATTCAGAGTGCCGCAGGGAGCAAAGCATCGCCTGGAGAATAAAGGAAGTATTCCCCTGACGATTATAGAGATCCAGTACGGTACCTATTTTGGTGAAGATGATATTATCAGGCTTGATGATGATTATAACCGGCATTGATCTTAATAACTTATTTGAAAAGCCCGCTATCTACCCGATAGCGGGCTTTTTGGTCCGGACCATTAGTAAAGACTGGGCATAAAAAATACGGAGGCGATTTTATTCGCCTCCGTATTTTTTATCTACTGGAATTATTATTTCTTAATAGTGATTTTGCTTGTTGCTCTTTGGCTACCTGCAGTTAATTCAATAGCGTAAACGCCATTGGCAAAGTTCGCTAAGTTCATGTTGAACGTTTGCTCCCCTGCAGCTTGTTTGCCATAGTTTTGTGTAAATACTACACGACCGGCGATATCAGTAACTTTAACCGATACTTCAGTCGCAGTGGTTAAAGCATGCTTAACGTTTACATTACCGTTACTTGGGTTAGGATAAACATTTAAAGCTTCTGTTTTTTTGCTAAACAGGTCTTTCACTGATGTAGGAGGAGTGCCTAAAATGTAGTCACGTCTTACGGCATTGTTACTGGTAAGTGCACCATCAGCATCTGGATTAGAGTTATCTACACCCGGGTCATTGAATAATGTACCGGATTGATCTCTACCGTAAACTTCTACGATCAAAGTGTTTGTATCATTAGGAATGAAGATATTTTGAATAGTATCTCCATCTATAATAACACCACCACCGTTTATTACACTGAATGTATAGTCTTGACTTTGTCCTGCAGGAATGTTAAAACCATAAATCCTGCGGCTTAAATAGGTAGGCGTAAAATTCTCACTTCTATTGAATGTATAGCCAAGCATCCAGAAAGTAAGGGTATCTGTAGCTTCAACAGCTTGAGTACCGGAGTTGGAAATTTTAATTGTAAACTCAATGCTGTCTCCTGCTGCTACATTAGGATAGCTGCCAAATTGGGTATGGCTGGTAACATCCAAAGCTAAATCAACATTTTTTTGAGCAGAAGCTCCAACCGCACAAGCAGCAATAACTGCTACCGAAGTAAAAATTTTTTTCATTGTTTCTTCTAATTATTTATGTTAGTCGGCGAATCTAACGAAAAATAAGCCGGTGGTCAAAAGAAAGTGACAACTTTACTATTATTTTAACGTGTACAAGAGGCTAAGCGTAAACCAACGTCCCGGCAAAGGCACTACGCCGGACTCTATATATTTAATATCAAATAGGTTATTGACATCGGCATTTAACTGGAATCTTTTCATCTGGTAACCCAGCCTGAGGTCGGTAAGCATATATTGTTTGCGGCCATATCCATTGAGTGGGTTACCGGCATTCCGCCGTTGCTGGTAGCGGTTGTGGATACCGATATTGAAGTGCCGGTATATGGTAGCATTGATCCGGAACACCGCCTGGTGCTTTAACGCATTCACCGCGTACTGGGACATCCAGCCTTGCTTGCTTTCATCTGTTATAGTACCGATTTTAGGGTTGAGATAGGTATAACCTGCATAGATATGTAATAGCACCTGGTCAAAGGTTTTGACATAACCTGCATCAAGGTGAATGCCCTGGTTATTCAGGCTGGTGAAATTTTGTGCGGTCCAGGCACTGGCGGTATCCGGTCTTACCCAATCGATAAAGTCGCGGCCGTTTTTAAGGAATACAGATGCATTGGCATACAGTTCATTTTTCCGGTATTTCACCCCGGCCTCGTAACCGATCATATATTCAGGATCCAGGAACTCATTACCCTGGTTACCCGGCCCTTTGTAGTAAAGGTCGGTGAATGTAGGAAGCCTCTGGCCATACCCCGCATTAGCAAAGGCGCGCAGGTTATTATTGATCTGGTAACCAAGATCTATACCGGGGTAAATATTAAAGCCGTAAACGGTATTTTGATTTACATAAGCGCCCAGGTTAAGGTCCAGTTTCTCTTTCCATTGGTATTGATATTCCAGGAACGCGCCATAGTTCACCCTGCTATGATCTTTAAGGTTGGTACTTTTTATCTGCTCACTGCGTACGTTTAATCCCACTACGATATTGCCGAAGCCGGTGCTGAATGTATTATCCAGGCTGGCATCAATGGTGTGGGTACGGTGTTTGTTCTGGCTTACCTCGGGCCTTTGTTTGATATATACATAGTGGTCGTAGCCGTTCCTGTAATTTACAGAAGGGCGTAAGGTCCAGTGCCCGTTAATCTGCACCGGCGCGCGCAGGGCCAGGAAGGTTGCATTCACTTCCTCTTCCGCGTTTTTATCGCCCGGGGCGGCGTAAAAAGCATTGGCGCCAAAATCGCTGTTGGCTACGCCGCCCAGGATTTCCAGTCCGGCATGCTTACTTAACTGGCCTTTACCGGTATAGAGTACCCGGGTATTGCTATAAGCCGTGTTATAACGGTAGCCATTGCCCTGCTCCCAGCTTGCACCTACAAGGTGTTGCCAGTGGCCCGTATTCATTTGTCCTACGAGTTGCGTACCGAAGCTGCCATACATATTGTCGGTAGTGTCGTCATTCTGAAAGGAAGAGCCGGTGTAAAGCCTCGCTGAAAATGTGTTACCCTTATCTTTTTTGGTAACTATATTGATAGCGCCCATCAGGGCATTAACGCCGTAGATACGTGCCGCAGCGCCTTTGATGACCTCTATACGTTCAATAGCGTCGATGGGGATGGGTATATTCATCATATTGTGCCCCGTCTGCGGATCGCTGGCCTTAAAACCATTGATCAGGACCAGGGTCTGATCGAAGGTGCCGCCATCAATGCCGATATCTGCCTGGCTGCCGTTAGGTCCTTTTTGTCTTACGTCTACCCCGGCAATATAGGCCAGCAGGTCATTTACCGATTTCGCGGGGATCTTGGCAATCTGTTGTGCGGTAAGGATCTGTATGTTGCGGTTTTGCTTTTTAAAAGGGATCTGCAATTTATCCGAAAGCACAACAACATCTTCCAGTTGCTGGCTGGTACTGTCTACCTGCGCCATAGCACTGAAGGCGGAGCTGCAGAGTAAGGTAAGGGAAAGTAAAATTTTTTTCATCTATAACGATTTCTTTTATTTCAAGAGCTGAAAAACGCCGCGAAAGTAGGCCGATTGCGATTAAAAACATCAAGTTAATTGTCATTTTTTATAGAAATAAAGCAGATTCTCCATTATTCCCGCTTCATAGGTAAGAGCATGAATACTGTTATAGCTGCCCGTTAACCTGCTGTTAGCCTTTGCGCCGTGATTTCTTTGTAGCTTTATGTTGCCTAATTTTATTACCAGAAATAGCAAACTTATAATTTATGAAAAAAATCGTCTTTCTAAGCCTTGCCCTCCCGGCTATAGCGGCCTGCAGCAAGGACAAAAATAATTCGAAAACTCCCGAAGAATACTTCTCCTTCTACGCCGACGGCGTGTATTATGATTACCCTCAGGAAAAAGGCAGTACTATATTTGTAGACTGGAAAACATTAGGAGCCGGGCCTACTTCAGCCACAGTGGGCTATCAAATAAGAGCCTATAGCCGTAAGAATCCGGTTGCTGAAGGTACCGTATTATTCTCTTTCTCCGGTAATCATATGCCGACCGAGGATACCATCCTGCTCGATGGAATTACCAATGTTGTTGGTATTGGTAAGTTCAACACTCCCGATAACAATTATGAGCTTAAGCAGCCGTTATCGGGAAAGATCATTTTTTCGGAAAGGACTTCCGGCAAGCTGGCGGGAACCTTTGAATTTGATGCTTATAAGATGCGTGTGGAAGGCAACAATTGGGTACCTACCGATACCATTATCCATATCACCAATGGTAAATTCTCCATTATTCCCGCTTCATAGAATAGCAAACTTATAATTTATGAAAAAAATCGTCTTTCTAAGCCTTGTCCTCCCGGCTATAGCGGCCTGCGATAAGGACAAAAATAATTCCAAGACTCCCGAAGAATACTTCTCCTTCTACGCCGATGGCGTATATTATGATTATCCTCAGGAAAAAGAAAATGGATGGCTGGGAGAAAACAAAACATTATTTGCAGGACCATCTTCGGCAACAGTAGGATATATACTATCCGCAAGAACATTTAAAGATCCTGTTGTGGATGGAAATATATATATCACACTTTCTGGCAATCATATCCCGACCCAGGATACCATTCAGCTTGATGGAATTACCAATGTTGTTGGTATTGGTAAGTTCAACACTGCCGATAACAATTATGAGCTTAAGCAGCCGCTAAGGGGAAAGATGATTTTTTTGGAAAGGACTTCCAGTAAGCTGACTGGGACCTTTGAATTTGATGCTTATAAGATGCGTGTGGAAGGCAACAATTGGGTACCTACCGATACCATTATCCATATCACCAATGGTAAATTCTCTATTATCCCCGCATCATAGTTAAGAGCATGAATACTGTTATAGCTGCCCGTTAACCTACTGTTAGCCTTTGCTGCAAAGTTTTTTTGTAACTTTAGGTTATCTAATCTTATTACCAGAAATAGCAAACTTATAATTTATGAAAAAAATCGCCTTTCTAAGCCTTGTCCTCCCGGCTATAGCGGCCTGCAACAAGGACAAAAATAATTCCAAGACTCCCGAAGAATACTTTTCCTTCTACGCCGACGGCGTTTATTATGATTATCCTCAGGAAGAGGGTAGTTCAATATTTGTAGATTGGAAAACATTAGGGGCCGGGACTTCTGGTTCTACTTCTTACGTTATTAAAGCCTATAGTCGCAGAGATCCTGTCGCTTATGGTGAATTTTTATTTACATTTTCTGGAAACCACATCCCTACTCAGGATACTGTCCTTATAAATGGAACATCTAATAAAGTAAGTATTATTAAGTTCAACACTCCCGATAACAATTATGAGCTTAAGCAGCCGTTATCGGGAAGGATCATTTTTTCGGAAAGGACTTCCGGCAAGCTGACGGGAACCTTTGAATTTGATGCTTATAAGATGCGTGTGGAAGGCAACAATTGGGTACCTACCGATACCATTATCCATATCACCAATGGTAAATTCTCCATTATTCCCTCCAGTTAATATACTATAAAACAAAGATTATGAAAAAAATCTACCTGCTGGCGGCATGTATATGCTCGTCATGGCTTGTCGCGTCCGCTCAGGACGATGCAACCGTATCTTTTATGGGGTACCAGTCTATACAGGACAGCCTCATGCAGCACCTCGACAAGGACAAGATAAGCACCGGGGTGCTCTATGACCGGGTCAATCCAATAGCCCGGCTCACACAGCTAAAGGGCAAAGATGATGAGGCCATTGTTACCGGCTTGAGCCATGCCCGGCAGGCCTGGGACGAGCTCTACCGCGCTGCTTATTATAAAGACAACCTGCTGCCACTGGAATATGCAGAGCATATCATCACCCAGAACCAGCAGGAGCGCAATGCCCTGAGCCTGGGCTATATAGCCTTTGACTTTAACAGTATAGACCCCGAGGCATTTGATGCAGGCACGATCTACCGTGGAGCCGACAGCCTGCTGTATGATGGTGATGGCAATCCCTACCTGGCCCACCAGGTCAACCTACCACTACTGTCTACCAATGGCGTGAGCGGTAGCGAGCTGAAGCTGTACCTCGACCCGCGCCTGCAGCTGAACAATAGCGGCCTGCAGCTGAGCTATATGGAATTACAGGCCGGCGACAAGCAGCCTATCTCCATAGCTCCCGGCGAGCTCGCTACCCTGGATATCTCCAATATTACAGACTCTGCTATAAGGCTGGACATCAAGCTGCATTGGGTAGGGCTGACCCTGGCCGAGCGCTTTGAAGTGCTGCTGGAGAACGGCAACCTGGTACTGCTTAGCTCAACTACAACAGATTTATGTAATAGTGGGGATATACCTCTTAAACTATCGTCCGGGCCTGCCCTGCGCTTCCAGGGCTATACCGAGTCCGGCCCGGCAGAGGGGCATGGAGAGTACAAGGTATTCTACCGCAAGCCTGCCGGGGGCTGGGCAGCCTGTAACGATGCGCATAGGGTCATCCGCAAGCCCATCATTATCATCGATGGATTTGATCCAGGAGATGAAAGGCATATAACTTCATATAATCGAAGTGGTAAAAAAGTCGACGGTATATGGGAATTGCTTTCCTATGGTACCAACCAGCACCTGGGAGACGACTTCCGGAATAAAGGATATGATGTGATCGTGCTCAATTTTCCTAAGCACCAGATCGGATCAGTAAGCGTTACCATATTCGGTAATACTTTTACGGTTCCCATTTACCGGGATGGCGGTGCAGACTATATAGAGCGCAATGCTATGGTGCTCACCCGGCTCATCCAAAAGGTAAATGCAGACCTGCAGGCCGTGGGCAGTACCGAAAAGATCGTGGTGGTAGGCCCCAGCATGGGCGGCCAGATCGCGCGCTATGCGCTGAAATATATGGAGAACAACAATCTCAACCATAATACCCGTCTCTTTGTAAGCTTTGACAGTCCCAACCACGGCGCCAATATACCGGTAGGGCTGCAGTCCGCCATCCTGTATGCGGCCTATGTACAGGAGTCTGTAGATGCAAGAAAGCAGTATGAGCAGAGCATCCGCTCCACGGCGGCCAAGCAGATGCTGATCCACCAGGTAACGAACCAGTCACTGACGCAAAACGGCTGGACCTATCACTACCCCCTGGCCACACAAAATGACCTTTTCCGCCAGACCTGGCAAAGCACCATAGATAACATGGGCTATCCTACTCAGTTGAGAAAAGTAGCCCTGGTCAATGGTTCGCGCAATATGGCCTGGCAACCCTCTGTGAGCACCCTTATAGACTACGAGATCACCAAAGCTGGCGGCGGTGTGCCCCCGCAGGGAACCCGGCTTGCCAAGCTGCAGGTATACTCTACGGCCCATAACTTTTCCAGCAAGGTCTTTTATGGCCATATCCTCACCAAGCAAGCCATGAACATTTTTCACCACATTACCAATGGCTGGGGTAACCTTGACGGGGCCTCAGGGGGGCTGTTTGATGTAAGCCGCCAATTGACCAAAGAAATGACCACCGGCCAGTTTCGGGTGGACAATACAAAAATATGGTTCATCAATCTGCCGCTGAACGGCATCGGGGTGCTTCATGCCAATGCCGGGGATTACAATACATTTATTCCTACCGTAAGCGCATTGGGCTATAACAACCGCAACTTTGAATGGGGACAGAACCTGGGCACGAACAATCTTGTATGCAGTAACCAGATACCTTTTGACAACTATTACACCCCATCTTCCAATCAGCCCCATGTAACTATAACCGATGCCTCGGCGCAATGGATCACCCAGGAGATAGAGAGAGGTCAGGCAAATTGTCCTAAAATCTGCAAAGCCATGTTACTGGTGAACAATGACCTGAACACACCGCTTTGCATCGGGAGTACCAGAACGTTTTACCACAACTACAACCTCCTGCCCGGTCAGACGGTGAGCTGGGAGTATTCAAACGGATTGTTGCAACTGATGAGCTCGAATAATAGCTCCATTACCGTAAAGTCGCTCAATCATGGCGCTGCTTTTGTTAAAGCAATTATTAACAACCCCTGTGGGGCTAACCTTGAGGAAAAAATGATCTTCTCTTCCGGCGCGGGTTACAGCTTCACGGTTTCCAGGTATGACATCACAGGCCCGGCCGGTAAAGGTAAAGTGCTGGAAGTAAACCCTAATAGCCCGGCCATCACGGCTATCTCATGGAGTATCGATGGCACCAACTATACCGATCATAACCAGGTTTTTTACAACGTATATAAAAATGGAACTGCGCCTAGCCGACAGGTATGGCTGAAAACACAGAATAGCTGTGGGAGCCACTTTATGTCTAAGCCAGTATGGTTTGACAATAACGACTACAATGATTATTATACAGTAAATGCCGCCCTTCCGGATCTTTTGTCCACGGCGATAGCAGTATACCCGAATCCGACGCATAGCAGCTGGACGGTAGAAATCCCGGCACCAGAAGCAGCCAGGCTGGAGCTATACGATGCGACGGGGAGGAAAGTAAGGACAATAGAGCAAGTGCTGTTTAAGGCTGATATCGGAAGCGGAGAGCTGCCTGCAGGAGTATACCTGCTGAAAGTAATACTAAGCGGCCGGGAGACCAGCTATAAACTGATCAAACAATAATATTAACGTAGCGGAAAATAATATTTTGAAACAAACTAAGTTCCATTAAATTGATTTTGAGTTAAAAAGTAAGCTATAAACATATATAGTTTCCCGGGACGACAGATCCCTGGCAGTTAAGCGCCAGGGATTTTTTATTTCCCTGAGTGTGTAGTAATCATTTTTGTCGGGCTCTTTTCTGCTGTCTCATAATAAAGAATCTTACTTTCTGTTAAGTTTTTATCAATCCTGATTTATATCATGTCTTTTCTTTGTTAAATTTTCTTAATTTGTAATTAATAAAAGCCTCAAAACCAATTTTTATGCATACGATACTTGTACCAGTAGATTTTTCAACCACTTCCTTAAATGCAGCCCGCTATGCCGTGCGCATGAGCAGGCAGCTTAAGGCCCAGAAATTGATCCTGTTTCATACCTATGGTGGTTCCTACCAGATATTAGACCAGGGTGCGGAAGTCGTTTACGAAACGACCAGAGTACTTTTAGAAAATATGAAAGAGGACCTTAACGCCTTGCAGCATGAGCTGAACCAGATCGCGCCTGCAGACCTGGAAATAGATAAAATTATTTCAGACGGCTTCCTCATAGAGGAGGTGCTGGCCCTGATCCCCAAGGAAAATATAGGCCTGATCGTGATGGGCATTACGGGAAAGAATACGATTGAGCAGAAACTCATCGGGAGTAATACCTACAGGCTGGCCAGCGAATCGCCGGTGCCGGTCCTCATAGTACCTTCCAAGGCCGATTTTACCAGTGTAAGCAATGTGGCTTTGTCGCTCAGGTTCAAAGCCGGTATGATAGAGCAAACACCTTACCAGGAGATCAAGCATATGTTGCGTGAGTTGGGCGCCCAACTCACGATCCTGAATGTTGCCGATGACGACTACCGGACACAGCCTGTAGATATACAGTCCGGTGTTACCGCCAGTCACCGGATGTTTGATGATATCGAAGCGCATATTGTCTACCTCGGTAACGAAAATGTAGTGAGCTCAATCATTCACTATGTCAGCGACAACAATATCCAGTTACTGATCGCCGTAACCCATAAACATGGCTTCCTGCAATCCCTGTTTAAAGGTTCTGTGACGAAGCAATTAGCTTTTCATACCGATGTGCCTTTAATGGTTTTCCGTGCACATGAGGATTAAAAAAATAGTCCCGCAGGAGCTCTGCGGGACTATTTTTTAAGAGTAAATAATTATTGAGTTTTCCCTTTGTAGAAAATCTTGTACATATTCTGCCCGAAGCGATATTGTAATACATCATAATCCAGGCGCCACTCTGCTACCTGGGCATTGGTCACATCGTACACCTCACCGTCAGAGAACATACGGATCATACCCGCGGTATTGGTGTATACTAGGGAATTATATTGGGCTACGTAATTATTGCCCGGGTGGAAAGCGTCCAGGGTATATACTTTGCCTTTGTAGAACACTTTAAAATAGCCGCTGGGATCTTTATAAGAAACCACATTGTCCGATACCCGGTAATATTCAGGTGAAAAATAACCTACTTCCAATGCTTCTCCCTCGTAATAAATTTTAAAATAGCCGTCATTGGAAACGTAGGCCACTACATTGTCCCCGGCTTTATAGCTTGCCGGTGGAAAATTTTCTATCTCTTCGGTATTGCCATTATGAAATACTTTAAAGGTTCTGTTGGCATCTACATAAGCGACCAGGTTACGACCCACATCAAAGCTGGTCACCGTAAAGTTTTCCTGCTCGATCATCTCTCCATGGTAGAATATCTTAAACCGGTTGGCGTAAGTAACAAAAGCGGCGATATTATCAGACACTTTAACAGAAGGGAGCTGCCCTGCAGCAATACTGGAGCCGTCATTAACGGCATTGGTATCGAGGTTCAGGATATTCGTAGCGCCCAGGAAGCTTTCAATTTCGTAGATCTCACCATTATAATAGGCTTTATAGAGTGAGCGTACGTTGTCAAAAAACAGCACAACACTATCACCTACAGAATAGTTTGCGATATAATTGGATAATTTGGTCGATTTGCCGTTTTCCCAGACAAACAGGGCATTATTGTTGCGGTAAGCTACCAGGTTATCGGTAACCGTAAAATCAGTAGTAAATCCCTGGTTGATCTGCTGTACCCCGCCTTTGCTGTATATTTTGAAATTGCTGGTATTGTCAATATAAGGGATGGCCACGCGACCGACTTTGTATTTTATAGGGATCAGGCTCTCTATCCTGCGTTCTATACCATTGTCCCAGGCCATGAACTGGTTCTGGAAGTTGACAAATGCAGATACGGGTTGTGCCTGCGTCACACCAAATTGTGCTAGTACAATTAAGATTACAAAATAGAGTTGCTTCATATCGGATTAAATTCAGTATCCCGTAAAATTAATGATTTTCTGTTGTAGCAGCCTTCTTTTTGCTGAGCAAGTGGTAGCATTGAATGATCGCGATGATACCATTGGAGATAATTAACGGATACTTCCAACCTAAGAGGATTCCGTAAATCACGAATAAAACACAGCCGATAAAGTTGATAATCCTTACCCACCGCAGTTCTCTGGGTATAAAAGAAACTACGAGGATGGCCATTGCCACATATCCGACCACTTCTACAGCATTATTGTCCATTGATTAAGATTTAACTTATAAAGCAGGTAAAATTTCTTCCATTCTGGAGCCCCTTGATCCTTTGATAAGGATGCTGGCATTGCTTAGTGGGTTTTCTTCCAGCCAAAGCTTTGCCAGGCCAGCATTTTCGAAATAACGGAAGTTATGTGCCGTAGTTTCAAATTCTTTACCGACAAGCACTACATGTTCAAAGCCCAAAGCCTTCACCAGGTCTGTCAATGCCTGGTGTTCGAGCCGGCAGTTCTCACCCATTTCTTTCATGGCACCTAAAAACAACCATTTTGTTTTTGGGGTTTGCAATGCGGCCATATTTTCCACCGCCAGCTTCATACTGCTGGGATTGGCATTGTAAGCGTCCATGATAATGGTATTGCTGCCTTTTTGCAAAAGTTGAGAGCGGCTGTTAGAGGGCGTATAGGCCTCAAGTGCCGCTTTAATGGTGTCTACATCCATACCGAAGTGCGCCCCGATGGCAATCGCGGCCAGGGCATTGGGCAGGTTGTAATCACCTACCAGCTGGGTTTGGATCGTGGTTTCCATATTAGCGCTTAATAAGGCAAATTTTAATAAGCCGTCGCCGGAAAGCGCTTTGCCTATATAATGGGCGTTGCTGGTCCCGTAAGAGATCTGGTGTACAACACCTTTGGCCATTTCCGCCAGGTAGTCCAGGTCGCTGTTGATGAATATAGTACCCTGTATTTCACGAATATAATCATAAAGCTCGCCCTTACCTTTCCGTATACCTTCCAGGCTGCCGAAACCTTCCAGGTGGGCTTTGCCTACATTATTGATCAGGCCATAATTCGGTTCTGCTATAGTGCAGTAAAAGGCAATCTCTTTCTGGTGATTCGCTCCCATTTCAATAATAGCCATTTCCGCATCCTCTTTTATGCTTAGCAGGGTCAGGGGAACGCCAATATGGTTGTTCAAATTACCTACTGTAGCATAAGTCTTGAATCGGGCACTTAGCACCTGGCTGACCAGCTCCTTAGTTGTAGTCTTGCCGTTGCTGCCGGTAATGGCTATAAAAGGAATGTTCAGTTGCCGCCTGTGGTGCAGCGCCAGTTGCTGCATACTGCTTAATACATCCTCCACGAGAATGCATTGCTCGTTATGAGCAGCCCCGGTTTCATCTACTATCGCGTAAGCCGCACCATTCTGCAAAGCCTGCAGGGCAAAATCATTGCCATTGAAGCGATCTCCTTTTAAGGCAAAATACAGGTCGCCCGCCTGGATCTTCCGGCTGTCGGTTTGCACCGAAGGGTGAGCTTTATAAATTTCGTATAATGCTGATACGTCCATGTTAGCTAAACTTAGGTATTGTTTTTTTGAAAATGTAAATGTAGGATATCTTTTGTAGCGGGGCCTACTTTAAAGCGCTCGTCGCTCCTGATGCCGCAAACCCATACAATTTTTTTATTAGACTCAAGCACCCATACCTGTTCTTTTTCATGCTGGGGTATTTTCAGGTCGATCAGTAATTTTTTGACTTTCTTTTTCTTCATGCCCATACCGATAGGGTACAGGTAATCGCCCATACGCCAGGGCCTGAGTAGCAGAGGGAAGCTTAAAGCTTTTGCGTCAATATAAGCCTCCGATGTCGTTATCTGGGCGGGTTTGGGCATTTCATCTACCCTTTTTGACTTAAGCGTGAATTGCTCCCTTTCGATATGAGTGATCCGGTCTTCGATCAGGATGTTTTCACTATAGCCTGCTTCAATGGGAGTGATGATGAAAAAATTACGGTCTTTGAGTAAGCGGTATTTATCAAAGTTAATATACCGCCCGGAGTCGCTATCGATCAGTTGTAAAGCATCAGGTAGCTGGCCCGGCCCAAGACCGAAAGGTTTCAGGAGCTCATAGACGATTGTAGCAAGCGGCTGGCAGTGTACCAGTTTTCTTAATGGTATATACAGGTCCTTTCCTCTTTGCGCTACCAGTTTTTTCCGGTATCCCTGGATAGATTGTTTATACAATTGCTCAATCTCCCCGAAGCGTAGACTGTTTTGATAGATCGAGTTTACCGCATTGGGAAAGATGTGCTCAATTGCCGGTAATAGTTCCAGCCGGACTTTATTCCTGAGGTAATCAGTTTTTTGATTTGAAACGTCTTCCCGCCAGCTTATATTTTCCAGGGTGGCATAAGCAGTAAGTTCTGTTTTGTTGAAGGTAAGCAATGGCCTGATGACGCGCCCTTTCTCTGGTAAAATGCCGTGCAGCCCTTCAATACCGGTACCTTTAAAGAAATTCATCAGGAGTGTTTCCACGCTGTCCTGCTGGTGATGCGCGGTAGCGATATAGTCAAATTTCAGCTCTTTTCTTAAGGCTTCAAACCATTCATACCGTAGCCTGCGCGCCACGAGCTGCACATTACCTTCTTCGGCAACTATGCCTGCTGTATCAAAAGTATTCTGGTAATAAGGTACCCCGTTAACGGTTGCCCATTCTTTTACCAATGCGGCGTCCTGCTCTGAATCGGCGCCTCTTAACTGGAAATTACAATGGGCGATCACGAAATCAAACCCGGCCAGGCCATAGGGACTTTTTGTAAAATAGTGTTTTGCATTGGCGAACAGCTGCGCCATACACATGCTGTCGCTACCGCCGCTGACGGCCAGGATTACTTTGGCATACCGCCATTCCTGTTGTTCCAGGTTTGCTGTAAATGATTCAAATAAAGCCAAGAGATCGGTTTAAAAATTTGGAGGCATAAAGATAGTATTTATGCCTGTTGAAAGCATATTATCGATATGCAAAAATGTTTGTGATTTTTGTAAAAAAGAAGCTTACATTTTTTGATTAAGCCCGTTCATGGCTTCAGCCGGTGTCAGTTGCACGTAGTCATTAATGGCTTCTATATAAGTGCAGCCGGGACGTCCTTCCTGTTTCAGCTTAAGTGCCATATTGTTCAGTACTTTCTGCACTTTATCGCTTAGATCGGCGCTTTCAATAGCGGTACACAGCTGTCCGTTCAGCTCCCGGATCTTTTCTTTTGCGGCTTTGAGCACAGGTACATTCTGGCGCATGATATACCATTCTGCAAACTCATGTACATAGTAAGCAATCAGTGCTTTGGCTTTAGGTACCTCTTCCTGGCGTTTTTTCAAAGTAGCGTCATTGATCTTAGACAGGTCATCTACATTGGCCAGGGTGATCTTATCCCTTAAGCCGAGTTCTGCACTCACATTGTTCGGGATAGAAAGATCTATAATGATTTTAAAAGTGTCTGCGTCGATCAGTTCAGGTACCACGATCGGTTGGGGCGCATTGGTCGCTACGATAATGATATTGCTCTGGTTAATGGCTTCCTGCATTTGTGCGAAAGGGATGACATTGATGCCTAATTCTTCGGCAAATGCTTTCGCCTTTTCTTCCGTCCTGTTAATAACAGAGAGGTGAAGATTTTTATTTTCCTGTAAGAGATTTTTACAGGTATTCTTCCCGATGTCACCGGTGCCTATTACCAGGATTTTTTGCTCTTCAAGCGTTAAAGCATGTTCTTTTAAGAACAGTATAGCCGCGTAGGCTACAGAGACAGTGCCGGAACTAAGCTCGGTTTGGCTCCTGATGGCCCTTGAAGATTGTAAAACAGTATTAAAAAGGCGATCCAGGAAAGCACAGGTAGCCTGGCGTTCTTTAGCAAAACTGTGCGCGATTTTCAATTGGCCCACGATCTCGTAGTCTCCCAGTATCTGGGAATCTATGCCTGCCGCCACATTAAAAAGGTGCTGGATGGCCAGCGTAGCATTTTTAGTATAAGCAAATTCTTTAAAAGCCTTGAAATCACCAGAGGTAAATTTGCACATTAGCGCGGCCAGCAAGGTGGGATCTTTAGCGATGCCATACACCTCTGTGCGGTTACAGGTGGATAATACAAACAAAGAAGACACACCATAATCTGCTGCTGATTCAAGCATTTGCTCATACATGGCTGTATTAATCGCAAAGCGGCTCCTGAACTCTACAGTAGTATTATGGTAGCTGATTCCAATACACCAAAAAAACGGTAAGCTGTTTTTTTCTTCTAATAGCATCATAATTCAAGGTCAATCTCAATTTGACTGGCGCGTTGGCAAAGATACGCTATCTAATTTATACCCGGAAGTCTTATTGTCATAGTATTGTCATATAGGTATATTGTCATTTGGTATAACCATAAAAAGGCTAAGAGGTGAAATAATACCCTAACTTTGCTTCCTCTAAAAAGAATATGCGTTTTATGGCAAAAAAGGGTTTGATTTTAATGAACTTAGGTTCTCCGGATAGCACTTCGGTTAAGGATCTTAAAAAGTATTTAAAGGAATTCCTGATGGATGAAAGAGTGATTGACAAACCCTATCTCTTAAGAAGTATTTTAGTCAAGCTATTGATCGTCCCGTTCCGTTCCCCCAAATCGGCTGAAGCTTATGAACAGATCTGGTGGGAAGAAGGCTCCCCCCTGGTAGTATTGACCGAACGTCAAAGAGCAGCATTAAGTGAACTGGTAGATATGCCCATCAGTATCTCGATGAGGTATGGTAACCCTACACCGAGGGCTGCTTATGAGTCTTTGTTACAAGCAGAGCCGGAGCTGGAAGAGGTAATCCTGTTCCCGTTATACCCTCATTATGCCATGAGCAGTTATGAAACCGCGGTCATTCATATGCAGGAGGCAAAAAAAGAACTGGGCTATTCTTTTAACCTGAAAGTCGTACCGCCTTTTTATGATCACCCGGCTTATATAAACGCTTTAGCAGAAAGTATGAGGCCTTACCTGCAGGATGATTTTGACCAGTTACTGTTCAGCTATCACGGTATACCGGAGCGGCACGTCACTAAAACAGACCCCTCGGGTAAGCACTGCTTGCTTGTGGAGGACTGCTGTTCTGTAGCAAATCCTGCACATCATACCTGCTACCGTCACCAGGTCACGCGGACTACCCAGCTGGTAACGGAAGCGCTGGAATTGGATAAGAGCCGGGTACAGCAGGCTTATCAAAGCCGCCTGGGCAGGGACCCTTGGCTTACACCCAGCACACAGACTGTAGTGCCGGAAATGCCGGCTAAGGGCATTAAAAAGCTTAAGGTAGTTTGTCCTTCCTTTGTAAGCGACTGCCTGGAAACCCTGGAAGAGATCGAGCTGCGGGCTAAAGAAGAATTTTTAGAACTGGGCGGGGACGAATTCGATTATATTCCCTGTATGAATACGCAAGAGGTGTGGATAAAGGCCATGGCTGAACTGATCGAGACAGCCCGGTAATTATTAATTAGTAGCGTAAAGATGAGTATTAAATATTCGGTTCTGGACCTGGCAACTATTGTGCAGGGCGATAACATTCAAAGAACATTCGAAAAATCAGTGTTGGCCGCACAACATGTGGAGGCCCTGGGGTATACCCGCTACTGGTTTTCGGAGCATCATAATTTCCCTAATGTGGCCAGTGCGGCTACTTCTTTATTGATCGGGCATGTCGCCGGTCATACCAAAACGCTGCGGGTCGGTTCGGGTGGTATTATGCTCCCTAATCATAGTACCTTATCGGTAGCGGAGCAGTTTGGTACCCTGGACGGTCTTTACCCCGGGCGTATTGACCTGGGCCTGGGCCGCGCGCCGGGTACGGATATGCATACGGCCGGCATATTAAGAAGGGGGCAGCTGGAACAGCATTATGATTTCGAAAAGCATATCGCAGATTTAAGGCAGTACATGAGCGCAGCTAATGAAAATGCGTCAGTACGGGCTATACCGGGAGAGGGTGCTGATGTGCCTTTATACATATTGGGCTCTTCAACCGATAGCGCTTTCCTGGCTGCTAAGCTCGGTCTTCCCTATGCCTTTGCCGCGCACTTTGCACCGGGGCAACTGGAAGTAGCCATGAGGATCTATGAAGAACAGTTTATGCCTTCAACAGTGTGCGAGCAGCCTTACAAAATGGTATGTATTAATATTATAGGGGCTGATACCGATGATGAAGCGCATTTTTTATCCTTATCTCATTTCCAGGCCTTCATTAATATATTAACCGATAACCGGAAACCTTTGTTACCGCCGGAGGAAACTACCCTCGATAACCTGCCGCAGGAAGCATTAGTTCATTTAAACCGGATGGCCGCCAGGACATTTGTCGGCAGCAAGGATACGTTGCGCCAGAAGTTAAGCGAATTTGTCGGAGCTCTTAAGCCGCATGAAATCATTGTTTCCGGAAATATTTACAATTTCGACGCTAAATTGAAATCATATACTATTGCAGGCAGTATTTTAAAAGATTTTTAATTCCCCGAAAAAGCCATTTTAATAAGTACTTAATAATTCCATAACAATTAGTTGCTTTTTTGGTAATATTAAGTTCAAACCTTTGCACGCATAATTAAAAAGATTATCCTAACCAATTATTTATGCGTACTTCATTAACGGCAATAGCTATAGTGGCCACCACTGCTGCGGCTTATGCACAAACTTCTACAAGCAAAATTTCCGGCACGATCTCTGACGGAAAATTGAACGAAACCCTTATCGGTGCCAGTATCTATGCAAAGGACAGCACAGAACCGAAAGTTGCTTATGCGGTAACAGACATTGACGGTAAATACGAGCTTGAACTTAAGCCGGGCGCTTATACCCTGGTAGTTGAGTATGTAGGTTACCAGACCAAAGAAATCAAAGGCGTAGTTGTCACAGACAACAAACCTATTGAAGCCTTCAACATTTTAATGGACGAAACGAAAAGTGATGAACTGGATGGGGTAGTAGTGGTAAGTTTTTACAATAAAGAGAGCGTCAATTCATTGTTCAGCGCCCAGAAGAACGCGGCATCAGTATCTGATGGTATTTCTGCGGAGATGATCAAGCGTACTCCGGATAAGAATACCGCGGATGTATTAAAACGGGTGAGCGGTACTACTATCGTAGATAACAAATTTGTAATCGTAAGAGGTTTAAGCGACCGTTACAATACCGCGCTGGTGGATGATGCCGTGCTGCCCAGTACCGAGCCCAACCGTAAAGCTTTCTCTTTCGATATCATTCCTTCTACTGTAATTGATAATATCATTATCACAAAAGCGGGAACACCTGATTTACCAGCAGATTTTGCCGGTGGTGTGATCAATGTATTGACCAAAGAAGTGCCGAATGATAACTTTAATAGCATCAGCATTGGTACCGGCATGAACACCGCGTCTACTTTTAAAGATTTTAAGACCGGTTATAAAAGCAGTACCGACATTTTAGGATTTGATGGTGGTCGCCAGCTGCCTAAAAATTTCCCTTCTGACCGGGATATTCAAAAAGGTCCTTTAAGCTCCCAGAAAAGCGCGGAATATCTTTCCATGTTGAATAACGATTATTCGATCAACAACAGGAAAGCGATGCCTGCAGCTAATATACAGTTAGGGATGGGCCGCGTTTATCCATTAGGTAACGGTAAAAAATTCGGCTTCTTTGCTGCGGCGAACTATAATCATAGTGAAAATATCAGGCCGAATGTGTTGCGCCAGTATGATGATTTCAACTATACGGATAACGTATATAACTATTCTACCAGCTTAGGCGGGGTGTTTAATATGGGTTATTATTATGGCAAAAGCAAGATCAGCTGGAAGACCTTATTTAACCGCAACTTCGATGATAACCTCCTGGTGCGTGAAGGCGTCAACATAGGCCGTTCCAGCGATATCAACTATTACGCGTTTGACCTGGTACAAAAATCATTGTTCAAAACAACCCTTGCCGGGGAACACCAGGTTGGTAAAAAGAATAAATTGAACTGGCTGGCTTCTTACAACTATATCAGCAATAACCAGCCGGACCAAAAGAAAGTATCTTATGGCAGAGTCATAGGCCTGGGCCAGGACTTTACCGCCGACCTGGGAACTTTAGGGAAAGCAAACAACCGTTTATTCTCTAAACTGGGTGAGTCTATTGTCAATGCGAATGTAAACTACTCCATCCCGGTTGACCTGTTTGAGAAATCCAATGTAAAAGTGGGCGCCTTTGGCCAATACCGTTACCGTGATTTCTCCAACCGTTATATCGGTGCCGTTTACAACAACAATACAATTCCAGAAAGCGCAAAAGCAAGCCCGCTGGACCAGTTGTTCACGCCTGAAAATATTAATAACCATTATTTCGATTTAGCCGATCAAACCAACGAGCAGGACGCTTACACAGCTTCTTCCATTACAAGCGGCGCTTATGCTATGATGGACAACAAGATCAATGAAAAATTGAGATTGGTATGGGGTGCCAGATTTGAAGCGTATAAAACAGACCTGAGCACTACCTCTAAAAAATATGTAGACCAGTTCTGGTGGGACGTATTACCTTCTGCGAACCTTACTTACGCGGTAAATGATAAAACTAATTTCAGGGCATCTTATTTCAGAAGCCTGGCCCGTCCCGAGTTCAGGGAGTTAGCCCTGATGTCTTATTATGATTATGAATTGAGTGCCAACTTCAACGGTAACCCGATGTTGCAACGCACTACGATCAATAACTTTGATATCAAGTACGAATATTTCATTACTCCCGGCGAGATCATTTCCGGTTCCGTATTCTACAAAAATTTTAATAACCCTATTGAGCAAAGATTAGCGGGTGGTAACAGTGCTTATGATATCACTACAGTTAACTTCCCTTCAGCAAGAAATATCGGGGTTGAGTTTGAGATCCGTAAGAAATTAGGATTTTTGGGATCCGACTTGCTGGACCAGTTCACTATCTATGCGAATGTTGCTTACATCAATTCCAGGATGAACCTTGACCCGGTTAGGTACATTAACAATATTGAATCTTCCAGCAGACCATTGGCCGGCCAGTCGCCTTATATGGTGAATGCAAGCCTTTCTTACCAGTCTGTAAACAAAAAACTGAACTTAACGGCAAGTTATAATGTATTTGGCCAAAGGATCTATTTGGTAGGAGATAAGCGTTTTGGAGATGTGTATGAGTCCCCGAGAAATGTTTTAGATTTCCAGGTAGCTTACCAGGTGAGTGAAAGAAGCGAGTTCAAACTGAATGTAAGAGATATCCTGAATAACCCTTACCGTTTCTATTTCGACCAGGACGCTGATGGTAAATTTGGGGGTTCCGCCTTCCAGGATGGCAGGATCCAGGCTAACAAAGACTGGATATTACAGGAATTCAGACCCGGTACTAACTTATCTTTAAGCTATACCTATAAATTTTAACCTATAGTGCTTTTCAATTTTTATAGTTAAATAATAAGAAACGGCTGCAGACCTGCAGCCGTTTTATTTTTCTGCAGGGCTTAATTTTATTATTTTTGAATTTCCATCCGATTATTGAAACAATAAAGTTTAAACCTCTTGGCGACATTGAATTTTGGCGAAGCAGCACTGCAGACCTCTGTAGAGTTCCTGAAAGGTATAGGTGCTTTTAAAGCTGTGCTGTTACAGAAGGAACTTGGTATTTTCAATTTCAATGATCTGCTGCATTATTTTCCTTACCGCTACCTGGATACGACACAGGTTCAATCCATAGGTTCTTTGCAACCCGACCAGGAATGGGTACAGCTGAAGGGCATCATTATGAATTTCCAGGAGCATGGTACCGGGTTTAAGAAAAGACTTACTGCTACTTTATATGACCCCAGCGGACAGCTGGAGCTGGTCTGGTTCCAGGGCATTAGTTATGTGACCAAAAATATCCAGGCTAATACTGCTTATACGGTTTTCGGGAAACTCAGTTTTTTCAACGGTTTTCCTACCATTACCCATCCCGAGCTGGAAAAAGTACAAGTTGGTGCTCAGGAGAAAACCGAAACCATGCTGCCGACCTATAGCGTTACTGAGAAGCTAAGAGCCAAAGGCATTACCAACCGGAATTTTGCAAAGATCACGCAGGCCTTGTTTTCAAAAATACAGCCTTATGATGTGTATGAAACATTGCCCCAGTCACTGCTGCAGCAATATGGATTAATGGGTCGCTTCGAAGCTCTGAAGCAAATACATTTCCCGGTAAACGCGGAGGCGCTTTCGCGGGCGCGTCACCGGTTGAAATGGGAAGAATTATTTATTGCCCAGTTGAAGATCAGCCAGAGCAACCTGCGCAATAAAAGCCAGGCCGGCTTTTCATTCCCGAGTATCGGCAATGTTTTCAACGACTTTTATGAAAAATACCTGCCCTTCCCCCTTACAAATGCTCAAAAGCGGGTGATCAAAGATATCCGGACAGATACTTTACGCGGCCGGCAGATGAATCGCCTGGTGCAGGGAGATGTAGGCAGCGGTAAAACGATCGTAGCCTTACTGAGTATGCTGATGGCCCTGGATAATGGCTTCCAGTCCTGCATGATGGCACCTACAGAGATACTGGCACAGCAACATTATGAAGGGATCAGTAAACTACTGGAGGATATGCCGTTAAATGTTGTTTTACTGACCGGTTCGGTTAAAGCAAAACAACGCAAACCGATCATGCAGGGACTTGCAGACGGAACGGTGCATATTGTGGTGGGCACTCACGCCCTATTGGAAGATAAAGTGGTCTTTAAAAACCTGGGCCTCGCAGTAATTGATGAGCAGCACCGCTTTGGGGTAGGGCAGCGCGCCAAGCTCTGGCAGAAGAATAGCTTGCCGCCTCATATCCTGGTGATGACCGCCACGCCGATACCCAGAACTCTTGCCATGACTATTTATGGCGATCTGGATGTTTCTGTCATTGATGAATTACCGCCCGGCCGCAAGCCTATTATCACGATGCATCGTTTTGACAACTACCGGCCTAAGATCATGGATTTTATCCGGCATGAGATTGCCAACGGCCGGCAGATATATATCGTCTATCCTTTGATCGATGAGAGCGAGAAGATGGACTATGAAAGCCTGATGGCCAACTACGAGCAGGTGAAAACCTATTTTCCCGACCCGAGATATAATGTAGCTATGGTACATGGCCGGCAGGATCCGGGGGACAAGGAGCGCAATATGCAACGCTTCATAAAGGGCGAGGCGCATATCCTCGTGGCGACAACCGTGATCGAAGTAGGAGTGAATGTACCCAATGCTTCTGTTATGCTGATCGAAAGCGCGGAGCGTTTTGGTCTTTCCCAATTGCACCAGCTGCGGGGGAGAGTAGGGCGGGGGAGTGAAAAGTCATATTGTATCTTATTAACCTCAACTGAGCTTTCTAAAGAAAGCCGGCAGCGTATGAGTATCATGACACAGACCTCGGATGGTTTCGTGATTGCGGAAGAAGACCTGAAAATGAGAGGCCCGGGGGATATGTATGGCACCCGGCAGAGCGGAGCTTTGGATTTTAAAATCGCTGATATCGTCCAGGATGCGGCTATTGTAGAAGCCACAAAAGTCGCTGCTGAACAGTTGTTGGCGAATGATCCGCAATTAGCCGCACCGGATCACCGTTTACTTTACCTGGCGCTCCACCAAACCCGGAAAGGGCAGCCTATGCCCTGGAGCAAGATCAGCTGATTTTTTATTTGCATTTTTGTAAACGATACGACTATTCAATGCGTCATTTCGACCGGAGTAAAAGCTAGATGTAATGCAGCATTTTACGTATAATTTAAATTAAACCATTACGAGTATAAATAGTGCATATGTAATGCATTATACTTTATTTTTATTCCTTGCTGGGCGATCTTAATCCACCGGTTTTTTTCAGCGGCAGAATGATTAACTTTGCCCTTTATACAACCGACAACCCAAATATTATGAGTTTAGAAGCAAAAATAATGGAACGCCTTAAAGAGGCGATGCGTGCAAAAGATGAAGTAGCACTGCGTACATTAAGAGCGATCAAAGCAGCTATATTAGTAGAACAAACGGCAACTGGTGCAAAAGAGAGCCTTACAGAAGCGGATGAGCTGAAACTCCTGACCAAGATGGCCAAACAAAGAAAAGATTCCCTGGATATCTTCACCCAGCAAAACCGTGCCGACCTTGCCGCTAAAGAAGCCGAAGAGATCGAAGTGATCAACCAGTTTTTACCGGCCCAGCTTAGCGAAGCCGAATTAGAAGCAGCGATCAAAGAGATCATCAGCCAGGTGGGCGCCAGCTCCCCGGCAGACCTGGGCAAGGTTATGGGCCCTGCCAATAAAGCTTTGGCTGGTAAAGCCGAGGGTAAAGCGGTTGCCGACATGGTCAAAAAATTATTAGCATAATATACTGATCAATATATTCAGGAATATTTTAAAGAGGGTGCCTAAAAGCTAAAATTCTTGTCACATTGAGCCTGTCGAAATGCGGCAAGAATTGAGTATCAAATTTGTCTATATTTCGACGGAGCTCAATATGACAAATTTGTAACCTTTTAGACACCTTCTTTTTTATCCTTATTAAACAGTTAAACCTGCCTGCCGGTAGCCAGTTTAATAAAGTATTATGAAGTATCATTTACCCGGCAATCTGTACTTTTGAGTTATTATGGGATTAGATATTGTTTTACTGGCACTCCTTACCTGGTATGGCTTTAAAGGCTATAGGAAAGGAATTGTCCAGGTGTTATTTTCTACAATAGCCATGATAGTGGCCACCTTAGGGGCGCTTAAGCTTTCGGGTAAACTATCCGGTTATTTTTTCCAGAAAGATTCGGATATAAGCCCCTGGCTGCCGGTACTTTCTTTCATACTCGTATTTGCAGCGATCCTGTTCCTGGTATACCTGATCTCGAAAACGGTAGACTCCAGCCTGAAAAAAGTAAGGCTGGGCTGGCTCAACCGGCTGGCCGGCATGGCCTTGTATATCCTCATCATTTCATTTGTTTTTAGTACCGTGCTGTGGATCGGAGACAAAGTAAATTTAATTAAACCGGAAACGAAAGCAGCCTCCGTTACTTACCCGCTTATTGCCCCCATCGCGCCTATGGGATTCGAATTTTTCGGTACTATACTGCCTTTTGTAAAAAGTAGTTACGCGGAACTGGAAGCGCTTTTCGATAAAATAGACGGGCACCTGCCTTAAAGAATGACCATGTGGCTACTGATAGATAATTACGACTCTTTTTCCCATATCCTGCTGGATTACCTGCTACAGATCAATCCTGATACAATATGTATCCAGAATGATACCTTAGATATGGAGGCCATTATTAAACTGGCGCCGGAAAGAATTATCCTTTCCCCGGGCCCTAAAGCGCCCGGCCAGGCAGGGATCACGATGGAAGTAATCAGCTATTTTTACGATAAAATCCCTATCTTGGGGGTATGCCTGGGACACCAGGCTATCGCACAGTTTTTTGGCGCCAGTGTAGGTCGGGCGCCCTATCCCTTACACGGGAAAACCAGTGAGATCGAACATTATGGCAAGGGGATTTTTAAAGGACTGGAGCATAAATTTAAGGTGATGCGGTATCACTCCCTGAGCGTGACCCGCCTGGAGCAGACGGGTATCGAGCCCTGGGCGATTGCTCTGGATGACCAAAGCCTGATGGCTTTTGGTCATGAAAAATACCCGGTTACCGGGATCCAGTTTCACCCCGAGTCCGTGCTTACTGAGCATGGCTTAGCCTTATTAAAAGCATGGGACGCGTATTTTAAATGAATAAACTAATAAATGCATAATTTCGCGTTCGGAACTTATCCAATTAATTGATAGAATTTTGACTTTATTATAGATATGAGTGCAAGTAATTACGACGAGAGTAGTATTAAGTCCTTAGACTGGAAAGAGCATATACGGCTGCGCCCGGGTATGTATATCGGTAAGCTGGGTGATGGTAGCAGTATGGATGACGGTATCTATATCCTCGTAAAAGAGGTGGTGGATAACTGTATCGATGAGTATACCATGGGCTTCGGCAAGCAGGTGAATATTACCATCCAGGAAGGCACGGTAACCGTGAGAGATTACGGCCGGGGTATTCCCTTGGGAAAATTGGTGGACGTAGTAAGTAAGATCAACACCGGTGCAAAATATGACAGTAAGGCTTTCCAGAAATCAGTAGGCTTGAACGGGGTAGGTACCAAAGCCGTAAATGCCTTGAGCAGCAGCTTTATAGTAACCGCCTACAGGGACGGTAAAACCAAAACCGCTACTTTTGAGAAAGGGGAACTGATCACAGAAAGTAAGGAAACCAAAACCTCGGAAGAAAACGGAACGGAAGTAATTTTTACGCCGGACAATACGGTATTCAAAAATTACCACTTCATCAATGACTATGTTCAAAACCAGATCTGGAACTATTGCTACCTGAATGCTGGTCTGGCTATTTACCTGAACGGTAAAAAATATGTTTCCAAAAATGGGTTGCTGGACCTCCTGGAAAACAAAACCAACGCGGATGACCTGCGCTACCCGATCATTCACCTAAAGGGAGAAGATATCGAAGTTGCGATCACGCATACCGGCGCTTACGGTGAGGATATCTACTCGTTCGTGAACGGGCAGCATACTACCCAGGGTGGTACCCACCAGCAGGCGTTCAGGGAAGCCTATGTAAAGACCATAAGAGATTTCTTCAAGAAAGATTATGATGCTTCTGATATACGCCAGACGATCTGTGCCGCTATCGCGGTAAAAGTCCAGGAGCCGGTATTCGAAAGCCAGACCAAAACAAAACTGGGTTCGCTTAGTGTAGCGCCGGACGGGCCATCCATGAAAACATTCGTGCTGGACTTTATGTCTAAGGCCCTGGATGATTTCCTCCATAAGAACGCGCCGGTAGCGGAAGCCATTAAAAAGCGGATTGAGCAAAGCGAAAGGGAGCGTAAAGAGCTATCCGGCATTCGTAAAATTGCTAATGAAAGGGCCAAGAAGGCGAACTTGCATAATAAAAAGCTGCGGGACTGCCGGGTACATTTGAACGCGGAAGCCCCGGCAAAAAATAAAGAGGAATTCCAGGTGAAACAATTGGCCTCTACCATATTTATTACCGAAGGGGACTCGGCGAGCGGATCGATTACCAAAAGCAGGGATGTGGATTCCCAGGCGGTATTCAGCTTAAGGGGAAAGCCATTAAACAGCTTCGGCCTGACTAAGAAAGTAGTGTACGAAAACGAAGAGTTTAACCTGCTGCAACATGCGCTGAATATAGAAGACGGGCTGGATGGATTGCGCTATAATAATATCGTGATCGCAACCGATGCCGATGTGGATGGAATGCACATCCGTCTATTGATCATGACCTTCTTTTTGCAGTTCTTCCCGGACATTGTACGTAACGGGCATGTTTATATCCTGGAAACGCCATTATTCCGGGTAAGGAATAAAAAAGAAACGATTTATTGTTATTCCGAAGCAGAAAAACTGAAAGCAATAGAAAAACTGGGAGGTAAACCGGAAATTACAAGATTTAAAGGGTTAGGGGAGATTTCTCCGGAAGAATTCGGTAAATTTATAGGTGAAGACATGAAAAAGGACCCGGTACTTATTAGTAAAGATGCGCCGATCCAGAAGCTATTAGAATATTATATGGGGACCAATACCCCTGCCCGTCAAAAGTTCATCATCGAAAACCTCGTGGTGGAAAAAGATGATGCGATGGAACTTAAAGAAGCTTTGGTCGAAGCGGGCTAATAAAGATGAAGTAAAGATTTAACCCTTTTTAATTAAAATCAATATGAAAATGAACTACAATTTGATGAAAAAAATGTTATTCACCGGTTTACTCCTGTTTGTTACCCACTTCCTCTATGCACAACCGCAGGCAAGTGAGCAAAATGTGCCGGTAGAAAACTTTTCGGGGGACCTTTTTGATGGAATAAGTGGCATAATGGTGTATAGCCTCTATCAGAATAATAACTACCTGATGGATCTTTATACTTCGAAAAATATGAGTAAGGATAGTGCATTTGATATGTCTTTACATCAACTGAAAGCGGCCGAATATGTACTCCATTTAGTCAATACACAAATCCTTGAGAGTAATAACTCAAGCAGTATGAAAAAAGTGGATGTGAGGTATCTAAGGGATTTAAAGGCTGCGCTGATCGTGATTTCGGGGCAGGCAAGAAGCCTGAAAGAGTACATTGAAAGTGGTGATGCTGCCGCATTCAAGAAATTTAACCTGAACAGGTCCTCTGCCAAAAGAATGGTGAATATTGTAATGAAGAAAGAGTAAGCAGTAGCAGTAAAAAAATATTTCAGGCTTCCGTCCTTATCACAGCTCCGGGTAGATCGAGATGTGGCAGAACGGAAGCCTTTTTTGTCTCTTTTTTACAGGACTATATCCTGTAGAATATCGCTTTTAGAAGGATAGTCTGTTGTGTAATGTAAACCCCGGCTTTCTTTGCGGAACTGCGCACTCTTCACGATCAGGTAGCCTACAGTGATGAGGTTCCTTAACTCGCAAAGTTGTGGGGAAAGAATAGAAGCATCATACAATTGCTCTGTTTCTTCGTGCAGCAGGTCCAGCCGGCGCATGGCTCTTGCCAGCCGCACATCATTCCGGACAATACCTACATAATCACTCATGGTCGCTTCCAGCTCTTTCCTGCTTTGTGTGATCAGGATCATTTCCCTTGGAGCGGTAGTTCCTTCCGCATTCCAGTCCGGGATGCCGGCCTGGTAAGGAGCATGATCAAATAACTCAGCGGCCCTGCCGGCGCAGCGATTCCCAAATACGGCTGCTTCCAGCAGCGAGTTGCTGGCTAAGCGGTTGGCGCCATGCAAGCCGGTGCTGCTACACTCACCACAGGCAAACAGGTTATTGATGGAGGTTTCGCCATCCAGGTTCACTTTTATGCCGCCACAGGTATAATGTGCCGCCGGCGCTACCGGTATGAGCTGTGTAAACACATCAATGCCTACACTTTTGCATTTTTCATAAATATTGGGGAAGTGATGGAGGAACTTTTCCCGGTCCATATGCCGGCAATCGAGGTATACATTGGGCGTACCCGATATCTTCATTTCATTATCTATGGCACGGGCTACGATGTCGCGAGGCGCCAGGTCTTTACGCGCATCATATTTTTCCATGAACGGTATCCCTTTCGCATCACATAAGATGCCGCCATCGCCGCGCACCGCTTCTGTGATCAGGAAAGAAGGGCTCACGCCGGGTTCATATAAAGCTGTGGGATGAAACTGGATAAACTCCATGTTTTCAATCCTTCCTTTGGCCCGGTACACCATCGCGATACCATCGCCGGTAGCTATGACAGGATTTGTCGTACTCCGGTATACCTGTCCGGCCCCGCCGGTAGCGAGTAAGGTGATTTTTGACAAAATGGTTTCCATCTTGTTTGTTTCCATATTAAGCGCGTATACGCCAAAGCATTGAATGTCTTGGGTAGACTTGGTCACTAACCTGCCCAGGTGATGCTGGGTGATGATGTCTACCACAAAATACTCTTTGTGAAAATGGATATTGGGGATTGATCTTGCTTTTTCCAGTAAAGCTCTTTCTATTTCCCAACCGGTAATATCTTTATAATGCAGGATCCTGAATTCGGAGTGGCCCCCTTCTTTGCCCCGGGCATAATCGCCGGAATCTTCTTTGTCAAAATTGGTGCCCCATTCAATCATTTCCTGTACGGCAGCCGGTCCTTCTTTGATCACCACGTTTACTGCCGCCGGGTCGCAAAGGCCATCGCCGGCAATTATAGTATCGGCAATGTGCTTTTCAAAAGTATCGCCTTCCGCATTAACTACGGCGATACCGCCCTGTGCGTATTTAGTATTGGTTTCATTCTCTACCTGGGCTTTAGTCAGTATGGTAATAGTAGCGTCGGGAAACCGTTGCGCTGTTTTTACGGCAAAGGTCAGGCCTGCGATACCGCTACCTACCACTAAGAAGTCTGTTTTCATCAATATACCGGATTATTAAGGCTAAATTAAGGCTTCTATTGTTAGCAGCAAGTAAATAATTGGAGCCTGGCACGAGGAGGATCATAAACCAATACAACTGCGGTTAATCGCGGTAATTGCTAAATGTTTAAGGCGGTAAAAAGAGCTATTGCGATGACTGAAATCCTGTTGATTAATGCACTCTTCACCAGAGCATATTTAAAGTACCTTCGTCAAATAAGAAGGTAGCTTGCAATGGAAGAGTAAATGTACTGGATATTTAATTTTTCTTACACACGCTTAAAAGACATTGGAGCACCGGATTTTTAGAAATCCAATGCTCCAATGTCTTTTATAAATGCCCGTTGAAAACCGGGCAATGGTGTTTATGCTTAAAACTTCACTTGTTTAATGCCCATGTTCCAAAGTGTAAAGGCCCAGATATCGGCGGCTTCTTCGATCACCTTAGACGTTGGTTTACCCGCGCCGTGGCCCGCTTTTACATCAATGCGGATCAATGTCGGTTTATCACAGGATTGTTTTTCCTGCAACTCGGCGGCAAACTTAAAGGAGTGTGCGGGAACCACACGGTCGTCATGATCGGCTGTGGTGATCATGGTTGCCGGGTAGCAGGTGCCTTGCTTTACATTATGCAAAGGAGAGTATTTGATCAGGTATTTAAAATCTTCTTCTTTATCGCTGGAACCGTATTCAACTACCCAGCCCCAGCCTACAGTAAATTTATGGTAACGCAGCATGTCTAAAACGCCTACCTGCGGAATCGCTACGGCATACAAGTCCGGGCGCTGGGTTAAACAGGCGCCAACCAGTAAACCACCATTGGAGCCGCCACGGATGGCCAGCTTGGCCGGGCTTGTATATTTTTCTTTGATCAGGTACTCGGCCCCGGCAATAAAATCGTCAAATACGTTTTGCTTACTGCTTAACATACCGCCTTTGTGCCAGGCTTCGCCATATTCACCACCGCCTCTCAGGTTAGCGATACAATAAACACCGCCGGCCTCCAGGAACGGGATCAGGCTCATGCTGAAGGAAGGGGTAAGGTTGATATTAAACCCGCCATAGGCATAGAGCATAGTAGGATTGGTACCATCCATTTTCAATCCTTTTTTATAGGTAATGAACATGGGTACCTTTGTACCGTCTTTAGAGGTGTAGAATACCTGTTTGCTTTCGTATAATTCAGGATCGAATTTTGCGCTGGACTTACGGTATAAGGTAGAGTTTCCGCTTTGGATATCATATTTGTAAATCGTAGGTGGGTTCACGATATTGGTAAAAGTGTAATAGAACTCTTTATCTTCTTTATAAGCACCAAACCCGCTGGCGGTACCCACTCCCGGTAATTTGATATTACGCTCCAGCTTTCCATTGTAATCATATTGAGCTACTAATGTAGTAACATCTTTCAGGTAATGTGCAAAAAGCTTACCACCTCCGGTTGATACGCCGTCCAGCTTTTCTTTTTGTTCCGGGATTAAAGTCTTCCAGTTTGCCGCTGCCGGTTTTTTGGGATCTACCAGTACCACGCGATAGTTAGGCGCATTATTGTTGGTCGTAATGATCAGTTTGTCGCCTATATTATCGACAACATCCGCATTGGTCTTAAAACCTTCCACAACAGTGATAAAAGGGCTGTTATCGCCGGCTTTCAGATCTCTTACTTTGATCTCGCTGCCATCTGTACCTTCAGAGATCCCTAAGACCAGGAAACGCTCATCTTCGGTAAGGCTCGCGCCTACATACCGTAGCGGGTGTTCTTTGTCTTCATAGACCAGTATATCCTGGCTTTGATCGGTACCTATCTTATGAAAGAATACTTTTTGGTATTCCGTTTTTGCGGAGTATTTCGTGGCTTCATCTTTCGGTTTGGAATAACCGCTGTAATAAAAACCTTCTTCCCCTTTCCAGGAGATGCCTGTGAATTTTACATGTTCCAGTTTATCGCTTAAAAGTTTTTTACCCGAAACATCCATCACGAATACTTCCTGCCAGTCACTTCCTGAAGCGGATACCGCGTAAGCAAAATACTTTTGTTTTTTGGAAAATGAAGTAGCCTGCAGGGCTACAGTGCCGTCTGCTGACAGTTTATTAGGGTCTAACAGTACCTCCGGAGTGCCATTGATGCCATCCTGGATGTATAATACAGATTGGTTTTGTAAACCATTATTTTTATAGAAGGTATAATATTTACCACTTTTAAAAGGCGCAGAGAATTTTTCGTAATTCCATAAAGTCGTTAAGCGGTCAATGATAGATTGACGGTAAGGGATCTTATTCAGGTAGTTGCCGGTAAACGCAGATTGCTTTCTTACCCAGGCTTCCGTTTGCGCAGAAGTGTCATTTTCCAGCCAACGGTAGGGGTCTGAAATGTTAGTCCCGAAATAATTATCCTCCTGGTTTACCTTTTCGGTTTTGGGATAATTGAGTTTTTCGGCTTTAAGATTGTTGAGTTGCTGTGCATCTGCCGTGCCGGCCATAGTTACTGCGATTGCTAGTGATAAATAAAAACACTTCATTCTATATAAAAATTGAATCATTCAAAAATAAACAATTCGGGTCAATAAAGGGTTAAAATAATGCCTGGTTCCTTTTTGAAAAGATAAATGCTTACTTTAGTTATTCAATAAAATGAGACATATATGAAGATAAGCTTTCACGGGGCTGCGCGGGCGGTTACAGGGTCCAAGCATTTGATTACCCTGGAAAACGGCAAAAAATTATTGCTGGACTGCGGTATGTTCCAGGGCATGGGGGCAGAAACCCTGCAGCTGAATACCAATTTCGGTTTCAGGCCTAAGGATATTGATTACATGATCCTGTCACACGCCCACATCGACCATGTAGGCCTGGTTCCTAAATTTGTGATGGAGGGCTTCAGCGGTACTATTTTCTGTACCGATGCTTCTAAAGCATTGGCAGAGATACTGCTGGCCGACTCCGGAAGGATCCAGGAGTCGGAAGCCGCGTTTATCAATAAAAGGAGAAGAAAGCAGGGAAGGGAACTCGTTGTGCCACTGTATGTAGAAGACGATGTAGCACCGGCCGTCCAGAGGATGAAAGTAGTGCCGCTGGGAGAATGGTACCGGATTGATGAAAATATCAGGGCGATGCATACTGAAGCCGGCCACATCATCGGCAGTACCTGCATCCATCTTGAAATACTTGAAAATGGTAAGCTTACAAGAATAACTTTCAGTGGAGATGTAGGCAGGTATGATGACGCGATCCTGAATGCGCCGGCCGTATTCCCGCAGGCGGACATTATACTTATGGAAAGTACTTACGGCAACCGCGAGCACAATAAGGCACAGCCTTACCTGGAGCGCTTCCTGAATGCCATTGTCGAAACCTGTCTTGTTAAAAAGGGAAAACTGATCATTCCTTCTTTCAGTGTGGGCAGGACCCAGGAACTCCTTTATGCGTTGAATACCCTGTTTTTGCAAAAACGTTTACCACCGATACCGTACTACGTGGACAGCCCGCTTTCTGTAGAAGCTACAGAGATGACCAAGCGTTTCCCAAAGCTATTTAACCCGGCGGTACAGGATGTGCTGGAGCATGATGATGATCCTTTCGGGTTCCCGGGCCTGAAGATGATCAAAGATGCCGATGCCTCAAAAGCGTTAAACTTCAGGAATGAACCGATGGTAATTATCTCTTCTTCCGGTATGGCCGAAGCGGGAAGGGTAAAGCATCATATCTCCAATAATGTAGAGAATAGCCGGAACACGATCCTGATCGTAGGCTACTGTGAGCCTAATTCTTTGGGCGGTAAATTGAAAAGCGGTCATAAGGAAGTGAAAATATTCGGGGAAGAGCACCAGGTAAACGCTTCGGTAAAAGTGATCGAAAGCATGAGCGCTCATGGAGACTATCATGACCTTTTGCGCTGGCTGGAATGCCAGGACCCCGGCCAGGTAAAGCATTTCTTCCTGGTACACGGGGAGTATGAGGCACAGGTATCGATGCGGGAAAAGCTCCTGAATGCAGGGTTTAGCCATGTCAGCATCCCGGAAATGCATGAAAGCTTTGAGCTGTAAAAAAACATAAGGCGCCGATTCGATAAGAATATCCGTCGGCGCTCCTGTATGTGATGTATAGAAAAATTTGAGGCTATTAAGATATAGCTACTTGTTTTGGATTGGGCCGGATGTTATCCGGATTTTGCTGTTCCGCTTCCTGTTTTTTTAATTTATAAACTTTTAGGGAACGGTTAAACTTATAGATCTTGCTCAGATCGTAAAAGATAACAACGGTAAGGAATGCCACGACGATAAAGAAAACATTGAACTTTAAAGACTGGTATAAGAACGCTGCTATAAAGGCACCTAAAAGATAGGAGCTGAAAATGCTGATCAGTAGTTTCGCCTTGTCCTTAATGTCTTTATTGTTCCTGTATTTTTTATGTGTAAACATAGAGAATAAAATGGCCAGGTCTGTAGTCGCTCCTGTTAAGTGGGTGGTCTTAACGGCGAAGTTGGAAATACTTGCGGTAAGCCCGTTTTGTAATCCCATCGATAATAGCAGGATCATGAGCATAAGCTCTGTTTCAAACAAAGTGCCCTTATAAAAACTTGTTCCGTAAATCGCTACACCCAGGATACAGAGCAACTCCAGCATAATGGGCATGGCATGTGCCAGGTAGGTATTACGCCTGTTGAAGTGAATAACGATAAAGTTCGATATAAAACTTCCCAGGAAAAAGGACATGATCCAGAGCAGTACAATAGCGATCTGGTAATAGTTGTTTTGCGATACTTCTGAAGCCAGAATGGCAAAATAACCGGTAACATTGGAGGAGAAGGAATAGAATAGCATAAACGAGGCTACATTTACCATACCGGCAACTATAGCTGTTAGCACGCCGAGCTTTATATTATCTCCTAAACTTCTTGTATTACTATATTTTCTTAACATCTTCTACAGTTTTTGCTGGTCTAACTACTTCGCTTGATGACCAGCCGGGCATAATCTTTTACAAAAGAAGGGGCAATGTAGTTGAGCTCAATTTTCTCATCAGATAATAAATTGATGTCATAAAACTCTGTCACCATGCCATCCGTAATTTCCAGAATATGTCCACGGCCTTTTAAGCGCCATTCTAATTCTTTTTCCTCGTGTTGGTCCTGCAGGATCAATACGCCACCAGGCCTGAATTTCCAGCTTTTGGCGGTATGGAATCTTATGGAGTCGCGATCTTCTTCCGTTGATGTGGCTACCAATCCCAGGTTGGTAACTACCGATTTTTCCGCTTCTTTTATATTCCAGTCGATCTCTTCCCAGGAGCCTACGAATTCGTTTTCCGGGTTATATTTTTTTCCTACCAGTGCAAGGACAGTAACTGCGATACTGGTAAAAAAAAAGATTAATGCGATTCTTATTTTCATAATTGACCTCCTTTTTGTTTAAGAGAAAGAGCCGGCCGTATTGAATATCACGGTTAAGTCGTCAGTAGCTACAGGGCGCGCTTCTTTTTCTTTATAAGTTATCATGATCTTCTCCACTTTTGCCTTCTGTATCATACCGGAAAGATCGAAGCTTCTCTTCACTGTTCTGTTAAACCTGCTGTCAGCACCATAAACGATGCTATCGATCTTATTACCTTCCAGGTAATCATCGAAGGTAGACTGGACCGCCCCGCTAAACAGGTCAACATTTACGGAGTTCAAACTGTTGGCATATTTATTCCGGATGATACTTATGGCATCCATAAAGGCTTCCGTATTCAGGCTTCTAAGGATCTTATGTTTAGAGAAAAACAGTAAGTCCGTAATGCTTTCAGAAAGATGATAGCCGCAGGTCAGTAGCACATCATACCGGTCGGCGCCATTATCCTTTTTTAAGAATTCTTTTAAAATGTTCAGCGAGCTAATAGAAAAGTCTGTCGGTATTAAGATTCTCTTTGGCATAACCTTATTGTTTTTTGTTATGGCAAAAGTAGAACCGTGAAATTAGAGCGGCCTAAGCACGGGTTAAGAATTGCATTAGAAATTGGCCCCCAGATTAGAAAGGGATTAGAGTAATCATAAAGAAACCCTAAACAACACTTTTATTTCTTAAAGGAATATTAATTCGAGAATGATTAATGCTAATAATGATCAACAATTAAAGCATTAGGTCACCCTGATCCCTGTCGAAGGGTGAAACAGCAAGGCCATTTTTTAGTCGTTAATTACAGCAAGCGGCAATTCTATGCTTACCGTGGTGCCTTTATTTTCCCGGGCCGTTACCAATATCTTACCGGAATGCAGGCGCACGATATTACGGGCTAATGGTAAGCCGATACCGTAACCATCATAGTTCTTGGTATTGGACGCCCTGAAAAAAGGATCATAAATATAACCAAGCTCATGCTCTGGTATACCTATGCCCTGGTCCCTTACGACGATCACTACTTTACGGTCAGAAGAGCCTATAGAAACAGTCACCATCTGATTGTCGGAATATTTACAGGCATTACTGATAATATTGGTAAATGCCAGGTGCAGGAGCTGTTCGTTACCAATAATTTTAAGCCGGGTCGAATTCTCAGGCAAGAGGCTGGTATCAAAATTTACTTTTCCTTCAGGGTTCAATTTTTCTATGGTATCAATGCAATCCCAGATCAGCTGGTCGATCCGCATCCGCTCAAACTTCTGTGCTTTGCCGTTAAAGCCGGTCTGTGCCAGGAACAACAAGGCTTTCGTTTTATTGTCCAGCTTTTCAGTTTCATGTAATATAATCTGTAGGGTTTCGATGTATTCTTCAGGGGTGCGCAAGCGGGAGAGGGTTACATCGGCTGTGCCCATGATGCTGGTAAGCGGTGTTCTGAGCTCATGAGAGGCGTTGCTGATAAAGTTATTCTGTGTTTCAAAAGAGGTTTCGATCCGGCTCAGCATATCATTAAAGGTCTTTACCAGCTCTTTCAGCTCCTGGCTGTAATGCGTATCGTCCAAACGTAGGTGCAGGTTTTCCGAAGAGATCCTTTTTGCCATATCTGTTACTTCGCTGATAGGCTTAAAGATTGTTTTAGAAATATAATAAGCGCTCAGGATACCTATGGCCACTGCTACCAGTATGGCGATAAAGGAAATACGTTGCAGGTGAGAGATCAGTTTTTGATTAAAATGGCTTTCGGCAGATGCGATGACGATGTAATCTTTGCCCTGGAAGCTGTATAAGATGCCTTTATATAGATAATGCCCTTTCTGGTAATTGGCTTCTTTGCTCTGGCGGATAATGGTCAGGAAGCTGACCGGGACACCCAGCGAGTCCGCTATATGTTTTTCATTTTTTGTATTGAGCTGCGAAAGTTCCAGGATATAATCTCTTTCATGGATCAGTTTTTCCGCTACTTCTTCTATCACAGATTGATAACCTGCCACAAAGCTCGTATCATTATAAGCGCCATCGATATTTGCTTTCGCGATTACATTGGTACGGATCTTTAAGGTTTTAAAAAAGTCATCATACACAAAGTTTCTTAAAGACAAATAGATGAATACGCCAAATAATGACGTAATGGCTATGGTAGAAATGAATATGGTTAAGATGGCTTTTGTCTTCAGGTTCAATTTGGATAGTAGTGTCATATGCTGCGTTTATGAATTATAGTCCACTTTTAAAACATAGCCCATCCCTATAACCGTATGGATCAATTTTTGTTCACCCAGCGGTTCTATTTTCTTTCTTAAATAATTGACATAAACATCCACTACATTAGTGGACATTGAAAAGTCGATTCCCCAGACACTTTCCAGGATCTCCATCCGGGACAATACCCGGTTTTTGTTCTTTAAAAAATGGAGCAGTAGCCGAAACTCTGTGCTGGTGAGCTGTATCTCTTTATTGTTACGGGTAACTTTTTTCTTGTAATCATCCAGCTTAAGGTTATCAATACTCCATACATGTTCTTCGTTATCCTCTTCTTTTTGTTCTGTAGCTGTATTAGATTTATCTGCCCTCCGGATCAAGGTTTTGATGCGGGCTACCAGTTCAATAAATTTAAAAGGCTTTACGAGGTAGTCGTCACCTCCGCACTCCAGTCCCTGGACGATATTTTCCGAGGTGCCCAGAGCGGATAAAAATAATACCGGTACCAGCTGATCTTTCTGGCGGATAGCCTTACAGACTTCTATACCATTGGCTCCCGGCAACATGATATCAAGGATGATAAGGTCAAACTTACTTTGCTCAAACATCCTGATCCCGGCAAGCCCGTCCATAGCCACGCTTACTTCATAGCCTTCTTCCATCAATCCTTTATTAATAAAGGATACTACAGGGGCTTCGTCTTCAACCAACAATATTTTTTTCATTGTTTAAACTATTTCTGATAACCTAACGGGTTCTATGCCTAAAAATAAAAATAAATTTTAAAATCTCTCTTCCGCACCCATGCCAAACAGGGCATAATCATATTTTACAGGGTCTGCTGCATCCAGCAGCCGCAGGTTCCCCGTGAGCTCTATAGCTGACTTCCAGTCATTTTGCTTCCTTTCCAGCAGGCCCAGCCTGCGTGCCACATCACTCACATGAGTGTCCAGGGGACAAATTAAATCCGCCGGGCTCAATCCATTCCAAAGGCCGAAATCAACAGTACTGTCTTTCCTTACCATCCATCTCAAAAACATGTTCAGGCGTTTACAGGCCGATTTTTTTGCCGGTGTAGCGATGTGTTTCCGGGTCCGGTCCGGGGCATCTGGCAGGGAGAAAAAGTAGTTATGAAAGTGAACAAGTGCCCGTTCCGCATCCGGCGGGTTTCCTTTAGGGAGAAAGGCGGTTTCAAGACTATCGTTATGTGTGTAGTGGTGTTTAAAAAAAGCGATACTATACAAAAGGTCCGTAGCATTGAAGGTGCGGTGTACAAAATGTACAAATGATTTCAGGTCCCGGGCTTCGTGGTGGCATATGAACTCATAGGGAGTTTCTCCCATTAACGCCATAATATGGTTCGTGTTGCGGATGATCATGGTGCGGTTGCCCCATGCTAAAATTGCTGCAAAAAATGCAGCAATTTCTATATCTTGTTTTTTAACAAACCGACGGGGTACTGATATAGGATCTTTGGTGATGAAATCTGTCTGGTGGTAATGAGCAAATTTTTCGTCCAATATACGTTTCAACCCTTTCAGTTTTTGATGATCTATTACCAAAATCTTCCTAAGAATTTCTTTTTAACTTTTATAGAAATAATGTGCTGGTCTTCAGTCGGGCGATCTCTGCTATCTTTTTTAACGGCTGCTATTTTATCTACAACCTCCATACCCTTGGTCACTTCGCCAAAAACGGTGTACTGTCCGTCCAGGAAAGGCGTGCCACCTTCCGTTTCATATACGCGCTTGTGCGCTTCAGCCATTGATTTTTCATTTTGTTGCTCCATTTTCTTTAATTGATCGGCAGTATATTTTCTACCCTGAACAATATAGAACTGGCACCCTGAGCTTGCTTTTTGCGGATTGCCATCCCGTGCCGCTGCCAGTGCGCCTCTTTTATGATAATATTCATACCGGAGCTCTGCAGGTATTTTTTCACCGGTATCGCCGTTGCCCAGTACCGCTCCCGGTTTGGCATTCCTGGACTCCGGGTCGCCGCCCTGGATCATAAATTCCTGGATCACACGATGGAAAAGCAGGCCATCATAAAATTTCTTTTTAGCCAGCTTTACAAAGTTTTTCTGGTGTAGTGGTGTCTTATCATAAAGGATCGCTTCAATCGTTCCCTGATCCGTTTTCATGATCACTTTATATTTCTGAGAGAAGCCGGCATATGCTAATGTCAGCAGTGCTCCCATCAATACTATTTTTTTCATTTTATTTTCATTTTGTTGTAGCAAATATACTTAGAATAGCCGTAGGCAAAAAATGTACCTGCTGATCTTTTCTACTCGCCAAGCGGATTCATTCCGGAATGTTGACGTTTTATGAGTGGAACAAACAGAATGGACGAATGTATTTAAAACATAAGACAAGGTATAATTACCTTGTCTTATGTTTTAATGATCAATCTATAGTGGAATCTGTTATCTGATTAGTGTTACATCACCTTTGTAGGTTTTAATTTCAAGGTTAGGTAACTGAACGGTTATTACATAAGTATAAACACTTTGATCACATGGCTTACCATTGTCAATGTCTTTGCCATCCCATCCTTTTAAAGGATCGTTGGTATGGAATACTCTTTTACCCCATCTGTTGTATATCTCAAAACGGTGCAGTTTCTGGAATTTACCGTTCGGGATCAGGAAGAAGTCATTTTTACCATCTCCATTCGGGCTGAAGGCATTAGGTATAATCGGGTCATAAGGGAACTTAACATCCAATGTTATAGGTACAGTATCTCTACAGCCATATTTGTCAATACCGGTTACATAATAAGTGCCGGGCGCTTCTACAGGCATTGTAGTGGCATATTGAAGCGTAGGGTCATAAAACTCCTGTACCGGTAGCCAGGTGTAGATTTCTGCTCCTTGTGCCGACATCTTCACTTCTTCCTGGTAATCTACCATTGTGCCTGACTGAGGCTGTACATTGGTCAATTGGAATGGCGGTCTTACATTAATAGTCAGGTTATGCGTCGTTGAACAATTTGCAATAGGGGTAGTAGCCGTTATCGCGTAATTATAAGTGCCGGGTGGCATTTTAAAGTAATTGGTTTGCAGGTTAGCTGCCCTTAATCCGGTAGCCGGGCTCCAGTTAAAGAGGTAATTGATGGAATCCGGGCTCACTATTACAGGAATGGCAACCGAATCTAAAGCGTTAAGACATACTGTAGTGTCTGAAGGCATACGGATGATAGGGTATTGCTCTACATAAGCATGGAATACTTTGCTTACCGGCGGACAGGTAGCCGGAGAACCAGGTTGTGATGCGGTGATAATGTAATCACGCGTAGTCAGTAAGGTCGGCGTAATTACCAGGCTATTATTATTGAATTCTGCAGGTGACCAGGTGAAGTCAAGACCAGGGTCAACATCTCCTGTGATCGTGATCTGGGTGCCGGGGCAGTAGGCAGGTAAAGGTGTACTGATACCGGCACGGATTGAGTCCTGGATGTAGACTGTATCCCTTCGGATAACGTCCGTCAAGGCGCCATCACAACCACATGGATTCAAAGACTCAATCACAACCATTTTCGGCCCCGTAGGCATGTTAGGTACCAGCAAAGGTTTTATTTCCAGTGATTTGTGACGTTCGTAAGGAGCAAAGTATAAGCTGTCATAAACATATTGATAATCCACACCGTTGGTAGCAATAGTACCGCTTGGTGGTAGTATGTTGAAGCGCAATACCATCGGGATAGTTGTATCCCCGTTACGTGTATAGTTGATAAAGGCTGATTTACAACCCCTTACGGCATGCGGAATCGATCCGTAACCGGCATAGCCGGACTCTGTTTGCGCATCCAGGCCTACTACCATGAAGTCAAACTTGAAGGTAACTACATCATTCGTTGACCCGTTTAATTTATTAGGAGCGTATACATTAGTTGGATAGGTGCTCCAACCACCGTTAGCTCCTACATAGCATACCGATTGATAGATCATACCTTTAGGGTCAATCCGGGACACACTCGGGTGAAAGTGGTCCTGGTTGTTGGCTGAACCATAGTAACTACCAAAGGCCAGCCCGGTAAAATTTGGTTCAAATGCAGCGAAATAGAATGGCTTGGGAACCGTAGTGAACGCGTCCGGGGTTACCGGCATCCCTGGCTGGGCTGCATTATTCACCTGGGTGGTGATCAGGATATTACCACAGATGTCAACCATCATGGCACAGGGTACTATAGAAGTATTTGCAGCGCCTGTTCTGGTAGAGGCCACGGAACCGGATAAAGTCGAGTTCAGCTTGTCGATGAATACATAACCAGTGGCTACTAATCCTTCTGCGGCAGTATTCGTTACCGGGTAACTTCCTTGTGTTCTGCCTGCCACAAACATATTATCGCCGCAGTCAAAGGCTAACCTTGTTGCAAAGTCGGTACTGGATGTTCCTAAATAGGTGGCACCCATTAATTGGTAAGAGGCATTGTTGAGCAATACAGCAAAACCATCAATACCGCCCTGGTTTGTAGTGTGGTAAGCGCCCGGAGTTGTGGGGAAGTTAGTACTATTGGTATAACCCACAACGCCCAGTGTATTGTTATTCTGGTTGTATTCTATCCCTATACCTCCGTCCCAGGCAGTACCGCCGAGGTAAGTGCTGTAAATAATTGAAGTCAGGTTGGGGTTCATTTTAACGACTACGGCATCGTGGCTACCGGCATTGGTTGCCTGAACCGCGTTCGCAGTAGTAGGGAAGTCGGTAGAACCCGAATTTGAAGTGAGCCATACATTGCCTACATTGTCAAAAGCAATATCCGTAGGGTTTACCGGGTTGCCCTGGTCTGCATTTCCTGCATATACCGTAGTATTGCCTCTAAGGGAGCCTTCCAGTCCTGAACCGCCAAGATATGTCGAGGCCAGGAGTGTCGTGCCGTTTTCAGAAAGGCGCATTACATACAGGTCACTGGTACCGTTAAGGGTACTTTGGATAGCATTAGTGGTTACAGGCATGGTCGTTGTGGATACCGTACCGGCCATATAAAGGGTATTGGTAGCATCTACACGCATAGAAGTCGGCATCGGGTTACCGGAAGTCGTAGTCCCTCCAAAGAAAGTAGAGAACAATAATTGGCTACCATCGGCACTGTATTTATTAATACCGGCTATATAAGATACGAAAGCCGTCTGGTAAGCCCCTGTGGTTACCGGCCAGCCCACATTTGAATAGGATGCTGATGAAGCGTAGGTATTCCCCAGATTGTCATAGGTAGTGGCATGGGCATATTGAACCCCACCAGTAGAGCCACTGTAAGTGTTGAAAATAAGATCCGGATCGATTACTAATGCCGCTGCTTGATTATAACCCTCCGGGAAACTAAAGCTAAGCACACCGTTTTTAAGCTCATACTTACCTTTTACTTCTATACGCTTACCATCAATTACCTGGTAGCAAACGGGAGCTTTTTCGATCACTTCATTAACCGAAGTTTTTATTTTTAAATCGCCTTCAGCGGTTAATACCGGACTTACACCTTCAAAAGAGAGCTTAATCTGGGCGGCATTGGCATTAGGTGCTACTATGAAATCATATTTAATGGAATTTCCCTGGGCATTGCTGTAAACCATCAGGTCGATCCCGTTATACACATCGGCTTGAGTCACTTCACCAAACAGGCCTACATTGCTGGCCCATTTTGTAGCGTCATTACCCAGGAAATAGTTGTAGTAGGTGCTTCTTTTCTTAGTGGAAGTAAAGCTGGAAGTAGTATTAGCACCTACAAAATTAACTTTGTAAGCGTGCATATTGATCATCTCCTTACTTAAATCCGGGTTTGTTGCCGATTTGGACCCGCAGGTAAGATCGTGCATTCTTTCCAGGTCTTTAAGACTCTGGTAATTGTACACAAAACCTTTCTGGGTCAGGAATAATGCGCCTCCCGGAAGTTCAGCCTTATATTTTGCCTCCGAAGTCCACTGGCCTTTGTTTTCAATAAAACTGATACCGGATGGAGCCGGGGTAATCGTGTGATTGTGATCATGATCGTGTGACCAGGCCACATTTAAAGGAGCTATTGCCATGGCTGCCAAGACAAATCTTGCAGGAAGCTTCCTTTTAAAAATTGATAATGAACATAGAGCTATTTTCATTGCAGAGATAAATTTTCTTTATACTATCTTTTTCTTACTTAAGTAGACACCTGGCTTAATCAGAAAGTTGGCATTATTGCTAATAAATTTGTAAATTTTTTCTGTTTAAGTCCCATTTGACTCTTCTTAAACCTTTTATAAGGTTGAAAAATAGTGAAATTTTTCTGACTTGGTCGTAATAATTATGAAAATTTTGTTTTTAAAATTGATTTTTATCTATACTTATCTTATTTAGAGCATTTTATTATAAAAAATGTTTTTTGCTATTTCGGGTAAACAGGGTTTGGAGAGCGGGCTATTCTATGGACTTATACTAATATAGATATATTATCTTTCACCCTTTTTAAATTCCTGTGATTTATGAAAACAGGGGTGATACTGAATTGTACAATATCACCCCTGTTTTACCGGGTGGAAGGCTAAGCGCAGTATTTAATAATTATAAGCCGGAAAGCGTGTGTGTGTCCAGAGCCCTTATTCCCCGTTCACTTTGCTGCAGGCTGCACAACTCATTTACGGGGTCATGCTCAAAATAAAGTAACCAGTCATTAGCTACCGCTTCTGTCAGCAATGCTTTTTTTTCTTTTAACGTTTCCAGGGGGCGTGTGTCATAGGCCATTACCCAGGGTAGGGGCAGGTGATGCATACTGGGTAAGAGGTCTGCACAGTACAATATCCGGCTGCCTTTATAGTTTAATAAAGGCAGCATCATAGACTCGGTATGGCCATGAACGTACCTTACATTAAAGCCCGGGAGGAATTCAGCCCCATCGGCCCCTTCAAAAAACTGGAGCTGGCCGCTCTCTTGTATCGGTAAAATATTCTCTTTCAAAAAAGATGCTTTTTCCCGCTCATTAGGGGCAGTGGCCCAATCCCAGTGCTGGGCATTAGACCAATAGCGCGCGTTTTTAAAGGTTGGAAGCAGCTGGTCTCCATTTTTTACTACCGCACCGCCTACATGGTCAAAATGTAAATGGGTCAGGAATACATCGGTGATCTCGTCAGGGCTGAAGCCGGCCTTATGAATGGACGCGATAAGATTATCTTCTCCATGTAGATAATAGTGACCGAAAAACCTGGCATCCTGTTTGTTACCGATACCGGTATCTATTAAAATAAGGCGTCCCTGCGTTTCTACCAGCATACAACGCATAGCCCAGGAGCAGAGGTTGTTCTCATCTGCAGGGTTCAGTTTATTCCAGAGGCTTTTTGGCACTACTCCGTGCATGGCGCCACCGTCGAGTTTAAACAAGCCGGTGTTGATCGTATATAAGTTCATAAGTATTGATGCATTTAAATTGTGGGTAATGAAAAAGATGTACTCCTGGGCTACAATCGCTTCGGGTACATCTTTTTACAGTTACTTGTATTATAGTGTTTCTTTCAGCCAGTCAAAGAAGGCCCTTTGCCATACCAGACCGTTATGCACTTTCAGCACCCAGTGATTTTCATCCGGGAAGTACACCAGGCGTGATTTTATACCCTTCAGCTGGGCCGCCTGGAAAGCCTGGAGTCCCTGCTCTATAGGCACCCGGTAATCCTTTCCACCCTGGTAGATCATAATAGGAGTGTTCCATTTATCTATATAATTACTGGGGTTGAACTCGGTATACCCTTTAGGAGCCGGCTTTTGCCAGTAATTACCCCCCAGGTCCCAGTTGGCAAACCAAAGCTCCTCTGTAGTGCCATACCAGCTTCTCATATCAAACAAGCCATTATGGGCGATAAAGGTTTTAAAACGGTTGTTGTGGATGCCGGCCAGCATATACACACTGTAGCCGCCATAGCTGGCACCTACCGCGCCCAGCCGGTCTTTGTCCACATAAGGTTCTTTTGCCATCTCGTCAATTGCCGTCAGGTAATCTTTCATCGGCTGGCCACCCCAGTCGCCGCTGATGTTTTCATTCCACTTCACGCCCCAGCCCGGCATGCCGGTACGGTTAGGCGCCACAACGATATAGCCGTTAGCTGCCATCAGCGCGAAGTTCCAGCGCACACTGTAGAATTGGGTCAGCGCGCCCTGCGGGCCACCCTGGCAATATAAAAGGGTAGGATATTTTTTATTTTTATCAAAGCCCGGCGGGTATACTACCCATACACCCATGTCCTTACCTTCACTGTTCTTGAACATTTTCAGTTCAGAAGTACACATTTCCAGGTTGTTGTACACGGCTTCATTGGCTTTGGTGAGCTGGGTCATTGTGCCGTTCTTGAGGTTCACCTGGTAAAGTTCAACAGCATGGTTAAAGTCAGTACGGCTTACCAGTACCCCGTTTGCTGTTTGGGCATGTACGCCTGCTACATCCCATTGCCCGTTGGTAATCTGTGTTACGGCATTGGGTTTGTTGATATGCACAGAGAACAATTGTGTCGTACCCCTGTAAGCGGCATTGAAAAAGATGGTTTTGCTGTCTTTGCCCCAGATAAATCCGCCATCGACAGTTTCGTCCCACCCGGCGGTTAAGTTAGTTTTCTTTAAAGTTTTAAGGTCTAAAATAACGAGGTCTATTTTATCCGCTTCGAAACCGTCACGGGCCATACTTGTCCAGGCGATATATTTCCCGTCAGGGCTGAATTCAGGATGGGTATCATAGCCCATCATGCCCTCGGTCCAGTTGCTGGTTGTACCACTGGCGATATCGTAAGCGTAGAGGTCTGTATTCGTGCTTTGCGCATAAGCTTTACCGGCCTTCTTTTTACAGACGTAAAGCAGGGTTTTGCTATCATTACTGAAGATGAAATCTTCAGCGCCGCCAAAAGGCATTTGCGGGGCATAATAAGGTTCGTCCTTCAGGATGTCTTTTGTTTCGTTACTGTTTACGGTAGTAATAAAGACATGCGAATAGGAACCTTCATTAAACTCATCCCAATGGCGGTAATCCAGGTCATTAAAAATGTAACCTGAACTTTGTGGCACATCATTATATTTCGCACTGGCTTTTACTTTTTCCAGGCTTACCGGCTGGCTGAAGGCGATGGTCTTGCCATCCGGTGCGATACGTATATTGGTAGCGTCCTTAAGACCGGTATGAACCCTTACCCAATTGATACCTTTGTCTTTAGAAACGTAAAGGGCACCATCATTACTCGCATACAGGCCGTTTTTATCCCATTGTACAAAGGTTTTATTGTCCAGGATAGTGGTAGCCACACTTTCTCCGGTCGCGTGGTTCAGGAGGAAATTCTGGCGCTCTGTCTTTTGCGTCGCCAGGTTGCTGTGCCCTACGCTGTAGAGAGAATGGGTGCCGTCCGGCAGGATACTTACCAGGTTCACTTTGCCCAGTTGCCAAAGGGTTTCGGGAGTTAATGCTTGTTTTTGTGCCATAGCTAATAAAGGAGATATTGCTAATGCTAAAAAGAATTTTTTCATTCGAAAATCCGTTTAAGAATGTTGTAGTGCATACTTTGCCGTGAAGCAAAGACTAAGGCGCAAAGTAAGGGAATTTCCTGTGGATTATATAATTGTTACCTTGAACATGTCAATCCTTATAGTTTCCGGCTTTTTGTATCCGGCTCAGCTTACCTTTGAGCTCATTTAACATATTGGCTTAAGTATTTAAACTTCATTGTCATTATTAAGTCATAATTTAGTATGCTAAAATAAATACATAGCAATCAATGAGTGAAATGACTAATATGGACGCTTTGATGGCCGCCGTTCCTGAAAAGGGTTTTTTGGATGCTCCGATAGATCCACGTTTAGATTTAGTAGAAGAAATTAAGCGCCTGAAAGAAGAAAAAAAGGCCGTGCTATTAGCGCATTATTACCAGGAGTCCGAGATCCAGGATATAGCGGATTATATAGGTGATAGCCTTGGGCTGGCCGAGGCTGCTGCAAAAACCGATGCCGAAATCATTGTTTTTGCGGGCGTGCATTTTATGGCAGAAACTGCCAAAATATTAAACCCTAATAAGAAAGTATTATTGCCTGACCTTAATGCCGGCTGCTCCTTAAGTGATAGTTGTCCGCCCGATGTGTTCGCCGCATTTAAAAAGCAACACCCGGACCATATTGTGATTACCTACATCAACTGTAGTGCGGGTATGAAGGCTTTAAGCGATATCATCTGTACCTCGTCTAATGCGCAACAGATCGTAGAAAGCCTGCCGAAGGACCAGAAAATTATTTTTGCACCGGATAAGAACCTTGGTGGATATATCAACAGGGTAAGCGGCCGTAATATGCTGCTTTGGGACGGGGCCTGTATGGTACACGAGATATTTTCCCTGGAAAAAATTACCCGGCTTAAGGAGCAACATCCTGAAGCCAAGCTCATTGCCCACCCGGAATGTGAAGAGCCATTGTTGAAAATCTCGGATTTCATTGGTTCTACCAGTCAATTATTGAAATATGTAACTACAGATGCGGCCGATACCTTTATTGTGGCCACAGAGGCGGGCATCCTGCACCAGATGCAAAAAGCGGCACCAAATAAAACGCTGATAGCGGCACCCCCGGAAAATAATTGTGCCTGTAATGACTGCCCATATATGAAACTCAATACTTTAGAAAAATTATACTTATGTCTGAAGTATGAAACACCGGAGATTAATATGGAAGAATCCTTACGTCTTGCCGCCAAAAAGCCTATAGATAAAATGTTGGAATTAAGCAAGCAATTTGGATTAATTTAGCCGTATTTGCGGCATTTAGCCAAGAATAAAGTAATATTATTAAGTGATGAATATTAATTCATCACTTTTTTATTGTAGTCAGATATTGTATTTTTAAATAACTTTAACTACCTTTAAGCAATTTTTGTTTAAAAACAAAGATTTGCCCTTTATCATCCTATTAAAAGTAAAACCATGCAAAAAGTTCTTTTGAAAATTAGAAAATTGGGGCTGGCGTTTGCGGCACTGCTGTTTAGCGTGCCCTCCTTTGCTCAATTAACGATTGTCGATAATGTAACTGCGGCCCAGCTGGTAGATAACCTGGTGGGTACCGGTGTTACTACACTGAATCCCACTTTAACCTGTAACAATAGTGCTTTTGGTACTTTTTCAGGCACCTCCAACCTGGGTATAGACAGCGGTATTGTATTAACGACCGGTGCGGCGAGGACTAACGGTGGCAATATCGGGGTAAATTCACCCGCCAATATGGGTATGTCTAATCCGGCCTATTCTATAAACTGGGGCCCGGGTGATACGGACCTGAGTACCATGCTCGCCGGTTCTACTACTACCAATACGAACAATGCCTGTGTACTTCAGTTCCAGTTTGTTCCGGCAGGAGATACCGTAAAGTTCGATTATGTATTCGGCTCTGAAGAATACCCGGAGTTTGCCTGTACCCAATGGAATGATGTTTTCGGTTTCCTGATCAGCGGGCCGGGAATCGTCTCCAATATCCCGGGGCTCCCTACAAAACGTAATATCGCCTTAGTACCCGGCACTACCAATATCCCGGTAGCGATTAACTCTATCAATTCGGGAATCGGCGGCGGCTCAGTATCTGTTTGTAGTAACCAGTATGCAGGAGCACCATTTACCCAGTATTATGTAAATAATGGCAACGGAACTACTGTAGTATTCGATGGTTTTACAACGGTCCTCACGGCCATTCAAAGTGTTATTCCCTGCGATACCTATACGCTTAAACTGGCAGTTGCCGATGTGGGTGATGGTAGTTTCAATTCCGGTGTATTCATCAAAGCCGGTAGTTTAAACTCTATTGGCCTCGTGGCGGGTGCCCAGGGTATGAATATTACCGCCAGCGATACCGCATTTATCGTGCGGGGCTGCCCGGCAGCAGAGGTGACTATAGAACGCCAGACTGCAGCCCCTACGCCGCTTGTTGTACCTTACGTTTTGGACGGTACCGCGGTCAATGGCGTAGATTATGAATTTTTATCCGGTACGGTTACCATTCCGGCCGACTCTACGATCGGCAGATTGTCTGTGAAAGGCTTACCGCTGACCACTACAGGCGCCAATAAAATTGCTATTGTTAAATTCCTTTCGCCATACAGCTGCGGGTCTAATGCTATTGTTATTGACTCCGCTATCGTATCGATCCAGGATTCGATCCTGCTTACTTCAAGCATTGCCGATACTTCAATCTGTTTCGGGGTGCAGCTGGATGTAAATTTCACTACAGACACTATTTACGGTCCGTTGAGTTTTGAATGGGTGCCCAATTCAGGGGTCAGCAATGCCCAGATCGATTATGCAAGCCTTTCTTTCCCGGTTGCCGGCAATTATGAATATCAGTATAAAGTCAGGATACCCAGCCAGGATACGAACTGCCGGGCTTCTACGGCAACTTTATTGATTAACGTTCAGGATATACAGGTGAACATCGGTAGTGATACCTCTATTTGTACTTACGACCAGTTGCAGATGTTTGCGGAAGCATCCCCGCAGGATACGGGTGGCTCTTATCAGTATAGCTGGTTGCCTGCAGACAGGTTTAATGACCCTACGCTTGTAGCGCCGCTGCTTTTAGCTGGCGGTACTTCCACGGATATTGTAGCTATTCTACGAACAGATATAGGGTGTATAGGGCGTGATACCATAACACTGACCGTTAACCCGGGAGAATTTGTAAGTGTATCTCCTTCAGATACGGCGATCTGCCCGGGAGAAGTTGTAGTGCCTGTAATCAGCAGCTCACTTGAAAGTACGCCATTATTGCCTAATTATGAATATTACTGGACGCCTGAAATTGCTTTAAACGGAGGCCATCCTACGGCGATCAATCAGCGATTCAGCCCGGCTTCTAATACCCTTTACCGTCTAGTGGTTAAAAATGAGTTTGGCTGTTATGATACCAGTTTTGTGGACGTAACCGTGCATCCGAATGCGGTGGTGAATGTGCCGGATTCTATAGTGATGTGGCTGGGAGAAAGTTACCAGTTATCTCCGGCTACAAACGCTGTAAGATTCAGCTGGTTCCCTGTATCGGGTATCAGCAACCCGGCTATTGCCAACCCGGTATTCTCTCCGGAAGTAAATACCCGTTATTTTTACACAGCGACAACAGATTACGGTTGCGAGCTGACCGATTCGGTAGATGTACTAGTACGCCATGAAGGGGTAATCGATATGCCTAATGCATTTAATCCTAATAATACCACCTTCAAGCCTGTATTCAGGGGCAATTTCAGCCTGGAAGCATTCGAGATATATGACCGCTGGGGTGGCATGGTGTACACTTCAAACAATATCAATAACGGATGGGACGGCACCATTAAAGGGAATGCGGCACCATTGGGGGTATATGTTTACACGATCAAACTTATAAATAATGCTACGGGTTCCAGATCTCAGAAATCGGGTAATGTCACTCTTTTGAGATAGAAAAACGGGAACTTTTGGATTTATTTAAAAAAAGTTAAAAAAAAACAAGGAAAATCAAAAAATTTTTAAGACTTTTAATGGCTCAAAGAGTTTGACCATAATTTGAATCATTAAATTATTTGTTAACAAAATAATATTTGGATAAAAATATGAAGTGTAGAAAAACTATCGCCAGTGCATTCCTGATCGCCAGTTCGGTGTTGAGCGGTATCGATGCTAAAGCACAGGATGTTCACTTTACACAATTCAATGCGACTCCTATGATTATCAATCCTGCATTTACAGGAGCGTTTCAGGGCGAGTACAGAGTTTCTGCCATATATCGTGATCAATGGCGTTCTGTTTTAGGGCCGGATGCCTTTAAAACATACGCGGTTTCTTTTGATATGCCGGTCATCAGGGATATTTCCATTGATGACTACCTGGCTGTTGGTGGCCAGCTTTACAATGATAGAGCGGGTACCGGCAATCTGAATAATTTTTCAGCATTAGCATCTGTAGCTTATCATAAATTTTTCGGAGAAAGTGGTAAAGCTGCCTTAACGGTAGGTTTACAAGGTGGATATTCCAGTAAGAATATTGACCTGAGCCGCCTGTATTTTGCCGGCGATTTCCGCGAAGGACAATTTATTCAGGGCCTTGATCCGCAATATGCCAATCTTAATAATAAAGTAGACGCCTGGTTGATCAATGCCGGTCTTGCGTTTTCACATGCTCCTTCCGAGAAGTTCTCTTATGTAGTAGGTGGTGGTGCCAATAACCTGACCCAGCCTATGGAGTCCATGATGAAACGTGCAGAGACAAGAGATGTGGGTTTAGGTATCAGGTATACCGCACAGGTAGGTGCGATCATCGGAGTAGGAGAGCGTATGAGCCTGCGCCCGGCTTTCTTGTTCCAGACCCAGTCTGCAGCACAGGAAATTATAGGTGGTGCCGAGCTACATTACAAATTAGGAGATGATTATACGGTTCCTACCGCTCCTGCAGTCTTCCTTGGAGGTTGGTACCGTCACCAGGACGCGGCGATGGTGACCGCAGGTTTAGAGTTTAATGGTTTCCGCGTTGGCGTGGGCTATGATTTCAATACCTCTGGTTTAAGACAAGGTACAAATGGTTATGGAGGTTTTGAATTAATGTTCAGATATACAGCTCCAAGCCCTATAGATTTTGCAAGGAAACTATTATATCCTTGTGCAAGATTCTAAAGCATATTAAGTAAAATGATTTTTTGAAAGGCGCCTTTTGAGGCATATTAATTCAAGGGATTTCAAAAACACAAACATTACATTTCAACGTTGCATAAAATATGAAACGCAAACCAATACTATTTTTATTAGCAGCCACACTGGCCTTTACCAGTGTTCAGACCAATGACGTTTTAGCACAAAGTCGGGAAAAAGACAAATACGGAAAACGAGCAGATGACCCTGTTGCCAAATTAGGTTATCAGAAAAAATTGCGTTGGGCAGATGGATTGTTTAAAGAAGGAAGTTTTTCAAATGCTGAGGAGTATTATGCTCAATTGCTTAATGAACAACCGCGTAATCCCTATTTGAAATACCAGATAGCAGAGTGTCAATGGTACCTGAGAGATTATGGTCCGGCGGCAAAAAGCTATGGCGAAGCTTATGATATAGCAAAAGCGGTTTACCCCGAAGCTAAATATAAGCAAGCGTTGATGTTGAAAATGAATGGTGATTATGAGGAAGCGATCGCGGCCTTTGAAAAATTTAAAAAAGATAATCCCAAGCCTACTAAAGAGATAAAGCCTCTGATAAAGCAAAGTGACCTGGAAATCAAGGGTTGCCACCTGGGTATGAGGTCTATTGCCAATCCTGAAGCAGCAAGCATTGCCAAGTTGGGTACTAATATCAACTCTGTTAACACAGAATTGTCTCCATTCCCATTAGGTGATACCGCTTTATTGTTTGCAACAATGCACTACGACAGGCAAGCGGATAAGATTGAAAATAAAAGAGCGGAGTATGTATCTCGTTTTGTAGTTTCCAGCAAGGATAAATTTAATGAGAGAGATACTTTCCAATGGGCATTACCATTTATGGATGGAAAATTCAATGATTCCAAGTTTCACGTAGGTAATGGTTACCTGGCTGAAGGTGGAGATCGCTTTTTCTTTTCAAAATGCCTGGATAAGAAAGGAGATACAGCACGTTTGTGCCGCATTTTTGTGTCAGAATTTAAAGATGACCGTTGGGGCACCCCACAGGAGTTAGGTTTTGGTATCAATGAAAGAAATTCATCCAGTACCCATCCTTGTATCGTTAAAATAGGTAAAAAGGAAATCTTATTCTTCTCTTCTAACAGGAAACTGCAAAGTCGTGGCGGATTTGATATCTGGTACTCTGTTTACGATCCGCGCCTGAAAACATACCGCCGTCCTCAAAACGTAGGTAAGCAAATCAATACAAAAGGCAACGAGGTCACTCCTTATTTCGATAACAGGACTAACAAACTGTACTTCTCTTCCGATGGTTGGGAAACAATGGGTGGATTAGATGTTTTTGAAGCTACTATGGCCGGTAACAGTCCTTCCCGCTACACTGCGGTAAAAAACATGGGTTACCCGATCAACACTTCAGCAGATGATATGTATTTCATCCTGGACACTTATGGTAAACCGGACGGTTACCTGGTATCAAACCGTGTAGGTTCTGTTGCTTTAAAAAACCCAACCTGTTGTGATGACATCTTCAGAGTACAGTTTGAGCCTAAATTAAAAGTAGTAGGTAAAGTTGTTGATGCCAAAACCCAGGAGCTGGTAAAAGAAACAGTGGTAACAATGACCGATGAAAACGGAAACATGGTACCATTTAATTCTACCGACGGTAAGTTTGAGTTTAACACGCCAAGAGGACATGCCTACTCTTTTGTTGCGAGTAAACCACAATATAGCTCTTCCAGTGCGACTGTTAATACTGAAGGCGTAAAAAGAGAAGATAAGGATAATACTGTAGAGATTGAATTGTATGTTAATAAAATTGACAATACAGGATTCCGTATCGATAACGTGTTCTACGACTTTAATGAGTCTGCTTTACGCCCTGAGTCATTAACTGACCTGGAGAAATTAGCAACTTTGTTAAGAAATAATCCTTCTTTACGTACCGAGATCTACTCTTATACTGATGGTAAAGGAACACCGGATTATAACGAGCCGTTGTCTGTAGCAAGAGCTGAATCAGTATTGAATTACCTGGTTAATAGTGGCGGTATTGACAGATCCCGTATCTCCATTCACGGTAGAGGCGAAGCGAATAAGGTAGCCCAGGAAACGATCAATAATAAAGATAACGCTGCAGGACGCCAGTTAAACCGTCGTACAGAGTTTAAAATATTTGATGATGAAAGCAAGCGCATGATCTTTGATTCTGCGAAACCTGGAACAATCGGCAGCCAGGAGAAAAACCTGCAAGTCGACACAGAAAGTGCGACGGACGAAGTGGATGAAGATTCCAACCTGTCCAGACCAGGTAGTCGTGTAAACAAATAGTAAATTGATTCGATTTTTTATAAAGGTTTGCCATAATTTTGGCAAACCTTTTTTTATAGATAAGCCAATTCAATATGAATTATACAAAGATTAATATACAGGCTACTGAGGTTGCTGACCGGGAGTTATGGCTGGGCATATTGAGCCAGCAGGAAGCCATCATAGGCCTGGAAGAATTAGATCATGGAGGCATTATCGCTTACACAACTAATTGGGAAAGTATACAAGACGAGATTGAGCACTGGAGCCGGCAAACCAAAGTTCCCTTTGTATTAAGTGAAGAAGCAGAGCAGAACTGGAATGCTACCTGGGAGTCGAATTTTGACCCTGTGGTGATAGAAGGCTTTTGTAGTGTCCGGGCCGATTTTCACGCGCCTATAGCCGGGGTCGTGTATGATATCCGCATCACGCCTAAAATGTCTTTCGGTACCGGTCATCATGCTACTACAAGGTTAATGATGACGCAGATGAAAGACCTTGATTTTAAGAATAAATCGGTATTTGATTACGGTTCCGGCACCGGCATCCTGGCGATCCTGGCAGAAATGCTGGGCGCTACGCAGGTAGACGCGGTAGATATCGATGAATGGTCTTATGAGAATGGACTGGAAAACGTTACTACAAACCAATGTCACCATGTAACGGTTGCACAGGGAGATATTAACTGGGTAAAGCCGGGAAAGAAATATGACATTATCCTGGCCAATATCAACCGGCACATTTTGCTCGAATCCATGGCGCAACTAAACAATTTATTACATGCGGACGGGCAGCTGCTATTAAGCGGCATCCTGAAGCTCCAGGATACTCATATTATTGTCGAAAAGGCAAAGTCCTGCGGCTTTGAAGCGCTCCGGCAAACAGATGATAACGGCTGGACGGCGATCCTTTTCAAAAAAGTGAACTGATCCGTTTGTTAGCACTATTACGTGTTAAATTAAAAGCAGAAAAGGAAGTCATTAAATAACTTCCTTTTCTGTTTTTGTTGACCTGTTCCGGCTTAGAAATCTTGTGTAGCCACTTTATCTTTAATGGCTTGTAAAGCTTTTGCTTCACCTAATATTGCACTCATCTTGTTACCTTTCCCATCATCACCTTTAGCAATATAACCACCTCTTGCAGTTTTTGAAATTACTGCATTGTGCATTGGTACATTTTTTTCTTTTGTTTTTAAACAGTAAGCGGTAATCATTTTTGAAGTATCCATACTATTCTTTTTTGATTTAAATTGTTATGCTTGATTAGATTGTCTGTAGCAAATGTAAGTTATTTTGAGAATTGAGCCTATACTAAATCAATAAGGGCTGTTACTTATTAACAAAAATCTATATTAACCCCAGAAATACCCCAGTATAAGCGCAATGATTACCAATACCGGTGGTGGGATTTTGGTAAATTTCAGGGACAGGTAAGTGCAAATGATGACCAGGATGCTGGTTATATCTATATTTTTAAGCCAGGAAAAATCAAACAGGTTCTCTTTATTGATATGAAAGATCTCCATGGTAAACAGGACCCCGGAAGCCCATATAATGCCCACGATCATGGCATTGATGCCCTCCAGTGCCCGGTAGATAATCACATGCTGCTTGAGGTTTTGATAAATAGGGTAGAAAAATAATAATAATAAGGTACTGGGTAAAAAGACCGCCAGGAGCGCGATGGCGCCGCCAAAGACCTGTGCTGCGCCGCCGAATTCATTCATTGACATCCCGCCTACGTAAGCGCACACCGAAAAAACGGGCCCGGGTATAGCCTGCACCATACCAAATCCCGTCATAAGCTCGGTAGAGCTTAAAAAAGGTTCCTGTCCCATGTTCAGGGGCCTGGATACAAACTGGAAAAGCATCATCGGTAATAAAGCCTGCCCGCCACCATAGACCAGCGTCCCGAAACGGTAGAAGTTTTCACTCAGGTTAAAAAGCCGGCGGTATTCCCATTGGTTGATCCGGGCCAGCTCAGATAAAAGGCCCAGTAAAATAAATACGGCGATAAACAGCCTTATATTGATCCATTTTAGTTTTTTGCGGGGCTCTTTTCGCTCCGGGATGCGTTTATTACTTAGGTTGGTCACAAAGCCTGACAGCACAAAAAGTATAGGTATGATCCAGGGGCTATGAAAAATGGTAGTTACCAGGGCGCAAACGATCATAATGATCCTTGTTGCCGGGTTGCTGACCGAGGATTTCATCATTTTCAGGGCCGCATAAATAACAAAGCCGATCGTCATCGGGTGTATATAGTGAAATAACGTAGAGGCAACATTTTTTACATTGATATAGCTCACCAGGAACGAAAACGCGAGCATGATAAGCCCGGCGGGTAAAACCCAGATTAGTAAAGTGATGAGGGCAAGTAAAGGGCCTCCCCTTTTATAGCCGATCAGCATTACGGTTTGGGTAGAGGAGGGGCCAGGTAGTAGCTGGCTAAAGGCATTCAACTCCAGCAGTTCCGCTTCTGTAACATCTTTTCTCCTTTCTACAAATACTTTCAGCATCATGCCGAAATGCCCCTGAGGGCCGCCAAATGCAGTAAGGGTATACAGCAATACCGCCCTTAAAAAATCTATATGTCTGAATAGCTTGACCAGGGTGCCTATTTTTTCAGAAAATTAAAAAAAAGGCGAAACTAATGAAAGTTTCGCCGGTTTTTTTTATTAATTTATTTTATATAAGAGGTGCTATAATCCACTGATCACGATTCCCGCAGAAAATGGCCTGATATCGGGGTTTGAGCCAGAAGCGTTGCCGGAATTATTGAAGATCGGCGTCATGGTATATTCTGCAAACACAGAGAAATTACCCCATCCGATTCTCGCGGTAGGTGTTAAACGCCAGCTTTGGTTGAACCTTCTGGTCTTGGTTACTTCACTGATAAATTTACCGGAAACAGGTACGCGCTCTTTATAGTGCGAGCCGCCAATGCCGGCAAAGCCTACTTTAGCGCCCAGGGCAAATTTAAAGCCTTTATTCCTGTTGTCTTTATTAGCAAAAAAACGTAGTTCCAAAGGTATTTCCAGGTAAGTCATGCTAAACTTATTGCCTTTGATGGAACTATCAGCTATATTTTGGAAAACAATCCGGTCCGTACGGCTGTCCAGGATCATTCTTTCTTTGTTGAAATATACATTACTGAAGCGGACACCCACACCGGCGCCAAAGCTGAAATGCGATTTCTTTATCGGGAAATCATACATCAGGTACAAACCAAGTCCTCTGCCGGTATTTTTCATATCCACACTATCCGGTACATTACTCCAGCGATCATGCGAAAGTTGGATCATAACATGGTCCCGGGAAGGTTTTGATACCACTTTTTTCTCGTCAGGACTGCTGGTCGTCGTTTGTGCCTGGGCACTTACCGCAGCCATAAAACTTAGGAATAAAATACCTAAAATATTTCTCATATTAATCTGGATAAAACAAACTTCCTTAAATAAAAGTGCACAAAGATAGCTTATTAAATTGCTACTTTTGTAATTCATACTTTTTTTTGCTCAAAATCGTGCAACTTCTATGCTGCAACTAAGCTATAAACGTAACAATTTTCCTTTTCAGTATCCCTTCAGCCTGGCAAAAGGCACTAAAACCCACCAGGACTCTCTGCAGGTCTGTTTAGGCCTGGCCGCATTAAGAGGTTGGGGTGAGGCTACTGCTATCAGTTATCATAATGTAACGGTGGAAGGTATGATACAAGTGCTGGAGCAAAGAAAAATGATGATCGAGCGCTATACTTTTATAGAGCCGGAGCGTTTCTGGCACTTCCTGCATCACCTGATACCCGCCGAAAAATTCCTGACAGCTGCTTTGGACATCGCCGGCTGGGATTTGTTTGGGCAAATGAAGCGGCAACCGGTCTACCAGCTTCTGGGGCTGGAATGGAATAACATACCATTGACCGATTATACTTTAGGTATGGCGGAACCGCAGCAAATACAGGAAAGAATAAAAGCGCACCCATTCCCGGTCTATAAAATGAAAATGGGCAGTGCCAAAGACCTGGAGGCTGTCAAAGCGGCAAGGCAGGTAACCCATGCGTCCATAAGACTGGATGCTAATGAGGCATGGACTCTTGAAGACGCGCGGGTACTTTTGCCGGAGCTGGAAGCCTTAAACATTGAACTTATAGAGCAACCCTTGCACCGGGATGATATCGCCGGTATGCAGGCTTTGCGCGCATTGACTAAAATACCGCTTATCGCGGACGAGGCCTGCCAGGGAGAAAAAGACCTGGAGCAGATCGCGGCATTATATGATGGTATTAATGTCAAGCTCGCAAAATGTTCCGGTTTAACCCCTGCCTTTTCGCTGATCAAAGCGGCACGTGCCCAACGATTGAAAATAATGCTGGGTTGTATGAGCGAGGGTATAGTAGGCTGTACAGCCGTAGCGCATTTATTGCCGCTGGCCGACTACGCCGACATTGACGGCCCGCTAATCCTCCGGGATGAAACCTTTAGCGGCTGGCAGGTACAGGATGGTTATATTACAGCGCCACAGGGCCCTGGTTTGGGCTTACGAGCCGCTCAGGAATCTTAAGTATGCGGCCTTTCTATTGAATGATTTTTACCCGTTTCAAATGAAAGAGGTTTAAAGGATTTTGCTCAAAACCGATTACATTATTCTGGGTAAAATGCATCATCTCGTCATAAAAAAGCGGCACTACAGGCGCGTTTTCACTGACAATGCTATCCATTTTCGCATACATTGTATAACGTAGGATATCGTTATTGGTTTGCAGGCTTTGGCGATATAGCTGGTCAAATTCCTTATTGTTAAACCGGGTATAGTTCGGTGGTGCGGGAAATTTACTGTAAAAGAAAGCCAGGTAAGTCTCTGCGTCCGGGTAATCGGCGATCCATTGTCCTTTAAAGAAGGCGGCCTGGCTCCGGCTCATCTCCTGGCGCAAAATCCCGGGCTGCATAACCTGTACCCGGGTAGGGATACCCACCTCGTTAAGCTGGCTGGCTACAAAATTACAGACATCCACATTTACTTCCGGGCATTGTAAAATAACGGGAGGCAGGCCTTTACCGTTTGGAAAGCCGGCCTCCGCTAAAAGTTTCAGGGCCTTTTGAGGACTGTAGTTATAATTGTTGGCCAGGCGTTGCTCTGTACCGGGCATACCTTTGGGTATAAAGCCGGTGGTGGCCGGTACGCCAACCCCGTTTCTGAAGTAGGTCACGATCTTTTGCCGGTCGATAGCATAATTGATAGCTTGCCTTACCTTTTTGAATTTCAGGCCGCTGTCTTTAACCAGCAGGTGTGTACTGTCCATTAAGATACCAATGTATTCCGTATTCAGGTACACCAGTTTCTGGAGCCGGATCTTGCCGGCAAAATCCGGCTTTAACTGTGCCTTTTTTGTAAGTACCAGGTCTTTGAAAGAGCCGTCCAGTCCGTTAATGAAGTGCAGCTGGCCTTGCATGAACAGCAGGAACTCTGTAGCCTTGGTATCATTAAAGCTTACCTGTACCGCGTCAAGATAAGGCAGGCGTTTGCCGGCAGAGTCGGCTTCCCAGTAGTTTGGGTTTTTATGGAATACCAGTGTATTACTTTCATCCCAGTAGTCAAATTGGAAAGCCCCGGTACCGCAGGGGTGGTTCCGGAAATCTTTACCCCATTTTTGCACCACTTCTTCCGGCACTATAGAGCAATAAGGCATACTTAATATTTCCGGGAGCGGGCGGAAGGGTTCCGCTAAATGAATGATAAACGTGGTATCGTTGAGCGCTTCAAATGGCTTATTTTTACGCACCCGGTCGTTAAAGATCCAGGCCCCGGATGAGGCGGTTGCCGGGTCTATGAGGCGGTCAAAACTATATTGAACATCCCTGGCGGTCATCTTCCTGCCTTTACCGCCGGGGAACGCTTCATTATCATGGAAATAAACATTATTCTGCAGGTAGAAAGTATAGTGTAAGCCATCTGCGGATGCTTCCCACCTGCGGGCCAGGGAAGGCACTACTTCCAGGTCTTTGTTGACCTCTGTAAGCGTGTTGAACAGCAAATGTACATTCCACATAATGCTCAGGTTCTTGGCGAATGCAGGGTCAAGGGTTTCCAGTCCCCCGGAAATGTTATAGCGGAATACCGATTGCCTGCTTTCTTTTTTATTACCACAGGCAGAAAGAAAGGCAATACAGGTGAGCAGCAGTACTAATTTCTTCATGCTTCTTTTTATTGCCGGTTTAAGGTAAAGTTACTTAATACTTTATTGCCTGCCTTCTTTTGCCCGGTTATAACCCCCTGGTAAATGCTTAAGCTCAGGCGCCCCGCGTTATGTGGGATATCCAGCCGGTTATTTTTTAAAAAACCTTCAAACGGCAGGGATTGCCTGCTTTGGGTAAAGTAGATAGTACCGTTCAGGGATTTTTCAAAAGGGGCATCCAGCTGCAGGAATACTTCCTCCTGGTCGATCGTGCCACGGTACAAGCCGGCAACTCCTGCAGAATAAAGCTTTTTTAGTTTGGGTTTTTTGGTTATGCCCAATATGACTTCCCCGTATTCGCTCAGGTATTGGCCTACCAAAGCCATAGGAAACGCGATCTTTCCGGGTACCGGGTTTGTATTACCAATGCTGTCCATATTGAAGCAATGGGCGGGATAAATGAATAAAGAATCGGGGGTGAGCAGGAACTCCTGTATATCTGCTTTGATACACTTATCCTGGCCTTCCGGGTTAAAAGAGAAACGCTCATCACCCGGATATTCTTGTCTTTTCCGGAACATTTGCCTCTTGATATAAGCGATGCCGTTTACAGTAAATACATCCTGAATGCTAATGACAGATCCGGTAGCGGCATTGAATAAAAAATGTCTGGCCGGCCCGGCAACAGGCTGGCAGCTTATAGAAAGCGCCTTGGAATTGTTAATAGGTGTGGCATAAATCCAGTGGCCGGTAACAGGGCTGTCGGTATTCATCAGGTTTTTTGTAACGGCAAGCTGTAAATAGGTATTAATGTTTTGAGTGGCTTTCCGGGCCCGCTTATGATAGAAGGTAGGAAAACTGCCTTGTGGCTCCAAGGTTGCTCCTGCTACTTTGAAGTAGTCTTTACTTTGCGCGAAAGCAGGCAGGAGCCAGAACAATGAAATCAAAAACAATAATCCTTTTTTCATATTTTATACAATTGCATTGATGATAGGCCGCTTGCATAGCTTAAGGCTCCCGGCGGCTAAAATTACAACAATTCCGGAGCAAATGCCAAAAGGCTTTTCTGCGTTAAGGATTTACAAAATAAAGCTGTTCTCTATGTAAATATTGCGGTTAATCCTTATTTTTAAATGTACTAATGGCAGTTAAACTGACAAAAATATAAATGGCAGGCCTTTTGCTGAACAGGTACTATAACAAACAATTAAAACGAAACGATTATGGGATTAATGGGTTATTATGTGATTGCGGGGATTATGTTCCTTGTGGGCATGTATGTGAGCAACAGGTTGAAGCGCAAATTTGAAGAATATAGCCAGGTGCCCCTGCGCTCTGGCATGACCGGAAGAGAAATCGCGGAAAAAATGCTTCGGGACAATGGCATCTATGATGTACAGGTAATCTCCACCCCCGGGCAGTTAACGGATCACTACAATCCGGGTAATAAAACAGTGAATTTAAGTGAAGATGTATATGCTACAGATAGTGTGGCTGCAGCTGCAGTGGCGGCTCATGAATGTGGCCATGCGGTACAGCATGCCCAATCCTACAGCATGCTGCAGTTTCGCAGTAAAATGGTACCGCTGGTAAATATCAGCAGCCGTTTTTCTCAAATTATCATATTGGTAGGTTTAGGTATGCTTGCTGGCAGGGCTAATCCAACCATATTGTTGGTGGGTATCGCACTGTTTGCCATCACCACCATCTTTACGATAGTGACTTTACCGGTAGAATATGATGCAAGTAACCGTGCCTTAAAATGGCTGGAAAGTACTGGTATTACTGTTGGCCGGGAACATGACCAGGCTGCTGACGCTTTAAAATGGGCGGCGAGAACTTATGTAGTCGCTGCAGTAAGCTCAATTGCGACTTTACTTTATTATCTGCTGATTTTCTTTAATTCAAGGTCCAGGGACTAATATAAAGCATTTAGATACCGGCATGAAAAGACTGTTGTGGAATAATCCCACAACAGTCTTTTCTTTTTACAAAACATTCACTTTAATAAAGCAAATACAAAACCGATATACTTATCTTTGTTGGTTTTAGTATGCGCTCCGGGCATACGATTATTTTTGAATCAACTAACCATAAGTAATGCAAATTCCGTTGAAACATTTTGTACAAAAAACGGTGTTGCCATTGAGCGCACTTTTTTGCAGTATTTCGGGCTTTGGACAAACCACAGCTATCAATAAAAACCCACAGGCCATCCTGAAGCATGGAATAGAACAATACCAAAACGGTCATTATAATTTAGCCACACATACGCTTACAGAATTCCTGGAGTATAATAAAAATACCGCCCAGAAAGCGGAAGATAATTTACCTTATGCCGACCGGGCACAGGCATTGTATTACAAGATGCTGGCCGGGGTCAAGCTAAGAGATCACCGTTTAATTGTTGAGGCCAGGAATTATGTGGATGTAGAAGTCAATGTACATAACAAGCAAAGGGTAGCTTATGAACTGGCGAAATACTACCTGGAAGATAACCGCGACCTGAACGCGGCTATTGAGTATTATGAACTGGCCGGCGTGGCCAATCTTACCAATGCCGAGATCGCCGATTCAAAATTTGAGTTAGGCTATGCCTATTTTATTACCCAGCAATTTGATAAAGCCCGCAATTTATTTGTGGGGATAAAAGATATTGAATCCAATAAATACTACCTGCCGGCTAATTATTATTATGGTTTGCTCAGCTATAAAGAAGGCCGCCTGGATGATGCCCTTGCCAGCTTTAAGCGGGTTAGAAACGCGGAAGAATATAAAGATATCATTCCTTATTACGAGGCGGAGATCTATTACTTCCAAAAAGATTATGATAAAGTACTGAGCCACTCCCAGAAATACCTGAAACAAAAAGGAACTGTATTCTACGACAAAGAAATGCGCTTATTGACCGGCCAGACCCTGTTCGAATTAAAGCGCTACCAGGAAGCCTTACCTTACCTGGAAGATTATTACGAGAATTCAGACCGTATCCGGAAAGAGGAGCTTTATGAGCTGGCCTACACTTATTATCAATTGAACCGCTACAGCGATGCGATCGATAAATTTCAACCCCTGAGCAATACAGATGATGCGATAGGGCAGACATCCATGTACCTTCTAGGAGACTGCTACCTGAAAACCGGGGACAAGAAAGGTGCGCGGAATGCCTTCAGCCTGGCCTCAGAGATGAATTATAACGAAAGCCAGAAAGAAGCCGCTTCGTTTTTGTACAATAAACTTTCCTACGAACTGGGCTTTGACCAAATAGCGGTCAGAGGCTTTAAAGATTATATCACTAACTATCCCAATACACCCAGGAATGCTGAAGCAAGAAGCCTGCTCTCCGGCCTGCTTTTAAAATCCAACAACTACGCGGAAGCTTATGACCTGCTGAGTAACGAGGCTAATAAAGATGCCAATGCCTGGGCTACATTCCAGAAAGCGGCGGTAGGCCGGGGTTTGCAACTGCTACAGGACAAAGACTACGAGGGCGCCGAGCAATACCTGACCGCATCCCTGGAAAATCCCGTTAATCCTTCATTAGAAGCGGTGGCTTACTTCTGGAAAGGGGAGATCGCCTACAAGCAGGAACGTTATAACGAGGCGGTAGATAATACCAGAACATTCCTGTCGAAAGCGAAAGGATATGAAGAAGCGATCAAGAAAGTGAGTAGTAAAGCTACGGTACAGAATGGAAATGTGAACCTGGGTTATGCCAGTATGAAAGCTAATAACTATGCCGATGCGGCTGCCGCGTTTTCAAATGCGCAAAGTACTTCCGGCGAAAATAAAGAGTTAAGCAAAGAAGCTGTATTCCGCCAGGCTGATGCCGCATTTATGCAAAAAGATTTTGACGCGGCATTGAAACTGTATGACCGTGCCATTGCCGGCAACACCGGGGATGTAGATTATGCCCGTTATCAAAAAGCCCTGATCTTAGGGCTACAGAATAAAAGCGCCGAGAAGGTTGAATTATTGAAAACCGTGGTGCAGAAAGGGAATGCTAAGATCAAAGATGAAGCAAGCCTGGAGCTGGCGATGGAGTATATCAACCAGGATAAGCATAGCGAGGCTATTCCATTATTAAAAAAGCTGGACCAGTCCCAGACCAATATAGCCATCCGGTCCAGGGCAGCCTATTTGCTGGCCTACGCTTACCAGGATAATGCCCAGAATGACCTGGCAATAGGGGCTTATAAAAATTATATTACGCAGTACCCTGCAGGAGCAGACCGCAATACGGCGCTTAAAGCCTTAAGCACCTTATACAGCAATAAGCCCGAAGAGTATGAGCAATTCCTGAAGCAGGAAAGCATTACTGATGTAAGCACTACCGATGTAGAGTCTGTATTTTACGATGCTGCCGATAATGACTTTGGCAATGCGCAATATCAAAAAGCAGTGACAGGCTTTAATAAATACCTGGAGAAATACCCGCAGGGCACTTTTAAGGTACAGGCTAATTACTTCCTGGGAGAAAGCTATTTCCAATTGAAAGATATGGCTAAAGCAAAAACCGCTTTTACCGAGGTGTTGAACAATAAATGGAACGACTATTCTGAAGCTTCGGCCAGCAGGATGGGCGAAATTTATTTGTCCGAGAAAAACTATACTGCGGCAAAGACCACCTATAATCAGTTACTGGAAAACAATGCTGCTGAAAACCCGGCCGGAATTTACGAGGGCATGATGAAAGTGGCTTTTGAAGAAGGCGATTACGAAGGTACGCGTACCTGGGCGGATATGCTCCTGGCAGTAGGTGATGCCGCTGAAGACGCGAAAAGAAATGCGAGATTATATAAAGGAAGATCATTGCAGATCGAAGGCAAGTATGAAGACGCGAAAGCGATCTACCAGCAACTGGATAAGGATAATGTAGGGAATGTAAGTGCCGAAGCGCGGTACCAGATAGCCAGCATCCTGTATGCGCAAAAGCGGAATGATGCGGCGGAAAAGGCCGCCAGCTACGCGGCGCAGGCTTCCAATAACAACCCGTACTGGGCGGTTAAAAACTATCTTTTACTGGCAGATATCCTGGCCGACAATAAAGATTACTTTAACGCAAAGGCCACCCTGCAAAGCGTGATTAAAAATGCATCGGATAAAGACCTGGTCAACGAGGCGAAACAAAAACTGGAAGCAGTAAAAGCTAAAGAGGCCGGTAAAAGCAAGTTAGCCGAGTAGGCGATGTGCCAAGCATTTTTCTTTTTCAAATTGTACAAATCATGAACATTCTTCAAAATAAATATATTATCCCGGCTCTCTTCGGTGCTTTGTGCCCGGTGAGCCTCCTTGCGCAAACCCGCAGTGGCAGCGATACTACCTTCAAGTCGCAGACCTTAAACTTTTATTCTACCTATAAACCGGAAGTCGTTCCTGCGCCCAAACCTGTTTTTGTGCCTACCTTGCCGGTAGTGGATACCAGCAAGCCGGTATTGCAATACCAGGTGCCCGAGCAAACGATCAGTTATACCTACCAGGCAGAGCCAATCAAGCCGGTAGCGCTGAAACGGGGGCGCGAAAAACTGCCTTTTGAAAACTACGCTAAGCTTGGATTAGGTTCCCAGAATACCATATTGATCGATGCCGGTATCGGTAGCCTTATGGGCAATGACTATGATGCGGTATTGCATTTCAATCATATGTCGCAGAAAGGTAATTATGTAGACAACCAGAAGTGGTCACAGAATACCCTGGATGCCTCCGGTAATATTTATATGGATAAAGCTACACTGAGCTTAGGTTTGCAAGGCGAACGCAGGGCCTATCGCCAGTATGGCTACAGTAATGAATTGTATACTTTTAACGATGCGGATATCCGTAATGTTTACAGCGGGGTGACCTTTAATGCGGCATTAACGCCGGTAGGCAGCACCTTCTGGAATTTGAAATACCGCCCCGAAGCAAGGGTTTACTGGTGGCATAGCGGGATGAATGCTTCAGAGCGCAACCTGGACCTGTCTGTTCCGGTTACCAAAGCGATTGACTCTTCCATCAGCTTTACACTGGCGGCTAATGTCGGTTTGACCAGCTATACCAATAAAACCTCGGGTAATTTTTCCAATAACTATTTCCAATTGGCCCCGGCGATCAATTTCTCTTATGAAGGATTTAAGGCGCATGTAGGGCTAAAGCCGACATTTGCCAGTAGTGACAACTATTTACTGCCGGACATTAATGTAAGCGGTAATATCATTAATAATTCGCTGCGCCTTTATGCCGGGTGGGAAGGTGCTTTAGACCAGAACACTTACAGGAGCTTAAGCCTGTTTAATCCATATATGCAGGCTGACTATACCCCGCTCCAGGGCCGCTCCAGCTATATTTACGGCGGATTTGATGCGGCTTTAAGTAATAACCTGACGCTGGGCGCTTCTGTAGGCTATAAGATGTGGAAAAACAGGGCGCTGTATGAGAACGATTATACCCTCAGTCCTGATGGCAGAACATTTGCCGTTATCTATGAAGATATGAAAGCCCTGATCATTGATGCGAAAATTCAATACCAGATCAATGAGCAGTTTAGTATAGTAGGTAGAAGCGTATGGAACCTTTATCGCCCGGACAGCCTTACCCGCGCGCAACAATTACCACAGGTAGAAATGCATGGCGGTTTCAGATGGGAGCTGATCCCGAAACTGAATATCGGGGCTGATGTTGTGATCTATGACCGTATCTTTGCCCGGCAATCAACAGGTTTGTATGACAAACTACCTATGATTATAGACCTGAATGCCAACGCTTCTTATGACGTACACAAGAGAGTAGGACTTTTCCTTAATGTAGACAATATCCTGAACCAGCGATACCAGTACTGGAACCAATACCGCACTTTAGGGTTCACCATTTACGGCGGATTAAGATTTAAATTCTAATTGATTACCTTTGTTTCCTTTTTTGAGCTTTCCTCAAACGAAGAACAGATAAAATAATATAAATGGATATAGCTAAATATATAGGCCTTTTCTTGGTGAAGTACCAATACTGTAACTTACCTAATCTGGGTGATTTTGCAGTGACCAAAAAGGCAGCAAGCTACAGTGACGGGCAGGTGAAATCCCCGGAATATGAAGTTAAATTTTCCTTCTCCGGCGGCCTGATTGACGATGCTTTCCCCAACTTTATTGCAACGAATGAACGGACCAGCATTGCCAATGCTGCCAATGCGGTGAAAGATTTCTGTACCCAAACAAAGCTTACCCTTGCAGAAGGGGGTACCGTGCTGATCCCGGGCTTTGGAAAATTTGTACAGACTAATGGTAAAAACGATTTTATCCCGGATCAGAACATTCATGTGGAAACACCGGGAATACCAATATTTAAGATAAACACAGCGGCAACGAGAAGCAGCATGGAAGGGGAGACGATTGCTGAATTGCATGAAAAAATGCAATTGAGAGAGCCTTCTCTGCAAGATGACATCGTGATCAAGCCGCCCAAAGTTAACTGGTCTAAAGTGATCATACTTTTACTGATCGTGGGCGTTGTATTGGCTTTGGTAGGTGGAGCGATATGGTATATGAACAATAATAAGGAACAAGCTGATACCGTGGCCCCGGTAACTAATGAAGCGCCTCCGGCCACTGCACCGGCTGCCAATACTCCTAGTCCTGATACGGCTGCCCAGGCGCCAGTAACTTTAGGAACGCCAGGATCTTATACCTTCGCTATCCTGACTTTTAAAGATAAGGAAAGTGCTGAAAGGAAGGAAAAGCAATTGAAAGGCTTTGGTCATGATGTGGCCTTAAAACCTGTTTCCGACAGTAATATTATACTGACCATTACACTGCCGGCAGTAAACGATACACTGGCTACAAAAGATTCCCTGCGCCGGTTCTTTAACCCCAGGGGCGAGGTAAGTATTGTTAAATAAGCACAATAAAGATGAAAGAAAGCGGCTTGCAATTATTGCATGCCGCTTTCTTTTTGCGTCAAAAATGTACTTTATAAATATTGTTTTGCTTGAATACTTAACTTATCTTTATAGTCTATAAACAATTGCCCTCGTGAAGACCATGATAAAATCCATAAGTTTAGTGCTATCTGCGCTCTTCCTGCATAGTGTTGCCGGAGCACAGGGTATACACTTTTCCCAATACTATAATGCCCCTCAATTGCTTAACCCGGCAAATACGGCGCTTATGCCGCAGGAAGACTTTAGGTTTGGGGTGAATTACAGGGAGCAATGGACCAATGTGCCGGCACCTTTCAAAACCTTTGCCGCGCACGGGGATCTGCAGCTTATGCGCAATAAGAACCTGACGAACTGGATGGGCCTGGGTGTGGGCTTCTTTTCCGATAAAGCCGGCCAGGGCATCTTATCCCTGGATAAAGTGCAGGCATCCATTGCTTATCACGTGCAGCTGGACGATTACAATATGATCTCTGCAGGAGCTTCTGTGGGCTATGTACACAGGTCTATAGACTTCAGCAGGCTCACTTTCGATGTGCAATGGGATGGATTCCGTTTTAATAAAAATAACTCACAGGGAGAGCCCTATGCCCGTCAGACAGCAAATTATCTGGACCTTATGTTGGGCGTGAATTATGCTTTCTTTCCTAATGAAGACCTGTATATCAAGGCGGGTGCGGGTATGATGCATTTGAACCGGCCTAAAGAAAGTTTCTATTATTCGGATGAGAACCGCCTGGGCATGCGCCCTATGGGTAACCTGGATGTTTTATGGAAAGCCGGCAGTAAATTTATCATTAATCCTTCCTTGTATTACGCGCATCAGAAAGGTGCCTCAGAACTTGTCTTTGGTAGTTTATTTAACAATAGTATCGGTGCCGAAGATGGGGTTAATAATGCATTGATCTATGGCGTTTATTACAGGATGGGCGAAAGCTTTATACCGGTTTTGGGTATGGAATGGAGCCGTTTTAAGCTGATGTGCTCTTATGATATTACCGCTTCACCTTTCGCCACGGCTAACAGGAACCAGGGCGCCTTCGAGATCGCGGTTTCCTTTAAAGGATTATACAGCAGCATGTCCCAGGGTAGGGGCGGCTACAATTGCCCCAGATTTTAACAAAATAATATCGTACCTTGTAAGCTTATATAATAGCAAGTCTTTAAATTTGAAAATATTAAATAACTGAAAGCAAAACGTTTAAGTATATGGAAATCGAAAAGTCAAAAATTTTATTGGTAGAGGATGATACGAATTTAGGCCAGGTATTAAAAAACTATTTAGAGCTTCATGACTATGTCGTAGAGCTTTGCCGCGATGGTATTTTAGGATTAGCTGCTTTCAGAAGAGAGAAATTTGACATCTGCCTGTTAGATGTAATGATGCCGAACATGGACGGCTTTACATTGGCAGAGGAGATCCGGAATATTGATCCGGATGTTCCCTTATTCTTCCTGTCCGCGCGTAGCATGAAAGATGATGTGATCACCGGTTACCGTTTGGGTGCGGATGATTATATAGCTAAACCTTTCGATAGCGAAGTGTTGTTGCATAAGATCAAAGCGATCCTGAAACGCAACCAGGAAATCCAGGAGAAAAATCCTACGGCGACTGATTTTGATATCGCCAGCTTCCACTTCAACAGCAAGTTGCGTATCCTATCCAGGGATGGAAAAGAAGTAACGCTTTCTCCTAAAGAAAACGCTTTACTGCAAATGCTTGCAGAATACAAAAACGACCTCTTACCCCGTGAGCAGGCATTGAAGCGCATTTGGGGCAGCGACACTTATTTCAACGGCCGTAGTATGGACGTGTACATTGCTAAATTGAGAAAATACTTGAGCGAAGATGATAAAGTTAATATCGTCAACATCCACGGTAACGGTTTTCGTTTAGTAGTAGAAGATTAATACTGTAGCAATACAGCTGGTAATATAATAGCGCTCCCGGAAAGGAGCGCTATTTGCTTTTTGAAAGGGATTACTATGAGCAGTAATAATGCTGCTGCTTTACTCAATTCTTTGTGCCAGCTCTACCGCTACCATACTGCCCAGGGCCACACCCATGCCGCCCAGGCGGAAGCCGCCATGGATATTGCCTTCCAGCGATTTGATGATCGGCATCTTCGTCGCGCCAAAGGCCATAATGCCCGACCATTGCATATCGATCTCTACACCCCGGCCCGGGACCAGGTCTGTTTTTAAAAGTGCGACAAGGTGATCTTGTATCTGTTCATTCAGGCTGATGTCCGTCGTATTTTCGGCAGTAAAATCAAGATTGCGGCCACCGCCCAAAAGGACACGGTTACCTACATTTCTAAAGTAATAATATCCTTGGTCAAAGTGGAAGATTCCTTTCACCTTCAGGTTTTCGATCGGTTTTGTAACCAGCACCTGCCCGCGGCCCGGCTGTAGATCCTCGCCGGGAAAAAACCGGCTGCTGAACGCATTGGTACATACAATAACCTGTGCCGCTTCAAAATGAATACGCTCATGGAAACCGTCCTTTACTATAACCTCGTTTTTCCCGTTCCGGCTTTCAATGTGCGTTACTTCCGCGCCGGTTTTTATTTCAACCCCTTTTTGTAATGCCAGGCGCAGCAGGCTTTTGATCAGTTTGCCGGTATGTAATGCCGCTTCTGTAGTGCAGGCTATACAATGTTTAAACCGACCGGAGCTGAAGCCGAAACTGCCCAGTTGCTGATCCGCTAATGCAAAACTGTTGCTACCACTTACTTCTTTTAATAATTGGTTGTAATGCTCGATATGATCCAGGATGCCGGATTCTTCTGCTGTAAGTAATTCATGACTGCCTTCGTTTTTATAGCCTATGGCTGCATCGCCTAATTGGGCTCTTAAAAAATCAATGCCCGATTTCCTTTTAGCGAACAGGTCAATAATAGCAGCTTCGGGCGTATGCGCCGCATCCGCTACCAGCTCAGACAGGCTGCCCGTGGCGGCAAAGCCCGCATTGCGCGTACTGGCGCCGCTGGGCAGCAGGCCCCGCTCCAGGACTAATACATCGTAATTGGGATGCTTTTCTTTAACCTGGATAGCGGTTTGCAGCCCTACTATTCCCGATCCGATGATAATGACATCATATTGCAGTAAACTTTCTCTTTCCCAAAAACTAATCATAATTGTTCGTATGCTTAATTAATAATGATACTATGTTTATTATTATTTTCCAAAATTTTTCATTGCTTATTGCTAATCCTCTTGTAATAAATATTTAAAACTATAGTTTTCTTTGCCGCTTTGGAGGAGGATGTAATACAGCCCTGTGGCCTGACTGTTTAGGCTGATGCTGTACTCCTGATGATAGTACATAGACATACTCTATTCATCTTTGACCACTTTATAATAATAACATTGTCCTTCATCTTCAAGTACAATAATATATACACCCGTTGTTAAGTGAGATAAATCTATTTGCATTTCTTCTTTGTGGGCTATTGACCGAGCAGGGAGCACTACTTTTCCTAGTATATCTGCAATCCAAAGTTTAGCTCCACCGGAAAACATCTTTTCCGCTTTGATATAAATTCGCCCATCCTTACTTGGATTAGGATAAATATTTATTCCGTTCAGCTGTTGCACATTTTGTAAGGTACTTGGGGTATTAAATCTAAATGCTTCGCATTCAATATCTGACCTGTTAAAGCTGATGCTGCCATCTTCGTAGCAGGTAATGGGATTTTCTGCAAAGTCATAATCAAAGGGAGAGCTCATTATCGTTATTTCCGAAACTGGTTTTAAACCTTGTCCTGCTCCTCCGAAAAGCCTGGTATAGCCTCCCTTATATTTAAATTTATAATAATTAGTTGGCACCCCTGCACTATCAACGTACTCTATCCAATCCTGAAAATCAAATATCCAGTTTAATTTCGGCTTAAATGTAAAGATTGCATTTGAATGATTGTTTGGATTATTCCAATTGATTCCTCCATCATAAGGTGAAGTAAAAAATGTTTCTAATTGTATTCCTCCATAATCCACCATTCTGATAGAGTCAATAATATAAGAAAACGTATAATCATTGTTCAAATAGAATATTGAGTGATTCAATGTATCTAACAAGGGTACGGTTATGGTATCTCCCTCCTGTGCATTAAATACAAATAGCGGTGTATAAGTATTGAACGTCCTGTTAAAAATAAATAAGGTATCATTCTCTTCATATATAGAGTCGATCACTGGAGCACGGGTTTCCCGGTTTGAATAACCTATTCCCCAAGAATAATAAGTTATGGCTTGTGATTTGTTTATGTGTTGTATTGTTTTAATATACTTACCGTCAACAGAATCCGCAGCTATACATTGATAGGTACTTATATTTTCAACACCAGTATAGCCCCAACCCCAGATATCTTTATAAGTCCATTTGGCTCCCAGTGGTGCAAATTCTGTTTGGGCAAATATTGTAGCGCTTACAATCAATAGAAGCAGTGTAGAAAATATTCTTTTCATAATGCTGATTTTAAAAATTAGGAAGTAACTATTCAGAATTTAATATATACTTAAAACTATAGTTTTCTTTGCCGCTTTGGAGGAGGATGTAATACAGCCCTGTGGCCTGGCTATTTAGGCTGAAGGTGTATTGCTGTATGTTTTTAGGGATGAGCTGTTGTTGCACTATTCTTCCCAGTTGATCGTAAACGATCAGTTGCGCTTCTGCATTAAAAGGTTTTGTATAGCTGATGTTTATGGTGCCATTGCCCGGGTTGGGAAACAAGCTGACACTTTCTTTTTTCAGCATCTCTTTGCCGCTACCTAAAGTGCCGGGACAATCACTATTCATACAGCCATCACTGTTTAGCTTCACCACCCAGGCAGACTGGCGTTTAGAGGCGATTTGTTGACCTTCGTAATAAAAGGTATCAGGAATGTTGGTACTGCCTGTAGCGATAAAGCTGCCATCGGGCAGTGCCATAGCATTGTAGAGGTAATCATGGCAATTATCTACCGCATTATGACCAAATACGCGGTTCCATACCTCGTTACCCTGGGTATCTAATCGTAATGCCCAGCCATCGGGCCCTCTTGTATTGCCTACCTCGTAGCCGTATTGATCATAGGCATAATATTTATAGGTACTACCGAAGGCGACTATATCTCCATTCGAGGCTTCAGTGACTGTTCTGAATGATTCATTTCTTGGCGAAATATTTATTATTTTATTCCAGATAATATCGCCCTGCTCGTCTATCTTAATAACCCTACCTACACCATTTTGCATATCAGAGATTTCTGGTGCAATTGCTCCCCAACCCACACAGATATAATTGCCCTCCGAGGTCGCAATCATTTTTTCCAGGCCATCGTATCCAGGCAGATCATAGACCTGGTGCCAGAGTTTATTGCCGGCTGTATCCACCTTCATCACAAAAGCGCCTCCGTCTGTTACGCCATAGCCCCAGGTGCGGCCGCAGAGTATTAGATTACCATCATGAGCTTTAATAATATCTGTCACTATATTCCATTCACTACTGTCGACTACCCGGTGCCATAAAAGATTACCGGCTGTATCTGTTTTTATAAGGTCCACCTTTGAATGGGAAACCGGGTATTGTGGACTGATGGAATCCCTATTGATTACAGCTTGTAATAGGATACTTTGTTCATCCAAAGAAAGAATATGCCATATATGACCATTAAAGGGTAGATTATATTCTTTTCGCCATATAGTATTGAGTAGGGTATCTTTTTTTTGCAGGAACAAAGTGCTGAATGTATCCCCATATGTCTTATAGCCACCAGCTGAATAAAATTCGCTGTCTGAATTAAAAGCATAGGCTACGGCATAGTTGTAATAAGTGGTATTGGGTATTTCTTCTGTTATCTGGTATCTTATACTGCCATAAGCATCCAGGTTCAACCATTGATTTAAAAAGCGATATTGATAGTTGCCGGAATAATAAGGAAAGATTATGCTACCACTTATAGGATTGTACAAAAAATTAGTTCCTGTATAATCAAAACGCCTGAGTGTATCGCCTCTGTAAGAGTAGGTTTTGGAATAGCCCTCCTGTTGTGCCTTTAGCCCGGTGGCCGAAAGCAGCATTATTAAGCTTAAACAAATATTCACTATGTATTTTAAACCCTGTTTCATTCTA
>JAEUVV010000013.1 GCA_016786705.1 Taibaiella sp.
GGCTTTAAATTCAACACTGGTAGGAGTACCCGGCAATAACTCGCCATTACCTACATTATTAATTGGGGTGGAAGGCGCCGTGTTGGTACAACCATTTAGAATAACGAACATCATTTCACGGGCACAGGTACCTACTTCAACTCCGTTACGCTTTTCCGTCACTTTCTTAACTACGATAGCCTCCATAGACTGATTAGGCGTAAAATCCGTAACACCGGTATTGGGGTTAAATACGAATGTACCAGGAGCTGCAGGCAAAGGATTGGTTGCCGTATAAGGAGCAATATAGTTAACAAAAATTGTCCCTTGTACATTATTAATTGCCGGTTCCAGGCTATAGGTCATCGCATCATTATCTACGTCAACCGCACCAAGGCTAAAGGAGGAAGGCACATTGTTACAAAAGAAAGGGGTAGGATCAGAAGTAAAGGTCGGGGAATTATTCTGACCATTTACATTGTTCAAGGTAGCCGCGATATAAAGGGTACCAAAATTGTTAATATTATCGGCCAGTGAACTTCTACCGGCAGAAGAACCGTTTACCAGGTTCCCGTCAAACGCAAATCGCCAGGTTGCCGAAGTACCGTTTAATACAACATTTCCCCTGAAAGTAAACTTCTTAATCCCGGGTAAAGTACCGCCGTTACAGGTAGTACTGTTAAGCTGGCTGGGACATACCGGTGATACTAAGATATCGCTTTCGGCAGCTATTTTTGGTAAATTTTGTGTAGTTACCAGGTTGCCGTTATTATAAATATTCAGACCTGCAGCTGTTGTAGGTGCAAAAGTCGGGAAAGATCCTCCGCTACAATCCCCGTAAATAATGATCTCTATCTCATAGGTATGATTAGTACCTGCAGAAGAAATATATTTATAAGTAAGCTGGCCTCCGGCTACGTGGGTTGCGTAAGCCTTCTGTCCCAATATTAAAAGTAAAAGTCCCAAGAACCAAAAAATAGACTTTCTTATCATAATAATTCAATAATTAACAGGGTTTAAAATTTTGTCTTCACATTCACTTAGCCCAAAAGACATATTTACAACTAATTGAATAAGACATGCAAAAAAAATAAATGGTTGGCAGAATTTAAAAGATTTTAAAAAGAGTTATTTCCACTGATAGAAGGTACAATTACTTCTGTTAGGTTATCCAGGATCATTGAAGCAACCATATGACCATTTGTGTTGTAGATCCACTTCTGCTCACCGGTTTCACTATCAAAAGCATATACATTATTATCATGGCTGTTGATATATGCGACTTTATTATAAACCAATGGTGAGGTCACCAATGTTCCGAAGGCCAGTGATTTCCATTTAAGTGTTCCGTCAATGATATTTACAGTATACAGGTTAAAATCATTACAGCCAAAGTATACATTTTGTTCAAATACAAATGGAGAGGATAAAATACGGTCTCCGGCCACCACTTTCCATCTCAATAAACCGGTAGCGGAATCAACAGAGTAAAAATTGCGGTCATTGCTGCCGGCCATAATATTACCGCCTACGCTTACCGGGGAGCTTTGTATTGCAGCTCCTGTCTGGTAGCTCCAGAAAGAACTTCCGTTTCTTGAATTAAACGCGTATAATTTACCATCATCATTACCGGCATACAAATAATGATGATTGGCGGCACAAATCGAAGAATTGAAAATACCCGCTCCCGCCACATCACGTCTCCAGGTCAGTACACCATCATTTGCCCTTACCGCGAATACGCTGGAGCCGGCCACAAAGAAAATCTGTAAAGTATCACTGGTATCAATCGTATTTTTTGCCAGGGAAGTCGTTACCGGAACACCGGCGCCAAACTGCCATACCGTATTAAACCCGTCAGATGGGTTCAACATCTTAACATCATTACCTACTGAAACCGCTAAACGACTATCATCAATCACCAAAGGGGTACCGGTAACCGCAGCTCCTAAAGTCAGCGAGCGGTCCAGCTTGCCGTCAATACGATTTATACTGTATAATTTACCTGCGACATCAACAACAACCAGCTTGCCTGCTACTACAACCGGAGTGGCGGTTACCTTATTGTCGACTTTGTATTCCCATTTTTTATACCCTGTTTTAGGATCTATGGCCAACACAATATTATTATTGTTCACTACAAACAATGAAGGGCTAAGCTGACTTGGCAAGGGAAGATCGGAACTGAATTCCTTTTTACAGGAAACAAAAAAAGCAATCCCTATTAATCCCAGTAAAATACATTTAATCGTGCGCATGAAGATTTATCTAAATTAAATTTTAATCAAATTTGAAACCAAAAATAACAAATGTCAATAAAGATACAAATGAAATCTTAAAATTCTCTAAACAAAATACAAAAAATATGTCCCTCAATTAACCAGACAAGTATAAAAACCATAAGGTTGGTTAACGCTCATCAAAAAAACAAAAAAAGTACATAGTTTTATATTTAATAATAAATAAGTTATCCACACTACCGTATAAGTAACAAATAAAATTGCTTATAATTGTAATCAGCCGGTCCAGCTAAGGTCAGTTTACTCCCCACATCAAGTATACCGTAAAGTCATTCTTAATTTTCGTATATTTGTACGATAAGCCGTTATATTTATCATGAAATTCTGGATTTCACCTTTCCTCCTGCTAGCCTCATCGCTGTGCCACGCGCAGGAGTATGACCAAAAAGAAGAGGACCATACCCATAATTTTTCCATTCCCGAATCACCAGTGTTCAATGCTAAAAACTGGAAAAATACAAATTTGTTAAACGGGCAGGAAGTGGAGCTATGGAACATCATGGATAGCGGGTATGTCATTATTCATGAATACTTTATGATTGATTGCCGTCCTTGTATCACGGCAGGGAAAGGCCTGGAGAAAGTAGTCAGTAGCTTAAAAGAAAAATATCCCGGGCGGGTATTATATTACCAAACGGTATACGAGAATAAGTCCACGGCAAAGCAAGCCCTGAAGTGGGTTAAAGAGAATAAATTCAATCCCGACGGCGTCTTTATCAACGGAGCAGAAGAAGTAGCCAACTACGGGGGTATGGGTATGCCTACTATCGTGGTGCTGGGAGATGGCAGAAGACATAAAGGTTTTTACAAGAAACAAGGCTACACGCCATTGGAAAACGGGAAAATAATAAGTACAGTAAAGTGGGCCGTAGAGGTTTCCAAAAGTAAATTTGAGCAATAGTAAATAAAATGTTTAAGAAAAAACTGACCTGGATCATTCTTGGCCTTATAACCCTTGCAGTAGGATTGAGCGCGTTTTCCGGCAACAAAAAGAAAGCCTATAAACCAAAACCGTATAAAATAGAGCTTCCAGAATTTGTCCTGGACTATTTTGACCCCATGCCCATGCCTGCAGACAACCCGCTTACAGAAGAGGGCGTCGAGCTGGGCCGCTATCTTTTTTATGATGGTATCTTAAGTGCCGACCGCTCAATGAGCTGTGCTGCCTGCCACAAGCAGGCCAACGCTTTTTCTGACCCCCGCAAATTCAGCATCGGCGCGAAAGGAGATATAGGCATCAAACATTCCATGAGTATTGTTAATCTCGGATGGAGCAACTTCTTTTTTTGGGACGGACGTTCCAAATCCCTGGAATCCCAGGCCAACGATCCTATTACCAACCCTATAGAAATGGCCAGCAGCTGGGAAGTGGTGCTGCCCAGGCTGCAATCCCACCCACAATATCCAGAACGCTTTTATAAAGCTTTCGGATCTGCTACAATTACAAAGGATATGGTTTTAAAAGCACTCTCCCAGTTTGAAAGAACCATTGTTTCATTCAATTCCCGCTTCGACCGCTATTTTTACGGGGGCGATGCTACCGCGCTGACCGCCGAAGAAGAAAGAGGACTGGAACTCTTTTTCGGGGGCGGTTCCTGTAACCACTGCCATAGCGATGTATTGCTCACAGATAACTTCTTTCGGAATAATGGTATCGATATCCTTCCCGATTCCGGCATGGCAAAAAATACGAAACTAAGCCAGGATGTAGGCAAAATGAAAGTGCCGACCTTAAGAAATATTGCCCTCACAGCACCTTATATGCATGACGGCCGTTTTAAGACGCTTGAAGAAGTCGTCAACTTTTACCTCGATTCGGTACATATGAGGTCGCCTAACCTGGACGAGCATATGGCTATGCTCACCAACAGGCCGGTCTTTGTACCAAGCGACCGCAAAGCACTGGTAGCCTTTTTAAAAACATTTACCGACTCCACCCTTATCACTAACCCCCAATATAAAGACCCGAATGGCTTTTAGCAGCCAGGCATTACTACTAACAAACATTTATACAGCAGCAACCTCTAGCTTTTCGCCACAGATCTTACAATAACGGGCATCGGTATCATTATCTGCATTCCCGCAACGCTCGCATTCCCGGACGTATTTACGGACTTTTCTTAGTTCTTTGGCTACAATACCCGTGGGCACAGCAATAATGCCGTAACCGCAAAGCATCAATATAATGGACATCAGCTTACCCGCCGATGTGGTAGGCGCGATATCGCCATAACCTACCGTAGTTATTGTTACAATCGCCCAGTAAATACTTTCCGGAATACTGTGAAAACCATTTTGACCGTTTTCCAGTACGTACATCAAAGAGCCGACGATCACGGAAATAATGACGATAAAAAGCAGGAAAATAATGATCTTACGGTAACTGTTTTGAAGCGCTTTGATGATGATCATCGCCTCTTTCAGGTAAGTGATCAGGTTAAATATCCTGAAAATGCGCAACAGCCGCAACAGCCGGATAGCGATCAGGAAATGTACCTGCGGAAAAAACAGGCTGACATAGAAGGTAAGGATACAGAGCAGGTCAATAATACCGAATGCGCTGAAAATAAAGGCCCTGTTATTTTTTATGGCCAGCAGCCGCAGGTAATATTCAATGGTAAAAAAGATCGTAAGTACCCATTCTGAATAACGGAAGAACTGCCCGTATTTTTCTATACTACCGGGTATGGACTCCCAGATGATCAATAAGGTGCTCAATACAATGCTCGCCAGCAAACTGACATCAAACAATTTACCCGCCGGGGTATCGGCATAATAAATAGTCCGGAAAAGTTTCTTTCTCCAGCCTTCTTCAGGGATCAGCTTTTCTTTCTTGAAAAATTCCACTATAATTCGACCTTTATACAGCTCAAATGTAGGCCAAATGAACTATAAACCGAACAGAAAAATTAAGCGTGGCGGAATTCCCTGACGGTGTCTACAAAAGCTTTAGCATGAGCTACCGGCACATTAGGCAGGATACCATGCCCCAGGTTGGCGATATGCCTTCCGGGACCGAATGCACGTAACATCGCTTTAGTCGTTGCTTCAATCTCCGCTATCGGGGCTAACAATCGTGCAGGATCATAGTTACCTTGCAAGGTAATATTATTACCGGCAAAGCTACGGGCTTGCTGTGCTTCTATACACCAGTCGATGCCCAGCCCGTGCGCTCCTGTTGCTGTCATTTCAGCAAGGGAAGACCAGGCTCCTTTAGCAAAAATGATCGTGGGCACTTCCTCTTTAATAGCCGCCACGATTTGGCGGATATATTGCAGGGAAAAAGTTTCAAAATCCTGCTTACTTAATAATCCACCCCAACTGTCAAAAATTTGCAACATATCGGCACCGGCCTCGATCTGCCCTTTCAGGTATTCAATGGTAGCGTCGGTAATCATTTGCAGGAGCTGATGGGCTAGTTGCGGGTTCTGGTAGCAAAAACCTTTGGCTTCGTCAAAAGTCTTACTCCCCTTGCCTTGTACCATATAGCACAAAAGCGTCCAGGGAGCGCCGGCAAAACCGATCAAAGGCACGCGGCCGTCGAGTTCTTTTTTTATCAGGCGGATCGCATCATAAACATAAGAGAGCTTTTCCGCTGCTCCTGCCGCATGGATCCTGTTGAGGTCGGCAGCAGTTTTAATCGGGTCAGGCAACAAGGGGCCTTGCTTTTCGATCAGCTGCACTTCCATACCCATTGCCTGGGGTACCACCAGGATATCGGAAAATAGAATAGCGGCATCTACCCCTACTATATCTACCGGCTGTAAGGTGATCTCACAAGCCAGCTCAGGAGTCTGACAACGTTCAAAAAAAGAATACTTATTTCTTAAGGCAATATATTCAGGCAGGTATCTTCCAGCCTGGCGCATCATCCAGACCGGTGTCCGCTCTGTTTGCTCGCCTAATAAGGTCCTTATAATAAGATCATTTTTAAGATTGTTATCTCTTCTCATGTTTTATAATTTAAAATAGTTCACAACAGCTTTAAGTACTGACGCTTCTGTAGGCGTTTCACTGATTACCACCTGCTTTGCATAGGGTGCTAGAGCCCTGGCTGTCGTTTTTCCGATGGCAAAGGTAATTGTATTATCGGGAATAATATTATTCTGTATAAAACTCTCTACTGCTGTAGGACTAAAAAATAAAATGGCCTCAAAATCTTCCCGGAGTACATGCGGGATGGCCGTATTTTGATATACTTCTATGGGATGATAGGGTATCCCGCCTTTTTTTAAGCCCTCGGGTATAGTGGGTAAGGCTTTATTTCCTTTAAAAAACCATAAAGGATAAACAGGTGTTGCGTCAAGTATTATTGCTACTAACTCTGAGGCATAAGGCCGGGCTATGATGCGGGCATCAAAAGTTTCCCTTACCCCTGCCTCTGTCCTCCCGGAAATACAATAAATTGTCTGAAAAGGGGGCAACAGGTGCCGGATACCGGCCAATGCTTCAAGGGCATTAACACTTGTAATGATAGCATCCGCCTTTTCAGCAGGCGGTAAAGAGATATTCCCGGAAATAGCTATCCGGATAAACGGCTTCGCAACCACTTCGACACCTGCTTCCGCGAACTGGTTCATAGTAGACTCGCGCAGTAGTTTAGTGCTTAAGATCCTTATCTTTTTAGACAATTTTCACAATATTTTAAAGGAGCTAAAATACGAAGATTTACAGAGCTTTATAGATTTTTAGTATTTTTAGGATACCAAATAAATACTGTCATGCAGCAAAAAACCAACAAAAAAACATTAGTTATAGGCGCATCAGAGAACCCAAGCAGATATAGCAACAGAGCGATACACCTATTAAGAAGTACCGGTAATGATGTAGTAGCCATCGGCGCCCGTCCCGGAACTGTTTTAGATGTAGACTACGGATCAGAAATGATCCCTTTTACCGATATAGATACCGTAACCTTATACCTGAACCCTAACAATCAGAAACCTTATTATGATTACATACTGGGCTTAAAACCTAAAAGAATTGTGTTTAACCCCGGAACGGAAAACGAAGAGCTGGAAAAGCTTGCCGTACAAAATGGCATCCTGCCCCAGGAAGCCTGTACCCTGGTCCTGCTAAGCACCGGGCAATATTAATTTCAAGACACTTGATAACCTACAAATGGTTAATACCCTAAGCAGTATTAACCATTTGCATTTTAATTACGCCATAACAAACTACTATCGCCATAGCTCAGGAAACGGTAATTATTGCTTAAAGCATGGCCATATACCGACTTCCAGTCTTTACCGATCAAAGCAGATACCAGTAACAACAAAGTACTTTCCGGCTGGTGGAAATTCGTGATCAGGCCATTGACTACTTTAAAATCGTAACCTGGCGCGATAATGATCTGCGTTTTTACAACAAGTTTACCGGAATCGTTAGTGTCAAGATGCCGGATGATCGCCTTTATACTCTCAGCTGCGGCTACAGTTTCGAAACCGGACTCATAAGGCAACCATTGGGTTACCGCAACAGCGCCGTTTTCTATAACTACGCCATTAATTAATTGTACCCCTATCCAATAAAGGCTTTCGAGGGTCCGGCAGGAGGTCGTGCCTACCGCTACCAAAGTCCTTTGTTCCTCCAGGTGTTGTGCCAAAGCAGTCAATTGGGCTTTAGAAACCTCCAGCCATTCGGCATGCATCTCATGGTCTTGCATAGTTGCCGATTTTACAGGCTTAAAAGTACCCGCTCCTACATGTAAGGTAACCGACAAAGTCGAGATGCCTTTTACAGCAAGCGATTCCAGGACTTTAGGTGTAAAATGCAAAGAAGCCGTAGGCGCGGCCACACTCCCCTCTTCTTTAGCGAAAATGGATTGATAAGTGGCTTCATCAGCCGCTGTCGCTTCCCTGTTTAAATAAGGAGGTAAAGGTACTTTACCGGCTTTATGCAATACTTCCGCGAAGCTCAATGAAGGGTCTGTCCAGGAAAGCTTCAGCACCCAGGCCCCATCCTGTTGAGCCACGCGCTCGGCATATATGCTAAAGTCTTCGGCTTCCAGTACCAGCGCGCCTTCCTTCCATTTGGCAGCGCCGCCCAGGAAGCACTTCCAATATACCTCCCCCTTGGACAACATGGCCGTAGGCACATCAGCATAACGCGCGTCGGGCTCCAGGCAGAAAACTTCTACCTTACCACCGGTAGGCTTTTTGAACAACAACCGCGCATGGACCACTTTTGTCTGGTTATACACCATCAATGTATCTTCCGGTAAATAAGCGGCAATCGTATTGAATTGCCGGTCTTCTATCTGGCCGGTCTTATAGATCAATAGTTTTGAACCATCTCTTTCCCTCAGCGGAAAGGCGGCAATCTTTTCTTCAGGAAGCGTATAATTATACGCTTCTATCTTAATATCCTTAGGATGCATTTATCCGGCAAAAATCTTATTGATTAATAAAAAAGCAAAAAACCTCTTTCGGTCCGTGCACACCGGTCACCAGCGTTTTTTCAATATCCGCGGTACGGCTCGGACCTGTATTTAAATTAATCATGGAAGGCATATTGTTCACGCCATACTTATTCTGCATCATCTGCAAGGCGATATCAATATCGGCTACGATATTATGGACATAAACCACCACGATATGAACGGGGAAATAAATAGGCGCCGTACGGCCGTAATTTTGCCGGCTGCTGAACATCAGGCTTCCCGTACGGGCGATAGCCGCTTCACAGTCGGTAATACAGGCATCGGTATCGGTATGCCTGAAATTGATTTCCCGGACAAAGTTCAGCCCCCTGTTCGTTAGCATACTCAGCATTTCCGGCCTCGAGCATACCACTTCTTTCCACTGCTTCGCTGCTGCCAGCATACCCAGCTGCTGGGCAAAATCGGCTTCATCATTGCAAAATACAAATTGACCGCCCGACCTTGTAAATTCAAGGGCAAAAGTCTCCTCTACAGTATCCTGACTCAGCGGGGTATATAAACTGGGGGCCGGGCCATGCTCTATTTCAGGAAAAGGTTTTGCTACCGCCTCCTGCAGCAGTGCTTCCCTGACCCTCCGCAATATGTTTTCTTTTGCTTTTGATGTTTTAAATACCGTCATGTGCTTTTCTGTTCTCTTTGCAAAACTACATATAAAATGAGTCTTAGTACCGCGGATGGAACTTTTTCAGCGTTTGCTGCAAAAAAGTAGTATCTAGATGGGTATAAATTTCTGTAGTAGTGATACTTTGATGCCCCAGCATTTCCTGTACCGCCCTGAGATCCGCACCATTTTCGACCAGGTGGGTAGCAAAGCTGTGCCTGAGCGTATGCGGGTATACATTTTTTTGTATACCCGCTTTTTCCGCGAGTTTTTTAACGATCAGGAAAAACATAACCCTGCTCATAGCAGCCCCCCTTTTATTTAAGAAAAGCATATCCTCCTGCCCCCTGACTACCCGCACATGTACTCTCACTGTATCTTTATATATAGTAATATATTTTATCGCGTCATCTCCTATTGGCACCAGCCTTTCTTTATTCCCCTTACCGATCACCCTGATGTAACCAACGTCAAGATAGAGATTAGACAATTTCAATTGTATGAGCTCGGATACCCTTAGACCGCTGCTATACATTGTTTCCAGCATAGCCAGGTTTCTTTGCCCGTCCGGCGTGCTGCGGTCAATGCTGCCCAGCATCAGGTTTACCTCTTCTATACTCAATACATCCGGGAGTTTTCTTTGCAATTTGGGTATTTCAAGAAATAAGGCCGGACTCTGGCTTATTTCCTTTTCCAGTAACAGGAAATTAAAAAATGATTTCAAGGAAGAAACAATCCGTGCCTGAGAGGCTGCGGCATACTCTTCCCCATTAATCAGGGTAATAAAGGACAGCAGGTGGGACAACTCCAGCGCTGCGATACCCAGGCCCGGATACTCTTTCTCTAAAAACCGCGACAAGAAGCCTACATCATGAATATAGGCCTGAATGGTATTTGCGGATAGGGATTTCTCTAATTGTAAGTAAGCTTTATAACTGCCGATGTATCCTCCCAGCATTATGACCTCATTTTATCTAAAAGCGCGCCCAGCATTATGGTTTCATCTATAGAAAGATTTTTACCGACAATACGTTTAACACTACCGTAGATCAGGTCATGCAATTCCTTAAGCTTTTCCAGCCCGGCAGCGGTAATATTCACTAAAACAACCCTGCGATCTTCATTAGAGCTTTCTTTTACCAGTAAACCTTTTTCTACCAGCTTATCAATAATCCGGGTCACATTAGAAGTCTGGTACAGCATTCTTTGCTGGATGGAGGCTACCGTCATAGGTGCTTTATACCCCTTAACGATGCGTAATACATTGTATTGGGGATGTGATAGCCCGCGTTGCTTTAGTGGATCAAGTGTGTTCTGTTCCAGCCATATTCCCGAATACACAACATTAAGAAAGGTTCTATGGTATTGATCTTCAATTGGACGGGAAGATTTAATAACTTCTTCTATGTTCATATAAACATATGATTAAGTAAAATAAAATAAATAAGGTGTTTTTTCAAGAGTATCAATTATACAAAAATACCAATTTTCAGGCTAATACCGTACTTTTGACTATATGAAAGGCAACCTATTGATTAAAAAGCTGAAAACCTATTTTAACATCCTGGTGAAAGCAGGAACGGGGTTTGCCGACGACAAAGCTCCGAAACTCAGTGCCGCGCTTGCCTATAATACCATTTTTTCGCTCCCGCCCATGCTCCTGCTTATTATAGCGGTGGGCGGTACTTTTTACGGAGAGCAGGCCATCACCGGCCAGTTATTTGGAGAGCTGAAGGAGTTTGTCGGGGATACAACGGCTATGCAGATCCAGGAGGTAATGTCTAAAATTAACTTCCAGAAAAATTCTGCCATTGCTACTACTATCAGTGTTGTGGTACTGATCATGGGTGCTACCGGTATCTTCGTGGAGATCCAGGATTCCCTGAACATGATTTGGGGAGTAAGGGCAAAAGCGAAAAAGGGTTTTGTAAAAATCCTGCTCAGCCGGCTACTCTCTTTTACTATGATCATCGGTTTTGGCTTTCTGCTCATCGTATCCCTTATTTTAAACGCGGTTATTTTAGGATTTAGTGATTTTATATTAAAGCAACTACCTTTTATCCCGGTTACTATGATAGGTATTGTAAATACCGTGTTTACCTTTACCGTACTATTAGTGCTCTTTATGGCCATCTTCAAAATGCTTCCCGATGTGAAAATAAAATGGCGCCAGGTATTACCCGGGGCCATCGTCACTACGCTGCTTTTCTTTTTCGGTAAATACCTGATCGGGCTTTATATAAGCGGCAATACGATGGCGAGCCTTTACGGTGCGGCAGGTTCCGTTATCGTACTGCTGTTGTGGATCTATTTTTCTTCTTTTATTCTCTATTTCGGCGCGGAGTTTACAAAAGCTTATATTGAACATTTTGGGGGCAGGATCATGCCTAACTCTTTTGCGGAGTACACGGAAAAGATTCTTTTAAAGGAATATTTAGAGAAAGAGGCCCTTAATAAAGCCGCCGATCAAAAGTAAAACTAAAGTAGATGAACAGTTTTAATACGATTTTCAAAGTACAGATTTACGGGGAGTCACACGGTGCGGGTATTGGCGTAATACTGGACAATGTACCCCCGGGCATACCTTTAAACGAGGATGACTTCACCGCGGACATGAGCCGGAGAAAGGGTGGACAGAGAGGCGGCACACCAAGAGTAGAGGCAGATATACCGGAATTAAAAAGCGGGGTGTTTAAAGGCCATACAACGGGAGCACCGCTGATGATCTGGATTGCCAATGAAAACACCCGGAGTGCAGATTATGAAAAACAAAGAGATGTATTTCGTCCGGGACATGCAGACTTCGTAGCCCATATAAAATATAAAGGCTTTGAAGACTACCGCGGCGGCGGGCACTTCAGCGCCCGGCTTACTGCAGGCCTGGTAGCAGCCGGTGTGATCGCAAAAAAAATATTAAGTACGGTATCCTTTGAAGCACAGGTTACTGAAGTAGCGGGGCAAAAAAATCCCGAAAAAGGCCTGGAGCTTGCTATTGCGGCCAAAGACAGTGTGGGTGGTATCGTCTCCTGTACGATTAAAGGTATACCTGTAGGGTTGGGAGAGCCCTTCTGGGACAGCATAGAAAGCAGGCTGGCCCATGCCCTATTTGCTATCCCGGCCGTAAAAGGCATAGAGTTCGGCGCCGGTTTTGAAGCGGCAAAGATGTTTGGCACGGAGCATAACGATACTTATATAGACCAATATGGCGGCACCACGACTAATCATGCCGGGGGAATTATCGGGGGAATCAGCAATGGCAATCCCATAACTTTTAATATTGCCATAAAGCCTACAGCCTCTACGCCCAAAAATCAAACAACTTACAATCATACCACAGGCGCCCTGGAAGATTTCTCAGTAAAAGGCCGCCACGACCTCTGCGTTGCGCTACGCGCGCCTGTAATCGTAGAAGCGATGGCAGCCCTGGTGATGGCAGACCTGTTTTTTTTAGCCCGGTCCAAAAACGGGACAGCAGCAATTTAACCTTATGAATTTTAAAGACCTTGCGCGGATCATACGTATTTCCAACCTGCTCATTATTATAGCGACTCAATTATTATGCTGGTTTTTCCTGATCAGGCCTTTGAGTAATTTCACAGCAGCCCCCCTGTTCCTGGACTTCAGGCATACCCTGCTGCTTGCTGTGGCCACCGCCCTTATCGCCGGCGCCGGTTACATTATCAATGACTATTTCGATGTAAAGATCGATGCCATTAACCGGCCCACAAAATCGCTGATCGGCAAGGATATCAATCCCAGGACCGCTATACTATTTCATACTTTTTGCAATGTTATAGGCCTGGCTATCTGCGCTTACCTTTCATATCGCTTACACATCGCAGCAGTTCTGGTATTACCGGTTTTTTGTACAGTATTATTATGGTTTTATTCCACTCATTTCAAAAGGCAGTTTATTATTGGTAATGTAGTGGTGTCTTTGCTTACCGCATTGTCCATACTTATTCTCCTGAGTTATGAGCCGGCTGCATGGCCATTGCTCAAAAGCCCTTTCCTTGAAAACATGCAAGGGCAGGTTAAGCTGAACCCTACCTGGATCTTAATGACTTATAGCGGTTTCGCTTTTTTATTGAACTGGGTCCGTGAAATCATAAAGGACCTGGAAGATTTTAAAGGAGACGCAGAAGACGGTTGTGTGACTATGCCGATCAAAATCGGCATACAAAAAACCGTATGGTTTGTACAGGGCTTACTGGGACTGTCGGTACTGGCACTTTCTTTTGCTGTGGGTGCCTTATTCATGAAGGGCTGGATATTTCCGGGGATCTATATGATTGCAGCATTGATCTTACCCCTTACCTATACCTTATTTAAGATCGACAAATCGGTACGCCAGGAACACTTTGCCCGGTACAGCAAAATGCTGAAATTCATCATGATCTTCGGCATCCTGACTTTAATCATATTTTATTTCTATTAGATATACGCTATATTTTATGCAACTTATATTGGCCTCGCAATCGCCCAGGCGCAAACAATTACTGACAGATGCCGCGCTTGAATTCGAAATCGTTATCGTACCTACAGATGAATCTTATCCCGATCATTTAACCCGCGCTGAAGTGCCGGAGTTCATTGCGGCTGATAAAGCGCTTGCCGTTTATCAGCAACTGGAAACAACAGGAAAGTTAAAAGAAGAGACCGTTATTCTTGCTGCAGACACCATTGTACTGCTGCAGGAAAAGGTGATTGGTAAGCCAAAAGACGCGGAGGATGCCAAACAAATACTTCGTTCCCTTTCCGGGCAGACTCATGAAGTGATTACCGGGGTGTGCCTTCTGAACCGCGACAGGAAAGAAGTATTTCACAGCCTGACTAAAGTACAGTTTAATGAATTGAGCGAGGAGCAGATCGACTATTACATCAGCCATTACCAACCTTTTGACAAGGCAGGCGCTTATGCCCTACAGGAGTGGATCGGCTTAATCGGCATTTCAGCGATAGAGGGGGACCTGTATAATGTGATTGGCCTCCCGGTCAACAAAGTAGTTAAAGCATTACATGCATTTTCTTCCCCTTCAAAAGCTTAAATTTGCACAGGATTCAATCGCTCAACCATGAACAATAAATCGGCTGCCTATATTACCGGCTTAGGCATTATTTCTGCCATCGGCAATAATGTTACCGAAAACCTGAATGCTTTAAATACGATGCAGGCGGGTATTGGCCCTGCCGATTTATTAAAAAGCACTCATCTGCTACCTGTTGGTGAAGTCAAGCTCAGCAACCGGCAACTGGCCGACAAAAGTGGTGTTTTGAGCAGCTTACCCCGTACAGCTTTGCTAAGTATCTTAGCCGCAAGGGAGGCCTTAAGCGCGTTTGAAGGCCGCACAAATGGTTACCGCATAGGTCTGCTATCGGCAAATACTGTAGGCGGCATGGACCTGACGGAACAGGAATACCCGAAAATAAAATCCCGGGAAAAGATCGATCCAAGAAATATAGCCTATCATGAAAGCGGGAGTATTACCGAATTAACCGCTGAGGCTTTAGGCCTGGAAGATTGCTGGACCACAACCATCAGTACCGCCTGCTCCTCCTCTGCCAATACCATCATGATGGGCGCGAAACTGATCGAACAGGGTAAGATGGATATCGTAATCGCCGGCGGGGCGGACAGCTTATCTAAATTTACCCTGAACGGGTTTAATTCATTAATGATCCTGGATAAAGAGTTATGCCAGCCTTTTGATGAACATCGCCGTGGCTTAAACCTGGGCGAGGGCGCCGCATATGTAGTATTAATGAATGAACAAACTGCTAAAAGCCTGAAGGCGGAAAAACTGGCTTTGATCAGCGGTTATGCCAATGCCAATGACGCCCATCACCAGACGGCCTCTTCCCCCGAGGGTACCGGCAATCAACTGGCGATGAAAAACGCGATAGCGCAGGCCGGAATCCACCCGGGCAAGATTGATTACATTAATCTTCACGGAACAGGCACGGCTAACAACGATAGTTCGGAGGGTATTGCCATAGAAAAAATATTTGAAGGACATAACATACCCGAAGCCAGCTCTACGAAATGCTATACCGGGCATACTCTGGGTGCTGCAGGCGCGATAGAGGCAGTTTTTTCTGTATTAGCGATCCGGGAGCAAAAGGCCTGGGCTCACCTACGGCTCGAAACGCCGATAGAGGGATTGAGCTGGCAACCCAACCAAAGCATAGTGGCCAAACCGCTCAGGCACGTCTTATCCAACTCTTTTGGATTTGGCGGCAATTGCTCTGCCCTGGTCCTATCAGCAGTGTTATAGTATTAGAAAATCCCTTCCAGCGCCTTTGCTTTTAGCAATACCTCTTCCCATTCCTTTTCCGGGTCGCTGTCTATGGTAATGGCGCCGCCGGTATGGTAAGAAAGGCGTTTAGTACTACTGTTATAGAGTAAAGTCCGGATCACCACATTGAAATCAAAATCACCGACGGGATTACAATAGCCGATACAACCGGCATAAAGCTCCCGTTTACTTTTCTCCAAAGTTTCGATCAACTCCATAACGATCTTTTTGGGCGCACCGGTCATGCTTCCCATAGGAAAAGCATTAAGTAAAGCGGTAAATGAAGGCACCTCTTCCCTTAGCTCCCCCTCGACGGAAGAGATCATAGTGTGCAGTGTAGGAAATGTGGCTACTTTAAATAATTCCGGCACTTTGATGGAGCCGGTAACACAGGACTTGGCGAGGTCATTGCGCATCAGGTCGGCAATCATCACGTTCTCGGCCCTTTCTTTTTCATCGGCCAACAGGCGGGCTTTCAGGAGCTCATCTTCCGCAGGGTCTGCAGCACGTCTTATGGTCCCTTTCATCGGCTGCGCCAATAGCCGACGGCCGTCTTTTGCCAGGAACCGTTCCGGGCTGGAGCCCAGCGCATAAGAAGCTCCGGACCTGTAAAAACAGGCAAAAGGGGCCGGGTTTACCCGGTTCAATCGTTCGAAACAATGGAAAGGATCAATATCAGCCTGCTTTGCAACGGAACCCACACAGAGATTCAATTCGTAACAATCCCCGTTAAGGATGTGCTCTTTTACTTGCCTAACCTGCTCCAGGTAGGTTGCCTTATCGAACAGTTTTTGAAATTGCGGCCGGGAAGGCCTAGTACTGGTTACCGCTTCAGCTGTACCCAGTATTTGTTCCAGGATACTTTCCGGCTCCATTACCGCGCTTTCAATATAGAGCAGGTTACTGCCCGCGGCAAGCCAGATCACAATTTCCGGTTTAAAGAAGCTGCATTCTTCATTCTGAAACCAGGCAACATGTTCGCTCTTCATATCTTTATACAACTGGTTTTTATAGTCGTAATTGATATGCCCGAACAGCCATTCTTTCCCAAAAACAGGCGCAAGTTCACTTTGCCCGTGATACACCTGTTGCGCACCGGCACCTACCAGAAATTCATAGCGGTTTAAGAGGTTTTCATATTGATTGTTGTCCAAATACGCAAAAATGCCGAACTGTTTTAGCCAGTTCAGCATTTTTGCTTTTAACTGCTGCAGACTGCCGCAGCTTATCTCAAAATTTTGAATAAACTTCAAAACCTTATTTTAAATTTTAGAAATCATCATCGTCGTCGAAGTCATCGAAATTATCATTTAAAAAGCCCAGGTCATCATCGAAATCGTCGAAATCATCATCCTTGGAAGAAGATTTCTTTTTACCTGCTGATTTTTTAGATTTAGGCATTTCGAACTCTTCAAAGTCAGGATCACTGAATTCATCCTCATCTTTGTAAAAATCGTCATCATCAGTTTCATCATCGTCATCATCATCGTCGTCTTCATCATCGTTAGACTTTTTCTTAGATGCAGATTTGGCAGCTACTTTTTTCTTTGGAGTCTCGTCCAATTCGTCTTCTTCCAAATCATCATCCTCATCTACTTTTTTAGACTTAGTAGCGGCTTTCTTTGTAGCAGTTTTTTTAGGTGCTGCTGCCTTTTTAGAAGCTCCGTCCTTTCCAGAATTAGAATTGCTTGTGGTCATTTTATTTTTATAGTTTTTTACAGAATCTCTTTAGTACAAAATTCAATAATCCTACTGAATTTTCAAAAGCAAATTTTATGCGTTTTCAATAATTTTCCAAAACAAAAACATAATTTTTTTTATCGCATTAAACTTTCTCCCTATTTGGTACATCTATGTAAGTATATTCCTAATTAGCAATATTTTATTAGCTATTGTTAGGAGATTTACAAATTCACGGTATGTGAAAAAAGTTTTTTGTTTGTTGATTAAAAAAATATATTTTTGTATATGAAGTAGTCTAAGTACTACCTAAACCTTAAAATTAAAATATGAAAATATTCTACAAAATAATTATTCTTTTGAGCCTTTCTTTAGCAGGGGTTTCTTATAGTGCCGAAGCACAAAGCAATGAGCAACAAAGGATTTACAGCAATGGCGCTGATAAAAAACTGACGGCTTATCCCACTCCGGCCAACAATACCGTTTACTTTAAGCTATCTGCCGGCCTCCGTGCAGAAGCCAGAACTGTAGAATTGGTTAGCGTAATCGGAAGAACAGTAGCCATACAGAAGATTAACGTAAATGATAATGACGATATTGTCTTCAGCAATTTAAGTCAGCTTCCCGAAGGCGTTTATGTTGGCGTTACCAAAAATGCAGACGGTAAAGTTTTACAAACTACCAAACTGATCATCCAACGATAAGCATTAAAAAGCTATTTTTTTCTCAACGGAAGCCTTAAAAGCTTCCGTTTTTTCATTATTTTTCAAACTGGAATCAAATACCGAATTTTACATTATACCTATTAAAAATTCAAGACCACAAAGAGCGAATCATATGAACAGAATATTATATACACAGATAGACGAAGAACAGGAAAAAAAACTCATCTTAAGACAATACAGGGCCCTGCTTAAAGCGCTGAAAGAGCGTATTAAAAAAGGGGACCGCAAGCTGTTAAGAAGAGCTTTTGAAATGTCTGTAGACGCACATAAAGAAATGCGCCGTAAATCCGGCGAACCTTATATTTTACATCCCCTGGCCGTAGCCCGCATTACGGTTGAAGAAATCGGGCTTGGAGTAACTTCAGCCATATGTGCCTTGCTGCATGATGTGGTGGAAGATACTGAAATCACCCTGGAAGATATCAGCCAGGAATTCGGCAGCGTATATGCCCGCATTATTGATGGCTTAACCAAGATCAGTAATGTCGTAGAATTTAAAAACGGCGTTTCCATGCAGGCGGAAAACTTCCGTAAAATATTACTTACACTGGCCGATGACCCGCGGGTAATTCTTATTAAGCTGGCGGACCGCCTGCATAATATGCGTACCCTGAACAGTATGGCCCGTGAGAAGCAAATGAAAATCGCTTCTGAAACCACCTATATCTACGCCCCACTGGCCCATAGATTGGGGCTTTACGAGATCAAATCGGAACTGGAAGACCTCAGCCTGAAATATACCCAACCGGACGTTTATATCGACATCGCCCGGAAACTGAAAGAAACCAAGAACAACCGCACAAAATATATTAAAGAGTTTATCAAACCGATTAAACAGGAGCTGGAACTCTCGGGTTTTAATTTCGAAATTTACGGCCGGCCTAAATCGGTACACTCTATTTACAATAAAATAAAGACCAAAGGGGTCACCTTTGAAGAAGTATTTGACCTCTTTGCGATCCGTATCATCCTGGACAGCGACCGCGATCATGAAAAAGAGGATTGCTGGCGCGTATACTCCATCATCACCAACTTTTATCATCCCAGCACAGACCGGCTACGGGACTGGATCTCGGTACCCAAAGGCAATGGTTATGAGGCCTTACACACTACAGTAATGGGGCCCGGCGGACGTTGGGTAGAAGTGCAGATCCGCTCCAAGAGGATGAATGAAATCGCGGAGAAAGGGCTTGCCGCACACTGGAAATATAAAGAAGGCTCACAACAGGAAAGTAAGCTGGACGACTTCCTGAAGCATATAGGCGAAGTGCTGAGCAGCTCAGATGCCGATTCGCTGGATTTCCTCCAGGACTTCAAGCTGGACTTGTTTACCGAAGAAATTTACATCTATACCCCGAAAGGTGAAATGCGGGTGCTCCCCAAAAATGCTACAGCTATCGACCTGGCATTTGACATCCACTCGGAGCTTGGTGCACGCTGCATAGGGGCTAAAGTAAACTATAAGCTGGTACCGATAAGCTATGTGCTTAAAAGTGGCGACCAGGTAGAGATCATCACTTCCGGCAAACAAAAACCTTCGGAAGACTGGCTGAAATTTGCCGTAACCGGCAAAGCAAAGTCCAGGATAAAATATTATTTAAAAGAAGAAAAACGCCGCATTTCAGAAGACGGGAAAGCTATTGTAGAGCGCAAGCTGAATGGCCTGGGATTAAAACCCAATACGCATAATATCAACGAGATGGCGGCATATTATAAATTTCCGTCGCCGCTCGACCTGTATTATGGCGTAGCTGTTGGCAATATAGATCTAGCGCTATTAAAAACATTCACCATTAACGGCGACAAATTTTACCAGCCGGTAAAACAAGTTGCCAAGACCGAAAAGCCCCAGGGTAGCCCTGGCTATGACCCTAACGACGACTTCAAAGCGACTAAAGGTTCTGAGCTGATTATCTTCGGAGAAAGTTCAGATAAGATTCTTTATAAATTAGCTCCCTGTTGCCAGCCGATACCGGGTGATGATGTGTTCGGCTTTATATCCTCAGGCGAGGGACTGAAAGTACACCGCTATGACTGCCCCAACGCGCAGAGTTTACTGGCTAACTATGCCCATAGGATCGTGAAGATCAAATGGGCAAAAAACAAGGAGATATCCTTCCTTACGGGTGTACGTATCATCGGGCTGGATGATGTAGGCATTGTTCAGGGCATCACCCACGTCATTACTACAGAGATGCGCATCAATATGCGCTCTATCAGTATAGATTCACAGGATGGAGTATTTGATGGCACCATCAAAGTTTTTGTCAAGGATAAAGAAGAATTGGATTTACTTTGCAGCAAACTGGAAAAAATTTCCGGTGTACAGAAAGTATTAAGGTTAGAAGAGGAAAATTAATGATACCGGTAAAAGAACAAGATGCCATCCTACCCTGTATAGCTGCTGCTGTCCCGTTTCCACCGGTCAGTTGGTGGCAAGCTGCCATTAAAGCGAAAACGATCTGGCTGGACCCTTTTGAGCATTTCCAGAAAATGAGTTACCGGAACCGGTATTACCTGGCCGGGAAAGAAGGGAAAGCGCTGCTCAGCCTTCCTTTGCAAAAAGGAAGGAATCAGCAGCTCGCAATGGGGGAAATGCAGCTATCTTACGCGGAAAACTGGCAGAAAAATCATTGGCGTACCCTGCAAACCCAGCTGGGCAACTCTCCTTTTTTCGAATATATTGATTACCAGCTGTTTCCTTTTTTTGAAGAAAAAGAACCTGGCCTCTATAACTGGAATAAAGCCAGTATTGAGTGGGCTAATCAATTTTTAGGTCATCCTGTCGAGATCAGGGAAACAGACCGGTATATTCAAAACACGGGCAATAATATCGTCGACCTGAGAGATTTAATCCACCCAAAATCTACCCCCACCCCGCAAAAGGAATACCACCAGGTATTTAAAAGCGATGCCGGTTTCCTCCCCGACTGCTCCATCCTGGACCTTATTTGCTGCGAAGGTAAAAATGCCTTGAATATAATTTTAGACTCCGGGAATTAATTATTATTTCACAATCTATTGTGAAATAATAATTTTTTTACATATCTTTACGAGACCCTAAACACTATTTAGATGAAGTATCTGTATCCTGTTACAATGCTTCTTAATTGTGTATTTGCATTGCAAGCCAAAGCCCAGCAAACTTTGAGCTTCGCGGAGAATAAAGGTCAGTGGCATGCAAATGCATTATATAGAGCAGAGATCCCGGGTGGCGCTATGTTTATTTCAAACGCAGGCCCCGTTTATCACTTCGCAAGCCAGGAAGACCTGGACCATATTCATGAGCAGGCCCATGAGCACCCTGAAAAAGATTTCACCGCATCCAGGGTCCGTGTACATGCTTACCGCCTGCAATTTGTACAGGCAAACCCCAAACCGTTTACCGTTCAGAAAGAAAAGATCAGCTACTACGAAAATTTCTTCCAGGGAAAAGACCCTTCGAAGTGGGCCAGTAAGGTGCATCATTTCAAATCCGTAGAACAGCAAAATGTCTTTGATAATATAGACCTGGTCTATTATGCCAAAGAAAAATCGCTGAAGTACGATTTCATCGTAAAGCCCGGGGCCCGGCCTGAAACGATTCGATTAAAAATGGACGGTGCCAAAGCAAGTATTAATGAACGGAAACAATTAGTAATCCAAACTTCCGTCAACACGGTTATAGAAGATGCACCGGTAGCCTTCCAGGTCATTAAGGGTGAAACGCTTTTCGTAGATTGCCGCTATCATTTAGACCAGGACATTATCGGGTTTGAAACAGGCAACTATAACCAACAGTACCCCCTTATTATAGATCCGGACCTGATCTTCGCCACCTATTCCGGCGCGCAGTCTTCCAGCTTCTACTCTTACACGTCCACCTTTGATTATGCCGACAATACAATCACTGCAGCCCTGGGCTTCGGTATGGGCTGGCCTGTACAAACCGGGGCTTATGATGTTACCTTTAACAGTGTTACAGATGTAGCCCTGATGAAGCTCAATGGCACGGGCAGCAGCAGGATCTTTGCGACTTACCTGGGCGGGAATACCGCAGATTTCCCTTATTCACTTTCCTGCGCCAACAACAGCAATCATATATTCCTGATCGGCAATACGCAATCTCTGGATTTCCCGGTTACTCCAAACGCGATACAGCCCACTTTTGGCGGGGGAACCAGCGATATTTTCATTTCAAAAATCAGCAGTGATGGCACCCAGCTACTCGCCTCTACCTACCTCGGGGGCAATGCCACCGAAGGGGTAGATGTATATTCACCTATAGCCGCTGTCAACAAATCTCCCTCTGTATTAAGGTTCAATCAGGTCGATCATTCCGTATGGTTTACCTCTACCAGCACAAGTACCAATTTCCCCGTAACGTTAAATGCCCTTCAATCGGCACCTTTACAAAACGGTCCGGTACTGGTACAGGTAGATACCAATTTATCACAGTTAAAGTATAGTACCTTTTTCAACATTAACGGCGATCTGTTTTTCCACGATTTAAAATACAACAATAAGAACCAGTTATTTCTTTGTGGTAATACCGCCGCAAGCAATATAGGTACAGCCAATACCCTTAATCCCAATTACCTGAACGGCATTGCCGATGGCTTCGTTATGAAGTTTAACGGCAACAATAAAACGATTACCGCCTGTACTTACCTGGGCACCAGCGATGTGGACATAGCCACAAAACTGGCGCTCATGCCGGGGCAGGATAAATTGTATGTAAGCGGCACCAGTATGGGCAGCTACCCGGTCTCCGCGAATGCTTACAGTCAACCCAATTCTTACAACTACATACAATGCCTGGATTCCAGCCTTGTACTTAACATGGGAGCGTGTAATTTTGGCGGACCAGATTATTTTTATGCTTCTGATATTTATGTAAGCACATGCAATGCACTGGGTATCGCCGGTATTAAATACAGCAATAATTTCCCTACTACGCCCAATGCCTATTCCACTACCGGCGAATTCTGGTTTGGCAACTTCAACCTAAATCTTACCAACCTGACCTATGCTACCTGTTATGGCTACGGCGGGCATAGCCATAACGGTACTTTCAATTTTGATCCTATAGGTAATATCCACCACTCCGTTTGTGATATAGGTGGCACGTTCGTGACTTCGCCCAATGCCTGGTCTCCGAACAAGCAGACTTCGGGTTATGACATGATCAGTTTCAAATTTGACATTACCAATGTGGATAAATTGCTCTCTTTTACCTTATCACCTTCCTCAAGAGATACGGGCTGCGCGCCTCACCTGGTAAGTTTTATCAACCATAGCTATAATTATGACAGTTATTATTGGGACTTCGGCAATGGCGCTACTTCCAATCTTTACGCGCCCAGCATAAATTACACCACGCCGGGCGTTTACAAAGTGGTACTGACCGGCTACAACCAGACCTGTAATTTCGAGGATAAAGATTCCATCTACATTGTTGTGAAAGCCACGCAACAAATCAAGCCTTATGCTTCCGATACCACCGTATGTAGTCATGTCATTCCGCTTACCCTGCAACTGGATAGCTTAAGCCCGGCTCACCTGGGTAACTATTATACCATCGACTGGCAGCCCCATGCAGCCATAATCGGCAATTTTAACGGTACTACTGCCCAGGTCAACCCTAAAATAGCTCCTGAAATTACCGTACATATACTGGGTAACCAAAATGATAGTGTTTGTATTACTGATACATTTGTCAAAATAAGCGTACACCACTTTGACAGTGTAGGCATTGAGGTCTATCCGCAGATCAGTGAAGTCTGTTCCGGCGACTCTGTCCTGATTACCGCTACCGGCGGCATTAATTATACCTGGACACCTGTTACGCATTTACAGTTTACGGCCGATCATACTGCCTACAGCAAGCCGGAGGCTACCACTACTTACCGGATCAGCATAAAAGATACTTTAGGTTGCATTTATGAACGCTATAGTACGGTGAATGTACTGGAGCGGGATAAAGTAGAAGCAGGCCCCGACCAGGTGGTTAAATTTGGCGAACCGGCCCAATTACATGGCATCACCAACAGCAGTAATTACTACTGGCTGATCGACAATGTGCCGGCTTTCCACAACCAGGCTTCCCCGGTTGTGCATCCAGGCGATACCAGCCTCTATTACCTTATCGGCATTCACAGCAACGGCTGTACGGCTATGGACTCCGTCTATGTGTATGTAAATGATTTAAAGTCCCCTAATGTTTTCTCTCCTAATGGAGATGGCCTGAATGATGATTTCTTCCCTATCCCTTATAATGATTTTGTGGAAATTATCAACTTTTCCATTTACAACCGTTACGGGCAGCGTATTTTTTTCACTAATAAATTACGTCAGGCCTGGAATGGCCAACAGAATGGCCGGGATGCAGACCTGGGGGTGTATATCTATCATGTTGAATACAAAATAGGCGCCAAAACCTATCATTTAAAAGGGGACGTTACCCTGGTAAGGTAAGCCTGCTGAAAATAATGTAAAAAGACCTATAATGCTGACGGCATTATAGGTCTTTTTGTTCTGCTGTTTAAAACAGTAATTTATGAATGCAGCACTTTTAATTTTACGGTTTCGACTTTGGTCGGGGTGGCCAGCAGTACATCAAATTCAATCTTGTTGATAATGAGCTTCGTATTCTGTTTAGGAATCGTGGTATAATTTTTTATGATATAACCTGAAAGTGTTTCCGTATCGTCCTCCTCCATATTAATGCCATACTTTGTGCGGATGTAATCCAGCTTTAATCTTCCCGAGAATATATATTCATGCTCCGCGATCTGGCTTTCCGTATAGTCCTGGATATCATATTCATCCCGGATATCCCCGAAAATCTCTTCCAGTACATCTTCCATAGTCACTACCCCGGCGGTACCCCCAAATTCATCTATTACCCATGCGATACTCTTACGTTCCTTAGTAAACAGGTGAATAACATCAATGGCATTCATCGTTTCGGGTACCGTAGGAATACTGTGCAGTATTTCACGGATCGTTTTGGGGCGTTTACCTAACTCGATATGGTGCACGTAACCGATCACATGGTCTATATCGCCTTCATATATAATAATTTTAGATTGCTTTGATTTTACAAAAGCATCCCTGATTTCCTGGGGAGTACTGCCGGCATCCATAGCCAGCACCTCGTTGCGGGGTATGAGGCATTTCCTTACTTTGACCTGGGAAAGGTGAATCACCTTTTCAAACAGCTCTTTATTTAATTTATCATCATCATTATGCCCCTGTAAAGTATTGCGTAAGAACAGGTTAGCATCTACTCTTTCAAAAATGGCCTGCTTACGGGGTACTTTAATGTTAAAAAGATACAGTAAGATCATTTCCGAAAAACGGATAAAAAAATTAGCCAGCGGGTTAGTAAAGCGGATAATAAAATTCATCAGCCTGGCCCAGTACCCCAGGCTACCTTCCGGGTTATTTTCAAAAACCCTTTTACCGAAATAGCTGATGCTGCTGACGACAATTGCCGAGGCCAGGATCCAGTCGATGATCAACTGGGTATACTCAAAATCGCGCAAAGCTTCCGGCATAAAGCCCACGAGCCAGGTAGTAAGCACATGTAAAGCCAGGCAAAATCCGATCAGGGAAACGTAAAAAGCGATATTAGTAGCCGCCCAGAAACGTTCCGGCTGTTCAAAAAAACTGCCCAGCAGGACGCCGGTACCCGTCTGCTGCTTGCGCTTCAATTCTATAGTAAGGCGATTCGCGGCAAAATAGGCAAACTCAAGCCCCGTCATTACAATAATGAAGAAGAGAAAAAACAACAATAAACCGCCTGCAATGATTAATGTCAATTGAGTAACATCCATAGATCAATACTGATTTTAAGCTTAAGTCTTCAGGTAAAGATAATAGATAATTTTCAGAAAGCAGGATCAAAAAACCAGCTTTCCACAGTCATATTCATCGATTTAGTAATTAAATATTACCTTTGCTTCCCAATTTTAATAACATGATCAGTCGTAGAAATATAAGAATTAAGGTAATGCAGGCCCTGTACGCATTAGAAGCCTATGCACAGACAGACTTCCCGGATAAGGACGGTTTAAGAAAAAGAGGCTTGCAGGTGTTGACGGAAAAGTTCAACAAAGCGTCGGAACTATTTAATATCTCTATGCTTTACCTGGCACAGATCAGCCAATATGCGGAAACGGACGCCCGGTTAAGATCATCAAAATACCTGCCCAGCGAGGCTGATATGAATGTTAATACTAAACTTGCCGGTAATACTTACCTGTGGCAGTTACTGGAAAATGACACCTTTAAAGAGCGTGTTTCAGAAGATAAGCTGGAAGGCAAAATTGAAGCGGAACGTGTAAAGAAAATGTATCAATCCCTGGCGGGCCAGGAGGCTTACGTTACTTACCTGGAAGCAGAAGGTCGTGAACCTGCCAGTGAAAAAAAGATCATGCAATATATCTGGAAGCACGAGATGTTGCAAAACGAGGATTTCCAGGAATACATGACCGATACCTTTGACGGATGGGAAGATGATAAGGATATGACGATCATGTTAGTGGAGAACTTCTTCAAAAATCCTAAGCAGATCAACTTCCTGCAATTCATTTCGGCAGAAAAGAATGAATATGCCCGCAGTCTTTTGACTACGGTGATCGAAAAAGAGGAAGTGCTGATGGAACTGATTGAACCGAAATTAAAAAACTGGGATGCGGAACGCGTAGCTGCGATTGACCTTATCCTGTTGAAAATGGGTATCACAGAGTTCTTATTTTTCCCTACCATACCTACTAAAGTTACCATTAATGAATACATCGAGGTAGCGAAACAATACAGTACGCTGCAAAGCGGCCAGTTTGTAAACGGTGTATTAGATAATACATTAAAAGAGCTGACCCAGGCCAACAAGATCAGGAAAATAGAACGTTCGAAAAATTAAGGATACCTAAACACATCTTTTCATTATATTTACAAGCTATGAAAGGGCTACAAAAATTATTCATCATACTACCGGGCTTGTTGATAGCAGCCAGCGCCGGCTCCTGTAATCTTGATGTTACAGATAGCGGTAAAGGCAGGATAGTTTTAGGCGATTCGGCTACCATAGTTACGGAACATGACGCTCAATATCTTGAAGATGCATTTACCGACCTGGAAGATACGGCCTTAGAAGAGCAGCTGCGACCTGATGAAGACAGCTTCAATAATGTGGCAAAGGCACAGCAGCTGGCGCAACAGCAACAGCAGGATTCTATAGCCAAAGTAAAAGCAGCGGAGGAACAAAAGAAAAAAGACGCGGACGCTGCAAAGAAAAAGGAAGCACAGCGCAAGCAGGACGAGAAAGACAGGAAAAAGAATAAGAAACAGACCGCCAGCCAGAAGAAAAAAGCTGAAGAAGAAAAAAAGAAAAAAAGAAGATAATAGCTATCCATTATTATGACCTTCAGCTATCAAAAGCCGCATGAGTAAAATAATCGTTTTAATCCTCTTATTGCTTACTATAGCCATCGTTTCGGTACATGCCCAATCTGCAGTTCCGATAGTAGCTCCTGCTGACACACTGGAAAAACTGGAAAACTCGGAGGCTTATCAACAACATCTCGCTGATTCAACCCTGATGGCAACCCAGTCCCGGGCACAGATAGACAGCCTGTTTAAAGATCATGATGCAATCATTAAAACCATCAGGGCTGAGGCCGCAAAAGAGCTTTCTGTAGAAAAAATGAACAACGAACAAACGCTGAAAGCTTTAAGAACAGAAGAGGCAGAGCTGAGAAAAGAATTAAGCAAAGAAAAAAAGAAAACGGAAAACTGGTTCAATAAACAAATGAAAAAATCGGTGCGTAAGACCCGGTACGATGCGGCTGAAGAATAGATATTAAATATTTTCACATAAATATTGTTGATAAAAATAGCAATGAGCGCATGCCGTTCATTGCTATTTTTGTAAGCACAGTAAAGGAAGTCCGTGAAACAATTATATGCAATAGTAGATATCGAAACCACTGGTGGGCAGATGGCTTCCGGTAGTATAACCGAGATCGCTATTCTTATCCATGACGGGCAGCAGGTCGTTGAGCGATTTGAAACCCTGGTACGGCCCTTTTATGCCATTCCCAGGTTCATCTCTGTACTCACGGGTATAGATGATGAGCTGGTGGCAAACAGTCCCACCTTTGAAGAAGTGGCGGAAAAGGTGTACGAGCTATTAAAGGACAAGATATTCGTTGCGCATAATGTCAATTTCGACTATAGCTTTCTCAAGCATCACTTAGCGGCTTCCGGTTTTACTTTCGATGCGCCGAAGCTGTGTACCGTAAGGCTTAGCCGGAAAATATTCCCGGGATTAAGATCTTACAGTTTAGGCAATATCTGTGCTTACCTGGATATTACCATTGCCCACCGCCATAGAGCCGGAGGTGATGCAGAGGCAACCGCAGTACTTTTTCAACTATTGCTGGACCATGATACGGAACAAATAATCGTAAAGCAGCTAAAAAGAAATTCGGGGGAACAGTACCTGCCCCCTAACCTACCAAAATCAGACCTGGACAAACTCCCCCGGCAGCCCGGTATTTATTTTTTCCACGACAGCAAAGGTAAAGTGATCTATATAGGCAAGGCCGTAAATATCCAGAAAAGGGTTAAATCCCATTTCACCGGCAATAAGATCACCCGGCAAAGACAGGATTTCCTGAGAGATATTTACGCAGTCAGCTTCGAATGTTATCCTACAGAATTAATGGCTTTAGTGGCAGAAGCCGTGGCGATCAAAAAATCCTGGCCTAAATATAACCGTTCTTTAAAAGCTTATGGGCCTAAATACGGGCTCTTTAGCTATATTGATCAGAACAATTTCAACCGGTTAATCATCGGAAAATATAACAAAAGTCTTTTGCCGTTGCGTAGTTTCCATGACCTGCATGGGGCAAGAATGTTTATGCACCAGCTTACAGAAATGTATAACTTATGCCCGGAATTATGCAAGATAGGCGATTGCCCGGTTTGTAAAGAAAACCCGGACAGTATCCATAAAAATCCGGAAGCCTATAATAAACTGGTGAATAAGGCATTGACAGCAGATCAAAAAGTAACACAATCGTTCTTCATTAAAGACAAAGGCCGGCACGAGGATGAGTTTAGCCTGATCTGGGTAGATCCCGGCGCTTTTTATGCTATGGGCTATTTGCCTAAGGACAGTGATTATAGTGATGCTGAGTCGGTAATCCAGTTGCTGCAAGCCTTTGAAGGTTCTTTTTATATCGCGCAATTATTAACTAAGTATGCGAAAGAGCACCCTAAACAAGTCATTTACACCGAAGTAAAATAAGCACTCCCCCTTCATTTTATTGCTGCGCAACAGCTGTCTTTCCCTACGGGTTAAAAAGTACAGGAAAAGCGTGAAAGGAAATAAACTTGCTGCTAAAAATATACCTGCAGATGGCGCAAAGTCCTGCATAGGCATAGCAAGACTTCCAAGGCTATTACCCAAGTAAAAAAATGACAATAATGATAAGATGATCATTTGCCACTTTTTCTTTTGCAAAAGGTACCAGGGCCATAATAAAAAGAAGGGCACGAACATTACTAATAAAGTTTCATCTTCCCAAAGATACAAGTAGCCCCAATCCGCATTATCTTCTATCCCTGTAAACTTAAGTGTAACTGCATAAGGAAGGAACGTCAAAGAAATTACTACTGCTGAAATGAAGATTTTTAGCAGCAGTACAAACCAATATTGATATTTCATAGAATTTCATTTAAGGCATAAGCCATTAATAAGGCCCTTTCCTTATCGCCTTTGCCGGTAGCGGCCATTGCTTCCGTTCTCCCGTTTTTATATCTACCGGCATTTTGATCCTTGTACGATCCAGCGGCTCAGGTTCTTCACAGGCCATATAGACCAGCATGGCAACCAGGATCGCATTCCGGCGCAGCTCATCAAAAACAATTTTATCATAAGTATCCCTTTGCGTATGCCAGGTATAATTCCGGTAATCCCAATCATTGGAGGAAGCCAGGTAAAAGGCCGGTACCCCCCTGCTGATAAAAGAAATATTATCAGAGCCCCCCACATCCGGTGTTCCCGGGTAGGTCATTTTAAATTCGTCTTTCAAGGCAGGGGGTAGGTAAGCAATCCATTGCTCAAAAAACGCGTAAGCGTTGATAAAGCCTTGCGTGGCTACCGTATTGATTTTTCCGGTACCATTATCATGGTTAAAGACCATACTGATCTTATCCAGTAATTCGGGGTAATCTTCCGTAAAAGCCCGGGAACCATTCAGGCCCTGCTCTTCACTTCCCCAATGCCCTACCATAATCGTGCGTTTAGGATTCGGGTATACTTTTTTCAGGATGCGCATCGCTTCCATCATAGTCAATACGCCGGTACCATTATCCGTAGCGCCGGTACCAGCATCCCAGGAGTCAATGTGTGCTGATAAGAGGACTATCTCATCAGGCTTTTCACGACCTTTCATGACGGCCATTGAACTATATGCCGGCACCATTTTGCCCCATTTTGAAGAGGTCTTTATACGTAATTTAGGTGTCGTGCCATTAGCCGCCAGGCGCGCTAATAAGTTATAATCTTCCAGCCCCATTTCTACTGCCGGGATCTTTTGGGTACGTGCAGCAAAGATTTTTAAAACGCCCCAGCCCCCGGTCCAGGAACTGGAAATTATGCCCGCAGCACCTGCCGCCTCCAGTCTTGCCGGCAGCGTGCGTGTAGTAAACCCGGTATTTTTGATGCGTTGCTGCCAGGCTGCAGTTTCCTTCTGGCGTAAAGCGCTTATGCTATCGGCACCTGCTTTACCGATATAGGGTTCATAAGTATTCAAAGGCCTGCCTGAGGACTGCGGTGGTGATACCATCACAAATTTCCCTTTTACCATGGCCAGCATACGGTCAAATGAAAGCGAGTCCGGGGCTTCGGGCAATAAGACGATCTCAGCCTCCACCGGCTGCTTCATATCGGGGCACCAGGCCATCTGGATCGCCTCCAGCGTTTTAGGCCAGGGATACAAAAGATCGACATGTGTAAATTCCCTTTGCCAGGACTGCCATTCGCCCCATTGCTCATTATAAGCTTCTATACCACAGTTTTTATACTGGCTGACTACAAAATCATGCGCCAGCTGCATCTGGGGTGAGCCTACCAGCCTGGGTCCTATAACATCCAGGAAATGATGCGCTATCAGCGGCAGGTTCTTATCCGCCATTCCTTCTTCATAAATAGCCTGGAAAGCCTGCGGGTATTGCTGGGCCTTAAGCGGGGCAAGCGGTAGTAAAAATGAAAGGGAGAGTAAAACTTGTTTCATTATCGGGTTAATGTATATCAGGCTAAGATAGTAAAATAAAAAATGTAGATGGCATAAGCACATCTACATAAAAGTTCTTAAAACTGGGAAAAGTTAATCCCGGTTAACGGGACAGTTCTTTAAGAAGCTCCTTTTCTTTTGCACTCAATGAATTATAACCTTTCCTGTTGATCTTATCCAGGAGTTCGTCCAGCTGGGCTTCTTTACGCGTGCGGTTGATATTAAACTCTTCATCTATCGTGAGTTTTTCTTCTGTTTTTTTGGTAAATACTTCAGGCAGACCCGGCTTATGCTTACTTCGCCGGTACAGGTAAATACAACCCAGCAAAACAAATAAAACGGTAATAATAGAGTAAATCATAACACTAGTATTCAATCAAAATCGATGTAATTAATTTAAAATTGAAAATACATTATTTACTTGTATAAGTAAACACAAATTTCTTACGTCTTCTATTGCAAACAACCTTTCATGAAACTTTATCTATTAGCTGCTTTATTATTACCGCTACCTCTTTGCGCGCAAGAGGCTAAATTCAAAACGCTGCAGGCTGACATCAACCTGGCCGGAATCGGATTAAAAACCACCTATCACCCGGGTGCAAAAACAGAACTGGATGCCGGTATAGGTTACGGGCTATCGATGATAAGCACCCTACATAGTAAACAGTATGAAAATCCCATCCCTGACTCAAGAGCAGCTGATGCCTGGGGACCCGAATTTTATCATGGCGCTTATTTCAAAGCCGGGATATTATATAAATTTCTGGTAACCTCAAACGCTAAACCAGCCAACGGTTACCTAAAGCTGCAATACACAGGCTGGCTGCCGGCGAACAATCTGGTGCACCGGGAGGAACCGCGCATTGGTTATCAAAGCCGCATGGCCCTTAAAGCCGGTTACCGGAAAGCATTGAATACAAAGCAAACCCGGAGCATTAACTTTGAGGCCGGTGTTGCGCTCTGGGCTAACAATAACCTGAGCTTTTTAGGCCTAGGGCCACAGCTCAACATCAATTTCATCAGTGACTTATTCACCAGGCGTTAAGTACTTTTTGGCGCAAACCCGCTTGTATTGTACAATAAAGTAAATCATAACAATAAAATATTCACAACAAATAACCCAATTAAAACAACGCATTTATTTTTATTGTACAATACTTAACCACACCTTTCCTGATCACATGTTAAAAACCACCCTATTAGCTGTACCTATTTTTTGCATTGCTGTAACCTCTTTCTCGCAACATAAAACATTCCAACCTCTGCAACTGGACCTGAATTTAGCGGGAATAGGCTTTAAAGCAACCTATCATCCAAACCCTAATACAGAGCTGGATGCCGGCCTGGGCTTTGGGCTATCTATAGTCCTATCCGAAAACCGTCGACACTATGTACGCCCTTTCAATTCATCAGAACCAACAGATATCTGGTCACCGGACTTAAACTACAGCCCCTATTTAAAGCTGGGCTTTCTTTATAAATTTACAGAAAGTAAACGCAGCAAACCATCGAATATCTATGCCAAATCACAATACACCGGCTGGCTACCGGCTCCCCATCTCACGCAAAGAGCTGAAACAAAACTAAGCTACCAACATAGACTGGCCTTGAAAGCCGGCTATAGAAAAGCATTGAACACAAAGCAAACCTGTAGTATTAGTTTTGAAGCCGGGGCGGCGGTTTGGGCCAACTATAACCTTAATTTTCTCAGCGGCGGACCACAGCTCAATATCAATTTCATCAGCGACTTATTCACCAGGCGTTAAATAAAATCCTTTAGCACAAGCTTGATTTTATCGTACATTAGCAAATTATTTTTATTTACTTGTTGACATGGGCGTAAAATCAAAATTAACCCTGGTAAGCTTCTTTCAATTCTTTGTATGGGGCGCATGGCTGACCACTTTAGGTTCTTACGGGTTTGGATTTAAAAACTGGACGGGAGAGGAATTTGGTATCGTATTCTCCACAATGGGTATCGCCGCTATTTTCATGCCTACCCTGATGGGGATCGTTGCCGATAAATGGATCAATGCAGAACGTTTATATGGCGTATTGCATATATTATATGGTATCACCCTGCTTTTTCTCCCTTACATTGATAATCCCACCGTTTTCTTTTGGGTACTGCTTATAGGCATGTGTTTCTATATGCCTACCCTGGCCCTCAGTAATGCTTTATCCTACGCCGTTTTGAAAAAAGAAGGCCAGGATATTGTAAAGATCTTTCCTAAAATACGGGTATGGGGCACCGTAGGTTTTATTTGCGCGATGTGGATCACCAACCTGTTCAGCGACCCGCAATCTCCGTCATCACTGGCTTACAAAGCTGGTGCTGCGCTTGCCCAGCTTACCGGACAGGCTATTAACTCTAACCAATTTTACATAGCGGCAGTTGTTGCCATTTTATTGGGCTTGTTTGCCTTTAGCCTGCCGCCTACACCGCCGCAAAATGTAAGTACCGAAAAGAAATCCATCGCGCAGGTGCTGGGCCTGGATGCCTTTAAGCTTTTTAAGAATTACCAGTTTGCCCTATTCTTGATCTTCTCTTTATTCCTGGGCGCCGCTTTACAGCTAACCAATATGTATGGCGATACTTATATTAAAGACTTCGAGCATTTACCACAATATGCCGATTCAGCTGTTGTAAGGTACTCTACCATTATCATTTCTATTTCCCAGGTTTCAGAGACCCTGTTTATTCTTACCATTCCTTTCTTTTTAAGAAAATTCGGGATCAAAACGGTGATCCTGATGAGCATGATCGCCTGGGTATTAAGATTTGGCCTGTTCTCCTTTGGTGATCCAAGCACCGGCTTATGGATGATCATTTTGTCCAATATTGTGTATGGTATGGCTTTCGACTTTTTTAATGTTTCCGGCTCTTTATTCGTAGAAAGCAGTACCGATGCCAAGATTCGCTCCTCAGCTCAAGGTTTGTTTATGATGATGACGAATGGCTTCGGGGCTATCCTGGGCAGTTATGGTTCCGGTATCATCATTGATAAATACTTTATTCTTGAAAATGGCACTAAAGACTGGCCGGGCATCTGGCTCTGCTTTGCGATCTATGCTCTGGTAGTGACAGGTTTATTCGCCGTACTGTTCCGCTACAAACATGATCCTAATAAAATCTCCGGGCTTAATTTAGGCCATTAAATAAAAGCTTACTAACCCACCAGGCACGATTATCCGGACAAACAGTTTAGATAATCGTGCTTTTTTCATGAAAAAAGGCCCGGCACTTTGGATATGGCTTTAGCTTTCTTTAATTTTGTCCCGGTTTGAAGCGTGTCATCGTCATATTATTACTGATAGGATTCTTTTTCCAGTCCACCAGTCAATTGTGGATTGTGGGCAGCTTCTTTGCCAACCGGGATTACATTGCCCGCACCTCCTGCGAAAACAGGGCCAAACCGGCATCCGGCTGTAACGGTGCCTGCCAGCTCAAGAAGAAAATAAAAGAAGACCAGGAGCAGCAAGAGAAAAAAGGACCCGATGCCAAGCAAAAAGAGATCAATCTCTTCTTCGCAAACAACCTTATTAAAGTATACAACACACTGGTATTTACTCCCGAACTATCAATAAGTTACCCGCTTCGCGATAGCACACCTATCTATTCCGGCTATTTCCAGCCCGTCTTTCATCCACCCGCAGCTTTAGTTTAAATCTATTTTCAATTTGTTTAAACTAATTTATCATGTGTATAAAAGCAGCGGTTTTACCTGCTTTTACACTGGATGGTTTTGATACAAAAAATATTGGCATGATGGTAGCGCCTATAGGGCGTACTGCAGGAGCATTGAGTGAGCTTGAAGGGGCACACCGGCAGCTGTATTATAGCATCATATTATGCAGCAGTGGTACCATCAATGTATCTGTAGACAAACTGCAGCTGGCGCTCGACGCCAATAATGCCCTATGTATCGGTTCCGGCAGTGTAAGCAGTATGAGCTTGTCCGCGCAAGCTACCGGTTGGATCATACAGTTCTCCACCGATTTTATTTTATTACCTTTTGCTGAAAAATTCGGCCAGGCCTATAGTTGCTTTGCACAAAACAGCTATTGCCTGCATACTTTAAATAAACAAGAGGCGGTCAACTGGCAATTTTACTTACACCAGATGCAACGCGAGTACCAGGACAATGGGCATAAGGGCATTAATGTGCTCCGCTCCTATCTTAATATCTTGCTGGAAATGATCAACCGGGATGTTACAGCAACAAAAACAACCCGGAAGATCACGGAAAAAGACCGGAAACTTGGCGCCTTTGAGCAATTGGTAGAAGAGAAATTTTCGAGCCAGAAGCTCCCTTCTCAATATGCAGCGGAGCTATTTATCAGCGTCAATTACCTGAACCGTATTTGCCAGGAAACCAGGGGCATCAGCTCGGGTGAGCTCATCCGGCGCAGGATCGCTTTAGAGGCCGAACGTTTATTAAACCATACCGGCAAAACCGTTTCAGAGATCGCGCATGAACTGGGCTTTGAGCGCTTGTCCTATTTTGTGACTTTTTTCAAAAAACACACCGGTTTAAGTCCCGAACAGTATCGCAAACAAAACCCTTAACTCCGTTTTAAGTAAACGAGTTTTAATTTTACCTGATTCAAAATATCCAATATGCAATCCGTACGCAAAGACTATTTACTCGTTTTATCCGCTACCGCCCTTGCCACTGTCATAGCGCTGATCTTATTAAACGCCGGCAGCATTCTTAATAATGGATTGATCTGGCAGGCCTCTTTATTTGCCGCCGGGACTTTTGTCTTGTTTTCGATCGTGAAGATGTATCAGTTAAGCCAAAAGGTGAGCGAACAATTGAAGCTGAAAAGAGCCGGCAACAAATAGTTTGTTTATCTTTATATTTTACTAAAATAAGCCTCGGCACCTGCTAAGGCTTATAGTGCTTTTTATCATTTTAATATTTTCACATGAGTGGCAGTTATATATTAAGACTAATATCACTTCTATTTTTATTGGTACTAGGCCGGTTGCCATCTGCAATAGCCCAACAGGCAGGCGGGCATATAGACCCGGTTTGTAAAATGAACGTAAGCGACGATAAGTTTACCTACACTCACGAGGGCAAAGCTTACTACTTCTGCGCTCAAAATTGTAAACAATCTTTTGCAGCAACACCGGCAACTTATTTATCCGGGCAGTCTGCTACCGCTTGCTTGCCGGCTATGCCCGATTATGCCGATAGTGTCAATAAAGGCATTATCCAGCAGGACAATCTCAAAGGCAGTCCAAGAAGAAGCGTTTGCCAATCATTTGGTGATGATTATATGAAAGTAGACTATGGCGCGCCCGGTGTAAAAGAACGGGTGATCTGGGGCGGCCTGGTAGCTTATGATAAAGTGTGGGCCGGTGGCGCGCATAACGCAACAAAGCTCACCTTAATGGGCAATGCCCTATTGGGCAAACAGGAACTACTAGGAGGAGAATATGCTTTATTCTTTATTCCCGGCAAAGACAGCTGGACCGTTATCATCAATGAAAACTTCAACCAGCATTTAGCCGATGACTACGATGAAAAAAAAGACGTATTACGCATCAAGGTAAAACCTAAGAAAGTAAAACAAGCCGTCCAAAGACTGACCTACGATATCACTTTAAATCCGAAGAACAGCCGGGAAGGCACCCTTAGTCTTCGCTGGGAGCAATTATCGATCGAGATCCCTTTTAAAATGATGGATTAGTCGTTCTTTAAAACATAAAGGAAACGTGCAGCATGGCCCGGTTGCCTGCTTTGACGGCACCTTCGCCCAGGTTCTGATTCACTACAGCTTGCCAGTTACCACCAATAGAAACTTTTTCAAAACTCATTTCTGCACCCGCTGTCGCGAACATTAGCCGGCCCCCTGTGGCCCGTACCGCAGTACTGCCATCGATATCTTTTCTTGAACTTTCAATATTAATCCCCAGATTCGGCGCGATCATAAATTTATTGTCAAACCGGAACTTATGATAAAGCTGCGCGCTGCCGCTGAACCGATTGCCGTAGTAGTAATCATATGGGTTAGTGGTATTGATTTTATAGCTAGCGGTAGCATTAAACCCGATATCCAGCAAGCGGATATCGTACATCCCTGTAAACAGGAAATCCCAGCTACCGGTGCCTAATTGAAATGAATTCGTTGTAGCACTAATGGTACTCTTATCTGCCGGGTTGTATTTCCCCGTAGGCGCTTTGACCCCTACACCTACCCAAAGGTCCTGGACCAGCAATCTGGCCTTATCGTGCTTACCTAACGTGGTTTTGCTTCGTAAAACCCGGTAAAATCCCTGTACGGAAACATCAGAAAGACCGGTTTTGCGCTCCCTGGCGGTTTCGTTATCCTTTATATTTACAGCAAGCGGTACGGAGGCCATAATACGGTAGCGATCTTTAATCGTCCAGCCACCCCAAAGCTCGGTAGTATAGTATTGCTCATCTGTAGTCAGGTAAGTCCTTTCTCCATTTGGATTCAGGTGTGTGGTAAGGTTGCTGCTACGATACCTCAGCCCTAAGATCTTCGCATTAAATTCAGGCAGGATACCAATGTAGTAACTCCCGGCCCCACACCCGCAGATATCGCAGGCATTTGATGTCATCGTTGTTGCCGCCAGCAAAGCCGCAGCCAGTACCAATCGTTTCATAACCTAAAAATCTATTCTGATAGTAATTTATTTTTCACAAAATGCTCATCGTTCAGGGTATTCAGGAAAGCTTTCAGGTATACCCTTTCTTCACTACTGATAGCAATCCCATAACTACCATTCCCCTTATCCAGCGCCGGGTCGATATTTTGCACATACTGCATACCCGTGCTGTATTTATCCAGGACCGCGTCAAGCGTGTAAAACCGGCCATCGTGCATGTAAGGAGCTGAATACTTCAAATTGCGCAGGCTGGGCACTTTAAATTTATACTTATCCGATTCGTTCAAGGTAATCTCGTAGCGGCCTGCATCACCGTTAAAGCTTACACCAATACCGTTATTGCGGAAACTCAGGTCGGAAAACAAAGGTTCTCTATGGCAGGAAGCGCACTTTTGCTTAAAAAGCTCATAGCCCTGCATTTCTTCGGCTGTAAAGCTCGCCTCATTACGCATTACGCTATCATACCTGGACTGCGCACTGATGCAGAGCACCATAAACTGGGATAAGGCTTTAAGTACTCTTGCGCTGGTGATCGTTTCCGAGCCGAAAGCTTTAGCAAATAGTTTTGGGTACTCCGGATGGGCTTTTAATTTTTGTAGCACATTTTCCAGTGTTTCATCCATTTCTTCAAAGGTGGTGATGGGTACGATCGGCTGCATATCCAGGTCAAATACCCCGCCATCATGGTTAAAGCTGGTATGCCAGGCCAGGTTCATGATCGGCGGCGCGTTTCTTTTACCCAGGCGATCATCAATACCATGGCTCACATCATGACCATGATGGGTAAAGGCCGAGGCCTGGATATGACAGGAGCCACAACTAATGGTATTATTGCGGCTTAACCGGGGCTCATAAAAGAGTTTCTTGCCTAATTCAAATCCTTCTTTAGTCACCGGGTTCGTATCAAAGTGATAAGCCGGTACCGGGAAGTTTGACGGCTTTTGAAACCCGGCAAACTCAGCTACTTTATCAATAATTTCTTTCTTACAGGATGCCAGTACCAATACCCCGACAAGCAGAAGAATCACTTTAACCTTTCTCATAATACATGATTTATGAGCTGGTTAATTTTCTGTATGATCGTGGCTAAACATGGTAGCATAGTTCGCCGCGATAGTTGCACTGAACTCGCTGAACATTACCGTTGGGTTAGCCGCGATACTTAATGTAGTCGGGCCATTCATCACTTTAGCGATATCTACCATCAGGTGGATATTACTTTTTCTCTCCTTGCGCACTTTGGCAACCCCGGCCTGGCTCAGGTCAATACTGATCTCTTTAATATTGTTGATGGTAGGAGCACTATAACCGCCAAAACCGCCTATATGGTAGCGAAATTTATGCTGGCCGCTGCCATCAACAGGTGCCGCGGCTGACAAACCTTCCATTTTAAAGAAGATATAGCCACTATTCCAGCCCCAATACATACCCTCATCCATCCCGCTCGCAGGGTCCAGCACGCCAGTACGCCTGTCTACATCCATCGTGCTTCTCAAACTGTCTACGCCTAAAGTAAACACGAGTCGACTGTAATCCCCTTCAGGCACATGGACCAAAGCGCTACCGGAAGCGACATCTCCTTCTTTGATCAGGAAATAGCTGCTGTCCTGTGGCACTACATATTCCGTACCATCAGCTTTGTACACTTTTATATTGCTAACATAATATTGGAGTAAGCTGATAGAATAATCTTCTCCGGCGGCATTGGTATAAGTTGTGCTATTCAGGTAAAGATTAGTACCGCCAACTATGTTATCAAATTCAATGGAAAGCGGGGCCAGGTCATCCTGGTTAAACTCCGGCTCCTTTCCTTCCTTTTTACAGGAAGCAAAAAACATCGGGCCGGCTATAGCTGCAATCAAAAATTTTCTCATTTCTTCTAAATTTTGAAAGCAAAGCTAGAGCGCTTTGAGTCAGCTTGTATACTTAGGAGTGAATATTGAAACAATCGGATTGAAAAACTAAACTTTCCCGTAATCTTTTGCACAAACCGGTAAAAATCAATAGACAATAAATACCAGACGTTCATTTTCCATTATCTCCCCCTAAAAGCGGGATTTTTATTTAAAAGCTTTTATAAGCCGCAAATCGGTTGTAAATTGCGCAGAATATTTTAACTTTTTAATATAATGAAAAAACTTTTACTAAGCATTGCTGCGGCGGCTTTGTTTTGCGCTCCTTCCCGGGCTGATGAAGGCATGTGGATTCCAATGCTCATCGGGAAGAACATTGATGATATGAAAGCCAAAGGTTTTCGTTTAAGTGCCGAAGACGTATATAGTGTTAATAATGCCAGTCTGAAAGACGCGATCGTTCACTTTGGCGGTGGCTGTACCGGGGAAATGATCTCCGCGAATGGCTTGCTGATCACCAACCACCACTGTGGTTATGGTAACATTGCGGATGTAAGCACCGTAGAAAAAAACTACCTGGAAGATGGCTTCTGGGCCAAGTCGCTTGAGCAGGAAATCCCGGCACCGGGCCTGACCGTAAAATTCCTGGTAAACATGGAAGACGTTACGGAAAAAGTGATCGCCGCTCAAAAGAAAAAGAAAAAAACCGATAAGATCTTACAGGAGTTGATTGAAGACGCCAACAAAGGCGGTCAGTATGCATCGCAGATCTCTACTTATTTTGGTGGCAATCAATATATCTTACTGACTTACGAGGTATTCACCGATGTACGCCTGGTAGGTACGCCGCCAAAATCTTTAGGTAAATATGGTGGTGATACCGACAACTGGATGTGGCCGCGCCATACTGCCGATTTCTCTATGTTCCGCGTGTATGCCAATAAAGACAACAAACCTGCGAAATTTTCAAAGGCTAACGTTCCTTACAAACCTAAAAAATTCTTACCGGTAAATATTCAAGGCGTAGAAAACCAGGATTACGCTATGATCATGGGTTACCCTGGCCGTACCAACCGTTATGAGACCTCTTATGGCGTGGATATGGCGATCAACGAAGTGAATCCTGCTATCGTTAACCTGAGAGATGCGCGGCTTGCTATCATGCGTAAATACATGCGCCAGGATAAAGCCGTAAACCTGAAACTGGCTTCCAACTATGCAAGTATCGCCAACTACTGGAAGTACTTTATCGGCCAGACCGAGCAGTTAAAACGCCTGAATGTAGTCAGCGATAAGCAAAAGCAGGAGGAAGCATTCACCGCATGGGCACAAAAAAGCCAACCTGCCGCTAAAAACATCGTAAGCGAATTTGCTAAAACATATGCTGCTTACCGTCCCTATGCAAAGCAAAATATTTATTTAAGCGAAGGTATCGCGGCCCCTGTAGTTACTAAACTGGCGGCACGAGCTGTAACTATTAAGAAAGCTTTGCAAGAAGGCAAAAAGGATGAAGCTACTAAAGCAGTTCAGGGATTCAAAGCCCTGAAAACTTCTTTGATGGAAAACTATGTAGCCCCCGTTGATGAAGAGATCCTGGCCAAAACAATGGAAATGTATTACAATGACATTCCATCGGCACAACAGCCACCGATTTACAATGCGGTTATTTTCAAAAAATTCCCGAACGATAAATCCGGTAGCGCTTTTGCACAATATGCCAGCTACATGGTTAAAAATACCTTCTTACTGGATGATGCTAAATTCAGCCAGTTTGTCAATGCGCCAAATTTAGATGTACTGAACAATGATCCTTTGGTACAATATATGGAAGCTTTCATGGACAACCAGGATACTAAATTCAAAGAAAAAACAGAAGAGTACAATAAGTCGAAAACAATTCTGGCTAAGGATTACATCGCCGGCTTAATGCAAATGAACCCGGACAAAAACTGGTACCCTGACGCGAACTCTACCATGCGTGTAACCTATGGTAATGTAGCCGGCTATGAGCCACAGGATGCGGTAAAATATGACTATTACACCACAATGGAAGGTCTGCTGGCTAAATACAAGCCAAACGATTATGAATTTGACCTGCCAAAAGACTTCTTAACATTAGCACACAAAGGAGACTATGGTCAATACGCCAATGCTGATGGTAAATTAGTCACTTGTTTCATTACGAACAATGACATTACCGGTGGTAACAGCGGTAGCCCGATCATCAGTGCTAACGGAGAACTATTAGGCTTAGCCTTTGATGGTAACTGGGAAGCCATGAGCGGCGATATCGCTTTCGATAAGCAATACAAAAGAACGATCGCGGTTGATATCCGCTTCGTGATGTGGATCATCGACAAATTAGGTGGTGCACAAAACCTCATCGACGAAATGCAGGTAGTTAAGTAATCAGATTATATCCAGGAGGCTGTCTCACCATTTACAGATTGAGGCAGCCTCTTTTTTATTCTTAAAAAAGTACAATAACATGAAAAGAATAATCCTTTCGGGCTTGGTTTTATTGCTGGCAGGCAATACGCAGGCCCAAAACAAAAAATTCACCATGCAGGACGCAGTACTGGGATTGCGCACCAATCTTGCCATTGAAGGCCTGGGTGCACCAGTATGGATGAACAAGCAGCATACGCTTGTTTACCAGCAAAAAAATGTGCTGTATAAGATCTCGGCACCAAAGTTTGAAAAAGAAACCTGGATCAGCCTCCCGGGACTGAACCAGCAAATGTTTGGCAAAGACAGCTTAAAAGCCCTGCCGGCCATCAACTGGAACAACAGCAAGCCTTACTTTACCGTTCAAAATGACCTGTATTTTATCGAATCTACAAACGATAAAGGTTTCACTACCGCAACTCCGGTATCTTTTGAAAAAGGCGCTGCAAATATTACAGTTAAAGATAAACTGGTAGCTTACACCATAGACAATAATCTTTACGCGATAGATGAGCAGGGTAACAAACACCAGGTCACCAAAGACCGTAAAGAAAACCATATCATTAATGGGCAGAGCGTACACCGCAATGAATTCGGGATCAATGGCGGTATCTTTTTATCACCGGACAAAAACAAGGTCGCTTTCTACCGAATGGATGAAAGCATGGTAGCCGATTACCCGGTGATAGACTGGAACCCTGTAGCCGCTCAAAACGATGACATCAAATACCCTATGGCAGGCCGCAAGTCCCACGAGGTAACCCTTGGTGTTTATGACCTGAAAACCAATAAAAAGATATTCCTTCAGACCGGCACACCTGCTGATCAATACCTGACCTGTGTAACCTGGAGCCCGGATGCGAAGCATATCTACATTGCTGTATTAAACCGCGACCAGAATCATATGAAGTTAAACCAATATGATGCAGTAAGCGGCGCTTTTATCAAAACATTATTTGAAGAGAAAAGCGACAAATATGTAGAACCGCAACACGAGCTGGTATTCTTACCCAACTCAAACAATGAGTTCATCTGGCATAGCGAAAGAAGCGGTTTCCAGCACCTTTACCTGTATAATACTAGCGGCAAACTGGTTAAGCAATTAACTTCAGGTCCGTGGCTTGTGAACGCTATAGAAGGGATTAATGCATCCGCTAACGAACTCATCATTTCAGCTTCTAAAGAAAGTGCTAAAGAGAAACACCTGTACACCGTAAACTATAAGAGCGGCAGCCTGAAACGTATTGATGCAGCAGCAGGCGTACACAACGCGGCGATCAGCGATGACGGTAAGTACATCCTGGATGTATACAGCAATGCCACCACACCAAGAGTGGTAAATATGATCAACAACAAGGGTAACCTTGTCAAGCAAATCCTCAAAGCGGAAGACCCGTTAAAAGAGTACCAGAGAGCAAGAGTTGAGGAAGTAACCTTAGCTGCAGAAGATGGTACGCCACTTTTTGGCAAGCTGATCTACCCGACCGATTTCGACCCGAATAAAAAATACCCTGTGATCTATTATTTATATAATGGCCCGCATGTACAATTAGTGCAAAACACGTACCCTGCCAGCGGTAATCTATGGTATGAATTACTGGCCCAGAAAGGCTATGCGGTTTTCACACTTGACGGAAGAGGCAGCAGTAACAGGGGCGCGGCCTTCGAACAGGCTATTTTTCGCCAGTTAGGCACCCTGGAGATCAACGATCATCTTAAAGGTGTGGCTTACTTAAAATCACTGCCTTTCATCGATGGTAGCCGTATGGGCGTGCATGGCTGGAGCTATGGCGGCTTTATGACTACTTCTTTAATGTTGCGCCAGCCGGATGTGTTTAAAGTGGGCGTTGCCGGTGGACCGGTGATCGACTGGAGTATGTACGAAATCATGTATACGGAGCGCTATATGGACAGCCCGCAGGATAATCCAAAAGGCTATGCCGACAACAATTTACTGACCAAAACAAAAAACCTGAAAGGTAAATTGCTGATGATACACGGCGCTCAGGATGATGTAGTTGTATGGCAACATTCTATGAAATTTGTGAAATCATGTGTGGACAATGGCGTACAACTGGATTATTTCGTCTACCCGGGGCATGCACATAATGTAGTGGGTAAAGACAGGGTGCATTTAATGCAAAAGATTACTGATTATTTTGATCTGTATCTGAAATAAAAGCAGTACGATTTATAAAACAGGGCCGCCCTAAATTTTAGGGCGGCCCTTTGTCTTTCACTGCTTAGGTATTGAACTTTCCTATCAATCTGCAAAGCAGACATAAACTACACTTTCTCCATTAGCATTGGTCCAGGTTTTATTCATTGTGGCACAATGCGCGTCTGCTTCTTTTCTGGTTTTACTTTTAAACGGGCTCCTGCCTACCGGGTTAATCGCATCAGGATCCTCTAAAGACCCATCGGCATTTTGTATCTTACAGACACAAGTGTACTTCTTGTCACAGGAAGTAAACGAGGCGGCAACAATTATGCCACTAAGAAAAAGTAAAATTGCTTTTTTCATATTTTGTAAAATTTCAAATTAAAGATATAAAACAATGTTCTGCTCAGCTAGACGTAAAAGAATTACCAAACATTAGATAGCTTTTTAAAATACTTTCATTGGCAGCATCAACCATCAAGAGCAGTTTGTCTGAAATGTTTGCCCCAATAGAAAATGGCTTGAACAAAGTTCAAGCCATTTTCTATTTATTACAGCGCTTGTAAAATATCATTCAATATATCGTCCCGGTGTTCCAGGCCAACAGAGACCCGGATCAGGCCTGGTGTAATACCGGTCTTCATCCGTTCCGCATCCGAAAGCTTGGCATGCGTAGTACTTGCCGGGTGCGAAGCAATACTACGGGTATCGCCCAGGTTAGCCGTTAAAGAAAGCATTTTCAATTTATCCAGGAATTCCCGCCCGGCATCCAGGCCGCCTTTTAAATTAAAGCTCACCAGCCCGCCGCCGTTCCGCATTTGCTTTTTAGCGATTGCATACTGCGGATGTGAAGGCAGATGCGGGTATTTCAGCCATTCAATTTCGGGATGATCGCTCAACTGTTCTGCTATGTATAAAGCATTCGCCGCATGGCGCTCCATCCTTACGTCCAGCGTTTCCAGGCTTTTGCTCAGTATCCAGGCATTGAACGGGGACAATGAGGCACCAGAGCTACGTACAAATAAGTAGACCTCATGCACCAGGTCTTTCCGGCCACAGACCACGCCACCTAATACCCTGCCCTGCCCGTCCAGCCATTTGGTACCGGAGTGCACAACAAGGTCGGCACCGTATTGAACCGGCTGCTGGCACAAAGGTGTAGCGAAAGCATTATCCACCACGAAAATAATACCGTGTTTTTTGGCCACCTTGCCGATCATTTCCAGGTCCAGGATATCCAGCCCGGGATTGGTCGGGGTCTCCAGGTAAATCATCTTCACCGCCGGGTCTATAGCGGCTTCCCAATCTTCAGCGCTGGCCGATGCCGGTACATACTTATGACCGATCCCGTATTTAGGTAAATATTTTGTGATCACGGTATGCGTACTACCGAAAATGGAATTGCAACTCAATAGCGTATCTCCCTGTTTCAGCAAGCTCATGAAACACGAAAATATGGCCGCCATGCCGGTTGCGGTTGCGAAGGCCGCTTCAGTCCCTTCAAGAGCTGCCATCTTTTGCTCCAGTTCCTTTGTATTGGGGTTCACAAAACGGCTGTACATATTCTGCTCGATCTCATCGGCAAAAACGGCACGCATTTGTTCCGCATCGTCATAACAGAAACTGCTGGTCATGAAAATGGGATTGGAATGCTCTTTTTCGTTGGTAGGACCTAATTGTATACGGATCGCTTTGGATATAGGATGCACTTATTGAAATTTTATAATGATTAATCAGGATTAGTTAACGCTTACACTGTAGCTGATCGCACAACCCGCTCTGCGCAGCGTTTCCGCTACAGAACAATATTTATCGACCGATAGCTGTGCCGCTTTTTCCGCTTTTGATAGCTCTAAACTTCCGGTCAGGATATAATGCACATGGGCTTTTATCCATAAAGCAGGGGTCACGTCTTTTTCCCGCTCTCCTTCTACTTCAACCACCAGGGTATCAAATGACTGCCTTTGTTTTTCCAGGATCATAACGATATCAATACCGGAGCAGGCCCCCATAGCCATTAATAAGCTTAACATAGGACCTACAGATCCTTTAGCGGCTACCGTTTTGGCCTCACCACCTCCGGCTTTAAAAATAAGGGTATTCTCCTGTGCATCCGTAGCAACATAATTATCTTCAGCACGATTATAAGTAACAGTAATCTTTGGCATTGCTTTATTTTTTATGCAAAATAGGTAAAAGCGGTTACTTTTGTTTGAAGGCTATTCAAAATACCAGAAATGTTACAAACCTTTAACTACGACCAACCCTTCCACTTTGAAGAAGGTGGCAGTATTCGCTCCCTGCAGATCGCTTACCATACTTATGGCACCCTAAATCCGGAGAAAGACAATGTGGTCTGGATCTGTCATGCCCTAACGGCCAACTCGGATGTGGCCGACTGGTGGAAAGGCCTCGTGGGTCCGGGCAAGGTGTTAGACCCACAGCACTATTATATTGTCTGCGCTAATATACTGGGCAGCTGTTATGGCACCACAGGCCCCAGCAGCAAAGCCTCCGGGAGCGCTTTACCATATGGTAAAGACTTCCCTGATTTTACGATCCGGGATATGGTAAACGCACACGAGCTTTTGAGCACCCATTTAGGCATAACGCGAATACAACTTTTAGTGGGCGGCAGCATGGGCGGCTACCAGGCCCTGGAGTGGGCTTTTAAAAGCCCGGAACGTATCAAAAAGCTTTTCCTGCTGGCCACTTCAGCCGCAGAAAGCGCCTGGGGAATTGCTATACATACTGCCCAGCGAATGGCTATAGAAGCTGACCCGGAATGGCAAACAGGTATACGCGGCACCGGCGATAAAGGATTAAAAGCGGCAAGGGCCATAGGTATGCTGACGTATAGGAATTTTGAGTTGTTTAATGCCCAGCAATCGGACCCGGACCCGGAAAAAACAAAAGACTTTAAAGCAAGCGCTTATTTACACTACCAGGCCCAAAAACTGGCCGATCGCTTTGACCCGCTTACTTATCATCGCTTAACCCGCGCTATGGACAGTCATAATATCGCCAGGGGCAGGAATACTGATATTGCATCTGTTTTGAGTACGATTAAGCAACCTACGCTCCTTATCGGCATTGCTTCAGACATTCTTTGTCCGCCTTCCGAACAAAGATTTATGGCAGAGCACCTGCCGGATTGTACCTACCGGGAAATCAACTCAGCATACGGGCATGATGGCTTCCTGATCGAATATGCGCTCATCAGCGGGCATTTAAGCAGCTGGATTGCAGGTAGATAATCAGTCCTGGCAGCAAAGCTGGCAATTATTTACGGCGGTTTTATTACATTTGTACCTCCATTTCAATCTAAAAAACATTGAATTATGATTATTGAACCGAGAATGCGTGGATTTATCTGCTTGACAGCACATCCCGATGGTTGCAAAGAGAATGTAAGACAGCAAATCGAATATGTAAAACAACAAGGCGAGATCAATGTTCCTAAAAGAGTATTGGTAATCGGGGCCTCTACCGGTTTCGGACTGGCTTCCCGTATAGCCGCGGCTTATGGTTCCGGCGCATCTACTATAGGGGTTTATTTTGAAAAAGAAGCTTCAGAAGGTAAAACGGCTACACCGGGTTTATATAATACCGCAGCCTTCCAGGATTTCGCACATACGGATGGCTTATATGCCAAAGGCATCAATGGCGACGCTTATTCCAACGAAGTAAAACAACAAACCATAGATTTAATCAAAGCGGACCTGGGACAGGTAGACCTGGTGATCTATAGCCTGGCCTCTCCGGTAAGAACAGATCCTGCAACCGGCGTTTTACACCGCTCCGTATTAAAGCCGATCGGTGAACCTTATACCAACAAAACAGTAGATATTCATACCGGAAAAATCACCGATATAACCATTAACCCGGCCACAGAAGAAGAAGTCGAAAACACCATCAAAGTAATGGGTGGCGAAGACTGGGCTTTATGGATCGACGCTTTACAGGAAGCCGGTGTTTTAGCCGATGGCGCCAAGACGGTAGCTTATTCTTATATCGGGCCGGACCTGACGCAACCTTTGTACCGTCAAGGAACTATAGGCCGTGCCAAAGATCACCTGGAAGCTACTGCCGGCGCGATTAATGAAAAATTAAAAGCTGTAAACGGTGAAGCATTTGTATCGGTGAACAAAGCACTGGTAACGCAATCCAGCGCGGCCATTCCTGTAGTTCCGCTGTACATTTCTTTATTGTACAAGATCATGAAAGAAAAAGGTACCCATGAAGGCTGTATCGAGCAGATCTACCGCTTATATAAAGACCGGTTGTATAATGGTGCAACGGTACCTGTTGATGAAAAAGGAAGGATCCGCGTGGATGACTGGGAAATGCAGGAAGATGTACAGGCAAAGGTACTGGAACTGTGGAACCATGTGGATACGGAAAACCTGGGCGCTATCGGCGACCTGCAAGGTTACAAATCTGAATTTATCGGTTTGTTTGGCTTTGGCCTTAATACCGTTGACTATACCGCAGAAGCGAATGAACTGGTACGGGTCAATAATTAAAAAATGCTATAAAAGAATAAAGCCACCTTCTCAGGGTGGCTTTTGTTATCACTATAATTTCTGAAATACTATCTTCTCAAAACCCACAAGCTACGGGTATACCTCCCGCCACCATCGGCATCAACTATGACTTTGTAAAAACCCTCTTCGAAACGCGATAAATCTACTGCAAAATTGTAGTGACTACCTGCATTAATAGTAAGCTCAGTACTAAAATGGACGTCTTCCGGTTTTCCTCCTAAATTATCCACATTAATTTCACGTCCTGCTAAGCCGCTATATTCAAACCATTGGGTTTTAGGAATAAAATCCGGAGCATTCTTAAAATAAGCGCTGACTATTTTCACTTGATAAGTCCTGTTTTTTGCTGAAGTATTTGTAAAGTATAAATATTGCATATTAACAGCGGGAACCGGGAAAGCCGTTAATTGAAACTCAGCATCTTTAAAATAATCATCTGTATCTCCTAAAGTACCCGCAGGAGCAGCATTTTCATCAAATAAATCAAGTCCTTTAATTTGTTCGAATTTTCTCTTTTTACTACAAGCGCTTAAAACAAGTATTAAGCTTAAAAGGATAATGGTATATTTCTTCATGGTAATTACGATTAAGTTAGAATAAAAAAGGCAGCAACCCTTAGGTTGCTGCCTGGTCTATAAAGAAAAATTATAATTTCTCAATAACGATTGCAGTAGCACCGCCACCGCCGTTACAGATACCGGCCACACCAATCTTAGCATTATTTTGTGCCAATACATTGATCAGGGTAACCACTACACGGGAGCCTGAAGAACCCAGCGGGTGACCTAAAGCAACCGCACCACCGTTTACGTTCACCTGCTCTGGTTTTAATTTCAAAATCTCGCAGTTAGCTAAGCCTACTACGCTGAATGCTTCATTCAACTCATAGAAATCAACCTGGTCCTGGCTGATACCCGCTTTTTTCAAGGCTAAAGGTACTGCTTTGGCAGGTGATGTAGTAAACCATTCAGGAGCCTGCTCCGCATCGGCATAACCACGCACCGCAGCAATCGGCGTTAAACCTAAAGCTTCCGCTTTCTCACGGCTCATCAGGATCAATGCAGAAGCGCCGTCATTCATTGTTGAAGCGTTAGCAGCGGTAACAGATCCACCTTTAACGAAAGCTGAATTCAAAGTAGGGATCTTATCAAACTTTACATTAAACGGCTCTTCATCCTTTGCAAATACAACCGGATCTCCTTTTCTTTGCGGGATCTCTACCGGAACGATCTCTGCATCGAACTTACCTTCGTTTACCGATTTTTGGCTGCGGGTATAGCTTTCGATCGCGAAGGCATCCTGCGCTTCACGGCTGATATTCATTTCAGCTGCCGTATTTTCAGCCGCATTACCCATAGCATATTTATGGTACACATCGGTAAGGCCGTCTTTAGCCAAACCATCTACCATTGAAGTATCGCCATATTTATTGCCCCAACGCATCGCCGGTGCATAAAAAGGTACATTGCTCATGCTTTCCATACCGCCGGCCACTACAACCTCGGCATCGCCACACATGATCGCCTGGGCTGCCATAGTGATAGCTTTCATACCGCTGGCACACACCTTATTTACCGTAGTACAGTTTACTTCATCCGGTAAACCGGCAAATTTTGCCGCCTGGCGCGCAGGCGCCTGGCCTAAATTTGCCTGCATTACGCAGCCCATATATACGTCTGTAACTTCTTTAGCGTCTAACTTTATCCTATCTAATGCTCCCTTAATAGCGAACGAACCTAATTCTGTTGCAGTAAAACCTTTTAATGATCCACCCCAGCTACCCATTGGCGTACGTACGGCAGATACAATTACAACTTCTTTCATTTTAAAAAATTTTTAAATTTAACGAAGCAAATTTACTGAATTTAAACCTTAAAAACTTCACAAGGAAATGAAAGCTGTTTTTATCGTAAATTGCTGGGATAATTAGAAATTATATGGATGCCAATATAGCGCTGATCAACCAGTTTTTTGAAATGGAACAAAAAATGGTTGCAGAACAACTCGCTGATAAATTTGACAGGAATTTAAGAAGAATACAGCATATTTTCGAAGCTTCGGGCTTAATTATTGTCAATCCGGCAGGAGAAGCTTATTCCGAAAGCAGGACCGATTATGAAGCCAGTATTGTAGGCTCCCCCGGCCCCAACCTGAAAATAACCAAAGTAATCAAGCCGATCATTTACCAAAATGACAGTCAGGGCCGTCAGCTGTTACAAAAAGGCATAGTTATTGCAGAACAGGTATAAGCGCATTGAACACCCGTATAAAGCAAGCAAAATGAAATCTATAAATTTTGGAATTGACCTTGGAACCACCAATTCTTTAATTACCAAATATGAGAACGGTAAAGTCACCATTTTCAAGCACCCTATCGGCCATAAGGAAACCTTAGCCTCTGTAGTGGCTTTCAGGCCCGGGCGTACCCTGGTGGGCGATAAAGCCCGTGAATTCCTGACCAAAGACCCCGTCAATATTTTTGCCAATTTTAAACGCAGGATGGGCACCGACGACAAGTTCTATGTGGTTAACCTGGACGAAAACGTAACTCCCGTTGAGCTATCTACCCTGGTATTGAAAGAACTGAAACAATTTGTATACTCGGGAGAAGACGTAGAAGCGGCCGTAATCACCATCCCTGCCAGTTTTGACACAATGCAAAGCAATGCCACCAAGAAAGCGGGCCTTGCCGCCGGCTTCCGGGAAGTATTATTACTACAGGAACCGATCGCTGCCAGCCTGGCCTATTTCAACAACCAGGAAAATAATGCAGACCGGGATGGCTACTGGCTTGTTTACGACCTCGGTGGCGGCACTTTCGACATCGCCCTGATGCAGATCAAAGAAGGCGAAATGAAAGTCGTGGACCATGAAGGGAACAATTTCCTGGGCGGCGCGGACTTTGACTTCGGCATTATTGAAAAAATAATAATTCCTTATGTAACAGAACATTTCGGGATCGAAAATTTCGAAGAAGAATTGCGAAAAAACAACGGCAAATACGAACAGCTGTTCTATGAACTGATCTACAAATCCGAAGAAGCCAAAAAAGAACTCTCTCAACAACACGAAACGCAGATCGACTTTATTTTAGACGGGCAGGAAGTATTATTAACCATCACCCGCGAGGAGCTCGAAAACACCCTCAAAACAAGGGTTTCGGATACGATCTCGATGCTGAAAAACATACTGAACCGGAATGAACTGGGTACTCATGATATTGAAGAAATACTCCTGGTTGGTGGCAGCACTTATATTCCATACGTACGCCAACAATTGGCGCAGCATACCGGCATAAAAGTGAACAGCCAGATAGACCCAACCACTGCAGTAGCCATTGGCGCGGCCTACTATGCCGCTAACAAATATTACCAGCCAGAAGCTGGCATTGAGCTTGGAGAAAATGTAGAAGATTTGCTCAGCCGGATCTCCGCAGATGACGCAGATCCGGGAACGTATTTACACCCTGCCAGCGATATAGAGCTTATCGTTTCTTATAGCCAGATGAGCAAAGACACGGAAGAAGTGCTGATCATAAAAGCGGGCAATAACTGGGAAGGTAAAACCTACCGGATTATAAGGAGTGATGGCGGTTTTGATACCGGCTTTGTGGCCATGAAATCAAAATTCACCGAATTCCTGCCCCTGCTCCACAATACCAACAACTTATTTTACTTACGCATTTACGACGAGGAGCAAAACGAAATCAAATCGGCGCTAAAAGAGATCAGCATTACCCAGGGCCAGTTTAATATAGCCGGTCAGCCTATACCGCAGGATATCTGTATCGAGGTAGATGATAAAGAAAATCATACCACCAGGCTGGAAGTAATTTTCGAAAAAAATGCGGTACTGCCTCAGAAAAAAACGCTGTACCGGGAAATCTCCAAAACTATTAAACAAGGCGCTGAAGATAGCATCATCATCAATATCCTGGAGGGCGACCGCAATGCACGCGCACTTTCCAACCTGGTCATTGCCTGTATCGAGATCTCCGGCAAAGACCTTACATCAGACCTCATCAAGGGTTCTGATATAGAACTGCAGATCACGATGTCAGACAACAGGGAATTACAAACAGAGGTATTCCTCGTGATGACCCAGCAGGAATTCAAAAACGCCTTTTCCCTATCAGAAAAGCATGTCAACATAGATCGCCTGAAAGAACAGTTTATCGACCTGGAAAATGAGATCCGCAACAGCATAAAAATGTTCAGCCACGATGAAAATGATGTATGGGCCATACAGGCCAATGACTTTCTTAAAGAGCTGATGCAACACAAAAATGAATTGTTTAAGCTCAAAGAAGACGATCGTACCGATGCCAAGTACGTGATCGCGGAAGTATTGAACCGGGTTTCACAGGCTTATGATAAACTGGGCGGTGAGGACCGGCTGGAACGCCTGCGCTATGAATACCTGGAAGCTAAAGAATATATTGAGAATCACCTGCCAATGGCAGATTTCAAAAAAGAAGACCTGGGCCAGACCTATTCCAAGCTATTGAAAGGAGAGCACCAGGTATTGATCAGCAGGAACCCCTCTATACTGGAGAAAGCGACCGAAAAAATGAATAGCCTGGCCTGGGATATCCTGTGGAATACCCTAAGCTATATCATATCCAGGTATGAAGGCTTTAAAGGACTGGCCCCGGATGAATTCAAAAACTATGAAGGTGCAAAGCCTATATTCAGAGCTGCTGACCAGGCATTAAGCAACGAGCGTTATCATGAATTCCGGCAACATGTATACAGTATCACCCACTTACTGGTGCACAATGAATATAAAATCCAAAACGACGACTTTAAGGGTACGGGAATCGGCTAACAACAGCATATGACTTTTATCTCCATCATCCGGTTTTTCGAATATTGTGGTATTGATGTTAGTGATACGGCATCAATCAATATTCCGCGCATAAAAAAACAGATCACGGCCGAATTTACGCTGTCCCCTAAAGGCATCATAGAAATTGATGGTATTGTTTATAACAAGCAAGATGTATTCGATATCCTCGAAGCACCAGATTTCCTGCAGATCTTGTCTTTCCAACAGCTTATCAATGAGCACGAACCCTTACGTTTATTCTTAGAAAAAGGTATTGCTGATGACAGCCTGGCGGAACATGTGGAGCAGATAAAGCAAAATGAAGGATTTGTCCGTTATATTTCCAAATATTTTGCCCCCTTATTCAACCGGGAAATGAAGCGCAGGCTCAGCCAGCCTGATTTTGAAAGCGCGGCCAACTGGATTCCCAACTGCCAGCTACTGCTTACTACGGATGGGGAGCAGGCCTTTCAATCTACCACCACCTTCCTGGCAGAAAACCTGAAGCTGTTCAAAAACCTGAACAAGACTACTTTCCTCAGCCGTAAAGCCGAAGTAAGCCCCTGGACCGGCAACTGGGCCAGGTTTATGAACTGGCTGCCGGATATGCTTTTCGCGCCAAAAGAGGAGCTGGCCATTCAACTGATCAATTTCTGCGTAGAGATCCAGAATACCGATGTAGCTTATTGTTACCTGATCAGCCAGCAAATGGTTTACCTCGACTACCTCGATGCCGCCAATACCCAATTGATCCGGGACAACCATGTGATCTATGAATCCAAAGCGGCAAGCACCAATGTAGTGCCACCTCATGTAGCAAAGAAACACCGTAAAGCAGACAACAAGACCCTCAACTATATCTGGATTGCTATACTGGCATTTTTTATTATCACCAGGCTCATCGGCAGCTGTGATAAAACGAAAAGCGGGAAAGCGGATTTTAAAGACTACAACCTGGATGTAAAAACGGTCATCGCTTTAAATTCAATTGAAAGGTCAAGAACGGCAACGCCCATAAAGCTTAGCAACAGCACGCAAAAAAATAATAAAACGCCGGAGGGATACCTGGTGGCCTACCTGTCATTCCTGAATCACCCAAACGACACAAATCAGCAATACACCCTGCGTATCAATAATAAAACGGGCATTAATCTTTCGATACAAACACCATTTGAGGATGACCTATTCCTGTTCGACCTGGATAAAGACAGTACGGTAACGATCTCGAAAGGGGCGCTGAGCAATATAGACCTCCTCGTGATGCCAATAGACAGTACTAAGGATAACATAGACCGATTCGACATTAAAAACAACTTTTACCTGGCGCCGAAAGGGCTTACTACCTTCAAAAATACTTTTGACGATACCAGCTTACTGCACCTGTTGCCCCCTAACCCGGTTAATGTGCTGGATTGTACTATAGAGCTCATTAATAATCAGCTCGTGATTTCAGGCAATGATTTCAAGGTAGTACAATCAGTTACTTCCGGTAGCAAGTGAGCGGGGACCGTCCGGTAAAAACGCTGAGCTACATGAAACCAAGCTCCAGGCGGGCTTCCTCACTCATCATATCTTTCGTCCAGGGCGGATCAAAGGTAAGCTGCACATGCGCGTCACTGACACCCTCTATAGCCGCTACTTTTTGTTGTACTTCAAAAACAATATCACCGGCTACCGGGCAGGCCGGCGCCGTAAGCGTCATGATGATATCCACCGCGTTATTGTCCAGGATCTGGATATCGTAAACCAGCCCGAGTTCAAAAATATTTACCGGCAATTCAGGATCATATACTGTATGCAATACCTCTATTACCCGGTCTCTTAAATTTTCCATTATGCTTGTGTTGAAAGGGCCAAAGCATATAACTTCATTTGCTTCAGCATCGACAATAATCCATTGGCACGTGTAGGGGACAAATGGCTTTTCAATCCGATCTTATCAATAAAATAAATATCAGTCGCGGCTATTTCCCTGGGAGTATGGCCGCTTAACACATCAATCATCAGTGCCACCAGGCCTTTGGTAATGATCGCATCACTATCCGCAGTAAAATGCACCAATCCATCTTTAAAATCAGCATGCAACCATACCCTGGACTGGCAGCCTTTGATCAGGAGATCATCCGTTTTGTACTGCTCGTCGATCAGGGGCAGGTCTTTACCCAAAGCGATCAGGTGTTCATATTTATCCATCCACTCCTCATACATATTAAACTCCGCAATGATCTCTTCCTGCTTTTCATTAATTGTCATTTCACTAAACTTTTGCCTGCAAAATTAGTCCAAAATCCGCACAAGCACAGTGATAATTAAAACCTAAAACTGAATAATCAATATCTTTGAGGAAATCTCCGAATATTAATCTTTAACTATGAACGTATTTTCATCCATATCCATAGGGCTGCTTACCGCTATAAGCCTGATAGGCCATGCGCAGACGCCCCGCTATACTTATGAAAGGGATGCCGCTGCCACTGAAGTGCCAAAAGGCCGCAAACCTGCCCCTGAAGTGGTCGTAGGCGCTGCGCGTACTGAAGCCTACTTACCGCTGTTAAAAGGCAAACGGGTTGCGGTACTGATCAACCAGACCTCAGAAATAAATGGTAAATTATTACCGGACCTGCTCCTGGACAACAAAGTAAAGCTGGTTAAAATTTTCTCTCCGGAACATGGGTTCAGGGGTAATGCCGATGCCGGCGCCCATGTTAAAAATGACAAAGACCCGCAAACCGGGCTTCCTGTCATATCGCTGTATGGCAACAATAAAAAACCTACTGCTGAGCAATTGAGTAATGTTGATGTGGTGATCTACGACCTTCAGGATGTGGGCGCAAGGTTTTATACCTATATATCTTCCCTGGAATACCTGATGGAAGCCTGTACAGAGCAGAAAAAGCAACTGATCATCCTGGACCGGCCGAATCCTTTAGGCCATATCGTTGATGGCCCGGTGCTGAAAAAAGAAAACCGGTCCTTCGTTGGCATGCAGGCGGTCCCGGTAGTCTATGGCATGACCGCCGGAGAATATGCGCAAATGCTTAAGGGGGAAAAATGGATTAAAGCTGCCGGCCTGGACCTGAAAGTGATCCCTTGCGACAATTACAACCACCAGACTTTATACCGGCTTCCGGTAGCGCCTTCCCCTAACCTTAAAAATATGGCCGCGATCTATCTTTATCCTTCATTGTGTTTCTTTGAAGGCACAGTAGTCAGCCTGGGCCGCGGTACGGATAAGCCTTTCCAGCAATATGGTCACCCGCAATTAAAAGGGTTCACCTATAGTTTTACCCCGGCCAGCATTACCGGGGCGACTAACCCGCCATTAAAAGATAAAAAATGCTATGGAGAACTAGTCGCTTCGGATGCGAATACCGCTTACCGTATGACCGAAAACAAATTACAATTAAAATGGCTCATCAAGGCCTACCAGGCTTTCCCGGACAAAAATGCCTTTTTCAACAATTTCTTTATAAAACTGGCGGGAACAAATACCCTGCAGGAACAAATCAAAAAAGGAATGAGTGAAGAGCAGATCCGTGCCAGCTGGCAGCCCGAGCTGGAGCAGTTCAAAGCCATACGTTCAAAATATTTACTATATGAAGAATAAATAAATAGTTCTTCAAACTATAGATAAAGCACTCTTCTTACCCTTTAACCGGTAAAAATGGGTGCTTTTTTAGTAACAGGCTAACTCATTCCCGGCACAATTTTCAGCTTAAAACTCCTTTTAAACTAAAGCGGGCCGCTTTCATGCCGGCAATCCCTTAAATCGGCTTATTTGCTTACCTTTGCACCTTAAATTCAGCAGATATGAAATCGATTGCAGCACAGCTCAAGACAGATGCAGCAGCAGCCTTTAACGCATTGTATCCCGATGCCCAGGTTAAAGAGCAGGATATTTTGGTAAATGAAACAAAACCTGAATTCAAAGGAGATTATACCATCGTGTTGTTTCCTTTCGTAAAAGCCCTCCGCTTAAACCCTGCGGCTTTAGGCGATGCAATCGGTAATTACCTGGTACAAAACAATGATCGCTATACCCATCACGAAACCGTAGCCGGTTTTTTAAATATCGCTATCAATGATACTTACTGGTCCCAATATTTAAACCAGTTCAACCTTGATCTTGCGGTAAAAAGCGGGGAGCATACTCCTAAAAAAATCATGGTGGAGTACTCTTCCCCCAATACCAATAAGCCTTTGCACCTGGGCCATTTAAGAAATAATTTCTTAGGAGTGGCAATCGCCAATATACTGGCAGAAACCGGTAATGAAGTGAGCAAAACCTGCGTGGTGAATGACCGCGGCGTACATATCTGCAAGAGTATGATCGCCTGGCAAATGTTTGGCAATGGCGCTACACCCGAAAGTACCAGTACCAAAGGCGATCATTTTGTAGGTGAATATTATGTAAAGTTTAATGATGCCTATAAAGCAGAAGTAGCAGAACTGGTGGCCAATGGCATGGAAGCCGCAAAGGCGGAACAGGAAGCCCCTATTATGAAAGCCACCCAACAAATGCTGGTAGACTGGGAAGCCGGAAAACCGGAAGTAATGGCACTCTGGAATACTATGAACAGTTGGGTATATTCCGGTTTTGACATCACTTACAAAGCGATCGGCAGCTCTTTTGATAAAACTTATTATGAAAGCAATACTTACCTCCTGGGCAAAGACCTGGTAGAAGCAGGTTTAGCAAAAGGCGTTTTCTACCAGAAAGAGGATGGAAGTGTATGGATCGACCTGACCGAAGACGGACTGGATGAAAAGCTGGTAAGAAGGAAAGACGGCACCTCGGTATACATTACCCAAGACATAGGCCTGGCCGCGGAAAAACAAAAAGAGTTTAACCTTGATGAAAGCATCTATGTGGTGGGCGATGAGCAGAATTATCACTTCAAGGTACTGAAACTGATCTGCCAGAAACTGGGCGTACCGGGCGCGGATGGTATTTTCCACCTGAGCTATGGTATGGTAGAGCTCCCGAGCGGTAAAATGAAAAGCCGGGAAGGTACCGTAGTGGATGCTGATGACCTGGTAGCTGAAATGGTACGCCTCGCAGGCGAGCAAACAGAGGCTGCCGGGAAAACTGAAGGTTTCTCTGAAGCTGAGCTACAGCAACTATATGAAACAATCGGCGTGGGCGCATTGAAGTTCTACCTGCTCCGTGTCGACCCTAAAAAGAAAATGATCTTTGACCCTAAAGAGTCTATAGACCTGCATGGCTTTACGGCAACCTTTATCCAATATGCACATGCGCGGATTTGTTCTTTATTGACCAAAACCGGGTATGTTAATAACGAGATCGTTATTGACACCAAAGACCTGCTGGAACCTGAAAAACAACTGTTAATCATCCAGGAGCAATACCCGGGCACACTGGCACAGGCAGCATTGGAATACAACCCTTCAGCCTTGTGCAACTATACGTTCAAACTGGCCCAGCAATTCAACACCTTCTTTGAGCAATGTAGCATTGCTAAAGCGGAGAGCCCGGAGAAAAAACTACTCAGACAAGTTTTGGCGGACCATACCGCGAAAATAATCCGGCATTCTATGAACTTACTTGGTATCAAAGTACCTAATAAAATGTAGTTTTATGTAAACCTGAAGTGTCCCCCTTTCTGTCCCATGGAGCTTGCCGAAATGTAACAGGAAGGGGCTTTTTGATTATGACTGTTTTGAAGTAACGTAACAGCCACTTTAAATAGTGAATGGTTATTTTCTGCGACAGAATTTTTGATTATTACTCAACCAACTCGTACTTCCCTTCCTCATCCAGGCGACGGAACAGCAGCGTATCCTGCACATTTACCACTTCCCCATTCAATAACCTTTGCATATAATTGGTAACCGGTTCCGCCATTGGCACACGATAAGGTAAGTTGAGAAAATAATTATGACCGTTGCCGGCCAATCCGTTAAAATTGAGGCAAATTATATTCGGCAATACTTTATCACCCGGACGCACTCCTATTTTCCGGTTACCGCTCACCAATTGTGCTCCTTTCAGGGTGCGGTCTTCCGGATTGTAATGGACCAGGATATGCCGGGCAAAATTTGCTTTTCCCAGCCACTCGGCATAACCCTTTGCCGGCACACAGGCCGCGTTCAAAACCAGGTTATCTACCCAGGCACTGTTATTAAAACCAGAAAAAAGATCATTTTGTAACATATGCTTCAGGGCCAGGTTACCCATGCTATGATAAAACAGGTTAATCTTCGAAAAATGGTGCTCTTTTAGCTGCCATTGATGTAAGCTATCCAGGACAGGCGCAAAATCCGCGCCGGCCTTATTGGCTTCCTGTACTACAAAGCGCCAGTTGCCTAACCTCTTTTTACTAATGTTAATGCTGGGATAATCCAGGTATAAAACATTTACCCGGTACTGCGCCCGCATAGCGAAAGCACGAAACAAGCCGGAAATAAAATTCTTGCCATAGCCCTCGGTATAGACCACCAGGCTTTTCCCATGCTCAAGCCTGTTCAGGATTTCAGGTAAACTGTTACAAGGCTTTACATACCACTTACCTTGCTTTATAAATGCCAGGAAATAATTTAACTGACCAGATTTTGTAGATTCCTCTTTCGCAAATTTCAGTTCCTTATAATCAAACTCGCGGTTACTGGCAAGTGCGACTAAGGTATCCGCATCTTCCGCAATGGCCGCATCCTGGTCCAGGATCTGGATAGATCGCCAAAAAGAATCACTGTTGAAATAACCTGCGAAACGCCCCTGGCTATAAGCCGGCCCATGCAAGCCTGATATAAATAGTAACAGGACAACGATTTCCTTTATCGCATTAAACCTTGGCTTTTTCATTAGTTTACATTCAGGTGTTTATGCTTTCTTTTCCGTTTATAGCTGGACTGTTTTAGCTGCTCCTCACCGCTGATGATTGAAATATTGCCGTCCATTTCCAGTATCGCCCATTTCACGTCTTTATACAGGTCGACCCCATGCTCCCGCATGGCCTCTTTCAATTCGTCATCCGTGATCTGTAAGCGGGATAAGGTCGCAAACTCTAATTTCCCATTATGAATAAGCACCTCCGGCTTTTGATTCACCAGGGTTCTGAAGCCCGGATACCGGAAAAGTAACCATTTAAATAAAAGATTCAGCAGGAATAGCACACCGGCTGCACATAAACCACCCAGCAGGCTGGTATCGGGCCCCACCATCGCATTCTGTACCGCATTACTGATCAGCAGGATCAGTACAATATCTGATGTGGTGAGCTGTGATAATTCTTTTTTACCCGTGAGCCTTATGGCTACCAGGATAAAAATATAGACTGCTACCGAGCGCCCGACAATGGACATCAGTTCATAAAATTGTACCATATTACTCGTCCATACGTTTAATGTCCTGTAAACCCGATCTCAATGCCCCGGTCATTGTAGCCCGATTGCATTTTCCTGTTCTCTTCCTGCAATTGCCTTACTGTTTGCAACAGGCGCGCTATCACCTCGATGCCCGCAATATTGACCTCCAGGTCGTAGTGCAGGTTCACGTAGCGCTCAAGATCATTCAGGTCTTCAAAGTCCAGGTAAAGTTCATCCTGCTCTTCTATCACCGCGATCAGGCCTGATTCCACTAATGCGTCAAAAAAATGAATTTCTATGTTGTATAAGGCAACACATTCTTCCCGGCTTATTTTCTGTATCATGACTGAAGATTTTTAAGCTGTTCAAACAATTCTTTTTCCCGGTCACTAAGTCGCGTAGGTAATTTTATTTTGAAGGTCAGGTACAGGTCGCCATGTTTACCCTCGCCTTTATATACAGGGAATCCTTTACCTTTAAGGCGGGTCGTGCTGTCGTTTTGGGTGAATGGTTTTACATTCAGCTTCACCTGGCCATCCAGGGTATCCACCATTACAGGCCCGCCAAGAAGGGCAGTATACAGGTCTATTTCTTTGACCAACCGTAAATCATCTCCATCCCGTTCAAAAGGAGTATCATTCTGTATATTAAAAGTAATAAACAGGTCACCCGCCGGGCCGCCATTAAAACCCTGCTGACCATAGCCTTTCAATTTGATCTGCTGCCCGTCATAAGCCCCGGCCGGTATAGTGATCCGCACTTTTTTTCCATTGATTTCGAAGGTCTGCTGATGCGTTTGCTGCACCTGGGATAAGAACAGGTTAAGTGCCGCTTCTATATCCTGGCCTTTAAACTTTCCTGATGCGCTTCCTTTTCTGTAGCTCCCGCCCTGGTTACCAAAAATGGAAGAAAAGAAATCGGAATAATCGCCGCCACCGCCAAACGATTCATAAGTATACCCTTCAAAAGGATTACCTCCGGTACGACCACTGTTTTGCTGCTGTTGCTGCCGGGCCTTTTCATAAGCTTCTCCCTGTTGCCAGTGCTCACCGTACTTATCATACTTGGCCCGGTTTTCAGGATTACCCAAAACTTCGTTGGCTTCATTTACGGCTTTGAATTTCTGCTCCGCCTCTTTATCATTGGGATTGAGATCAGGGTGATATTTTCGGGCGAGTTTCCGGAAAGCTTTTTTGATCTCTTCCTGGCTTGCATCTTTGCTCACTCCCAATACCTGGTAATAATCTATAAATGCCATAATTATTCAATTAATATTCCTGCTATCAGTAAAATTAACCGGGGCAATCGGATCTTTGATCTGCTTTATTGTATCCCTGCCAATTTATCCACTAAATTAATAATAAAAAACGAGCGACTATGCGTTAATGAAACGTCAAGTTTTAAAATGACCGGCAGGGGATAGCACAACCAAAATACCAGCTTTCAGTTGTGCCTTATGGAACATTAATCTTTATCGCAGATACTACCCTAAACCAGGCTTACAGTTAAAAAAGTAATTAATTGATAATCCATAATAAGTATAATAAGCAGTAGATAAATTACTGTAAAATCCCCAGCCGCTCATTACACCTTTTACACGCATCGCCTTTTGCGCATCCAGCCCTATATTTCCGGCTAAACGCAGCCGGCTATCATTATTGAACCGGAAGGAATAACCGAATGCTAATTGCGGTGAAATAATCAATTGTTTGTAGTTGCGAACACCTTCTAAATAAATATCCTCCTCTATTATTTCCTGGTAATTATCGTTTCCTAATAATAAGCAACGGATATCAGGTCCCAGGGACACATCAAAGGCTGCGGTCCTGTTTAAAGGTATCTTATAGTTAAACATAAGGGGCACAGATAAATAATATAGTGCAATATCAAGGGTCGGCGGCGCAGGGCGGTTAACGTTCTGCAGCTTATCAAAATGGAATTGCGAACGGAAATTACTGACGCCTAATCCTGTTTCAAAAGATATATTTTTGGTAATAGATTTGGCAGCAAGCAAATGAACGGCAAACCCCGGGCGGTCGTTTTGTACAAAACCGGGAGCGGAATATCCGTAACCACTGAAGTGCTCCCTGTCTACGTGATTCAGCTTAGTTTGAAAAAGGCCCAGCCCTATTCCGTAAACTATTTTATTTTGAGCAAATAAAGGCTTGGTATAAAGCCCTGTTAGCAATGACAACAAGCAGAATAGTTTCTTTCCCATTTTAATCTATCTATTTAAGGTTATGATTACTATCTTATTAACATAAATCATTAGTCAAATATTATACACCAACCTAATAATTACTACATCGCATAAGAAAAACCCGCGGAAACTTCAAACATTGATTGATTTACCAACATTTATATTTGCAACTTACTACTCCAAATAAAGCTTAAGTCAAATGGAACCAATCATAAAAAATACTATAGCATTTGTCCGGCAACAATTATCCGGTGCCGAAGGGGGGCATGACTGGTTTCATATAGAGAGAGTATGGAAGAATACTTTACTGATTTTAGAACATGAAAATGCCAACCGGCTGATCTGTGAATTGGCCGCATTATTACATGATATCGCCGATAGCAAATTCCACGGCGGTGATGAGGAACTCGGTCCCGCTATTGCCGGCAAATTTCTGGAAGCGCAACAGGTTGATACCCGTATCATCAACGAGGTAAAGCTGATCATTAAGAACATGTCTTATAAAGCTTCGCTGGGCCAGGTACATTATCATTCCAAAGAAATGGAAGTGGTACAGGATGCCGATCGATTGGATGCCATTGGTGCTATTGGCATTGCCCGCGCCTTTAATTATGGCGGTTTTAAAAACAGGGCTTTGCATGACCCTACAATAAAGCCGGAGCAAAATATGAGCAAAGAAGCCTATAAAAATACCCAGGCGCCTACAATTAATCATTTCTACGAAAAGCTGCTGCTCCTGAAAGATAAAATGAACACGGATAGCGCCAAAGCCATCGCACAGCAAAGGCATAATTTTATGGAATCCTTCCTGGAACAATTCTATGCCGAATGGGAAGGAAGCAGATAATTAGGAATGATCATCCGCTACTATATACTGCCCGGGTACATAACTAACCCGGGCATTGTTTTTGGCCAGGCAATCTTCCGAAATAGTATTACCCGTTCTTTTATCAATGATCTTTCTCCAGATTTCATTCTTACGGAAGAAAGTATCGCCTTTTTTGATAAACTGGTGTTCCCGTTCAAAAATATGATACGCCTCCGGCAGCTCCGAAGCTACGAGCAGCTCTCCTTCTATAGTTTTTTCGGTAAGCCAGATATGCAGTTGAAAAGTATTGTCGGTATTATTCGTAAACTGGTAATCTATATAATTATAAAAAATAGCCGCTCCGCTACCGAATGGCAATACCCGACCCTCATCTGGGAATGGATCAAAAGAGTGTTGCGCTCTTTGCACCACCGTGAGCGGGCTATGCAGTACCAGCCAATGGATCATGTTCGATATCTGGCAAATGCCGCCGCCAATTCCCGGCCGGGCTTTTCCAAAGGACAGTTCCATCCCCATCAGGTAACCTTTGGCTTTGGTAGGCAGACCCACTAGTTTACAGAAGGAGAAGGTTTCTCCGGGCCGGATCAGGATACCGTCAATATGTTGCAATGCCAGCCTGAGATTGGTCACTTTATTCACCTGTAGCTGCATATCGGCATCGCCAAGTTTCCGCAGCAAGGTCGACTGGTGCTTCTTAACCCGGTAAGGCAGCAATTCCATATCCCGGCGTGCTGCATATTGTTTACCGTCTGTCCACCAGACCAGTTTTCGCTGTAAACGTCTTAGACCTACTGCCAGCCGGTACAGGATCGGGTGTCGCTGGCTTAATAATTTACGGGGCTTCTTTACCTGGATACTCATTTTAGCATAAATAAGTTTGAAGATAAAGAAAAACCTCCTTTATGGATCATAAAAGAGGTTTTCAAAAATCAGGAATCTTATTAAAGACTTATCTGGTAGGTAAATTCTTTGTAATCGAATTCATATTCCTTACCATTAAACTCGGTTTTGTACACTTTTTCTGAATCGGTCAGTTCCAGCAAATAATTCCCTTTTAATCCTTTAGGGAAAACTAACTGGCCTTTGCTATCGGTATTTACAGAATAGGTTTGCTCTTTATCGCCTTCTTTTACTAAAGATAAGCTCACATTAGCTTTAGGCTGGCCATCTTCCATATAGATCACCTGCTTTTTCTGAGCCACGTCTTTCCATACCAGGCCGAATTTACCTTCGCTAAGGGTTACCGCTTTATCTTTTGGCTTGCCCACTAATACATAAGCCGCTGCAGCATAAGTCAGTTTTTTATCCTTATACACGTCTTTTACAGGGTGACTGAAAGACACTTTATAAACACCCGCTTGTTTCGGTACAAAGCTGGATTCATAAGCAACAGAATCTTTAGAGCGATCCTGTAGTTCAGTTGTCGTACCATCCGGCGCGGTCAGTACCAGGACATATTCCGCGATATCCGAATACCATTTTGCGGTTTTTGTAGGATTACCCCAGCTATAGTCGCCAAAGAATACACGTACCCCTTGCGCCTCCCCTATTTTCCCGTTCCCCTTCACTTCGATCCACATTGTATGAGCGCCGGCGGCCACACTCATCATTACAAGCATAAAGCTTACTACCAGAGAAGATAATTTTGCGTTCATTATTTTATCTTTAAAAAATTTGTTTTGCAGGCAAAAATAAAAGCTAATTTAAATTTCCATTTACGAAACAGGGAATTTATTAAGGGATAAGCTATAAGATGCAGTAAAAAGTTTTACTAAAAATCATATGACTATATTCGAATTATGAGAAAAATATGTTTAATATTGTAATAGATAAAATTTGTTACTGAAAACTATTTAATAAAAGCAATGGAAAACCAGAACCCTCAAGAGCTACCAAATGAACCGGTGCAATTAAACACAGCAGATTTTTGGGAACAATTATCCTTTGACGGCAAATCATTCTGCAAACTGGACGACCAGGGTAACTTGTTACTGATAGCGGACCAACTTTACCCGGAAAGAGTATTATCACATATCCACGAGCAGAATGCGGGCACGGTGATACAGGCACTCTGTGATAAATTTAAAGAAGTTCTGCAAAAAACGGAGGAACTAAAGCAGGAGTTGGCACAATCTGCAGAACCCGTAAGGTTCCAGGGTAAATTGCAACGTTTAAAAGCTTATTTGTTAAACGCCAATGCAATCGGGGACTACAGGCCTTTATTTTCATTTATTGCCGAAAAGCAGGAGCTGATACAGGAGCAATTAAAAGCAAATGAGCAAATCAGGCAATCCATTGTAGCAAAAGCGCAGCAATTAAAAGATGCTGAAGAATTCAAAAATACGACTGAGGCCTTCAGGGAGCTGGTGGAAGACTGGAAAAAAGCGCCTTATATAGAAAAAGAAGTCAGCGACAAACTTTGGGAGCAGATCGAAGCGGCACGCAACCACTTTTATGATCGTAAACGCAGCTTCCAGGAAGCTGTAGACATAGAAATGATGCAAAACCTGGACCTGAAGCTGGAGCTTTGCGAAAAAGCGGAATCACTAAGCCAATCCGACAACTGGAAAGAAACCGCTGAAGTCTACAAGCAACTGATGGAAGAGTGGAAGAAGATAGGGAGGGTTGCCTCTGTAGAAAAAAACGATGAACTATGGAACCGCTTTGTAGCGGCAAAAAACAGCTTCTTTGACCGTAAATCAGCACATCAAAGCCTGATCATGGAAGAGCAGGAAGCCAATTATTTAGCCAAATTAAACCTGGTGGAGCAGGCCGAGGAAATCAAGGAAAGTACTAACTGGAAAGAAACCGCGGCTACCTATGCTAAAATATTAGAAGACTGGAAAGCTATAGGTAAAGTCCCTTTTGAAAAGGCCGATGAGCTTTGGAACAGGATGCAGGCGGCCAAAGATCACTTCTTTAATGCCAAACGCCAGCAGGCAGAAACTTATAAAGTAAGCCTGGAAGATAATTATGCCCAGAAAAAAGCACTGCTGGACCGCATAGAAACCATAAAGAACGCGACCGACTGGCGTGACGCTACCCAGGAGATCAATGAGCTCCTGGCCACCTGGAAGACCATAGGCCCTATACCACGCGAATATGGCGATAGCCTCTGGGAACAATTCATTGCTGCCCGACAGTATTTTTTCAAACGTAAAGACGAGGACCGCGAAGCCCGCAAAGGGAAATTCGTACAGCAGATCAGCAACCGCTTGCAGCAAAGCAAAAATTTCCTGGCTACCATTGAAGAAGAGCTGGCCGAAGATGAAAGTAAACTGGCTGAATTTAAAGAAATTCTTGCCGGCACCGGTGATGAAGACGCGAAAGACAAAGAGATCAAGGCTAACCTGGTAAAGCTGGTGGACCAGATCGAGAAAAGAATGCCTAACCGCTTGTCGAAAATAGCGGATGTAAAGGCGCAGATACAGGACCTTGAAGACAAGCTTTCTGAAAAAGATAAATAGCCGGAATGCAGGCCTGTAAGTCTACCTGGCAGAGTAGTTCACAATAAGATAATATGAATTATTTGTTAAGTAGACTTACATTTGCGGCATAAACTAAATAAGGAGTATTACTCATGCTTTCAAAAGGAAAAATACTTGTAGTAGACGACGAACAGTCCATTGTTGAATTCATCTGCTATAATCTTGAAAAAGCAGGTTATGAAGTAGCCGCCTCAAATAATGGTAACGATGCCATCAGAGTAGCCAAACATTTTAACCCGGATCTGATACTGCTGGACGTCATGATGCCTGGCAAAGATGGTTTCCAGACCATTAAAGAATTAAGACAAATGCCTAGCCTGGACGCTACCATTGTGATCTTCTTAACGGCAATGACAGATGAAAAGTCCGAGATCATGGGACTTGAACTCGGCGCTGATGACTACATTACCAAACCCATCAAACCAGACTTGCTGATGACCCGCCTGGACACTGCCCTGCGCAGAGTGCGGAGAGAAAAAGATGAAGAGTCTGTGCTGGATTTTGGCGATCTGATCATTAACAAAACTAAGTTTACCGTAAACTACAAGGATACCGAAATCATTTTAGCCAAAAAAGAATTTGAATTATTAAACCTATTGGCGGCTAAACCGGGAAGAGTTTTCTTACGCAACGAAATCCTGCAAAAAGTATGGGGAACCGATGTGATTGTAGGGGACCGTACAATTGACGTGCATGTAAGAAAAATCCGCCAGAAGATGGGCATAGACCTGATTACTACAGTAAAAGGAGTAGGTTACAAATTTGAAATGGCAGATTAAGCAAAAGCTTTGAATTTATAAATTATGTTTATATATTTGTAAACAAAGAAAATTCAATCAATCATGAAAAAAGTACTCATCAGTTGTGTTATCCTTGTCGCTTCTGCCCTGAGCGTACAATCTTTTGCGCAACAAGCACCAACAGGCGGCGATAAAGCATATAATATTTTCTATGCCCAGGATATTCCTTATACTGCTGTTAAAGAGCAGGATAATAAGCTTGTAGCATTAGATAAACAATTTAAGGCTTACGAAGCTGCCATGAATAAGAATGACAGCAAAAAGGCTGCCGCGGCGAAAACAAGTATTGAAACCTGGAAATCTCAAAATCTTTCCTGGGTGAATCAACTGGAACCGCATCTGGTAACCGGGATCAACAACTGGATCGAAAGTGCCACTAAATCATTAAGATTAAACGATCCCGTTAAATAAATTATTAGTACAACATAAGCCCAGGTAAATCTACCTGGGCTTTTTTAATAGGCAGAAATTTCTTAACCTAGGTTATTTTCCCGGCCCGCTATCCGCCATAACTTTGCCAAAGAATCATTAGAAAAATATTTTTAAAGCTATAAAACCAAAAAACATGAGCAACATTAAATGGGTATTAGACCCCACACACAGCGAAATATTCTTTAAGGTAAAACACCTTATGATCACTAATGTGAAAGGTACTTTTGGCACCTTTGACGCCAGTATCGATGGAGAAGATTTCAGCAAATCGCCGATCGCGGTAAATATAGACGTAAACTCTATTTCTACTAACAATGCAGACCGCGACGCCCACCTTAAAAGCGGCGATTTCTTCGAAACAGAACAATACCCGCAAATGAACTTTGTCAGCAAATCTTTTGACAGCAAAGGCGGTGACGAATATAAATTAACAGGCGACCTTACAATCAAAGGCATTACGAAACCGATCACATTAGACGTAGAATTTGGCGGTACTAATAAAGACCCATGGGGCAATGAGAAGGCGGGTTTTGAAGTAAAAGGTAAATTCAACAGGAGTGAGTTCGGGTTAAACTGGAACTCAGCACTGGAAACTGGTGGTGTACTGGTAAGTGATGAAGTTAAACTGGAAGCGTCTGTACAGTTTGTAAAGCAAACTACAGAAGAGTAAGCGATCTCTTAATACCAGGCCTGTTAAAAGGCCTGGATGAATACCCGGGACATTGAACAGAAAAGAATTTTTAAAGATCATGAGTATCTTACCATTTGCAGGAGCCCTGGGCCTGGGTGCACTGGGGCGTGCTTCGGCCGCATTTCCGGACAGCCCGAAAATGCCGGTGCTTTTTTTAGGACATGGCAGTCCTATGAACGCGATCGAAGAAAACGAATTCGTTGCGGGTTTCAGGAATGTGGCTACAACCATTCCTAAACCGCATGCCATTCTTTGCGTTTCGGCCCACTGGGAAACCCGCGGTACTTACGTAACAGCGATGCAAATGCCGCCAACTATTCATGATTTCGGAGGTTTTCCAAAAGCGCTTTTCGAGGTACAATACCCGGCCCCGGGCAGCCCGGAACTGGCTAAAATGACCCGGGAGCTCGTTACAGCCACAGAAGTAGGACTGGATGACAAATGGGGCCTGGACCATGGCGCCTGGTCGGTGATCAAACACCTCTACCCTGATGCCGATATCCCGGTGATCCAGATGAGCATTGATGTGAATGCCAGCCCCGAAGCCCATTATGATATCGCCCGGCAACTTGCAGCATTGAGAAGAAAAGGCGTATTAATCATCGGCAGCGGTAATATGGTACACAACCTTAGGGCCGTAGACTGGCAAAACCTGAGCAAAGTAGATTATGGCTATGACTGGGCTATTGAAGCCGATGAGCAAATGAAAAAGTTCATCCTGGAGCAGGACCATAAAAGCCTGATCGCGTTCAGGTCCCAGGGAAAAGCTTTTGACCTGGCCATCCCTACCCCGGAGCACTTCCTGCCCCTGATCTATACCCTGGCCTTACAGGAGAAAGGGGATGAAGTATCCATATTCAATAATAAAGCAGTAGCGGGTTCTTTAACCATGACTTCTGTCAAGATAGCATAATATAGGGTTTATGTGAAGCCAAGCGGATGTCTATATGACTTCCGCTTTTTTATGCCGCTTATCCGGAGAAAATTCGTAGCATTGGGGCCGGAAAACAATAGTCCCTTGCAAAAATGGATATCGACAAAAGATTTGAACGCATACTCGCCATATTCATACAACTACAGGCTAAGCCCGTAGTAAAGGCCCAGGATCTAGCCGATAAATTCCAGGTTAGCATCCGTACCATATACCGGGACATTAAGTCATTGGAGAAAGCGGGCATACCGATCTATAGCGAGGCCGGCTACGGCTATTCTTTGGCCGGCGGCTACCGCTTGCCCCCTACGCTTTTCTCTAAAGAGGAAGCGCTCAGCTTTGCCGTCGCGGAAAAGCTAATGCACCAGTACCTGGACAAAGAGCTCAGCAAACAGTTTTCAAACGCACTGGGCAAAATGAAATCGGTACTGAGAACAAGTGATAAAGAAAATGTTCAGGCTATTGAAGCGCAGGTAGTACTCAAGTCTAACCGCAAACTGTTCAACCAGGAAGTGCCCACGGCCTTATCTACTTTATTCAGCAGCATAGCCCAGAAGTTGCAGGTCAACATAAACTATCAGAAAGCGGACAGCCGTAAGGCGGAAGAAAGAACCGTAGAGCCCGTAGGCGTGTTCCAGGAGAACGGCTACTGGTATTTTATGGCCTATTGCCATTTGCGTAAAGAAGTTCGGCAGTTCCGGCTGGACCGGATTAAAACTATATGGATCACTGAGGAGCCTTTCCGGCAAAAATTGAAAAGCCTCGCCTTCTACCTGGAGCAGAAAGTAGTCAAAAAAGAAGTACATCCTACTGCCACAATCTGGGCCACCAAACAGATGCAGGCCTTCATGTGCTGGGAGCGCCAATTGTATGGTTTTATAAAAGAAACTGAGAAAGCCGATGGTTTTGAAATGGTTTTTGAACACAATACCAGGCAACAATACCTGCAGCGCTGGCTTTTAGCGTTCGGGGACGGGATCAGGATCATAGAACCGGAGTCGCTTAAACAGGATATGCTGCAATTAATTGAAGCAATCAAACAACAAATAAAATAAGGGAGTCTAAGAGACTTCTGCTTGCTACCCTGCCATTCTGGAGTGTACCAAGCATTTAAAGGCAAAATTTGCCATCCTTTGATAAACTCAGGATGACAAATTGTATTCATTCATTAGCTTATTCCTTAAGCCTGGTAACCTTCCATCTTCATTCCTTCAACCGTTCTATCCCAGAAGAAAGGCGGCTCGATACCTAAAGCACGCAGGTAGACAAAACCCTGGCCCCTGTGGTGAATCTGGTTATCAATAAAATACTGGATATTCTCAATGATCGGGAATTCATATTGACCGAAGAGGTTAAAATTTTGCGGGAAACGCTCTTCAGGAATCTGGCGCAACAGCAATTCGATCTGCGGCGTAGCTTCATCCCATGCTTGTAAAAGCGCCGCTTTGGTATGATAGGGCAATTCATGGTCATAAGGTTCAACACTATTGTTGACAATACCTTTTAAGCCATCTACGTCTACATTGATCATTTCTTTTACCATATCCGCGAAAGGACGCATACCACCAATGTTGAACGTGAAAAGTTCTTTTTCAGGAAAAGCTTCAATTACCCTGCGGGTAAGATTGCGGTGTCCTTGCCAGTTGTTCAATAATAATTCCAGGTCGATAACATTTACTTTTTTCATTGCCTTTAAATTTTAAGAGGATTAATTATTATACCACAAAGGTAAAATCCTCTACTGCCAACAGTATGTCAGGAGTAAAATTGTACCAAAAAAAATTTCCGGCAACCGTCTTTTAACATTAATTAAAGTTTATCCTTTAAATAATCATTAAATTTGTTATCCAAACAAAACAAAAAAATAATGACAAAAATGGTTTACCCGGCCATGGCCCTGTTAGTAACAGGAGCCCTGGCGCTTACCGCTTCGTGCAACAAAAAAGACAGTACGCCGGTGCAGGTGTGTAAGGTGCAACGATTAATCAGCAACAATGAGACCTACCTCTTCAGCTACGATGATCAATTCCGGGTCTCGAAAATTGAAAGACCGGGCAGCGTTGCCAACTATAGTTACAACGGTAATCAAAGCACTATCCTGACTACTGCATCCGGCAGTTTCGACACTAAAAAGATCATCACCACAAATGATGCCGGCCTGGTGCTGAATGTAAAGACCGAAAATAACACCAGCGGTACCCTCTGGTCTAATGTAGCTTATACCTACAATGGCAACCAGGTAGCGACCTCTGTGTCCAGTAACTCTACCGGGATAGGCGGCAGCACTACGAATTACATATGGGCTTCTGATGGCAACCTGGCTACGATCATCTCTGGATCAGGAGCGACTACCGATTTCACTTACTACACGGACCAGGCATTCCAGGAAGGTGATTTTTTAAACGTGATCAATCTTGTTCAAGATGGTTATACTTTTTACAGGAATAAAAACCTGGTAAAATCCGCCTCCTCCAATGCGATTAGTTATGAAATGGATGCGGAAAATAAAATCAAAAAAATTATGGCGAATAATTCAGTGGTACAGGTAGAATACACCTGCAGATAGTACAGGCAAACGGTTCTGGAACCAAGGTCAGCCGATGAGTTAACCTTATTTCAACCATTGATCGATCTCAAACAAAAATGCAGCCCTTGATCCGGCTGCATTTTAATTGTACACTTATTCAATCGGTTTAAGCTCCGGGAGCTATATCCTTTTTAGCTCCTTTCTTTTTATCCCAGGCCAGCAATAATGCCGGTTGTAAAGTAAGGTTGAAGATCATAGCCAGGAATAAGGTCAAGGCGGTCAGGTAACCTAAAGCCTGCGTTCCGCCAAAATCAGATACCGCGAATACGCCAAAGCCTACCACCAGTATAATGCTGGTAAAAATAATGCTCATCCCCGTATCCCGGATAGTATGCTTCACGGTTTCAGCAACGGAATCATGCTTATGCGCCTCCTGCTTGTAATTGACCAGGAAACGGATCGTTACATCGACAGTAATCCCCAATGCCACACTAAATACAAGAACGGTAGAAGGTTTTAAAGGAATGTTCAGCAAGCCCATGATACCGGCAGTAATTAATAAAGGAACAATATTAGTGATCAATGCCACAATAACAACTTTCGTAGAACGGAATAGGATAATAATACATACCAGGATCATCCCAAAAGCCCAGGCCAGGCTCTCTTTCAGGCTATCGATAATAAAAATACTACCCTCCAGGTAAGTGATACTGCCCCCTGTAATATTTACCTCGTATTTATCTTTTTCAAAAAGCTGGTTGACTAAAGGCTGTATGCGTTCATTCACCAGTTTAGGGATCTCTACAGAACCGATATCAGCCACATTCACGCTGATACGCAACGTTTGTGCATTGCTGTCTACGAAACTGTACAGTAACTGGCTGAACTGGTTCGCCTGTACTGCTGCCGTGTCTGTATCTGATTTTTGCAGTTTATTAAAGGTACTTACCAGCTGTGTTCTCAGGCTCTGGAATTCGGTACTGCTTGGCAATGTATAGTCCGCGACAGCGCCGCCAAAGAAGCCCTGGCGGAAAAACTTGGCGCCTTTGGTTAAAGTAATAGCTGCGCCGACTTCAGGCTGAGCTTCCAAAAAGCGGGTTAAGGAATCCACTTTTTCCCAGGTTTCAAGGCTGGTCAATGCCCCGAATTTCTTTTTGGTATCTACAGTAATTTCAAGCGGCATGATCCCTTTAAAGTTCTTTTCGAAAAACTTAAGGTCTTTCACAATGACATCTTTCGCCGGCAGATCGTCGACCATATAACCTACCGATTTCAGCTTCATCATACCTACCCCTCCCAGCACACAGAGTGCAAGGGTGCCCAGGAATACCGCCTTACGATGATTGAATACCCATTTCACCAGGATATCCAGCGTTTTATTCATCCATTTGCTTTCCGTATACTTCGTTTGATTGGTCTTAGGAGCCGGCAAATAACTGAAGATCGCGGGGATCAGAAATAAAGACACAAAGAAAAGCGCCATGATATTGATACCCGATACGATACCGAACTCTTTCAGCACCTGGCTGTTGGTCAGGCCGAACACACCGAAACCGATGGCAGCTGTCAGGTTGGTGAACAAGGTAACAATCCCCATTTTACCCACCATATTGCGCAGGGCTTTGGTCTTGTCGCCACATAAGTTGTATTCCGTATGATACTTATTCAGGAAGTAAATACAGTTCGGGATACCGATCACCACGATCAGCGGTGGGATCACGCCTGTAAGGATTGAAATTTTATAGCCAAACATCGCTAAGGTACCCATAGACCATACTACGCCTATAGAAACGATCAGCATGGACACGATCATTGCTGTAAAGGAGCGGAAAATGATCAATAAAATAATTGCGGTCAGACAGAGTGAAAGCACCAGGAAAATATTCAGCTCATGCTTGATCTTTTCTGCCATCTGCGTCCTGATATAGGGCAGACCGCTGTAATGCACCTCGATATTAGTAGCACTTTTAAATTGCTCCCCGGCTTTCACGATATCGTCCACGATGCGTACCCTTTCTTTGGAATTCAAGGCTACTTTATCGATATTGATCATCATCAGGTAGGCATTTGAAGCTTTATTATAGAGTAAGCCGTCGAAAATCGGCAGGCTGTCCAGCTTCAGCTTCCCGGCCATTGCCGTAGCCGGCTGCTCTAAATTAAAGACTTTCTTCGTACTTAACTTTTTGGTGCTGTCCTGCGAAAGTGATACCGCATCATTGATAGAAAGTATACCAGTCACGTTTTTAATCGCTTTCAGGTCATTGATCAATTTACCATAGGCGGCAAAATGCTCCGGGGTAAATAACTGATCGGATTGTACGCCAAGCACCATGGCATTACCGCCCCCGCCGCCAAATTTGTCCTGAAAATCTTTTAATGCCTTATACTTTGGATTGTCTTTAGGTATTGCCCCCGTAGAGTCATAACTCATACGTACCTTGGTCGCCTGCACACCCATAAAAGCAGTAATGCCCAAAACGAGTACAATTAACAATACCCTGTATTTGAGCACAAAATCAGCAATTTTTAACCACATAATTACCCTATATTAAATATTAATTTACAAAGATAGTCCATACAGACAAAAAGAAAGGCTAGCTCGAGAACGAGCCAGCCCTATAAACCCTATCACCATGAAAACAAATTAATGAACCGAACTGAATCGGTTGTCTTATTCACACCTATTTTTTCTTTTTCGGTGTAAACATAGCCAACATACGTCGACCTTCCATTTTAGGCATGGATTCCAAAGTTCCGTAGTCGGCTAGCTTTTCTGCAAATTTAAGCAACAATAACTGACCCCTGTCCTGGAATAATATGGACCTGCCTTTAAATTGAACAAAAGTTTTTACTTTATCTCCATCCTGAAGGAACTTGATTGCATGCTTCAGTTTGAATTCAAAGTCGTGATCATCTGTATTCGGTGTGAAACGGATTTCTTTCACCTCAGATTGCTTCGCCTTTGCCTTTTGTTCTTTTTCTTTTTTCTTTCTTTCGTAAAGAAACTTGTTATAATCAACTAATCTACAAACAGGAGGTTCCGCGTTTGGCGAAATCTCAACAAGGTCCACCCCTAAATCTTCTGCCAACTTCAAAGCCTCGGGTAATGACATTACACCACCTTCGACATCTTCACCTACTACACGCACCGTTTGCGCTCTAATCAAATTATTAATCTTATGTTCTGGCTCTTTAACCTTAATCGGTACTCTAGGTCTCCCTTTTTTCTGCATTAATTAGATTGAATTGTTAAATTTTCTTTTATGTTGTCGACAAAGATATTGAAAAAAATAAACATACTGCATTTTTTTTAAGGAAGTAAATATTAATTAACATTTTTCCTTGCCTGCAGGCCGGTTTAAGCCTTCAATTTTACCTTTCTAAGCTTTTGCTTTAAACGCGCTGATCGCATTTACGGCGAAATCGCTTAACACTAAACGACCGCTGATCGCTGCACGCTCCGTAAGTAAAGTATCCCAGTGCTCGGTACCCTGCCAGATCACTCCTTTCAGGTCTTTCATCGCTTCCGGGCTGGATTTGGCCAATGTTTTTGCCAATACCGCGATCGCTTCATCCATAGCTGCCGCATTTTCATGTACTGAGGCATATAAGCCTTTTTGCTGTGCCCATTGCGCATCTCTCCAGGAAGCTGCGTCAATAGACAGCTCTGCAAAGGCCGATAAGCCTATTTTACGCTCTACGGCCGGGCCCACCACGAAAGGACCGATACCTACAGCCAGCTCGCTTAGCTTAACAGAAGCACCCTCAACAGCGAAAGTATAGTCTGCTGCCGAAGCCAGGCCTACACCACCGCCTACAGCTTTACCCTGTACGCGTGCAATAACAAACTTAGGACATTTCCTGATGGCATTGATCACCATCGCGAAACCGCTGAAAAACTTCAGGCCATCTTCTTTATTATCAATAGTGATCAGCTCATCAAAAGAAGCCCCGGCACAGAACGCTTTTTCGCCGGCACTGCGTAAAATGATCACTTTAGCGGCCTCATTATTACCCATTTCAGTAATCGTGTCGGCCAGCTTACGTAAAATAGCGCCCGGCAAACTATTACTCATCGGGTGCTGGAACTCTACTACGGCGATACCCTGCTCATCCACCTGCGCGGATACGTAGCCTTCTTTATTTTCAATCATTGTGTTATTATTATTTTAAATGGCAAAGATAATTTTTTACCGGGAATTATAGCTCAATTATGACCTGCACAAATATGGCTTTATTTCTTTAAATAGAGGCGCAAATCTTCTTAAGCAGGAATGTAATTAAAAATTCACGATAAGTAGGCTGTAATAATTGTTCTCCCCGCCTATTTTTGCTACATTTGCGATTATGGAAAATACGATAGCATTAAGTGAATTAACCAATAGTTATATTCAAAAGGAAGAGCAATTCGGCGCTCATAACTATCATCCGCTTCCGGTGGTTTTAAACAAAGGGGAAGGTGTATACCTGTGGGATGTCGATGGAAAAAGATACTATGATTTTTTAAGTGGCTACTCTGCGGTTAACCAGGGCCATTGTCACCCTAAGATCATAGCTGCGCTTATAGAGCAGGCCCAAAAGCTGACTTTAACTTCCCGTGCTTTCCATAGCGACCTGTTGGGCGAATATTCCGAGTACATTACCAAATACTTTGGCTATGACAAAGTTTTACCTATGAACTCTGGCGTAGAAGCGGTGGAAACGGCCTTAAAGCTGGCACGCCGCTGGGCTTATGATGTGAAGGGTGTCGCCGAAAATGAAGCTAAAATAATTACTGTAGAGGAAAACTTCCATGGCCGTACCATCAATGTGATCTCTTTCAGCACTGATCCGACTGCGAAAAAAGGTTTTGGCCCATTCATGACCGGGTATACTACTATCCCCTACAATGACCTTGCAGCTTTGGAAACGGCGCTGCAGGATAAAAATGTAGCGGCCTTCCTGGTAGAACCGATACAGGGTGAAGCCGGCGTATTTGTACCGGATGAAGGCTATTTGTCTAAGGCTTATGCTTTGTGTAAAGCCGCCAATGTATTATTTATCGGCGACGAGATCCAGACCGGCCTGGCGCGTACCGGCAAAATGCTGGCCTGCGACCATGAAAATGTGCGCCCGGATATACTGATCTTAGGAAAGGCGCTTTCCGGTGGTACTTTACCGATCTCTGCCGTTCTGGCCGATGATGAAGTGATGCTCAATATCAAACCCGGAGAGCATGGCTCTACTTATGGAGGTAACCCACTGGCCTGTAAAGTTGCTATTGCTTCACTACAGGTATTGAAAGACGAACAACTGGCCGAAAAATCAGAAGAATTGGGTAATTATTTCAGGGCGCAGCTTGAAGCGCTGAACAGCCCCTATATTAAACTGGTAAGAGGCAAGGGTTTATTGAACGCGATCGTTGTGGCACACGCTGATCCTAATGCAGCCTGGAACCTGTGCCTGGAACTAAAAGAAAACGGGCTACTGGCCAAACCTACCCATGGCGATAAGATAAGATTTGCCCCACCTTTGGTGATCACCAAAGAGCAATTGGATGAATGTATCGCTATCATCAGTAAATCACTACAAGCACTAGCTTAATACTATAAATTATAGAAACAGAAAAATCCAGCTTTTAGCTGGATTTTTCTGTTTACAAAAGAGTCTTTCTTATGAAGCACTCATTGTCAATAAGCTGATTTTTGCCATAAGATCTCCAACCACCTGCTCATCAGGCTGGAACCCGATCGTATGTAATTTGCTTAACTCGGGAGCATATTCAGTATATAAATCGGCATCTGCTATCTCTATTTCCTGAAAGGTATCCGGTGTTGAAAAAAATGCGTCTTGTATAGTTATTCCCATTTAAAAATGTTTAGTATACCTATTAAACGCTTTAAAGAAAACCTGTAGTATATACGGATTAAACTTTTATTACCAGTCCTACCTTACCTGTTCATTTAATCACGTATACGTCTTCCCCTTCTTTCTTTTGATGGTAGAGTTCCCGTGCATATTTTTCCAGGGCCACGGTATCTGTGGTCAGGGTACTCAATTCCGCGTTCATCCGGTCTGATTCTTTGTTCAGAAATGCTATCTTTTCATTAAGGTCATCCAGTTCTGCCTGCGCTTTACGGATCGTAAAGTAATCGTAAGGGCTGAAAAACAGGATCATGACTATAAATACGATACTCGCTATGATATATTTATTGGTCAATAATTTAAGGGCGATTTTCATTGCTTTATATACGGTTAAAAAGATGGAAACACAAATTTCCGTAAAAAATTCCAGTTCTCAGCGAAAATCGGGGCTTGTGGATAAGTATCTATAAATAAAATATAAATGTTACTGCCACGTAAATATTTAATACTTTTGCAGATCAATTCATATAAATCAAACTTCTTAACTATCATGTTGCAGGATTATAACGCAACCAGCGAAAAAGAAACAAGAGCGGGATTTGGTGACGGCATTTATGCTTTGGGGAAAGAAAACCCGGACGTCGTGGCCCTTACTGCCGACCTGGCAGGCTCCCTTAAGCTAAACAATTTCATTAAAGATTTCCCGGAGCGTTTTGTTCAATGTGGTATTGCAGAAGCGAATATGATCGGCGTAGCCGCCGGATTGGCAACAGCAGGAAAAATTCCTTATACCACAACATTTGCCAACTTTTCTACTTCAAGGGTGTATGACCAGATCCGTCAATCAGTAGCTTACAGTGGCAAAAATGTAAAGATATGTGCTTCACATGCCGGTCTTACCTTGGGAGAAGACGGTGCTACCCACCAGATCCTTGAAGATATAGGCATGATGAAGATGTTACCAGGCATGACCGTTATCGTACCTTGTGACTACAACCAGACCAAGGCTGCGACTATCGCGATCAGCAAAATGCAGGGACCGGTATATTTAAGGTTCGGTCGGGTAAAATGGGCCAACTTTACCAAAGAGGACGGCACTGATTTCCAGATCGGCAAAGCCCAGGTTTTGAATGAAGGTACAGATGTAACCATCATCGCCTGCGGACACCTGGTATGGACTTCACTCGAAGCTGCAAGAGAACTGGAAGCTAAAGGCCTTAGCGTAGAAGTAATCAATATGCACACGATCAAACCATTAGATAAAGAAGCCGTGATCGCTTCTTTAACCAAAACAGGTTGCGTGGTAACGGCTGAAGAGCACCAGATCAACGGTGGCCTGGGCGACAGCATTGCCAATGTAGCGGCACAGCATTGCCCGGTACCACAAGAGTACGTTGCGGTGATGGATAGCTTTGGGGAGAGCGGGAAACCAACCCAGCTTTTAGAAAAATACGGCTTAGGTAAAGCGAATATTATTGCAGCAGTAGAAAAAGTGATCGCAAGAAAAAAATAAAATGTTTATTTTAAATAATTATCCAAGGACGTGCTTTTGTAAAGTACGTCCTTATACTTTTACTCTTCATACCCCCCTGTAATGAGCACCCATTCCAAAGCCTGGATCGCCCTCGTATTTATATGCATCGCCTGGGGCACTACCTACCTGGGCATCAAAGTAGGACTACAGGCCCTGCCCCCGTTTTTAATGGCCGGTAGCCGGCAGTTGCTGGCCGGGATGATCATTTTCCTGATGGCCTTTGGCAATAAATTACCCAAGGACCTTTCCCGGAGTAATATCGCCAGGCAGGCACTGATCGGGTTCCTGCTGATCACCCTGGGCAACGGGCTGGTGAGCTGGGCCGAAGCGTATATTCCCAGCGGTGTAGCCGCTTTATTATGTGCCACCATGCCCATCATGTCCGTATTGCTGAATATTACCTTCCAGAAAACGGAACGCATCAACAGCCTTGTGGTCACGGGGATGATCGTAGGCTTTTTCGGCGTAGCCCTTAACTTCAGGGATAGTGTGAAAGACCTTTCCAATAGCGCTTACCTGCTGGGGATTTTAGCCACACTGATCGCGACAACTACCTGGGCTTATGGCAGTATTATCAGCAAAAAGAACAATATTCATGCTAATCCTATATTCAACAGCGCCTTACAGGTAAGCTTCGGCGGCCTGTTCCTGCTCTTATTCAGCCCTGCTGTGGACAATTACGACCTTATCAACCTGCAGCATACGGAAGGCCTGCTGGCTATTCTTTACCTTATTATTGTAGGTTCTGTTCTGGCCTATACCGCCTATATGTATGCGCTTAAGCACTTACCTGTAGGGCTGGTCATGGTCTATGCTTATATCAACCCGCTGGTCGCGGTATTATTGGGCTGGTGGCTGGCTAATGAACCTTTGACGGTCTACACGGTACTGTCGTTTATCTGTATTGCCGGCGGCCTGTTTTTAGTCAATAAAGGTTACAAAAAAGTCAAGTAGGGACACTATTTACTGTTTAAAATAAGGAACATTAAAGGTTTTACGAAATTTGGTTACATTTGTAATCATTAAAACTGGAAATATCAGTAAATCAAGACTATGGCACAACAATCTTTCCAAGAAGATGATAAAGAACTTTTAGTTGCTTTCAGAGAGGAGGCGACCAGGGAGCGTGCTTTTTCTAAAATAATCAAGAAATACCAGGAGCGTTTATATTGGCATGTGAGGAGGCTGGTGATCAACCATGAAGATGCTAACGATGTCTTACAAAATGTATTTATTAAAGTATGGACCTACCTGGATAACTTCCGGGAAGAATCCAACCTTTATACCTGGATGTACCGTATTGCCACGAATGAAACCCTGACTTTCCTTGAAAAGGAGAAGAAACGAACATCGGTATCTCTTTCTGACCATGAGAGCGGTTTAGCCAACAGGCTGCATGCCGAAAAAGGGTTTGATGCCAATAAGCTCGAATGGCGCTTACAACAGGCGATCCAGAGTTTACCGGAAAAGCAGCGCGTGGTTTTCACCCTGAGATATTATGACGAGATGCCTTATGAAGAAATGTCACAGGTTTTAGAAACTTCGGTAGGTGCACTGAAGGCTTCTTATCACCATGCGGTAAAGAAAGTAGAGGAGTTTTTAAAGCGGGATTAAACTATTTAACCAACCGTTAGTCTATAGTTTAGTTATGAAAAGTAATTTAGATATACAAAAAGAATGGGAATCTATAGGTGCTGGTTTCAGCACGCAAATCGGGCTACCGCTATTTCGTGTTCCGAGCGACTATTTCGAACATTTACCAAACGAAATCATGTCTGGAATACGCGCTATATCGGCATCTGAACCTGAATTGGCACAGATAGAGCTACCCTACCAGGTTCCGGCCAGTTACTTTGAGCAGTCAGCGCAACAGCTGTTTGACCATGTTATGGGTGCCCACCGTGTTATAGAGAATACCCATATTGCCGGTCTTTCAAAAGCCAATGCATTTACGGTTCCCGCCGGTTACTTTGATCGTTTGGAAGATAATGTATGGGCAATGATCCGGCAGGAAGATGCTTTTGAGGAAGAGCTGGAAGAAAGTCCTTTACTGGCCAGCCTCAAAGGGGTTAATCCCTTTGAAAAGCATCAAGCTGCTGAAATCGCTGTACCTAAAATCGCTATAGCTACTAAAGAAAAGCCGCAGATCGAAGTACCAATGACCGTGCGTAAAAGCTTACGCTGGAGCAATTGGGTAGCCGCGGCTTCTGTAGCCCTGTTCTTTGTCCTGGGCGCAGGATGGCTTATCACCGACAACAGGAACAATGCCAGCAACATGGCACAATCTGCTATGGGCAAACCGGATATGGTCAGCCAGAAGCTGGCGGCACTCCCGGATGCCGCTATTGAGGCATACCTGGACCAAAACATTGATGAATTCAATGAATATCTGCTGGAAGATAATATATCCAGCGCTTCTGTAAACACCCAGTATAGCGCAGAACAGGCCTTGAATAACATTTCAGACGCCGAGCTTGAAGCTTATTTGAATAATGACGTATATTAGCCCCAGAATTATAGAAGATCAGAATAAATTTGCCTTTATGAAACGTAATTTAATAGTAATAATAACTTTTATTTCCGCCCTGCTGTTCCAGGTATCGCTCGCGACGGCACAGCATAAAGGCGGCGAGGAAGTAAGAGCGGTTAAGATCTCTTATATCACGGATATGATGAAATTAAGCGCTAACCAGGCTACACAATTCTGGCCGGTGTATAATCGCTATGATGCTGAAATGCGTGCAGTAAGGAAAGGGAAACACCACTTATTAAATGAGAAAGGCAAAACTGCGGAAGAGATCATTGATGAGCGGCAGCAACTGGACGAAAGAGAATTGAGCATCAAATCAAAATACAAAGAAGAGTTCCTGAAAATTGTAAGTGCCTCTCAATTAAATCAAATGTATGCCGCGGAAGCAAGATTCAGGCAATATTTACTGGATCGAATGAAAAATAAATAAAATTCCCATAATTAAAAGAGCCGGACTTTGTCCGGCTCTTTTAATTATGAAAGTACTCTTATTCTTTAGTTACTATCCATTTCAATACCTGCTGTTGCTTACCATCGGTCAGCCAGATATAATATACACCTGCTGCATAGTTATAAGCGGGGATTGTATACGCTTTAACCGATTTAAGTTTCGCCTCACTGATCAGCCGGCCATTGATATCAATGATACGGATAGCTGTCATAGGTTTTTCTGATTGCACCACAGCATCATTAACTGCGGGATTAGGAAAAACAGTCGCAAAGTTACCCTTAGGTAATACATTACGCACATTGGTTCCCGTATCTACAGGCGGTGTTATATAAAATGAATCAAACAAAACCCAACCCAGACTTGTATTATCTACATGATGAAAAATGGTTTGCTCAATCGAATCTACCGTTTCATAATCCCAGCGATTGCGTTGCGCCCATACGGTATCCGGGGTATTATTGTAGATCGCATACAAAGTATCATTAAACCCGTTACCAAAAAAATGATTGCTACCGGTATCCGCCACGTTAACGGGATCGATCCGGCCAAATGAAACTTTGGGTGAGCCATTGTTCCCTGATTTTTGTATGGTAGCTCCCCAAAGGTTCCGGGATATCTGGTTATTTACCGCAACAATGTGCAGAGAAGAATCGCCCAGGATATTAATACCACTACCGCCCTGCATAGGCAGGCCTTCAATATTGTTGGAGTCGATTATGTTATTCTCAATCATTGCCTGGATACCCCGGCCATTAACAGCAATACCATACCTGTTCTTTGAAAAGGTATTATTACGGACGGTTGCCGGGTAATCAGCCGGTGTAACATTCAGAAAAGCCAGGCCGCCTACTTTAGGATAAGCTCCGTGAATTTCACAACCTTCAATCAAAACGCCATCGGGATTCGCCGTACCGATATTGATCTGCGGGTAGTTACCGTTGGCAGTTCCGTTGTTCCTGAATACAGAGGATTTCAGCTTTATCGACGAACCTGAGTTAACCGATAAAGTAACCGCACTTCTTACGCTTTCATAAAAACCGGAATTTTGTACCTGTAGATTTGAATTCAGCAGGCTTAACGCTCCACTCGGGTTGCTGCCGGTATGATGCGTTTTACGCATAGTCAGTTGATCCAGTATAGCATCGCTGTTGATGAATGAAATACCATTACTATGCACCAGGGACAGCCCGTTAATAGTAACAGACGCTGCACTGTCAAACCTGACCCGCAAAAATGATTTTAAGGTATCCGCTGCTACCCACCGGGCCGCTGCTGTCGAATTGATCTGTACTACGCTCTTTTTAAATTCAAACGTTGCCGCAGAGTCAAAGTTTACATAAGCGGCTGAGTAGTCAGAGAATGTATCGGTAGGACTGAATATGATTTTAGCCCCTAGATGATACTGATTGTTACTCCATTGAACGGAAGCCGGGTAATGGGCCACCAGGCTGTCCATATTCCAGTTTACACCCGTTCCCGGCGTATTAATGATTGTCTGTGCATTTACATACGTGCCGGTCAATAGCAGGCAGGCAAACAGTTTAATAAATTTTGTCATGATGAGTGTGTTTATATTTAATAAATGATAGGCTTGGTGGCCATAATAAGGTCTATCTCCTCCATAATGTCTGTTGTAAGTTTCGGGTATACTTCCATTGCTTTCAGGTTTTCCAGCAGCTGGTTTTCTTTGGTAGCTCCTATAATGGCAGTAGTCACATTGGGGTTAGCGATACACCAGGCCAGGCTTAAAGTAGCCAGGGAGGTTTCCAGGCGATCCGCAACGGTCTTCAATTGTTTTACCCGGCCCAGCTTCTCTGCGCTCAGCGTTTTATCTTTCAGCCATTCAAATCCTTCTAATGCTAATCTTGAGCCTTCCGGAATACCTTCATTATATTTTCCGGTTAACAAGCCGGATGCCAGCGGGCTCCATATGGTAGTGCCCAAGCCAGTGGTTTTAAACAGGTTCAGGTAATCAGATTCTATTTTCCACCTGTTAAACAGGTTGTACTCAGGCTGTTCCATTTTAGGACCTTCCAGGCCCAGGCGGTCTGCTATAGCGTTTGCTTCCATAATTTCTACCGCGGTCCATTCTGAAGTACCCCAGTAAAAGATTTTACCTTGCTGGATCAGGGTGTTCATGCTACGAACGATCTCCTCCATAGGCACTGTCCTATCCGGCCTGTGGCAAAAATACAGGTCCAGGTAGTCTACCTGCAATCGTTTCAGCGCTTCCTCACAGGCTTCAATAATGTGTTTTCTTCCCAAACCATGTTGATTAGGCTTGTTTGCCTTTCCACGGCTTCCGAAAAAAACCTTACTGGACACCACGTATGAGCTCCGCTCCCAATCTTTTGATTGTAGCACCCGTCCCATCATCTTTTCCGACTCTCCCAGGGCATATACTTCTGCATTATCAAAAAAGTTAACCCCATGCTCATAGGCGATGGACATTAAACGGCCAGAGCTGCTATCATCAATCTGCTTGTGGAAAGTAACCCAGGATCCAAAAGACAGTACACTTAATTCTAAGCCTGTCTTACCCATTTTACGATACTCCATTTCCATAATTTAAGAATTTTTAAGCTACAAATATAAGCTTAAACCAGGCTCAGGCCGGTTTACAGAAAGGTAAAAATAACGCCGGAACAACAGGATAATGTTATTAAAAGCAAAAAGGTGCAGCCTGTTGGCCGCACCTTTGCAATGAATTGAAGGTCATATTAAAATTTATAACCTACACCAAGCTGGAAGTTATGTATAGTTCCATAGCTTGGCATAAAAGAGCCCTGTTTATAGAAGTCAGGAAATTGAGCATAATAACGCCCTTCCAGGAAAAAACCTTTATGGATATAATAATTAACCCCAAACATACCCCCAAACAAAAACTTACTCACTTGATTCCCCGTGTTTTTACTATACTGTGTACCATCAACTTTAACTAAAGCTTTTGATGATACATTTAAATTACCCGTAGGCCCCGCATATAAAGAGAGTGAAGGGGTAAAGAAATATTTGAATAATAGCGGAACAGAAAGAATATGCGCTTTAGTCTTTTCCTCTACATCATCTCTTCCTGCAAGGAAAACATGATGAATAGTTATATTATTATAATCAGCTTCTAATTGTATTTTGAACCGGTCCGGCATCTTTTTAAAAGAAATTTCCATGAAACCGCCGGCGTATACACCGGGCGCAGTTTTGCTCTTTAGACCTGAAATACCTATATGATCTCTGTTTGTAGTTGTCAGCAGTGCTCCCGCTTTAAGCCCGAACCGGGCATATTGCGCTTTTACAGCGACTGTAAATCCTGACAACACACTGAGTGTTAATACTATTTTTTTCATGATTCCTGTTTAGAGCCGCAAAATACTACAATTCAACAAACAGTTAGGAACAATCCTTACCCGGACCCGAATCCATACCAAAGAGTAAAATATAGCAATATACTCTGTCTATGCTCAATCTAAATAGCTTCTAAACCAATAAGACCAACATTGAGCAGGTTCTAAATAAAAAAACAGTAGTAGTAACCTACAACAGGCTACTACTACTGTTTCACTGGATTTATTTATTGATAGTATAATTCTCTGTACTATCTATAAAAAGTATTAGAACTTGTACCCTACACCAAGTTGAAAGTTATGAATTGTTCCATAATCCGGAAATATCGGGTTGGTTTTATAATATTCAGGCAAAATTGCATGATAACGCGCTTCTACAAAGAAACCTTTGTAAATGTAATAGTTAAGACCCGCCATAGCGCCTATCTGGAACATATTTACTTCATCATTTGTACTCCTGCTGATTTCTGTAGAATTAGTAGTCACCTTAGAACTGGAAGACAAATTCAGGTTAGCAGAAGGGCCGGCATACAAAGAAAAACTTGGGGTAAAAAAGTATTTAGCCAGTACCGGAACCGAAACCATATGTGCTCTGCTCCTTGCGTCGTATGAAGATCCTGCAATTGTAAATTGATGACGAATAGTCATATAGCTATAATCAACTTCCGCCTGTAATTTAAACTTATCTGCCCTGCTTTTAAAAGAAAATTCGACTAAACCTCCTGCATATAATCCGGGAGCAAATTTATTTTCTGTGTTTGAAATACCCGCATCACTTCTGCTTGCAGTGGTTAACATCCCCCCGGCTTTAACGCCAAATCTCGCGTATTGCGCGTTTGCGGCTGCTGTCAATCCTGAAAGCGCAGCAATTGTTAATAGTACCTTTTTCATTGCTTATTGTTTTGTTTAGTGCCCCAAAATTAGCTATAAATATGGTAAGTAATTGTGAATGACTGGCTAAAGAGCATTTTCTAAAACAATATTTTTATTAATTATGTAAATGGAATTAAATCTTAGCAGCCTTACAAATAAAGATTTAACGGGTATCAAACAGGTACATTAGTTTAAGTCCCACTACATTATTAAACTGCTCTGCCCGGCCAAAAGCTGTGAGATCCTGGTGTTTTTTACGGATAGACAATAATGAATACTGAAACCTGGGCGCGATAAAGAAGCCGGCACCTATATGGAAACTTGCCGTAGCCAGGAAACTCAAATCAATTTTGCGGAAAGGAAATTGATAGAGCTGACCACTATGGGTTACAATTTTTTCCTCAGAAGCTGCCAGGTAGCTTATTGCCAGGCCGGCTCCATAAATACTTTTTCGCGGCCCGCGCCAGTAATTGAGCTGTAGCGGCAACTCAGCATAAGTTAGCCGGATATCCTGGCTTTGCATAAAACTACCGGTGCCCGAGCCGGTTCCTGAAGCTCCTTTACCACTATAAAGCACTTCCATGCTCCAGGCAAGACATCCCTGTCCGAATTCAAAATCAGGTACCGGGATATATATAATTCCTCCCAGCGCCGGGCTTAATTTATTATAACCTTTATAACCATCTCCATCAACCTGTGAAACATTAGCACCTGCCATTAAGCCTCCGGTCCATTGCGCCTGCGTATAATCATATTGCGCCCACGCATCATAAGCCGATGTCCATAAAGAAATCAGGGCAATTGATAGAATCTTCCTAACTTTAGGCGAAATTTCAACAGAAAACCTACTAATAGTAAACATTTTAAACGAATTATGAGTTTCAAATATACACCAACTGCACTAAAGAAAATTGAGCAGATATATGATGAAGCCAAATACCTTGTCCGATATGAAAAGGGGAATTTTGCTTCGGGATATTGTGTATTGGAGCACAAAAAGGTGGTGGTCGTCAACAAGTTTTTAAATGTTGAAGGCCGCATTAATGCCTTACTTGAAATATTACCCTCGATCAAAGTCGACCCGGAAACCTTCAGCGGCGAGTCATTGAAGCTTCTGGATCAATTAAATATACAAATCCAGACTGCCCCGCTAATTGAAACCCGAACAGAAAATCTAAATGAGGCCGATACGGCTTCGCCTGAAAACCCTCAAGAGCCTGGCACCCAGGCAAATGAACCTGATAATATTGTCTAAATCTTATTAAGCCATACACATTGAAAGTCACTTTTTTAGGAACAGGAACTTCACAAGGCGTCCCCATGATCGGTTGCGACTGCGCGGTATGTACCTCTGACAATCCTAAAGACAATCGCTTACGTAGTTCCATCTGGGTCCAAAATGAAGATACCAGTGTAGTGATCGACTCCGGTCCTGACTTCAGGTACCAGATGTTACGGGCCAAAGTAAAAAACCTGGACGGCATCGTATTTACCCATGAGCACAAGGATCATGTGGCCGGCCTGGACGATGTTCGCGCTTACAACTACTGGACGCAAAGAGATGTTGACTTGTTTGCCAATGCGAATACCGAAAAGATCATACGCTCTGAATTTCACTATGCTTTTTCGGGGATCAATTACCCGGGTATCCCCCAACTGAAGATCCATCCCCTGCACGGGCAGGATATCCGCATAGGTTCTTTAACATTTAAAACCATCAAAGTCCTGCATTATAAATTAGAGGTATATGGCTACAGGATTGGTGACTTTACTTATATAACAGACGCCAATTATATTGCACCGGAAGAACTGGACAAAGTAAGAGGCTCTAAAGTATTAGTATTAAATGCGCTGAGGTACGAAGAACATATTTCCCACTTTACCGTAGCCCAGGCTGTAGCCCTGGCACAGGAAATTGGGGCTGAAACTACTTATTTCACACATATGAGCCACCAGATCGGCTTACATGATGTGGTGAACCAGACCTTACCTCCGGCTATACAACTGGCCTATGACCAGCTCAGCATTGATATTTAACGGATACAGATTGCTCCTGTTTTTATATAATATATTGATCCGCATTTACCAGGGCCTCGCAGGCCTGGCCGCCCCCTTTAATCCTAAAATAAAATTATTTGTCACCGGCCGCAAGCAACTACTAAAGCGGGTCGCTGCCGACTTTCAACAGGAAGTCCAACCGCCGGTGTGGTTTCACTGTGCCAGTTTAGGCGAATTTGAGCAGGGGCGCCCATTAATGGAAGCCTTAAAAGTAGCTTACCCCGATATTAAGATCCTGCTTACTTTTTTTTCGCCATCAGGCTATGAGGTACGAAAAAATTATAGCGGTGCCGATTATATTTATTACCTGCCTTTTGATACGCAAAAAAACGCGCAGCAATTTATCGCCATAACCCGTCCTCAAATGGCCATTTTTGTCAAATATGAGTTCTGGTACCATTATTTAAATACTTTAAAACAGAATGATATTCCGGCTATAGTCGTTTCCGCCATATTCCAGGAAAGACAGGCTTTTTTTAAATGGTACGGTTCCTTGCAAAGGAAAATGTTAAAGATGCTGCATTATCTTTTTGTACAAAACGGGGCATCCATTGATTTATTGAAGAGGATCGGCATCCACAATGCGGCCATAGCCGGTGATACCCGTATAGACCGGGCTTTAGCGATCGCACAATCCGAAAAAGAATACCCGGTGCTTGAGGATTTTAAGGGTAGTCACAAGCTTATTGTTGCCGGCAGCACCTGGAAAGAAGATGAAACCTTACTATATGACACCCTGGTCCAACTGAACAACCCGGCCGTAAAACTGTTAATAGCACCCCATGAAGTCCACAAAGATCATATTACACAAATACAGGAACGCTTCCGGGCATTTCAACCAGCCCTGTGGTCAGAGCAGCCAATAAACCCCGATAGCAGGGTCCTGATCGTGGACAATATCGGGCATCTCGCTTACCTGTATCGCTATGCAGACTATACCTGGATCGGGGGCGGGTTCAACAAGACCGGCATTCACAATAGCATAGAAGCCGCCGTTTACGGTAAAGCCCTGGCCTGGGGACCGGTCTACAACCGTTACCAGGAGGCCACAGACCTGATCCACGATGGCGCGGCCTGTAGTTTTCCCGATGCCGCTGCTTTCGCCAATAAGATCAGGGAATGGCTGCAGGATGCACAAGGGTACGAAAAAGCCGGGCAACAGGCCCGGCAGTATATTGAACGGAATAAAGGTGCTACTGGCAAGATATTAAACTATCTTAAGCAGCAAAATATTTCCTGACCGTTTCTACCAGGGACAGGTAAGTCTCATCTTCTTTTTGCCAACCGTAGCGCTCCATTGCTGTAGTAGACAGCCATTCCTGTGCAGCTTTAAAGTCATTACAGAAAACGATTTTATCCAGGCTCTCCTCGTAAGCGGTTTTGTTATTCGCAAACAACTCGTTCATGTACTGGTATTTGTCATTAATACCGATAAAAGAACGAATGTCTTTCATTTTATTCTGGAATACATAACCCTGCTTCGGGCTTTCACTGGCATTATCCTTTACCTCCGGCAGCTCAAAATGTATTTCAGTATAGACGGGCTCTTCTTTTACCGGTACGATGTCTGAATCCAATCTCGGGTAGTCATCATCGTTAATCACATGCTGTTCTTTAATGTCCTCTTCTTCAATTACCGGCTCTTCAACCAAAGGTGCTATTTCCGCCTCCACTTTTGCTGCCGTTTCAGTTGCCACAAGTGATTCTTCCTCCTGCGCTTCCTGCACCTGAGCTTCTTCCTCTGCGGCTGTTTCGGGGGTAACCACTACCGGGTCGGGGCGTGCTGCCGCCACAGGAGCTGCAGGTTCTTCAATAAGGGCCTCCTCAACCAAAGTTTCCGCTTCGCGTTCAACAGAAACAGGCGCTGCTTCGGCTTCATGTTTTAAAGGCTCCTGCTTTAAATGCAGACCCATGCCTTGTTTAGCCAGCATATCAGTTCTTGCATCCAAAAGATCTGCATATAAAACACGGGTATAATCAAGCATCAGGTCCAGGTCAATCACTTGCTTTTCCTCTTGCTTATAATAAATGTCTTGTAGTTTTCTCAGAAGATTATGAATGCGTTCCATGTTTAAAGATGTTCGTGCAAATATAACGAATAGGTGCCATTCGGTTAAACACAAGATTTTCCCAAAAACAGGCAGACTACTGCTCTACATCATAAAATATTTTATAATATTTACGTCCTTCTTCATCCACTCCCTGCTCTATCATGCTCCGGTCGCCATGTATGTAGATATGAAAATTCTTGTCCAGCTTGATCACACTTTTATAGCTCCGGGTCTGCTTTTTCAAGGCAGCATCCGAAATATCGAACTGGTTTTCCAGCTGCACTTCATATTGATTTTCATAGTCGCCTTTATATTTGACGAAACGATCTATAATCTCCGGCTGTGCCAGTACTTCCTGTTCAAATTCATGGATATCAAAACTCTCTTTTTCTTTAAAATAATGCATCGAGCGATTGAGCAGATCTACCTGGTCGGCTTTGCTTACTTCGAAGTTTTGCGGCAGGTCCTGCATCACGAATTCTTTATACATAGACATGGTCTGGTTAGTATAAAAAAATTCATTCTGCATTTGCTGCACTTTAAGAAAATCGTCGAGCCAGTATTGCGCTTCGCTGTTTTTATTACTGTTATCTACAACCGCTACCTGTAACTTACCTTCTTCATCCAGGATCACGATAGCGCCTTTATCCAGCTTCGCCAGGTTCACACCTTCATGCTGGTCGATCTCGAAATTATTATCAAATGGTTTTACTTTCAGAAAAATGTCTTTCTGCTCCGATTTAAATAGGCCCACAGCCGGGTATTGTCCTCCCTTAAAATCAAAAGCTTCATAATAAACTACATAAAGCTCCCCGGCCTTTATCTTGGGATGGTCGCTGCATTCATAAAGGTATTTTGCCAGTGACCGGGATTGCTCAAAGAGGGATGCCGGATCTTCCAGGATTGCGGAGGAATAAGTATACACTTCGTTCAGGTCGAGGTTGGACTCATGAAAAAATTCATAAATCGTATCAAACTTAAAGGAGGAGATAAAATAGCCGTTCAACAACTCGGAAAGCGTATCGTCTATCTGTAACAGGCCATCGGATAAGAAATAGCCTTCTGTATTGGCCTTATTGCCTACTTTATGCAACGCTATGGGTAAACTCATGTCTAATCAAGAAAAAAAATGATAAAATAAGATGGCTTACTTGCCGCTCATCCGCCCCTTACTAAAGGTGTAATAAGCGAGGAATGCCGCCAGTGCCATAAATAAGCTTCCTAACAAGAAAGCAGCACCCGGAAAATGCACCACTGCCTTATCTCCTGAAAAATAGGAAAATATACGCGTCATCAGCAATGGGCCAATAATAGCCGTACCGCTCATCAGGCTGGCCAGGATACCCTGGAGCTCGCCCTGCTCATTAGAAGGCACTTTGGAACTGATCACCGCCTGAAGCGCCGGGCCGGCAATACCCCCCAGGCAATAAGGCACCAGGAAAGCAAACATCATCCATTCCTGCGCCGAAAACGCAAACAATACCAGTCCCAAAGCGTAAAGGCTCAGGCCCAGGTAGATACTCTTCTGGTTGCCCAGCTTAGGGTTCAGCCAACGAATCAATATACCCTGTACCAGGCCCGTAAGCACGCCTACCGCACCCAGGGAAATACCGATCATACGCTCGTTCCAGTCAAACTGGTACTTGGTAAAGAAACTCCAATTACTGTTGACCGCATGTGAAGCCATATACATCAATATCATGGCAATGATCAGCCACTTCAATTCAGGATATTTCCTGATTTTTACTATAGTACCTAACGGATTAGCCCGTTTCCAGTCAAAAGCCCGCCGGTTTTCGGGTTTCAGGGACTCGGGTAAAGCAAAATACCCATAAATAAAGTTAAGCAGGCAAAGCAATGCCGCCGCTAAAAACGGGATACGGATACCGAAGCTACCCAGGAAACCACCAATCACCGGCCCGATCACGAAACCCATACCAAAGGCAACCCCGATCAAGCCAAAATTCTTGGCCCGGTCTTCATGCGTGCTCACATCCGCGATAAACGCGCTCGCCGGCGTGATGCTGGCCCCTGTGATCCCGGCGATGATACGGCCTATAAATAGCATAGTCAGGCTGGAAGCAAAGTAAAGGAAGACATAGTCTAGGGCAAAGCCTACCAGGGAGATCAGGATAATGGGCCTGCGGCCAAACTTATCGCTGAGGTTACCTACCAGCGGGGCAAACAAAAACTGGGTAAAGGCGTAAGCCGCTATCAGCGATCCGCCATATTCAGCAGCTTTATCAGCGCCTACATGCATGATCTCCCCGATCAGGTCGGGCATTACCGGGATAATGATCCCCCAACCTACGAAATCGATCAGTAGTGTAATAAATATAAAAGTAAGCGCATTGCGCTTTTTTGTGGTTTCCATATAAGCTTAAATAAAAAACGGCAGTGTATAAGCCGCAACAAATTTCAATGAATTAATACGTATTGACAAAAAAGATTTATACAACCTTCCGAATATGCGTTGTACTTTTAATGAATGCTAAGAGAAGCTTAGTATTAATGCGCCTGCTGCAGTAAGAATAATTAAAAATTGCCCTATGATAATATTTTCCCCGGGAAATACGCTATATAATAGAATAACCTTAAATAATTATATGAGACAAGGCATACTGCTGGCTCTAATGTTGTTGTTAACAGCTTCCCATATACAGGCAGCCAATAAGAGAATTTACCTGCTGGAAGCAGTAGAAAAACAAATGGTGCATTATTCCGTCACGCGCACCAAAGCTTCCTTTAATAGCAAAGGATTGAAAATTTCCATTACCAATACCGGTAAAGAAGCATTAGTAGTAAAAATAGACCCGGCAATGATCTTCGCACCGGAAGATACTGCTTACCAGGACCTGATGCTACCTGGCGAAGAACTGCTTTATGTGGGCCCTGGCCATACCAATGTTATCGAGGTACAGACCTATTGCGCCAGAAGCGCCGCCCTTTCCCCCGGTAGTGAATTAGCTTTTCGTTTTAAAAAACAAGGGGACAGCAGTATCATCAAAACCCTGGATTATATGCGCCGGCTCGCTGCAGGACAAGACCTGGCACAAAAAATCGTATGGTTTCTGACTGATGACCGTAAGGACCTGAGCAGTGTTTACGAGGACGGCCAAAAAGAGCAATCCTTGAAAATAATACAGTTTTTGAGCAAACTATATGCCATCGAGATACCGGGGTACCGTACAGAAAGAGGCATTGACACGACTCCGGGGGCAGTGGCGCTGAGTGAAACCGTACTCAAATTACACGTAAGGCTGGAATGGGACCAGCCTGCCCCGGAAACCCTGAGCCTCTCCATATTTAATGAAAGCAACCAAAAGATCGCTTCCTATTTTGAGGATATGGCAGTACGTAAAGGCCATGCCGAGATAACCGCGTCTTTTGAAACGATTAGTTATCCCAAAGGCAATTATTATGTACGGGTGTACAATGACATAGGCAATATTGTCAAAGAGGTAAAAGTGCCATTACAATAGCATATTTATTGGCAGTCATTTACTATTCTTTCCATTTATTCACCCATTTTCGTTCAACCTCCTCCAGCTTTTCAATTTCAGCTTTATAGCCTGCTTCCGGCATATACCAGTCGGTCATATAAGTAAAATAATCCTGTAGTGCTTTGTCTTTAAAAACATAGCCTCTCCGGGCAAAAGGCAGGTTTCGCAGTATTTTCCGGTTGACAGGCGTGGATGGAGAGGGTTCCGGGATAGTAGCTTGCTGATAGATGGAAAACGGCAGGCTATTATTGTTATAGTCAAAATGATCGCTCCCCGGAAGATAACGCCAGCTGTATACGAACAGCTCACCACGGGGTTGGAAGTTCTTTTTTTGAAAAGTGATCGTCCCCTGCCTGATATAAAAGCTGGCAACAGCTCCCTGCTCATAATTCCGGGCCCTTCCCTGTTCATCTTTAGCTTTCCCGGCACCTTTTATCTGCCAGTCAGTAGCTTTATCAAAAAAAGCTTTGGCGATATGGAAAGACTCGAAGCTACCCATATCCAGGATCAGTGTAAAATCGTCGATTTGCCGGTTGGCCCAGCGGTTGGCCGCAGTAAGGACATAATCAAAATCATAATCGAAATCTACAGATCCGGATGCGTCGTATTGATAAGTATGCTTCACTATGTTCAGGCCTTTCTTAAAATTGGCTTTAAAATGATAGACATAGAAGAAGTCTACGCTATTACCACCTTTATTCCCGCTAAAAGTCTTCCAGTCAATGGTTTTGATCTTCCCGTTTTGATTGTATAAGGTATCGGCCACCAAAGCGGTAGTAAATTTTAAAGGCGCATTATTCATGATCACTTTAAAGTTCCGTATGTAAGGATGTTGCCCGTTAACCGGTGTGCCGTCTACATCACCCTCAGGCGAGAAAGCCTCAAAACCGACCGTGATCTCTTTGGCATTGCCGGGGTTATAGAATTCATAGTAAACGGACACTTCTATCAGCTCATTTTTTACTTTCTTAATATGAAGTACTTCTTTTTGTACCCTGATATCCTTTTCCACTATCGGTATCAGCTGATTACCGGAGGCATAATATGCCCCATCGTTAGCATAGGCAAAAGCAGCCCAGACCAGCAGGATACCGCTAAAAATATACTTCATTATCCCGGTTTTATTGCTAAGATAAGATTTCTGGTAAAACTAAACGGGACACAACAGATTTCAGCGATATGGAGTCCCCTCTTTAATAGAAAAGCCGTCCCGGCAACAATTCGCATTTTATACTTGTTTACCCACAATTTAGCTTAATTTTGCCCAAATTTTTAAAAATAAATAGCTCAATGACTGCTGCTGAAATACGCCAACATTTTTTAGATTTTTTCCAGTCTAAAGGACATACCATTGTTCCTTCCGCGCCGATCGTGGTAAAGGACGATCCTACCCTTATGTTTATCAATTCTGGCATGGCGCCTTTTAAGGACTATTTCCTGGGTAATAAACAAGCGCCCTACAAGCGTGTCGCGGATACTCAAAAATGTTTGCGCGTAAGCGGGAAGCATAATGACCTGGAAGAGGTGGGCGTAGATACTTACCACCACACCATGTTTGAAATGCTGGGTAACTGGAGCTTTGGCGACTATTTCAAAAAAGATGCCATTGCCTGGAGCTGGGAATTATTGACCAGTGTTTTTAAATTAGAAAAAGACCGTTTATATGTTACTGTGTTTGAAGGCGATGCCGGTGACGGTTTGTCTTTCGACCAGGAAGCGTATGATGAATGGAAAAAATGGATCGCGGAAGACCGTATTCTGAAAGGCAATAAAAAAGATAACTTTTGGGAAATGGGCGACACCGGGCCTTGCGGCCCCTGTTCCGAAATCCATGTGGACTGCCGTTCTGATGAAGAGCGTAAAGCGATAGATGGTGCCTCCCTCGTGAATGCCGATCATCCCCAGGTGATCGAGATCTGGAATAATGTATTCATGGAATTCAGCCGCCTGAAAGACGGTTCGCTGGAAAAGTTACCGGCACAGCACGTAGATACAGGCATGGGCTTTGAACGCCTGGTTCGCGTGCTACAAGGAAAGCAAAGCAATTATGATACCGACATATTCACCGGTACCATTGCTGCCATTGAAAAGATTACCGGCAAAAAATATGATGCCTCTGATAGTAAAGAAGCTATTGCTTTCCGCGTGCTTTCAGACCACATCCGGGCTATATCTTTCACTACTGCTGACGGACAATTACCGTCTAATACGGGTGCGGGTTACGTGATCCGCCGTATTTTACGCCGTGCGGTGCGTTATTATTATTCTGCACTGGATTACAAGCAACCTTTATTGTTCCAGTTGGTACCGGTACTGGCAGCCCAGTTCGAAAACGTATTCCCTGAGCTGAAGCAGCAGGAAGATTTTGTTACCAAAGTGATCAAAGAAGAAGAAGACAGCTTTTTAAGGACCCTCGAAAAAGGCTTGAAGAAGATCGATGATGTTATCCGCCAAAGTAATGGCCAGACCATTAACGGTAAAGAAGCTTTTGAACTACTGGATACTTATGGTTTCCCGATTGATCTCACCCGCCTGATTGCGTTTGAAAACAATCTAAGTGTAGATGAGGCAGCTTTTGAGGCAGAGATGAAACAGCAAAAAGACCGTTCCCGTATAGCGACCACAATCGATGCCGGAGATTGGACAATTGTCAATGATATTGATCGCAATGTTTTTGTAGGTTATGATGATCTGAATATCCAAACTAAAGTAGCCCGTTACCGCAAAGTAAAAGCTAAGAATAAAGAACAGTTCCAGCTGGTCCTTGAAACTACTCCTTTCTATGCGGAGAGCGGTGGGCAGGTAGGCGACAGGGGTGTTTTGATCTTTGGCGAAGAAGTGATTGAGGTGGTAGATACAAAAAAAGACAATGACCTTATCATTCACTTTACAGAAAAATTGCCTGCGGATATCGCCGCGGAAGTAACCGCGAAAGTGGACTGGGAAAAGCGGATCAATACCATGTACAACCATACCGCTACCCACCTTTTGCATGCTGCATTAAAAGAGGTTTTAGGCGTGCATGTGAATCAGAAAGGCTCATTGGTAAGCGAAGATATCTTACGTTTTGACATCTCCCACTTTGCTAAAGTGACCGATGAAGAATTAAGGCAGATCAATTATATTGTTAATGAAAAGATCCGGGCGAATATCCCGGTAGTCATCAAAGAATTGCCGAAAGAGGAAGCTTTGGCTATGGGAGCTATGGCCTTATTCGGTGAAAAATATGGCGATATGGTCCGCGTAGTGACTATAGATCCTGAATTCTCTGTAGAGCTATGCGGGGGTACGCACGTTGGCAGTACGGGTATGATCGGCTCTTTTATGATCACTTCCGAATCCGCTGTTGCTGCAGGCGTTCGCCGCATCGAGGCCCTTACCGGTGGCGCGGCAACCCGCTTTTTGGTAGAAAAATTCCAGGAAAGCAAAGCCCTGGTTGAATTACTAAAGACCAAAGACCCGGTAAAGACCATTGAAAAATTAATTGAAGATAAGGCGGCTTTAGAGAAAAAAATAGAGGCTTACGAAGCCAAAGAGATTGCAGCTTTAGCTAAATCATTAGCCGCAAATGCCGAGACCATCGATGGTATTTCATTCGTAGGTGCTAAAGTGGAGGCCGGTAATGCCGATGCTTTGAAGAAAGCGGCTCTTGACCAGAAAGTATACCTGGACAAATTTGTAGCGGTGCTGGTAGCCGAGATCGGTGGTAAAGCAGCTGTAGCTATTGCTATGGACGAAAGTACTGCAAATGAAAAAGGACTGGATGCCGGTAAAATGATCAAGCAGCATATCGCGCCTTTGATCAAAGGGGGCGGTGGCGGCCAGAAATTACTGGCTAATGCCGGCGGACAGGATGTGTCGCAGCTGGAGCAGGTAATTGAAGTAGTAAAAGGATTACTCTAATCTAATATTAAGAATGCCCTTGTCGTACGGACAAGGGCATTCTTAATATTAGACTGTAGTCTGTTATGCTATTGTTTGGGTACCAGGAAGATGGAATTAATATCCGCTTCATAACTTCCGTCTGTCAAATTAGTAGCTATACCATTTTTCCATATTTTGGCTTTGCCTTCATCCCCATCCCCGATATATACATCATTGCCAAAAACAGAAACTGCTATTTTAAACGTAAAATAATTTGTATTAAAGGTATTTGTCAGTGTACTTTCTACCCCGTTTTTCCAAAGTTTTACAGGGCCCGGATAGCCAGTACTGCTCTTAACTCTACCCACTACATACACATCCTCTCCCGAAATTGCTACAGAACCTGCCTCTACACTGAAGTCGGAATCATTACTCAGCCTTTCAGGGATCCCATTTTTCCACAAGACAGCACTTTTTTTCTCATTTATACTTTCAACACCAGCCACATATACGTCATTTTCTGAAATTGCTAAAGCATCACCGGAAGAGCGAATGTTACTGGAAATATTGCTTGCTGTACCATTTTTCCAAAGATGAGCAAAGCCATTGATACTACCCGTCATATACACATCGCCATCTACAACAGTCACAAATCTCAGCGGAGCAGAAATACTACCGTCAGAAATAACAGTCACTTCAGCATTCTTCCATAATTTACTTATTGTTCTTATACCTATTGACTCATAACCTACCACGTAAACATCGTTACCGGAAACAGCAACCGAATGGGCCGCGGTAGAATTACCGCCCTCAAAAAGGTCTGTCCCTACTCCGTTTTTCCATAATTTAGCCACCCATTTGCCAGCTGCATTTACCTCATAACCGACAACATATACATCAGCACCAGAAACCGAAACGGCATTAGCTACGGCGTTAAAACGCCCGTCTGTAAGGCTCGTTACCACCCCGTTTTTCCACAATTTAGCGACCATCTTATTCTGTTGATTCTTTTCATAACCAACAGCATAAATATCAACTGAGGAATGCTCTGATTGCTCTTCTACGGATGATTTTTTTCTGCAGGCGCTAAATACCAAACCAATAGCCAGCAAGCTCAAGATTATTTTCTTCATATTTTAGCTTTAAGAAGCACAATAATACAATATATTATATAAACAATCCATTGCATTCAAAAAATACACTCTATTTAAGCGACAAAGGGTAGTTAACGCTTAAAAATAAAATCAATTGTGAAACCTTTTAAGAATCGTTTATGCTCCGGTTTTATTCATTAATTTTGCAGGCGAATACTTTATATGGACACTCAATACCCATTACAGTCCCTTATTAAGTTACATAAAAGATAATTATGAATAGTACCCTAGTTTTCCCGGAAGCCATTTTAGCTACAGTAGCCCATGATGCTGTGCTGAGCTCCGTGGCCCATAAAGTAAAAAATGCGGAACGTATTACTACTGATGAATGTGAATACCTCTTCCAACATGCCGACCTCAATTTTGTAGGGGCATTAGCCAATTATATTAACCTTAATAAGAACGGCAAAAAAGTTTATTTCAACAGGAATTTCCATATTGAGCCTACAAACGTTTGTATCTTCAAATGTGACTTCTGCTCTTATTCCCGCACTTATAAAAACCGCGAAAAAGGTTGGGAATTAGGTATCGACCAGATGCTGGATATCGTAAAAAAATATGATGACCAACCGGTAACGGAAGTACATATAGTAGGCGGCGTTCACCCGAAAATGAACCTGGATTTTTTCTGTGAATTACTGGAGAAAATCCATGCGCATCGCCCGGACCTGCACCTTAAAGGATTTACTTCCGTGGAACTGGACTATATGTTCAATAAAGCGAAATTAACTTACCGGGAAGGCCTGGAGCGTATGCACAAAGCAGGTTTACAATCTCTACCTGGCGGTGGCGCAGAGATCTTTGACCGCGGTGTTCGCGATGAGATCTGTAAAGATAAAATCAGCGGTGAAGGCTGGATCGAAATGCATGAAACCGCGCACGAGATCGGCATGCCTTCTAATGCCACGATGCTGTATGGCCATATCGAAACCTTCGCCCACCGCGTAGATCATATGAATCGCTTACGGGAATCGCAGGACCGCGTAGGTGGCTTCAATTGCTTTATTCCTTTGAAATTCAGGAACGGTGATAATGATATGTCGCACTTGCCGGAGGTAAGCATTATTGAAGACATGAAAGTATATGCCATAGCACGTATCTTCCTGGACAATTTCAATAACATCAAAGCGTACTGGCCGATGTTGGGCCGTGAAAGCGCACAATTAACCCTGGAATACGGGGTGAATGACCTGGACGGCACAATTGATGACACTACTAAAATATATTCTATGGCAGGTAGCGAAGAACAGAACCCGTCCATGAGTACAGAACAGCTGTGTGAACTGATCACCCATGTAGGTAAAATACCGGTAGAACGCGATTCTATCTACAACGAAATACAGGTTTTTGAAGCGACAGAAGCATAATTGCTTATCTTCATCCTACCTATCAGCCTAAATGAAAATAGTAACCTATCCACATTTAGGCTTTTTTATAAAATTATTCACAACACCGGATATGGATCGGCTACCCGGCACACATCTTTACTGTAAATACAAAAACATGAAAAAACTTCTTTTTTTAATGATGATGACATGGTCCGGGCAGGTTGCCCTGGCACAGGTACCCAAGCCCCTGATCGGGAAAACTTTCTACAATATAAACAGGTGGAATATGGACCCGAGATTTGGCGGGACACCTACCGTTAAATTCACCAGTGCCAATACCGCCAGTGTGAAAAAAGGCGATATTATGGAAAATGCCAAAGTAAGACTTTATAAAAAAGGGTTTATCATTACTACAGAGCAACGTAAGCTCTCTGATACTTTTCAATTTGAAGTAATGCCCGCTAAAACAGCCAATGCGGATGGTTACGAGATGAAGGACCAGCAAGGCGTGATATGGACAACACGCTTCTCCGGCACTGCCGAGGAGGCGTCCATAAAAGCTTACCCTGCGGCCCAGCCAGGTTATGTAAAGAATGTTATTGTACTGCCCAAAAGGAATAATGAGGAACTCTATAAGGTGGAGCTCTACGCCGGGGTAATACAGGAAGTGGATTGTAACAACCACTCTATGCTGGGCGTTATAGAAGAAAAACTTTTAGATGGTTATGGCTATACTTATTATAATGTAAAGACAGAAGAAAGAATGCTGAGTACCCGTAAAGGTTGCCCTGACCAAAAAAAGACAACAAAATTCATCAGTACACAACCCTTAATTATTCGCTACAACAGCAATGCCCCTATCGTGATCTACACACCTAAAGATGTTCAAGTCCGGTATAAAGTATATACAACCAATAACCAGTGGGAAGTCGCCAGGCCTCAATAGCCTCCCCTAACCCCAAAAAGAACAGCAACCATCCTTATTGATCATAAGCGAGTGGCCAACGAATAAAAAATGCAGCTCTAAGAGCTGCATTTTTTATGATCAGAGGTTATTGATCACCCTGCCTTTAGGATATTTAACAGAGTAAGAGAATTTCACCTTTCTTACTTCTCCGGGTTTAAGGTTCAGCCGCCAGGTCAATACGCCATTCTCTGGGTTCAGGCTCGCATGGTCGGAACTGATCAGCTCTACCTCCACGGCATTGTCGGTACTCGAAGGTATCTGGTCCTTCAATAGCAACTCAATTTTGTCCGGCTTCCCGTTCTTTACCGTCAGTTCATAAACAAAGGTTTGCTTTTTTGTAGTACCCAGTGTTTTCACCCCGCTTTGTTCTGAAATTTTTTCCCGTTTAACGGTAATTCTTTTATCTCTTCCGATACTTACATTGATGGTATCTTCCGTAGTATATGGGTTTAGCATAGTTTTACCGACGAACTTATTTTCAAACAAGATATTAGCAGGCCCGGGGATCAGGTTCAGGCTTTCGATATCGGTAAGTTCCGCTAACAGGAAGACATCGGGGTCAAGTCTTGGCACTGCGTAATGCTTGTATACCGTATTGAGCTCATGAGTCTGCAACGCTACTGCATATACTTTGTAATCAGAAGCAATATTATAGGGAAGATCAATATTAAAAGTCGTAGCTACCGGGCTTTCCTGGGTACTGACATACTCGTCCAGGCTTTTAACCGCAGCTTTAGCCCGCATCCGGTAATCTGATTCAGAGGACTGGATCGTATTCACACCAACCTGCTCCCTGCTGGCACTATAAACCGGCTGCTGACCGTACCTGAGATACCAGGTAGACAAAAGTGGCGCGACATTGCCAATGGTAGGATTGCCGGTAGAAAGAGATAATTTAACCTTATTCCAGTCCAGGCCTGTGTTCTGTTGTATATTCGCTTTATATACCAGGTTAACCGGCCGGTTCAAGTTATCGGCTTTGAGGTCATAGGCTGCAGACCAGGTTGCCGCATTACTGAAATAGGAAACTTCGATGGTACTACTATTTACAGCCGTCGCCGACATCAATTGAAGCTTAAGCTGACCACGGGTTACCAACTGTTGCTGCTGCACTTTTCCTCCTAATGTAGCCAGTTCAGTATTCCATACCCTTATTTTATCATTGAGCTCTTTTTCCTGGAGCCTTTGTTCAGAAAGCTTATCTCTTAACTCGATCTGCTTCACCAGGTATAGCTCGGCAAGCTTACCCAGCTCGGTTGCATTCACGCCATTCTGCGGGCTACTGACCACCTGGTTTTGCTCCAGCAGCGCCAGGGATTTATCATAAGCGGCAATCCGGTTCTGTACTTTTTGTAAACTTTGTTGCGCTTCTTTAATCGCAGTACTGATCTTTTTTTGTTCAGGGCTGGACAAAGCGGTATCCTGCCGCGTATCCGTTTCCTGGTTTTTATTGACCAGCACAGATAAAATAGTCACATTAGAAGGAGCGCTTACCTGTATGGTATTTTCATCTATCGTAGCGGCAACATTATCGATAATGAGCTCAGAAGCTCCCGCCGGCAGCACAATTTTTGCGTTATGGGTTAAAACTGCACCCGTCCTATAAACCACAACTTCTCCAAGCTGTGCGTCAAATCGCGGTAGCTGCTGCCCGTTTGCCCGGAAGATAAACAGGGAACAGCATAACCATAAAATAATCTTTTTCATAAACCTGTTTTTGCTTTTTCCCAAAAGTATACCGCAAAAACAGGGTATTAACAACTACTTGGTCAAATAAAGACCTGACTAGGTAAAACGCTTAATTCCCGGGCCATAGCTAGTATTCATTGTTGGTCCTGTATTTACGCAGGCGATGGGCCGAGCGGTCGAGTTTGCCCCGGATGCTTTTTGCTTCCCCAGCATCAATATAGCCGTCCCGTCTTGCCTTATGAATAGCGTTGCGGATAGCGTGTTGCTCTTTCAGCAGTTTATCATACTCTTTAGGCGTAACCGCACCATTCCGTCTCGCCAGCTCAATACGGTTCCTTTGCCTGCGTAATTCATTTTCAAAATTATGCCTGCCCTGCGCATAGATATTACCACTTAGCCCCAGGAGCGCTACAACACCTATCATAAGTATCTTTTTCATAACCAGAATTTTATTGATTCAAATTTAAGCAAATGCGGTACTGTCCTATTGTTAATTCATTATTTATAACAGATTAGCAACATTCCGCTATAAAGCAGGCTGCGCTACTAAGCTTGGCGCTTTACTTTGCGTCTTATAAAAAAAATGAAGAACATGAAAAAAACTTTACTGGCAGTTCTCGCCTTCTCCTTAAGCACGCTAGCGCAGGCGCAAACGCTCGAGCCCGACCCTACATTTGGTACAAACGGAATAACAGTAGGGGCCATCCCGGGCAACTACACCCAATTTTACGCGATCAAGAAAACAGCTAATGAATCTTTCATTTGCCTGGGTTCTGAAGAGGACAATAATGGGTCCACAAAAACCTTCCTGGCAAAATATACCAGTAGCGGGACTTTAGATAACAGCTTTGGCACTAACGGTATTGTAAAATTTAATGATGCCGACACAATTGACAATTACTATTTTGCATTAAGCCTGCAAAGCGACGGAAAAATACTGGTTGGCGGTGCTAGTCAGGACCAGACAACTACTGAAAATACCTTTTGGGTAAAGAGATATAATGCGAACGGTACTATTGATAATACATTTGGCAACAACGGTTCCGCCGAGGTGTTTAATAACCTGAACGATTATGGCTATATTCCAAATATCAGTATACAGGCGGACGGGAAAATTTTAATAAGCTTTGGCGCTGATTCGGGAATACCCGGAGTAACCAGACTCAATGCAGATGGTAGCCTGGACAATACTTTCGGCACTAACGGCCTTGCCAATCCGGGTAATGGCATCAACGGCTTATTCTATAGTTATGTAAAAGCCCTGGATAACGGTAAGATACTGGTAGCGGCCTATATTAATGATATATTCGGGAGCGGCTACACGAGTGAAATTATAGTTTACGGCTTAAACAGTAACGGCACTACCGATCTTGCATTTGGTGTGAATGGCAAGTTTAATTATACCCTTCCGGGACAGGACTTAGCGATCCAGAATCTGAACCTGCAAAGTGATGGCAAGATCATTATCGGAGGCTATAATTATGATCCTAACAGCTCTTCGGCAGATACAAAAATTATGCTGATCCGGCTGCTTACTAACGGCTCACCGGATAACACTTTCGGCACCCAGGGAGTGGCAACAATGGTCCCGGAAAGCGGCGACATAGAAACCGGCAACGTTTATGTACTTAATGATGATCAATTAATAGTCAACTATGGCAACTATGACTCTTTATATTCCGGACTGGTGAAATTTACTGCGAATGGCACACCTGATGTTTCTTTTAACGATAATAACGCGGTAAAGATTGTCCGTGATATTGAATTAGGAAATTTGGTGGGCGGCATTGAAGTGCAGTCTGATCAAAAAATTGTTTTTGCCGGCACAGCGGCTACCGGTATATCCGGCCCCGACTTTGAATACAAATCCATGATCGGAAGATTAAGGCGCTCGGGCATGGGCATAAATACTGCGTTCAAAGATATGGCCACCATCTATCCTAACCCGGCCAAAGACAGACTGTATATCGACCTTAAAAAGCACGAAGCTACAGCCACTGTATTTGACCTTTCAGGAAAAAAAGTGCTGGAACAAAAAATATACCGTACCGGTACCCTAAACTTAGAACAACTAAATTCAGGTGCTTATTTATTAGACCTGCGTTCTGGTGCTGTTAACGCCGCACAACAGTTCACGGTTATCAAATAAATACGGACCAGCGATAATAAAAATAGCTGCAGACCATGATCTGCAGCTATTTTTATTATTAACTATTACTTTTATTGTTTTACAAACTTAGCTTTGAATTGCTCACTTCCGCTGCCAAGCTGCAGCCAGTAAATGCCGGCTGGCAAATGGGTAACATCAATCTGCTGTACAGAGTTACCGCTACCTTTACTGTTCAGTACTTCCTGCCCGTTAATATTATAGGCGACAACAGACTCAATGGATTTTCCATTATTAAGCGCTACCTGTAATAATCCCTCGGTAGGATTAGGGAACAAGTTCAATACCGCTTGTTTTACAGCTACATTTTTTGTAGTAAGCGGAGCACTATTAACCACTACATCATCAAGATAGATATACCCGCCCAGTGCTGAAATATAACTAAACTTAAAGGCTACACTTTCCTGACCGGCAAGCTGGCTGATATCAATAGTAAAGGATTTGTATTTACTTTCATCCTTAGCCAGGGCAACAGCGTCAATACTTAAGGGGTTCAGTATCGGCGCATCATGCCCGCTCAGGTCCGCACCGGCTTTTTTGAACAAGGAAGTATAGGTAGCCCCACAGTCTGTAGATACCAGCACCTCTAGCGTATCTGCAAAAACAGTATCGGCAAATACATCCGGTGTATATTTTACATAGTTATAATCCACATTGAAATGAAGATAAACATTCGCCTGGTTCCTGAGGTCCAGCCTGGGACTAATCACTTCTTCGCGGGTGCCTGCATTATCAAAAATAAAGATTGAATTCAGACTGAATAAGGCATCATCTTCTTCATAATATTCAAAAGGAAGAATATAATCCCCGGAGTTATTAAATGCCCACCTGGACAATGAAGATTCATTCTGGAAGCGCTCCTCAAAGGGAATGCTTAATGCATCCTGCATTACATGCACCGTTTTTTGCATTGTATTAAAATCAGTAAATGTATCAGCAGTAAGTTGATTAATACCTGCCACGCCCACTTTAAAATCATAGTGATCGGTAGCCAGGTTGCCTGCATTAAAATAAGGTAAATTAATCAGCTCAGATTCATGTGGCGCCAGGTTGCCCTGCCATTTTACTGTATCCAGGTCATTCCCTACCCCAAACACGAATTGTACACTATCCAGGTTTACATTACCGGTATTCTGAAAAAGTATACTTGAACCGATAATCCCGTCGCAACTGCGCTCCGGAACATTCAAGCTGTAAATACCGGCATCCGCACCGTTACTGGAAGGTTGATTAAAAAAGGCGGAGTACGGGTAGTCCTGAAAACCAGGTACGGTATGCGCCCCGGCAAAGATTTTATAGGCAACCTTTCCATCATTTGCAACAAGCTGGGCAACAGTCCTGTTAACCGGTTCATTATACAAAGGATCGTTATTCCCTATGGTTACATAAACCGGCAGTTCACTGGCCGCGGCAAAATTGTAAGTAAACTGGGCATTATTAGCCGCTTCTTTCACCCCCTGTATAGCGGGCGTATTCAGCAATAATGCCTTAAACTTTGCAACATTATCCAATCCATATTTAAGTGCGCTTCTGCCTCCCAGGGAAAAACCCTGCAGGATGATTTCATTTGTGTCGATATTATAATTGGTACGGGCATAATTGATCGCTTCTTCGATAATCAGCTCATCGCCTGCCGGCTGATAAAAATCACGTCCCTGGTCATTACCGCCATCAGGACAAATAAGAATAGTGTTAGGAAATGCAGCCTGGAACGCTAAGGAATTCACCAGCGCATTCCGGTAATTAGTTGCGACATCACCCATACCATGCAGGGCGATGACCAGTTTATGCGGTTGTGCCGCGGTATAAGTTGCAGGAACAAAGTTGGCCAGCGTACGTGCGCTGCCATTAAAGGTAACCGAGCTGTTAAAACTCCCTGTCTGCTGTGCACCTGCACTATATCCCATGCAGGCCGCAACGATCAAAATCAAATACTTCTTCATAACATAACTAATTTGGCTACAAAGCTAGATGAGCTATGACTCAAAAAATGGTAGAATTCAGACAATTTTCTCACTGTCTTTCTAAGATCATTTTCTTATTACAATAAGTAGCTACATTCTGAAAAAAAGCTTTAGGTGATTTCAGGGTCAGGGACCGGTAAATTTTATTGAAATAGGAGGCATCATAATAATTACTGCCATAAGCAAGGTCCGTAAGGCTTTTAAAGTTTTCTGCCACCAGTTTTGTTTCCAGCGAGTACCGGAACTGGGCTATTTTCCTGAAATTGTGCGGGGAGAGGCCATTATATTTAAACACAAGCCGGTAAAGTGTTCGCTCAGAAAGGAACAATCGTTGCGCAATATCCGAAATTTTCAAGCGGCAATCTATATCTTTCAGCAAGACACTCGCCTGTTGGTACAAAGGCCAGTCTTCCCTTACTTTCAATATAGATAACAGGAATGCCTCCAGTAATGCCAGCTGTGCAACATGGCTTTTTTCCCTGAAAAAAGATTGAATAAATACATTATAACCCGGGGCATTTTTCCAGGCTTCAAACACCTGGGTATGATTACCGGCGACCATAGCAAAGTCATCGGTCATAAAATTACTCAAAGCCCCGTCTTTAAATATAATGGTCAGTTTTGAAATACTGCCGCTGAAGCGTACCAGTATAGGCTCAGTATATACGCCCTGCAAAAGCATTTGCGGCTTTCCGTCCCGGATTCCTTTTACACTAATTGTTTGCTCTTTTATTTCATATTCGAAACCACGGTGAATATTGAGCGGTTTATGGTAATGCGGGAAAGCATAAAACTGGACCGGTTCCTCATAGTCGGTTGCTAAAAAATAGAAAAAATCTATAAACTGCTTTAAAACTTCGGATTGAGGTTGATAGTGCAAAAAATCCATGGAACACAAATACGTTTACTACTCCTTGTAAAGATAAACATTATTAAAACGTCAGGAACCAATCTTTATGATAGCAACAGCTTAATTATTCAAAATGAAACTTAGCCTCTCTCTAAATACAAAAAGGGACGACCCTTTACGGATCGTCCCCTGTATGATTAAGCTAAAAATAAAAGCTTATTTTACTTCTTCAAAATCGGCATCAGCTACATCATCTCCACCAGCATTTTGGTTGGCACCTTGCTGTGCGCCGCCAGCATTCGGGTCTTGCTGGCCTTGTGCGTAGATATCTTCACTGGCAGCATTCCATGCAGCGTTCAGTTTTTCCATTGCACCGTCCAGGCCATCAATGTTTTCTGATTTATGTGCTTCTTTCAATTCAGTCAGAGCAGACTCAATAGCCGATTTTTTATCCGTCGGAATTTTATCCGCATGCTCTTTCAACTGCTTTTCCGTATTGAAGATGAGGCCATCCGCCATATTCAGTTTTTCAACTTTTTCACGTACCGCTTTATCCGCCTCTTCGTTAGCTTTCGCATCGTTCTTCATTCTTTCGATCTCTTCTTTGCTTAAGCCGGAACCTGCTTCGATACGGATATTTTGTTGCTTACCGGTACCTTTATCTTTTGCCGTTACATTCAGGATACCATTCGCATCGATGTCAAAAATAACTTCGATCTGAGGTACGCCTCTTGGAGCCGGTGGAATATCGTTCAATACAAACTTACCTAGAGATTTGTTTTGATTGGCCATCGGGCGCTCACCCTGTACTACATTGATCTCAACACTTGGCTGGTTATCGCTGGCTGTAGAGAACGTCTCTGATTTTTTAGTCGGGATAGTTGTGTTAGACTCGATCAGTTTAGTCATCACACCACCATAAGTTTCGATACCTAAAGAAAGCGGGGTAACATCTAACAATAATACGTCTTTAACATCACCGGTCAATACACCACCCTGGATCGCAGCACCAATCGCTACTACCTCATCCGGGTTAACGGATTTGTTTGGTTTTTTACCGAAGAACGCTTCTACTACTTCCTGGATCTTAGGGATACGGGTAGAACCACCTACCAGGATCACTTCGTCGATCTCTCCTTTGTCCATACCGGCATCTTTCAATGCTTTACGACAAGGTTCTAAAGTACGCTCGATCAGGCTATCAGCGATCTGCTCAAATTTAGCACGGCTTAACTTACGTACCAAGTGTTGCGGTACGCCGTCAATAGCAGTGATATAAGGTAAGTTGATCTCGGTTTCCTGAGAAGAAGACAGCTCAATTTTTGCTTTCTCTGCAGCTTCTTTCAAACGTTGCCAGGCCATAGGATCTTTGTGCAGGTCAACAGTAGGATGATCTACTTTAAATTCATCTGCTAACCAGTCCATGATCACTTTATCAAAGTCATCACCTCCCAGGTGTGTATCACCATTAGTAGATTTTACTTCAAAAACGCCATCACCCAATTCCAGGATAGACACGTCAAATGTACCACCACCAAGGTCAAATACAACGATTTTGCTGTCTTGTCCTTTTTTATCTAAACCGTAAGCCAAAGCGGCTGCTGTAGGCTCATTGATAATTCTTCTTACATTCAGGCCCGCGATCTCACCGGCTTCTTTTGTAGCCTGGCGCTGCGCGTCATTAAAGTAGGCTGGAACGGTAATTACCGCTTCATTCACATCCTGTCCCAGGAAGTCTTCCGCAGTTTTCTTCATTTTCTGAAGGATCATTGCAGAAATTTCCTGTGGGGTATATAAACGGCCTTCAATATCCACCCTTGGGGTATTATTATCTCCCTTTACCACTTTATAAGCACTATGCGCTGTTTCTCCGGTCACCTCATCAAAGCGGGCACCCATAAAACGTTTAATAGAGCTGATCGTGTTAACCGGGTTAGTGATCGCCTGGCGCTTTGCCGGATCACCTACTTTACGTTCTCCGTTTTTCAAAAATGCAACAACAGAAGGCGTAGTTCTGCGGCCTTCATCATTGGCAATAACAACCGGCTCATTACCTTCCATTACTGCAACACATGAGTTCGTTGTTCCTAAGTCAATTCCTATGATTTTTCCCATAATATTTATTTCCTTTTATTTGCTTTTTGTGTTTTACTCTTTAAACTCAATTATATTGCCAAATGCTATAAAAATGCAAAAATGGCAGTCTTTATGTCATTTTTAAGCTCCTGAATGAACAAATGACCTACCCCAATTATGAAATCCATTTTTTTGTCATATTTAAATGACTCAAGAACTGCGTTACCGGTTAAACTGTCTTAAAACATAAAAGAGTAAGCTTATGCTTACTCTTTTATCCTATATATGCATGAAAATTTCATACTTTATTTCAACAGTTGAATGACCTGCTCGGTATAATTTCTTTTTTCATTGATATAAGCCAGGCTGGTATTTACATCTTCAAAAAAGTAAACAACATCCAGGTTTTCTGCTATAGCCATCTTTTTGATCGCGGCATCCACTTTAGCTAATACCGGCTCCACTTTTTCTTTTTGCAATTTGGCGATCTTTGCGTCATAGCCCTTTCCTTTATTCTCCAGGACAACATTATCATCAAATACTTTTTTTAAAGCCATGGTATCTGCAGGGGTCATTCTTTTTTTGATCGCGTCTAAGGTTTCATTGGCTTTCGGGCTATAAGCCGCCATCAGGCTTCTGGCTTTGGTCTGTAACTGCTCTCCCTGCACCTGCATTTCCTTATTATAAGCCGCCTGCATACTGTCAATTGATTTCAGATCATTTATAAAACCGGGAATACTCTGGTAAATGACCGCACGGCTTACAAAGCCCACTTGCGCCTGAGTCGTATAGCCCAGACACATTAAAGCTACAAATACGTATAAAAATTGTTTTTTCATGTGGCAAATGTATGAAAAATTGATGTTTAAAAATTTGTAATCACCTGTTTGTCTTTACAGCTGAAGCAACTTGTTATAATCATTTAAAGAAAAATGCTCCAATGTGGTCAACTTCAGATCTGCCAGGCCGAATTGCGGATCATTGTAGTGGCTGGCCTCCGGTACGGCAACTACCTGCATACGAGCCGCTTTGGCCGCTACCATGCCATTGACCGAATCTTCAAAAGCCACACAGCGCCAGGGCAGGACCTGCATCGCTTCTGCACAGTTGAGATACACTTCCGGGTGCGGCTTACCCAGGCGGCAATTATCAGCTGTACTGATGCAGGAAAAATAATGCCTTAAACCAAAAAAGTCCAGCAGGCTGTCTACCAATCTTTTAGGGGAAGATGTGGCTAGGCCTATGGCGATATTTTCTTTTTTACAGGCTTCCAGCAAATTGATGACCCCAGGGAGAATTTTACCTTTAGTATGGGAAATACTGATCACCGTATCCAGTATATCCTCTGCCATCTGCAAGGCTTTCCCGGAATCCTGCCAGCCAAAATGCTCATTCCAGAAGCCGGTCACTTCATAGATACGCAGGCCCTTAGTATGCTTCAGCAGCTCGGTGCTTACCGCCACCTCGCATCTTGCAGCCACCTGGTGCATACTTTCCAGCCATATAACCGGGTCGGTATCCAGCAGGAGCCCGTCCATGTCAAAAATTACTGCCATATATAATTCTATATTTTTATTACAAGTAGAAAACGCGCCTCATGCGGCGCGTTCAAATATTTTTTATTGGTTCCAAAGCGGATGGTCCGAAGGGCACCGGTAAGTTTTCAATTGGAACGAAAGCGTGATCTGACCTACAAAATACTGGTCTATAGTGGCCCGGTCTCCTCTTTGCCGGCCTTCAATACCCAGTTTCCCCCCATCTACAAGTATAGAAGGGTCCTGGAGCAATGAAGAAGTCGTAGGCCGGCCATTAGGGGTCAGGAAGCGTTGCTCACCGACATAGTTGGTACTCACATCGTCCAGGTAATCGGTCAGGGCAAAGCGATGCACAAATTCCACGCCCAGGTTAATCCCCGGGGCTATCCAGTACTTGATACCGGCACCAAAAGGAATAACCGCGTTGATCCTGTTATACTTCCGGTCTGCATATTCTTCAAAATTCTGTCCTTCAGTACCTAAACCCTTCAGCCCCACTCTGCGCCCGCCATGAATGACATAAGGATTGGAATATAACGCGCCAACACCCAAAACCATATAGGGCGTAAAACGACGTCCTTCATCACCGGTCATAAAATAGAAAAAATTGAACTCACCCATAGCCATCAGCTCAATAATATCATTTTTGAAGCTCAGGTTACGTGCCTGCTGGAAGGGATTTTCCGAATCGCTGTCTTTACCCGAAAGATGTGTATAATTCAATCCCATGCGGAGGGAAACATATGGATTAAAATAATAACGGTAAAAAGCGCCTGCAGCTACATTGATGCTCTTAAACCCATATTCAGGGTTCAGGTCCCCGAAGTATTGGGAAGCGCCGCCCATAATGCCATACTCATTACGTTCATAGAATTTCTGCGCAAAACTGTTTTTAGCACCAAACAATACTGCCGCAGCAAATAAAAACGAAATGTAATACCTCATACCCGATTTAAGTTTAAATGATCTCCTCATACGGAAACGCAAATTTACGAACTAATTATATAAAAGAATGCTTCTATCCGAAGGCTTATCCTACAAGAATATGCAAATTCCTTTGTAATTTCACCCTTTATCTACATAATAGCTCATTATTTATATGAATATAGGTTCTAATCTCAGTTTTTTAAAAGCATTGGCAGAGAACAACCACAAAGAGTGGATGGACAATAATAAAAAGTGGTATGAGGGTGAACGCAAACAATTGATTGTATTTGTACAGGCACTGCTTGACGGTCTTTCCGCCGATCAGCCTGAATTTGCCACCATCAACCCTAAAGATTGCCTGTTCCGCATCAACCGGGATATACGCTTCTCAAAAGACAAAAGCCCCTATAAGACTAATTTTGGGGTGCATTTAAATCCGGAAGGCAAAAAAAGCCCCAAAGGTGGTTATTATATACATATTGCCGACAACAGTTCTTTTGTAGGCGGCGGTATCTGGATGCCGGAAGCGGAGCACCTGAAAAATATCCGCCAGGAAATTGATTATAACTGGAACGAATTTCACCATATCATTTCCGATAAACAATTTGTAAAGACATTTAAAGGCTTAAACGAAGAGGATAAGCTGTCGCGCCCGCCCAAAGGTTATGAGGCCGACAACCCGGCTATAGAGTACCTGAAACTAAAAAGCTTTACTGTATTTAAACCACTTAGCAATAAAGACCTGTCCTCGGACAAGCTGGTGCAAAATTGCCTGGATGCCTTTGCTACCTTGCGGCCTTTACTTGAGTTTATGAACAAAACTTTTGATTAAACGCTTCACCTATTTCCAGAGCCTATCATTTCCTTTTAGCAGAGTTACTTTATCTATAAAAAATGCAGATCAACCTATTTGACACGGCACGCGCCGCCTACTTGCTTCCCTTTACCCACACCCGCCCGGCAGCAGATATCCGCTGTGGTATCCTCACCATGCGCGAGCGCTGGGAACGATACCTGCAGGCGACAGCAAGTGGAAGTATTACAACAGCTCTTTTAAGCAAGGTTTTCCCTGCTCATTATGGCGACGATAACCTGTACCTTAACGGTAATGTCTTCGCGAACGTTCCTTTAGCCATCGTAGTCAGCAACCTCAAGCCCGGGCAGGCACTGGTACAGGAAGAAACGGTGATTGCCATCCGTACAGAGCAGCAGCTGGATTATGAAGCCATTAATAAAGGCAGCCTTAAAGATTTCGAACCGGTAGTCTATAAAGAGGCCATCATTGCCCTGAAAAATGTATGGGATATTTTTGTGTTGAATGATTATGCCCTGCGCGCCGACTTCGAACTACTGACCCACAATAAAACATCTGCACCCATACCTGAAGGCATACGGATAATCGGCGATCCTAAAAACCTGTTCCTTGCTGAAGGCGCAAAGATTTATGACGGCGTAGTCAATACGAGTACCGGCCCGGTCTTTATTGATGAAGACGCGGAAGTTATGGAAGGAGTTATGCTACGCGGTCCACTATATCTGGGCAAGCACGGCGCGATCAAGATGGGCGCTAAAATTTACGGCGCCACCACTATCGGGCATGGTTCTAAAGTAGGCGGGGAGATCAGCAATACTGTTTTCTTCGACTATTCCAATAAAGGCCATGACGGCTTCCTGGGCAATGCCGTTATCGGCGCCTGGTGTAACCTGGGCGCGGATACCAATTCCAGCAACCTTAAAAATAACTATGATGAGGTAAGCATCTGGAGCGAGCATGAAAACCGGATGATCAGAACTGGCCTGCAGTTTTGCGGCCTGCTCATGGGCGACCATTCCAAATGCGGCATCAATACCATGTTCAATACCGGTACCGTTGTGGGCGTGAGCTGTAATATTTACGGCGGCGATTTCCCGGATAAATTCATCCCATCTTTCAGCTGGGGCGGCAAAAACGACCGTACCTCCTACCAGTTCGACAAAGCCATTGATACCGCTAAGCGCATGATGGCCAGGAGAAGCATGGAGCCAAGCGCGGAAGAAATCGAACTTTTAAAATACATTTGCAAAAACAGCCAGCAGTATAATTAAGTATTGTGGCGCATTTAAATCCATATTTCATCTAATCCTAATCATTTATAATAATGGCAAGAAAAAAAATAGTAGCCGGCAACTGGAAAATGAACAAGAACCTTTTTGAAGGGAAACAGCTGGTAGAAGATATCCTGCATTCAGGTATTGAATTGCGTGATGAGGTAGCAGTAGTGATCGCCCCGCCTTTTATCAGCCTGGAAATGACGGCAAGCCTGATAAAGGACCGGAAAGGCTTTTTCTTAGCCGCCCAAAACTGTCACCAGGAAAAATCCGGCGCGTTTACCGGTGAGGTATCCGCTGAAATGCTGAAAAGCGTAGGCGTAGATTATGTGATCCTGGGGCACTCTGAACGCCGCGAATACTTCGGGGAAACCGATGCGGTACTGGCAAAAAAAGTAGATGCGGTACTGGCACAGGAAATGCAGGTAATCTATTGCTGCGGCGAGCCTTTACAAATTCGTGAGGCCGGCACGCAAAACAGTCATATCCAGACCCAGATTGAAAACGGCCTGTTCCACCTTTCAGAAGCCGCATTTAAAAATATCGTAATCGCTTATGAGCCGATCTGGGCCATTGGTACCGGACTGACCGCAAGTGATGAGCAGGCGCAGGATATGCATGCCTTTATCCGTAGCCTGATCGCGCAAAAATATGGTGCGGCGGTAGCGGATGCAACCAGCATTTTGTATGGCGGCAGCGCTAAGCCTTCTAATGCAGACGGGTTATTTGCCCAGCCTGATGTGGATGGCGGCCTTATTGGTGGCGCTTCTTTAGTAGCTGCTGATTTTGCAGGAGTGATTAAGGCAAGATAGTTTTTCAATGTGCTAATGATATAACAAAAGATGTGCCGGTGAAAATCGGCACATCTTTTTGTGTAAATGATGTTGAGTAATGAATACAGTTATAACAAACTAATTACTCACGATACTATAATTTGATATTACATTTTAGTAAACTTCTTATTTGCATAGCCTTTTGTGCTCCTAAACTTAATATGATATAAACCACTACTGTAGTTACTCAAATTCACTTCTTTGTATTGTCTGAGGTTACCCTTTTCTTGCAATTGTCCTAAATTATTAAAGATATGGTATTCAAGCCCTAGATTTTGATCCACATACATTTGCAGTTTATCATTGACAAAAGTTGAGATACGAATATTTTCATTTAAATTAATGGGATTAATTGATGTACTACCATTTTTCAATACTCCAGTGACCGAGAAGTTATCAAGATGTGTGACTCCTCCATCTTTATTGCCCACGATTCCCACAACAAGCGAATAGTCTGTATTATAAAAATCATATACATATCTAAACCAACTTGTCTTACTGGAAACAACTTGGGGAGAAGCAGTTCCAGATGCCCCCAGATTTTCTAAAAGCGCTGTACATTCTAAAGAGTCTGTTGCGCCGACAGCAGTATTTTTTTGAACGGTTAAAGACAACCGATACCAATTTCCAGGTATAAGTGCATTTGCAGCCAAACCATTACTGGCACTATGACTTACACCTTTCATCGTAAGGTCAAATTTTTGAGTTGATGTTTCATCAATAGATACTTCTGCTTGTATATAATGAGAAATTGTCCACTCAGGCGCCCCGGCAGTTTGTATTTTCAAAATCGTGGATGGATATAAATCATCTACGCCAACAGCATGTTTAAAGCAAATTGATGCCTTGATCGTCGCAGCATTGATATCAAAAGTGTCTTTAAATATGGCAAACAAATCATTTTCGTGACCACCGTATGTACTATTGCCAGTGATATTAACGGCCCCTCCGGATATTCCACTGTTGGCCACTTGCTCAAATGTGTAATTACCTGTAAAATTGTTTTTTAAATCATTGTTTGTTGTCGAAGTGTAATTATCAAAAAGTACAGTTGACGTGGTTTGCCCAAAGTTCGTTAGGGCAGAACCAAGAAGTAAAACAATTGGTAATAAAGCTTTCTTCATTGTAGTTATATATTAAGTATGGTGAAATGCTAAGATAATAAACAAGCTGTAAATTGTTAAGCTAAATTAATATTTTAAATAAAAAATATTAGTTTAACCAGCAACATATATGCCATTTTCTACAATGCATTTATAAAGTTGCAATCTAAGGTAATAAAAATTATGAGAGCGGGGTCAGCAAAATATCGAGTAAAAAGTAACCTGGTAAAAATCCAATAACTAAGTGTATAGACAACCCGCTCGTAACCGAAATTAGCTAATCAGCCAATTTTGAAATAACTTTGCACAAATTTTAAATCTAATTTTTATTTTATGAATAACGCTTATTTTTCTTTCCCCATGCCGCCGAATGAGCCGGTACGCGCTTATGCACCCGGTAGCGACGATGCTATCCAGTTACAGGCCGCCATTAAAGAGCTGAAAGGAAAGAAACGTGATATACCTATGTATATCGCAGGTAAAGAAGTTCGTACAGACAAAAAAGTGGACATCTACCCGCCACACGAAAGAGCACACCTCCTGGGCCAGTTCTCCATGGGTGATGAAACACACATCAACAGGGCGATAGACGCAGCCTTAAAAGCTAAAGAATCCTGGGCGAATACCAGCTGGGAACACAGGGCTTCTATCTTCCTGAAAGCCGCTGACCTGCTGGCTAACAAATACCGCTTCAGAATGAACGCGGCTACCATGCTGGGCCAAAGTAAGAATGCTTACCAGGCCGAGATCGACAGCGCCTGTGAGCTGATCGACTTCTTACGCTTCAATGTACACTTCCTGAGCGAAATTTATAAAACACAACCTATTTCCGGCCCGGGTATGCAAAACCGTACCGAGTACCGTCCTCTAGAAGGCTTCGTTCTGGCGATCACCCCGTTCAACTTCACGGCGATCGGCGGTAACCTGCCTACAGCACCTGCCATGTGCGGTAATACCGTAGTATGGAAACCGGCCAATACCCAGGTATACTCTGCCAGCATCTTCATGGAGATCCTGAAAGAAGCAGGCTTACCGGATGGCGTGATCAACCTGGTATATGCCAGCGGTCCATCTATCGGCGATATCTGTTTCAAACATAAAGACTTTGCCGGGGTGCACTTTACCGGTTCTACAGGCGTCTTCAACCAGATGTGGGAAACCATTGGTAAAAATACCCCTAACTACCGTTCTTACCCGCGTATCGTAGGCGAAACCGGTGGTAAAGACTTCGTATATGTACACCCGAGCGCTGATGTAGATGCGGTTGTGGCTAACCTTTTAAGAGGCGCTTTTGAATACCAGGGTCAAAAATGTTCCGCGGCTTCCCGTGCTTACCTCCCGTCTAACCTGGCAGAGAAGATCAAAACAAAACTGATCGCTGAAATGAAAACCCTTAAAATGGGTCCTGTAGACGATTTCAGCAATTTCATCAACGCCGTTATCGACGAAAAATCTTTTGACAAACTGGCCGCTTCTATTGATGCCGCTAAGAAAAGCCGGGCCGCTAAAATCATCGCGGGTGGTAAATACGATAAAACAGAAGGTTTCTTCATCGAGCCAACCATCATCGAAGCCGCGAAACCTGATTATGTAACCATGTGCGAAGAGCTATTCGGACCGGTACTGACCATTTATGTTTATGACAAAAAAGACTGGGACAAAATGCTGGATGTAGTAGATGCTACTTCTCCTTATGCTTTGACCGGCGCTATTTTTGCGCAAGACAGGTTAACGATCGAATACCTGACGAAACGTTTAACGAATGCGGCAGGTAATTTCTATATCAATGATAAACCAACCGGTGCGGTTGTCGGCCAGCAGCCATTTGGCGGCGCCCGTGCATCCGGTACTAACGATAAAGCGGGTTCTGCCCTGAACTTATATCGCTGGTTGAGCGCCCGTACCATCAAGGAAACTTTTGTACCGGTAACTAACTATCGTTACCCGTTCCACCAGGAAGGATAAGATAACAAAAAATACCTGAAATTTTAAGCGCCACCCGGGATAATGCCAGGTGGCGCTTTTCTTTCCATGACAGCTTTTGGCTTAACTATGTGATGCTTGTTGTCATTGTTCTTTTACATTACAAAAAAACCGCTATTTTCATGCTAAAAAAACTATGACTACTATAACCGAAACGTATAGAAAGCCTTTGTTAACTAATAGATTTGCGCGCCTGACGCTGGGCGGTTTCCTGCTTTTCTGGCTATACTGTTATATAAACAATACGGATGAACTCAACTGGTGGATCGAAAATTTACTGGTCCTTATATTTATACCGGCCCTGCTGTTCAGTCAAAAGCATTTTAAGTTCTCGGACTGGAGCATTTTAAGTATCTTTTTATTTTTAGCCCTCCATACTTTTGGCGCCAAAAACGCCTATACCCATAACACCTTTGGCGAATGGTTGCAAAACACCTACCAGCTGGAGCGCAATCCTTATGACAGGATTGTACATACCGGCTTCGGCGTATTTATGATTTACCCGGTGATGGACTTACTCTATAATAAATACAAAGTACCCTCGCGCTGGCTTTTACTATTAAGCTGCTCTTTTATTTTGTGCCTGGCCACCATTTTTGAACTGATAGAATGGACCGTAGCTGAATTTACCGACTCCGCTACCGGGGAAACTTATGTGGCTACTCAAGGTGATGTATGGGACGCCCATAAAGACATTGTTTTAGCCTGGATAGGGGCCGGCGTAACCGGTTATTTTTTCAAGAAACGCCATTTTACTCCTGCTTAAATGGTTAATAGTAATTAGTGAAAAGTGAAAAGTAAGAAGTAAGAAGTGAAAAGTGAAAAGTGAATAATGAATAGTAAAAAGTGGAGCGTGGAAGATGGGGAACAAAACAAAAGGAGCGAGCAGGACCTGATTGAGTTGTTCACTATTTTATCGTATTTTCAAAAAATAAAACACAAAACCTTATTATGACCAGGTCACTCTCTATACTAATAGTATTGTTTTGGTAGCGCATTATCAAAACCAGGGGTAATTATGTGGTACGCAAGGCTATTATTTTGTGCAGTATGAAGGTAATGGCACAATAACTGAGCTCGCCTCCTTTGAAAATACCAGTCCTTACTGGGCCTATTTTAATAACAAGAAATTACTGAAGCTCTATTTTCAACAATCAACCAGGATAAGTGCTTATTTTGATTATGATGGTGTAGCGATGCCCAAAGCCAGGCTCATGATACCCGCAAAATATTATGATGCAAAACAAGACCAAGCATTTGTACCGTTCTTAATCAAATAGTGGTATTTCTGCCTATACATTTAATAAATATAAAAAATATCTTACCTTTGCCCTCCGACAATTCGGCTGCTGACATCTCTGTACGAGGCGGATGTTCTCCCCATGCCTCAATAACTAATCTATTTTTTAAGAAAATTTAGACCATGCAATCTATTGGATTCTATTGTGATGCCGATAGCATTGAAGCAAATGCTATGCATCAGTTACAGCAGTATGCACAGAAGCCTCATCTTCAGAAAATTTGTGCTTTTACCGACATTCATTACTGCTCAGAAAAAGCACTGCCCGTTGGCGTAGCTTTCGAAACAAAGGATTATTGTTATCCTTTAATTACTGGTAAGGACATCGGCTGCGGTGTTATGTACCTGAAGGTGAATAAGGCTTATTGGCGCAAACCCTTTCACAAAAAAGAACATTACAAAGCCCTGGTATTCGCGCATCAAAAGATGACCAACGACGGCCTGGGCGGAGGTAATCACTTCCTGTCTATCGAAGAAGATGACGAGGATGTTTACATTATCTGCCATACCGGCACCCGGGACCGGGGCATTGCGCTATACCAACACTGTATGTCCTTATGCCGTGATTTTTCGCAGGAATATGGCAGTGAGGTCGACTTTATTCATAAGGACTTTTTAAAAGAAAGCTTCAGGGACTATTACCAGCAAACACTGGACTTCGGCTATCAAAGAAGGAAAAATTTCTGTATCAAAACTTTATTGTTCTTACAGAAGGCCCACTACATTCTTTGTGATAAAAACAGTATCGACAAAGATTATCTGAAGCAGGATTATAGCAAAATGCTGCATACCGGGTACTTAAACGGTACGCCTTTCGAGCTATCCGACTCTATGCACAATCACCTGAAGTTCGAAGCTGAAAGTATTATGCACCGTAAAGGAAGCACGGAATTAATCCCCGGTAATACTGCGGTCATACCGCTTTCCATGTCCAGGGGCAGCCTTTTGGTAAAGGCGGCCGATAGTACGGCGACAACAGCCGCCCTAAATTCCTGCGCGCATGGCGCCGGAAGACGGCTTTCAAGGTATGATGCCATGAAGCACTGGAAAACGACTTTGAAGCAGAAGCAAAGAAAGGCTTATATAGAAAGATTCCCGGAACTGCTGGATCATTCCGGCCGGTTTCCCTCCGGATATATACAGGAATTTGATTTCGCGTATAAAGACAGCCAGGACATCTTTGCTTTTCAGCCCTACCTGAAATTAGTAGCCCAGACCAGCCCTGTGGCCACCATCAAGTACACAGAAATTTAAGTAAAGCCGCCTTAGGGCGGCTTTTTATTTACAGGCTACATAAAAATAAGCAGGCCGGCATTCTTTTAAAAGCAGGAAATTCTGAGTATTTTTGAGCCACAAAAGATTTATTCCCTTATGGCCCAGATAGAAGTATTCCAGCGTTATTTGCATATTGTACAATTATTAATGAAGCGTGCGGCCTCGCTGGCCGATATCCAGAATTACCTGGAATTACAGGCCGAACAGGACGGCCAGAAATACGCGCTTTCTAATCGTACTTTCCTGCGCGATAAAGCGGCTATCTTAAGCCTGTTCAAACTGGACATTGTCTATAACGAAAAGGATAAGGTCTATTCTATAGAAGAAGAGGAAGGTATGGAAACCGTACCGGCAAGACTGATCGAGGCCTTTAATACTTTTAATGCCCTACAGTTCAACCACAGTATCCCCAATGCCGTACAAATGGAATACCAGAAACCTAAAGGGATTGAGCATTTCAGAGGCATCCTGCAGGCGATCACCCAACAAAAAGAGCTGACCTTCAGTTACCGTAAATTTGACGCGGAGCAAGCGGAATCCCGTACCATTAAACCCCTGCTTTTAAAAGAGTTTAAAAACAGGTGGTACGTGATCGGTGAAGATGGTGTAAAAGGTGCAATCAGAACCTTTGGCCTGGACCGCATGGAAGAAGTCAATATCTCTACCAAAAAATTCAAAAAAGACAAAGATTTTAAACCGGGTACTTATTTCCAGAATACCTTTGGCGTAATCTATGGAGAAGCAAAGGCTGTAGAACAAATTACCCTGCTCTTTAAAAACGGGATAGGTAATTATATTAAAACAATGCCTTTACATCATTCGCAACAGATCCTGAATGATGATAAAAAAGGCTTGCTGGTCCAGCTGCAACTCTACCCGAGCCAGGATTTTATCAGTGAAATATTGTCTCATGGTGCCGGTGTAGAGGTGATACAGCCCGCCAGATTGAAGAATGCCGTTAAAACTGCGCTAAAAAAGGCATTAGACCAGTACAATATATAGCAAAAAGCTGTATCTTTGCAGACTGTAATTACACTTTAATATTATTCACAGATGAAAAATCTGCGACACATACCTGTAGATGTGCTGGAGCAAACCCTGACCGAATGGGGAGAGCCGAAATTTAGGATTAAACAAATCAAAGATTGGATTTGGGTTAAAAACATTGGTTCTATCGAGGAGATGAGCAACATTTCCAAAGAATTAAGGGCCAAGCTGCACGATTTATTTTACATTCCCAAAGTTAGTATTGACCATAGCCAGTTCAGTGAAGACGGTACGGTAAAAAGCCGTTTCCGCCTGCACGATGACCGTTTCGTGGAAGGGGTGCTCATCCCTACTGACAAACGCATGACGGCCTGTGTATCTTCGCAGGTGGGCTGTAGCCTGAGCTGTAAGTTCTGCGCTACGGGCTATATGAAGCGGATGCGCAACCTGGATTGGGATGAGATCGTAGATGAAGTAACCCTTATAGATAGCATTTCACAGGAAAGATACAATAAGAAGCTGACCAATATCGTATTCATGGGTATGGGCGAGCCTTTGCTTAACTATAAGAACATGATGCAGGCGATTGAACGCATTACCTCGCCGGAAGGCCTGGGCATGAGCCCGCGCCGTATCACGGTTTCTACTGCCGGCGTAGCCAAAATGATCCGGCAACTGGGCGATGACGGGGTGAAATTCAAGCTGGCTCTGAGCCTGCACGCCGCCAATGATGTCAAGCGGAACGAGATCATGCCAATCAACGAGAGCAATGACCTGAAGACGCTGATAGAATCATTAAACTACTTCTACCAAAAAACGAAGAACGAAATTACCTTAGAATATATCCTGTTTTCTGAATTCAACGATAGCCTGGAAGACGCGGCGGAGCTGGTAAAAGTTTACCGCCAGATCCCTGCCGACCTGGTCAATATCATCGAATACAACCCGATCGAAATGGCCGATTTCAAAAAGCCGGATGAAGCAGTTACCGACCGTTTTATGGACTACCTGGCCAAACATCGCGTGAACGCGCGCCTGCGACGCAGCCGGGGTAAGGATATAGATGCCGCCTGTGGCCAATTAGCCAACGTCGATCAAACCAATCTTTAATAAAAAATAAAAATGGCTTTGCCATAGTTTTTAAATATATGAACAAAAAGTTTCCTAAAAAGAACCATACAGAAAAGCACGACTCCGACGAGTTCCAGGCTGAAAGAGAAGCTGCCAAAAAGAAATTTACCGAATCAGACCGTAAGGATTTCTGGAAAAATTTCGACAAGGACTCCGGTAAACCTTCGGATAGCAAAAAAACCGATCGCTCCAGACAGGATGGTCAACGCCAGGATAAAAAAGACTATGGTAAAAAAGCATTTGGCGATAAAAAGCCTTTTGACAAAGAAAAAAGATCTTTTGGCGACAAGCCCGGGTTTAAGCGCGAAGAGCGTGGCGCAAGGAAACCGTTCAACAGGGAAGAACGTGGCGATAAAAAGCCGTTTGACAGAAGCGATAGAAAATCATTTGGGGACAAACCCGGATTTAAACGCGAAGACCGCGGCGAAAGGAAACCCTTCAACAGGGAAGAACGTGGCGATAAAAAGCCGTTTGACAGAAGCGATAGAAAATCATTTGGGGATAAACCCGGATTTAAACGCGAAGACCGTGGTGACAGGAAATCTTTCAACAGAGAGGACCGCGGGGATAGAAAACCTTTCAACAGAGAAGATCGCGAAGCAAGAAAACCATATGGCGATCAGCCCAAAAGATATGAACGTGAAGACCGTGGCGACAGGAAATCTTTTGAAGACCGTCCGAAACGCTTCAATAAAGAGTCTGATGCGCCTAAGAAGAGAACCTTCCAGGATGTAATGAATAATGCCTACAGCCAGCGTATGGACCGTGGCGAGGTAGAAAAAATAGACAAAGAAGACCGTAAGCCGATAGAATTTGAAGCGGTGGAACTGGAGAACCGCTTTGAAACCAAAAGTGATAAAAAGCCAAGCTTCGAACGAAAGGAAAGAAGAAATGACCGTGATGAACGTAATAGCCGTCATGATCGCAAAGACGATAAGCAAGCTGCGTTCCTGGAGCATTTCGATTATGAGAACCCGAATGAAATGGCCTATGATACCCGTGGCAACAGGGGTGTTCGCACGGAGCAGCAGCAATCCGGCAATGACGAGATCATGCCTTTGAATAAGTTCATCGCCCACTCCGGCGTATGTTCCCGCCGAGATGCGGTAGAACTGATCAAGAATGGCAAAATCGCCATAAATGGTAAAATAGCTACTGAACCGGGCTATAAAGTACAGCCGGAAGATGTGATCCAAATGGATGGCAAACCGCTAAAAGTTCAAAAAAACCTGGTTTACGTATTACTCAATAAACCCAAAGGATTTATTACCACTACTGATGACCCGAAAGGACGTCGTACCGTAATGGATATTTTCGGCGACAATATTAAAGAGCGCGTATTCCCGGTAGGCCGCCTGGACCGTAATACTACAGGGCTTTTACTGTTGACCAACGACGGCGAAGTAGCCCAGCAATTATCCCATCCTAAATATGAAAACCGCAAGATCTACCAGGTCACCCTGGACCGTAATGTAGCCAAAGCTGATTTTGAACAGATCATTAAAGGCCTTGAGCTGGAAGATGGCGTTACGCAGGTAGATCAACTCGCTTACCTGGAGAAGAAAAACGAGATCGGTATAGAGATCCACAGTGGCAAAAACCGTATTGTACGCCGTATTTTTGAACACCTGGGTTATGAAGTGGAAAAACTGGACCGCGTAATGTATGCCGGCCTGACCAAGAAAAACCTGAAACGTGGCCAATGGCGCTTCTTAACCAAACAGGAAGTGATCAACTTAAAACACTTAAAACGTTAAGTTTTTTGCAGATAAACATAAATAAGGGCTGATGTAATTACATCAGCCCTTATTTATGTTTAGAATCTTGGTATAAACACCGGTGGTACTAATGGTCTTGGTACCGGGAAGCGTTTATGATATCTCCTGTAGTATTGTTGCGGGGCATAGCCCAATGGTACGTCATTCATAATCTGGATACGGGCACGGCCCAGGTTAACATTCACCAGGAAAGAAGGTACTGTAGCAGAGAATACCCAGTCGTTACCACCCCAATACGTATACCCGCCCCTGTTGGCATCATAGAAAGTATAATACTCCGGGAAGTAGACGTGGCGGGACATATTGTAGCGATGTGCCCTTGCCCAGGAAGGTGGTCCATGGCGATGATGTCTAGGCCCGTCATAGTAATGATCACGATGGCGTTTTTTGTAATGCCCGTAAGCATTGCCTCTGCCACGATGATCATCATGGCGATAGCCCCGGTCATGATCTCTGCCATGGCCACGGCCGCGATGCTCATAGCGATCGTCTCTGTCACGGCCATGCCCGTGACCTCTTTGTGCGAAAGCGGTATCACTAAATATCAGAGTCAGCCCCAGCAAGGCCGCGATGGTGATGAACTTTTTCATAATAAATATCTTTTTGTTTTGCTATAATAGACCGGAACAATCTGTCGGGGTTTAAAAGTGTGAATATATATTCTATTCGACCAATCAGAAACTTCAGGGAACCAATAAATTAGTGATTAATGAGAAGTGAGAAGTGAGAAGTGAGAAGTAAAAAGTGATAAGGGATGAATGATAGAGAAATGTGAAATGTGTCATGCTGAGGCGCTCGAAGCATGGCTTTAAATTATATCAGGGCCGTCATGTCGACCAAGCGACAGCGCGTGGAGACATCTCTGTTGGTGGATAATAATTGAAAAGTGAATAATGAATAGAGAATAGTATCCTGTTGAGGCGCTCGAAGCATGCATTCCTTCCCTGATTAAGGAATTAACAAAAGGTATATGCAGGAAATGTTGTATCTTTGTACTTGAAAGTTCTTTGAAGATTGCGCAAGCGATCTTGTGAAAGTTCAGAATTGGGGTCGACTGGTTTTGACAGCACAGGAGCGGGGAAGCGTAAGCATGTCGTGCGTTGGATAATTAGCACGTGAATCTGAATATTCAAAACTTTATATGGCAATACTCAGTATGCCATGGCTGCCTAATCAGTGATTAGTTAGTCATTAGGGCCGCGTTGAGCAGGTGATTTCGCTACCAGGCTCCGCCGCCGACTCAAAACTAAATGCGGAATGCTGTAGTGCCAGGCTGTGCGTACTGCAAAAGACCATCCAGCTAAGTGTATAATCGGTTTGTTCATTTCCTGTTATATGCCGACAAATAATAGATGAAATAAGCATGTAGAAAACTTTCACAATCGGTGTTTGGACGCGGGTTCGAATCCCGCCGATTCCACTCCAATTACAGGCAGTACGTTAAGCGTGCTGCCTTTTTTGTGCCTCTACGGCACCTTATTGAAAATAAATTCCGTGCCAAACACATGCGGTGCAAGTTTTTTCACATTCTTAGTCTATGACTACTTAACAGCAAAGTATATACATCCTTAGTTTATTTTTATTATTTTATGGGATGATGCGGCATCATCAGTTCCTATAATATTTGATGCCCCCTTGATAAGATATCAAGGGCGCTATTAATTTATCAACCCATCCTATAATTATCTATTATTCAAACATTTACATCTTAATAGCGGAGCGTATTGCCGGGAAATAAGCAGCAAAAAAGTCAGGATTAAGGTTTGATGATTATTGCTATTGTTAGACAAAACCTTAATAGGATTGCAAATTGGAAAGGTCAATTACGATCAAGGCGCTGATGAGGCCTTTTCCCGTTAAAATATTAATTCCGGTTGTGAGTAAGCCAACAATAACTTCATTGCCTGAATAGTTAAACAAGACAATGCGACAAGGGGAGCAGCACTTTAAATGCTGTTCTTTTCGTTTGTAAAACAAGAGATAAAATAAATAATCCTGGTTATCCAATACCAGGGTTCAAGGTAGTCCGGTCCGCAGTGCGTATGATGCAATAAAGAATTACCTTCATCAATTATAAGGTAGATTTTATCCTTCTAAAGCATTTCCCCCAAACGGCTGAGGCAACGCAACCAAATCGCTTAAGATCAATGAACGAATAAAAAGCTGACAATAAAAAAGCTGAAGTTTCCACTTCAGCCTGTTACCACCCATACCTTTTTGGCAGCTGCAACAATGGTTAAATTATTTTCAAGGATTGAATTAGTCCGTCCTTAAACTCATATTCATAGATCATTGTGACCGGGCTTCCCGGGAAGGTTCCCGACACTTCTGTCTTCAATGTACGCCCGGCTTCTGAATACTCAAGAGGTTGCATTGATGCCTTATATTGTTTATTTGCCAGCTCTATCCAATGCTCTATTTCTTTTCTGCCGTAATGCGTCTTTCCCTCATCAAAAACTACCGCTGTTTCGGTGAAGCAATTTGCATAAGCAAGGCTATCAAATTCATTTTGTGCTTTTACGAGTTCTGCTACTACTTTAGGTAAATTCATTTTTTTATGTTTTAGATTATTAAATTGTTGGTACTGTTCCACCATCTATTACAAAATTGGTCCCTGTTAAATAATTAGCTTTTGGCGAAACGAGAAAGCCAACCAGCTCCGCAACCTCTTCCGGTTCGGCCGGTCTTCCAAACGGTATCCCGCCTAAAGCGTTCATTACACCCTGCCTGGCCTCCTCGAGAGAAATATTGGAACTCTGCGCGATGGTTTCCAGCCATCCCTTAACATTTTCCGTATTAATCCATCCGGGAGAAACGGTTAACACACGTACCCCTTTAGGGGTAACTTCATTGGATAAACTTTTACTATAATTTATCAACGCGGCTTTAGCTGCTGCATAGGGCAAGGTTGAATCATATAACGGCAGCTTCCCCTGAATAGAGGCGATATGGATAATAACCCCGCTTTTTTGATGTATCATTTGCGGCAGAAATCCCCTGTCCAGCCGAACCGCAGCAAACAAATTAGCCTGAAAGGTTGATGCCCAATCTTCATCTGTTAAAGCGGCGAAACCACCTGCAGGACTAACCGAAGAGCCCAAATTATTGACCAGGATATCTAAGCTCCCATAAGCAGCTAAAACTTCATCGATCAGCTTTTGTGCTTCATCCTTTTTACTCAAATCTGATTGGATAAAATGCAAGCGGTTATTCTCCTCTTCCGGTGCATTCCGTGCAGTAATGATCACCTTTGCCCCTGCTTGCAAAAGCCTGGAGGCAATTGATCTCCCGGCTCCTTTTGTACCGCCGGTTACCAGGGCGACCTTGCCCGCTAATTCATTGTTGCAATTATTTATTTGTTCCATGTGCTACATTTATTTAAGGCAAAGTTGAGACTTATGTACTCCCCTTACAAGTACGGAATTAGGATTCAAATAGGGATAAATTTATCCCCTATTGCACAATTTGGAACATTGATATAATTTTGGTTTATGTATGCAAGAAAGATCTTACCAAACTTAAACTGTGGTTTGGACTTAATTGGTGAAGTGCTGTATGGGAAATGGAAAATCCGCTTGTTATGGTTTATTAACGAAGGGCATCAACGCCCCAGCGAACTTCAACGTAAAATTCCTGACGCTACCAGGCGGGTATTGAACATTCAATTGAAAGAACTCGAAGACCACGAATTAATTACCAAAAAAATATATCCTGTTGTACCTCCTAAAGTTGAATACAGGCTAACCGAATTTGGCCAAACACTGATTCCTGTAATTGCGGCTTTAGGTAATTGGGGCGACGCGCATGAAGAGCAGTTACGAGGCGTTATTAAAAGACGATTTGAAAAACAGTCCTAGTTCCCGTTCATAAATACCGTAACTATTGACCCGCTTCAATGATACCGGAACAGTAATACAGATGCCCCTTCGAATAATAGAAGGATAGGCGATAGAAAAGTTTTCAGGAGTAACGAAGAAAAATTCTCAAATTATGCTTGTTTACGAATTAAGCAATAACTGTGAAAAACAATAGTATAAAGACATATTATATACCGCCCCAAAGGTCAATTAGTGTAGGTATAGCATTGACTTTACTTGTGGTTAGTAATACAGGTAAAATCGAACGGGCAAGATATTGACAGTAAAGGTTTTTACTATAAAGACAATGTCTACCCAGATCCATCAATGTTTTCTAAGCACATAATCATAGGTAAAGGCAATTCTTTTATCCTTAAGGTCCCACGTTTCAGTTTCCTTAGTAACCAGGGCTCCATACTTTTTGCTGATATCTCTTAATGCGTTGCCTACTGACTTGCGCAGATATTCACTATCACTGGCTTTATGCCGGCTCAGGAGCTGTATCGCTACCTCCGGGTGTGCTTTAAAATAAGGGCGCCCTGTCCAGATACGCAAGCCTTCGGTAACCGCCCGGCAAACATTAGGATGCTCTGCATCCAGCCATGCTTCGATCTCGGGAAGCGAACTTTCATAGCCATTATCTTTACAGTATTGATCAAAAGCCTTTGCAATGATTTCCTGCACCTGCCAGCTTTCATCCGAGCGGGCGGTTTTTTTGAGTAAAAGGAGTACGGAACGATCCCCAGCTGCAATAAACCCCAGGATGAAAACGGCACAGCAGCGCAGCTGGTAAAACTCACTTTGGAGCAGCTCAACAGCTATAGCTTTCGACTCCGGTAAAGTGTTACTATCGACTATTTTTTGTGCTTCCAGTTCAAATGGCTTGAAGCCGTGTTCCACTGCTGTCAACTTCTTTATAAGCGCTTGCATGATTTATTCCTTTTTTCTGCAAATTACAACTATTAAAACCCTTGTAAAATAGCTGACGCAAAAGCAATACCGGCCTATCCGGCAGACCTGCTCATGCGGCTTTTAAAGCTTATCTTTATAGTACTAAATGGTATAAATGAATAACAAACGTCTATCCCGTTCCGGAATCCTTCTTTTGCTGCTGGTTAACGGGCTCTCCGCGATCATTTCAGCTTTGCTGTTCATTAAAGCGCCCGACGGCACTTTGATGCGCATCAGTACCTCTGTATTAGCGTTTAGTCCATTTAATAACTTCCTGGTCCCGGGTATCATACTGCTCGTATTTAACGGTATATTGAGCCTGTTTGTCCTGTGGCAGGTGGCCAGGCGTAAGCAAGCTGAAGGATATTGGCTTGTGCTGCAGGGATTGGTTTCCACCGGCTGGATTACGGTGCAGGTCATTTTACTGAGATCATTCCAGCTGCTCCATTTTATTTTCGGGATGACCGGATTGCTTTTCCTGTTCGCCGGTATGCAATATCTGAAGTACCGGAAACAACAAGATCAAGTCAACCAGTAGGCGTAAGATAGCCTTTCCTCCGTTCCCTGCTATTACCGCATTTAATCTATTTACCTGAATGTGGAACATATTGATAACGGTAATCCTGCAATACATCATACATTCCAGTTTATTGCTTTTTAAAGTTGTACATAGCCCATTTAAGCAATGCATTGTTCCCTTCCTTTAAGCCCAGCTTCCGGCAAATTCTATGACGGTGGTTCTTTACCGTATAAGGGCTTATAAATAAATGCTCCGCGATCTCCTGGCTGGTTTGCTTATCCAGGATCAATTGAACAATTTTTTGCTCTATAGGGCTCAACAGTCCTGATGAAGTTGTGGCGTCTTTCTTATTACCCAGTAATGGATTATTCACGATAGCGGGCCAGGCTAAGCGGAGCGCCGTGAAGATAGCTGCCTCATCAACAGGTTTTATCAGGTAGTTAAGCGGCTTCGTTTCCAGCGCGTTCTCGATAATTGTACGGGATTGATAAGAGGTGATGAAAATGACCTCGAAATCGTAGTCATGACGAAGATTTTTGACAAGGGTGATACCGTCGTTTTCTTCATTAAGATTAATATCGCAGAGCAAAAGTTGCGGGAGAAAACCGGCCATGAGCGCATGCACCTCTGCCTGGTTTACAGCCAGCATAGTTTCACAATCAAAATTAGCCTTCAATTGCTGCTCAATAAAACGACCGGTAATGATCTCGTCTTCAATAATCAGTATACGCATTTAAGAGACATTAGGAAAAATAAACACATAATGAACCCCGTTAACCGGGTCAATCTTATAGCTGCCCCTGAGCTGACGGGTTAGATCACTTATTAGATTCAGGCCAAAACTATCCTTGCTTTGTGTAAGCATACCCTTCCCGTTATCGCGGTAGTGTAGTTCCCAGTTGTTTAGAGACCTGTAAAGCGAAATACTGATCTCAGGTTCAGGTTGACCGGCAAAAGCGTGCTTGAGCGAATTCGTCATTAATTCAGTGATGATAAGACCGAGAGACAGGCCGGATGCAGCATTCAGAATAATAGATTCCTCTATATCAATATTGATCCGGACCGGAACCTCACCGGCAAAGATCTGCTTCAGGTGTGCCGCGATCTTATTAATAACCACTCCGGGAGCAAACAATTCACTGGAATTATTTTTTCCCGGATCAAGACTTTCATTCACCAGCATCATCGCTTTAATGCGCGCCACATTGTCTTTCAGTATATTGGTTACATACTGATCTTTATGGGCGCTCACTTGCAGGCTGTTGAGGCTATATAAAAGCTGCAGATTGTTTTTCACCCGGTGATTCAATTCGTCTATCAACAGCTCTATCTGCAACTTTCCCTGGTGCAGCTCCTTTGTCCTTGCGGCAACATTTGCCTCCAATAGCTGATTTTGCTCCCGTTGAAGTTCATTCAGCTGACTGAGGTAATGTAGTTTATCCGCTTCATTTTGCCAGAGTTTCCCGTTTATACCGACCAGGAAAAGCAGGCAAACTGTTGTTTGCAATACACCTGAAAAAACAGTAACTAAACCTAATACTCTTTCGCCAACTATAAATACGGATACGGAAACAAAAAGGGCAACCGCAAGATAAAGGATTACACCATATGCCAGGAAACGTTCCTGTTTATCAAAACTTTTCCAAAGTGACAGCAGGCGCAGTAAATAGTATAATTGTACCATAAAAAGTACACTATTTATCTGGCTCGTGAGCTTGAAGTTCGAAGTATAATAGTTGATAAAGAAAAACAACAGCGCCAGCAGCGGCATTCCGCACAAAATAACTTTGCCGAGCCGGTACAAATTGGGATGTTTACTTTTTATATTCCAGAAATCAATAATCAGCAAATACAAACCAATTATAGCCATATATAAGAAGTGTACCGTAAACCGCCAGCCAACAACCGGATGATTAGGAAAAAACCAGTCAATAAGGTAACGATTCAGCGCTAAATTGTACAGCTGGAGCCCTGCAATAAAGATCCCCATCCAAAGGTATGGACGGTATCGCGTACTCAGCCAGTTAACCAGCACATATACCAGCAACAGCATGCCGGCTCCCTGGAACCAATAGTCTAAGCGCTCTTTGCGCCCTGAAGCTTTATAAAATAAGTCCCGGTCGCTGAGCTTAAAGTCAAAAACAGGATCGTATTTTTTTGTATGCAGACTTCTGATAAGGATACGGTATTTAATACCCCGGGCAAAGGTAAGCCGGAAATGAAAACGGCTGTCGCCGCTGCTGATCATGCTATCGGGGCAAAAAGCCCCTGCATAACGTTGCTCGTAAGAGGCTCCCGGCGTATCCGGCAAAACATATAAAGTTGCATTCGCCAAATGCCTGAATGAAAGTACAGCTGCCGCATCCGTATCGCTTTTAATTTCTGTAAATAACCAGAATACATTATCCGGCTTAGCGGGACTAAAGTCATTTAACGCTCTGAAGAGCTCCGGATTTCTAAAAAGCAGGTCTGCATTCAATGTCCCCTCTTTATCGTCTTCGGCTACACTAAAATACGGCCTCAGGTTAACCGTCGATTTTTGAGTATAGTTGACGATATTGCCTGCTGCACACCATTGCCCACAAAATAAGGCTAATATTAAAGCCTGAATAAATTTCAAAATATAATCTTTTACCTTCCGGTTACCATCATTGGATCAGCAAGATAACAAACCTTTCCTCATTTGATCAGATTTAAGTGGTAAATCACTAAGCCCCTTTCAAATTGAACCCTGGGGTCTATTGCTCACGCTTTTAGGCAGTGGTACCTTTGCAACTCTTTATAATTTAAAATCAACTTTAATTTAATACAAATTGAAAACTATTTCATTATGTAGCGTTCCAGCTGTGCTCTACCGGAAATTTGTTTTTATTTCATCGGGTTTATGAAGCACTTGCGGCCTATTCAAATTGTTTAGCTGCATTTAGTTAAAAGGATATATTAGCTTAAATGTGTTTCACTAGCCCTATTACTGACACCTTTTAAATGTTAAATAGTGATATAAAATTCATCCATCTCAAAAATAAATTCCCTAAAAAACAAGTATGAAACACTTAAAAACAGGGATGAATGCAGGGGCAGCTTTTTTTCTGCTGTCCCTCGCATTCATCTTTACAGCAAAAAACACTTACGCGGCGAATTACACTGTAAATACGTATAGCGCTTTTACCACAGCAATCGGCTCGGCCTCGGACGGCGATACCATCAGTCTCACTGCGCACATTGTAGTGTCCGCTGAAGTAGCCCTATCTAAATCACTCGTATTTAATGGTAATGGCTACACGATTACCGTACCGGTGCCGGGGTTAAGTAATGCGGGAACTTTTAATAGTTCGGCTTCCACATTCCGGGTATTCAATTTAAGTGGCAACAAAACGATTATTTTTAACCGGTTAACCATTATGGGCGGGGCAACTACCGCTTCCGGTGCCGCTATAGCTATCGCGAGCGGTACTACCGCTAAGTTCAACCAATGTACCATTACCAACTCCAGGGTGTCCGGGTCGAGTGGTGGTGGAGGTATCTATAACCTGGGTAGCTGCTACCTGTACAAAAGCTTTATCACCCGGAACGCGGCGTTCTATGGAGGTGGATTTCTGAACAGTGGCGCTGCCGCATCTTTATTCCTGGAATACTCTACAGTTACTGAAAACCGCAGTCTTGCCACCAATGGTGGTGGGGGCGGTGGCGAAAATAACAGCTCGGCTAAACTTTATGTAAACAATACTTCTTTCAGCAATAACCAAAGTACCGAATTAGGCGGGGCCATCAACAATATTGCAACCGCATATATAGTCAACTCCTCGTTTACCGGCAACGTGGTTTATGGTACTTATAAAGGTGGGGCTATCGCGCAGAACTCCGGCACGCCAATGGTATTGATCAACTGCCTGTTCGGCTATAACTATTACAAAAGCGCGCCCACATCAAGCAGTGCACCTACGACACTTAGCCTTAATGATATTGAAGCTTACTCAGGAACCGTAAACTTATATTACAGCACGTTTATGACCAACTCCACGACTTCAGGCACCATCAGCTCTGTAATAGGCAACAGTACCCATGCTATTGCTGCAAATGGCTCTACCAATGACCTGTTCACGGGAGGTTCTTTAGGTTCGATATTTGACGCCAATGGTAATGTTTACGGTACTGCTACCTGCTTTCAACCTTTACTGGTGAATATAAACGGCATGCGCGTACCCACTTTGAAAACCGGGAGCTACGCCTTAGGCAAAGGATGTGTCGTTGGATTTACCAATGGGAATGGTAGTCCTGTAATAGGCTATAAAAACATGTCTAACAATACCTGGACTACACTTGTAGGCAGCGGCGCTGCAAGCTATATCATCAATGACGATGAGACTTTCTTAAGCCGTGCAGCTACCCCGGCTGCCGGCGCTCTGGAGCGAATGGTGGATAACTATTACATCCTGAAAGTTAATAATGCGGCGAACGGGACTGTAGATGGCGCCACAATATATGGCGAAGTATATCCTGCGGGCACTCCTGTTTCCATCACAGCTCTGGCCAGTACCGGCTATGCTTTTAACAACTGGACCTACAACCAGGGCGGATCAGGAACAGTCGCTACCAATCCCCTGTCTATTGTGCTGAATGCCAACACCACACTGACTCCGTCTTTCGTTTCTTCCACTAACTATACCGTTACCTACCTGGGCAATGGTAATAATGCCGGTACCACACCGGGTATTAATGCTTACCCCTCAGGTAACAATGCTACCATTGCTGGCAATAGCGGTAACCTGGCAAAGACAGGCTTTACTTTCGCAGGCTGGAATACACTGGATAATGGCTCGGGGACCAACTATACGCAGGGGGCCAGCTATACGGGCAACAATAATCTGATACTATATGCCAAATGGGAATCAAACGGCACTGTACTTGGTATTAAACTACTCAGCTTTGAAGCCTATACCGGTTCAGGACAATGGGTAGATCTTAAATGGGAAACAGCGACAGAAACAAACAATGATTATTTTGAGGTACAACGTTCCCAGGACGGCATCAAATGGGAAGGAGTACAAAGGGTTAAAGGAGCAGGTACAACTGCTCAAAGATCTGCCTATTCCCTGCAAGACATGCAGCCTTTTACAGGAAAATCTTTTTACCGCCTGAAGCAGGTCGATTTCGACGGGACCAGCTATGTATCTCCTGTAAGATCTGTAAACCTGGAGCAAAACAATGGAGACCTGGCAGTTTATCCTAACCCGGCTAAAGATTATTTCCATATTAAAAGTGGCAACATGAATGAAAAGGATTTCAAAGTGATCAATAACATGGGCCAAAATGTTACAGGGCGGTTCTCCCTGGAAAAAATCTCGGATAAGGTATGGAAAATCCGTTGTGGTAATGTACCCCCCGGCTTATATTATATAAATACCCCGGCCGGCTACAGGCGCTTAACAGTGGTTCGGGAAGATTAATCTTACAGTTAGCATATTCAATAGATGATAAAGTAACGGCTGCGGCGACCTTTCAGGTCGCCGCAGCCGTTACTGTGAATAAAACAGTTAACTCAAATACCGGTCTTAGCTTTGATGAAATGGGTAGCTGAGACTGCGGAGTACACAAACAAAAAGCAAAAACAGAAGAGGCTGCCCCTTTTTAGAGTGCAGCCTTTATTCAGTACACAGGGTACTTTATGACCCATATACTAATACTATCTTGATTTCATGATTTTGTACGCTGAAGTGCTGCCTTCCTGGTCTACGATTTTAACCTGGTACATCCCCTCATCCAGGTTGTTTAAAGGGATCTGGACCATGGCATTATCAGCTTTTAAGTGTTTTACTACCCTACCTGATACATCAAAAAGATAAATATGCTCATTGCCGCTTAAGCCTGAAAGGTTTACGGCACTTGTAGCCGGGTTAGGATAGATATCAATTGTCGTTCCTTTATCGAAGGTAAGCATCCGCACATCGCTGTAGGCATAGGAGCCGTTATGATCGACCTGCTTCAGACGGTAGTAGTTTCTCCCGTTTAATGGATTATTATCAGTGTAGTCATACTCTAATTTCAAAGTGCTTTTGCCATTTTCAGACAAGCTCGTTACAAAACCTATATTGGACCAGGTACGGCCATCGCCACTTCTTTCCACATTAAAGCCACGATTCTGCTCCTCTGTTGCGGTAGCCCATGCCAGCAAAGCTGTATTGGCTTTTTTATGAACCTCAAAACCCATTAAGGTAACCGGGGTAGCCGTATTCCCCAAACCGAAGTTGGCAACAGCCGGGCTGTTAGCAACTGTCACAGGGATGACACTGTCAATAGTACCATTTGAAGAACCCGTAAGCTTGTAACCAGACGGAACAGTAAGACGGACATTGTAATTACCCGGAGCAATATTCGGAAATGAGTAATGACCATGGGCATCGGTTGTAGTACTTCCGATTACGACATTGCCGGCATTCAATAAGGTTATTCTCGCTCCTCCCTCATACCCGGTGCCGCTAGGCTCACCGCCGTCAGGATCTTCGAAAACCGTTCCGGAAACAGATTGCAGGATCGTAACAGAAGAGGCATTGTAGGCCACAAATGCCTGATCGCTGGCACCGGAAAGCACCTGCCCAAACCCCACTATCCTTCCAATATTAGCAGCATTAATACCAAATGCCGAAAAATCATAACTAACCAGGCGGAGATCTCTTTCTCCATATAAACCGCTATTGTAGGTAGGCGGGTTGGTAGGGGTATAAAATTTCATATGGATCTGTGCTACTACAGGGATATTAGCCACATTGATCGATACGGAGTTACCCACCGTATTCCCATTTGCATCAAAAAACCGGTATACATCGTTAACCGTACTTGATGGGGGAACCCCGATTTGAGTCAGTACCAGGTCGGGAATACCATCGCCAATCTTGGAAGCATGAATATTGGATATGCTGTATTTTAATTCAATACCACCAGGAATATTATATATCCCGGTGCCCAGGTCTAAGCCCTGCACACCATCCGTTAAGTAACTATTCAGATCGCTGGTTACCGGTACCGGGCTTACATTCCCATTTCCACCGCCATATTGAGAGCCAACGCCAATAACAATTGGATTGGAGCTCCCGTTGATGTTGACTGTAGGTACAGATGCCACAGGAAGCGCCTGGAAATTCTGTTGGGTAAAAGTTACACCTTTGGTAGTCAATAAGGCATCATTTACACCGGTCGAGTAGGTGGTGGCACCAACTTTAAATGCCAGTAAATTATGACTATTATTAGGCTGTACCGGGCTATTGGCACCTTGAGCGGATTGCCAATATCCCCCGAAATCAGTATATATGCGGGTCACATTGTTCTGTGCTTTAGTGATTGAGCTCAGGCAGGTCAGGGCAAGTAATAAAAGATAAATGCGTCTCATACGTCAATTTAGTTTTGATTTCTAATCGATGCTAACAGGGATTATATTTGCGTACTATTCAATGGTTATCAAACATTTGCGCATGCAAAGTTGCGACTGAATCAAACAGGAACTTTGACTCGCTATTGATAAGATATCAATAGGATTGTTGATTTATCAACTTTATCTATAATTATCAATTATTCAGATACAGCCACTCTTTAAACGCCTGTTGGGGGACCGGGAAGCGCAATGTTCGAGGCTGCCAGGCAATATTGAAAAAGCATTCATAAAACCTATTGCCAGGACTGTTATATAGAGATAAGCATTTTGCAGGAAGGCACTAAATTGTAAAAGGCGATATGCTTGAGAGCATATCGCCTTTTACAAACATTAATCTTTGCGTCAGGCTTAAAATATTAAATAGTCGAAATCGGAACTTTTGTATTCAATCCAGAAACAAATAAGTATCGCTTACGCTATTGCATGAAAAGGAATGCAAGCATTTATTCCAGGACCTGAATTATTCAGACCATACTGCCAGCTCATAGCCATCCGGGTCGATAAACTGGAAGCGCCGGCCTCCCGGGAAGCTAAAAATATCTTTAGAGATGGTTGCCCCGGCAGCTTTTACTTTACTTAAAGTATTTTCCAGGTCGCCGGAATAAAGCACGATCAAGATACTCCCATTAACCGGCTCCCCGCTGGTAAACCCGCCATCCACGTATGCTCCTTCAAATGCGGTATAATGAGGACCGTAATCGGTAAATTTCCAGCCGAAACACCTTGTATAAAATGCCTTTGCTTTATTGAGATCTTTTGATAAAAATTCTATGTACTGTACCTGTTCGTGTTTTAATCTTAAATCGGTCATCTTAATGCTTTGTTTTTTAGTTACCGTTACATTAAAGCAAGCGGGGTTGTAATTAATAAAGCTGGTGCTGGCTGCGGCAGGGCCTTCCTTTCCCGGCTTCGCAATACAGTTTCAGGCTCCGGAGAAGAATTGCCCGGGTATAACTGCACTCGGCAAATGATGGACTATACTCCTTCGCAGCCTTTACTTTATGGGCAAACATAAGCATAGTTTTTCACGCCAGCCATGATAATAAATTTGATTAAATATAGACCTTTTTTACAGACCCTGATAATCCGGGAATTAAGAAGCACACGGGAATTTATATCACCATATGTCCGGGAAACAATTATTTTCCACCAACAAAACAGGCCGCCTCCTACGAGACGGCCTGTTCCAAGCCAAATCCATTTATAGTTTTGGGTTATAGGGTATTTACTGTTTTACAAATCGCTGGCGGAGGATCACTTTATCCTCTTCACCAGTAACGACTACAAAATAAACACTGTTCGCTAAGGCTGATACATTCAGGCGTACTTTATTGCTACCTGTTTTTATAGCGTTTACGCTTAATTCCTGGCCCAGAAGGTTGTAAATGCGCACCTGATCGTTCTCCCGGATGCCATCTACGATCAACTCATGAGCTACCGGGTTCGGGTAAACAATAATACCGCTTTTACTTTGTTGCATTACGCTCACCACAGCACTGTATTCAAACTTACCATCAAAGTCCAGTTGTTTTAAACGGTAGATATTCTTACCGTTTAACGGCTGCTTATCGGTAAAGCTATAATCCAGCCTTAGATTGCTGTTGCCGTTTATGGCTTTACTGTTCGCATTACCGATCCGCGTCCAGTAAGTTCCTTCTGCGCTTCTTTCAATATCAAAACCTTTACTATTCTGCTCCATAGCAGTGGCCCAGTCTAAAACAACATCATCCCCTTCCTTATTTGCCGTGAACAGTAATAACCGGGTTGGCAGAGGCGTAGTTGTTGAGATGCGGTAAGGAACAGAAGGGCTGCTTACTCCTGCCTTATCTGTGATGGAATAGTCAAAGCCGATCTCGCTACCTGTAGTACCGGCACCACCCTGGCCATATATAGCCAGCTTTGTGGCATCAAAGTTAGGTATGCTTACCGGGCCAGAAGTAACATCGATCGCTACTGCACCAGCGCCAAAGTCATAATACAGTTTAGTATTTGCGTTGATGGTATTGATTACGAATGTAGTACCCGTATTGCTGCGACAGGCTGATACACCCGCACAATCTTCAGGGTCGGTACCGGATAAAGAACCACCCGATCCATTATAACCGGTCAGGTCAGGAGATGAAGCAAGTATAGATTTGTAGCCCGTTACTAAAGGGAAACCGGCAGGTGGTGTAAGACTAAGCGAAGTCTGCTCAACGTTAAAGGTCTTACTATCGGCAACCGGTGGTCTCTGGATACCGAAGACCAGGCCGCCCCTGCCCGTAAACATTTTGGCTATAGTCATACTGCCATCCGGTGTACCATCGCCACCGGCAAGTCCGGTACGGTTTTCCCCGGTAGTAACCCAACCTGCAGGAGGCGTTGTATTGATAGGTGTAGTATTGGCATTAGCTCCTACTGGGTATACTGCTGTCGACAACTTTAACGTATATGGACTATCACCGGTCACGGATATAGAGAAAGTGCCATCTGCGGCTACAGGCACCACTGCGTCGATAATGCCGGTAGCTGTATTAAAAGCGTAAACATAAAGAGTCCCCCCAGCATTCGTGCCATTTTCCCCGGAAGTGATAAGCTTATCGCCATTAGCGTCGTCGATCACTGTACCGCAATAATTTTGTCTTAAAGTATCTGTTTTAGACGCCACGCAAACCGGGCTGGCCGCATAACGCACCTGAACTGAATAAATACCCCCTGCAATCATAGAGATCGAAGGAGCAGACTGCCATGCAGAGGACCAGAAAGAGCTTACTGCCCTGTATTCATAGCCGGCCCCTACAGGTGAAGTAATGGTAATATTACCGGCGGCACCGGAGCAAGGTAAAGGCGTCACGGTAGTAACTGGTGTAGCCGGCATTACACCGTTCACTACAAAGCTTACCGTATCGCTGCTGCTGCAACCTCCGTACAAGCTGGTAATGGTCCACTTATAGGTGTAGGTACCTGTTACATTAATACCGCTTACTGTTGTATTCGGTGTATTTACATTGCCAATAGTCGCCGTGCTGCCAGCAGGTACTGCTACTTCAGACCATAACCCTGTTCCTGAGCCGGGGCTGTTGCCTAGTAGCGTTAGGGAGTTGGTACAGGAAATGATCTGGTCGGAACCGGCATTGGCGTTAACGGGATTTTCTACATGCACCACAAAGGTATCCACATTAGAAGTACCCGAGCAGGCATATTCCTGTCCAATGAAATCCCCGACGCTGGCTGTATATGGTGCTGATACCACCCGGAACACATAATCTCCGGCCATGGTAAGATTAGAAATGGTCGTACTGGTGCTGGTCAGGCTGCGCAGGTTAGTCCCGGTAAAAGCCGGCGTACCGGAGCCTGCAGGCTTGGAAACTACCGAAAAATTATATTGGCCATCAAAGTCCTGGAAATAACTACTGTTTACCGCTCCTTTATAAACCGCCGGCAAAGGTACGTTGGCAGATATGGCACCCGTACCGGGATAACAAACGCTGATATCAGGTATAGACACATTGGGTCTTGCATTATCGGAAACATGGATGTAATAGGCACGGTTATCCGGGCAACTCATGTCAGCAGCATAAGAAGATAAGACGTTAAACTTGTAAGTACCTACCTGCCAACCTCCTGCAGGTGGCGTAACTGTAGCCATCCGGTTACGGGTACCGGCGCCACTCACCACAACACTTGGGTATCCTCCGGGAGGCTGGGTACCTGATGGCGTTACGGTAGTATATACCGTAGGGGAATCCAGGGCATTGAGATCAAAATAAAATGTTTCAGGAGTAGTGGTACCTACCATGCTGTTGCAATGGTGTTCTCCACCCGTACCTGTAAAAGAATAAATGACCAATTGCTCCGGTGCACCATGCCCGGCAGGTTGAAAATTAACCCTGTACGGTACCGGGTTGCCTACTGTGTAGGTGTATTGTGATGTGGTGTAGGTACCACAGGCATTAGATACTGTAAGGGTGAACACATACGAGCCAGATGTGGTAATACCGTTAAGAATTACCATACGGCTTTCAATACTGCCTAAGCTCAGGTTACCACCCGCAGGCTGGCTGACCACGTTTAGGGTAACCGTATTTCCATTGGCAGCTGTACCGGCAGAACCGGCATAAGCTGTAGAGAAGGCCGGCGAACTACTGGTAAGGCTGAAATTATAAGTAGTAGGGTTATAACCGGCAAAAGCGCAGGTGTTAGTATTAGCAGGAAGTATGATGTTAGGGTTCGGGATAAAGTTTACTATAGCAGTATCCTCGTAGCTGCAAGTCCCATCGTTAGATGTGATTCTCAAAATCGCATAGTAAGCCGGATCAATATCATGATTGACTTTATTGATCAACGAAAAATCAGGGGTAGCTATACTTGTACTACTGAATTGTGAGTTAGTGCTCACAACAGTACTAAATCTTGCCAGGGAAAAAATGTTTACAGACCGCCAGGATCCGGTAAAGCCTGCTGGTATTACACCGGCCAGCGGTGTGGTGCCGGTTGTGGCACAAATGTTAGTTACATCCGGTCCCGCGGTAAAGCTTACCGGGCGCGGATGGGCTGTAATAGTCACATCACTGGTAGCAACTCCTGTACCGCAGTTACGGGTGAGGCGGAAGGTGTAGTTCCCGTCAGCGGTCATACCGGTAATATTGGTTGTCAGGTTATCGGGAGAAACAATAGTAGGGGTTACAGGGCCGGAGATAAAAGTCCACAGGGGCGTATTCAGGGTCCCTAAAGTTCCGCTGACGGAACCCACAAGTGTGGTGGTACTACCGCAAACCGTGGCATTGCCACCCGCATTTGCGGTACAATTCTGCGCATAAGTTCCATAAGTGCCCAGGAATACCAGGAAGCAAATGGCCAATAGCTTTTTCAGCGCGCTGCCTGACGACAGCGCCAGTAGCTTAAGATAAGCATTAAGGGTTTGTTTACCCTTTGGGTAATTGTGTTTCATAGCTTACTAATTTTTGAACTAATAATGAGTATTTATAAATTATATGGGTTACTGCCTATCAATGTATTGTCTTTTGTTATTAATTTGTTATTAAATAAAATTATTATATGATTTAATATGCAACATTAAACTTTTCAAAATTCCTAACAGAAAAATCAGGTAGAAGTACAGTTTTTATATAGAAGAACCTCAATGAAAAATATTTATAGAAAGAAGCGATCTGTTAAAAAGCGATAAGGAGTACACACCTGGAACCAGGTATATACTCCTTATTGCTTAGATGTGCTGCAATTTTATTCTTTCACAATCTTCCGGTTGTTGAAGGTACCATCATCCCCGGAAAACGCTGACTATATAAATACCCGCAGGGTAATCCGCCATATTTAAAGTGTACGGTGTAAGCCGCCCGGTTACTACGGTAAACATGACCTGTCGAGGGTATTACTGAGCACTATTTTATGCCTGCCACTCACGCTGCTGATCTCCAGTAGGTACTGAACCGGGTTAGGCGCGATGCTGATAGCTGCCTGCTGGGCGGTGAAGTCAAGCATTCTTACCGGGCTGTAGCTATTGCTACCATCAGCTTCCAGCTGCTTAAGCCGGAAAAACATTTGCCTTTAGACAGGTTTTTACTTGATAAGTATTTGCTTGCAGTCCAGCCTTGTTGCCTTTGCTTGCTACATTATCCAGCATATAAAAATGACTGTCTTCCGCGCCATTTCTATATCAAAGCCAACTGTATTGATAGCACCATTTGTCTTCCATAGGAGCACTGCTGCAGGCTTATCCTCCTGTTGCACATTAAAAGACTGCATTGTAAGCGGTAATGAGGTACTAAACGCGAAGTCCTGGTTAGAAATGTCAAAAAGATAGCGCTTTATACTGCTTCCATTCGCAAATTTAGCGGCTGCTTTATAGGCATCATTGGCCGGCATTTCTAAGTGGCCGGGGCGATCAACAGCATCGGCAACATGTAATTATAAGGACGAAAGTACTATTAATTTTAAAATGCAGGAGGCTACACAGATCCGCTCCTGATTGCTGTTTATGGCATATACCTATCTTATGAGCGCTTTCTAAACATAAAATAGCAAACCAGCAAAGTCGTATTAACCAGTACCGAAAAGGCATTGGATATAATGATAGGCCACTCTTTAAGCATAAGGCCATAAACGACCCAGAGCCCAACGCCGGACAGCAATACCCCGATCATCAGGGGAGAAAGATTGGTAACGTCCTGCTCCCGGATCACTTTAACCAGTTGCGGCACCATCGAAACGGAAGTTAAAATGCCGGCTACGATCCCGATTATCATTTCCATACGCTTGAATTTTAAATCCACGGAAAAGATAATGATTACCTGGTTATTTTCCTTCTTTCTTCCCTATAGTTGTCCTTAACCGGGCAGCCGCAACATTAAATAAGTTATTTTTGCAGCTCCTGATCTTCGGGTACTCATTTTTATCAAACGATATGGAACAAGCAAACAATCCCCTGCATGGGGTACGACTGGATACAATACTTGAAACATTAGTGGATTACTATGATGGCTTCGAGCGACTGGGGGAGCAGATCAATATCAGGTGCTTTACGGATAACCCGAGTATCAGCTCTTCATTAAAGTTCCTGAGAAAAACACCCTGGGCAAGAGCTAAGGTAGAAAGCCTGTATTTGTATGTTTTAAGGCAGAAAAATAAAAACAAATCCTCTTAAAACTCCTCGCGGGGGCTCTTTATAACATTTTCTCTACCTATGCAGGGCAAAATAATTACGTTTTATCTATTTAAAAAATCAGCTAATAAGTCCCGCAGCATCTTTTTGATACAGAGAATAAACAGCAATACTTATTTAAGCGGGACTGCCTCATAGTTATGGGGCAGTCTTTTTTTAGCGACTATTGTTGCTATTCCACAAGATCCCGTAAAAATTCAACAAAAAACAATCATTCGCTACATTTAAAACATGGGTAACCTGTCTGTTATGGGCCTGGCATCATTTTAGCTTGATCTAATAGATCATCTGTAAAAACTAAGGCTATGTATAGGGACGGCGCAAGAAAAAGTATCTGGCAGGAAGTGGTCAAAAAATTTACTGCCCACTTCGATCAGGAACCCATGTATGATGTAGCTATTATAGGTGGGGGTATAACCGGTATCACTACCGCGCACCGGCTTCAGTCAGCGGGCAAAAAATGTATTCTTTTAGAAGCACACAATATAGGGTTTGGCACATCGGGAGGTACCACAGCCCATATCAACGACTTTTTTGACACCACCTTCAAAGAAGCGATCAGTAAGTTTGGGCTGGATAATGCAAAACTATTGAAGGAAGCGGGAAGAGAAGCCGTAAACTTTATTGCGCAAAATGTACTGCGCCATAATATAGATTGTGATTTCCAGATCAAGGACGCGCAGCTGTTCGCCCTGGATGAAAAGCAGGAAGAAAGGCTTGAAGCTATAGTAGATGGCGCGGAACAGGTAGGCTACTCCATGAAGTATATTAACAAGATTGACTTTCCCTTTCTCTTCAAAAAGGCCGCACTAATAAAAGACCAGGCACAGTTCCATCCACTTAAATACCTGAACGCATTAGGTACGTTTTTCACGGTTGCCGGAGGACAGCTCCTGGAAGATTGCACCTGCATTAGCCATGAAGAGCAAGAGGAATATGTGCGCCTGGAAACTACGCTGGGCAACATAAATGCCCGGGAAGTCATTTATGCCACGCATACGCCGCCCGGGCTTAACCTGCTGCACTTTACGACCGCACCCTACCGCAGCTATGTGATCGCTTTTCATCTAAAAACCGGCGTATACCCTGAAATACTCGGCTATGACCTATCCGATCCTTACCACTATTACCGTACGCATATAGTGAATGGTAAAAAATTGCTCATTGCAGGTGGCGAAGATCATAAAACAGGCCATGCGGAAGATACAGGCGCCTGCCTCTCCAATTTAGAGCATTATTGCCGGGAACATTTTCCTGTAGATACAGTTGCCTATAGCTGGTCGAGCCAGTATTACGAACCCGTGGACGGGCTGCCTTCAATAGGCAAACTCCCGGGAAGCGATGGCCGGATCTATATCGCTACCGGTTTCCGGGGTAACGGCATGTCTTTTGGCAGCCTTTCCGCGACTATATTATCCGATCTTATCCTGTCCGGGAGCAGTAAGTACGAAAAATTATTTAATCCGTCCCGCTTTAAACCTACCGCAGGCTTTACTGCTTTTATCAAAGAAAACGCTACAGTGGTCAGTGATATTGTTATGGATAAGATTACGATGGAGCATATCGACTCTTTAGGCGAGATCAGGTCAGGGGAGGCCAAGGTTGTAAGACTGGACGGCTCCGCTTATGCAGCATACCGGGAGCAGGACGGCAAAATACACTTATTAAAAAGTACCTGCCCGCATGCTAAATGTGAAGTGCGCTGGAATAATGCGGAACTTTCCTGGGATTGCCCTTGTCACGGGTCCAGGTTTAATATAAATGGGCAATTACTGAACGCCCCGGCCACTACCGGTTTACCCCGTGTAGAACCTGATGGGTAACAGTATCTGCTCATTTGATTGCTGCGCCGCTTTTATATTGGGATAGCCATCAGTGCCCGTTAAATCTTTACCCTTAAAAAACGTGCTACTGAGGTAAGCACCAATGGACCGGAATTAACGTGCCGGCCTGGAAAAGCCTAGAGTGATGTTATCAGGGAAATATTGAGCCGGCTGGCTAATTTTGACAAAGATGAGCATAAGACTCATTATTTTTACCCGGAACCGCCGAAACCACAGCCCACCGAAGAATGGGAAAAGGTGCAATAAAGAAGCTTAGCTGCTCATTCTTTTTTATAAAACGCCGCGCCATTTAAACTCCTGGCAGCGAAACATTATTTCCAGGCATCCATAAAAAACCGGCACCCCAGCTTTCGCTGAGGTATGCCGGCCAGGTGAAATGTAATGAATTAAGGACTTTTTAAGTAAATATCAGCCGCGCCATACCTGAACAAGCAAATGCAGGATACCAGGTTGCTTTTGTATTGGCACAAGGGCTACAGGTAGCTGACAGTGACAGGTAAGCATAAAGCGTGGTCAGGCCACAGGGCGCCTGGCCTACAGAGCCTCCGGAGGTAGCGCAGGCCAGCGGGCCATCAGGAATTTTAGCGGCAAAAATACCCTTGGGTACCGTTGTCGGAAAGGAACCGCCTAAAGTGGTACTATTGCTGTAAACATGGATACCGCCAGGAGGTATGGCGATTATATTACTGGCATAAATACCGCCACACATACACATTTCATCGCCAACTACATAATAGTATTGGGTACAATTAGTTTGATTTTGTACCGACAGCCCTATAGCAGAAGGGCTTTGAGCAAATGCGGCAAAAGAAAGCAGCATTGTAATAAGAACCGAGCATAGCTTTTTCATGCTTAGATAAATTTAAAGGGAAAAGAAAAGTTTTTTAAAAGTCTTATTGGAAGATAAGCTGGGCCATTTGCTCACAGTTAGGCGCATCCACCCAGGTAGCCCTAGTCATTACACAAGGTGTACAGGTCGCCGTGATGGACATATAAGTGTAAGTAAGCGGATAACCACAGGCCCGGTGACCAACAATACCCGCAGGTACGCCACAGGCGGCCGGACCATCCGGTATACGGGCACCTACAATACCTTTCGGTGTTCCCGGAGGGTATGTGCCCGACAAAGTTACTGAAGTGGGATAATTATGGGTAGCGCCTGGAGGTATCGTAAAAACCCGGGAAGTATACTGCATCCCGCAACGGCAAAGTTCATCACCGAATACCTGGTAGTATTGAGTACAATTAGTCTGATTTCTCACTATAAGTCCGCGTGCAGACTGTGCCTGGGCGAGCGCCCCTAAAGAAAACAATAATGCTACGAGCACGAAATATAACTTTTTCATAAAATTTGTTTTTTGTAAGAGGTGAAATAAAAAAACGGACACAACTACAAAGCAGCTGGTTTTAAACATGAATAAAAAAGGCCTACTCGTTTCTACAGGTTTTGGGCTTCGCCTGATATGATGAATGTTTAAAGAACCTGTAATTTGTCGTACAGTAAATCATCAAGACCGCAAAAGCAAGTACTTGAGTTGCATTCATTACGACATAGAAGATGTGGGAAAGGAAACAATAAAAGTGTATCTGCTGATGCTGTTATAAAATAACCGGGTACAAATACCCGTAAGTTTTACCATTTCTGGAGCCTGCACAGCTATTAACATCTTATTTTGTTAGGACGAAGTTAATTGACAAAGAAATATAATGCAAGTAATTGATTATCAAAGTGTGCAAACGATAATAAAAAGTGCTCCAGCGATACAAAACTGGCTTAAAAAGCTAAAATGAATGTCTGAACGATACAAAAAATGCATGAACGATACCAGGAACAGGACATAACAGATCTATAAAATGATCCATAATTTTTAAAGACAGGCATTAAACAGGCAGCTGTTTATCAAACCAGGATTTAAAAAGGCTATAATTTCTCTGGCTTACGGTTACGAAATCCTCCCCGGAACAGAATTTATCATAGCCCGGCTTTAATTGCAACAGCAGCCTGCGATGTTTTCCTTCTTCATAATTTTCCAATGCGGCCCGGTTAACAATTACCGCACGATTAATCCGGAAAAAATGCGGCCCGCTAAACGCGACCTCAAATTCTTTCAACGTTCTTGACACCAGGTACCTGCTCCCGGAGAAAGTAACGATCCAGTTGGACCTTCCGGAGCGATAAAAATAACAGACTTCCTGCACCACGTCCAACTCAAGGGTATCCCAACCTCCATTCACAGTAATCAGGCCCTCAGGAGCTTCGGGCAAAGGTTGTATTTCTTCAACTAATGTTTCCACTTGTAAATCCCGGGCTGCTTTTTCGTTGAGCGGAAGTTCCTGCTGGTACTCATTGTTTTGCCCATCTTTAGCCCCTGTCGATACTGCTGCCCCACGCTCTTTGTCTTTGGTGCGCAATTCATTCTGCCAGAGATGGTACATAACCATTAATTCCACTACAAGATAGTGGATGACATAATATAGATTAAGGATAATAATAAAATACACCATATGCGGAAAATCAATCAGCATATATTGAGAATCATGAATATCCCGGCCATCCACAAACCTGAAATACAACATCATAATATAATAGGCCAGCACTACAGGCAGCATGATACCTAGCAACAATTGCAGCCCGGCCCTTCGATAAGGCTTGCGCCGCCACTCAAAGCGCTTATCCAATTGAATAGTGACATAATGTACACAATAGGTAAGTAATAAGGCAACAAGAAAACTAAGGCCCACTACCAGGTAAAATGAGGGATACTTCAATGCAATAAAAAAACTGCTCCCCGTTCCGAAAAGGGTGATAAAAATAGAAACTACCAATGAACCGGCTATTCTGAAAGAAAGATTATTGTACCGGATGGCCAGCTCGTTTGTATGCATAAAATACCAGGTATATGGAGCAACAAAATAGAAAAAATAGAAACTTTTTCAAACCTTAAAGCAAAAATATAACAAAAAAAATCACTCTATAGTTGATTAGCTTACATTTGCTATTTACCAAAACCAAATGAATATGCCAATCAAACAACCATTTACGGAAGATGGAGTAAACGCAAAAATTGCGGAAGTTTACGCCCTGAGTAATGCAGCGCTGAACGTGGAAGCCGACCTGCTCGAAGCCGACCTGGCGGCCTGGATGAACGCGAATTTTACCCTTACCCCCGAGCAGGGCGCCTATCTTTCCGACCTGAGTACCGACTCTATCAGTTACCTTTCGGAAAGGCTTGCTTTCTGCTTCCGGCACAGGCTGACGATCGTATTCTCTAAACCGGTACCCACAAGTTCCAGCTATGTAAAATGGTCAGAAACAAAAGACAAGACCAAAACGCGCTCCAATGCAAGCGGGCTCTTCGAAGTTTCCGGTTCTTTTGAACTTTCGATCGTGTATGAATATTAATGAAGTCTATGCTTCACGGTAGCTGTAAGCTAATATTATAAGATCAAGGTCCTGCACCGGCACAGCCGCAAGCACTTATAAGGCTTTAGCAGGACCATTGACCTACCGGCGCAACAGGAAGATTTTATTTCAGCCGCTTCCCCATATTATGCACTCCCTGCAACCATTTTTCCCTTTGCGATCCGGTCGAAGTCCTTATGATACCTACATATGATACCTTAACCGGCTTAACTCCACAAAATTCCAGTATGGAGCGTCGCAATTGATTCACACTGGGCCTGCCGAAACTTAAGCGGTAGTACCAGCCGGGCTGATCCAGTGTTGTGATAATATGTGCTGTTTTGCCTTTAAGCAATTTATCCCACCACACAGAATTTTCCCGGTATTTATAGGCCATGCCCGGTAAAAAAAGCCGGTCAATAAACCCTTTCATCAATGCCGGGAGGCCACCCCACCATACCGGGTGTACCCATACCAGGTGGTCCGCCCATAGTATGATCTGCCAGGCGTCCTGCAGGTCAGGCTCAAGTTCCTGGCGTTGCCGGTAACCATACTTTAGATTCGGGTTAAAATCCAGGGTAGCTATGTCGATTTCTTTTATGGTAGCACCGCACTCCAATGCGCCCGCTTTATAAGCAGCAGAAATGGCATGGCAAAAAGAGCCGGGGTTAGGATGCCCGTTAATGATTGCTATACGTTTCATTACAAATATTTTACACCGGCAAAATTAGATAGCCACCGGGCTATTGCACAGGACAATTGTCTAAAAAACAATGGCTTTACGGATGCGGCTCAGGTGCCTTGGGGTAATGCCCAGGTAGGAAGCCAGGTATTGCAGGGGAATCTTTTGCACCAGCTCCGCCTGGTTTTGTAACAACTCTTTATATTTCTGCGCGGCATTATTTTTCTGGAGCTGGAAGATCCTTTTTTCAAGTTCCAGGTACTGCTGTTCTGCTATGAGCCTGAAGAAACGCTCCCATTTAGGGTTTTGGCGGGTTAAAGCTTCTGTTTTGTCTTTGCGGATGACCCAGATTTCGGCCGCCGTAAGGGCCTGTAACGTTTCCAGTCCCGGTTGCCCGGTAATAAAGGAAGAATAGGCGGCAATCCAGTCTCCGGGAAAGCGAAAACAGTAGGTATAATCCACGCCTTCCTGGCTGGTATAAAAAGAACGGAACACCCCGGATACCACAAAAGCGACCTCCCGGCAGGTTTCGCCTTCCCGTGTGAAATAAGCCTGCTTATCCAGCTTACGGTATTCAAAAAATGTTTCCAGGTCAACGAGTTCTTCAGGGTTGAAAATCCCGAAAGCACCGAAGTAATCTCTGATCATACTTGTAAATCTGGGCTTAATGCCCCATGATGCAAATTACGATTAACTATCAATAGTTATCTACCGGGTAAAAAAGATGCCTGAAGCTCCGGTTTATCAATAAAACGGCCGCTACCTTACCAATGGCTCTACTCGTTTCAATCAGTTTTTATTTTTTTCCGGTAAAGGGGGGGCGGCTATGGTTTCCCGGATGGTATCATTGTTTTCATAACCGGTGTCTAATGCTTTATAATGATAAGTGTTTTCGGGCGCCGCATCGCATACCGTATAAAAAATGCTGGCCTTTGCCAGGGGAATCCCGGAAGTATTGCGCTTACTTTTTGTATTTGGTAATAGTAGTACAAAGCGACGCAGGTAACGATCATCATTATAAGGATTGGCTTGAAAATAGGCTTCATTAGCCGCAGCGTCTTTGCTCACATAGAGGTTGCGGGCAGGATCGAAATCATAAGCCCGGGCCTCCGGCCAAAAAGTATTATAATGTTCATTTGCGAATATCCCCTCTTTGATCATTTTCCGCTCGGTATCATACTGCATTTTCATTTCCAGTACCTCGGCCCATTGCTTGCTTTCATCCTCATCAGCTTCATTTTTATAGTATCCTTTTTCGGTTACGAAATTGGATAAACGGAGCAACACCTTGCCTTCTTCTCTATAAAAAGAAGCGCTGAACGGTTCGTAAATCCGCTTTGAAGGGTAATACACAATCATAAAATCATTGTAAAGACCGGTGTTTTCATAATAGTAAGCATTAGCACCAGGCGAAGGCTCATGATCCGGTACTTCGGCGAACAAGGTAAAAGCTGCCGGTATCTTGCTCTCCTGTACAACAAAGGGAGCATCAAAACAATTGGCCCCGTCATTAAACACCTGCCTCACACTATCCGCACCAGCCTGGAAGTAGGTGCGGCCATTACCTTCAAAGTTTACAAAATTGATCTTCACGTCTTTACCTATACTCTTATTCTGTGCGGCATATACTTCAAAGCGTTCAGGCTTATGAGGATAGAAAAGCAGACGTTCCTCTTCAAAACGATAGTAGCCGAAAATAGCTGTGGCATAGCCATACAGCAAAAATGTACTGTCTTCAAAAAGGCAGATACCTTCATTAGCGCCATAGCGGCCAGCTACCTGTACATAAGGGCTTTTACCGGAAATGAGTAAAGGCTGCTGCGCGCTTACCATTGTTATTCCGAAAAATAAAAAAATGTTTATCAATAGATTTCTCATAAGTATAAATAATCCGGGAGCAACTTAATAAAGTTAACCGATAATTCTTTAACTACTTTTTCTGTTTCCTTGCTTCCAGCGCACGTCGCGCCTTCTCGTTTGCAGGCTTAAGCTTTAAAGATTTTTTATAGGCTTTCAACCCTGCTTTCTTTTTGCCTGCCGCTATCAGGTATTCCCCATAGCTGTTAAAAGTATTAAAGCTATCCGGGTATAATTCCGTATTAAGTTTAAAGATTGCCAAAGCCTCATTTAGCTTACCCTGGCCCAATAATTCATAGCCGAACTGGTTGATCTCCGCCTCTAAACTATAAGCAGAGAGCCGGCCTTTTTCAAAAGCCAGTTTTATCTGATTTATAGTATTGTCCAGGGAATGGGTTGTCTTGTAAACATCTGAAAAAGATTGCAGGTTCATCAGTCGCTCTTTTTCTACTTGTTCGGCCAGTGTTTCCACACTATAATAGCGACGTTGTTCATCTGAAACCTGCGTACTGTCTATCCTATACCGGGTCCACTTACCGGTACCGGCATCTTTCAGAAACTGGGTGCCGTAGATCTGGGGTTTGTCGCGCAGCAGCAGATCCCGGTCTACAGCAGCAGCATACCGCCAGCGTTCTATAGTGGTGTCCATACTGATAGCAGTGGCAAAGCATTGCACGGCCCAGCCAGAAGCTACCGTATCTTTTCCATGCTGTAAAATGATGCCCGCATTAAGATGGTCTTTAGCCGTAATGACTTCCTGATGGCGTATCAATTCAAAAACCTTAAGCCGCCTGATGCTGTCCTCCCTGTTAAGTCCAGCCCAGTCAACAGTAGCTTTAAGCCGCTGCTGCTGATCCTCGTCCGCCATTTGCTGCAACACCGCATTATCCTTTACCTGCTGCGCTGAAGCAGCTAAAGGCAGCAAGAACCCGGCGCCCCAACACAGGCAGGTCATTTTCATTAATTGTTTTCGTTTCATTTTTTTCAATGTTGTAGAGCTTTCTCTGACCAAACCTAAATCTCTTATTTGAACCGGCTGCCAAAACGCTGTAAATATATAAAATATCACTACCTGGTGACTTATAAATAAATATTAAAACAGTTCAACATGAAGAAACGGTCTCAAAGACAGTGCGTAAATCATTAGGAGCCCCGCGAAAACCCGTCTGCTTAACATGGGCAAACAGCCTTACAATTTTATATTAAAAAATTTGCATTATCTAATTTCACCTATTATATTAGAGTAAGTTTTGGTTTAACAGCTCCTTCTTAAGACATAATGCTATAAACTGGGAACTCCAAAACAAGGCGCATAGCGCTTATGCTTAGTATCGTTAAGTAAGCCTATCTTATTGAAATCAAGTGTATATACACTTCAAGATTATCGGAGTATGACACAAGGCATCCTTTTACCGATCGCTAATTTCCATTAAAAATACCTGGACAAGGTTTTTCATTGCATGTTTCATTAAAATGATCCATGCCAATAATTGTGGCCAAAAAACAGGTTCTATCAACGCTACGATCAAAAGTACAACTCCTCATATTTTTAAAAGCTGATAGCTTAACTATCATGAATCATTATGAAGCATTTATTATCAGGCATGGTTCTTTGCTTTTTTTCATTGAACCTTTTCGGACAGTTCCAGTTTTCCTCACTGGACGAGAAATTCATAATCGGGTCAGACCTCAGCGGTCATCTCCGCCACACCAGCTGCCACTCCTATGGCAATACCGATTTCTCTGATTTCGCCAGCGACCTTTATGCAAGCACCTGGGGCGAAGGAGGCTCAAGACTTCATTATAAAAGAACGCACACCGGTGACGCCAATAATGTGATCTATGAAGGCACTGTAGCAATACCCAATGCGTCAATTATACGGGATGTAGCCATATTAAGGCACCCGGACATTAATTCGCCCAACAAGTATTGTGTCGCAGCCATTCACGCCGATGCTTCTTCTGGAGGTTCGATCGCGGTTTATGAATGGACCCTTACAGGCCTCAACCTCATTCTCAACTACCAGTTTACCCCTAACTATACTTATAACATGAGCATAGATGCGATCCGGTCTAATGTAGCCGGGGCAGATGCCTACACTGTGGTATATGAATCCAATGAAAGGCTTTATTCCTTTTCAGGGATGTCACCAATAGCAAACGCACTGGGCTACCCGCTTATCGGTAATCATACAGAGTTGATCACTAACGGCATTGGCGGAAGAGGCCGGCTACCTGATGTAGCCTTAACAGAAACCCCGTCCCTGCCTAATAATCCAAGCGGGATAAAAGCGTACTATAGCTATATCGACCTGGACCGGCAGCTTTGTTATGTTTCTAATTACGGGTATGATGACCTGGTCTTTGCCGGTACCACGACTCCTGTTAATTTTGAGCATCTGGTAAACCCGATGACTTACCTGTTTACCGGGAGTACCAACTGTCTTCCGGGCACTACTCTCCCCACTTTCTTCTACTCGCCCGGACCTAAAATCGACGCCCCCGACAGAAGCGATGATTCCTGGGCTGTGATCGTCGGTCAGCATGAATTCTATACGACCCTGGCCAATAACAGCCCGAATACCTGTACCTGGCCGATGAACATGAACAAAATGATGCAATTGCAGATGACCGCAGCTTACAAACATAATTCCGGCCCTGTATACGATATTGTTTTAAACAACGGCAGCTTATCGGGCACGACAGATATGTCTACTAATCTTACGGAGCCCTTCACAGATTATGTTAATCAATCTCAACCGGCTGTAGCCTACGGCCCGGATGGTAACGAGCTTCATTTTGCCTGGGGAAAAACCAAAGATGATCCGGCGATGAACGACCATGACTATATCGGGTTAGTGTACAGTCCCGGTGCAAATGATATTATTACCGCTCCATCCGGCGAAGGTTACCGGGTCATTGACCGGCAGGCAGATCTTATGCCTTATATCCCTTCTATAGCATTCTCCGGCTATAACGATAATACGATGAATAATTTATACACTATATTCACTTCAAGTGTAGACAACACCTCCATATTCCCGGAAGGCGTGTACAACAAACACCCCGAATGGGGATCTATCCCCTCCAATGGCTATAAACCATTGAATGTATCCAATACAGACAAGACCAATTCACTTACAGTATTTGCATTGCCTAATCCATTCAACCACAGCCTGATGATCGCTGTACCGGCATCTTTGCAACAAGATAAGTATGAAATGGTAATCTGGGACCTGGCAGGCAGAACAGCCTTGCGTGCAGCAGGTACTATACCTGATATTAACCGGGAACTGGACAAATGGGTGAAAGGCACCGTTGCGGTGGATAATAATTATATTTTACAACTCAAATCTCAGACCAGCAGGCAGCAGGCCCACCTGAAGCTCACAAGAATGACACAGTAATCATACCTCATTTTTCTGAACAAAAGAGCGAAAGGTTTTCCTTTCGCTCTTTTGTATGCTTTCCCGTTCAAAACAGGGATGGGTTTTCCCACACTTGAAAATACAAGTCATATCATACCGGGAAAACAACGCCTAAATCCGTTATAGTCAAAAGAGCCCAGCAACCCACTTCCTGCTCATTATTTCAAGGAAAGCCTCCCGTCTTGATGTAGCAAGTGGTAACTCTGCCCCTTAATAAATAGCCATGACAAGCAGTTATTTCTTTTCTATAAACACAAAGCCGCTCTTTCCTGAATGGCTCTATTATTTTACTGCAAACAAACCATCAGCAGTTTATCGTTCAACCAGCTCCTTGACCGGCTCTCCATAAAAATCGATTTTGTCGGCACCTTTTATCTTTAAGAGCTGATACCATTTCCGGAATGCCCCGATAAATACCAGTAGCATCAGCACCATAGCGATAACTGCTAATGCGGCCAGTAAATATTGCGCTTTAGGAATATAAATATCCATGACCTGTATATACCCCGCCCAAAAGGTAAAGATAGCCATACACACACCCGGGATTGCCGACACCAGGGCATATTTACCCCGATTCATCCGTATTAACATGGTCGTACACACGATAAGGCCGCATGCCGCCAGCAATTGGTTACTGATACCGAACAAAGGCCAGATACTACTTACATTACCTGTATACACCAGGTACCCCCAGGCGAAGGTGAACAAGATACTGGAGATGATCACACCGGGCATCCAATCTTTATCATTGAACTTTGGTACTACAGCACCCAGCATTTCCTGCAGAAAAAACCTTCCCACTCTCGTGCCGGCATCAATTGCTGTAAGGATAAATACCGCTTCAAACATAATGGCAAAATTGTACCAGTAAGCCGTCAGCTGGTCCATAAAAGGAATCTTATTAAAAATATGCGCCATACCCACAGCCAGGGAAACCGCCCCGCCTGTTCTGCCATGCAGGTCCAGGCCGATCACCTGTGAATAGTGGTCCAGGTCTACCGTATGCATACCAGGATTTGCAGCGAGGAAAGCATCATAAGTTTCCTTGGGCGTATTGATAGCGAAATAATCGCCTGGCATTAAAGTGCAGGCAGCAATGAGCGCCATCAAAGCGACAAAACCTTCTACCAGCATAGCACCATAGCCTACAAAAAGAATTTGCTTTTCTTTTGCCAGCATTTTAGGTGTAGTTCCCGTTGCGATCACGGCATGAAAACCGGAGATCGCGCCACAGGCAATCACGATAAATATAAAAGGCAGTACCGGCCCACCGATCACAGGCCCGCCACCGTTAATAAACTCCGTTATGGCAGGCATCTGCACCGTAGGGTGTATAAAGATCACGCCGACCGCCAGCATAACAATCGTACCTATTTTCAAATAAGTAGACAAGTAATCTCTGGGGACCAGCAGTAACCAAACCGGCAACACGGAAGCCAGGAAACCATATACCGGGATGGCAATTGAGATCGTTTTTATATCCCAGCTAAACAAGCCATTGATGGTTGGGTTCTCCATCAGGTCATGCCCCGCGATGATGCCTACAATAAGCAATATACCACCCAGTATGCTGGCTAAGCCCACACTGTTTTTACGGTAACGCATGATCAAGCCCATAATAATAGCAATAGGCATAGTGATCACGACAGTGAATAAAGACCAGGAGGCCTCATGCATCGCGTTGATGCAGGCGAGTGACAAACCCGCGAGGGTAAGAATGAGAATAAAAAGAATCGCGAAACCGGCAACCGTACCTACTCCTTTACCGATCTCTTTGGAGGCAATGGTAGCAAGACTTTGCCCCTTGTGGCGGATCGAGGCGAAAAGCACTACCATATCATGTACGCCACCGCCCAGTACGCAGCCTATAAGGATCCAAAGTGTCCCCGGGAGGTAGCCGAACTGTGCGGCCAGCACAGGGCCTACGAGCGGGCCTGCTGCAGCAATAGCGGCGAAATGATGCCCGAACAATACGTTCTTATTAGTCGCCACATAATCTCTGCCATCAGCAAACTCTACCGCCGGGGTGACGTGTTTATCGTTTAACCGCAATACTTTATTAGCCATAAAAATGCCATAAAAGCGGTAGGCGATCGCGAAGATCAAGAGCGATGCAAAAATGAGGGTTAAGGCATTAACGCCGTTCAAATATTCCATATTATTTATCCTGTTTTAATCCGAAACGGAAACTTTTCACCGGATAAACTTATTAATTTATAGTAAAAATAAATATTTATTTGTGCTAAATAGATATAGTAACAGCATTTAACGTTCCTCCCCCATTTATTTTTAGACCTCAGCAGGATTTAAATTTTAGCAACCGATTTTTTGATCGATGCCTGCAGCACTTCCAATAAAGAAGCTTTTACGTAATGCCGGTAAGTAATCATGCCTATTGCTCTTACCGGTTCCGGGCCGGCAAAAGTGCGAAGTTGCTTTTTCCTTTTTGCAGTAAGATTAAGCGTAGCTAATTCAGGAATTACAGTGATGCCATTGGTTGCTTCTACCATATTCATAAGAGTTTCTATACTGCCCGCATCAAAGGTAAGTTGCGCATGATCTATCGCGCTTTTCTTTAAAGAGCAAAGATTCATCACCTGCGAGCGCAGGCAATGCTCTTCCTCCAGCAGCCATAAGCGGGTCACATCAATATCGCTGGCCAATAAATACTGCTTGTTCAGCTGCTGCTCCCTGGCGCCTACAAATACCAGTAAGCGCTCGTTGAATAAATGGCACTGCTTAAATTCCTCCATGCCAACTTCTAAAGCTAATATACCTACATCCAGGTGGTTCTTGCGCAACTGGTCTTTGATGACTTCTGTAGTGAGTTCCCGCAACTCAATCCTGAGCTCCGGGTATTCGTGGAGTAAGCCGGGCAAAAACAAATGTAAAAGATAAGGGGCTAGTGTAGGAATAATACCGATACGCAAATTACCGGATATACCCGCCCCTGATAAATGCCACTTTACCTCCTCCTCCAGCTTCTGCAAACCCGACAATACAGCCCTTGCGTTATTGATGACCAGCAATCCGGCTTCTGTAGGTAAAACCGGCTGCCGGCTGCGATCAAAGATCACTACACCCAACTCTTCCTCCAGCTTTTTGATCATAATACTTAAGGCCGCAGGTGTAACAAAACAGGCCTCGGCAGCCTTTTGAAAATGCCGGTGTTCTTCAACAGCCAGCACATATTGCAGTTGCTGAATATTCATTATTTATTAAACAAAATTTAATCAAAGTTAAACATTTTTAGTTTTGTTTAATTAAATCTCTTTTGTTATTTTGTATCATCCGATTGTAAAATTTATCAATCCTTTTTTGTATTTTACAAGCTACCAACATTCATTTATTCGAACAAAAAAACTATAAAAAATGGACACCCAAAAAGGAGACATCAGCAAATGCCCGTTTCATAATGGCTCATTTGAAAAAGAAAAAGTCAGCAGTGAAGGCACCCATAATAAAGATTGGTGGCCGAAGCAATTGTCACTGGATATTTTGCGCCAGCACGCCTCATTGATCAACCCGATGGATGAAGACTTTGATTATGCGGAAGCGTTCAAGAGCCTGGACCTGGAAGCTTTAAAAAAAGACCTTACTACGCTCATGACCGACTCCCAGGACTGGTGGCCGGCAGATTTCGGGCATTATGGCCCCCTATTTATCCGTATGGCCTGGCACAGCGCCGGTACTTACCGGCAACAGGACGGCCGTGGCGGTGGCGGACGCGGGCAGCAGCGCTTCGATCCTTTAAACTCCTGGCCCGACAATGTAAACCTGGATAAAGCCCGTCGCTTACTATGGCCGATCAAACAAAAATATGGGAATAAAATATCCTGGGCAGATCTGATGATCCTTACCGGTAATGTCGCCTTGGAATCCATGGGCTTTAAAACCGCCGGCTTCGGTGGCGGCCGGGCCGATGTGTGGGAAGCCGACAAAGACGTATACTGGGGCAATGAAAAAGAATGGGTGGCCAGCCACCGGGACCCCGACACGCTGGAAAACCCATTAGGCGCTACTGAAATGGGGCTGATCTATGTTAATCCTGAAGGACCGGATAAAAACCCCGACCCGGTACTGGCCGCGAAATCGATCCGTAAGACTTTTGGCAATATGGGTATGAATGATGAGGAAACCGTTGCCCTCATCGCCGGTGGTCACACTTTCGGCAAAACGCATGGCGCTTCTGATGCCTCAAATGTAACCATGGAACCTGCAGCAGCAGGCATGGAGCAGCAAGGCTTCGGCTGGAAAAGCAACTACGGCACAGGCTCGGGAAAAGACAGTATCTCCAGCGGCCTGGAAGTGACCTGGACGACCAAACCCACACAGTGGTCGCATGATTTCTTCACCATCTTATTCCAATATGAATGGGAGCTTTCTAAAAGCCCTGCAGGCGCACACCAATGGGTGGCTAAAAATGCGGAAGCGATCATACCGGATGCCTTTGGCGGCGCGCCGAAGCTGCCGACCATGCTGACGACCGATCTATCTTTACGATATGATCCGGTTTATGAAAAAATTTCCCGCCATTTCCTGGAAAACCCGGACGCTTTTGCCGATGCTTTTGCAAAAGCCTGGTTTAAATTAATGCACCGTGACATGGGACCTAAATCAAGATATTTAGGCCCTGAAGTACCGGAAGAAGACTACATCTGGCAAGACCCCTTGCCACAGGCAGAGGGCGATGCTGTAGATGATAATGATATAGCTACCTTAAAATCAAAAATTGAAACTTCCGGACTGGGCATCTCCGAACTGGTGAGTACCGCGTGGGCTTCCGCCTCTACCTTCAGAGGTACCGATAAACGCGGCGGTGCCAACGGGGCTAGAATACGCCTGGCGCCGCAAAGATTCTGGGCGGTAAATAACCCGGCACAATTAAATACGGTACTGGAGAAATTGGAAACTTTACGCAATGAATTCAACAATGTAAGCAGCCGTAAAATCTCCCTGGCCGACTTAATCGTGCTGGCCGGTAATACAGGTATTGAAATGGCGTTGAAACAAGCCGGTTTTGAAAGAACCGTTCCTTTTGCCAAAGGCAGAGTAGATGCATCACAGGAGCAAACAGACATTGAGCTGTTCGGTCACCTGGAGCCATTTGCCGATGGGTTCCGTAATTATAAAAAAGGGATAGCAACCGCTTCTACAGAAAGCTTGCTGATTGATAAAGCACAATTGCTCACCTTAACTATTCCCGAGCTTACCGTATTAATGGGTGGCTTAAAGGTACTGAATATCAATTTTGACGGATCTGCACATGGCGTATTGACCAATCGCCCGGCGACTCTGACCAATGACTTCTTTGTCAACCTGCTGGACATGAATACCGCATGGACGGCGACAGATCACAGCCAGGAATTATTTGAAGGTAAGGACCGCCATTCCGGCGAGGTGAAATGGACCGCTACCAGAGCAGACCTGGTATTTGGTTCGCATGCCGAATTAAGGGCGGTAGCAGAGGTATATGCCAGCCAGGACGCGTTGGAGAAATTCATCAAAGATTTTATCAAGGCCTGGACAAAGGTTATGAATTTAGATCGTTTTGATCTGCAATAAAAACTTCAGATAAACACTAAAGCCACAGGTATTTTTTATCTGTGGCTTTTTATATAACAAAAGGCCGGTAGCAACCGGCCTTTCTACATTCACTCAAAATTCCAATCTATCAACCTATAGTTTGATCCTGTAACCTAAAGAGATATTGAAATGATTGTTGGTATAGCTGATATCTTCAATGTTGGACATGCTAGCCAAACCTAAGCCATAACCACCTTTAATATAAACACCCCAGGGAGATTCATAACCCAACCCGAAATTCACACCATAGTCTAAAGGTTTAAGTTCAGGCACTTTATCTCCAAACTTAATATCATCCTTAACTTCTACACCTAAGATATCTACCTTATCTTGACCGGCAATTGCATAACCTATATATGGACCTACTTCAGCGAAAATTGATCCGGCACTTTTAGAAATAGTATAATTATAACCAACATTCACCGGGATTCTCAGGTAATGAAGACTCCTTACAGAATTTGCAGCATCATCTTTATCGCCCAGGCTCTGATAGTAAACACCTGGCCTCAAATAAAAGTCCCCACTTAAGCCAAAATTTACACCTACACCGCCACTAAAACCAGTCTTCACATCGCCGGTAACTGCATCCATACCTTCCACTTTAGAACGGGTATTGGAAAAGTTAACCCCAACTTCAGGATCAATGCTGATTTGGGAAAATCCGGTTTGCGCGATAGCAGCTGTAGCTGCCAACAGTACGATTTTTTTCATCTTTATTCAATTTTTATAATTAGATAATTTGTATCAAATCAAAAGGAGCTTTCTCCCTGATTTGTGCATGCAAAGGTATCATCGAAAGAAAGCTTCAAAAAAGTTAAAATGGCTGAAACGGACAAAACCCACCGTGAAATTCCCGCTTGTCAAACCCTGAAATATCTCGGAACAGTTCAAGTCCAAAATTGTCCGTTTTGCAGTTTAACGGCTTTTAAAATTGCCTCGAAGACTTCAATTTTGCCCTGCATTATTTTGAGCAGATCAGAAAAACAGGTATCTGTCCGCAAAACATCGCATATGGAAACGTCATTAAGTAAATTCAGAAAAATATTACAAAAATGGTACCTGCCACTTATTGCAGGTATCGGATTCATAATGGTTGCTATAGGCATTTATAGCATGCCGGGTTTGAGCATTTCGATCATCATGCTGCTATTCAGCCTCACTATCATTTTATTTGGTATCCGGGAGACCGCTTTCGTGGTCAGTAACAGGAGACTGATCAAAAACTGGGGCTTGCACCTGGGCTCTTCTTTACTCACCCTCGTCCTGGGCATTGTCCTGATCAGCGATCCGCTGATCTCTCTTAAATATATAAATTCCCTGGTGGTCATATTATTGTTTTGCAAGGCTATTCAAAATTTTTTGTTTCATTACACCTATTCCAAAAGGACACAAAGCACCATGGGGATGAATACCATATATGGTGTGGCTTTAATATTCATTGCCCTGTTCCTTTGGTCCAGCCCGCAGATCATCACTTCTTTCCTGGTCACCCTCTCCGGGCTCCCGTTTTTGATTATGGGTATACTTTGCATCGCTTTGTCTTTAACCTTAAGAAAAACACACCAGAAACTGGAAGCCTTCAAACGCTCTTTCCAGGAAAAGACCAAAGATGCCACTTACGAAATCATTGAAGAATAATTTTTTTTAGCAACACACAAACCATATAAATTGAAAACAATCATTAAAATGAAAACACAAATAGCTATAGCAGCTATGCTCCTGTTCAGCTTTGGCATGGCCAGTGCGCAAACAGAGCTGGCGCTGAAAGATGCTGTGGACTATGCTTTAAAGCATAAAGTGGACGCGGTGAAAGCAGGCCTGGATATTGAAAACGCAGAACATAAAATCGCGGAAGTCAGGGCCAACGCTTTACCCCAGATCAACGGGCAGTCCGGCCTGACCTACAATGCGAAGCTACAGCAAATGGCACTGGACTTCGGCGGCCAGACTCAGGTAATCAGGATGGGTAGCCCCTGGCAGGCTAACTCCGCAATACAACTGGACCAACAGATATTTAACATGTCTGTATTCCAGGGGCTAAAGGCTGCAAGGTCGACCAAAGAATTCTATATCCTGAATGCGGCCCTGACCGAAGAGCAGATCGTGGAAAAAGTAGCCAATAGCTATTATGAGGTATTCAAAACCAAATCCCAGATCAGGACCATGGAACGCACCATACAGAACACCACCCGTGTCCGTAATGTGATCGCGAGCCTGGAAGAGAATGGACTGGCTAAAAAGATAGACCTGGACCGCATCAATGTTACCCTGAACAACCTGAACAGCTCCCTGGTACAATTAAACAATGCTGTAAAGCTACAGGAAAATGCCCTGAAATACCTGATCGGCATGGACATTGCCACTCCTATAGTTTTGCCGGAAAGCACTTTTGAATCGCCGCAAAACATGTATGTAAAAGATGAATTCAACATTAACAACAGAACGGAAATACAATTGTTAGAAAGACAGGGAGACCTGTTAAGACTGAATAAAAAAGCAACCGAAGCAGCACGTTATCCTACTTTATCCATGTCGGCCAATTATGGTTACTTAAGCCTGGGTGACCGCTTCCCTTATTTTGCAGGACCTGAGAAAGGCGTTAACGGTTCCGACTTCTCCGCCATTTCTTTAAACCTGCGCGTACCTATCTTCAGCGGGTTCGCGACCCGTTCAAAGATCCGTCAGGCCCAGGTAGATATTGACAAGTTTGAAGCAGACCTTGCCGACACCAAACTGGCCCTGAACATGGCCGTTGAAAATGCCTATACCCAGATCAACAATTCGGTCATTACCCTGCGTAGCCAACAATCCAATATGGAACTCGCCCGGCAGGTTTTGGAAAATGTGGAAAACAACTATAAAAACGGGCTGGCTTCACTAACAGACCTTCTGGATGCAGAAAACTCGTATGCCGATGCGCAAAATAACCATACCGCAGCCTTATTGGATTACAAACTGGCCGAGGTGCAACTGAAGAAAGCAAACGGAGAACTGAAAACATTTTACTCAAACAAACAATAAACAACAATAGAAATTCCAAATGAAAAAGATCATACTAACCAGCGTAATTGTTATTGCCGCTCTGGCAGGTATCATTTATGTCCTCAACAAAAATAAGGCTAAAAATGAAGCCCAGACCGCGATCGTAGCCCAGAAAAACGCGGGCGTTACGGTACGTGTGGCAGAAGCAGCTTATAAAGACCTGAACATGCAATACACCACTAATGGTGTCTTCATGCCCAAACAAGAAGTGAAAATTTCTGCCGAAACTCCGGGTAGAGTTGCCCGCGTGCTGGTACAGGAGGGGTCCCGTGTAGGAGCCGGACAGACTTTGGCGGTTATCGAAGGAGATAAGCAAAATGTAGCGGTTTCCAATGCACAGGCCGTTTTCAATAATGCAAGAGCGGAAGTGGCCCGTTTTGAAAACGCTTATTCCAGCGGTGGTGTTACCAAACAACAGCTGGACCAGACCAAACTCCAGTTAGAAAATGCGAAAAACAATTTACGCAGCGCGCAATTGAACGCTACAGATGTAAACATTAAAGCTTCTTTCTCCGGTATAGTCAACAGCAAAACAATTGAACCGGGTTCTTATGTAAACCCCGGCCAGGAATTATTCAGCATAGTAAACATCAGCACACTTAAGTTAAAAGTAAACGTGGATGAAAAAACCATTGGCGGGATCAAAATGGGTCAGAATGTATTGATCACAAGTGCCGCACTGTCCGGGCAGCAATGGTCTGGTATCGTAACTTTTATCGCGCCTAAAGCAGACGGCAGCCTGAACTTCCCGGTAGAAATAGAAATCAGGAACAATGGCTCCAATGATCTGAAGGCCGGTATGTATGGTACCGCTACTTTTGGCAACGAGCAAATGATCAATGCCCTGGTGATTCCAAGAACCGCCTTCGTGGGTAATATAAGTTCCAATAAAGTATTCGTGGCCAAAGATGGTAAAGCTATATTGAAAGAAGTGGTATCCGGAAGAAACTTTGGTGATTTTGTAGAGATCATCTCCGGTATCTCCAGCGGAGAAGCAGTGATCACTACCGGGCAGATCAACCTGCTGGACGGCACCCCAATTGAAATCATTAAGTAAAAAAACACTTTAAACTTAAATAATGAAATTAGCTGAAGTATCGATAAAAAGACCCAGTATAATCATTGTATTATTTATACTGCTTACACTGGGCGGGCTCTTTTCTTATACCCAAATGGGGTATGAGCTGATCCCGAAGTTTGAAGTGAAAGTAATTTCCATTTCAACCGTATACCCGGGCGCAGCGCCATCCGAGGTAGAAAACTCTGTAACCAAGAAAATAGAAGATGCGGTCTCTTCCCTTGAAAGTGTGAAGAAGATTGAATCCACGTCGCTGGAAGGCGTATCCGTTGTTGTGATCACTTTGAATAATGATGCGGATGTCAACTTCCTGCTGACCGATGCCCAGAGGAAGATCAACGCGGTAATCAATGACCTGCCTGAAGATGCCAAGGCGCCCTCTCTTAATAAATTCTCCCTGGATGATGTGGCCATTATGAACCTTTCGGTAACTTCCAATTTATCCGAAAAAGAATTGTATGACCTCCTGGACCAGAAGATACAGCCGGTATTTGCTCGTATTGACGGTGTGGCCAAGGTAGAAATGCTGGGTGGCGAGCAGCGCGAGATCCAGGTAAGCGTAGATCCCGAAAAAGCAAAAGGCTATGGCATGTCCATTAACCAGGTGCAACAGTTGATCGCAGCTTCTAACATGGACTTCCCTACGGGTAATATTAAAACCAGGGATAATCAAACTACGATCCGCCTGGCCGGCAAATTCACCTCCCTGGAGGAAATGCGCAACCTGCAGATAATGACTCCGGCTGGTGTTCCAATCAGGCTGAGCGATGTGGCCGATGTACAGGATGGGGTAAAAGACGCGGAAAAAATTGCCCGTATCGACCAGAAAAACACGATATTGTTACAAGTATTTAAACAGTCCGACGCGAATGCTGTAGCCGTTTCTAAACTGGTAAAGAAAACGATTGCGGAAAAAGACGAAAGCGGAAAATTAAAAAGCGGTATTGAAAAAGATTATGCAGCTCAAGGTATTAAAATAGATGTAGCGAGTGACAGTTCCGACTATACTTTAAATGCGGCCAATAATGTAATGTTTGACCTGGTATTGGCGATTGTGCTGGTGGGGGTAATCATGTTATTCTTCCTGCATAGTTTAAGGAACGCCGCGATTACCATGATCGCTATCCCGCTGTCTTTGATCGCAACCTTTATTGCCTTATACATGCTGGGGTACACATTAAATCTGATGTCCCTACTCGGCCTTTCTCTTGTGGTGGGTATCCTGGTGGATGACGCGATCGTGGTTATCGAGAATATTCACCGCCATATGGAAATGGGTAAAAACAAGGTACGTGCGGCTTATGATGGTGCTAAAGAAATCGGGTTTACCGTTACTGCCATTACTTTGGTAATCGTGGTCGTATTCTTACCGATCTCCTTATCTGCAGGTCTGGTATCCGATATCCTGCGCCAGTTTACCGTAACGGTAATGGTGTCTACTTTGCTTTCTTTATTAGTATCCTTTACCATTGTACCCTGGTTGTATTCGAGGTTTGGCAAACTGGAGCACATCAGCTCAAAAAATCTCTTCGGCAGGATCATTAACAGCTTTGAAAGAGGGCTAAGTAAACTGACCCATGGCATTGGTAACATACTGAAATGGTCTTTGAAAAACTGGAAGACCAAACTGGCGACTATAGGCTTAACGCTTGTGCTGTTTTTCTCCTCTCTTATGCTGGTAGGCTTAGGCTATATTGGGGGCGACTTCTTCCCATCAAGTGAGAAAGGAGAGTTCCTGTTGCAGATTGAGCTAAACAAGGATGCCTCTATTGAGCAAACTAACTTCATGACGCAAACAGCAGAAAACTATTTATCAAAGAAACCGGAAATTGAAAAGATCATCACAACGGTGGGCCAGTCTTCCGGTGGTATGATGTCTGTAACCGGGACTAAATATAAGTCGGAGATCCAGGTCTTCCTTACCGATCAGCAAACAAAAGCAGAATCGCCAAAAGTTTATGCAGCTAAATTGATCCGCGAAATGGAAAAAGTACTGGTAGGCGCTAAGATCAAGACCGTGGCAATGGGCATGATGGGGGCGGAAGAAGCTCCGTTGAAATTAACGGTGATCGGTTCCAGCCAGGAAGATGCCATGGAATTTGCGACACAGGCTGCAGATCTGCTCCGCAAAATTCCGGGTGCGACGGGCATTAAACTAACCTCGGAAGATGGTAACCCTGAGATCAATGTAAAAGTTGACCGCGATAAAATGGCTTCACTGGGTCTGAATGTAGCTACGGTAGGTATGGCTATGCAAACGGCTTTCTCCGGAAACACCGATGCAAAGTACCGTGCCGGTGACCGGGAATATGATATCAATATCCGCTATGATGAAATAGGCAGGGCTAAGATTGATGATGTCAGGAACCTGGAGTTCGTGAACCAGCAAGGGGATAAGATTAAACTGGAACAGTTTGCTGATGTAAGCTTTAGTTCCGGCCCAACATTGCTGGAGCGCAGGGATAAATCACCGTCTGTATCTATCGAAGGCCAGGTGGTAGGTCAGCCCCTGGGAACTGTAGCCGATCAATGGCAGGAACAATTTGACAAATTGAAAAGGAAGCCGGGCGTTAGCTATGCCTGGGGCGGTAATAAAGAAAACCAGGAAGAAGGTTTCGGCTCTTTGGGTGTGGCCCTGGTTGCTTCCATACTATTGGTTTACCTGGTAATGGTAGCCTTGTATGACAACTTTGCAACACCATTGGTTGTATTATTCTCTATCCCGCTTTCCTTTATCGGGGCCCTCTTGTTCCTGGCGTTGTTTAATCAAACGCTGAATATCTTTACCATCCTGGGTATTATCATGCTGATTGGTCTGGTAGCGAAGAACGCGATCATGCTGGTCGATTTCGCCAACCACAGGAAGGCGGAAGGATATACTACTTACGAAGCGCTTATGGCAGCTAACCACGCGCGTTTCCGCCCGATCCTGATGACGACCATCGCGATGGTGATCGGTATGGTGCCTATCGCTATGGCACAGGGTGATGGTGCGGATATGAACCGAGGCCTGGCCATGGTCATCATCGGCGGCTTGTTGTCTTCCTTGTTCTTAACCCTGATCATTGTACCGGTAGTCTACTCCATTTTTGACAGCATCGGTAAGCGATTCGGCAAAAAGAAAAAATCGAATTACACCAAAATGATGACGGAAGAATATGTTGAAAACCCAGATTATGTAGAAGAGTACGAGAAAATACATTAATCATATTTTACCCCCAGCAACATGTCATGGCCTTTAAACGTCATGGCATGTTGTCTGTTAGCTAAAGCCTAAAAACCGGGAATAGCCGGAAATAATGCCTAATTTTAACCAAAGAAAATTACAAAATGCCCAAACAATTGCCCAATAAGATCCCTTTAAGAATACTGGTCAGAGAAAGCGGAAAGCTTTTCCTGTGCTTCTTACTGGGTACCTTATTAATTACCTCTTTGCAGGATTTTAATATAGACAACCTGCTCTACCGGTCCATCTCTCTTTCAACGCTTTTTTTCGTCGTATTTTCTATAAATACGGTATTACTTTATCATTTTGATCAAAAACGGAAAAGCAGTTCCGAGCGGATCTGGAAAAAGACCTTTTCAATTGGTTACTGTTGCAGCCTGATCTTTTTTTTCATACACTATTCAGTCGTAGAATGGCTGACCAGGAATGGCATTACCATGCTGGAACATAAAAACCCGGAACTGGAAGGCTGGCGTCTTTATGTATTCATGCTTTACGCGACCCTCGTAATTTTTTCCTTCATTTTCCTCATCCAAAACTTTGTATTACACCAATATGAAAAAAGCAGGATACAGCTGGAACTCCTGGAGCTGAAAGCTTCCAACTCTGAAGCGGTTAATCAACTCCTGCAACAACAGATACAGCCGCATTTCCTTTTCAATGCACTCAACATTTTAAAATCCCTGATCCGTAAAGATTCAAAAAGCGCGGAGGCCTACCTGCTCCGTTTATCTGATTTCTTAAGAGTTTCCATTTCCAATAATAAAAGCGGCGTGGCTACCATAGAAGATGAACTGAAAGTTTGTAATGATTATATGGAAATGCAAAGGATCCGCTTCGGCGACGCCTTGCAATACAAGGTTGACATAAAACCTAATGACTTGGTACTCGAACGCAAATTGCCTTTCTTCTCGCTACAACCCTTATTGGAAAACGCGATAAAACATAACGAACTTACCAATGAAAACCCGCTCTATATAAAAATAGAAAAAGAAGGCAATTGCATCAAAGTAAGTAATAACATACAGATCAAAAAATACCTGGAAGTGTCAACCGGGAACGGGCATAATATGCTCAAAGAAAGGTATAAAATCCTGGATGCGCCGGCTCCTGTCATTAAAACAGAAGGCCAGATCTATTCCGTAAGTTTGCAGATACTGGATAACGGGCGCAGCAAGTCGGTAAAAGACGACATTGCCAAATGCCTGATGCCCAAAGAATATACGGACAAGAAAAAAGATTAAGCAGTAACCTTAAGTATACCAAATATGAATATCATCATCATTGAAGACGAACGTTTAACCGCCGAGGACCTTAAAGATATTATTACAGAAAGCAATCCCGATTGCCATGTGATCAAAATATTAAGCTCCGTCAAAGAAGCTACAGAATACCTGGGCAGTCATCCGGAGCCGGACCTTATCTTCAGTGATATTCAATTGGGCGACGGTTTAAGTTTTGAGATCTACAAACAGGTGCAAATAAATGTACCGATCGTGTTCTGCACCGCTTATGATGAATACGCACTTACCGCTTTTGAAACTAACGGGATTCATTATATCCTCAAGCCTTTTAATGAAGATAAGATTGCCGAAGCCATAGAGAAATTCAAAAGACTGAAAGATTCTTTCCATCATGAAGAAGATAATTCTTTGAACAAAGTATTAGACCTGCTGCAAACCCGGCAGTCTGAAAATTCAGGTTCGGTACTGGTATACCAACAGGATAAAGTAATCCCTGTAAAGCTTAAAAATATCGCATTGTTTTACATCAAAAATGAAGTCACCCATTTGATGACTTTCGACAATAAGGTTTATTACATCAACAAATCCTTAGATGAAGTACAACAAAATTGCGGACCGGATTTCTACAGGGCCAACCGGCAATATATCCTGAACCGTGAAGCGATAAAAGAAGTCAGCCAGACGCTTTCAAGAAAAATTTCAGTCACTTTGAAATTTGATTTCGAAGAAGACATTCTTGTGAGCAAAGAAAAGATGACCGACTTCTTAACCTGGCTTAAAGCATAATAAGTTAATTGCTAATTTAATAATTGAACTAATTTGCTGTCGGGGAATGTCCTAATACGCTCGAAGAGATCGAAAGAGTTTTCATGCTGAGCCCCTCGAAGTATATAATATTACCTGCCAACGGCTTTATTTCAATGCCGCTACAAAATGGGCTACTGATGCATTACTCCAACCTGCTTCCAGGTGCCTTACAAAAGCGGAACCTATTATTGCCCCATCAACATATTGCCGCAGTAGCTCAATATCTGATTTAGTACGCACTCCGAACCCGGCTACTTTCGGCAGCCGTAAAGGCATTGCTTTCACCCGTTCAAAATAAGCTGCTTCCTGCTCCAGGCACTTATCGCCGCCCGTTGTTCCGGGCCCGGATACCAGGTAGATAAAACCGGAACCATGTGTATCCAGGAAACGAATCCGTTCCGGGCTTGTCTGTGGCGTAATTAAAGGAATAAAAGCAAGACCGGCAGCTTCAAACTGCGCCTTATACTGGTCCACATATACTTCTACGGGTAGGTCCGGCAATATGAGCCCGTCAACCCCGCAAGTAACACAATTAGCGATAAATTGTTGCATCCCAAACTGCAAAACGGGATTAAGGTAACCCATTAAGACCAATGGTATCCTGATCCGGTCGCGGATACCTTTCAATTGCCCGAATAACACTTTTAGCGCCATACCGTTTGCAATGGCTTGCTGGCTGCTGTTTTGGATCACCGGGCCGTCGGCCATTGGGTCGGAAAAAGGAAATCCTATTTCAACAAAATCTACCCCGCCCTCCTCTAAGGCGGTAAGTATACGCTCAGTATCCACTAATCGCGGATAACCAGCGGTGAAAAACAGGGACAATTTAAACCGGTCGCTTTGAGCGAAAAGATCTGTTAATCTATTGGACATGATTGAAAATATTTTTGATAAGCAGGCAGATCTTTATCGCCCCTGCCAGAAAGGTTTACGACCACGACATCCTCGGGCGCCGCGTTTAAATATTCGAGATAAGCAATGGCATGAGCGGACTCCAGCGCCGGGATAATACCATCCATACGTGTCAGCATCAATCCGGCTTTTAAAGCTGCTTCATCAGTAATACTTACTACTTCGATCTTACCGGTATCCCATAAGTAAGCATGAGCAGGACCAATACCGGGATAGTCAAGCCCGGCGGAAACAGAATGGGGCTCTGTGATCTGCCCGTCTTCGGTCTGCATCAGGAAAGTCATGTTACCATGGATAACCCCTTTTCGCCCCATAGCGATTGAAGCGGCCGTTTTCCCCGACTCCAGGCCCATACCGGCCGCTTCCACGGCAATCAACCGTGTGTGCCCATTATCAATAAAATGATAGAATGCCCCAATAGCATTGCTGCCGCCGCCTACACAGGCGATTACAATATCCGGATGCTCTTTTCCACATTTTGCTTTCACCTGCAGCTTAATTTCATCGCTAATGACCGACTGAAAAATAGCGACCATATCGGGGTAAGGATGTGGCCCTACCACAGACCCAATGATATAGTGCGTATCTTCCGGGTACCGGATCCATTCTCTTATCGCTTCATTCGTAGCGTCTTTAAGGGTCCTGCTACCACTTTCGGCAGGGACTACCCGCGCGCCGAGCATACGCATTCTTTCGACGTTATGCGCCTGTCTTTTCATATCTACCGCCCCCATAAATACCGTGCATTCCATACCCATAAGCGCACAGGCGGTGGCTGTCGCTACACCGTGCTGCCCGGCGCCGGTTTCCGCGATAATGCGCTGTTTATTCAAGTGTTTCGCGATCAGGATCTGACCGATCGTATTATTGATTTTATGTGCTCCGGTATGGTTCAGGTCCTCTCTTTTCAGAAAGACCTGTGTATGGTAACGTTTCGATAAATTAGCCGAATAAAATAAGGGCGTAGGCCGCCCCACATAATCCTTCAGCAGCTGCCTGAATTCTTTACGAAAGCTTTCCGAATTGATAATTTCCAGGTAACTTGCCTGCAGGGTAGCGATATTGGGCAAAAGCATTTCGGGGATAAATGCACCACCGTAGGTACCATAGTATCCTTTATTGTCGGGTTTAAATCGTTTCATTTCTTATGGCTTTAATAAATTGGTTAGTTCTTTCAATATCCTTAATACCCGGCGCTGTTTCCAGCCGGCTATTGGCATCTACACCTTTAAATTGAGGATTTGAGCATTCCTTCAGGCCGGTAACTTGCTCTATACCCAAGCCCCCGCTAATAAAAAAAGGAATGTCCAGGTCATAGGCCCGTAAGAGCTTCCAATCAAAAGTCTGGCCGCTACCGCCATAATAGGGAGTTTGCGTATCAAACAAAAAATAATCGATACTACCCGTATAAGAGATTAAGTTATTTACCGGCAAATGGTCTTGAATAGCTACAGTTTTAATCACTTCGAGTTTATTGGAACGAATAATCCTGCAGTATTCCCAATCTTCCGTCCCGTGGAGCTGTATCGTATCCAGGCCGTAAGCACAGGCATTATCCAACACATCATTGATAGCCGCATTCACAAATACTCCAACTTTTTTTATGGAAGGATCCATAATTGGTATCTGTGTCTTTTCACCCATATAACGTTTTGATTCCGGGTAAAATATAAAACCCATATAATCGGGTTTAAGTGCTGCAATCCCATTTATATTCTCAGGATCACACATACCGCAGATTTTAATTTTCATAATTTACTTTTTTTATTAAGTCAGAACATGTCAGTCCGGGGTCGGGATGACGCATAAATTGCTCCCCAATCAGGAATCCTTTAAACCCGACACTGCGCAGGTAGTCAATATCCGTGGCTTTACTAATGCCACTTTCCGCTACTTTTAGCCTATCTGCAGGCAACAAAGCGGCCAGCCGAGCACTGTTCTCAAAGTCAACGGTAAAATCTTTAAGATTACGGTTGTTAATCCCCAGCATATCAGCCGTAGCTCCGCCGTTATTCATTATTTCCTCCTCATTTTGCAGTTCCAGCAATACTTCCATTCCGAGTCGATGTGCCAGTTGGGTATAGGCTTCGATACGTTGCGGTGACAATACTTTTGCCAGCAGAAGGATCACATCGGCACCCATGGATTTACTTTCCAGGATCTGGTATTCATCGATTATAAAATCCTTCCGGAGTACCGGACAGGTACTTAAAGACCTTACGATAGCGAAATCTGTTGGCAGTGCGCCAAAAAATGGCTCATCTGTCAACACCGAAAGAGCAACCGCACCGGCCCTAACATATGAACTGCTTATGAATCCCGCATTTGCATATTGATTGATCCAGGACCGGGAAGGTGATTTTCTTTTGAATTCCGCGATAATGCCATTGGAGCATTTTTCACCGAGACATACTTTCATGGAAAAACATTTGCGCTCAAAATATGCGCTGCGCTCCAGTAAAGGAACCGGTACACTTGCCTTTTTTATGGCAACCTCTTTTTGCTTAGCAGCAATGATGGTTTCTAGCACATTCATGATATCTTTTTTAATTGGTTGAACTGGTATAAGGCATGACCTCCTTCCAAAGACAGCCTGGCTATTGACTTTGCGGCTTCAAGGTCAAGACCGGGTTCCACGGTTTGAATCGCCAATGCGCTGTTAATAATTACTACTTCATTTTGTGCGACGGTCCCTTTACCCTTAAGAATATTCATGAAAATTATTGCAGCTTCAGCTACAGAATTACCTCCATACAAGTCGCCGGCTTTAATACCCGGCGTACCGAATTCCCCGATGGAATAATAATGTTCCCCGGAATTCCTGACACATTTAAAATCGGCAGTTAATGCTACTTCATCGTACCCGTCTAAAGAATGCACCAAAGTGAACTGTTTACCTTCATCCTGGAAAATGTATTGATACATGCGCATAAGACCGGGATCATACAATCCCACCAGTTGGTACTTGGGTTGTGCAGGATTAATCAATGGACCGAGCATGTTAAAGAAAGTCTTGAACCCAAGCTGCTTCCTGATAGCTGCGACAGCCTTCATCCCGGGATTGAAATACGGCGCATGAATAAAGCAGATATTCGCCTCATCAAGCTGCCGTTTAAGCCCCGCCTCGGACTGCTGGAAGCTTATACCCAGGTATTCCATCACATTGGAGGAACCCGAAACAGAAGACACCCCATAATTACCATGCTTGGCTACCGGAACGCCTGAACCTGCGATCACGAAAGCGCTCAGTGTAGAAATATTAAAGGTATGCTTACCATCTCCCCCGGTACCACAAACATCAATCGCGTTATAAGCCGATAAATCCAGTGCCCGGCAAACGGACAAGAGCGCATCCCGGAAGCCTTTCAGTTCATCAATACTTATACCGCGCATATTAAATATGCTCAGGAATGCCGCGACCTCAACTGCCTCATATTTACCTTGCGTAATCGCCAGTAAAACATCCCGGGCCTGCAGTCTGCTCAGGTATTGCTGCTGATATAATTGTTTAAAAATTTCAGTCATCTTTCAAATATGTAACCAATTGTTTAAAATATTTTTACCATATGCCGTAAGCACAGATTCTGGATGGAACTGCAGCCCGAATACAGGATACTGCTTATGTTTCAAAGCCATTACCTGTTGATCAGGATCTGTCCCTAATACCTCTAACACGGACAGATCTGTTGGTTTTACAACCCAGGAATGATAATGGCCTATAGTTATATCATCTGGAACACCCTGAAAGAGATCAGCCCGATGGCATATATCCAGCGAAGAAGTTACCCCATGCAAGGGCTCCCCTAACTGCTGCAGGGACCAGCCAAAATATTCCCCTATAGCCTGATGACCCAGACAGATACCCAGTATAGCATGTGAACAGTGAAAGCGATCGATCACCGCCATCATCTTGCCGGCCTCGCTGGGAATACCCGGTCCCGGAGACAGGACTATCTTATCATAGGTAGCCATCTCCTCAAGATCGACCCTGTCATTTTTTTCAATTTTCAGATCGCTGACCCCCAGTTCTTTCAGCAGGTATACAATGTTGTATACAAAAGAATCATAATTATCTACCACGTATATTTTCATATAAATTTTGGTTTAGCCTTATCCTAAATCTTGCGCTAATGCAATTGCAGCACATACTGACTGCACTTTATTATAAACTTCCTGTAATTCGTTTTCCGGCACTGATTGGGCCACAACACCACAGCCGGCCTGGTAGTAAAGCTTTTGGTCCCGGCTCAGTAGCGACCTGATAAAAATGGCATGGTTCAGTGAACCATCCAGGCCTATGATGCCCACGGCCCCTCCATAAAAACCTCTTGACCGGTCTTCAAGCTCATCAATAATTTGCATGGCCCTGTGTTTAGGCGCTCCTGATAAGGTACCTGCAGGAAAGGTATCCAGGAATATTTCTATGGCATTATAATTGTCTTTGAGTTCAGCAACTACCTCAGATACCAGGTGTATCACATGAGCATACATTTCTACTGACTTAAACTTTACTACTTCAACCCGGTCACTATTAATACTCAGGTCATTGCGGGCCAGGTCTACCAGCATCACATGTTCCGCATTTTCTTTAGGGTCATGCAACAATGCATCGGCCAGCGCTGCATCCTGTTCTATTTGGCCCGTTCTCCTGAACGTGCCGGCGATAGGATGTATGGTGGCTTTATTATTATTAATTGTAAGCTGTGCCTCAGGGGAGGAACCCATTATTTTATAGGAACCATAATCAAAATAAAACAAATAAGGAGAGGGATTAACCGAACGCAAGGCACGATACACATTAAACTCATCACCCCTGAAGTCCAGGTTAAACTGTCGGGAAAGCACCAACTGGAAGACATCTCCGCGATAACAATATGCTTTTGCTTTATGGATCAATTCCAGGAATTCCCCGTCATTAAAATTACTCTTAGCAGGGCTTGCAGCCGCAAAAGAATGGGTTCTGGAAACACTTTGACTGATATATTGTTCTATCAGCTGCATCTCACTTCCGGCGTCCTCCGGAAGGTTTTCAACCAGGTAAAGTTCATTATTGAAATGGTTAAAAACCAAAACAAAACAAAAATACTGGTAGTGTACTAAAGGCAGCTCCATGGGTGTATGCTTCAATGATACCGGGTGATGCAGCGGTATTGCATCATAACTGGTATAGCCGAAGAGTCCCTGTGTAGGTAAACCTAAATCCTCACTTTCTACCTGGAAGGTCTTTACAAAATCATTTAAGGCTACAGCCAGGGGCGTATCTTCAAATGAAATACTTTGCCTGCTTTCATCAGGATACTGTACCCGGGCATGGTCGCGGAAAGCCTTAAAAGAGGCTATCGGTTTCAGGCAGATATAGGAATAGCTATGCTGCTTTTTATTATACTCTGAGCTCTCTAATAAAAGCGCGTTAGGAAATTGGTCCCGTAGCTTCAGGTACAGTCCTACCGGGCTTAACAGATCGCCCAGCATTTTTTTATAAATAGATTTGATATTAAACAACATAATTGAACTATTCAGAAAATGACAAAAAAGAAAATGCCCGCCGGAGGGTTCCGACGGGCATCACAATATTTGGATATATCAGTTTAAAACAAAACTACCAGATATGCGCATAGGCCATTCGAACCCCGTAGGATTTGAATTGCCACCACCACATATTTTGATTGAATTGTTGCATGATTTGTTTTGAAACAGGAAACAAAGATATTCAAGGAAATCAATTCTCCAAATTATTTTTTCGCGCAGGTACGTACAACAGGACACAGTCGTATCATTTACAAATCATTGCATCAAATAAATTTCCTGTCATTTTGTAGTCGCTAAATAATGATTGCACTGAATGACAATTTGAAGCTTATTGAATAGTTATTTATTCCCCGGATTTAGGCAAGGCCCAGGCTTTCACATCCCTGCAAGACTTTAAAATAATGCTACTATCTTTGTAGTTCAATCCAATAATAATGACTCAACATACAGAAGATTTTAAACAGCGCTGGGCGGCTTTGGAAACCATGCTTACAGAACGATTCGGGAAATTGCCGAATATGGAAGCCCTGCTTTACCTGATCGGGATTAATGAATACGAAGGCCGTACCCCTAAATACAAGTTTTCCAAAGAAGAAAAACAGGACCTGATGCACATAGCAGTCTGCAAAGTATTAAGTGCAGGGGGCTATTATGAATTTTCAGGGTATGACGATGAAGGCTGGCCCCATTACAAGGAATTACAGCCTGTTCCTGAAACTACCTTAGAGGGACAAGAGCAAATACTTAAAGAATACATACTGGAATATTTCAACATGTAATACCTGCAATAAAAAAGCGCCTGTAATTATTTACAGGCGCTTTTTTTATTGATCAGTACTACTTAACAATAAACTTGGATTGGAAGGTTCCTTTTAATCCTGCCGTTATCTGCAACAGGTAAACACCCGGCATCAAATGCTCTGTGGGTAAGGCTACACGAGTTCCGCTGGTCTTAGTATTCAATATTAGCTTGCCTTCTATACTTAATACCTGAATGCTCATGTCCAATGATTCTTTAGCTATAATATTCAGCTTCATTCCCTGGCTAACCGGGTTAGGATGTAATTCAATACCAGTCAATTTATCCTGATTCCTGATATTTACGGTACTGCAGCCCGTTCCGGCAATCCAGTTCGTAGCGTCCAGGCCTATAGGTTGACCAAGATATTGAGCCGGTCCTTTGTCCACAATTACCGCAGGACAATCATCAAAAGTCCAGTTAGCTAGTAAACCATTAGCATTAGCAGGAACCGCACAAGTCCCTGCCTGTATTTCCGCTGCAGTCAAGGCCTTGCTCCAGAGCCTGACCGCATCCAGGCTACCATGAAGACAACGATCATTAGAGCTATTACGCCCTAAAAAGAAATTGCCGCTTGCACCATAAGCTCCGCTCACACTCATAGTGGCATCTTCAAGCCCATCAATAAAAAGCTTCATTGCCGTGCCATCATAAGTACCCACGATATTATGCCACTGGCCTGCAGTAACAGCGGTATTCGAGGTAAGCTTTTTAGCCTGCCCGTTAATGCTTAATACAAACTGTACTTTATCTTTCGGCACAGAGGCATCCCCAAACCTGAGCATAGCGGTATTGCCATCCCCGTTTTCGATACCGGCAATACTGGAAATAAAAGGACTGTTTGTTTTAAATGATTCCGGCTTCACCCAGGCGCTTATGCTCATCGCGTTACCCGATAAAGATAAATTACCCGCATCTACATATTCATCAGTACCGTTCAGGGATAAATAGTATTCCGTTCCTGTTCCTGAGTTAGGTGGCCAGTTAAAGCTTTGATTTACCGGGGCAGAAGCTACGCCCGAAGTATTAACGGCCACGACACGGATGGTAGCTTGCGTTTCAGAGCCGTCTCTTTGAATGTTCTTCACATAAAAAGCATTATTCGGCGTACGGCCCAACCAGACGATTTGATTATTAGCAAGCACCCGGTAAATATCATAATACCAGATATCGGCAGCTGTTGAATGATTATATTTCACCTCGATCTCAGCGAGGTCGCAGGCGGCATACTCCTGCAAGGTCAATCCGCTAACCGCTGCCGGGGCTACTGCGGCACTCTGGTTAAAGACTGCCAGCTCGCCGATATTGATTTCATAATTGGCCTCATTGCCTTCAAACTGCAAACCGATAGTAGAGATAGTCCTGTTCTGATAAGCGGATAAAGACAAGGTATCTGTGGTCCAGCCACTACCAGCCGGGTCCGTGCTGAGGTAAACCATTGTTTGCGGGGCGTCCGCGAAAGCCAATGCTACTTTCATATTAGAGGCACCTGCAGCCGGCTTTTTATACCGGACCCTTAAAGCTGCATTGGGATTATTTACCAATAATTTGGTGTTATATAGTTTTACTGTTGTCGTATTGGCAGCGTTCAGGTTGCCACTAACTTTTATAGAGTTGCCCCCATCATAGGCCGTATTAAAATCCAAAGCGACATCCAGCAAAGTGCCGCTACCAGATCGGTTCCAGCGCCAGGTAGGCATGATATCCTGCGCACTCTGGTTATGCCAGGCTTTAGCAGACAATTGCGTTCCGTCCACCCAAAAACCGCTGGTACCATGACCGGCATTGAATCTTGTAATGAACGGGAACTGTTGGATCACCGATTTCTCGTTATAATATTTGGCAAATCCGGGCCAGCCGGAAGTTGGCGGTGTGCAGGGATTATTGGTAGCACCCATCCAGAAACGGGATTCCCTTTCATAAAATAACGGGATATTGTTTTTATCCGGGCTGCTATGAAAAGTCCAGCTGGGTACGTATAAGCCTACAGAAGTATTAGGGTTGGCTACTGTGGGAAAAATAGCATTCCAGTTGATACTGGTATTATATCCATTGGCCTGTACATCAATACCGGCCAAAAGGTCCATAGGACTGCGGTTCAGGGATATCGCTTTTGTTTTAGAATTACTTAGCTTAGTCGCGTTCCAGGCAAAGTCCAGGAACATCGTTTGCGACACCAGGTCTGTACCATCCTGGAACATTCTTTTATTCGCGTCATTAAGCTCCCGCTGCCAGGTCACCGGGCCGGTAGGAAGCATCGCGTCATACCACATAATTTCCTGCCCGGGGCTTTTATGCTGTTGATAATACTTCATGAAAGCGATCATCTTTTCGCCCAATGCCGCATTACCACCATTAGTTTCCTGGTTGATAAACCAGCCATCGAAGCCATAATAATCGGCCACTTCGATTAATTTATCCGCGACAATATAATTGCCGTTTGCATCGGTCTGTAATAAGTGCTCGAGCCATTGCAATTGTCCGCCGTAAGCGACCGGTGGTAAGAATACCGTTCCCATCACTTTTACGCCATTACGATGTCCCGCATCAATCCAGGTGGCATTGGGCGCAAGTATCAGGCCTTCTCCAGCAGAGCCGCCCCACATCACAAAATAATCAAGGTATTGCCAGTAGGTAAAGCTATACTCACCGGCATGGTCATAACCCTGGGAAGGGTTACCGGAAGTATTGGCATTAGTGATAGCCAGTGATCCCAACTTCAGCCCTAAGGGGCGATTAGGGATACAGCCGGCATCCGTGTCGACGAAGCGGGCGGCTAAAGGAACTGCCGACCTGTTGAACGCCGAAGAAGGGTCGCCCGCAGGTGTCCAGTTAAGCAAATCATTAGGAAACCAGTAATTAGCATAAGGTTGATGATTGCCATTTTGCCCGAAGGACATTTGGGCACTTAAAGCCAAAAGGCCTGAGCATAAGAATTTACGCATGGATGTAACATTTAAAAAGGGAATTTAAATATACAACATAGAAAATCATTTTGCAATAGCCCGTATTTAATCACTCAATAAATAATTAGGTAAAATCTGCTTAGCCCTAAAATATTGCTCATTTGATATACTTTTAAAAGTACAAATCAGCAAGCTAAAAAGCGAATAAATCGGCAGCACAATTCTTACAAAAATCAATACTGAAAAGGGTTTAATGGATTCAAACTTTTATCTTTCCTCAAAAAACCAAAAACATTTATACAAAAAATTCTAAAATAGTATAGGCTGTTGTAAAAATTTCAGAACTCTTTTTTATCTATTTTTGAACGCTGAATTTAAAAGGAATAGTGGTTTCTTTTTAAATACTCAAAATAAGCAGTATATATGACAGAGCGGATAAGACTGGAAAGTTTAAGAGATAAAGTTACCACGGCAGAGATCGCTGCCGGCATCATTACAGATGGTATGGTAATCGGCGCAAGTGGTTTTACGAAAGCCGGGGACAGCAAAGCCGTCTTAGCAGCGCTTGCGGAGCGGGGTAAAACAGAAAAAATAAAAATTACCCTGATGACCGGTGCATCCCTGGGGCATGACACTGATGGTAAGCTGGCCGCTGCCGGGGTTTTGGCCAAACGCATGCCTTTCCAGGTGGACAAGACCTTAAGAAACAAGATCAACCAGGGAGAAATCCTGTTTATTGATCAGCACCTTAGCGAGAGCGCTGAGCTTTTACACAATAAGAACCTGCCACCGGTAGATGTGGCCATCATTGAGGCAGCCTACATCGACAGGGACGGTAGTATAGTACCCACAACCTCCGTTGGCAACTCTGCCACCTTCGCTCAATTAGCAAAGAAAGTTATTATCGAAATTAATACTGAAGTGCCGGAAAGCATTTATGGCATTCATGATATTTACCAGGCAGAAGATTATCCTTATCGTAACGTAATCCCTATCGTTTCGCCCTGGAATAAGATTGGCAGGAGGAGCATACCGCTGGACCCCTCAAAGGTTGTAGCCATTGTGTTTACCCATTTAAAAGATAGTCCAGCGGACATCGCTGCCCCGGATGAAAAGACTACTGCCATAGCTAAGCATATTCTCAATTTCTTTGAAAAAGAAGTACAGTCGGGGCACCTTACAGATCGCTTACTGCCCATACAGGCTGGCATAGGAAAAGTCGCCAACGCGGTATTAACCGGGTTCAAAGACAGTAATTTTTACGACCTGTCTATGTTCTCTGAAGTACTGCAGGACAGTACTTTTGACCTGATCGATGCCGGTAAGCTCAGCTTTGCCTCAGCCTCTTCCATAACGGTTTCTGAAGCCTGCTATGAAAGAGTGTTCAACAACCTGGACAAGTACCGGGATAAAATTGTACTGCGCCCGCAAAATATTTCCAATACACCCGGCCTGATCCGTCGCTTAGGCATTATCGCGATCAATACCGCTATTGAATTTGATATCTACGGCAACGTAAACTCTACGCATATAGGCGGCACTAAAATCATGAATGGCATCGGTGGTTCCGGCGATTTCGCCAGGAATGCTTACCTGAGCATTTTTGTTACCCAGGCTGCGTCTAAAGACAATAATGTATCGCACGTATTGCCTATGGTATCGCATACCGACCATACAGAACATGATGTAGATATCCTTGTCACCGACATAGGGCTGGCCGACCTCAGGGGCCTGGCCCCAAGGGAGCGCGCGCAGGTAATCATTGATAACTGTGTGCATCCCGACTACAGGAAGGAGCTGCAATCTTATTTTGATCGTGCCTGTGCACGCGGTGGTCATACACCGCACCTTTTGGAAGAAGCCTTTTACTGGCATTTGCAATTCCGGGAAACCGGAAGTATGAAAAAACATGAAATGATTTCCACTTAAATATAAAAGTGGCCGGTGTCTACCGGCCACTTTGCTTTTTGCGATTAATTATAATAGTTTATGGTATCACTACTTCCTGCGCTACGCTCCAGGCCGCGGCCTTCTCGGCAAATAAGGCTTTGGTCCTTGCCCAGGTATCCGCGAAAAATGCACTTTGGCGATACTGCTCTAAATATTCAGGGTCTTGCCAAAAGCTATAAGTAAAGAAAACCGAAGGGTTATTGATATCCCTTAATAATTCCAGGTGCGTACAGCCTTCCTGCGCGCGGATCAGCGCTTTTCTTTCCTCGAATAATTGCTTAAAATCTTCCACACACTCCGGCCGGAAACACATTTTTACGATCCTGATCATCTTAGTTAAATTCTATAGTAATAGTATTATAAATCATCTGGTCTTTTACAAAAGCCTTTAAACCCAGCAGCTGCGAGGCGCTGGAATTCTTAATACCGATCTCCAGGTAACCGGCGCTGTTGAACATACAAAACTCCATGCCATTGGGCAATTCGGCATAATTATCGCTTAAGGCGGTAATGGGCATCTGCCTGGGGATACGCAGCGAAAAGTTGCGCCCTGCTTTATGCGCTTCAAATTCTTTCTCAGTAATATTCAGCACTACATTGCCGTACCGGTCCACATGCAGCACATGGCATTCCACCGAATTTTGCTTGATCAATGGTCTTAAAGGGAACACCTCCACTTGTGGCGTGTAAGCGATCAGCTTTACCGATTTCAATTCATAATTGACCTGCTCCAGGTCGGCGATCAATTTACCCGCTTTATCCAGCCAGTCAATATAATTTTTCGATTCGCTGTCTTCATATTTCCATACGATCGGTTTCTCTTCTGAAAAGGTAAAGCCCAGCAATCCATTATCCGCTGTGATAATAAACTGGTTTTCCACCTTAGCCAATAAGACGGTGGCCGGTGTGCTGTGCATTACATCAAAAAGGGATACATGCACCGAAAACTTCGGGAAAGAACGGTAGGCGCTCTTTAATAAATAGCTACACTGTACCAGGTTGTGGGGGGAAACGGCATGTGAAAGGTCCAGTAGCTTCAGCTCCGGTACATGATGCAATAATGTACCTTTTGCTATGGCTACCGAATTATCCCCGTTACCAAAATCTGAAATCAATGTAGCTATCATCTATTTTATACCAATATCTATCTAACGCCACCACCGGCTAAAGCCATGGAGGCAGGACTAACGAATATCAATTTCCCTTCAGCATCTTCCGCCATCAGGATCATCCCGGCACTTTCTATACCGCGCATTTTTCTTGGGGCTAAATTAGCCACCACCACTACCTGCCGGCCAACTACCTCTTCGGGTGAGTAGTGTAAGGCAATACCGGAAACGATGGTACGTTTTTCAAAGCCCATATCTACTTCCAGCTGTAGTAGCTTATCTGCTTTCTTCACTTTCTCCGCAGATAAAATTGTACCCACTCTTAAATCTATTTTCTCGAAATCCCCGAACTCAATTGTGTCTTTCATTTCAGGCAATTCCGCTTCTTTTGCTTCAGGCTCTGCCAGTATGATTGATGCTTTCGCATTCGCCTGTAATTTCTCCCTTTGCGCTTCAATCTCCGCATCTTCTACTTTACGGAATAATAATTCCGGCGCACGTAATGGATAGCCTTTCTTCAATAAATCCATCTTACCCGCATTTTCCCATTCCAGCATACGATCTACCACCGTCAGCATCTTGCAGATCTTCTTAGCCGTGAAAGGCAGGAATGGATTAGAAAGGATCGCCAGGTTGGCACACAATTGCAAAGCGACATGCAGGCAGTTGTCTATCTTAGCCTGGTTTTCCGCTTTCATTTCCGGGGTCTTCGACAAGCTCCATGGCGCTACTTCCTGTAAATATTTATTACCTTTTCTCGCCAGGTCGATCACTTCAAACAGCGCCTCACGGAAGTGATAAGTTTCTATGGCCTTTTCCACTTTCTCTTTTGCCGCCATGATCTCTTTGATCAATTCTATATCGCGCTCTGTCTTTTCCGCTTCATGATAAGCAGGTACTTTTCCATCGCATAGCTTATGCATCAGTACCATAGCCCTGTTGATGAAATTACCGAATATATCTACCAGCTCACTATTATGTCTTAACTGGAAGTCTTTCCAGGTAAAGTCATTGTCTTTTGTTTCCGGCGCATTGGAGCACAATACATAGCGTAGCGTGTCCTGCATATCCGGAAAATCTTGCAGGTATTCATCGATCCAGACTGCCCAGTTACGGGAAGTGGACACTTTATCTCCTTCAATGTTCAGGAACTCATTGGCCGGGACGTTCTCCGGTAATACAAAGCCGCCATGCGCTTTCAGCATAGCCGGGAAGATGATACAGTGAAACACGATATTATCTTTCCCGATAAAGTGTACCAGTTTAGTATCTTCTTTACACCAGTATTCATCCCAGGACGTTGGCAATAATTCCTTTGTAGCGGAGATATAACCAATCGGCGCGTCAAACCATACGTACAATACTTTTCCTTCAGCCCCTTCAACCGGCACCGGTACGCCCCAGTTGCTGTCCCGCGTCATCGCGCGCGGCTGCAAACCATTATCCAGCCAGCTTTTGCACTGCCCGTAGACATTCGGCTTCCATTCGTCTTTTTTACCTTCAACGATCCATTCTTTCAGGAAATCTTCGTAATGGTTCAATGGAAAATACCAGTGTTTGGTCGCCTTTTTTACCGGCTTAGCATTACTTAAGGCAGAACGCGGGTTGATCAGCTGATCGGGTGATAAAGTACTTCCACACTTTTCACATTGATCGCCGTAAGCATTTTCATTACTACAAATAGGGCAAGTACCTACGATATAACGGTCGGCTAAGAAAGTTTGCTTCTCTTCATCATAATACTGCTCGCTCTCCCGCTCTTCAAACAATCCTTCATCATATAATTTCTTAAAGAAAGCCTGTGAGGTCTGGCGATGCGTATCTGTAGTAGTACGGGAGAAGATATCAAAAGAGATACCCATTCCGGCAAAGCTATCGCCAATAATTTTATGGTATTTATCGACCACATCCTGTGGCGTAACGCCTTCTTTCATGGCACGGATCGCGATCGGCACGCCGTGCTCATCCGTTCCGCAAATAAATTTCACATCACGCTTTTGCGCACGCTGGTAGCGTACATATATGTCAGAGGGTAAATAGGCGCCTGCCAGGTGGCCGATATGCACCGGGCCATTAGCATAAGGCAAGGCAGCCGTCACCAGAATTCTGTTAAAATTTTTCTCCATGTGGCAAAGGTAAAGTTTATATTAATTGAGTAAAAATTTCATTAAGCTTTCTGTCCCTGAGCTTTCTATTTTTATAATAATGATACTGAAAAAAGGTTCCCGGCAATCCAATAAATCTGCTCAAAATCTCCCGGTAAAAAAGTAGCCGCTTTAAAGTAGTCAAGTTGTAAATTTGTGCAATCATTAACGGGCAGATCGCTAAAAAACAGGTATTTTGCACGCTTATTTCCATTCATGTCATCACATCATTTCGTAAGAGAAAATCAAGAGCCGGCTTTGATCATCGCTAATGGCGAAGCCTGCAGTATGGACCTGTTGCAGCAGCTGCTGGAGTGGGTCCCGCTGGTCGTGGTACTGGATACCGCGATGAGCCGGGTTATGGAGCTGGGTATTAAAGTAGACGTGCTCCTGGGTGATTTTGACCGGGATTTTGACCCGGAATATTACCGCAGCCTGCAATACCCTTTGGAAATCGTCCATACCCCCGACCAGGTGCACACAGATTTAGATAAAGCATATCTATACCTTATCGAAAGGGGGATCAAAGCGGCTAATGTGGTTTGGGGAACGGGACGCCGGGCGGACCACAGCATTACGAATATGACCAACCTGGTGCGCTACCGGGAACAATTAAAAATTGTTTTATATGACGATTATTCCAAGATCTTCCTGCTGCCCCGCCAATTTGAAAAATGGTACCCTAAAGGGTATAAACTGTCACTGATCCCGGTAGGCACAGTGCACCATATAACTACCCGGAACCTGGCCTACCCTTTAACCGACGAATCCTTAACGATTGGCTACCGCAGTGGCTCTTCGAACCATGTCAGCGAAGATGGCTTTGTACAGATCAGCTACAAGGAAGGTGATTTATTAATGATGGAATGTAAAGACAATTAAAAACAAATTATTAAGATGAAGCTATTGTACCAATACCTGAGTAAATACAAATTACTCATATTTATCGCCCTGATCCTGGCGGCTATTAACCAGGTCTTTTCTTTGCTCAGCCCTTCCATACTGGGTAAAATGATCATTGACCCTTATGCCAATAAAGCAGCGGAGTTCCGGAGTGCAGGTGACGCAGAAGGCTTTTATAAAGGCGTCATTATCGGTCTGCTCCTTATTATTGGCACGGCCATGGTATCCCGGATCGCCAAGGCCTTACAGGACTATGTCGTGAACGTGATCATCCAGAAATTCGGCGCGGCCTTATATACCGATGGCTTGAAGCACTCCCTGCAATTACCTTTCCAGGAATTCGAGGACCAGCGCAGCGGCGAAACCCTTTCTGTGCTGATCAAAGCCCGGGCCGATTGTGAGAAACTGATTTCCAGCTTCATCAACGTATTATTTGCGACCATTGTCGGTATTGTGTTCGTGACTGTTGTTGCCTTCCGGCTGCACCCGAGCCTGCCGCTGATCTACCTTGTAGGCGCAGTTATCCTCTCGCTGCTCATCAGTTTCCTGTCAAAAAGAATTAAGGTCATCCAAAAAAATATTGTTAAAGAAACCACTTCCCTGGCCGGCAGTACAACGGAATCGCTGCGTAATATAGAGCTGGTAAAAAGCCTGGGCTTAACCGAACAGGAAATAGAGCGCCTGAATAACAATACAATCAAGATACTGAACCTGGAACTGAAAAAAGTAAAGAGCATCCGCTCGATCAGTTTTGTACAAGGTACTTTTGTCAACTTTTTACAGCAATGTATCATGTTCGCGCTCCTGTACTTCCTGTTCAAGGATACCTTAACCCTTGGTGAGCTGATGATGATGCAGTTTTACAGCTTCTTTATCTTCGGCCCGCTGCAGGAACTGGGCAACATCATCCTGAATTACCGGGAAGCTGAAGCTTCACTGAACAACCTGCAAACTTTACTGAACAAGCCCATTGAACAGGAGCCGGCCAACCCGATCCGTATTGATGATATCCGTAAACTGGAATTCAGGAATGTAAGCTTCCAGCACAAAAGCGGTACCCGCCCGGCTTTAGACGGGGTAAACTTTACCGCGCATATCGGCGAAACATATGCTTTCGTAGGGCCTTCAGGCTCCGGTAAAACCACCATGGTGAAACTCTTACTGGGTTTATACAAACCGAGTACCGGAGATATCATTTACAACAATACGGTTGAAAGTGAAGTATCAATTGACAGCATCCGCCGCCAGTTAGGTATCGTAACCCAGGATACGCAATTGTTCTCCGGCACGATCCGGGAAAACCTGCGCTTTGTAAAGCCAGGCGCTACCGATGAAGAGATCATGAACGCGGTACAGCAGGCCTCGGGCATGAGCATCCTTAACCGCAGCGAAAATGGACTGGATACGATTATCGGTGAAGGTGGTTTAAAACTTTCAGGCGGGGAAAGACAAAGGCTTTCTATCGCGCGGGCACTCCTGCGCCAGCCTAAGTTACTGATCTTTGATGAGGCGACCAGCGCCCTGGATTCTATTACCGAAAAAGATATTTCCGCGACCATGGAAAAGATCAGCAGCGATGGCAAGCAGATCTCTATCCTTATCGCGCACCGTCTATCTACCGTAATGCACGCTGACCGTATTTTCGTATTAGAAAAAGGAAAGATTATAGAAGAAGGCACCCATAATGAATTAGTGTTGAGCAAAGGCCTGTACTATGCGATGTGGCGGCAACAGGTAGGCGCAAGCGCAGAGTAGGCAGGATGCGAGCATCAATAACAATATTTGATTTTGTAGTTTTGTAAAGATATGGCAAAGACAAAAGCGGCAGCAAAAAGTACTCCGGCAGCACAGGAAGAGATCCTTATAAAAGGTGCCCGGATGCATAATCTGAAAAATGTTACGGTAGGTATTCCCCGGAATAAGCTGGTGGTCGTAACCGGCGTATCCGGTAGCGGAAAATCCAGCTTAACCATGGATACCTTGTTTGCCGAAGGCCAGCGCCGGTATGCCGAAAGCCTGAGTTCCTATGCCCGCCAGTTCCTGATGCGCATGGACAAACCGGATGTGGACAATATCCAGGGTATCTGCCCGGCTATTGCCATTGAGCAAAAGGTAACCACAAGAACGCCCAGGTCTACGGTAGGCTCAATGACCGAATTGCAGGATTACCTGCGTTTACTATTTGCCCGCATTGGCCGCACTTATTCTCCCGTTTCAGGTAAAGAAGTTAAAAAAGACGAGGTAAGTGATGTCATTGATTATATCAACACCCTGCCTGAAAAAACAAGGATACAAGTGATCGTTCCTTTTCTTACTTCAGGCGATCGTTCGGTAAAAGCAGAGCTGGAATTGCTGCTGCAAAAAGGCTTTACAAGAATATTAGCCAGTACAAAAGAAGAAAATACCGCGCTGCGGATCGAAGAGCTGATCGAATCGGAAGAAGATATAGTTATTCCTAAAAAAACAAGCTGGTATATCCTGATCGACCGATTTGCGGTCAAAAAATTTGAAGAAGAAGACCTGCACCGTATCGCGGACAGTGTTCAAACCGCTTTTTACGAAGGCCACGGCGTTTGTCTTTTAGCGGTAGATGAAAGTATCAAATCCTTCAGCAATAAATTTGAAGCGGATGGGATGCCTTTCGAAGTACCGACGCCCAACTTCTTTTCCTATAATAACCCCTATGGGGCCTGCCCGAAATGCGAAGGTTTCGGACAGATACTGGGTATCAGCAGCACATTGGTATTGCCCAACAGGAACCTGAGTGTCTATGAAGACGCTGTAGCGCCCTGGAAAGGAGAAAAGATGAGCGAATGGAAAGACGCGTTTATCCGTGCAGAAGTAAAAAATGGCTTCCCGATCCATAAAGCGATCAAAGACCTGACGGAAGGGCAACTCGATACTTTACAAAAGTGGATCGATGAATTTTTTGAAATGGTAGAAGATAATCTCTACAAAGTACAGTACCGGGTATTACAGGCACGCTACAGGGGCCGTACTGTTTGCCCTACCTGCAAAGGCACCCGCCTGCGCCCTGACGCTTTGTATGTAAAAGTAAATAAGACCGACATCGCGCAGCTTTCCGCCATGCCGATCGTTAACCTGCAGGAGTGGTTCAAAAAACTCAAACTGAGTACCTATGAACAGGAAGTAGCCAAACGTATCCTGATCGAGATTCACCAGCGCCTGGATACCCTGATGGACGTAGGCCTGAGTTACCTGACCCTTTACCGGGCTGCCAATACCTTATCGGGCGGGGAAAGCCAGCGGATACAGCTGACTAAATTCCTGGGCAGCAACCTTACCGACAGCCTGTACATCCTGGATGAGCCCAGTATAGGCCTGCACCCGCGCGACACGGCGAGACTGATCAGTGTATTAAAAAATCTGCGTAACCTCAACAATACCGTTGTCGTAGTAGAGCATGATGACATGATGATGGAGGAAGCCGATCATATCATCGACATGGGGCCTTTAGCTTCACACCTGGGCGGTGAAGTCATCGCCGAAGGGGATTATAAAAGTATCCTCAAGAACCCAAAAAGCCTTACGGGACAATACCTTTCCGGCGAGCTGAAAGTCGATGACTTCTTAAAAAAAGAGCAGAGAAAAATAAAAGCGCCGAAACAGTTCGTTACTTTAAAAGGCTGCCGCGAAAACAATCTTAAAAATATAGACGTCAGCTTCCCTTTAGGTGTGCTGACGGTAGTTACCGGGGTTTCCGGCTCAGGCAAAACCACTTTGGTCAAGCAAACGCTCTACCCTGCCCTGCAAAAACACTTTGAAGGCAGTACTACCTTAAGCATTGGGCAGCATGACAGCCTGGAAGGCGACCTGAAAGCGATCAAACAAGTGGAGATGGTGGACCAGAACCCTATCGGTAAATCCTCCAGAAGTAACCCGGTAACGTATATCAAAGCTTATGATGATATCCGGAACCTGTTTGCCAAACAACCGGCATCTAAGCTTAACGGTTTTGAAGCCAAGCACTTCTCCTTTAACGTAGACGGCGGCCGTTGTGATACCTGTAAAGGGGATGGCGAAGTGATTGTAGAAATGCAGTTCCTGGCCGATGTGCACCTGGTATGCGAGAGCTGTAAAGGAAAAAGATTCAAAGATGAGATACTGGATGTACAGTATAAGGGCAAAAATATAGCCGATGTGCTGGATATGGGTGTGGATGTAGCTATTGAGTTTTTTGAAGAAGAAAAAAAGATCAAAGATGCGCTGCAGCCTTTGTCAGACGTAGGGCTGGGCTATGTAAAACTGGGACAATCCAGCAATACGCTTTCCGGTGGTGAAGCACAAAGGGTAAAACTGGCCTCTTTCCTGGGCAGGGGAACCGGCAAAGAAAAGATACTTTTCATTTTTGACGAACCCACAACAGGTTTGCACTTCCATGATATCAGCAAACTGCTGAAATCTTTTTACGCCCTGATCGACCAGGGCCATTCTGTGCTGGTGATCGAGCATAATACGGAAGTGATCCGGCATGCGGACTGGCTGGTTGATATCGGGCCGGAAGGGGGCGCCGGCGGCGGGGAATTATTATACTCCGGGGCGCCCGAAGGTTTGAAAAAAGTCAAAACAAGCTATACGGCCCAATATATTTAATGATTCAACAATGAATCTATACAGAGGCTCCCTTCCTGCTACATTTCGACAAGCTAAATGTAACACAGGAAGGGAGTCTTTTATGCCATATTGAGCCTGTCGAAGCATGTCCTGTCAAGATGCGTCGGAGGCTTCCTCTTCATGAGCCGACCAATGCGATTTATGGCCAAAACCTTTTGAATTATCCGTGAATTTTACATGCTCCAGGTAGACCGTCCACATATCACCGGGTACGGCAACAGCCATCGGGTAATGCGCATGGTATTTCATAGAGGCAGCCACATCAAAAATAGAGTTGCGCTTAACCAAACCCTGGAATTGTATCCCTTTCACCAGTATTTTATCTAAATTATCTTCCAGTATAGTACCGGCGGCGGCGCCATTGACTTCCAGCAATTGCGCATGCTTTGTATTCATCTGTGATTTAAAGTACAGGCAGTGCTGCACCTCATCAAAAACATAAAAGCAGGTAAAGCAATAAGGCTGGTGGTCCACGTCTACACCGCAGATATTGGCACAGGTCTGGCCTTTCAGGAAATTGACGATATCAACAGGAATGTGCTTGGGCATATGGATAAAAGATAAATTATGGCTTGTAAAATTGAATCCAAACAGTGTAGTAAATTTAAGCAATCTATTTTGCTTTTGCTCTCGGCCAAAGGATGTTTTTTCTTTATATCATAAAAAAGAGCGAAATTTGCAGGCTTGCAGCCGCAAGTTTAATGTCTCTTCAGTAATGTTACAATTAACGAAAATATTTCCTTTCGAAACGGCCCATGCCGTACACGGTTATGATGGTCCCTGTAAAAACATCCACGGTCATTCTTATGAACTCCATGTAACGGTAGCCGCTACAGGCCCTGCTGATGATTTTATAGCCCCACCGGGTTTCTTAATTGATTTTAAAGACATCAAACGTATTGTAAAAGCAGAGATCGTAGACTATTTTGACCATAAATTAGTGCTTTCAAAAGCTTACCTGCAGGCGCATCCCGAGATCAGGGAGCATGAGAACCTGATCGTATGGGAATATGAGCCCAGCGCGGAAAACATACTGTTGTATACCCGCCAGCAATTAAAAAAGATACTCCCGGAACATATCCAGGTCCGCTCTATGAGGTTGTATGAAACACGTACTTCTTACGCGGAATGGATTGAAGATTAATTTAGAAAACCTATAAGGTTTCCAAAACCTTATAGGTTTAACGCATTTTACTCTTTCCATAAGAACGGGAACAGTACCATAGCGATGCCGATGATGAGCCCGCACATGGTTAGCATCACGACCAGTAACATGCCAATACCTTCCTGGACTACACTCGATAAAGCCGCATTGGCCAGGCGGCTCAGCATCATCAGGATCACGATCGCGATAGGAAAACCCATAACGGCCATCATCGCGGCATTTTGTTTGGCCTGCGCAGCAATCGCCGAAAGAAAGGTGAACAATAAGGAAAGGCAGGCAGCCCCCAGGCATACCACCAGAATAAACAAACCCGGCTTCAGTAATTTATAACCCAAAAGCAAATTAAACAGCCCCAGGTTGATAAAAGAAATGACCAGCATTAAAATAACGCTGTAGATCATCTTAGCGATCAGGTATTTTTTAGGGCCTACCAAAGTATAGTAATACCGGTTGCGCCCCGAAGTTTCCTGCAGGAAGCTTTTAGCCACCGTATTCACCGTTACAAATAATTGGGCGATCCAGAACAGCGCGTTCCAGACCATGGTCTCGGGCTGGGCCGCCATCATATAGATCACGAATACCGTACAACTCACATAAAGCAGGACGCTGAAGAAAGTATGCTTCTGGCGCCACTCTATTAAAATATCTTTTTTGATCAGGGATAAAACAGCCTGCATGATTGCGGTATGGTTAGATATTCGTTTGCTGCGAAAGTTAGTGCTATATTTTGAATAAAGTCAGCCTTCGGCGAGCTCAGGGTGATAGAACAAGCTCCATTAAGCCTAAGCTCATTAGATAGTTATTTTATCATCGGAAGAAATTCCGGACGACATCATTGACATTGGCATACACCATCAGTACCAGTAAGAATACCAGGCCGATCGTGGTGGCCACTTCCAAAAATTTCTCATTCGGCTTCCGCCCGGTGACCATCTCCCACAGGGTAAAGATCACATACCCTCCGTCCAGTCCCGGTATCGGCAAGAGGTTCATAAAAGCCAGGATCAATGATAAGGTACCGGTAATTGTCCAGAAGCGCAACCAATCCCATTCACCGCCATACACTTTAGCCATAGACACAAAACCGCCCAATCCTTTATAGCCACCGGTTTGCGGGTTAAAGATCGACTTCATCTGCTTTACATAGCTGTTTAGTTTATCACCCGCCATTGCGACCCCGGCAGGAAATGCTTCACCCACACTATACTTCTGTACCTCAAGCGCATAACCCAATCGGGCATAATCTTCTTTAGTATCCGGCGCGGCCATCTGGAAGCCCAGCTGCCCCTCTTTATTCACCAGGGCATTGATCGTCACCGGTACGCCTAAGCGATCAATGACCAGGCTCACTTCTTTCTCTTTATTGGCTTTCAGTATAGCATGCAGGTCTTTAAGGTTAGGAACCGCCTGCCCGTTTACCGAGCGGATGATATCCTTTGCCTTCAAACCGGCTTTTTCTGCATTGCTGTCTTTGGTTACTACACCAATGATCACCGGAATATTAAAACTAAAGATCCGTGCCTGGCGGTTGGCATCTACCAACTGACCGATCAGGTCTATCGGCAAATCAATGGTCTGCTCTTTACCATCGCGGATCACCTGGACCGTACGCGCCGTAACGAACTCCGCGTCCAGGTTGTTAAAATAGTGTATCGGCTGCCCATCTACTTTTAATACCTGGTCACCATCTTTCATACCAGCCTTTATGCCTATACTGTCCATGATCACCACACCGCCGTTTTTATTCACTTCACTCATGGGTAGTTTTTCTGTCCCCCAGGTAAACAGGATACCGGCAAAAATGATGAAGGCAAGGAGTACATTAACGATAATGCCTCCTAACATGATCAGCAGGCGCTGCCAGGCTTTTTTACTTCTGAACTCCCAGGGTTGTGGTGGCTTGGCCATCTGTTCGGTATCCATGCTTTCATCCACCATCCCGGCGATCTTTACATAACCGCCCAAAGGAAACCAGCCTATCCCATATTCCGTATCCCCTTTTTTCTTTTTCCATAAAGAGAAAGGCAGGATATTACTGAAAGGGAACAGGAAATCAAAGAACAAATAGAATTTCTCAACCCGCGTTTTAAACAAACGGGCGAAAAAAAAGTGCCCGCCTTCATGCAAAACGATCAGTAAAGAAAGCGCCAGTATAAACTGGGCGATGGTAATTAATATATCCATCAGGATGTTTATTGTTTAATATTAAATAAAAGCAACTAAATCTAGTAATCTAACTTAGCCAGTTCTTTTTGGGTGTAAATTCTGGTTTCCTTATCGGTTTCTACCAATTCCTCCAAAGAAGGATTTTCAATAAAGTTTACATTCAGGATAGCCTGCTCGATCAGATCGCTCATCTGCAGGAAACCTACTTTATTATTGATAAAAGCTTCTACCACCACTTCATTGGCCGCGTTTAATACACATGGTGCGTTCCCCCCTTTGTACATCGCGTCCATAGCGAGCTGCAGGTTACGGAAGGTTTTCACATCAGGCTGTTCGAAGGTCAGTTTGCTGTAATCTTTAAAACTGAAGCGGGGGAAATCGTTGGATACTCTTTTCGGGAAAGCCATCGCGTATTGGATGGGTAATTTCATGTCGGGCAGGCCCATTTGTGCTTTCAGGGAGCCGTCGTTAAATTGTACCAGGGAATGGATAATGGACTGCGGATGGATCACGACTTCGATCTGCTCATTCGTCAGGCCAAACAACCATTTGGCCTCGATCATTTCCAGGCCTTTGTTCATCAAAGTAGCGGAATCAATAGAGATCTTAGCCCCCATAGTCCAGTTGGGATGCTGTAAAGCATGCGATTTTTTTACATTTACCAGGAAGTTGGGCTTCTTACCTAAGAATGGGCCGCCACTGGCTGTAAGAATAATTTTTTCAATGCTGTTCATTTCCTCGCCCATCAGGCACTGGAAAATAGCGGAGTGCTCGGAATCTACTGGAATGATAGGAACGCCGTTACAACGGGCCTCTTCCATCACAATAGCGCCGGCTACAACTAATGTTTCTTTATTGGCCAGACCTACCGGTTTCTTTGCCCGGATAGCGGCAAGGGTGGAATGTAAACCGGCATAACCTACTATGCCCGCTAACACGAAATCGACGGAATCCCAGCTTACAACATCATTCAAAGCTTCTTCACCAAAAAATACTTTCGTATCGCTGTTGGACAAGGCCTGTTTTACTTTTTCATAAGCCTGCTGTTGCGTTACTACTACCGCATTGGGCTGGTGTTGTGCCACTAGCTGCAATAATAAATCAGCATTCGAATGTGCAGATAAGATTTCTACTTTGAATAAAGCCGGGTGAGCAGCTACAATATCTAAAGCCTGAGTGCCTATAGAACCGGTAGCGCCAAGTATTGCCAATCTCTTCTTTGCCATATCTTTTAAAATTTCAAAACATGGCAAATATAAGGATTATAAACAGCCTCAGAGTCTTAATTTTTCATCAATGGCGTATTGATTCCGCTCCGGCGCATTACGCACCATAAGCTCTGCCAGGAATCCCGCAAGAAAGAACATGGTACCCATTATGACTAAAGTCAGTGCCATATAGAAAGGTGGTCTTGAGGATACGGAGTAGGTATCCCACCAAAGAAATTTACAGATGACCAGGTATAAAATGAAGCTAAACCCTACCAGGAAGATCAAGGCGCCGAACAGGCCGAAAAAGTGCATCGGTTTTTTACCAAACTTTCCTACAAACTGAACGGTAAGCAGGTCCAGAAACCCGTTTACAAAGCGGTTCCAGCCGAATTTTGAAACCCCGTATTTGCGCGCCTGGTGTTGCACTACTTTTTCCCCGATTCTTTTAAAACCGGCATTTTTAGCCAACACCGGAATATAGCGGTGCATTTCTCCATACACCTCGACATTTTTCACTACTTTATTATCATAGGCTTTTAACCCACAGTTGAAATCATGCAGTTTAATGCCGGAAACTTTACTGGTAACGCCATTAAAAAACTTAGAGGGCAGGTTTTTCGTCAATGCATTGTCAAAACGTTTCTTTTTCCAACCGCTTACCAGGTTGTATCCTTCCACATTGATCATATGAATGAATTCCGGAATCTCTTCAGGACTATCCTGCAAATCGGCGTCCATAGTCACCACAACTTTACCCTGCGCAGCAGCAAAACCTTCGTTCAAGGCGGCACTCTTGCCATAATTGCGCTGAAATTTTATTCCTTTAACACTGGCATTCTGATTAGCCAGCTCCTGGATCACCTGCCAGCTATTGTCGGTACTGCCATCATCAACGAATATGATTTCATATTGATATTGGTTAGCCTGGGCGACACGGTCTATCCATGCTGCCAGCTCCGGCAGGGATTCTTCTTCGTTAAGTAAAGGAACGATTACAGTTAAATCTAACAAGGTCAAGAGTTTTTTTGATTTATGACTCGGATTGTTGCGCTCTTAATGTTTGAATATCTTCGGACTTAAGGCCTGTTTTCATAACATAAGCTATAATTACAGCGAATATACTGTCCAATACAATTCTACTGAAAATACCTAAAATGGGCGCCCAGAATTGCTTACTGTCTACTGCGCTTTCTCTTACGGCTTTTGCTTTTTCTTCAATTTGCTCAGCAGGCATATTCCTGCTTTTTGCAAAGTCAATCAAGCCTTGTTCATAATGTAAATAGAAGTCCGGGTTAATGGCCGTCAGGTAAAAGTAATTATAAACATAACACACCACTTCAACTATAATTATAGCTACAAACAGGGTTTGAAACAAGTCTTTTATTTCTGCCAGGTTATTCAATTCCTTTTTACGCTGTTTGGCCAATAAGACCAATAATACCACAAAAAGGCCAAAGCTGATAAAGCTGCTCAATAAAAATACGAAGGGGTTATAGCTAAAATAGGTATAACGGGCCCATAACATGCCTACATAAATCAATGCAATAATCATTCCGCCGATCAATCCTGTCCTTACTCCTGCTCTTTTTTGCATATCTATGTTAAATTAAAACGGCTTTACCTTTCAGTTCAGTATCTAAAAGCGGTATATTATAAGCCATACTTTGCACGGCTTCTTTATTCAGCATCCAGCTGGTAGTGTTATCAAATAAAGTAAAGTTGGCTGCTGCACCCTCTTCTATGGTAGCTTTATCCAGTTTGAAAATACGGGAAATATTATTACTGCAAAGCTGGGCCCAGCGTTCCGGGCTCACATTCGGAGCGGCTTTCAGCAACATTGGCCAGGCCAGCTCCATAGCGGCCATCCCTGAAGTGGCATATTCAAATTCTTTTACTTTAGCATCCCAGTCCTGCGGTTTATGATGTACCGCTATACAGTCTATGGTACCATCTTCCAGGGCTTTGAGGAGCGCCTTACGGTCTTTCTCTGTTCTTAAAGGCGGGTCTACTTTGAATAGGCTATTATAGCTTACCAGTTCCGCATCGGTAAATAAAAGGTGATAAGGAGTTACGGAGCAAGTTACCTGCACTCCTTCCTTTTTTGCTTTTTTGATCAGGGCAAGGCTATCTGCCGTTGTAATGCCCGAGATATGTAATTTAGAGCCTGTATACCGGGCCAATTCTATATCACGGTGTACCAGCAGGCTTTCGGCAATATTTGGAATACCTGGCATCCCAAATTTTACGGAATTTTCGCCTTCATTCATCAGGCCGTCGGCAAGGGATGCCATCAGGGGCAGCTGCACGACCAAGCCGTCAAAAGCTTTTACATATTCCAATGCCTTTTGTAATAAACCCGCGTTTTGTACCGGTTTCCAGCCATCTGAAAAAGCCTTAGCGCCCGCATAATACATTTCCATCATCTCCGCGAGGTTTTTTCCCTCTAACTTCTGAGAAATGGCGCCTAAAACGTTCAGTCGGACTTTATGCCCTGCCGCACGCTGCTGTACAAACTCCACGGTACTTTTATTGGCAATACCAGGATCGGTATTAGGAACAAGAATTACCTGGCTAAATCCGCCATTGGCAGCAGCGTTCAATCCGGAATCGATCGTTTCCCTGTGCTCGTAGCCAGGTTCCGCAAAATCGGCCATCAGGCTGATCCAGCCGGGGCTTAAATATTTACCTTTGGCCTCGATGACCTGTTGCGGTTTTTCTTTAAGCTGTTTCCCGATCTTTTTAATTATTCCTTTTTCTATATAAATATCCAGCACTTTTCCATTGAATCCGGAATCAGGGTCTGCAATACTTACATTTTTTATGAGCATGGATGACATAGGGTGCAAAGATACACTTTTTAGAAAATTGCCAATTTTAAATTACCATAGCCGCGGCACCGAGCACTGCGGCATTCCTGTGCATTAAGCCGGAAATCATCAGTTCAGGTTTACTGTCTTTATAAACAAATAACAGCTCCTCTTCAAAAGCTTTTCGTGTAGGCACCAGCAAGAAATCGCCCGCATTGGCCAGCCCCCCGAAGAAGATGATCGCCTGCGGCGACAGTACGGAGTGTACATTTGCCAGCACCTTACCCAGCACTTTACCCGTCTGGTTAAAGACTTCCAAAGCCATAGGGTTGCCGCTCATAGCAGCTTCTGTTATCTCCCGGGAACTTTGGAAAGGGATCAGGCCGTTCGCCAGCATGATCTTCTGCGCGGTATTTAAGATACCTGTAGCCGAAGCGTAAGTTTCCAGGCAACCTCTGCGCCCGCAACCGCAAGGCCTTCCATTAGGCTTTGCGATAATATGACCTACTTCCCCCGCCATACCATCATGTCCATAAACCAGTTCCCCGTTAGACACAATCCCGCTACCTACGCCGGTACCCAGGGTAAGCTGGATAAAATCCTTCATCCCTTTGGCTTTACCAAACAGGAGTTCCCCCTGTGCGGCAGCTTTTGCATCGTTAGTCACTTTCACGGGCATATCAATAGCTTCCATCAGCACATCCCGCAGCGGGAAATATTCTTTCCAGGGCAGGTTGGCCGAGTTATTGATGCCACCGGTATGGTAGTTGGCATTGGGAGCGCCTACGCCAACACCATTAACTTTTGCTTCTGTAGATCCTGTAATTAACTGGACCTGAAGTGCCAAAGCGGCCACAAAATCCTCAGGGGTTTTATATTGAGTCGTCGTTAATGAGGTTTCCCTGCTTAAATTCCCGTTTTCATCTACCAGCCCGACCTTGGTATAAGAAGCCCCTATATCCACGCCTATCGCGTACTTTTTCTTAGCCATATATTGCTTTAGCTACTTTATATTGTATTTTAGCCCCCAAATTTAATTATTAATGCAAAACAATAAAAATAATTACGGGTTTGCCCTTCTTATAATCGGGGTCTTATTTTTCATCTTCGGTTTTATCACCTGGGCTAACAGCCAGTTGATCCCCTATCTTAAAGAGGCCTGCCAGCTGAGCGATACGGAATCCTACCTCGTAGGTACCGCATTTTTTGCCGCTTATTTCTTCATGTCTATACCCAGCTCCTATATCCTGAATAAGGTCGGGTATAAAAATGGTATGTCGATCGGCCTTTTTGTAATGAGTATTGGCGCGTTCTTATTTATCCCGGCGGCAGCGGACCGCAGTTACCCTTTATTCCTTACCGGATTGTTCATCATCGGTACCGGCCTGGCATTACTGCAAACGGCCTCTAACCCTTATGTAACGGTATTAGGCCCTATAGAAAGCGCTGCTCAGCGTATCAGCATAATGGGTATTTGTAATAAACTGGCCGGATTTATTGCAGTAAATACACTTGGCTTTTTGTTTTTGGAAAATATAGATGCGATTGAAGCAAGTGTAAAGATCGCCAGCCCCGAAGAAGCGAATATTATTTTGCAGAACTTAGCCGACAAAGTGATTACGCCTTATAAAGTTATAGGTGGCAGTTTTGCCGTATTAGGCCTGTTACTGCTTTTCATTAAACTTCCCGAAGTGAAAGAAGGAGCTGAGGAGAATAAAGAAACCATAAAAAGTACCAGTGTTTTCGACCATCGTAACCTGTTGTTGGGCGCTTTAGCCATTTTTGCTTATGTAGGCGCCGAGGTAATCAGCTATGATGCCTTTACTACTTTCGGGGTCGAGCAGGGCTTTACCAAGGTTACCGCTTCCGGCTTTGCCAAATATACCGCGATCACGATGCTGATCGGCTACTTATTAAGTATTGTATTAATCCCGAAAGTGATTAAACAAAAACCGGCTTTGATAGGCTCCTGCATTTTAAGCATTCTTTTTCTTGCCGCGGCCTTACTGACCAAAGGCTATACCTCGATCGTTTTCTTTGCCTTACTGGGTTTGTCCCAGTCTGCAATGTGGCCAACAATATGGCCATTAGCCTTAAATGGCCTGGGCAGGCATACCAAGCTGGGTGCTGCGATCCTGGTGATGATGATCGTTGGCGGTGCTGTGGTGATGCCACTAATGGGATTATTAGCAGAGGCCATTCACTCTAATAAAATCGGCTTTATCATTATGATACCTTGCTGGCTTTTTATCCTGTATTATGCCATGAACGGATACAAATCGAAATATGTAAAAGAGTAACACCTGCATCAAACAATATTATGGGTTGTGATATAAGCGTATTTTTAGAAATAGACAAAGGAGATGAGGCCCCGTTTTCCTCTCCTTTTACAACAAGTATCGGCTCGGGCGAATTTTTAGCGATCGATCGGAATTATAGCCTGTTTGCCGCTTTAGCGGGGGTAAGAAATGATGGCAGCATCATTAACCCGGTCAAGCCCAGGGGCATCCCGCCAAACCTGAGCTGGAAACATATACCCTATTTCTTTATTCCTATAAAAGAGGAAACAGGCCATTTACCGGCCCAATTATGGTATGCCTGGAATCAAAAGGAATATTATTCCCGGAAAGAAGCAGAAAAATATGTAAAAAATGGATCAGTAAGCTATAACCAGCCCCTGATGGACCAGCAGCTAAAAGCCGGGCAACTGATTACACAATTAGATACGCATAGCTTTAGCTGGCTGCTTCTGGAAGAAATAAAATCAGCTATTGCCCTAAACGATTTAACAATTAAGGATGAAAATTTACTTATTCTTTTAAGCACAATGGAAATTATTGAGCAAAGAATAGGTGCGGGAAGGACACGAATGCTCTTTTACTTCAACAACTAAGTCGCAGCATATTCTCTTCAGGTAAGAGATCGCAAAATATCAGGCCGGGATCAGCCTGATATTTTTATGTTCGGCTATTATTTCCAGGATAATCTCAAAATAGGTTTTCCCTGTACCCTTCCTGAGCTCGGCTAAGCGCTCCCGGACCCATTTTATATTATAGTGCTGGCTTTGATCCAGCTTCTGCTCATACCAGCGTATGGTAAAGTCTTTACCAAAAAGGCGTTGATTCTGTTCAAAATTCTCCCAGGTAATCGTTACCGGTTCTCCCGAAGGAAAACTCCCGATACCACCATAAAACAAATCATTAAGCGCATCCAGGCTTTGAGCGAGCTCCCAATCCTCGTTTTGCATAAAGGTTTTGTTGAGTTCCTTATATAGGGTCTCAAGATCGTTTATATTTGCTCCATTGATGGTAAAAGCTTTGCTCATATCGATATTTTATTTTTTAATAAAAAATGTTCAGGCGCTTTCCCTGTTTATTCATAAACTTCCATATTCACCAGGGTAGGCATGCGCGCTCCTTTTACATAAGCAATCACGTTTTCCGCGACTAATCTTGCCATACCATTTCTTGCCTCGACGGTAGCAGAGCCTATATGTGGCAGTACACACACATTCGGCAAGCTCAGCAATTGATTATCCGAAGACATAGGCTCCGGATCACTCACGTCCAGGCCGGCTCCCCAAATACGCCGACTGCTTAAAGCCTCGTACAGGTCCTGCTCCCGGACAAACCCGCCTCTTGCCGTATTGACCAGTATCGCGTTTGCTTTCATTTTCCTGAACGCGGCAGCATCGAACAAATCTTTTGAAGCTGCAGTATAATTAGCGTGCAGGCTTAACACATCCGATTGTGCCAATAATTCATCAAATGTAACATAGACGGCATTCAACCCGGCTTCCATATCAGGCCTGCGGTTACGATTGTGATAAATGACCTTCATATCAAAAGCCGCTTTACACTTCCGGGCCATCTCGAACCCTATACGGCCCATACCGAAGATGCCTAATGTTTTGCCATATAATTCCTGCCCCAGGTGAAGTGTAGGCTGAAACTGTTGCAACCAGTTGCCCGATTTCACCCGCTCAAAATTAAAAGCAGCCAGGCGGGAAACAGACTGCATCAATAAAAACGCGACATCGGAGGTAGCCCTGCTTAATACATCGGGTGTATTGCTCACCGGGATCTTTCTTTGTGTAGCGGCAAAAATGTCTACCTGGTCGTACCCTACGGAAAAAAGCGCGATCGCTTTCACATTCGGGCATTGCCCGAAAAAGGCCGCATCAAAACCTTTAGCCCCTATTCCCACCACTACATCAGCCTGTTGACAGTAAGCTATCCATGCTGCCCTGGATACGATCTCCTCTTCCGGTAATAAAAGCTCCAGGCCCGCGGCCTTTAATAATTCCATCCCCACATCCGGCAATGGTTTATTCAAAAAAATCTTCATACATACTAAATTTGACCGGCGCACGCCACCATCCTATCTACCCGGCTTTCTTCAATTTATAGTCGGTTGGACTGATATGTCTTAACTTCTTAAAATAATTGGTTAAATGGCTCTCATCAGTAAATCCAAACTCGTAAGCGATCTGCTTCATCGTCATCTGCCCGGAATCGATACGCTTTTCGATCAACTTTAATTTATAGTCATTGACATAATCCCGGTAAGACATCTCAAAATTGCGTTTAAAATACGCGCTGAAATAATTACCGGCAATATTAAAATGACTGGCGATCTGCTGCACCCGGATACGTTCCGGTTCATAAATATGCTGATGCACATAAGAAAGTAAATCCTCTTTGACCAGGTCTTTGCCCTCCAGCCTTACGCCCAGCAAAGCGGACGCTTCTTTTATCATGCCGAAAATTGATAATATCTGGAAGAATACGATCGGGGAATTAGATACGTCATGCAAATAGTTATAAGCCGTCAGGTTTTCCACCGTTTTCCGGAGAATCGTTTTGCAGGGTTCTGTAAAAACCAGCTTTAACTCTTTCAATAGAGGGTTCCGCATGATTTCCGTGGGTGAAGTAGTCACCAGCATATCCGGAGACAAGTGCTTATTCGCGCTGAAATAGCCGTCATTAAATTTTATAAAACAAAATCCGGAGCTGTGTTTCACATCAAAGTAATGAGTATCTTCAGGCGAGATCAGGAACAAGTCGCCGGGTTTATAAGGCATGACCAGGTGATTCAGGTGATGCAAGCCTGAGCCTTTAATGATATAAATCAATTCATAATAAGTATGGCTGTGTTTTGGCAAAGGATAGGTTGCCGCCTCCATGATCTCGATCACCAGGGGTTCAAACTGGGCTTTCTTCATCTACCAAATGTACAACAGAATATATGTTTATTACAAGTTAAAAAATACTGACAATACCGACATTTGTACCATTGATTAATTTTTTGACAATGGAATACATTGAATTGAATGATGGATCGCACCTCCCTATATTGGGTTTTGGCACCTACAAAGCTACCGCAGCAGAAGGCCTCAGCTCAATCAGCGCAGCGCTCCATAACGGTTATCGCCTGATTGATACCGCTGCCAAGTATGGGAATGAAGCGGAAGTAGGCAAAGCGATACGGGAAAGTGATATACCCCGGGAAGAAATATTGGTCACTACAAAATTATGGCGGGAAAACCTGGGCTATGAAAATACCCTGGCCGCTTTTGAACAATCTTTAAACAAGTTAGGTTTAACCTATATTGACCTTTACCTGATCCACTGGCCTGCTAATGAAAAGAATTATGGCAAATACTGGCAGCAAGCAAATGCAGCAGCCTGGCGCGCCATGGAAACCCTGCAGGCTGAGGGCCGCGTCAGGTCTATAGGGCTTAGTAATTTCTGGCAGGAGCACCTCGACGCTTTGCTGCAGACTGCGCAAGTAATTCCTGCGGTCAACCAGATCGAGTTCCACCCGGGATACTGGCAGCCGGACCTCGTCAATTATTGCCGGGATAAAGGAATCGCGGTGCAATCCTGGTCGCCACTGGCAAGAGGAAGCGTATTCGGTAACGAAGTACTGCGCAAAATCGCTGAGCACCACGACAAAAATATAGCCCAGGTATGTTTACGCTGGGCGATACAACATAAAGCCATTGTAATCCCTAAATCAAGCACGCAAGAACGGATCCAAGAAAATATGAAAGTTTTCGATTTTGAATTGAGTGCGGATGAGATGACATTGATTGACCGGTTGCCTGCAATGGGCTTCAGTGGCGAATTACCGAATGAATGGCCGGACAAGGTCCTATAATACTTCCAAAAGATTACCGCGGCTTTTTATTACAATAAAAATAACATCAGTAGAAAAGACGGCAGTTTAACTTTGTGCCCAACAAACTTACCCTGTCATAAATTCAGCATTATGAGAAGTTTATTAATATTTATCCAGTTATTATTATTTACTGTAACTATGCAGGCACAAAAAATGCAACCGATCACTTACCAGGATGGCACGCAAAAGCTAAATGGTGAGCTAACCGGTGATACCGGCAAAAATAAACCGGCGATACTGATCCTTCCGGCCTGGAAAGGTATTGATAACGAAGCCCGGCAGGCGGCCCTTGACCTCGCCAAAGAAGGTTATGTAGCGTTCATCGCCGACATATATGGTGAAGGTAATATACCAAAAGATAATACAGAAGCTTCTAAAATAGCGACCCGATATAAAACAGATTACGCTGCTTACCAGCACCGTATCAGTATAGCGCTGGAAACCTTAAAAAAGCAGGGAGTTGATCCGCAGAAAATAGCGGTCATCGGTTACTGCTTTGGCGGTACCGGCGCACTGGAAGCAGCACGTGCAGGCCTTCCGGTACAAGGGGTGATCAGTATACACGGCGGATTAGCCAAAGCCGCAGAGCGCCCGGCTACAGCTATTAACACGAAGGTATTGGTAGAGCATCCGGCTGATGACAAATCCGTATCTGCTCAAGATTATAATAACTTCATCCAGGAAATGAACGCCGCTAAAGCGGACTGGCAGATCATTACTTATGCGCATTGCGGCCATACCTTTACCAACCCGGAATCCGGCGATTATAATCCTTTAATGGCGAAACGGGCCTGGGCACACACCTTATTATTCTTAAAAGAACTCCTGAAATAAAATACAAAATGAATACAGTGAAAGCTTATGGCAATCAATCGGCCACCGCACCTTTAGGCGCATTAAACATTGAAAGAAGAGCATTAAATGCGGATGATGTAAGTATTGAAATTTTATATTGCGGCGTCTGCCACAGTGATATCCACACCGCGCGCAGCGAATGGGGCCCGGCCAGATATCCCGTGGTTCCCGGCCACGAGATTATCGGGAAAGTGACTGCAGTAGGTGACGCGGTAAGCAGGTTTAAAACCGGCGATGTCGTTGGTGTAGGTTGCATGGTAGACTCCTGCCAGCACTGCGACGCCTGCGCAGAAGACCTGGAGCAGTATTGTGAAAACGGGTTTACCGGTACTTATGGTAGCATCGACAAACACCTGGGCGGGCATACTTTTGGCGGTTACTCCGAAGCCATTGTAGTTAAAGAAAAATTCGTCTTGCATATCCCTGAAAACCTGGATATAGCAAAAGCAGCACCTTTACTATGTGCGGGCATCACAACCTGGTCGCCATTGAAACACTGGAATGTAAAAGCCGGCGATAAAGTAGGTATTATAGGGCTGGGTGGGCTCGGGCATATGGGCATTAAATTCGCACATGCCATGGGAGCAAAAGTTGTCATGATCACTACCTCGGCCGCAAAAGGAAACGATGCACGCTTACTGGGTGCTGATGAAGTATTAATCTCCACAGACCAAAGCCAGATGGAACTGCATAAAAATTCATTTGACTTCCTGCTGAATACCATACCTGTGGGCCATGATGTAGATCCTTACCTTAATTTATTGAAAAGAGATAAGACAATGGTGATGGTAGGCGCTATAGAACCCCTGGCCAACCTTAACTCCGGTATCCTGGTGCGTAAGCGCAGGAATATTGCAGGATCTCTGATCGGTGGTATCCGGGAAACCCAGGAAATGCTTGACTTTTGCGGAGTACACAATGTATTGCCTGAGGTAGAAATGATCGATATGCAAAGTATTAATGCGGCCTGGGACAGGGTGGTCAAAGCGGATATCAAATACCGCTTTGTAATTGATATGGAAAGCCTGAAAAAATAATCACGTGAAAGATACATTTCTATAGCACAAAAGGAGCTACTCTTTTGAGTAACTCCTTTTGTGTTTACAAATAAGCGGGCCTATTGCTTCATCCACTTCTTCTTTATATTAACTTCCGCGCCTTTAACCTGGACGTTATAGATGCCTCCCGGTAAGTTGCCGGCATCATAAATATAGGCACTCCGGCCTGATGCGATATCCGCACGATAAACTTCCTGCCCGAGCATGTTAGTCACAATAAATGTGTGCGTTTTACTTAGAGGGCGTGGAAAATCCATCCTTAAATCCTTTACTACCGGGTTGGGATAAAGGCGTATGCTATTGGCTTCGGGATGATCACCCGCTATAGAAACAGCATCAGGATTTTTCAGATAGGTAATTGAAAAACACACGGTATCATTCAGTGCATTGGTATCGGTATAAAACAAAGAGTCTACAAAATCGTGCAAGAGGTAAAAGCAATATTCATTGGTAAAGTCTTCTGTAGACAGCGAGTCTGTATTGCCAAATAAAATACCTCCCGCTATGAAAGAGTCGCCTGGCTGCAGGTAGACCTTTTCGCCGGTTAAAGAATCAGTTGCTACTAGAGCGTATCCGGGCGGTAGCATATCGATACCATACAATATATAGTCCGAAGTATCGAGATCATCGGTACCATGATTAGTTATTTTAAAAGAAACCTGTAAGGAGTCGCCATAGGGAATGACATACGCGGCACCGGCTTGCGGCGGATGAGCTAGTTCAAAGGACAGGTCAACGTTCGGCAATGTTTGGGCGCTTAGTCCTAAACCCATGAATAGCAAAGCAATGAGGGTAAATGTTTTTCTCATAAATGATTTAATTTGTGGAGCTCAAATATAACAAAAACATTACAAAAACAAAGAAGCCTCCGTAAAACGGAGGCTTCTTATTTATAAGTTTAATCTTTTGGATTATCTTATTTAACGATCTCAGTAACCTGACCAGCACCTACTGTACGACCACCTTCACGAATCGCGAATTTCAAACCTTTTTCCATTGCGATAGGAGCGATCAATTTAACGAATAAGTTAACGTTATCGCCAGGCATTACCATTTCAGTACCTTCTGGTAACATACACTCACCAGTGATGTCAGTAGTACGGAAATAGAACTGAGGACGGTATTTGTTAAAGAACGGAGTGTGACGACCACCTTCTTCTTTAGACAATACATAAACTTCACCTCTGAACTCAGTGTGTGGAGTGATAGATTTTGGCGCACAGATAACCATGCCACGACGGATATCTTTCTTATCGATACCACGTAATAAGATACCAGCGTTATCACCAGCTTCACCACGATCCAATAATTTTTTGAACATCTCAACACCTGTACAAGTAGAAGTCAGTGGAGACTCATTGAAACCAACGATTTCAACGTTGTCACCTACAGTGATCACACCACGCTCGATACGACCAGTAGCAACTGTACCACGACCAGTGATAGTGAATACGTCCTCTACAGACATCAGGAATGGTTGATCAACAGCGCGCGGAGGCAATGGAATCCACTCATCCACAGCAGCCATTAATTCTTCGATTTGAGCTACACCAGTTGGTTCGCCGTTCAAACCAGATAATGCAGAACCTTTGATGATCGGAGTGTTATCTCCATCATAATCGTATTTAGATAATAATTCCCTAACTTCTAATTCTACTAATTCTAAGATTTCAGGATCGTCAACTAAGTCAACTTTGTTCATGAAAACTACGATACGAGGTACACCTACCTGGCGAGCCAAAAGGATGTGCTCTTTAGTTTGAGGCATCGGACCATCAGTAGCAGCTACTACCAGGATAGCACCGTCCATCTGAGCAGCACCAGTGATCATGTTTTTTACATAATCGGCGTGACCCGGACAGTCAACGTGTGCATAGTGACGATTTGCAGTTTGGTACTCCACGTGAGCAGTGTTGATCGTGATACCACGCTCTCTCTCTTCTGGAGCTCCGTCAATTTCATCATAACCTTTCTTAGCAGCCATACCTTTTGTTGCCAAAACGGATGTGATTGCAGCTGTTAAAGTTGTTTTACCGTGGTCAACGTGACCAATTGTACCAATGTTTACGTGGGGTTTCTCCCTGCTAAAGGTCTCTTTTGCCATTGTTATTTTTTTTAAAGAGTTGTTTTAAACTAAATTTTAATTGCTTTTTTCAAAACAGATTGCAAATGTACGCATATTATTTTTATTTGTACAAAAAAAATTGCAGACAAAACGTTTGCAATCCGTATTATTTGCTAATAATAACAAATCGCCAACAAAAAATGCTGACGAAGTTCATTAATTAAGCCTTTGGAGCTGTTGAGCAGGATTGAACTGCCGACCTCTTCCTTACCAAGGAAGTGCTCTACCACTGAGCTACAACAGCTGATAATTACTTATTTTAAAAAACAATAGCCAACCAGCGGAACCGATTAGCTATAATTTACTTTTAAGAGCGGGAGACGAGGCTCGAACCCGCGACCTACAGCTTGGAAGGCTGTCGCTCTACCAACTGAGCTACTCCCGCAGAAAATATTTGCTTTTTAAAAAAATGTGGGCAGGGAAGGATTCGAACCTCCGTACACTTGCGTGAGCAGATTTACAGTCTGCCGCCTTTAACCACTCGGCCACCTACCCTTTTTAAATCTTGAATTTTGAGTTATGAATTTTGAATTCCATCTAAAACTCAAAATCTAAAATCAAAAACTCAACATTAAAAAGTGAGCCGCTTGCCGGACTTGAACCAGCGACCTGCTGATTACAAATCAGCTGCTCTACCAACTGAGCTAAAGCGGCGCAAATATTTTTATTAGTAATAAAATTAAGAACTTCTTTTCCCTTTACCGGAGCTGCTTTCGTTCCGTTTGGGATTGCAAAGGTAGAAAAGAATTCTTTCCTGCCAAATTTTTTTTAAGCTTTTTTCAAACTTTTTTTTTCTTCATATTTTCCACTGATTTTATCCTGGTAGCAATGCCCTTTAAAAGCCGCAGATCATTGTGCGTTTACCGTCATATTTTTGCTACTTTTGTGAACTAATTTTCATACTCAAAAACAATTATGTTACCGATTACACTATTTAGAAATGCGCAGGAAAAAGAGCGCATTATCGCAGGATTGAAAAAGAAACAGGTACAGAACCTTGAAATCGTGGACGAGATCATCTCATTAGACGAGCAAAAAAGACAGGTACAGTCCCAATCCGAATCGTTAACAGCGAGTATGAACCAGGCTTCAAAATCGATCGGTGCTTTAATGGGCCAGGGAAAGAAAGAAGAAGCCGAAGCTGCGAAAAAAGAAGTAGCTGCGAAAAAAGAGGAAGCAGCGCAACTGCAACAGCAATTAGCTGCCCTGGAAAAAGAGCTGGAAGACAAGCTCATTAGCCTGCCTAACCTGCCCCACAGCAGTGTGCCGGAAGGGAAAACCCCGGAGGAGAATGAAGTGGTGCGCAGCGGCGGAACTATGCCCGATCTAAATGCGGAAGCTCTGCCCCACTGGGAGCTGACCTCGAAATATGATATCATCGACTTTGAACTGGGTAATAAAGTGACCGGTAGCGGCTTCCCATTCTACAAAGGGAAAGGCGCCCGCTTCCAGAGAGGCCTCGTACAGTATTTCTTAGACTTCAATACGGATGCCGGTTTCCTGGAAGTACAGCCTCCGCTTATGGTCAATGAAGCTTCTGCTTACGGTACCGGGCAGCTTCCTGATAAAGAAGGCCAGATGTACCATGCGACGGAGGATAATTTCTACCTGATCCCTACCTCCGAGGTCCCGGTAACCAATATCTACCGGGACGAGATCCTTAAAGCAGAACAATTACCGGTTAAATTCACTGCATTCACCCCGTGTTTCAGAAGGGAAGCGGGTAGCTATGGTAAGGATGTAAGGGGGTTGAACCGCCTGCACCAGTTTGACAAAGTGGAGATCGTACAACTCGTAAAGCCGGAAACTTCTTATGAAGCATTGGAAGGCATGGTAAACCATGTAGAAAAACTGATCCAGTCTTTAGGATTACCTTACCGTATATTAAGACTTTGTGGCGGTGACATGAGCTTTACTTCTGCCCTGACCTATGATTTCGAGGTATACAGCGCGGCGCAACAACGCTGGCTGGAAGTGAGCTCTGTATCTAACTTTGAGAACTACCAGACCAATCGCATGAAGATCCGTTACCGTAATGAAGAAGGTAAAGTAGAGCTGGTGCATTCCCTGAACGGAAGTTCCTTAGCGCTGCCGAGAATCATGGCCTGCCTGATCGAAAACAACCAGACGCCTGAAGGCATTAAATTACCGGAAGTATTGCGCAATTATATTCCTTTTGAATACATCAACTAAAATCAATTTTATATGATCCAACGCATTCAATCTGTATGGCTTTTACTGGCAGCTATTGTCATGTCCGCCCTGTTCTATACCAGTGTTTACAAGGTCATCGTCCCTTCTGCGGTAGATATGCCTGCAAAAATGGTTTATGATTACACTTCGGTCGTGTCGATCAAGAATAATTTTTTAGCCCTGGGCCTTGCCGGTGCCAGCACTCTGCTCAGCCTGGTAACAATCTTCCTGTTTAAGAACAGGAAACAGCAGGTGAGCCTGACCTGGCTCAACATTTTACTGTGCATTGCCCTGTTATTCTGGTTGTATATGGGCCTGAATAACTTCTGGAGCAATTATCCTGAAAATGGCGGCAATATCTCCATAGGCTTATTTCTTCCGGTAGTTACGGTATTCCTTCTGTTACTGGCTTTAAGGGGTATCCGTAAGGATCAAAAGCTGATCAAATCGCTGGACCGCCTGAGATAAAAAACAAAGTTAAAAAAAATGCATTAGCATCAAAAAGCAAGGCTTTGAGGAATTCCTCAAAGCCTTACTTAATTTTGTAACCGCTATATCTTTAAAACTGTATTTTTTTATAAGAAACGGTATCGGTAAGCGCGCCTATAAAAGCTTCGATATTTTTCTTTTCCTGCTCGGTAAGCAGCAAAGGATCTCCCGGCAGGGTCTGGTGCTCCAGTTCAAAACCCAATCCTTGTCCGCCGCCCCGGTTATAAAAATCAATCAGCTCCCTTAAGGTTTTTAAAGAGCCGTTATGCATGTAGGGCGCTGTTACCGCCGCATTGCGTACTGTAGCTGTTTTAAAGGAATAAAGGTGATGCGGCATACCATACACATGGTATTTCCCGGAATCGAGATCCATTTTAGGGTTGATCGTATCATTGCTTTGGGGCACTCCTAATACCTCACTTTCCATCTTCTCATAGTAAGGTGGGGCAGCACCTGTAAAGGTGGGCATAAAGTGGCAGGTACCACATTTAGCTTTGCCCATAAACAGGTTAAAACCATTGAGCTGCTCCGCGGTCATGGCGGTTTTATCGCCCTGCATAAAGCGGTCAAATGAGCTGTTGAAGCCACTAAGCGTACGTACATAAGCCGCCAGGGCTTTCTTCACCTCATCAGCGCCTGGCTTTTTACCGGAGAAAGCCGCTTTATAGGATTTCATGAATGCTTTATCTTTCGCCAGTAAACTCTGGATCTGCTCAAATTTTCCACCCATTTCTTCCGGGTTCGCGATTACGGCATGCACCTGGTCTTCCAGGAAAGTAATACGGCTATCAGAAAACTGTACGGGTTGATAGGCCGCATTGATCAGGCTGGGCGTATTGCGCATCAGCTTTTTCCCGCCAACCAGGCTTTCATTCAGAGCAAGGCCGTCGGTAAAGGCTTTTGAGGGGATATGACAAGTCGCGCAGCTCCTGTTATTAGCCACCGACAAGCGTTTATCTTCAAACAGTATTTTCCCGAGAGCTGCCAGCTCTTTACTATTCAATTCGGCACCTGCAGGAGCATAAAAAGAAAGATCTATAGCTCCCGGGCTGAACAAATGCGGGATATTGGCCGGGATGGCCCTGTTGGGCGCCTGGGCAAAAGGTATCTTATGCGCCAGTTGATAATCATATACCAACACACAAAGCGGGTTGATATAATCCGCTATAAAGGTTGCCCGGTCGAAGCCGTCAAAATCACCCTGGTGTTCCTGTAAATACTGTAATGCCGCCGTGGTAATTTTCAGCAGCTCACCCGATTGCGGGAAATAATTAAAAAGCTTTTGCGTAGCTTCCAGGCTGGCAATAGCTTCCGGCAAGCTATTGAGCGCTACAGGCGCGTCGAAGCCGCTAATCCCTTTGGTGATCAAACGATACAAATTCAGCTTTAAGGCGTCCAGGATATTTGTTTCTGTAAATTCAATATTGGCCCCTAAAACTTTTGCCCTGTTGCAGGCAAAAGCAAGGCCGTCTGTTTCCATTTTTGCCGCCTGCCGGTCTAGCGGCTCTTCGCTGTACACCACTTCTTCCAGCACCTGGAAGCCAGTTGGCAATATAGGCTCTTCGGGTAAGGAAGGCTCACTTTCAACGAGGTTGGGGCCATTAATTTTCAATGCCGATTCCGGCAGGTGATATTCCACAAATGCTTCTATGCGCTTGTAATATACCCTGGCTTTCTTAAAATCTTCCTGCAGGCTTGCCTGCCCGGCTCCTGTTGCCAGGTGCTGCTGCATTTGCTGCACACTACTGTTCAGGCTATCTACATTCAGGTCATAATAGCGCTTTACCTGTGTTTCTATTTCACTTTTCTTATTGGCACTCATACCTGCCGCCAGTGCCACTACAGCGCTGGTGAACAGCAGTACTTTTGTTTTTAATTGATGCTTCATTACTTGATTTTAGAAAACGATATTCGTATTGGGCAAGGCCTGCTTTAAAGCCTTGACTTCAGCGGCAGGAATTGGATTACCTACCAGTACCAGGTTACGCAGATGGCTCATTTTATAGAGCGCAGCAGGCAATTTACCGATCTGGTTATAGCTCAGGTAAATGGACTCCAGTTCTTTTAAGGCACTGATGCTTTCCGGCAATTGTGTCAGCTTATTATTCGTTACAATAATTGATTTGAGCTTTTTTAATTTACCGATATTCCGGGGCAGCTGTTCGAGCTCGTTATTCGCCAGGGCCAATCTTTTCAGGCTGCTCATCCGGATCACTTCATCAGGGATCGCTTTCAGCTTATTAAAAGACAGGTCCATTTCCTGCAAAGCTTTCAGCTTGCCTATTTCCTTCGGCAATACCAATAAACTATTATGATTCAGGTCCAGGATTTTCAATTGGCCCAGGCTACCGATCCTACTATTTAAGGAAGCAAAATTGTTCCAGGACAGGTCCAGGGTATTTAATTTTTTCAACTTAAAAAGGCCCAAAGGAAGATCCGATAAACTATTATTGTCTAACTGCATAAAGCGGACCGACTGCCAGCCTTCAATAGTTTCCGGCAAACTCTTCAAATGATTTTCACTTATGATGACCTGCTCCAGTTTACTTAACGCGCCGATACTTGCAGGGAGCTCCCGCAGGCTGTTGCTCTTCAGGTCCAGGTAGGTAATGGCTTTCAGGTTGCCGATCTGCTCACTTACTCTTTCAATTTTAGCTACGCGCATAGAGAGTTTTGTGGCGCAATCTTTATACTCCAGGGCTTCGGGGATCGTCTTGAATACATGTGCGGCACAGTCTATTTTCCCTTCTTGTGTAAATGCAGAATAGCCTTTCGTTAAAAGAAAGGCTATTACTACACTCATTTTAATGTTGAGTTTCATTATTCAATTTATTGCTTAATTATTTTGCTTTGTAATGTACTACCGTTAACGTTGATCACACTTTGATAAATACCTACCGGTAAATTACCCAGTTCTATCTGGAATTTGTTGTTACCGGTTCTGATGGCTCTTTCTTCTGTAAACAGTAATTTACCGTCTACACTATACAGCATCAATTGTGCTTTGCCATTTACCTTACTGCTCAGCTCGATGGTCGCTTTACCGGAAGTAGGGTTTGGATAAACGCTTACTAAAGACAGCTCATTGATCCGGCCGATAGAAGTAGTCGTATCAATAGGAGTAGTGGTTGTATCTACGAAGGATATGCCTAAGAATTCTTTACGGGCAATTACTACCGCCGCTTCTTTATTGATCCTTACAGTATCACCATTAGCATCGATACCAACGCCATTAGTACCATCCGGGTGCTGGAAGGAAACAAACATGTATTTGTAGTCAGGAGTAAAGGTCATACCTGTCGGCTCACAACCTGCCGGAGTTACCGCGAACAGTTTAACCGCAGGATTCGTTTGCGTGTGACAGGGAGGGACCATATAGATGTGGTTACGACCACCATCCTGGAGTACATAAAGGTTACCGGCATCATCAAAAGTCAGGTTATCTACACCACCGCCCCATTGCTCAGATACGATCGTTCCGTCTTCCATTTCGTAGTTGTAGACAGTTGCTGTATTCCCTACAAAAATCTGCGCTTCACTTACAGTTAAACCGTCATCCTGGAAACGATAAACGCGGCTGGTAGCTTTTGAAGTAAAATAGATCTTACCATCCAATGGGCTGATCTCAACATCTTCTACCGCATTAAAGTTAGTCGCACCTACCGCTTGCGCATAGGTCCTTACATTGTTACAATCTTCAGGGGTGTAGTTAGGAATACCGATCCACTGACCTGTAGTTACAGAACCGATAGGACCATCCAGCTTCAATACATATAAGTTACCGGCGCTCATATCCTCTTCATTGTGCGCAACGTATTTCCATACATAACCGTAGGAGCTTTCGTCTGCGCCTTCATAAACGGTTTTACGGTCAGCCGCAGCCACACAGTTTTCATGGCTCATTCTGCCCATTCCCCAGATCTTATCCGGTGTACCATCACCGTCATAATCTTTGATCTTTGCGGTTACCGGGTCGATCTCGACCATCCAGCCCACATCCTGGTAGCCGTCACCATTGGCATCCGCGGTCGGTAAGGTTTCTTCAGAAGTGATGATCGTATTCCAAGGTGTTACGGCTCCGGAACAGTTTCTTCCCGTACCCGCGATACCTCCAAAATCAACCGGCACGCTCTTATCTACTTGCCATAAGTGAGTAGTATCGTTGAACGCAATATCCAGCATGGAAACACCCGCAGCCGGCCAGCTGCCCAATTCGTGGTTTATCGATAAATAACCTTTTGTACTGCTGCTGTCTTTAGGTACATAACCCGTGAAGTCAAACAAACCTTTTACCAAGCCATCAGCAGCATTGGTGTAAGGATCGCCTTCCATAGCGATGATCTGGTAAGCATGTGTCGGAGGAATACGTAATGTATCTACCTGCACGCCCGGCATTACTGAATAGAACCTGGAAATATGTAAAGAATCCAGCCCTGCATCACAAACAACAGGCGGTTTAGGCTCTACATAATCCAGCTTCAGGGCAAAAGAAAGATCAGAGCTGCTGAGGTCGCATTGGTGTATTTCAACCGCAAAGGTATTCTCACCTAACTGTAAGGCGGATGCAGGAATTGTGTGTAATCTGAAATCGTTTTCCGCAGATGTGTTGGAACTGGCGAAAGTAGTATAAGTGCTTGTAGCAGGCATATTATCTCTTACTACCTCATTACCGTTCAGGTACACCACGGCACCATCGTCTCTTCTCAGGCTTAATCTTACCACCTGGTTAACCGTAGGTAGCGCGGTAAGGTTAAATTTAACCCTGAAATAAGTGGTCGTATACTTTTGCTGGCTGTTAGTACCGAAACCTACTATAGTAGCTTCGTCTCCATCACCATAGCCTAATTCGGCAGCGCCGCTCACCCAGCTGCTGTCGTTAAAACCTGGAGCGAACCAGGCAGTGCCCTGGTCGGTACCATTGTCCAGGAACTTCCATACCGTTGCTTCCGGAACGATAGGGGTAATAATGTTCTGCGCCTTTGCATTTAAGCCCAGTCCCATAAGCGCCAGCGCGCCTAACAAGGTAAATTTTTGTTGCATGATATGTTTTTAGGTTAACGTTGCAAAAGTGCCGCTTGAATGTTAGCAAAACGTTACCGTACCATGAACATATAATTACAATTCTCTGACAAATTAAAAACAAAACAGATATCAGGATACGAAAAAGCCGGTTATCTGCTCTGGACAACCGGCTTTTTCCCGTATTTTTCACTGTTTATTAAAGCTTGATCTCATCATCTGTATTACGATCAACAAAGGTATATTTTGTGATCGGGTAATCATTATTAGGCTTTATTTTAAGCCATACGTTATGCTGTCGGTACCATTTCCACTGCAGCGAGCGGAACAGGCCTCCATATTTGATATAAGACTGCAACATCGGGTGACAAACCAAAGCCAGTTTTTTATGGCCCTGGTTGATCAGGTAATTCAGGTCTTTTTCTACCTCATCCGTGATCAGGATACTCGCCTCGATCTTGCCGGTACCTTTACAGGTAGGGCAGACTTCGGTAGTGGTAATATTGATTTCCGGTCTCAGGCGCTGGCGCGTGATCTGCATCAGGCCAAACTTGGAGATCGGCAAAACAGTATGGCGCGCCCGGTCATTTTTCATGAATTCCGACATGGCTTCCAGGAGCGTTTTCCTGTTGTCCGGGTGCTTAAGGTCAATAAAATCGACAATAATAATCCCGCCGATATCTCTTAACCTGAGCTGGCGGGCTATTTCTTCTGCCGCTTCCAGGTTGGTCTTCAAAGCACTTTCTTCCTGATTACTATCGGCCGCCCTGGTACCACTGTTTACATCGATCACGTGCATCGCTTCGGTATGCTCGATGATGAGGTAGGCACCGCTATTCATATTTACCGTTTTCCCGAAAGAGGATTTCACCTGGCGGGTAATACCGTAATTATCAAATATGGGTTGGTTATGATGGTAAAACTGGACGATATCTTCTTTTTCAGGAGCAATACGCGCGATATAATCTTTGGTTTCGTTAACGATAGCTTTATCATTAACTACAACTTTAGAAAAACTATCGTTCAGCAAATCCCTGAGAATAGAGGTTGTTTTTGTCTGCTCGCTCAGGATCCTTTGCGTTGGCACCGCCCCTTTAAGATTGGTCTGGATATTTTGCCAGGTGGTTGCTAAATCGGTCAGGTCGGCATGCAGTTCCGCTGTATTTTTACCTTCGGCAGCCGTACGCACGATAACACCGAAGTTTTTAGGCTTGATGCTTTCTACGATTTTCTGCAGGCGCTTGCGCTCTTCGGCAGAATGTATTTTGCGGGAAACCGAAACGAAGTTGTTGAAAGGAGTGAGTACAACAAATCTTCCCGGGAGCGACAATTCACAGCTCAGCCTGGGCCCTTTAGAGGAGATCGGCTCTTTCAGTATCTGAACCAGTATTTCCGGTTTCGGGTTAAGGACTTCCGTTATCTTACCGGTTTTTAAGATTTCCGGTTCATTTTTAAAATTGCCGAAATCGAATCCGTTAGGATTGGTATCGAATCGGGCTGCGTGTGTAAATTTGATGAGCGAGCGCACATACGGGCTCAGATCGGTATAATGGAGAAATGCGTCTTTCTCGTAGCCAACATCTACAAATGCGGCATTAAGGCCTGGCATCAGCTTTTTCACTTTGCCAAGATATAAATCGCCTACGGCAAAAGCAGTATTGCTTTGCTCGTAATGTAATTCTACAAGTTTCTTATCTTCTAATAACGCTATTGCTACTCCGTTATCCGATGCTTCTATCACCATTTCTTTGTTCATGTAGAAATATGTTTTAAAAGTACATCGACCCCGGGCGTTTTCACCTGCCGGGTTTCGGTTTTTTGAACAGCAATAAATAATACATACAATCAGGTTCCCGGGTAACTAAAGGCCCGGAAGAAATGACTTAATGCTGCTATTCAAAAAAGCAATCAATATTTAATTCTGATAAAATATTTTTCTTAGGAAGCAGCTGTTTTTTACGCTGCATCATCCCGTCTCTTTTTCCCCAATAGATAAAAAGAGAATACAGATACCGGCATCAGAAGTCCGGCATCTGCATTCTTATATTTTGTGTCTAAATAAGTTTCAAGCTTTAAAGGGCTTACTTATTTTTTCTTGCTTTTATGACGGTTTTTTCTCAAACGTTTTTTACGTTTGTGCGTCGCAATCTTATGACGTTTTCTTTTTTTACCACAAGGCATAATCTACTAATTTAATTAAGTTAATAATATATATATAGACAGAGTAAAATACTCCTAACAATATACGAAATTTTAAATATTACTTTTTGAATGTAGCAATGTAAGCATCCATTTCTTTATCGAAATCCGGGTTCTTAATAATTTTCTTGGCCTGGTTAAACAGCTCGATGGCTTTCTCCGTATTGCCCATCTCTTTATAAGCTTCGCCCATAAAAAGGTGTGTTTCAAAATTATCTTTATCCAGTGCCAGGATGATCTTACCTCTTTCAATAGCTTTATCAAACTGTCTTGATTGCAAAGCCATTTTACCCAGGGTAACCTGTGCTCTGAGATTTTTCGGGTTTTTCTCTGCAAAGTCGCGGAGTTTAAATACCCCGTTCATTACATCGCCCTGGTCGATCATCGCCAGCGCCAGGTCCAGCGTAGCTGTATCGTTGGCCGGGTTGATGCTGATCACTTTATTCAAAGAAGCTACTTTCCCATCTGCAAAAAGCCGGCGTATAGCAGGATCTTCCGAGGCCTTCATACCTTCTTCATACAAATGGGCGGCAAAGTTCAGAATTTTTTCCGAATTTTCCAAATCTCCGGCTTTAGCAAAATAATTTGCCGCAATTCCCTTCTGCCCGATGGCCTGCCAGCGCTTGCCCAGGGCCTCGTAAGCCAGGAATTTTTCTTTAGGATCTGTAGCTACGGTAGCCTTATGCTCAAAATTTTCGATCTCAGCCTTCACCTGTGGAGACAACAAACGTTTCTTTACATCTGCCTGCAGGGAATCGAAATCGGCAGCCTGTACCATCATGGCGCCGCCCATCATTGGCCCCGCCGCAGGTTTAGACTCATGATCATGGTCATGCTCCTCGCCGGGTGCATGATTATGACCGGCATGTGCATCCTCCTGTTGCTTCCCGGGTTTAACGTTTGTAGTACCAAAGTAAATACCTGCTGTGGCAACCAAAGCTATGGCTATAGCAATAATCTGTTTAGAATTCAAGGCTTTGAAAATTTTTCGCAAAGTTAATCAACTATTTGAGTCGAAAGGTTAAAGGCGGGACAAAAAAGCCGGTAGTCCGAACGCCTAAAGACCATTCTTCGCCCTTTTGTGCCTGTATTGCTGTACGAACAGCACAGCTTCCCGCATAGTTTCCGGGCAAGCCGCAAAACATGCTACGGTACCGCTACCGGGAATATACTCCAGCCTCAGCAATAGCTTCTGGTAATAAAAGCCCTGTTCTGCCAAAAATCTTACCACGGCCCATTTCCGAAGATCTGTTTTAACACGTGGCCGGAAACGATGCGGATAAATCTTCATTGTAACCTGACGGAAGGACAGGGGTAAGGTAAACCATACCCCGAATCAAAGGGCCGGTTAAATGCTATCCGGCATTCCAGGCAGACTTTCTTATCTCCCCATACCAGTTTTAATCAATCGTAGCAATACACTTCAGCTCGATAGCAATCGGAGTAGGTAAAGAGTTGATCTCTACTGTGGTACGACAAGGTTGATTGTCTTTAAAATATTCGGCGTAAATACGGTTATAGGTAGCGAAATCGCGCTTCATATTCACCAGGAAAACGGTTACGTCTACCAGCTGGTCCCAACTGCTGCCGCTTTCTTCCAATACGATCCGCACATTATCAAACACGTTACGACACTGCGCCTCAAAATCAAAACTCAGGAAATTGCCGTTTTTATCCAGTTCCAGGCCGGGGATCTGGTTATCTACCGTTCTGGGACCGATACCGGAAAGAAACAATAAGTTACCTACTTTGCGGGCATGCGGATAAAGGCCTACCGGGGCCGGAGCTTTGTTCGTTGAGATTTTTTCTGACATAAGGCAAATATATTGAAAATATCAAAGACCACTTGTATTTCCCGCTATAGTTTCTCTTGTCAAAAAAAATTACATTTGAAGCATGGAAAACACGACCGGTTTAATCGAAACCATGTATGTACTGGACCAGCAGATCGCCCTGGAAACCTATCACAGGAGCCGCCTGCAGGCAGGACTGGAAAAGTACCGCATAAAACTAAGTGCGGAAAAAATTTTCAGAGAACTCTACAAATCCATTGAAAGACATGCGGCGGAAGGACCGGAACTGAAAGTAAGGTTCGAAATTTTCCCGACCCCTACGGCCAGCGCGATGCAAATAAAGGTATCCGCGTTTAGCCGGAAGGCGTTGAAGCCCGTAAAACTGGGCTTTGCCGGTGATTTACGGGTTAACGCAAGCCTGGCAGACCATTTAAAAACTACGGAGCGGGATGTTTATGATGCCGCATTGGCGCAGGCAAAAGAACAGGGAATGGATGACCTTGTGCTCTGTAACGAACACGGAGCTGTGGCTGAAACCGGCATTTTCAACATCCTCTGGTACGAAGAAGCTGCCCGGCAATGGTTCACCCCCCCCCTTTCTTCCGGCTGCGTGGCCGGTGTGCAGCGGGCTTACTTACTGGACTCCGGCAATCTGCAGGAAAAAATCTGTTACCCGGAAGACCTGTTGAATGCTAAATCGATCATGGTCTGTAATGCCCTCAGAGGGGTTTTAAATGTTGCGGAGCTGCAGTATTAATAGTTAATTGTTATTGTGAATGGTTAATGATTAATGGACGATGAATGATGAATAATGGGAGATTGTTAATGGTCAATGATTAATTGTTAATGGGTGATGAGTGGTAGTAGGTGTTGATGGGTGATGGGTGATGGGTGATGGGTGATTGTAAATAATTAACGACAGTAGCCGGGTTGAAGTATATCATCATCTCCGGCCAGACACACTTACGAACCATCAAGCCGTCTTTTCTACTGTAGCGTAGCGAAGACATCTCTTTGCTCTATCGTTGAGACTGCTTCGCTTTATCAATCTCTTCGTTCCTCTAAATTCCTTGTGGTCAAAATGACGCAAGGTACGAGTAGGCTTCACCCTTCGACCTACTTAGGCTGACAAAAGTTTTTAAAACAACTAATGGCGGGCCATACGGCCCGCCATTAGTCAATATACTATACAGATCTTTAATCTCTCAATTTCAGGTCCATTTCCACGCGACGGTTTTTCGCTCTTCCGGCCGCAGTTTTGTTATCAGCTACAGGTTCCACCTGGCCATGACCCACTGCAGTCAAACGGCTGGCATCAATACCCTTACTTACGAAGTAAGCTTTCACTGCATCAGCCCTTTCCTGCGAAAGTATCATATTGCGTTCTGCTTTACCCGTAATATCGGTATGACCGTCAATCGTCATATCATAATCCACATATTCGTTAAGGATAGCTACGATCTCATCCAGCAGTTTGTGCGATGTTTTCTTGATCACTGCTTTCCCGGTTTCAAACTGGATCGCTGTAGCAGCAAAGGCCAGGCGTTTTTTCACTTCAGCCCTCACTTCAGGACAACCCTGGTTTTCACGCGTTCCCGGCACTTTAGGACATTTATCCAGGTGGTCCGGAATACCGTCATTATCGGAATCAGGACAACCCTCATTCGCACGCGGACCGGCATGTTCCGGGCATTTATCTTCCCAATCCGCGATACCATCTCCGTCACTGTCATTACAACCCTGGAATTCCGCTCTACCCGGGATATCCGGGCATTTATCATCCATATCGGCAATACCATCTCCATCACGATCAGGGCAGCCTTTGGTCGCTACGGTTCCCGGAATATCCGGGCACAGGTCTTCGTTATCGGCGATACCATCCCCATCACGGTCCGGGCAACCCTGGGCACTGGCCACACCCGGTACATCCGGGCATTTGTCCAGGCTATCCACAATGCCATCTTTGTCTTTATCCAGCGGCGGGCAGCCTTTATCTTCCCAGGTACCTGCTACCCCATTACATTGGTCATATTTGTTAGACACTTTATCGCCGTCTGTATCTTTCAGCTTACGCTTCATGATGGGTACCATCGCGCCGAAGTACAGGTTAACGCCTTTGGCCTGGTTAGTAGCCATAAAAGCCAACGCGTCATCCGTCCCGAAATACAGGCCTGCCACCCGCAAGCCAAGGCCGGCCTTTAAACTTTGTGTAAAGAAATTATAAGTGATGGGCAAGCCTACTGTAAGTATTTTATTTTCATACCTTGGAGTTAAAGTCAGTTGCGAAGCCGTAAAAGGCGCAAAGCTCTCGGTACCGGGAATGAAGCCCTGGATATAGGTAGCATTCGCATAGAACTTATCATTGATGTTATAGTCAGCCCCTAACACGATAGAAGTAGGCAGCATGATACGCTGTTTCCCGGTACCCTCTTCATAAGTATTACTGATTCCCTGGCGGGTCAGGTAATCTCTCAGTTTAGGAATATCGCTCTGGTATTCCCTGATCGTATCATTAGATAAAGTACCGGAACCATTAACGTTCAGGTTCGTGGTATTTTTATAAGTGATCCTGCCGAAATCGGTCAATGCAGCAGAGAAACGCCATTTGTAACGACTGGCTTCCGGATTGATATTATCGGTCCTGCCATTCATTTCATAAGTAAGATCAGATTTATTTTTCTTGATCTCGTAAGTTACTCCAAGGTCGGCGCCAATACCTGCCGCGGAACCGTCGAACATCGCTTTGGCCCTGCTGGACAAGTAATCCACGATGCTGTTTTCATTATCCAGGCTTGATTTCTCAGCGCTGGTAGAGCCATTCATACGGATAGAGGTCGCCTCTATAGTTCCTCGACTATTACCGGAGGGATCAGGACGGTATTCCCCGTCCAGCTCTATGATATTGGTACCGGCATAACTGAAGCCGCCCAGGTATTTTGCCGTGATCCCCAAGGACAAGGCATTTTTTTCATTTTCCCATAAAGTGGTGGCATAGGTCAATGCCAGCTCACTCCAGCCATTCACATTTACCCGCATATTGTTGACATTAATATCGGTTACGGAATTGGAGCTGTTGAAAAGGGTACTGAAGAATTTGGAATCGTAACCACGGATACCGGCTGTAGTACGGATCCGGTTGGTTAGTGCAAAATTATGCTTGTTGTTGAAGCTGGCGTAGATATTAAACAGGCTTACGTCCAGCCCCCCGGCAAGATCAAACTTATCTTTATTGCCCCGGGTAAGTATCTGGTCCATATCGGCCACACTCAGGCCTTTCCCAGAGGTAAGATTATCAAAAATACCCCTTGAGTTAATGGTACCATAGCTTTGATCCAGCCCCGCATTAAAGGAAACGATGTCTATAGACCATTTCACTTTGGAGTCGGCGATCAATGCCGGGTTTAAATAAATGGATTTTGTAGGAAGATAATTGCCGGTGGCAACACCAAAAAATCGCTGGGCATTCGCCGAAGCTGTCAAGGCCAGTAGCGCGGTAGTAAATAGTGTACATTTTCTTATCATACAAAGAGGAAATTTTAGACCAAGACGAAGTTACTATAAAGAAAGACAATATGTTAATGTTTTCTATAAAAACAATATATGTTTTTAACCACAGCCCGCAATCGCCTGATTAACCCTCCCCGGTCAATAATTACCTCTAGGTCCCCTCACACATTAGTATTGAAAAAATCGCCGCAAACTTAGGTGGATAGCTAATTTTAATTAAATTTGCTACAAACATCAATACTAATATTATATGAGCGTGAAAGCAAAGATCCTTTTGGTTGAAGATGATGCTTCTCTCGGATTTGTAGTGAAAGACAGCCTGGAAGACAGTGGATATGAAGTATTACTTTGCAATGATGGCGAAAGCGGATGGCAACAGTTCATGCGCAACAACGTGGATATTTGCTTGCTGGATGTAATGCTTCCGCGTAAGGATGGCATGACACTGGCCACACAGATCCGTAAAAAAAATGAAAAGGTCCCCATCATATTCCTGACGGCCCGGAATATGGACGAAGACAAGATCGCCGGTTTTAAAGCCGGGGGCGACGACTATATCGTGAAGCCCTTCAATATGGAAGAGCTGCTTTTGCGCCTGGAAGTATTCCTGAAGCGTACCAAAGAGGACAAAGTGCTGAATGAACAGGTCGTTTTCGGTACAGACAGCTTCTTTGATTATGATAATTTATTATTAATGAACCAGAATAACCCGCTGCAGCTGACCCAGAAAGAAGCGGACCTGTTCCGGTACCTCATTCAAAATAAAAATACCGTACTCAAGCGCGAAGACATCCTGATCAATGTGTGGGGAAAAGATGACTATTTCCTGGGCAGGAGCATGGACGTTTTCATGACCAAAGTAAGAAAATACATAAAAGACATCAATGGTTTGGAGCTACAAACTATTCATGGGGTTGGATTTAAGCTGATTTTGGAACAATAAGTTTGGCACAAATTCAAAAGTACTATCTTTGTCCCCCTTAAAATTAGAAATTTATGAGTAGTTGGTTTAAAAGAATATCAAAAAGTATTTCTACCGAAACCAAAGAAAAGAAAGAAGTGCCGGATGGCCTTTGGCATAAATGTAGTTCCTGTAAAGAGACCTACACTACAGACACTTTAGTAGCCAACCTCTATGTTTGTCCTAAATGTAATTTTCACAACAGGATCAACTATAAAGAGTATTTCGACATCGTTTTTGATGATGGGCAATACGAAGAGCTTTTTGCCAATATCGTACCTAAAGACCACCTGGAATTCGTAGACGTAAAACCCTACAAGAACAGGCTGGAAGCGGCCCAGAAACAAACAGGGCTTAAGGATGCGATGACTGTAGGTTATGGTAAGATCAACGGCCGGCAACTGGTAATAGCCTGCATGAACTTTAACTTCATCGGCGGCTCTATGGGCTCTGTAGTAGGTGAGAAAATTTCGCGTGCGATCGATTACGCGATCAAGCATAAATCGGCATTTATGATCATCAGCAAATCAGGTGGCGCCCGTATGATGGAAAGTGCCTTCTCCCTGATGCAAATGGCTAAAACATCAGCCAAACTAAATCAACTGGCAGATGCCAAACTTCCGTATATCTCTTTCTTAACCGATCCTACTACCGGCGGGGTAACCGCTTCATTCGCAATGCTGGGTGATATTAATATTGCCGAGCCCAATGCTTTGATCGGTTTTGCAGGCCCAAGGATCATTAAAGAAACCATCCGTAAAGACCTGCCGGCCGGCTTCCAGCGCTCTGAATTCCTGCTGGAACACGGGTTCCTGGATTTTATAGTAGACCGTAAAGAACTGAAGAGCAAACTTAGTGATGTGATTCAATGGTTTGGCGTTAAATAAGTCCATTCCATTAGTATAAAAAAAGCCCACGTTATAATAACGCGGGCTTTTTCCGTTTAAAACAATTATCAGGAGCTTAAGCGTTCCATTTTTTATCCGCGAAACGCTCGCTGATCACTAACTCTTTACTGCCGGCAGTGTATTTGTAGAATCCTTCGCCGGATTTAACACCATAGTAGCCTGCCTGAACCATATTGGCCAGCAAAGTAGCCGGGGCATACTTTTGATTGCCGAAACCCATATGTAATACATTCATAATAGACAAGCAGGTATCCAGGCCGATAAAGTCTGCCAGTTGTAATGGCCCCATCGGGTGTGCCATACCTAATTTCATGATCGTATCGATCTCCTCCACACCGGCAACACCTTCCTGTAAGCTGGTGATCGCTTCATTAATCATCGGCATCAGGATACGGTTAGCGATGAATCCGGGATAATCATTAACGACGCAAGGTACTTTACCGATAAATGCCGTTAATTCATGGATCACTTTAGTTACCTCTTTCTTAGTCGCGTAACCATTGATGATCTCGACCAGTTTCATTACCGGTACCGGGTTCATAAAGTGCATACCGATCACCTGGCCGGGTCTTGAAGTATGAGAGCCGATACGGGTGATGGAGATAGAAGAAGTATTGGTCGCCAGGATAGCATGCGCAGGTGCCAGGCGGTCAATATCTTTGAAAATACGTAACTTAAGGTCAATGCTTTCTGTAGCCGCTTCAACGATCAGGTCCGCGTCCTGGATACCCTCACCCAGGTCAGTGAACGTGGTAATATTTGCTAAAGCTTTTTCTTTTTGCTCTTCGGTTAAGGAGCCTTTTGCCATCTGGCGGTCCATATTTTTGGTAATGTTACCGATCGCTTTATCCAGGGCAGCCTGGGCGATATCGATCATGTGTACTTTAAACCCGTTTTGAGCAAACACATGCACAATACCATTTCCCATTGTACCCGCACCGATTACAGATACTGTTTTAATTTCATTAATACTATTGATCACTTTTGCTGCTTCCATAGTATCGCTTGTTAATACATCTGACATTTGAAAATTTTTAAAAAAACACACAAATATAACGTAAATCCGGATAAATATTTACATAAATAGTTGTATTTTAACCTGCTTTTACCGGTAATTTTGTATAGCTGAATCCCTTCTGACATTTTATGTTTATCTTCGCGCCTTGCCTACGCAATTAATTTAGAGATAAAGATTATATGCCGCAATCGCATTTAAAAGTAGAACAGCTTACCCAGAATAAATTCCTAAGGGCTTGCGCCAAGGTAATTTCCATTATTTGCCACCCGGTATTCATGCCAGTAGTAATGGCCTATGTGTTGTTTTTAATCAACAGGACCAGCTTCGGCGGGGTTTCACCGGAAAAAATGTATGAGTGGCTGGGCATTTTAGCTCTTAACACCATTTTCTTTCCTTTGGTAACCGTGTTCTTATTAAAAAGGCTGAATTTCATAGACAGCATTTACCTGCATACTTCAAAAGACCGTATCATCCCGCTGATCGCTACGATGACTTTTTACTTCTGGGCCTACCTGGTGTTCAAAAATTTCAAGCCGCCCACTGTAAGCCCGCAGATCCTTAAGATCTTCCTGTTAGGCAATTTCTGGGGCATCATTTGCGTGTTTATGGTGAATATTTTCAAAAAAGTAAGTATGCACACTGCCGGGGCCGGCAGTATGATAGGTATACTGATCGTGGTGATGATCACCAGCAGGGTAGATATTTTTGGCGCACTGATGATATCGCTGTTAATTGCCGGGCTTATAGGCACCTCCAGGCTAGTGTTAAGGGCGCATACCCGTGGTGAAATAGGCCTGGGTTATATCCTGGGCATTGTCTCCCAGCTGGGCGCTTATATTTACCTTACGCGATTGATCAATATCTTCGACTAGGCTTGCTTTTATCGATATTTCAACAGCATTTTATCAATAATAATGGCCGCAGATTGCGGCCATTATTATTGATAAAAAAGTAGTTTTCTAGACCAATTGCCGGTTAATGAATGCAGCAACGGCTTCCAATACCTTTGCCGGCGCTTCTTTATGCGGCGTATGGCCGATACCGGGCAGGATAAACTGTTCTGCAAGCCCTTTTGGTTTATTGATAGTTTCTGCCACCTGCTTTAAGGAACCATACTCGTCATCTGACCCCTGTACAAATAAGAGCGGGGACTGTATGTTGCCCAGCAGGTATTCAATATTCCAGTCCCGGAAATCGGGCCTGGTCCAGGTAAGCGTCCAGGCCTTGAATAAAGTGTCCACTTTATCGCCATGGTACTTTTGCAGGCGCTCAGCGAGATTGGTCGTTTCATAAGCTACCATCGCTTCTTCCACTCCCTGCAAGGTCACCGGCTCAACAAAAATATGTGCCGCTTCCGCGATAGTAAGCAAAATACTGCCCGGGAACAGGCTAGCTAAGGTCAGCGCTATTGTTCCGCCATCACTATGCCCGAAAAGGATGCGCTGCGCTACCTGGTAATGCGTCAATAATTCATCCAACAGCAGGGCTTCCAGCTCCATGTAGTTCACCGGTCTTATATAATCTTTCATAGGCGCCGATAAGCCATAACCCAGGCGGTCATACATCAATATATTACATTGTGTGGCTTTTGCCAGCAACTCGGGAAAACTGCGCCACAGCTGTACACAGCCTAAGGAATCATGGAGGAAGATCAGCGTAGGACGACCTTCGAACAGCTGGTGCTGCTCTACATACATTCCTTTAAAATAGCTCTTTGTGATCATTATTTGCGTCTAAAAGATATTGCAAATGTAACAAAGGATAAGCTTTTCCCATCCCATCTCTTTCAGAGCGGCCTGTTTGCCGGTAGCCCATTTTCAGGTAAAAATCCACCGCCTGCTGATTCTGCTCATTCACATCCACCTTATACACCTTTAACCGCTCCAGTATATAAGAGATAGCCAATCTCCCAATACCTTTCCCTCTTGCCGTATCATGCACAAACAGCATCTCGAGGTTATCGGCAGATACGCTGAAAAAAGCCAGCATATTACCTTTGGCATCTTCTATCGCGAAAACATCCAGTTGCGGCAGGAAATTTTCCGGGATCAGGGTCTTGAATAAATTAAAGTCGGCAGGGTCCAGGAAATCATGAGTAGCGGCTACCGCGGATTCCCAGACAACCATGATGGCCGTGTAATCAACAGCGCTTGCAGGTCTTATAACCATTCAATTATTTTTTTGAAGCATATGAATGAAATATTCCGCACTATTCAGGCATTAAAAGCCGGTTTATATCCCCGCAAAAGTAATTAAAAGCAAGTTTGCCGGCATTTTAAGAATTAAATTTTGGCATCTGTTGTCCCGGGAAGCCAAGCTGACAGGTGCTACATTTTAGTTACTTACTTCATCCAGCAATGCCACATCTTCCCGCTCCAGCTGCAGTGTCGGGGCATCCAATAAGGTGTTCAACTGGCTTTCGCTCGTAGCGCTTACAATAGGCGCTGTGATCAATGGCCGGGCCAGCAACCAGGCCAGGGCAACAGTAGCTACCTCTGTATGATGCTTTGCGGCCACCTGGTCTAAGGCGTTTAATACTGCGAGCCCTTTTGCATCCAGGTATTTTGCCGCACCGGCACCTCGCGGGCTTTTAGAAAAATCCGCTTCAGTCCTGTATTTACCGGTCAAGAAACCTGCCGCCAGCGACCAGTAAGGAAATACACTTAAGTCATATTTTTCTGCCAGGGGCGCATAATTCTTTTCAAAAGTGGTCCTTTCTACCAGGTTGTAATGCGGCTGTAAGGCGACATACCGGGCAAAGTTATTCGCTTCCGCCACCTCGAAAGAAGCCTGCAATCTTTCCGGGCTTAAATTGGAAGCCGCTATATAGCGCACTTTACCGGCTTTAATAATTTCATTATAAGTCGCCATTACTTCTTCCATAGGCGTTACCTTGTCGTCAAAGTGGGTATAATACAGGTCGATATAATCAGTGCCCAATCTTTGCAGCGACTCATCTACAGACTTTAAAATATGCTTACGACTGATATCAAATCCATGTTCCTTCGTTTCAGACCCTACTTTTGTAGCGATCACCAGATCTTTACGATTGTTGCGCGCCTTCAGCCATTTACCAATGATCGTTTCCGACTGGCCGCCCACGCCATTCACCCACCAGGCATAAGTATCAGCGGTATCTATAAAATTGAACCCGGCCCCGGCAAATTTGTCTAAGATATCAAACGACTGTTGCTCATCCAATGTCCAGCCAAATACATTGCCTCCGAAATTAATGGGCGCAACCGATAAATCCGTGTGTTTAATGAATACTTTATCCATGCTTTATTATTTTTGAATCCTACAAATTTAGCGGCTCTGCTACAGTATTACTTGTAATTAAAATACATTCTCTTGTAAAAATAGTACCGTGTTCATTAAGCTTTTGTTAGCGCCCGGCAGGATTTTTCGTTACCTTTAACGATTGCTGTAACAGCTTCCATTTATTCAATCATTTTCTATTCATGTCTGAACGCAATCAAAATACATCTTCTCCAATAAATATCAATTCAGTTCACATACGTTTAGCCCAACCGGAAGACTGTCCCGCTATGATGGAGCTCATACGGGAGCTGGCTATTTATGAGCAGGCGGAGCATGAAGTAAGTGTCAGCCTGGAAGCATTCAGGGACGCGGGTTTCGGCACCCAAGCAGTATGGACGGCTTTTGTAGCGGAAGCAGAAGGCCATATTGTGGGCCTGTCTTTGTTTTACCCCAGGTATTCCACCTGGAAAGGCAGAAAACTATACCTGGAAGATATTGTTGTGAAAGAAGCCCTGCGTGGGCAGCAGATCGGCCGGCAACTATTTGACCGCACACTGGCTTATGCCAGAGAGCACCGGTACCACAGTTTATATTGGCAGGTACTGGACTGGAATGAACCGGCTATTAATTTCTATAAAAAATACAATGCTACATTTGACGCCGAGTGGCTGAACGCGCATATAGATTGTTAGCCTATTTAGTGGCCCATTGCCAACATAGCTTTAGTAAACTTTATTCAACCTAAAAACAACGATTATGAACAACTCCGAAAAAAGTAATGATAACCACCCGGGGCTGATTTGTCCGACGCCGGGCTGCGGTTTCAAAATAAAATTTACGATGCAAGACCTGGTCACAAAAGAAAAGGTCGTTTGTCCTTCTTGTAACCTGACCTTGGACATGACTATCCCAACGGAAATGAAAAAACACCTGGAAGAAATTAGACTTACTGAAGGAGTGATCAAGAACTCCGATAAGGGTTCTCAATAATTTACCTGATTAGAATACGCATTCAAAAATATTTTAACGGGTACAGATTATAGCATGCCCTTCTGGAAACAAAAGATCATCAGGCTTAGCTCCTTTGCGTAAACGGTGTACAAAGCTTACCTTTGCCCCCATTTTACAGTACAAAAAAGATGGACCGGGAGCTAGCGCGTAACTCATCAAGAGTTTTATTTTTAATCAATATTTTAGTAGTATTATGGGTATCGGGAAATTTACGCTCCCCTATAACTTCTGTAGGGCCGGTACTCACCGAAATCAGCCAGGCACTTGAGCTGAGCAATTTCCAGTCCAGCCTGCTCACTTCTATCCCCCTTCTGATGTTTGCGGCCTGCTCTATAGTCATCAGCAGGATCGCTGCCGGGCGCAATATCAGCTATATTTTACTCATGGGCCTGTTTATACTGGGTGCAGGTACATTATTGCGTATCTATGGCAATGTATTCACCTTACTATCGGGTTCTGTGCTGGTGGGGTTGGGCATCTGTATCGGCAATGTGGTTACCCCCGGATATATCAAAAGCAATTTACCGGGCCATATCGGTTCTATGACCGGCCTCTTTGCTGTAGCCATGAACCTTACAGCCGCCTTTGCGTCCGGCTTTAGTATCAGCATCGGGCAATGGACGGGCCTGGGCTGGCGTGGCTCTATAGGTATCTGGATCTTCCTGGTAGCTATATCTGTGATCATCATTTTAATAGAGCAGGGATTTAAAAAGAGAAAGACGCTGGAAACCTTACAAACTGAACGCTCCAATTTTAATATGTTCCGTTCCCGGCAGGCCTGGCAGATCAGTATTTTCATGGGCCTGCAGTCTGTTATTTATTACAGCATCGTGTCCTGGCTACCTGCGGTACTCGTGCATTACGGCATGCCTGAGTCCGAAACGGGATGGGTTTTGTTTACTTTCCAGATCGCCTCTTTACCGCTTACGTTCATCGGACCGGTGATTGCCAACAGGATGAAGGATCAGCGGGGCCTGATCATTTTTATTACCATAGTGATGATGAGCAGTGTATTACTGTTTGCTTTTGCAGGCCTGCACTATGCCTATGTAGCGGCAATTTTGCTCGGTATTTCCAACGGTATGTCTTTCAGCCTGTCTTTATTCTTTTTTTCTATCCGGACCCGTAGCAGTGCCAATGCGATCAAACTATCGGGCATGGCACAATCCATCGGTTATTTTATAGCCGCTTTCGGGCCGGCAGTTTTCGGAGCGCTACATGATGCAGATGCTTCCTGGAAGAGCTCTTTCTATTTCCTGGCCTTAAGCGTAATATTACTTTTGTATTTCGGCCTGAATGCCGCGAAGAACCGGTTTGTAGAAGATCATTAGCCCGTGATCTCGATCATTTTAATTGTTAATTGTTAATAATAAAACAGCCTGTTTGTGATCACAAACAGGTTGTTTTATTATATCGAATATTCAATGCATTATAATGTATTATTTTAGCTTCAGTTTCATTCCGGGCTTTACCGCACCGTTCGCCGACAGCTTGTTCAGTTTAATGACTTCTTTAGGAGTCAAATTATACTTATCCGCGATCGCTGTTACAGTTTCCCCTTTCTTCACTGTATGAGAAGTGGGTTTTCCTGTTTTTGTAGCCTTAGCAGTTTTCTTATCTGCTGTCTTTTTATCGCCGCCCTTCTTATCCGCTACTTTTTTATCTGCCGCCTTTTTATCAGCTCCTTTCTTATCGGCGATTTTCTTATCTTCTGTTTTTGGCTTTGCTTTAGCCGGCATAGCAGCAACCTGGGCTTGCACTTTTACCGGTTCAGGTTTAGCAAGCTCTGCACCCGACCGATTAGCTACTACAGGTGCTTCCCGCTCCGCTCTCCTATTCGCTTCAATCCTTTTTTTAAGGTCATCCTGGCTCAGGGGTTTACCACTACTCGTGGTGTTTGCCGTATAGGCAGGGGCAGCCGGTCTTGTTGCAGTTTGCGCGGCTGGGCGGGTTTCATAAGTTGTTTCTTCAATTACCGGCTTTGTAACGGCCTGATTATTTGCCGGCCTGGATTGAGCCTGGTTGTTAGTAGTGGCTTGATTGCCGTAGACAGAACGGTCCAGTTTGGCCTTCAGCTTATCCAGCTCGCTCATTTCTTCATCAGTCTCTTCTTCGGCTTCATTACTTACCCCCGACTCTTGTGCTACAGGAGTTGTGCTGTTTTGCTCTGCCGCGATTTGTTCTTCTACCGCAGGCTCATCCGCGATATTGTAGGTTTCGTCCTGGCTTTCGCTTTCTGCCGGTGCGGCAACTTCAGCTACCGTATTATCCACCTCTGTTATTATTTCTTGCGCTTTGGACCCGGCCTCAGTTGCTTTCCTGCCACCAGTAATATAGCCCGGGTCGTTCTCATTGCCTTTTGTGAACTCTGGATTAGGTTTGTTACCAAACAATGGTGTCCTTAATAACGGCTTCTTAGGCGCGCTGTTTTTCAGGTATAATACCGTTCCCGCTTCCGGTTCTTCTGTGCCTTTCAGGTGATTATATTGCCTTAATTCCTTCATTCTTATACCCTGCTCCTGCGCAACACTATGCAAAGACTCTCCCGCACCGATCTCATAAGTATCCGCTTTACCTTCTTTATTCTTTTTTTCCAGGTAGATGAACATGTCTGCAGGCAATGGTTCATCGGCAAGATCATTCAGGTCCAGGAGTTTGGCATAACGGATATTGTTCTGGTAAGCCGCGTTCAGCAGCAGGTCTCCTTTGCGGGCATAGAATCCTTTCTTACCATTCTTCACAGAAGGCATATAATAGGTTCTTTCCTCAGACTGCGCCACGGATGCCATAGCCGGTTTACTTTCAGGCAGTGCAACCGGGGTAGCTGATGCCAACAGGGCATCAGCCCCTTCTTCATCACCAAAACCACCCCGCTCTTCCAGGAGCGAGTACTGGTTTAATTCATACTTTTCAATAAGGTCTACGATTTTTTGCGCATACTTAGGATTGGTAGCATAGCCACATTTCTTCAACCCGTAAGCCCAGCCTTTATAATCGCTCACATCAAGCGTAAACAATGCGGCATAACGGGCATTGTTCCTTAAAAAGTCGGAGTGATCGATATAGGAGTTTTTATCATTGTCGTATTTCCTGAAACACTCATTTTTCGCATCGTCGGTATAAGTATAAGTCTGGCCGGTCCAGCTCGTTTTACATTTAATACCGAAATGATTACGGGCATTAAGACTGAGTTCACTTTCTCCACAACCGGATTCATGGATACCCTGGGCCAGTTTAATGGCGGCCGGCACGCCGGTCCTTTTTTGCTCAGCGATAGCCAGGTCCTTATACTTGGCAATATAGGCGTTCACACTACTTGCCGGTTGCGCAAAAGCCAGGCCGCAGCTAAGGCTTAAAAGTGAGGCAGTAAGAATAAATTTAAAATTCATTTTGCTGTCGTTTATTGATGCAATACTGTTTTATGATGATTAAAGCTTTCGCTTATTTTATTTTCCGGATGATGCTGATGCCGTCTCTTACGGGTAGCATCACTGTGGCTACACGATCGCTCGCCTGCACATGATCATTGAAGGCCTGTATATGTTTGGCCGCTTTACTTTGCTCTTCCTCCGGCTTCAGCACATCGCCATGAAACATCACGTTATCCGCTAAGATCACGGCGCCCACTGGCAAGACATCCATCAAAAGATCAAAATAATTAATATAATTACCTTTATCGGCGTCCAGGAATACCAGGTCAAAGGTGTCCTCCAATGCCGGGACGACTTCTAAAGCGGGGCCTATGTGCTGGATAATTTTAGCCTGGAGGCCGGCAGCTTCCCAATATTGAATACGCATCGGGTTCAGTCGTTCATCGATATCAATAGTATGCACCTTGCCGTCTTCCTGCAGGCCCTCAGCCAGGCAGATTGCCGAATACCCGGTGTAAGTCCCCAGTTCCAGGACATTACGGGGGTTGATCAGCGCGCTCAGCATCTTTAAAATAGCGCCCTGGTGTGCCCCGGAAAGCATTTGCGCGCCTTTTACACTTTCATTGGTTTCTTTATTGAGCGCCAGCAGCACTTCCGTTTCCGGTATGGAGTAGCGTTGTACATATTGATGTACCTCTTCTGAAGTGATCCAATTGTGTTCGTGTTCCATGATTAGAAGTTTGGCATGATTCTTTTATTGGTATAAAACTCATTAATATAGTCGACCACTTCATCCGCGGTATCATATATCTTGATCAGGTCCAGGTCATGCGGGTTAATGTTGGCAAAGCCATCCAGCATAGTGTTCTTCATCCAGTCAAATAATCCCTGCCAGTATTCCCGGCCCACACATACCAGAGGCAGGTTGATCGATTTCTCGGTCTGTACCAGCGTGGCGATCTCAAAAAATTCGTCCATAGTACCAAAACCGCCCGGCATCATAATAAAGCCCTGGGCATACTTGGTGAACATGAGTTTCCGCGTAAAAAAATAATCGAAATTCAGGCTTTTATCGGAATCTATATAGGGATTATTATGTTGTTCAAAAGGCAAAAAGATATTCAGTCCTACCGATTTTCCACCCGCTTCAAAAGCGCCTTTATTGGCCGCTTCCATAATGCCCGGGCCGCCACCACTGATGATGCCGAAACCGATCTGGGAAAGTTTCTGTGCTATTTCAACCGTTAATTTATAATACTTCTGGTCGGGCTTGGTCCTTGCAGAACCGAAAATAGAAATACAGGGCCCTATCTTATTTAATTTTTCGAATCCGTCTACGAATTCCGCCATGATCTTAAAAATCTGCCAGCTCGAATGGGCCTTAGATTCTGTCCAGTCTCTCAGTTTTACTTTTTTCAAATACTCCATGCATCCGTAAATTAGTGCTTTTTACAATCCCCAAAGATAGTTTTTTATACGCAATCGCTCTCCATCACGCTACATTTTAAGTTTTTCTTTATATACAGCAATGTCGCTGCCGCCATTGATTTTTGTCATTGTTATGTAATATCGTCTTACCTTAGTGTCCTATTTGGAACATTGATCAATAAATGGGTAATCTTAAAACAACATTCTTAGAAAAAAGTGAAGCAAAGGTGTTTGATGATAAGCACAGGCGCACTATTGCCTTCAATATCGACAAATACAATGCAGCGGTTGTAAATGGCAAAATGCAGTACAGCCACCTGGACTATGCGCGTAAGAAAGCTAAGAACCTGAAGTGGAAAGCGATTGAGTCCCTGGACAAGAACCTGGAGGCATTTGAGAAAAAGTTTACGGAACATGGCGGAAAAGTGATCTGGGCCGAGGACGCGGAAGATGCCCTGCGTGCCATAGCGGAGATCGTGGATAAAGTGAAAGCGAAAACTGTGGTAAAATCCAAGTCAATGGTTACTGAAGAGCTGCATTTAAATGCTTTCCTGGAGAAATTAGGCGTTAGTTCTATTGAAACGGACCTGGGGGAATATATACAGCAGCTGGACGGTGAGCCACCTTACCATATCGTAACACCGGCCATGCATAAAAGCAAGGAAGATATCGCTGAACTGTTCACCAAAAAACTGGGGACTCCGCCAAACCTGAGTCCTACAGCGCTAACTTTAGTAGCCCGTGAAAAACTCCGGGAGGCCTTCCTGAATGCCGATATAGGCATTACAGGGGCTAATTTTATCGTTGCCGACTCGGGTGCGATAGCGCTAACGGAAAACGAGGGTAATGTAAGGCTGACGACAGCCCTGCCTAAAGTACACATAGCGATCGTAGGGATTGAAAAGGTGATTCCTTCCCTTAAAGACCTGGCCCATTTCTGGCCTTTGCTGGCCACTTTCGGTACCGGGCAAAAGTTAACGGTCTACAACTCTGTCTTTTTTGGTCCTAAATCGGGAGGAGAAAGTGATGGGCCTGAGGAAATGTACGTCATCCTGCTGGATAACGGCCGCACCCGCCTGCTGCGTAAAGAAGTGCGGGAAAGTATGTATTGCATCCGTTGCGGCTCCTGCCTGAATGCCTGCCCTGTCTATAAAAACATTGGCGGTCATGCCTACGGCACTACTTACAGCGGGCCTATTGGTGCTGTTATCACCCCACATTTGAAATCCATGTCGGAATTCGGGCACCTTAGCTTTGCTTCAAGCCTTTGTGGTAACTGTACAGAGGTATGCCCGGTGAAGATCAATATACATGAAATGCTTTTGGAAAACAGGGCCATTTTCGTAGATGAAGGGAATGCGGATGTGAAAGAGAAGCTAAGCTGGAAATTATTCAAGATCGGCACTTCTTCAAAGATGTTTTTGGACATAGCGCCCGCATCTATAAAGAATAAGGCTTTCCATAAATTCTTTGAGCCGCTTTGGGGCAGCCACAGGGCCCCGCTTGTTTTCCCTAAAAAGAATTTCGCGAAGCTATGGAAAGAAAAAAATAAGTCTAATTGAATGAATATATAAAAACATGTGCGCCGGCTGTAGCAGCCGGCGCACATGTTTTATAGAACTTATAAGATACTATTCTTTTCTCGCTTTCGAAGGGAATATAGAAATATTAATATAGCGTCCCGGATGTTCTTTCAGGTCTTCAGATAGTTTTCCAAGCTCTGTAACCGTCTGGTTTAAGCTGTTGTATAATTTAGGATCATTAACCAGTAAGCCTAAGGTACCTTCATTTTTATCCAGTTTACTCATCAGCGCGTTCAGCTTTTGCGTCGTGGTTTCCAGGTTATTAATGGTTTGTTCAATCTTTGCCTCTGAGAATTGGTGCGTCGCCTGCTCTGCATTGCCCAGGATACGGTCTACACGGCCATCATTCAGGCTATTACTTACGCGCTGCAGGTTACTGATCGTTCCGTTCGCGTTCGTCATTAAAGAATTAATGTTCCCGGATTGCCTGGCCAGGGATTGAGAAAGTACCTCGATCTGTTTCATAGCCAGCTCTATGGAGGTAAGGATCTGCTCAATATGTTTGCCGGTATTATCACTGACCACACCTCTCAGGTTAGTCATTAAGGTATCTGCATTACTCGTTACCCGGGTCAGGTTGTCCATAACACCCGGAACTCCTTTCGTAATACCGTCCATCAAACCTACTGCTTCAACACCAGGGAGCACCGTACCTTCTTTAGCGGGAGTCTTGCTCGTAGAGGGCACCATGCCTATGTTCTTAGCGCCGGACAACAGGTCGGAACCTACCTGCTCTACCACGGTACCTTCTGTCACCGTAAATTCATGATCTACCAGCATAAGCACTTTAAAGCGGTGATCGGGCTGCATTTCCACTTCAGCAACTTTCCCGACCTGGTAGCCGTTAAGCATTACTTTCGAAGATGTGCTCAAGCCTTCTACATTGTCAAAATAAGTGATGTATTCTTTTTCCCTGGAGAAAAGGTTATTGCCTTTAAAAAAATTGAACCCGAAGAAAAGGGCCAGTATCGAAACTAAAGCTAATATACCTATCTTAATCTCATATCTTTTCTTACCTTCTGCCATAATCTTTGCGTAATTTTAGTTATATGCTGCAAAAATAGCTTCAATTATGATTGCAACAGCAATTTGCGAAAATATTTTGATTTACCAGTTGGGGTAATTGTTGTTCCAGTGCCAGGATTCCGTTTTGCTGCCCACTTTAAAGAACTTATCCAGGCTGATATTGATTCCCAATTCATTATATGCCCCGGCTGTAGCCATCACAGAACGGCCGTAATGGACCTGGAGCTTATTAAGGTATAAACTACCGCCAAAACTGAAGCCGGCCATCCCTTTCATCTCCACTGTACTGAGCTCGGAACGGCGCAGGTGACTGTAAGCTACCATAATGCCCAGCCGCTTGCCTAAAGTCAGTTCCGCCCCCAGGTTAATATGCCGGAACAGTTTATCCGCAAAATTGCTCTTATCGTCTGTTACTGTAGTATCGTTATCAAAGAAATTCTTCTTTTTATCTGCCGGGTTATTATAGCGGATATCCCATTTATATAAGTGATGGGCCACTACAAAGATCTTCAGGGGTAGATTTTTCAATTCTTTAGTAATACCGATATTCAGGTCGAAAGGTAAAGGTTCGGCCTGGTTATCGGGGTTGTAGCGCTTGGTCATTACGCCCATATTACGGCCTACAATGCCAAGAGTGATTTTATTAACTGTATCCATGTAGGTTACCCCCACATCTGCCAGCAGGGCACCTGCACTCCGGTCTGCCAGTACCGAATGGGCATATTTCAGCGTGGCGCCATAACGCCAATGCTCACCGTAACTCCTTGACGCGGAAAGGTTGACTACCATATCATTGGCCCTTACTTCGCCCATTGAGTTGCCATAGATATCAGCCGCCTGGAATTTACCATAATTCATGCTCTGCACCCCACCACCAAAAGTGGTATTCCACTTCGGCACATGGTAGGCATATTGCAGGTTCAGGGCTTTTATATCGGCATAGTACATATTATAATTAAAGGAAAGCTGGTTATGCAGTCCCGGACGGTATAGGGAAGGGTTTTGCCAGGCCAGGCTAACGTCCTGTGTAGGCATAGCCGGTGTCAGTCCGCCTAAAGCGGTAACATGAGCGCTATTGGCCACATTCAGGAACTCCATGGCGTGCGTACCGCCCAGTACCTGTGCGTAGCCGGTAGCTCCACACGAAATAAAGACTGTAGCTCCTAACAATAATTGTTTAAATAATCTCATAAAATAGCTAACGTAAAAGCCTAAAATTTAGGTATAATTCCATGCAAAGTACGTTAATTTACACTAATGCCTTACAAGTAGCCTTCATTCATTTCGCTCAATACAAAGTTAAATTTAGCATTTAAGGCACCTTAATCAGGCATTTTTAGTCTGTAAAATGCATAGATTCTGTATTTTACAGCTTTAAAATAATTTTACCCGGAGCATTTAGATGAAAAACATACTTACTACTCTACTGCTGTTACTTTCAGTGATCACTGGATATGGACAATCTTTAAGCTTTTCCAAAGCCCAGAAATTCAATCCTAAAAAAGAATTATTTTCTATAGGGGGCTGGGTGCAGGATCATCTGATGGTTTTTTATACCGAGAAAAGCAAATCCTACCTTGACCTCTATGATGCCAATATGGAAAGAAAGGCTATAGTCTCCCTTAATTTCATGCCGGATGCACCCAACCAGGTACAGCTGTTGCCACAAGCGAACCAAAGCCTGTTGATCTACAGCGCTCAATTGAACAGTAAGGAATTTTTCTACGTTTCCAGGCTGGACAAAGACGGGAAAATAGTAGGCCGTCCCAAAAGCATAGATACTGCTACTCAGAACTTCTTTGGCAATACTAAATTCAGTTACCAGTTTATCCATTCAGAAACCAACGATAAAGTAGGCGTTTTCAGTTACCGGATCAAGGACAGCAAATTGTCTTTTCAGCTGACCCTGGTGGATGACTCCTTAAATGTCATTCACAGCTCGGCACATACCGTACCCACGAAAAGCTTTTTTGATATCGCCCAGGTGGTATTGAAAGAGGATGGCCGTGTGGTTATATTGACCACAGACTTATCTACTAATAAAAATGATGAAGTAGCCGAAGCAATGGTCTACGTAGTAACACCCGAAGATAAAAGAAAGGCGGACATCAAGGCCCACCCATTTGATTTCGGCGATGTGTTTGTCGCCAATATCTTTTTGAAAGAAGACATAAATAACACCAACCAATTGCATTTCGCTGGTTTGACGAAAGGGAAAATGGGCTCGCTGGATGGGATATTTTCCGGTAAAATTGACCTGAATACTTTAAATAATGAACCTATTACCGGAAAAACTGTGCAGTTAGACAAAAATATGGGTGGAGCCGGGCTTAACCAGAGAGGCATTATCCGCAATTTTGTGATCCAGGACATCATCGTAAAAAATGACGGCGGACTAGTCCTGATTGCGGAAGCTTTTGCAAAAATTATAAAAACCAATTATACAGGCCCGGGCTATTATAATTGGGGTTACGGCAGTATGGGCACTACCAGGTATGTGGAGTATTATTACGGTAACATATTATTATTAAACCTGGATGCCGGCCAGCATTTAATCTCCTTTAGTACCATTCCCAAATGGCAAAAATCAGAAGATGATTATGGCATTTACTCCTCTTACAGCCTGCTGAATACTGGCGCTAATATGGCTTTTGTCTATAATGACCTGCTCAACAGGGGTTACAAAGTAAACAGCACGGTCGCTAACCTGGACGGGCAGCAGGAAACCGCGGAGATCAATACCCAGATGAAAGGAGATAATAAATGGGTCCCTAAAATGGGTAAGCAGACCGGTGCAAAAGAAATGCTGATCCCCGTGCTTGGCGGCAATAAATTGCAATTTGTAAAGATTAACTTCTAAGTGAGTTTATTTCAAATATGCCTATAAAGCATCAAATACCTATGGCGCTTATCTTGTCCCGCTTAGTGACAGGTATCGTTTTAGCCGTACTGAGTTTCCTTGCCCCGCCTTATTTCAATTGGATTGCGATCATATTGATCAGTTATGGCCTGTTAAGCGACATTTTTGATGGCATTATTGCCCGACAAGTGAATGTTTCTAATGAAAAACTCCGGCGGCTGGACTCCAGCGCCGACCAGTTCTTTTTTATTTGTACGGCAGTAGCAGCTTATATTTACGTTCCATCCTTTTTTGAGAATAATTGGCTCAAAATCTCTTTGTTACTTGGTGTTGAAGCGCTATGCTACCTGGTAAGTTTTATAAAATTCAGGAAAGAGGTAGCCACACACTCTATTGGCGCCAAGATATGGACCTTGTTCCTGTTTGCCACATTGGTACAGGTGATCGCACAAGGCCAATCAATTTTATTGTTTGAAATTTGCTTCTGGACCGGCATTCTAAGCCGGGCAGAAATCATCGCCATCCTTTTAACACTGAAAAAATGGACCAATGATGTTCCCAGTATTGTCCACGCCTTTCAATTAAGGAAAGAAAAGCCGATCAAACGCAATAAACTTTTTAACGGCTAAATAATCTGTACTTCCCGTTCCAGGGTAATGCCGAATTTTTTGTTTACCGATTCTATGATTTGTGTAGAAAGCAAGAATATCTCCGATCCGCTGGCATTACCATAATTCACCAATACCAAAGGTTGTTTAGGATGCACCCCGGCATCCCCCTGGCGAAACCCTTTCCAGTTACACTGCTCGATTAGCCAGGCAGCAGGTATCTTTGTCTTATCAGCCCCTGCTTTATAACCCGGAGCTTCAGCATAATTAGCCTTGATGGCAGCATATATTTCGTTATCCACTTCGGGATTTTTGAAAAAGCTGCCGGCATTCCCCACCACTTTAGGATCAGGTAGTTTTGCTGACCTAATGGCGATTACCGCATCGGCCACGTCTTTTATTCCCGGGTTTTCGATACCCATTTTTTCTAATTCTTCTTTAATATTGCCGTATGAAGTATTTAAAGCCGGTGTTTTTGACAATTTCCATTCTACCGCAGTGATAATATATTTGCCTTTAAGTGTTTGCTTAAAGATACTGTCCCGGTAACCAAACCGGCAATCTTCATTATCCAGGTAAGCAAAACTGCCATTTTCAATATCCCAGAAGTGCACGCGGTCAATCAATTGCTTTACCTCTACCCCATAAGCGCCTATATTTTGTATGGGTGCGGCACCAACTGTTCCCGGTATGAGGGCCAGGTTCTCAATACCGCAATATTGCCGGCTAATGCAATACAATACAAATTCATGCCATACCTCTCCGGCACCAACGCTTAGCCAGACATGCGTAGCATCTTCGCGGATCAGCTCTATCCCTTTTACCTCATTTTTGATCACCCATTGATCGGGTTGGCGGGTAAACAGCATATTGCTGCCACCGCCCAATATAAGCAAGGACTTGCTTTCCGGGGCAGCCGAGGCCAGTACTGTACAGTCTTCCTTTTGTCGCAGCACCGAAAACCAGGGCGCCTTTACGGACATGCCAAAAGTGTTGAGCCGGTCTAAAGGATAGTCTTTTTCAATATTTATCATGAAACGCGCAATGTAATGTTAATTAAAAATAGTATGGCTGATGCATTAAAGCCGGTCTATACCGAATTTATCGGCCAGGCTGTCCAGATCTGCAAGCACCTCTTCATGAAGTGGGATCCCTTTTTCAGTCCTTTCCTTTTCGTACGCCCGCTCAGGATCACCAGGTATCAGCACTTTGTGAGCCGGATCAACCGGTTCCGCATCCCGGAAACGCCCGATCCAACGGTCCATCTCTTCTAAAAAGCTTTCTTTTGAACGAAAAGCATCTACGCGCATGGCGCCCAGGAAGTGGCCTAAACCCTCTCCGGGCATATTTTGCGGCAAGGGCACATAAGCCGGGAAAGGTGGCGCCCAGGGGCCATAGGAAGCCCCCCCTAACACACCGGAAAGAATATCAACGACGCTGCCTAAGGCATAGCCTTTGTGGCTGCCATGCACCCGGTCCCCGCCCAGGGGCAATAAGGCACCCTGTTGTTTTAATATGTTAGCGTCCCGGGAACCTAAGCCATCTTTATCCTGGACCCAGCCCTCAGGGGTATCTTCTTTTTTTCTCTGGAGGATCTCCAGTTTGCCATTGGCAGCGGTTGTAGTAGCCATATCCGCTACAAAAGCCGGCTGATTTTTTGCCGGGATCGCTACTGCGATAGGATTGGTACCCAACATCCGTTCTTTAGAAAAAGTAGGTGCGACGAGCGCACTTGCGTTCGTCAGCGCGATACCTATCATATCTTCTTCCAGGGCCATCATGGCATGAATACCGGCTATACCGAAATGATTACTGTTCTTAACCGCTACCCAGCCGGTACCTGCTTCTTTTGCTTTTTTGATAGCCAGTTCCATCGCGTAAGGCGCAACCACAAGCCCCAGCCCACGGTCGCCATCTACGGTAGCCGTCGATGGAGTTTCATGCACAATACTTACCTGTGGCACTGCATTGACCCGGCCGGCTTCCCATAAGCGTACATAGCCGATCAGGCGCGCGATACCATGACTGTCAATACCGCGCATATCCGCGCTGAGTAATACTTTGGTAGCGACAAGCGCATCTTCTTTAGGGCAGCCTATTTTCAAAAATATAGTATGGGCAAAATCAAATAGAGCCTGGTAACTGAAGGTCATAATATAAAATTCTTTCGTTCCGGTATTCAGCGGTGAAATTAGTTATTTTTAGGGTAGTCCATTACGAAAACTTTATACCGGGCTTATGCCCTGTAAAAAATCATTCCCTTAAATTTGTAGGAATTAAAAACATACATAAAAATGATGAAACGGATATTGCTCATCGCCGGAACAGCGACTTTTTTATTAAGCGCCTGTGGCAACGAAGACAACAAGACACCGGGGCAGCACCTGGACGCCGCAATAGACAGTACTAAAGAATTCGGCAAAGAAGCCGCAGAAGCCACCGGCAAAGCCGCAACAGAGTTAGGAGAAGACGTGAAAGCAGGTACGCAATCAGCGGCGCATGAAATAGAAGCGGGCGTAAAGCAGCTGGATAAGGATGCCAAACAAGCGGGAGCAGAAGTTGCGGAAGGCGCTAAAAACCTGGCCAATGACGCCAAACAGGCAGGCAAAGAAGCTGCTGCCGGGGTCAAAGAAGTGGGTAAAGACATAAAAGACGGCACCAAAGCCGCGGGAAAAGAAATCAAAGAAGGCGCAATAAATACTAAGGAAGCGGTAAAAGAAGCCGTAAGAAAGAATTAATGCGCAAAAGAATATAACAAGCTGCGGTCCCGGCGTAGCCGGGGCCGCAGCTTTAAATTAAAATAGGTTAATTTTGCTGTTCTCAAACAGTCATAAAATGTATTTCATTAAGTCAGCTTTATATTTTTCCCTTTTCTCCCTCGCTCTGTCTTCCTGCGGTAATCAACCCCAACATCAGGAAAAGAAGGCCTGGACCGACGCTCAAAGGAAAGAGTTTAAAGACAACTGCTTTACCTCTACCCGCTTCAGTTTTGAGCAAATGGGTAAGCCGCTGGACGCTGCCCGTATCAGCACGATCTGTGACTGTACCGCCCAGCAGCTGGAAAGCCAGTACAGTTATGATGCCGCTAAGCGCATCCCTAAAGCCAAAGTCCAGGACATTTTAAAGACAGCGCTTGAAAAATGTGCCCCCGGAGTAATGGACACACTGGATACAACTGGATTGGCACCGAAAAAGTAATTATCTTTTTTTATAAACCGGTACGGTAGAGCAAGGCTCCCCGTACATCAAACTTTTTACCGTAGGTATCAGTCGTTCACTGATCGCAAGAAAAGCGCTCTCAGGCAAGGGAATATCCCCGCAGCCTTTGATCACTACCCTTCCATCGGCATAAGGGCTAACATCAAGAGCGGCTATATTCTGCAACATTAATTTTTCTTCCAGCTGTACCAGGGAGCAATGATGCGCCATGGCATTGCATTGCTGCAGATAAACCGCCAGGAGCATATAGGCCCACATAGGAATGATCGCATCTGCCGAACAATAGACCGCCACTTGCTTACCCTCATAAACGGACCAGTCGAATTCAGGCAAAGCTGCCCTGAAATCCTTTTCCCTAAGGATCATACCTTTAAACAAAAAAGGCGCTATATCTAATCCCGCATAACTTTCCTTCTGCGGCAAAAACTGTTCTAAATTCAAAGTCACCAGACCACTCTGCGCCACTTTATTCACAATTGTTTCCATAATACAAATTTACGATTCCTTCCGGCAATACAGGCTTCACTATTCAAGATAGCCTTATTGTTTCTTTTTATTTCCTTTTAAGCAGGGCCTTCATGGGATGTTTCAGGCCGGAATAACCCATCATGTCTACTTTTATGCTCCCTACCAGGATAGGGCTATTGATCCGCACCGGGACCAGGTTTTCATCATCCGTCACGTAAATATCCATCTTCTCGCCCCCCTTAAAAATAGTGCCTTCTACCAGTAGCGGCCGTATCTTAATCGTTTTAAACGTACCATATTTGGTAGAGATCGTTTCCCGACCCATATAACGAATGTATAAGTGGTGTACTTCTCCGTCTATAAACATGTCGAAAGGAATTTTTTCCCCGGGTTTATAATTATTATAATTGATATTACGGGCATGATAGATGGCCGATAAAACATCCTGGATACAGGCCGGCACAGCATATTGCCGGTTGCCGGAGAAAGCCAGTTTCCGGGGGTGCGCAAATTTTATTAACTCAAATTTAGTGCTTCCATTCTCATTCACCGCTCTCTGGAAGCGTTTCGGTAGCATTGTGACCGTATCTATATAGGATTCATAACGGTCGTCTACCTTATAGATCCAGTCATAAGACCTGTAAGTCTTGCCGGCACCCACAACATGAAATACCGGTTGCCCCTCTAGTGTTTCCAGCCGGGTGGTAAAACTGGCCTGGCCGGCGGCTACCCATACGGCGCTGAGATTGTAGTAAACGGTAAAATTAACTACTTCTCCATCCCTGACCACCTTATTGTTCAAACCACAAAAGTCTGCCTGCGCCTTTCCATAAAAGGGCAGCAAAAGCAACAATAAACACCATTTCCATCGCCACATGCCTTTCATCTTCGTATACTAATTTAGGTCTTCGGGTTGGATAAGGCCTCGAAACGTGCCCGCGCCTGCTGTACAAAACTGCTACCCGGATATTTAATGATCAGGTTTTCATACTCCGCCCTGGCCTTTTCCTTGTCTTTATATCTTTGCTCAAATATCTCTGCCAGGCGCATACAGGCATCATCGGCCAATACGTCATCTCCATATTTATCCCGGATGATCTTTAATTGGGCGACTGCTTTATCGTAATCCTGCATTTTCATAGCGATGCCAGCCCGCTGCAGGTGAATGTCATCCTGGAGGTCATTGTCCGGAAAGGCTTTGGCCAGACTGTCCAGCAGTTGGTCGGCTTCGGCATATTTATGCTGGAATTGCAAGAGGTCGGCTTTGGCAAAACGCCCCAAGGCTTCAAAATTTTTATCCTCCGGTGTATTTTCCGTGATAAGGACAGAAAGATATAAGGCGTCATTGGCAATAAGTTCTGTGGTAGAAGCTTTCAATACCGAAAGCTGCCCCTGGGCATATTCAAAATCGCCGCGGTAATAAGATAGCTTGGCATTCCGGAAGCGGGCCTCCTCGCCCAGCATATCCTCTTTAAAAGACTTATCGACCTGGCTGTACAGTAAAGCGGCCTGCCAAATGTTGCCCAACAGGATTTGATAGTCACCCATATCCAGTTGTGCCGCGCCTTTTATTTCAGCAGGTATATAAGGTAAATTAATGCAGGCCTGCAAAGTATCTATAGCTGCCTGCGGCTGATCGGCGTATAAAGCAAGAGTCTTAGCATAGCCCAGGATTGCCTTCCCGTTTTTCAGGTCGGGGTATTCAGAAAAAAAAGTATAGTATTCGCCCAGTATTTTCTTCACATTTTCTGCTTCTACCGGGAAAGTCTGTTCCAGTTTCTTTTGCCGGATATCGAGCCTGGCCTGTAAGGCCGAAGGGCGAAGCGGGTTTTGCACCGGTAAGGTACCCAGGTAATCGAGTCCCTGCAGGGCATGTTCCCACTCCTCTTTCTGGTATTGCTCGGCCGCCCAGTTAAAGACCATTTTCCCGTCCTGCCCTTGTTCTATATCCAGCTTGATGATGTCTTTCAGCTGTTCCGACTTGTCCCCTTTACCGGATTGCAGCCAGGTAAATAGCTCCTTCCAGAGATAATTCCCGGGTTCTTCTTTCAATTTACGGGCAATGACCGTTTCCGCTTTTTTTTGTTTTTTAGGGTTATTGTCAATTACCTTTTCCATTGCCTGCTTGGCATTTTCCATACCATAGGGCCTGGCCACCAGGGATAAGAGGAGCATATCAAATGCTTTATCGGTTTCGCCTTTAGCATCATAAAGTATAGCCAGCTCATAGGAAAACGCATAGGGATTACCTGATTTTTGCTGATAGGTTTCATAGGTACTGATCTCATAATCAGGATAGTTCAGGAAACGGAAAGCTGTAGCCAGCCCGGCGGTCTGGAATTCATTGCCCACCTGTAAACCAATAGCTTCCCGGAAAGTTTGATCCGCTAGCTTTTTGTTCCCATTCAAAAGCTGGGCCTGCCCCTTGTCCACCCAGATTGAAAGATCTTCCTTCCTGATCCGGGTCATATATTGACTCAAAGCAATGGCCGTATCGTAAGACTTGACTTCGATCAATGCTTTATAATAGCTATCATAGTACTTTTTATCATAAGGCGCCATCTGGAAAAGCTGGTTCAGCAGGGGCATGGCACTTTTATAGTCTTTCAGGGCGAGAAAAGAGAACGCGTCTTTTTCCAGCTCCTGGATACCACCCTGCGCATAGCTTTCACCGGTAGCACATAGTAGACCGGTAAAGAACAAGCCTGTAATTATTTTACGGAGTGCTTTCATCAAAAAATTCTGTTAGGATTTTTCCTATCCGTTAAAAATACCAAGATTTCAGCTTTTTACGCTTAAACCGGCTGTTAAATTAAAATTTAATACTACTGCCAAAGAAAAAAGCGTTGAACGGATGGTCCAACGCTATTCACAAATTGCCGCAGCAATTAGCTTTTCTTTTTCTTCATGTTTATATCATGGTCAATCACCGCTTTTATAGAGGTGGCGCTCAGTTTCTTACCAATGATCTTTTTATCCTGGTCCAGCACATAAATGACCGGAGTGGCATATACGTCATATAACTCCCTGAACTTTCCTTTATTATGAGCATCTACGAGGGTAATCCAGTCGTTCACATTCCATTTTTGATAGATCTCCCTGATATCATTACCGCCTTCTACTTTTGTAGGTACAGAGATGATCTGCACGCCCATTTTTTTCAGTTCTTTTTTATAAGAATCAACCACTTTGGGCATTTCTTCCATACAATGCCCGCAATCGGAAGCCCAGAACGCGATTATTGTATAAGGTGAATTGGTCGCTTTAGTAATATCTACATCCTGCAAGGTAGCCAGGTCCTGTAAGATCAATTCCGGCGCTTTGCTACCCAATACATTCGGCGCTATCTTCTCTGCGCGGTCCTGGTATCTTGCTATAGCCGCGGAATCCAGCCAGTAGGCTTTACCTTTTGAATAATAATTCTCTACAAGATGTACAAAAGAAGCATCCACCCCCATCATTTTATTATCTACGGTCCAGTTGCCCAGCCAGTGCAATACATATTTGTACAACTCTTTTGCCGGCTCCGCGCGTTTCAGCAATTTATCCATCTCGTAATTAATGGAATCCGGTATAGGGTAAACAAGGTTATTGAAGTACTCACCCAGGCGGCCATCCAGTAAAGCGGTCTTCACCAGGCGGTTGTCGGTAAAGTCGAATTTATCCCAGAAATGTTGTTTATAGTAACGCAGTCCGTATAAAGAATCTACCGTTTTACCATCCTCCAGGTAATGCTTCCCCTGGGGCATATCCGGCGCATCCATCGCGTTGAAGATCTGCGATAATAAATTGCCAGGGTTCTTACTTACATAAGCTCTGCGGTAGGCTTTTTCTTCCTCTACTACTTTTTTAAATTTAGTTTCAATTTTTGTAGAGTCAGATTTTTTCTTTGCTTCTTTCATATCCTCTCTCAGTTTATTGCGTTCCTTCTGAAAGAATGCCATTTTATCTTCATGCACTTCAAAGTCCTTATTAATCTGGTTTTGTTTGAAATGCGCCTTATGCCCCGTATCTACAGTGATATCAACATTATATCCATTATCCAGCAGGAAGTGAAAATATTTAGTATTTCCATCATACATTACCATATGCAAACCGCCCAGGATACTATCTGTTCTTTGAAAGGTTGCTTTATTACCACCGACTACGGTGGCAGAATCGAGTTTATAAATAGTAGGAAGGCCTTTCCCGAAATAGTGGGCGATATAAATTTTCTGATCTTTAACCGGCTGATCAAATTTTACTTCTACTTTATATCCAAATTGCTTTTGCGCAAAAACCGCCGTTGCTCCCCAACCCAGGAGGGCAGTAATAAGTAATTTCTTCATGAATTTATTAAATCAAAGATTTTATCTTCCTTCTAAAATGAACTAATAGTCAAAGCTAATTAAACTATCTTTTTACCTAAACAAAAATTCGAGTTAAATTTGCTTTTTCTGAATAAACACAAAAATACAAATTGGCTCGTAAAAATAAAAAGACCGCGGTAAAAGGCATAAGGTTGGAAAAATATGCTGCAGAAGGCAAGTGCATCGCACATTTGGAGGATGGCAAGACCCTGATGGTCGAAGGTGGCATACCCGGTGATATAGCTGAAGTTTTCGTATATAAAAACAAAAAAAGTTACGCTGAAGGTAAGGTGTTACATATTGAAACGCCCTCCCCTGACCGCTTAACACCTTTCTGTGAACACTTTGGCTTATGCGGCGGCTGTAAATGGCAGATGTTGCCCTATGAGCAACAACTGGTCTACAAACAGCAGCAGGTTAAAGACCAGTTAACGCGTATCGGGCATATTGATTTACCGGAATTTGAACCGATCTCCGGCTCTGATCGTACTCAATTTTATCGCAATAAGCTTGAATTTACCTTCTCTACCCAGCAATACCTGAGCAAAGAAGTGCTCGATGCGGCAGACGGGGCTTTTATAGAACGCAAACCTGCACTGGGCTTCCACGCACCCGGTATGTTCGACAAAGTAGTGGATATCGACACTTGCTACCTGCAGGATGAACCTTCCAATAAGATCAAAAACCTGCTCCGTAACCTTGCTTTCGAGCATGACCTGCCTTTTTATGACTTCAAACAACAGGAGGGCTGGCTGCGTAACGTGATCGTAAGGGTAGCGACAACGGGCGAGGTGATGGTCAACCTGATCGTGCACCACAACAGGCCGGAGCTGTTCCTGCTTTTAGATGCGCTGGATACTCAGGTACCCGAAATTTCTTCTTTAAACTATACCATCAACCCTAAGCGTAACGACACGATCTACGACCTGGAGGTGGTATGCTATAAAGGGAAGCCTTATATTGAAGAATACCTGGAGCATTTTAAATTCAAGATCTCACCGAAATCGTTTTTCCAGACAAACAGCCGGCAGGCGGAAAGACTGTACCAGATCACCCGGGAATTTGCCGGGCTTACCGGTTCTGAAGTATTATATGACCTGTACTGCGGTACCGGCAGCATAGGCATTTTCCTGTCTCAGCAGGCCAAACGCGTAGTAGGGATAGAAGTAGTGGAAGACGCGATCAAGGATGCCAAAATAAACGCGGAATGGAATAACCTGAAGCATTGTGATTTCTACGCCGGCGACGTTTCTGATATCGCGACCGATGAGTTTTTTGAAAAGCATGGCAAGCCGGATGTGATCATTACCGATCCGCCGAGAGCAGGCATGCACGAAAAACTGGTCAACCAGCTGCTTAAAATGCGTGCGCCAAGAGTAGTTTATGTAAGCTGTAACCCGGCTACACAAGCCCGGGACCTGCAATTGCTGGATGCCGCTTATGAAGTCAGGAGAGTACGGCCTGTAGACATGTTCCCGCATACGCACCATATCGAAAACGTAGTTCTACTGGAACTAAGACCCTAAAATAGTTTTATTCAAAAACATTGAAGCTGCAATCTCCCTGTCCGGGGAGATTGCTTTTTTATTAATAAAGTTCCAGCCTGATGAAAGCGTTAAGGCGCAATCGCTAAAGTACTTCGACGAAATGACTGTTTTCTTCGACAAAATTTCATCGAATAAAGTACCCAGCTGGTCGAAAAGTTCAGCCTGCCCCATGTTGGCGATGGTATGTTTGCATTATAAAATAAACAACACATTTCATTCACAGAAAATAGCAAACGTTATGAAAAAGATACTAAGTACCATCGCATTATTAACCGCTATCGCCAGTACTTCTTTTGCCAATAAACAAAACCTGGTTTATGACAAAACCGTCAACCCTACGATTGGCATCACGATCGGAAATATCAGTAACCCTACCCCCTTTTCGGTAAAAAATAAAAATGGTACGATCATCAGGAAAGGTACCGTGCAGAATGGCAGCACGATCAATATAGACACCCGCGGGCTTAAAGCCGGCACTTATTATTTCGAGATCCTGGGCGAGGTAAAAAAATTTATTATTGAGTAAGTGCTATTTTTGATTCCTATTTAAAATTTATTTTATGAGAAGTGTCTGGATCTGTAATTACGAGCATAATGAAATACGCATTGAAAACAGCTGGTTTAAGGGGGAGAAACTTTATGTCAATGACCAGCTGCAGGATGCGCAGGTAAACCTCTTCAGTACCGTTTTAACCGGGAGTATAGTAGACAAAAACAATGAGAAAAAGCCAATAAAGGCATCACTAGGTGGATTTTTCACCGTAGGTTGCCGGCTTTTTATCGATCATGTAGAAGTCCCGCTGACTAAAGTGAAATAAACTGGATCAATCAACCATAAAACAGCAGGCATATGAAATACCTGGGAACCCTACTGGGCTGCTTACCGATACTGGCCGGCATAGGCTTATTGCTGCAGCCGCTTACAAACAGTTTTGAATTGCTTTACCTGCTCTGTGGTTGTTTAGGCATCGGCACCGGTACCTGGATAGTACTATTTGAGCATTCGCCCGAAGGCCGTAAAAATGAGCGCCTGAAAACAAAATCCATCTTTTCAAAACGGCATAGCCTGACCTCATAATTATATCGCGTAACTTATGCATGCAGACAACAGTCCTACATTAAGGGGCAGGTGGAAAGAACAAATTAATGTCCAGGCCAGGTCCCTTTTCCGGCAAAACCGCTACTGGATACATATTGCTCTGGCTACCATGGTCACCTTGCTTTTCTTATTCGAAGAGGTAGCCGTAATCGGGAAGCGTTCCTCTTGCCTCTACTTATTTTTTGGCATCAGCAACGTATACATCTTCCTGCTACTCATTATTCCACTGGCCAGGAGCAAAAAGAACCGCTGGCTGATATGGATTGGTTTTGTACTGAACTTCGGCATATCTGCCGGAATGACTTATGCCGCGTTTTATAGTTTAAATAAACTCTCACCGGGCATAAGCCCACAACCCTTTCATTACGGGTATTTATTCAGTATCATATGGCTTTACATTTCAGTATATTATTTTTTCGACCTGTATATCCAGCAAAAAGGGCTGAACGCTTATAAAAAGAATCTTGAACAGAAAATTGAGGCGGAAAATAAATTCCTGAAAACACAGATCAACCCTCATTTTCTCTTCAATACGCTCAATAACATTTATGCCCAAAGTATTGATGACCCGGAAACATCGGTGACCACTATACAGCAATTAAAACAACTGCTGCAGTATATGTTGTATGACTGCGAGCAGGACTTTGTACTCCTCAGCGAGGAAATTTCTTTCATACAAAGCTATACAACACTGGAAAAAATAAGGAATAAAAGCAGTAACATAGCAATAAGCCTTAAAACCAGGGGTGATATAGACAAGCAGAAAATAGCACCGCTGCTATTAATCAATTTTATTGAAAACGCTTTTAAACATGGTGTAAAATCAAACATAGATCATGCTTTCATAAGGATCAACATGTATATCTATAATAAAAAATTTACCATGATCACTGAAAACTCCATACCGGTTAGCGGTACAACCAAAGCATTCGAAAAAGACAAAGGTATAGGGATGGAGAATGTAAAGAAAAGACTGGCCCTGCTTTACCCCAAAAGACACCAGCTTAGCTTTAAGGAAGAAGCCAATACTTACACTACCACCTTAAAAATCCGCCTGTACTAATGGAAAATGAGATCGTTGTCCAGCAACATATAGAGAACAAGCTACGTTTCTACTACCTGCGCAATTACAGGTGGATATTGCATTCGCTATATTGGCTATATGTATTTATCTCAGGCCAGCTTATGGTTGGAGAGCCGATCCTGTCTGCCAAAGGATTTTTTCTTAATTTCCTGTTTGACAACTGGCTGATTATCGCGTTTTACTATATCTATGCGCTCTACCTGATCCCGCACTTATTTAAAAAGAACCGCAAAAGGGCTTTCTGGCTAAGATTTGTCCTTACCTTCTTTATACTTACTGTTTTAAATGTAGCGTTCCAGATCATTTTCGAATCCTACCTTCAGGCATCTTATGCCGATCATCATTTCCAATGGATCGATTTCCCGAAGCATCTTCTGTTCTATTGCTATATTTACCTCCGGAATTTTGTCAGCTTTGCCGGTTTTCTTTTCCTAATGGAAACCGCAGAAAGCATGAGCGATTACAAAGCAACGGAAGCGGCTAAAGACGATTTCACGCAAAGCCAGAAACAATTGCTCAAAACCCGTATAGACCCTGCCTTTATCATGAATACACTGGACCACATTAGTATTATGGCACAGCATAAAAATAAGGAAACGGCACAAACAATCGTCCGGTTTTCGGATGTATTAAGATACCGCCTCTACCGGAGCAAAAGTGATGAAATAGAACTGTCGGAAGAACTGTTGCAGATCAGGCACACTTTTGACTTATACAATACGGCCTACCGGAAAGCCTATATCCTCGAAGTTGAAGGTGCGACAGAGCATATCCGCGTCCATCCTTCCTCTTTTTTAGGTATGCTTGCCCAGCTATTAGCTACCAGCACCGCGGAGCAGGAAGACAGTATTGTTTTTTACCTGCTGGCCCTGGACCAGGAAATTGACCTGGCTATAGAATGGGAAAGTGACTATACCGACAAGAAAACTATCATCCGTAATATTACCGATCACCTGGATGAATTCTACCCCGGGCAATACCGGATTGAGTATGACCAGGTAAACAGGCTTTGCAGTATCCGTATCCACCTGGACCTCCAGTTACCGGCCTCCCTGTAATTTTTATTGTATTTTTGAACAACGCAAAATCTGAATATGAACTGTATTATTATCGACGATGAACCCCTGGCCATCAAGGCGATCAGTGCATTATGCCTGCAGTTCCCCGAGTTGCATATTGTAGCTACCTGCAACAATGCTATGGAAGCTTTCCAGGCATTACATAAATACGAGATCAGCCTGATCTTCCTGGACATTAATATGCCTGTAATCGACGGCCTCAGCTTTTTACGTTCTTTAAAAGATCCGCCCGCAGTCATACTAACTACTGCCTATTCGGAATATGCACTGGAAAGTTATGAACTTAATGTAATTGATTATTTACTGAAACCGGTAGCTCCCGAACGCTTCGCGGCCGCTATTCAAAAATTCAAAGCAAGGAAAGGCATCAGCGGAATGCAGGCTCCGGTACCTAATATTACTGGTAGCCCTGCTTCAAAGCCAGGCAGCTCGCCATTTAATATCAACACCTCGGTTAAAGACTTTATGTTCATCAAAGAGAACGGGAAGCTGGTCAGGCTTAATTTCAAAGATATTTTCTTTATCGAAGGCATGAAAGATTACCTCAAGGTGGTGACGACCAATAAAACCTATATCATTCATCAAACGATGAAATCAATGGAAGAGAGTTTGCCTGCCAATGCTTTTATGCGGGTACACAAATCCTACATCATAGCGCTAGCCGCCATTAAACAGATTGACGGTAACTGTATAGAAACCGACAAAGGTGGTGTTCCCTTAAGTCTTACTTACCGGGATGCACTCCTGGACCAGATGAATATATAAGTTACCCCCTGAGTCTTTGCAGCAGCTCCAGGAATTCATGCCTGGGCATAAGTTCCGCGCCCATACTCAGCAGGTGCGGGTTTTCCACCTGGCAATCGATCAAAGCATAATCGTAGCTGGTACACAGATGGATGAGGGCAGCCTTGGAGGCATTTGGCGCCAGACTAAACATACTTTCTCCACAAAATACACCCCCCTGTTCAATGCCATATAAGCCGCCGACCAATTTTTCATTTTGCCATACCTCAATAGAACTGGCATGCCCTAAGGCGTGCATTCTTTTGTAAGCCTTTTGCATCTCAGCTACAATCCAGGTGCCCTCCTGTTCGGGCCGCAAGACAGTTGCACAGTGTGCTATCACCTGGTCAAAAGCCTGGTTACGGGTTATAGTAAATATACCTTTATTGAATAGTTGCCGCATACTTTTAGAGATCCTGACTTTATCCCTTAAAATCACACAACGCTCTCCAGGACTAAACCAGCAAATAGGTTCTTCTTCATTATACCAGGGAAAAATACCGGCACGATAAGCCTTGAGTAAAGTTTCCGGTGCCAGGTTACCCCCTACAGCTAATAAGCCCGACTCATCCGCTTGTTCCGGGTCCGGGAATTGCTCAAAATCTTCCGCTAAAAAATATATTGCCATGCCGTCAGGTATTCGTTATGTCGATTTACAAAAATAAGTGAAACAAAGAAGAACCGCTCCCCGGAAAATCATTTCCCGGGGAGCGGTTCTTTAAAATAAATAACCGGTTGGCCTATTTATAAATCAGCACGGCCTGTTGTTTTAGTTCTTTACCAGTTTAAAGGTACCGGCGACACCATTTTCGTTTTGGAGTACCACCGTATAAACACCGTTAGTAAGTGAGGCAACATTTAAAGTATTATTTGTCGCGTCCAGATCAGCGGTCATCACCACTCTCCCGGTCACATCAAATACCGATACCGTATGTTTAGCCGCCAGGCCTATCACATTAACGGCCTTGTTTGCAGGATTCGGATAGATGCTTAAACCAGCACTTTTAATGTTCACCATACGTACATCAGAAAGCGTGAATACGCCATCATGATCCAATTGTTTCAACCTGTAATAAACATTACCCGGATTTACGTTTTTATCCGTCGTACTGTAATCCAGCTGCTGACTAGAACGACCATTCGCTGCTTTACTGGCGACAAAACCCAGCTCCTGCCAGCTCCTGGCGTCAAAGCTTCTTTCGATAACAAACCCTTTGTTATTGCTTTCAAACAAAGTACTCCAGTTCAGGCTCACATTGCGGTCATTGGCTGTTGCGCTGAAGTCGACTAATGAAACCGGCAATGGCGTTACCGTAGTAATCTCATAGGTTACCGCCGGGCTAGTCGCATTTGCTTTATCTGTAATAGAATAAGTAAAGGCAAAAGGAGTCGTTGCCGTACCACCGCCACTCTGTGCATAAATCACCATATTAGCCGGATCGAAATTATCAATTCTCGCTGTAGGCGTACCTGCAACCACTTCCTTAACACCTGTTGTACCACCAAAATTGTAATACAATTTCGTTCTGTTATTAATAGAATGGATACTGAAGCTGCTTCCTGCAGAGCAAGAGGATGCATTAGCACAATCTTCAGGATCGGTTCCGGTCAATGGCCCAACCGCTGCATTAGACATTTGGATATAAGCATAACCAACTAATGTAGGGAAACCGCTTAAACTTCCTGAAGAAGCCGCATAGCCAAAGGAGTTGTTTGATACATTATATGATTTAGGATCTGCGGTTGGTGTCCGTTGGATCCCGAAGTTATTATTTACTTTATTTTCAGTTACCATTCCCAGGTCTGCCACATTTGTGGTATTGGAAGTATTTGCCGTACCATTCATGTTCACACCGGTAGCAACCCACCCTGCAGCATTGGAACCTGCTGTCAGCAAGCTGTTTGCCACAGGTGCTATATTACCTGAAGTCAATACCACTTTATAAGCTAGCCCTGTCGGCATATTAGTAAACGCATAAGTACCGTCGGCATTTACCCGCACAGAAGCAATTACCCTGTTATTAGAACCGGTAAGGTTTGCAAAAAAGTCGGTACCGGCATTTACGCTTCCTGCATTGCTATTCGTTCTGTCTCCGCTTACCGGTTTTTCCAGATTATTGCCTGTTGCATCACCATTTGCATCATTCCATACACGACCAGTGATGTTAGCACCGAAGGTCAGGGTAGCAGCACCATTTGCCGTACTTACCTGCCCGGCATTATCCACCGATTTAAAAGGGATCATTATGCTGCCCGGCCCTTCAAAGTCAGGATCAACAGTAATGGTTTGCGTAGGAACTCCTGATGCATTGGCAGGTACCAGCACACCGGCAGCTGGCCATGTTGTACTATTATAGCTATTTCCATTGATCACAATAGTCGTGGTATTGGCAGGGAAAGATACGATACGGATACCGGTAATAGTTCCTCCATCATAGTCTGAACTTACTGTAGTATTGGTAAAGGTACTACCAGGTACTGTTACCTGGGCAGTGCCGCCAGGATTGGCTGCGCTGTTAGCACCGGAACCTGGTACCGGCAAACGTTGGATACCAAAGTTTACACCGGTTTTATTACCGTTCAATACCAAAGGCAGGATACCGTCAGCAATCGCGTCTATACCGGTACCGGCCGTAGTACCCAGCTGCTCCCCAACATTATTCCAGCCCGCAGGCAAAGTAACCTGAGTCGCGTAATTTAATTTACTATTAACGGCGACTTGTGTTGTACTGATCACGACATTATAGTTAGCGCCCGGGATATTAGTAAAGCTGTAAGTCCCGTTCGCGTTCACTGTAGTCACCGACCGGATCACGCTATCGGAAGAAACGATATAGGCATATAAGACAGGTAAAGCTAGCGGGTTCGTAGCCGACTGGTCTATCAGGTTATTGTTTTTACTGTTTACATCATTGAATACATTACCGGCAATATTGAAGCATCCGAAAGTAACATTAGTTTGCTGCCCGTCCGCTTCCAGGGCCCAGCCCCAGGTATTCAACACGCGTACATTTCCATAATCGTCACACTGATCTCCGTTTTGATCGTTTGAAGTACCGCCTCTGGAAACAGAAGGGGCAGGTACCACATTACCCAGATTACCGTTGCCATTCCATGCCCTGGTTGGACTGTTGGCAGAAGACATGGTCCCATATAAAGAGTTATCCAGGCCTTTTCCGCTAACATTGGCATTATTATCAGAACAACTGGTAGTGGTAACATTATTAGGCAGCTTGCTGTCATTCCAGTACAACCTGTTGGAAGGGGAGCTTAGCGGTGCTATAGTCTGGATATACATACCGTCGGCATTAACCTCTGCATCATAGATAGGCAGGTTAAAACGCCCTCTGCGGTAAGTAGCTGAAATGCTGATCGCGGTACCTGCGACCAGGTTATTGCCCAGGCCATCTTTACCATCCCAGGTAATCGTTCCCGGCCCCTTAGCCATATCGAAACCTTCGAGAACGAAGTCGCGTGTATTAGGCGTAAAACCATCTCCATTACCGTCTATATCAAAGACAATCCGTACATCTCCGGCCTCGGGCATCGTAAAGTTTGCCGTCAGGTTACTACCGGGACAACCCGTAATCGGTACTGCAGAAAATGCCGGTGTACCATTGATTGTAGCGATAGGGTACAACACAGCACTCGGTTCGTTCAAAAATACTTTAAACCCGTCGGTCAGGACCATATTGGTCGTACCTGCTTCTACAGAATTCCTGGCTAGTGACCAGTCTGTGAGGTTATTGTTGACACCGTAATCAGTAAAGGCAATATCGTAAGCCACCGGAGCAAACCCGGAAGTAACAGATGCAAAGCTGAGTTTGATTAAGGTAGAGTCATTAGAGTAAGAGTAAAAAGCAGGGGCAGCTTTGGCTGTAGCTCCTACGCGCTCATTAGAACCGACAGCTACCAGGCCCCAGTTTTGAGAAAAAACGCGGCCTGTAAATTTATTGGTAGCATTCGCTACTGTAATATCCCAGAATGAGGCCTTAAATTCCTGGCTGGAGTTAGCTGCAATCGCAGTATGGTCGCTACCACTACCGCTCACCCGGTAAAAGACCATAGCGTATTCACCATTCATTGTGGGCGTAAATGTAATGGGTTTATATCCTGTACTCACGCCTAGAATATTAGGCCCGTTTACTGCCTGTGTAAAGCTACTTATGTAACCGTCTACTGTGCTGTTAAAACGCTGTCTGGATACAATTGCTCCTGTAGGATCATAAATAACGGCCCAGATATTTGCTCCGATTTCATCACCGGCATATCCTGTTGTACCATATTCCCTCCACTTGAATCCGAAGTGAATACGCTCCTGGGTGTAATCAGCAATACGTACCCGGATCCTGTTTTCAGGAATATTGTTCAGGAAAGGACCGGTACCCCTGCTTTGATAAACCAGTAATGCGGAGTTGGTGCCCGAATTATTGTTAGAAATTTCTTTCGTTCCTTCGGCGAAAGTGTTCCCTGCAGCAAGTGTAAAGCCTCCGAAAAGCATTACCAGCGCCCGGAGTTTAACGGTAAACATGCGTTTACGGTCATTGAATTTTGGGTGGTTAAAAGTTTTGTTCATTGTTTTCATACTATTTAAAAAAATATCACTTAACCTTCCCTTATCAGGAAAGCATTTAATTGGAATAGATACGGCAGGGGGAAATTTTGTAGAGGTAACGGATTACAGCATTACGCTATCCGGTAAAAAACAGTAAATACTTTCAAAATAAAATAATGCACCTACAAATTTTATTGTATCAGACGCTACCATATTGCCGGCATCTAAGCCGCAATAGCCCGGGAATAATGGCACAACATTAAGCTCCGGGGGCTCCCCGGCCACTTTAAGTACCTGTAATAAGAAATGTATTGTCTGTAATGCCTCCGGGCAGCAGGTTTTGCTGTCGGGCGTTAAGAGGAGTTCCGCAAATGTGCGGAAGCATTGGCGATTTGTTGACCTTGTTCATACTTTGTTTTAATTTTTTGATCGTAACTGCCCCCGCGAACAGCGAGGACATGTACCCGTATTCACCAGGATTCTTAAATGAACAGGAAGGCAAAATGATAAAAATCTAAACGCCTGGTAGTGATTTTAAAAAATATTTCAGCTCGCTTTAAAGTCGCTTACAAAATATTCAGCTCAATCATTGTGTTCAAAACCGCTATGCTCTAATAATAGCTTTTAAGAATGCTGACTCAAAAATGTATACTATTTCAATAGAGATCTTTTACTATTCAATTGTAAAACAACCTATTGCGCGGCAAAATTATAAGCTTTGCCTGAAACAGCCAAAGCATCTTACACATACATTATAATACTACTCGTAATCAATTAATTTTCAATAAATTTAATGATCATTTCATCATTCTATGTATGATAAATGCCTGGTAAATAAGTAGTTTTCACAAGAGCGGTACCCCTGGTATTTTTCTTGACGGTTAAACAACAATGTTATACCTAAATTTGCAGCTTATTCAGTTTCTAAAAATTTGATTTAATGAAGTATTTATTGCTTACGCTCTTTTCTTTTTATTCCTTCACTTCATCAGTTATGGCCCAGACACCGCAAGACTTGTATGAAATCTATGATACCCGCTCGGGCAATAAAATAAGCTGGGACCAATGGGTCCGGGAATACCTGAACAGCGCTGATATTATATTATGGGGCGAAGAGCATAATGACAGTATCGGTCATTTGCTGCAAGCAGACATGTTGCGCTCGCTCAAACAAAGCCAACACGACAGGCCGCTGGCTTTTTCTATGGAAATGTTCCATACAGATGTACAGGGCGTGATGGATGAATATCTTGCCGGCTGGATCAGCGAAAAGAATTTCAAAGCCGAAAGCCGCATTTGGAATAATTACAAAGATTATGCCCCTATTGTCAATTTCGCCAAAGAAAATAAAGTACCGGTAATTTGCGCCAACACGCCTTCACGCTACACAAATATGGTAACCCGTGGCGACTTTAAAGCATTAGATGTTTTACCTAAGCGAACAAAACAGGCTTACCTTCCGCCTTTGCCACTGGACACCTTAAGCGGTCGTTATGCAGAAAAATTCCTGGAAGCAATGGGCGGGCATGTCAACCCCAATATGTTCATCTACCAGTCCCAAAACCTTTGGGATGCTACTATGGCGCACAACATTATAAAAGCGGCTAAAAAGCACCGCGTCTTCCATATCGTCGGCCGTTTTCATACCGATGAATACCAGGGTACTGCAGCACGCGTATTAAAACAAACGAAGAAGAAAGTAGCCACTGTTTCCTGTTTTCCTGCTGCTGCTTATAAAGCGGAGGAACATAAAAAACTTGCGGACTATGTTGTGCTCACGAAAGGGGCAACAAAAGAATAATACTATTTATTTCCACTTTTGGGCAATATGAATGGCAGTATCCACCATGGCGGGCTGCCATTTTTCTATATGCCAGTCACTGCCGGCCAATGAAGTGTATTGCATTTTGTCAATTACGTCCTTGTGGTCGGCGGCAGTCTCCAGGATATGGCTTATGATCTGTTGATGCCCGAATAATTGTTCATCTACAAGCGGTGTGGGTGTAAGTTGAAGTGTTGCAGGCCTGAAGCCGTCAATGTTGCGGGGCCATTGCTGCTCCCTGTTATATTGTTCAATAATATTGCGCATTGTATGGAAATCATCCTGGTACTGTGCTCTTTGCGCCGGTGTAGTTAAAGCAATGCCCAATTGTTCCAGCAGGACAAACTTCAGGTTAGGGCAACGGTTTAAAGTGATCTTCAGTAATTCAAATACAGCTGCCGGTACGGCATCATCATGAGTGTCCCTGCGCACTTGCTGCAAATGTGCGCCGGGATGCGGTTGCCAGGAGCCGCCGGAGATATGTATTTCCCGCACTTTCTCCAAAGGGTACAGGTCCAATAAGGTGCTGCTGTCCAGGTTGAAATTATGGAGCTGGCAGTACAGGTTATGCAGGTCAAGTATCATAAACCCGTTTACGGGGCTTAACAGTTCATCTAAAAACCGGCCTTGTATTTTCACTTCTTCCAGGTCATAGGCAAAAGCAAGGTTTTCCAGGCCTACGGGGCACTGTGCCGCATCGGCGATCCGGCTGATCCTGTCGCGGCCTATCGCCAAGGTGGTGGCCGTGTAAGGTACGCTAAGGGGCGCGCCTTTATGAAAATCCCGGCCCGTCATAAAACCAAAATGCTCGGTGATATGATCAAACTGGTACATACCCCTCAAAGCGCGCAGGCGCTCCAGCCAGGCTTGCTGCTCTTCAGAAAATCTACCCGAAAACAAAGAAAAAAACACCCCATGGCCGACCAGCCTTTGCTCCTTGCTGTAGGCCGATAACAATTCATGAAACCAGTCCGGCACCTGGTAGTCCCGGGCATAAAGCGCGTCAAAAGACCATTCCAGTCCGCCCACAAGTCCTGCTTCCAATAAAGGTAAAGATGCCGATAACATATCGACATCCAGGTTTGTAGCAATACCGGGTATAATACCGTCAATAATCCTACTCATTATCCCATCCCGCAGGCCGGACAATAATCCGGGTTATGTTTTCCAGAATCATCTACGGTATCAGAACCCTTTTTTTGATCGGGTACTACATCGTCTTTTTTATCGCAGGAGCTCAGGCTGCCGGCGATCAGTAAACCCAGGGTCAGAGACCCGATCAGTTTTTTAGAAAGTTTCATCATAATAGTTTTAAAGGTTAAGTACACGGATCAGAGAGCCGCTTTATCATTAAGACGCGCTAACTAATAAAAAGCTTAGTCACTTAGCCCATGCCACAAGCCGGGCAATTATTAGGGTCATAGGGCTCAGGTATATTTACAGTATCCTCTTTACTGAGTGCCGGATGATGCCTTGTGGTATCTTTTCTATGCATTCCACGTTGTTGTGTAGCCGGCTGTTCCGTTCCACAGGAAGCAGCAGCCAGGCCCAGGCCCAGGCCCAACACCAACTTAGTCAATAAATGCTTATTTAATTCCATAATTAATAACTATTTAACCTCTGCCACAAGTGATACAGGGATCTTTATAGATCAATACTGTTGAATCGGATGCCGCAGTGCTTACCTGGCTGCCCGGAGCAGCATACGGCTTGTACCCCGGGCTTAATTTCGGGTCGAATTTAACACAACCGGCCTGCCTGGCGGTATCTTTTGGCTGTTGTATTTTTCCCGGGACTTCTTTTATTTTTTGCGCGGTGGCATCAGATGGTTTGGCGGTTAAACTTATAGTGCTTAGACCGAGCAGCACTCCCTGGAGGATATTTTTTGAAATGTGCATATCAGGATTGTTTTGTTACTACTAAGATGCAGCGCTCCCTCCTGTTCCACAAGCAAAAAAAAACGGGAAGACCCGAATGGATCTTCCCGATTTGATTAATAGCTTAAAGCCGGGTTTATTCTGCAGCTTTTGCACCTTCCAAAAGTACAGAAGCTTTATTGTTCAACACTTCAACAAAGCCACCTGAGATCTGGAAATGCTCTGTTTTAGTCTGGGCTTTATCAATAATTATTTTCATTTTACCCTCGCCCAAAGCTGCTACCATAGCAGCGTGGTTTTCCAGGATCTCGAAAGAACCTTCCACTCCGGGTAATTGTACTCCGTACACTTCACCACTATAGATCGCCTTTTCCGGGGTTAATATTTCTAAATGCATACCTTTAAATTTTAAAATCAAAAGCCAAAAATCAAAAGTAAAAACCCGTTTCTGAATTTTTACTTTTGAACTTTTGACTTAAAGAATTATGCTTGTTCTAATAATTTTTTACCTTTCGCGATCGCATCATCAATGTTACCTACCAGGTTGAATGCCGCTTCCGGATACTCATCCACTTCACCGTCCATGATCATGTTGAAACCACGGATCGTTTCGTCGATCGGTACCAGTACACCTTGCAGACCGGTAAACTGCTCTGCTACGTGGAACGGTTGAGATAAGAAACGTTGTACACGACGTGCACGGGATACGGTTAATTTATCTTCTTCGCTTAACTCATCCATACCCAGGATCGCGATGATGTCTTGTAACTCTTTATAACGTTGCAGGATACGTTTAACGCGCTCTGCAGTGTTATAGTGCGCTTCACCAACGATAGCAGGAGTAAGGATACGTGAAGTAGAGTCCAATGGATCCACCGCAGGATAGATACCTAAATCCGCGATTTTACGGGACAATACGGTAGTCGCATCCAGGTGGGCAAAGGTAGTTGCCGGAGCCGGATCCGTTAAGTCATCCGCAGGTACATATACCGCCTGTACAGAGGTAATAGAACCGTTTTTAGTAGAAGTAATACGCTCTTGCATCAGACCCATTTCTGTAGCCAAAGTAGGTTGGTAACCCACCGCAGATGGCATACGGCCTAACAGCGCCGACACCTCGGAACCAGCCTGGGTAAAACGGAAGATGTTATCTACGAAGAACAGGATATCTTTACCTTTTCCTTCGCCATCACCATCACGGAAATATTCTGCCATAGTAAGACCAGACAAAGCTACACGGGCACGTGCTCCGGGAGGCTCATTCATCTGTCCGAATACGAAAGTCGCTTTAGACTCTTTCAAACCTTCCAGGTCAACTGAAGACAGATCCCATCCGCCTTCTTCCATTGAATGTAAGAATTTCTCACCGTATTTTACGATACCGGCTTCGATCATCTCACGCATCAGGTCATTACCTTCACGGGTACGCTCACCCACACCGGCAAATACAGAAAGACCACCGTGGCCTTTAGCGATATTGTTGATCAATTCCTGGATCAATACGGTTTTACCTACACCCGCACCACCGAACAAACCAATTTTACCACCTTTTGCATAAGGTTCGATCAGGTCGATCACCTTGATACCGGTAAATAAAATCTCAGTTGAAGTAGAAAGGTCTTCAAACTTAGGCGGTTTCGCGTGGATAGGACGCGCGTTTTCTTTAGATGGCTGAGGTAAACCATCGATAGCATCACCAGTTACGTTAAATAAACGACCATTGATTTGCGGGCCAGTAGGCATCGCGATCGCTTTACCTGTATCTACCACTTCCATACCACGCACAAGGCCTTCGGTACCGTCCATCGCTACGCAACGTACGCTATCTTCTCCTAAATGTTGTTGTACTTCCAAAACCAGTTTATCACCGTTTTCGCGCTTTAATTCCAAAGCGTTAAAAATTTCAGGTAACTCACTGTCGCCACCAAAGCTAACGTCGACTACCGGACCAATGATTTGTTTAATTTTACCAACGTTTGGCATACCTATTTGTTTATATTTTATTAAAAAACTTTATAATCTAGAATTCGGGTGCAAAAGTATAAATGAATTGCCAAAAAATAAAATTTAATTGGCACTATTTGACATAAATTGATAAAATAGCTGGTAAAAAGTAAAGAATTCCACCGTTCCGGCAAGATTTCAAGGCTACGCATATCAAATATAAATAGTACATATATAAAGGTGGTGTAGGATTAAAACCGTGCTCAGGGAACCATCCGGACATTTATTGTATGAATTCACAATTAATCCTCTTCTTATCACAATACCTGCAGGCACATGCAGGCTTAGCTTTGTGAAAAATATTATCATGAAAAGCAATTTCCTATCCATCGTCACTGCGCTCACGCTATTGGGCGGTGCAGCAGCTGCCCAATGGCAACGGCAGCATACTTCCCCTTCTTCCGAAATTGAAGACCTCCAGATTTTCGGGACAGATACCTTATTTGCAGCCACCCATTGGGATGAAGGTATTTTACTCCGCTCTTATGACGGTGGTATCACTACAGATTCCATCATGTTCCCAAACGTGAGCCTGCTGCGGCATCATTTCATCAATGGCCGTACCGGCTTTATAGCAGGCTATAGCGCATTCAGCTCGGGTAATAATTTATACAAAACATCAGATGCCGGCAACACCTGGCAGGAAATGAACCTGAGTATCAATGGCGGCACTCAACACTTCCATATCCGTTTTACCGGCCCTGCTACAGGATTTGTGGGCATCGACAATGTATTGTATCAAACCTCGGACGGGGGCAATACATTCAGCTCCCGGGAATTGATCAGTGATCCGCATTACATTTCAAATATCTATTTTATCACTCCTCAGACGGGGTTTGTGAGCCTGGTGAGGACACATACAAATGGAGAACTTTACCGGGACATGATCTTCAGGACCAATGACAGCGGTACTACCTGGCAGGCTGTTTATAGCGAACAGCCGCCGGCCCAGACCGTATTTGTATACCCCGGCATCTCAAATATGCAGTTTATCGATCCGCAAACCGGGTTTGCCGTAGCCAGTGGTATACCCGGCCTTTTACTGCAAACAAGCGATGGTGGACAAAGCTGGGACACCTTGTCCACCTCTTTTATCAATACTTGGGAGAGCCTTAGAGATGTACATTTCATCACCGCGCAAACCGGCTATATTACTACCGGGCAGCATATACTCAAGACGACAGATGGAGGTCAAAGCTGGCAGCAACAAAGTATACTCCCAACAGGCAGCTATTACATCGCCTCCATTGACATGGTAAATGAAGACCTGGGCTACGTGAGCGGGCATGGCATTTTCAAAACGACTAACGGCGGTGGCACGGTAAGTATAGGGCCTGCCAAAACACCAAATTCAGGCATCCGGGTATATCCTAATCCCTGTAGCGGCGAGCTCAATATACAAAATCCGGCACACCTTAACATAACATCCTATAGCATTAGTAATGTTTCGGGGAGCGTACTTCAAAGTTCAATGGGTACAGCTACCAAAATAAACACCAGCCTTTATGCCAGGGGCAATTACTGGCTGCAGCTGCACACACAGCAAGGCCATGTAATAATTCCTTTTGTAGTGCAGTAATAATTAAGACGAACCAGTATTAACAATAAAAACACCATTTCAGTTATTGTTGGAATGGTGTTTTTATTATTTAAGTTAAGTATACCTTGAAAGCTTACCTGATTTAATCGTTAAAAATAATTTTGTAAATCTATCTTGCTAACCGTCACTTTAGTCCCATCGGATTTGGTAAGTTCTAAGGTGGCTTTTTGCTTGCGCAGCTCCATCACGCGGCAAAGTTCCAGCTTACCAGGTTTTTCAGTATTGATATCGTTTACCGCTATAATCTGGTCGCCTACTTTGAATAAGGCCTGCAGTTCCGGGATATTGAACATATTGATCACGATAAGCTTACCATCAATACCGGCGAGGCCAAAACCCCAGGACATCAGCGGCGCTGATGCAGGAATGGTATCTTTACTCAAAAACAACTTATTGGTTTTATAATCAAGTACCGGCTGGTAGTGTTTGAGAAAATCAATACCGAGCAAAGCCATTTCATTACCCTGGGCGGTGGTATGCACACCTTTAAAAACCTTATTGGGAGCGGCCGGGAAGCTGATAGCCAGGGAATCTTCATAAAAAGTACCGTCATTATTACCAAACAGGGAGGTCGAGCTTGGCCCGCTTCCTTTAAGGAAAGTGCTGTCTTTAATTTTATCATAGGCATTCTTACCTATGGTTAATGCATCTCCGGACCCGGTATCCAATATAAGATCAATAAGCGTACCCCGGACATTAAGTTTGGTATAGGGCACATTGGAGAAGGCCTCCTTTTCAAAAGCGATCTCAATATAGCCATCGGCACTCAAAGCATGATCGGTAACAACGATGACTTTTTCTTTAAAATCTATTTTCCATACCAGGTTATTCATCAGGTTGGAACCGAAAATACCGGCAATAGGCACACAGCTTCTTTCATTAATCGCGGTAAAGTCATGTACTGCAAAATAGCCGTCTTTGAAATTTATATTTTCCAGTTTCAGCGAAGGCACCTGCACAACACTCAACTTCTTCTTTTGCTCATTGGCATCTTCCGCTTCCAGGTCTATAGCTACATTTTTAGCCTTTTTCATATTGACCATATTCTTGTCCAGGAGCGACATAGCGCCGGAGTCGAATACAAAATTGTATTTCCTTTTTTCGATAAGAACCTCTATCAAAATCTTGTTCTCGTACAAGGTAAAAGGGATTTTATACTCAAAAGCTTTACCCGCAAGACTCCAAAGCATACACCCCAGCAACAGCAAATTATATTTCATATTCAATCGCATACATTTTATTGACTTCAAGTAAAAAACAAAACCGGGTCTCGCTGTATTAGCTAACGTAACCTAAAACAGGTATCACAACCAGGGTCGTAACATTAACAAAAAAGGGAAACGGCTCAAAGCCCGCCTCAATAATCACTACCCCAGCCCGATTAAGTAAAAATAGTAGTTTCCGCCCAATTGAAAAACTTCCGGAACGATTGAAACGGTTCTTTTTCCTTTCTACAACAATAAAAAAATAAATTTTAACAAATAATAGTTGTTTGACTAACTATTTAATTACTAATTTTGTGGTTGTCTAAACAACTATTATTATGGCAACTATATTATCCTTTGAAGAGCAGTATAATTTACTAACCGGGCGCATATTCATGTACATCACCCGGTTTCTAAATCAGAATTTTAAAGCAGCCGGTATTGATATTACCAAAGAACAATGGACCGTACTCGCCGTACTCTGGCAGCAGGATGGCATATCCCAGCAGGCAATTGCTGATGAAACCGGCCGCGACAAACCCAGCACGACCCGACTGCTGGACAACCTTGAAAAGCTGGGCTATATAGAACGCCGGCCGGACAATACAGACAGAAGGATCAACAATATTCACCTGACCCGGGCCGGTATCAACTCGGAAAAAAGGATCATGAAAGCAGTTGAAGAAACTTTCACGATGCTGAGCGCAGGGATCAGTGACAAAGAGAAAGAAACGATCCGGAAAGTATTTAATACGATTTATAAAAATTTAGAAAAATAATTACAATGAAAAAGGGAATATTAGCGGCAGTACTTACAGCCGGTTTTTGGGGCCAGCAGGCAAATGCCCAGATCAATGTTTCGCCTTCATTAAAAGAAGCCATCGATGCGGGCGTAGCCAACAGTAAAGTCCTCAAAAATGAAGCACTCACTTTAGAGAAGGCCGACAATGAGCGCAAAGCCGTATGGAATAAATACCTGCCTACAATAAGTGCCAATGCGGCCTATGCTTACCTGAATAATGACCTGCTACTGGACATCCCTGCTGCGACATTACCTGTTACCGGCATCCAGCTCTTTGAAGGCAACACAAAAACGCATAATGAAGCAAATGTATTTGCTGCCGGGATCACGGCAAAGCAGGTACTGTTCAGTGGCGGACAGATCATGAACGGCGCAAAAGCGCTTGAAGCCCAAAATGAAGGTAACCGTTACCTTTCAGCCATTAAACAGGATGAACTGATTAAAGACATTATCGGCTCTTTTGACCAGCTGCGCCTATTAGCAGAAGCAGAAGCTTTGCTGAAAGAAAGCGAATTACGCCTGCAAAAAGAAACAGAACGAGTGGAAAAAGCTATAGAACAAGGCCTGGCCGTACCTTACGACCGGGACAAGATCAAATTGGCCAGCCTCAACCTGGCTTCCAAACAAGCGGAACTGGCCGGCAAAAAACAATTACTGTATTTTAAACTCAATACACTTACCGGTTATGATGACCAGCAGATAGACGCGGTAGATTATGCTTTAACACCAATAGAGATAGATACGATGCTGAATACTGATGCGCGTAATGAGCTTAAAGCCATGAACTCATTCTCAAAGGCACTGGATTATAACCTGAAAAAAGAGCAAGGCAGTCTTTTACCTACAGTGGGCGCTTTTGCCAGCTACGGTTATGCCAGCCTGTTCAATGCAAGCAGCACGTTTCCTTTACCCGTTTCCGGCAACCAGGCGCAACTGAACCTTAACCAGGCTACTTTATCTCCTAACTGGATGATCGGGGGAATCCTGAAATGGGAATTATTCGGCGGGATGGAACGTAAACATAAAATAGAAGCGGTAAAGATCGACCAGCATATCCTGGCCAATAAAAAGGAAGATGCGGTACGCATGATGAACCTGCAGCTAAAAAATAACCTGGTCAACTACCGGGTACAAACAGACCGGCTGACTATAGCCGCTCAACAGGAAAAAATTGCCAGTAACAACCTGACAACAGCTGAGAAGCAATATAAACTGGGCCTGATCGGGGTTACCGAAAGGATCAGCGCGGAAAATGACATTTACGAAGTTTCCTTAAACAAAGTACAAACATTAATCAATCAAAGACAGGCTGCACTGGAAGCTTATGCCGCAGCACAACCTTTAATCCATTCTATCCAGGTAAAATAAATTAAAACATGAAAAAGTATATCGGCATTTTTATAGGCAGCATACTACTTACTGCCTGCGGCAATAAAGAAAACAATAAAGATCTTATCCAGGGAAAAACTGAAAAAGAACAGATTGCCGTAGTGGGAAAAATCGCGGGCCGCATCCAGACAATCAATGTGAGCCAGGGAGATTTTGTACACAAAGGTGATACTTTAGCCATACTCGACATACCGGAAGTGGCCGCGAAAAAAGCACAGGCAGAAGGCGCTGTGACCTCTGCCAGCGCTCAATATCAAATGGCACAACACGGGGCTACGGCCAACCAGATAAAGCAGCTGAACGCTAAAAAAAGAGCCCTGGAAGAGCAATACGCTTTTGCACAGAAATCGCTGAGCAGGTTGGACGCGATGGTCAAAGACTCCCTCATTCCGCAACAGCAATACGATGAAGTTTTTGCTAAGTACCAGGGTGCGCAGGCACAGCTTACTGCTGTAAATGCGGAAATAGCCGATGTCCAGAATGGTGTGCGTGTAGAACAGCAGGTAATGGCGCTAGGCCAGCAAGACCGGGCCAAAGGCGCATTAATGGAGGTAAATACCGCCGAAAAGGAACGTTACATTATTGCCCCGCAGGATATGACCATTGAAACGATTACCCTGAAAGTAGGAGAACTGGCACTGCCCGGCTATACCCTCTTCAACGGCACTTTAGACAACAGCACCTATTTCCGTTTTACAGTTCCTGAATCTCAATTGAAAAATTATAACAAAGGCGCTGATATAGAGGTAACCATTCCTTATAAAGATAATCTGAAAATCAAAGGAACTATAAAAAATATTAAACAGATCGGCGCTTATGCCAACATCGCAACGGCTTATCCTGATTATGATATGCAAGACCCTTTGTATGAGCTCACGATCAATCCGAAAGATCAAAGTGTAGCGCAGCATATTTTAAACAAGACTACCGTAACCCTAAAAAAATAGATTGTGAAAAGTTTTTTTAAATTACTCAAAAGAGAGTTCAGGCTATTCTGGGGCAATAGTGTGCTGCGTATTTTATTTATCGGGGCACCCTTGCTCTACGGTATCCTCCTGGGCTATGTATACGGGAAAGGTAAAGTAACGGATCTTCCCATAATTGTGGTGGATGAAGACCACAGTACCTTAAGCCAGCGCGCTATTGAGATGATGGGTGACAATGAAGTGCTACACGTCATTGCTGTAAAACCAGACCAGAACGGGCTTACCGAATTAAGTATAAAAGAAGAGGCCGCCTGTATTGTGATCATTCCTAAAGATTTCGAAAAGGATGTATTGACCAAACGTTATCCTGAAGTGACCACAGTAGTAAATACGGCCAATGTACTCACCGCGAATTATGCCTCCTCTGCCTTGCAGGTTGTATTGGGCACATTAAAAGCAGGTACACAGCTGGAAGGCTTGCGTAAGCAGGGTGTCCCGGAAAGTATGCTGATGAACCAGTATGAGCCTTTTAAAACAACTTTTATCAAAAAGAATAACCGGGCGACCAATTATATGTACTTCTTATGGCCGGGTATTTTAGCAACGGTGCTACAGCAGGTTTTACTGCTGGGTCTGGCTCTCTCCTTTGCCGCTGAGTTCGAAAAAAACACATTCAAAGACCTCGTGGCACAGACGCGGAATACTTTTTCCCTGATTATGGTAAAAGTGATCCCCTACCTGCTTATGAGCTTCGGCATATGGTTTATCTATTGGCTGTTTACCTTGTGGTTTAATATTCCATTTACCGAGAACCTGGCTACGCTTACCTTAATCGCGGGTATATTTGTTACTGCGGTTTGCTTCATGGGCATACTGGTAAGTATTCTACTGCCCAACCAATTAAAAGCTACAGAAGTATTGATGGTTATCGCAACACCCAGTTTCATTCTTTCGGGGTTTACCTGGCCCCTGAGCCAGATGCCTAAAGCGATACAATATATCGCAGACATTATTCCCCTGACGCATTTCTTACCGGCATTCCGGATACTGATCATCGAGAACGGACCTGCCCACCTGACCTACCCTTATATCATTAATATGCTGATTATCGCCGCTGTTTCTTTCCTACTGGCTTTTATCGCATTGAAAATAAAGGTGAATAAAGTAAAACCTGTAAAGACTGTGAAAGTGATGAGTGATAAATGATGGGAGATGAGTGAGAAGTAAGAAGTGAAAGGTGAATAGTCAATAGTGAAAATATTTGGGGCGATGAAATACTTCATCGCCCCAAATATTTTTAGATAAATGATATCTATAGCCCCTAATTTCTATTCCTGTTTAAGATCACATAACCGGCAATTCCACCAATAATTGAAGCTACAAAAATTCCGATTTTGGCCTGCGTTTTAAAAGCTTCATCAGCAAAAGCAAGTTCGGTCACGAACAAAGACATGGTAAATCCAATGGCCGCTAAAAAACCCAGCCCTAAAAGATTTTTAAAGTGCATGCCATCCGGTAATGCCGCAATTTTAAGGCGTACAAAAAGCATAGTAAAACCGACTACCCCGACCACTTTACCTAGTAACAAGCCTAAGCCTACGCCTAAAGCCACATTAGTTTCTGTCAGGCTGGACAGGTCCATATCCAGGGATATACCGGCATTGGCCAGGGCAAAAATGGGGATGATTACAAAACTAACCATGGGGTGCATACTGTGTTCCAGTTTCTGTAAAGGGGTCATCGCCGCATGCGTATCTTTCTGGATATCTTCCAGTACCTGCAATTGTTCCTGGCTCAGCGTAGGCATGCTGTCAGTAGAGTCCAGTTCTTTAAACCGGGCCAGGTGCTTTTGAATTTTATCCATAAACAGCTGTTCTTTTATTTTTACATCCGCTGGAATGGTAAATGCCGCTAATACCGCAGCGATCGTGGCATGCACCCCGGATAAAAGAAATGCGGTCCACACCCCCCCTATGCCGATTACAGCGTAAAATAAGATGCTGCGTACACCCATCTTATTGCCGATGAACATAAGCAGTACAAAGCCCAGACCTATAAGCAGGTTCATTAGAGAAATATCGGAAGTGTAGAACAAGGCAATGACTAATACGGCTCCAAGATCATCCACAATCGCCAGGGCCGTCAGGAAGATCTTAAGGGATAAGGGCACTTTATTGCCCAGCAGGTATAAAACGCCAAGGGCAAAGGCTATATCTGTAGCCATTGGTATCCCCCAGCCTTTATGTGCCGCTCCTGAAGGATTAAGCCCCAGGTAGATCATAGCCGGCACCAACATACCTCCTATTGCCGCTACAATAGGCAGGATCGCCTTCCGCGGTTCTGAAAGTTCACCGCCTACAATTTCCCGCTTTAGCTCCAGGCCGACCACGAAAAAGAAAACGGCCATTAAGCCATCATTGATCCAATGATGCAGGTTGTATTCAAAATAAGTTTTACCATCAAAGATAAATCCCAACTTATGCTCCAGGAAATGATGATAAGGCTCTGACAAGGCGGTGTTGGCCAAGATCAATGCCAGGATTACGCTTATACCTAAAACAATTCCGCCGGATTTTTCATTGCGGATAAAACGCTGTATAGGCCGGGTGATCAGGTTTATCGGTTTTGTGTTGTCCATATTTAGTGAAAAGTGATAAATGATTAATGAATAGTTACGGAGCGGTTATGCTCACCTTTTCCTACACGAAAAGGCAGAGGCCGCCAATGATTTGACAGCCTCCACCTAAAAATCTAAATTATGTTATCGAATATTACTTCGCGATGCTACCGCTCAAACCGGCGCGGATATATTCCGCGTTCAGGCGACGAATATTCATTATGGAAATTCCTTTAGGGCATTCCGCTTCGCAGGCGCCGGTATTGGTACAGGCTCCAAACCCTTCTTTATCCATCTGCTCCACCATGTTCAGTACACGTGTTTTACGCTCGGCATCACCTTGTGGTAATAAAGCCAGGTGCGCCACCTTTGCAGAAAGGAACAAGCTCGCTGAAGCGTTTTTACAAGAAGCTACACAAGCACCACAACCAATACAGGTAGCTGCAGCGAATGACTCATCCGCCTTATCTTTAGCGATTGGTAAATTATTCGCATCTTGTGCATTTCCGGTATTGACAGAAATATAACCACCAGCCTGGATAATACGGTCAAATGCAGTACGGTCTACCATCAGGTCTTTAATAACCGGGAATGCAGCCGCTCTCCAGGGCTCTACTACAATCGTATCACCATCTTTGAACGCGCGCATGTGCAACTGACAGGTAGTAGTTTCATGCCATGGACCATGCGCCTGCCCGTTAATGTGCATCGAACAGGCCCCACAAATACCTTCACGGCAGTCATGATCAAATGTGATCGGCTCTTTACCTTCATGAATCAATTGCTCATTCAATACGTCAAACATCTCCAGGAAAGACATTTCAGAAGATATTTCTTTTACTGAATAAGTTTCAAAAGCACCTTGTGATTGTGCATTTTGCTGACGCCAAACCTTTAATGTAAGGTTCATATTATAGTGTTCCATCGTTTCTGTTCGATTTGGAAATTTGATTAGGACTTATGCCCGCTTCAAATAAATATTGTTAAGTAATTTTTATAATTATATCTGGCTTTCGGGCGACTATTTATAAGAACGCTGACTTGGTTTTACCACTTCATAGTTCAGGGCTTCTTTATGTAAAGTCCATTTGCTATCGCTGTTATATTCCCATGCCGCCACGTACATAAATTCTTCGTCATTACGTTGTGCTTCGCCGTCCGGAGTTTGCGACTCTTCACGGAAGTGACCACCACAAGATTCTTCACGGTTCAAAGCATCTTTACACATCAGCTCGCCCAACTCGATGAAGTCAGCCACACGTTGTGCTTTATCCAGCTCATTATTCATGCCTTCAATAGTGCCCGGGATAAATACATCAGACCAGAACTCTTTTTTCAAAGCCTGGATCTCAACAATCGCTTCCTGTAAACCTTGCGCTGTACGGCCCATACCACATTTGTTCCACATGATCAGTCCCAGGCGCTTGTGAATACTTTCTACAGACTGCTTTCCTTTAATACTCATCAGTTTATTGATACGGTCCGCAACTTGTTTTTCCGCTTCAACAAAGGCAGGGTGATCTGTAGGAATTGCCTTTGTACGGATATCATCCGCCAGGTAGTTACCTAAAGTGTAAGGAATTACGAAATAACCATCCGCCAGACCCTGCATCAGTGCAGAAGCTCCTAAACGGTTGGCCCCGTGGTCTGAGAAGTTAGCCTCACCTAAGCAGTACAAACCTTCAACAGTGGTCATCAATTCATAATCCACCCAAAGGCCACCCATGGTATAGTGTACCGCAGGGTAAATACGCATCGGCACTTCATATGGATCTTCCCCTGTAATCTTAGCGTACATATCGAACAGGTTACCGTATTTCTCTTTAACTACAGCCAAACCATATTTACGCACCTCTTCCGCACTTGGGCTATGGTTACCTTGCTTACTGCATTCAATCGTACCGTAACGGATCACGGCAGCAGCGAAGTCCAGGTAAACCGCCTGCTTGGAAGTACCTACGCCATAACCGGCGTCGCAACGCTCTTTAGCGGCGCGGGAAGCTACGTCACGTGGTACAAGGTTCCCGAATGCAGGGTATCTTCTTTCCAGGTAATAATCTCTTTCGTCTTCAGGAATTTCATTAGGTTTCCTGTTGTCGTTTTGCTTTTTAGGCACCCAGATCCGACCGTCATTACGCAGTGATTCAGACATCAGCGTCAGCTTAGACTGGTGATCGCCGGAAACGGGGATACAGGTCGGGTGAATTTGTGTATAACAAGGGTTACCGAAGTACGCGCCTTGTTTATGCGCTTTCCAGGCAGCAGTTACATTACTACCCATAGCGTTTGTAGATAAATAGAATACGTTACCATAACCGCCGGAACAGATCAATACGGCATGACCGAAATGACGTTCTAATTTACCGGTGATCAGGTTACGGGCGATGATCCCTCTTGCTTTACCATCAATTTTTACGATGTCCAGCATTTCGTGGCGGCTATACATGGTCACATTACCTAAGGCTACCTGGCGCTCCAGGGCCTGGTAGGCACCGATCAATAATTGCTGCCCGGTCTGACCCGCAGCGTAGAAAGTACGTTGTACCTGTGTACCACCAAATGAACGGTTGGACAACATACCACCATATTCACGGGCAAAAGGCACACCTTGCGCGACACATTGGTCAATGATATTGGCACTTACTTCAGCCAGGCGGTGTACATTGGATTCACGGGCACGATAGTCTCCACCTTTGATAGTATCGTAAAACAGGCGATAAACACTATCACCGTCATTCTGGTAGTTTTTTGCTGCGTTAATACCACCCTGTGCAGCGATAGAGTGCGCACGGCGTGGTGAATCCTGGAAGCAGAAAGCTTTTACTTTATAACCCAGTTCGCCTAAGGAAGCTGCAGCAGAAGCGCCGGCAAGACCGGTACCGATTACAATTACTTCCAGGCTGCGTTTATTAGCCGGGTTTACAATTTTACAGTTATTTTTATATAAGGACCATTTTTGCGATAATTCGCCTGCAGGTATTTTGGAATTTAAAGACATAATTTAAAAATTATTGTAAGCTGGAAACTTTATTGATTTGTACGCGATAGATAAAATGTTCTTAGTGACTAGGAACATAGCTTGATGCCGGTGGCAACCATCCGAAATAGAAAGCTACGGGCATAGCGATGAAGATCAACGGAACAATAATTGAAAAGGCAGTACCTAAACCTTTGATCAAAGGGGCATATCTCGGCGTGTATAAGCCTAATGTCTGGAATGCAGACCAGAAGCCATGCAGTAAGTGCCAGGCTAAGGAAATACAGCCCAATACATAAACCAATACAACAATAGGATCCTGAAATACCATTTCCATTTTTTCATACAGGTTGATCTCGTAGCCAGAACCGAAGTGCTGAGAGTAACGGTTAGGCACCCAGAAGTGCGAAATGTGCATTACCAAAAACAACAGGATCAGGGTACCCAAAAGACCCATAGAGCGGGAATACCACTTACTGCTTTTATTACCCGGACTCACATTATATCCTACAGGACGCTTGCTTTTGTTTTGAACGGTCAGCATCAATCCCTGAACAATGTGTAAGATGATACCGGCAAACAAACCGATTTCTAAAGTTCTGATGATAGGATTGGTTCCCATAAAGTGACCAGCCTCCGTAAATCTGCGAATACCATCCGGTAAAAATATTAAGGAGTTAATGTAACAGTGCACCACCAGGAAGCCTATCAAAGAGACTCCCGTGATACCCATCACTAATTTTTTACCGATCGAAGATGTTAAAAAGTTTTTCATTCTGAATTGTGAAAAATTTGAATTGTAATTTTTTTGTCAAAAAATGTTGTGCAAAGATACCATTCAATTTTCAAAAATACAAAGGCCGTTTAAAAAAATAAAACCAATACAGTAAAGTATTTCAGCCGGATGTATTGTCATTTCACATAATATATACGCTAAAATTCTATTGCTTTACAGCTCCCGGGGCAGGTCAGTAAACTGTTAAATTCTCATGACAATTCTCTGAAAGTTCTGCTAAAAAAAGATATACTTTTTTTGCAAAAAACATGACCAGGGCTACAAATAAGAGTAACGAATACACGGAAAATATAAATACAGTCTCCGGGGCTCATTCTTTTTTATATTTTTGTTCCTTATTTATTTTAATCATATAATTTCCTGATGTTGAGAAAAACAGCGCTTCTTTTATTGCTATTACTTTCTATAGGCCTTAGTAGGACCGATGCGCAAAACAATAATGATATAAATGTTCTTGTAGCAAAAGCCTATACTGTAGCCGATAATCAGGAAAAGGCAGCCCTGCTGGAGCTGATAACGGAGCACTATTTCAGGAGCAACCGGAATTTAGACAGCTTGATTAAATACGGTAAATATGCCGTTGAGACATATAGCAAACTCAATAAGCCCCGGGAACTTGCCAGAAACCAGCTTATGATCAGCAGAGCTTATTTAGAAAAAGGCGACGCTACGAATAGTGAAAAATACCTTGCCCCTGCGGCAATCTTCTTTAAAGACAAAAAAGATATTTTGCGCTATGCCCGTGTTAAGTCTATAGAAGGAGCTTTGTTACAGCATAAGCATCATTATGACGCGTCAGCCAATGCGTTCAACGAAGTAATAGAACTGTATAATACAGGACATGATGTAGACGACTATACCGCCTATACTGCTTATACCGGGCTCTTTGGCACCTATACTTTTGCTCAGCAATATGACAGGGCACTCAAAACCTCTGATAAGTACTTCACCTTTATCCGGGAAAAATTTCCTAATGAAATTGGTAGCGCACATTTACAGTTGGGTAATCTCTACAACTTTACTTTAGACCACGAAAGGGCGGCCGATGAGTTTATTAAAGCGAGAAATTTTTACGCTAAACAAAATAATAAAGATGCTGTAGCCTCTATAAATTTACAATTAGGCGTTTCCCTTGCTTCCAGTAAAAAAACAGATAGTGCCACCATAGTCCTGCAGCAGGCCAGGGAGCACTTCAAAAAAATAAACTACAAAACAGGAGAAAGCACGACCCTGTACGCCCTTGCCGCAGTAGCTTTAGAGCAAAAAAAATATGAACAGGCCGGCCAACTGATCAACGAAGCTATTACCATTAGTCCACCTGGTAATCCTATTGCCGCCTACTACCCTTCTCTGCAAAAGAAGATCACTTTAAATATGTTGATGGCGGATAGCCTGAAATTGGTCAACAGTCCTGAGAAAAAAGCCCGGTTAAAAGAAAGCGTTGAGGAATTTGAAACAATTTTTAAAAAAACAGCCGGTCAAACGACAGGATTTATCTCTCCTCATGAACTCATTCAAAACCATGCCGTGCTAGCCAATGCCTATGCTATTTTATCAGATTATAAGTCTGCTTATGATCACTATAAGTTAAGTACTGCACTAAAAGATAGCCTGTTTGGTATTACTAAAATGCGCAACTTTAGTTCGGTTGAGTCTGAATTGAATATGGAACGGGAGAAAGCAAGGATCAAACTGGAAGAAGCCACAAAACTGCTGCAGTTACAGAAGGAGATGGAATTAGAAGCCTTGCGGCATGAGTATGAACGAAAACAGTCCGTTGCTAAAACCGAGGAAGAAAGACAAAAGCTACTCCATGAAGAAGCATTGAAACGTAAAGAGATTGAACTTAAGTATGACCAGGAACAAAAAGCAGCCCTGCTAAAATATGAGCAGGAACGGGAGATTGCCCGCCTGGAACAGGAGAAGAAAGACGCTATAGCCGCAACTGAACTGCAGAGTGCCCGGAATGTCCGTAACCTTTCCGCACTTGGCGTAGCCCTGGCAACACTACTATTGGCCATTACAGGCTGGTCTTATTTCCAAAAACGAAAAGACAACAAACGGATTGCCCAGGAAAAAAACAAGTCTGATGAACTACTTTTAAATATTCTCCCGCAGGAAGTAGCCGAAGAGCTTAAAGAAAAAGGAACTACCAGTGCCCAACTGCATGATAAAGTTTCTGTTCTATTTACTGACTTTGTCAACTTCACCGCCAATACGGAGAAAATAGGGGTACAGGAGCTGATCGAAGAGCTCAATGAATGTTTTACGGCCTTTGACCAGATCATGGAGCGCCATGGCATGGAAAAGATCAAAACTATAGGTGACGCTTACCTTGCCGTAAGTGGCCTGCCTGCATCCAACCCGAGACATGCACAAAACGCGGTATTAGCCGCTAAAGACATATTGGCGTTTATCGCGGAACGCAGAGCAAGTAAAGCGACCGCGTTGGACATCAGGATCGGTATCAACTCGGGACCTGTGGTAGCCGGCATCGTAGGAGTGAAGAAGTTTGCGTTCGACATCTGGGGGGACGCGGTAAATACCGCAGCCCGCATGGAGCAAAATAGCAAGCCCGGCAGGATCAATATCTCCGCAGCCACTTATGAACTGGTCAAAAATGAATTTAATTGTGAAGCCCGGGGCTCCATCGAAACGAAAGGGAAAGGCGCTATAGAAATGTATTTTGTGAATTAACCCATCTTTAAAATACCTTTACCCTACATTTGGCAACGCACAAAGATTAAAACTTAATCATCATATAATCAACAATGAAAAAGAGCACAAAAGGGATATTAATTATCGTTCTTTTATTGGCCACTGGCCTTATCTATTATTTTTATACCACTAAAGAAAAAGACGATGTAGTTATCGATGAGCCGGTACAGGAAACCGTTTCTAAAGTAGCGCAGATCAGCTATGCCGTAAAAAAGACCTACCCGCATGATACCGGCTCTTACACCCAGGGCCTGATCGTTTACAAAGGCGACATGTACGAAGGCACCGGGTTGAACAGCGCTTCCAGGCTGATGAAGATTGATTTAAACACCGGGAAAGCGCTAAAAACACATGCGCTCGATAAAGAATTCTTCGGCGAAGGTATTACGATACTAAAAGATACCATTTACCAGCTCACCTGGCAGAATAATGTCGTATTCGTCTATACCCTGCCCGATTTCAAAAAGGTAAAAGAATTCAGGCTGAACACGGAAGGCTGGGGCATCACTACAGACGGGAAAAAACTTATGGTCAGCGATGGCTCCAGTAATCTTTATATTTATGACCCGGCTACCTTTAGCCTGTTGCAAACCATACCGGTAAAGGAAGACGGCTACCCCGCCCAGTACCTGAACGAGCTGGAATATATTGACGGGTTCCTGTATGCTAATCAGTATACCAGCCCTTATATTCTTAAGATCGACCCTAAAGACGGGAATGTAGTGGGTAAAATAAACGTAAATGAACTCTGGCAAAGAGTAAGAAGTATTCATCCGGGTGTTGACGTACCTAATGGTATTGCTTATGATGAGGCCACTAAAAAGATCTACATTACCGGTAAACTATGGCCTGAGCTGTATGAAATCGAGCTGAGTAAATAATACAGAAACTGCTGCACCTATCCTTCAACAAGCCCAGGATGACAAGCCAGCATTAATGCCTGTTACATGCTACAAACTCAATGTAACAGGCATTAATTTTTAAAGTCTCTTATTTCAGGTAAAAGTAATGCTGTATACCGAAATTGACCTGCGGGTAGATCCTCGCGTAGGACATCTTGAGTCCCTGGAATTGCATAGACAGGTCGATACGGGTATTAGAATTAAAAATGAATTGTATTCCTGGCACTATATCCAGGTAATACCCTTTACGTAAAGCCGGAGGAATAAATACGGTTTCCACAAGATATTCCGGCACGCCGGCAGGCGTGACCCAAACCCGGGTATCCCCATAATATTTACCCATAAGCTCACAATAGATATTGATATTGGTCTGCTTATAGCTGCTGTAGGTGCGTGGCCACAAAAGATATCCCATTGACAGGCTATAGTTGAGGGTATTGGGGTACTTCACCGTTGTAGGAATATCAGGCATACCCTCAATCACATCCACTTGTGCCCCTTTAAATTTACCCGGGAAAATACCTCCAAGTGTAAGCGATACGGCAAATTTATTTTTCAAATAAGTACCAATATAACCAAAGCCAAACCCTTTGGTATCATCCATCAGCCGGGGCTCCCCTTCATCGTGTGCGGAATTGACCGCAGAACCTTCTAAATATACTGCCATCCGCAAATGTGATTTCTCCTCATCAATACTCAGGAAACGGTACTTGGCATACATACTTAAGCCATTGAACTCGTAAGGCTTAAATACGCCGCGTTCGGGGGTATTGTGATAAGGATAATCGGAGGGTAAGGTCTTTTTATGATGATTGGAGCTGGCCGCGGTAAGATAGACCGACAACCTTGGCGTAAGCCCATACATGAGCCTTAAAGCATTTGTATTTCGGATAAAACCAGCACCTTCGCTATAAGCCTCCCCCATAAGCCTGATGCCTAATGTTTTCCTGGGAATAGTACTGGCCGGCTCTGTATTGGGAAACAATTCCTGCGCATGCATACTAAAATGGCACAGGAGCAAAGCCGAGAAAATAGTGATTGCAGGAATTTTCATATGCCGGTAATCTTTATTAATTCAATAAAATAAAAGGGATATCCTTTTTGGCCTTCTGGTCACAAGCCAAAGGCCGCACCTGTTTGATCTGTTTTTTATATTTTTCAAGCTCTGTTTTACTAATCAGGTCATTGCCGAGTAATAACAGGTTGGCTCCCGGTTTTAACTGCCCGGCATCGCCGGCATTGAAATATATGATTTTATTATCAAGAAAACAATTACCAGCAGTATTATTATGCGCGTCCAACCTGGCTTTAATGGACCTTACATTAAACCCGGCATCCCTTACTGCAGCTGCCAGTTTACTAAAGTCTATTGCTTTGTTCTTCATAAATACGATACGTGCCGTAGGTTGTTGCAGGTCCATTTCTACTTTTGCAATAAAGTCCAAGCGCTTCAATGCCATTTCCACGCTACGGCTGCATTGGGAGCAAGTTAGCCCGTTTACAGCAACTTCTGCCTGCGTAAACTGCGCCTGCAGCTGCCCGCCGGATAAAAACAATAAAAAAAACACCAGGTACTTCCACATAAAATTCAAACCTTATCTAACAAATTTACTAAAGAAGTTCCAGATAGGCCCTGGCCATATACTTAATTAACACGCTTTTTCGCGATAAGCAGGCTCAGGAAAGTAAGCAAGACACCAAATAGCAGGAGTAAGCCGATGGAAGGTAAAGTGGATACCAATCCCTGCCCTCTTACAAACAAGTTATTGATCCCGTTAAAGCTCCAGTATAAAGGGGTCAGGTTGGCAATACTGGTCATCATCCGCGGCAAGATCTCCAGGGGTACCCAGATACCGCCCAATGCCGCCAGGATGACTACCGAAACTGCGCCAATAGGCATAGCCTGGTTGGCGGTTTTAAAAGCCGATCCGATAAAAAAGCCATAGGCGGTCGCTGCAAATGCGGTAGCAATCACCAGTGGGAAGGAATGCCAGGGCTGCTGGCCCATAGCCAGCCGCGGCAAATCAAAAAGCGGCAATATATAGATACCAATAAGGATCAGGATGTAAAATTGCAAAGTACATACCATTACGTAAAAAAGCATCATCCCCAATGTTGATTGCTGAAGCGCGCCGGGTATTAAACGCAGCCGCGTGATACTGCCTTCTTCTCTTTCCCGCAACATATTACCGGCTATCGGCACTACGATCAGAAACATGGCAAAAATCGTCCAGGAAGGCACATTATGCTGCACTGAGTTTAAGGGCATCTTGTGACCTCCCGCATTCAGGTCCTGCGATTCTTTTAAGGATAAGGCATCGGTCATCTGCTGCACCAGGGCGGTATCAATACTACCATCTGCCCCCGACATTTTTCCCATACGTTGCATCAGGGCATTCATCTTTACCTGGGTAGTATACTGGCTCAATGCAAATCGGAACCCGTTCTTTAAAGCGGGCTTTAATGCCGGGTCGGCATACATTTCTACCCGGATGCTGTCCAATAGCGGGTTCGCTGAAAAAACAGATGGTATACCGGAGCCCGAGGATACGGCATTAACTACCTTATTAGCAACGTTTACCAGTGCCGCACTCGCATTAGGCGGGATAACTACAGCAATCTTAATATCGCCACTATTCACCCTTTCAGCAAGCCCTGTAGTATCTTTAGCCAGCTCTTTTACTTTAAACTTGTCGCTCTTGTCTATAGCTGCTGCAATCTCCGCCCCGATCTTTCCCTGGTCCAGGTTGGCTATGGCCACTTCAAATTCTATATCCTGCAGGTCTTTATAAGAGCTATCCTGGGTAACCGCCATCACGATGATGAGGATGCCCGGCATAATAAGTAATAATAAAAAGCCTACCGGATCCCGGAGCAATAACTTGAATTCTTTACTGATGGTGGATAACATCTGACAAAAATAGAAAAGTAAAATTCAAAATGGGAAAACTCTGTATAAATAAAAAGGCAGGTTTTCACCTGCCTTCTATCACTATTCTGTAAAAAAACCAAAAACTTATTTAAATACGCTGTCTTTAATCGTAGCGTTAGCTTCCATTTTCTCCACTTTTACTTCCTGGTTACCTTGGGTGGCACTTTGGATCTTGAGGGAGAACGGCGCTTTATAACCATTACCATTTTTTACCGGCTTATAATTATCAAAAAGTATGGTTGTGGCCTCTCCTTTAGCATTCACCATGCTTTCTTTTATTTTTAAAGCGGTTGCTTTATCGAAATAGCTGGTAATCTTTGTCCCTTTTGTGTTTGTTTTTTCAATCACATAACACTCTTTACCATCCACTTTTTCGACACCTTTTACTTTAGAAGTAAAGCCGAATTTTTCCGGGTGCAAATCAGCCTGTAAATCGGCCTGCATCATTTGGTCTTCCAGCATTTCAGCCGGAACTTCCTGGGTTTGCCCCATCTGGCTTAATATACCCTTAGTACCGTTGATTGCCATTCTGAAGACTTCACCGGCCTGTGGATGATTCATCGACATGGCATATTTATCCGGGCTTACGATCTTTTGACTTACAAACACCTGATTACCCTGAACTTCCACACTAGACTCCGCACTCAATGATTTCAAACCTTCGATGGCGGCTTTACCTCCTACCGCTTCAAAATATTTATTCATTACAGATGCTACCGTTACTTTTTCCGCTGCAGGTGCATCATAATTGTAATTACCGGATTTAACCGCGCCTGTATTGTTCACCTCTTCTATAGGTTGTGTTACCGGTGCTTCAATCACATTACCATAGTTATCATAATAGTTGATCTTGCCATCTGTAGCGAAACGCTTTAATTTCAGGGCTTCTTCTTTATCACCTACTACGATGATCCTGGAAGCCTCCGGTTTTACATATTTTTTGGCAGTAGCCTGGATATCATCAACCGATACTTCATTTACAGCCTTCAGGTAGTTCTTATAATAGTCTTTAGGCATTTTGTACCTGTCGATATTAATAGCATAGCGAGCTATAGTTTGCGGGTTTTCCAAACCGATCGCAAAAGTTCCGCTCACATAATTTTTCATGTCCTGTAAGGTTTGCGCATCTACTTTTTCATCACGGATGCGTTTCATCTCGCCCAGGATCTCGTTTACGGACGAATCGGTAACCGAGTTTCTTGCTTTGGCATAGGCCTGGAAACTACCTACTTCTTTATCATTGTCAAATGAAGAATAAGAACCATAGGTCCAGCCATGTTTTTCGCGCAGATTCATGAATAAACGCCCGGTACCACTTCCTCCCAGGATCTCGTTCAGCATTCTTACTTTGATCACGTCAGGTGTACCTGGTTTAAGATCTATGGGGTAAGATACGCCTACTACACTTTGCACCGCATTGTCTCTTGGCACGAAATCTACCGTGGTCTTCGACGGGAAATTGGCTTTAGGGTAAGCAACTGCAGGTACTTCAGCTTTCTGCCAGCTGCCAAAATATTTAGTAACCAATGCTTTGGCTTCGGCCAGGGTGATATCCCCTACAACAGCCAGGTATGCCACATTAGGGCGGTAGTATGTTTTGTAATAATCCTGGCAATCTGCCAATGTAGCATTTTCAATAGTTTTCTCAGTGGTCAGTTGCGCATAAGGGTGAGATTTACCATAGTTCAGAACTTTGGTTACATTAGACAACATGGCATCCGGGTCTACCTTAGATTGCTCCAGGCCTGCTTTACCCTGCTTCTTCAGTTTATCCAGCTCTTCTTGCTTGAAGTCGGCATTCATCATTGCATCGGCCATCAAAGAAAGTAATGCATTCTGATGCTTTTTCATAGAGCTACCGAAAAGACCGCCGCCACTGGCTGATATGGTCGCGCCTATTTTGTCTTTAGCTTCGTCGAATTGTTGTTTGGTTTTTGTTTTGGTACCCGCAGTTACCAGGGAGCCGATAAATTCATCTAATCCTGCTTTATCCTGGTCGATGGCCGGATCAATATCAAACTGGAAAGAATAAGAAACAACCGGTATTTTATGATTTTCAACCACAAACACTTTTAGGCCATTCGGCAAAGTAAAGGTTTGCGCATCTTTTAATTTTATTTCAGGAGCAGGACCAGCTTTAGGACGTACACTTCTATCCAGAGTTTGTGCAAAGCTTGCGGAAAACAAGGCTAGTGCTGCTATCGATAACGTGATCTTTTTCATTTTTTATATTTTGAATTTCGCGGTAAACGAAATGACTATTAAAAATATTTGATTTTAAATTAGATGACTATTGGTCCGTATTTTTTTTCTCCATTGACTTTGGCAGATAATAAACGACCAGGCGATTATCTTTATTAAAATACTTGTTGGCCACCCTTGTAATATCGGCAGGAGTTACCTTTTGATATTTAGCCAGTTCAGAATTTACCAGGTTTGTATTCCTGAAGTAAGTATAAGAAGTGGCCAGGTTTTCTGCAACGCCTGCAATTTTAGCGTTTTGCTGTACAAAATCAGTTTCTACCTGCGTTTGTACTCTTTCAAATTCTTCTTTTGAAACCGGTGTTTTTTGAATTTTTTCGATCTCGGCATCTACATCTTTCAAAGCATCTTTGTAATCCACACCCTGGTTAGGAATACAAAACATTACAGATAAGCCCGGATCAGCTTCCAGAGGGAAAGCAAAAGACGCAATTGCCAATGCTTTCTGGCTTTTATCTACCAGTTGCGTCTGTAATCTTGAGCTGGAGCTTCCTGCCAGGATCTTATTCAGGATCTCCATAGCATAAGCGTCATCAGAGCCTAATTTGGGGGAGTGATACCCTAAGATAACGGCAGGTAAAGGCGCATTAGCATAGTGGTACACTTCTTTTTGCTTGCCAAATGCAGGCTCCGCCACTTCCGGTCTTGGAATCACCTGTGTTCCTTTGGGAATGCTTCCATAATATTTCTCAATCCATTTTTTTGTTTGATCTATTTTGATATCACCGGCTACCACTAGTACGGCATTATTCGGCACATAGAATAATTTATAGAAATCCATAAACTCGCTGTACTTAGCCTCATCGATATACTGCGCAGAACCGATCGGCATCCAGTTATATGGATGTTTGGTGTAAGCATTTTTAAACACGACTTCCATCAGGTCACCGTATGGACGGTTATCATAGCTTTGTTTCTTTTCTTCTTTCACAACTTTGCGCTGTGTTTCGATACCAGTGCTGTCTACCTTAGCATGCAGCATACGCTCAGCTTCCATCCACAAGGCCAGCTCTTCCTGGTTGGAAGGTAAAGTCTGGAAATAATAAGTACGGTCATGTGAGGTATTTGCATTTAAAACACCTCCATTGGCCTGGATCATCTTGAAGTATTCGCCACGACCGATGTTCTCTGTTCCTTCAAACATCAGGTGTTCGAAAAAGTGTGCGAAACCTGTACGTTTCGGATCTTCATTTTTAGAACCTACATGGTACATTACGGCCACATTTACAATTGGTGTAGCATGGTCTTCGTGCAGGATCACGTGCAGGCCATTTGGTAAATCATACTCCGTAAACTTGATATTCTGGCCCTGAGCAAAGCTGCCTGATACAGCTGCAGTCAAAAGCGACAAGCTTAAAATAAAACGCTTCATATCCCTTTATTTTTTATTGATGAATTTTCTTGCGCAAAGATATTTTTAGCAGGGCAGAATACCATCCCCCAAAAAGGGGGAATTTTTGTTGCCCCCGCCATAAGGCAGTAAATAAGCGTTTTACAAATAACATTTTCATTCATAATATTTTGAGGAAAAGTTATCCCTTACAGCAGTTACCCATTGCTTAACTTTATAGTGAAATGCAGGATGAGCAGCAATATATCAAAGGCAGAGGGGCACAGTTTAACCCGGATAACAAGTTCCGGAAGCATCATTACGCGCAGGAAGAAGATATAGATCTCTGGGAAAAAACGGACAAAATAGAAACCCGTATCTTCCAGGATAAGAGCAAGACGATCATTAATAAAGTTACGGCCGCTGATGTACCCCTGGAGCTGTCTGCCAACCCCTACCAGGGCTGTGAACACGGCTGCATTTATTGCTATGCGCGTAACACCCACGAATACTGGGGCTATAGCGCCGGCCTGGATTTTGAAACAAAAATAATTGCCAAAACCAATGCCCCGGAGCTTTTAAGAAAAGCTTTCGACAAAAAAGGGTATCGCCCTCAAGTCCTTTCACTCTCTATGAACACGGACTGCTATCAGCCTGTAGAGCGTAAGCTCAGGCTTACCCGGCAGCTCCTGGAGATCTGCCTGGAATACCGGCACCCGGTAAATATCCTTACTAAAAACGCCCTGGTGTTAAGGGATATGGACATCCTTACCGAAATGCATCAATACCAGCTGGTGCATGTGAGTACTTCTGTTACCGCGGCAGACGAGGATTTAAGAAAGGTACTGGAACCCCGTACCAGTACGATCGCCACCAGACTAAAAATTGTGGAAACCTGCGCTATAGCCGGTATTCCGACGGGTATCATGTTCGCACCAATTATACCCGGCCTCAACGATACCGACATGTTTGAGGTGCTCAGGCGGGCCCGGGAGGCCGGCGCCTTCTGGGCGGGCTATACCATAGTGCGGCTCAACGGTGCCATTGAAGCCATATTTCATGACTGGCTGCTCAAAAATTTCCCCGATAAAGCAGAGAAAGTATGGCATATGATTCAGGACTGTCATGGAGGTAAAGTGAGTGACTCCAGGGCAGGCATCCGCATGCGGGGTGAAGGGCAGATCGCAGAAATGATCCGGGCTCAATTCAAGCTTTATTGTAACAAGCTGGGATTGAACAAGGAAAGTCACCCTCACAACATGGAAGCATTTAAAGTACCTTTCAAGGGTGGGCAATTGAGCTTATTTTAGGTGGGCAGCAAGGCCATAAAGCAAAATGACAGGCGGGCAAGAAGTCCTGTCTTACCCGCCTGTCTGGAAAATATTATTAAAGAAGCTTAACCTTTGTTTAAAGCGTTCTTAAGGTAATCAATAACATTCACCTCTACCGCATCTACTCCCCTTAACTCTGCCAGGTACCAGCTCGTCCAATCGCCTAACAAAATTAAGTATATAGCTTTTTCAAGGAAGCTATCTCCTTTAGCCACAATATCATATACATTATCTGTGAAATTGCAGATTACAGACCTGTTTATTTCAAACCTTCTGCTTACCCGGTCCAGTTCAGATCCCGTATGCAGGAAAATAACCGCTAAATCTTCCGCCTTGTCTCTCCAGCCTACCAATTCATTGTGATTCATTTCCGGGAACGGCCGCTCCCAGCCCAACACTTTACTGTTTTCATTAAACTGCTGGCGCCATCTTGTGGCTACTGCAGCAATTCTCTGGTCAGAATAGATAACCGGCAATTTATGCTGTAATTTTCCCGCGAGCGCTGCCGCATCTTTTTTGATGGTATCAAGTTCTCCTGATAACAGTTTTACCGCATTGCTTATTTCTGTTTCGAACGAGTCATTGATTAATGCAAACTGTTGCAATACAAACAGTATCTGGGAGAAAGAGCAGCCGATACAAGCTCTTGGCGGGATCCCGGCCGGTAACAGGATGCAATCAATATCATTAGCCCGGGCCAGTTCCTGCAATTTTCCACCGGAAGTGATACAAACAATTGTGGCCTTTTTATTGATAGCTTCCTGAAGCACATAAAGGGCTTCTTCCGTATTTCCAGAATAGGAACATACGATCACCAGTGTTTCTTCATTTACAAAGCCCGGCAAAAAGTAGTCTTTAGACAATACTAAAGGAACAGGGGTACTACGTTCCAGGTAATTCAACACGACCTCTGCACCAATACCGCTTCCGCCGAGGCCTGCCATAACAACATGCTTCACCTGTGCCTTATTGTTCTTTAACTCAAGCTTTTTACCTATTTCAAGCCCTTCTTCTAAAAGGTTTACAAAACTCTCTATATAAAAGTCCATTTTCTTATAACCACTCATCGTTTTTATCAATTATCGTTTGCGCTAAACCTAGCTACGGTTAAAAACCGGGCAAATTTAAGGCTTTTTCACATATTAAATTATACTTAAATCTTTACTTTATTCCTATATTATCTACACCTTTTGATTTCTGGCGATAATTGTCCCGGGATCTATACTGATAAGATCACCTATCTTAGTCGCACCACCGATATAAACATTTGGATAGATATTCACAAAATCACCTACCTCCGCTTCATGATCTATCACCACATTGGCATTGATCAGGCAATGCTTTCCTATTTTAGCGCCCGCCTGTATTACAGCATTGGCTAAAATGACTGTTCCGGCCCCAATTATTACATCTGCAGCGAGTTGGGCTGAAGGATGTACTAACGCTGGCATAGTATGTTTCACTTTTTCAGCAATGCTTTTCCTGACTTTATTATTACCAATAGCGATCATAAGTGGCAGGTCAGGTTCACAACAAGCATCGTATTCCGTATCATTATTAAATACATGAAGTACGCTGGCATTTGTCCTTTCAATTAGGTCTTTTACAACTCTTGCATGACCTCCATTCCCTAAGAGCAGGTACCTGTTACTTTGCCCCATAACCTATAAACCGTATTTCCTGATTAGTGTACCCTTTAGCATAAGGTATACAACACTACCGGTTATTAAAAGTGTCAGGGCAAATATCCATTGGTGCCCCGTCGTCCAGGAAGTGGCAGCGATCACCCCGAAGCCGATCAATAGCTGCACCATACCATAAGCTCCTGAAACTACAAGTTTATTGACTTTATGCTCATTAACCAGGTATTGATAGAGATGTGAACGATGTGCCTGGGAGATATTTTCCCCTTTCATAACCCTTCTTACAATGGTCCAGACCGCATCCAGTCCATAAACCGTTAAAAATAACAGATAAATAGGGTTCCCGGTCTGTAAAATAAGGATTGCTAACAGAAAAATAATGATGAAAGCAATACTAGTACTCCCGACATCCCCTGCAAAGCATTTCGCCCGCTGCCTGTAATTAAAAAAGGCAAATACAGCCACTGCGATAACTGTATACCAGATAAGGTCCTGGTCAATGAAGTTTACCTGATGATTAACGAGCCCCAGCAAAACCAAAACAGTTATGCTGTAAGCGGCTGTAATACCGTTAATCCCGTCCATGAAGTTATAGGCATTCAGAATACCGGTGCAGATAATAAGCGCCAGGATCCAGAGCCACCACGCCTCGCGGAATATGCCTACATCATAAAACATTAAAGCCATAGCGCCAAACTGTATTACTAACCTTATTTTATTAGACAGGGTACGGATATCGTCCACAAAGCTTATGAAGGTAATCGCGGTAAGACCGGCAAAAAAATAGGGGTTCTGGAACCCGGATAGTATAAACCAGGCCATCGCCCCAAAATAAAAAATAATGCCCCCACCCCGCAAAGTGATGCTGGTATGAGAACTTCGTTCATTCGGTTTATCAATAATATTATAATGATCCGCAAGTTTAAAATAGCCTAGTTCTAAAACAAACAATGCCGCGGCAAGTAAAATGTAATTCATAAGTATCCATGCAAAGCTAAAAGAATCCGGAGAATCTCATGCGCATATTTTCAATATTATCGGGTAGCAATTTTATCAAAAACCGAAATTGTATTTCTTAACCCCTGCTTTGCCGTAACCGGCAAGGATTTAATATTAAGCGCGGTTTTTATTTTCTGGTTAGAGACCACATAGCTTTCCGTCAGTTTTTTAAGGCGCTCAGAATTAAGCGGTAGTTTTAGCTTATCTCCTATTGCAGCTATAGATTTCATGAAACCCGCATTTATAGCCCATAGACGCGCCTTTTTCCCGGTCACTTCTCCAATGATATGCACTAATTCGTTGGTAGAGACAGCATCATCATCCGCGAAATTGTATACACCGGAAGCGACATGCGCTTGTGTCAACATCTGGTCTATCAGCCAGCACAGATTGTCGACATAAAGGAAAGAACGCGCGTTCTCAAAAGCGGCTAAAGGCCAGGGAATTCCTTTTTGTACTACCTTATACAAGAGATTGAGATTCCCCTTGTTCCCGGGACCATGTATCATACAAGGCCTGATGATAAATAAACGTTTCCCGGCGGGTAAAGGCTGGGCCAGTAAATATTGTTCTGCCTCCAGCTTTGATTGCCCGTAAGGGGTATAGGGTTGCGCCTCCACTTCTTCCGACAAGACACCGCTTACCGTATCTGCCACTGCTTTGACTGAGCTGAAATAAAAAAAATCCCTGACCGGGGATTGCAAAAAACGATCAAAAAGTTTTATGGTCAGGTCTCTGTTTACCTGGAAATAAACATCTGCCGCGGCTGTATTTTTGGTATCATGCGCCTTACCTGCCAGGTGGATAATTGCTGTAGCATCTTGTTCAAGCTGCCAGTTTTCAGTTCTTAAAGATAAAGACCGGACCGTATTTCCTTTTGCAGATAAATAGGGTACCAGGTTCTGCCCGACAAAACCAGAGGCCCCGGTAACGATAATTTTCATCATTTAGTATCCTAACTTTTTGCTGATCTCATCCCAAACGATGGACTGTTCAAAATATTTCAAAATAAACGCCCTGCCATTAGTACCATGCAACTGTTTTGTTTCAGGTGCATCTACGTAATAAATAATTGCCTCTACAATAGACTCCAGGTCGTGAGTAATAAATTTACCGGTCAGCCCATCCTCAATAGCCTCTTCGCATCCTGTAGCCTTAGTAATAATCACCGGTAGCTTCATAGAGGATGCTTCCAGCGCAACAGTTGGGAATCCTTCCCGGTAAGTGGGTAGAATAAAGGCATCCATTATCGAGAAAAAGGGACCGGAATCAGGCACATAGCCGGTATGAATGATGCTGGCATCGTTATTAATAATATCCTGGGTGACTTTCGACACGCCATCGCGGGTTTCGAAAGGCCCTACTAACAGCAACTTTACATTTTTTCTTTGATTGCGCACCAACTGCCAGGCTGCCACAAGCTCATCTATACCTTTATCATGAACTAAACGGCCCACATAACCCAGCACAAAATCATCTTCAGCGATATTGTAACGCTTTCTTAGGATATTCCGTTCTTCTTCGGGATATTTCTCCGGGTTGAAACGGCCATGCGCATCCACACCATTACAGGTGCCTTTACCTAAGATAGTATTCTTGTTAGCATCATTTAAATGATCTCTTAAAGTGATGGATTGCACGCCCCGGCTTACACACACTACTTTTTTAGCCAAAACGCCGCTAAGCCTGTCGATATTTTTAAGCAGGATCCGTTTAACCCCGGTTGAGGTTTCATAAATAATACCATGCCGGAAATAAACCCGGTTATGAACACCGGCAAAGAAGGAAGAAAGCATACCTACCATACCCCCTTTAGGTGTATGTGCGATCACATAATCAAATTTTTCTTTGCGGATATACCGGTAAAGGCGGTAAATAGCTTTGAGGTCTTTTAAAGGACTAATGGACCGGGTAATTTCAACAGGGAAAGGTGTATAGTCCAGCTCCTCTTTCCATTTTTCAAATTCTTCAGAGTCTGAACAAGCCAAAAAATAGGTATTACCCGACTTTTCGGACAAGTATTTGAATTGCTTTCCAAAAAAGTGATTAATTACAAATGATACCGTAATGATATGTAAAACTTTTTTAGGTTGACTCATAGTATTCATATCCATATTTCCGTATCTGCCCAACAGGATAAAACACGGTACGCCATAAAGATAATACAAAAATAGGCATAACTAAAAGAATATTATACTACTATCCTGTAAACTTATTGCGAAATGCCTCAATTCTGAATATTACAGTAGCTACGAAAGAGCCGGACTTATGCCCCAAGACTCTTATATAAAGTAATATGTTTTTTAATCATCTGATCTATATCGTATTGCTCCGCTTTAGCGCAACATTTTATTGCTATATCCTTATAAAGCTGCGGATCCTGGTCAAGCTGCAGCAATTGAGCCGCCAATCCGGCATCATCGCCTTCATCGAATAATAGGCCCGCACCATCTACTATCTCTTTAAGACCAGGTACCCTACTGGCTAAAAAAGGTTTGCCAGATGCCAATCCTTCGATACTTGATAAGGATAGTCCTTCATAATGAGAAGACAAAACCACATAATCTGCCGATTTTAGAAGCCGCGGCACATCCATTCTCTGGCCCAGGAAAAAGACCCGGTGTTGCAGATCCAGGGCTACAGTTAATTCCCGGCAATCATCAAGACATTCGCCCACACCTACCAATAATAACTTGAATGAATCCGGCAATTTCTGTAAGGCTTTAATTAATGTAGCCTGGTCTTTTTGTGGCCTGAAAGCCGCTACCTGCAGGATTACTTTATCTTCATCAGCCAGTTGTGGCAATAGTGCGCTTTTGTTGTAATGTACTGCGCTTTTTATGATACTCAGATCAACCCCGTTATTGATCAGGGCAAGCTTGCGATTACCGCCTAAATAAGTCGCGTAAATATCGTAAATCTCCTGGGTGATACATACCAATTTATGATATCTGCTGTAAATAAACCGCTCTACAGGTTTAAAGAGCTTATTATTTATTCTCCTGTTCGTGGTATTATGCTCTGTAAAGACCAGTTTTGTTTTTGCTCCTGAAATCATCCTGGCAAAGACGGCAAAGTATTGTGCGGGAAATAAATGCACATGGGCAATATCGTAATCTTTAAGGTATTTCTTTATCTTCAGGATATGCCCGGGGCTGTAGATATCCTTTTTATTTTCTGACTCTTTTAATACAAATATATTACAGCAGCCAGAAGCCCTCAGTGCCTCAACGAAGGGTTGCTGATGGTCCCAAAGTAAAAGCAGGTCCATTTGAATCCCTGCTTTCACATAATGCGGGATCGTGTCCAGGATCAGCTTTTCCGCCCCCCCGGTTTCCAATGAATTGATGATTTGTAGAACTCTCACTATTTTCTTTTATCGTTTAAATACATCAGGCATGCTATGGGTAAAGCAAACAGGCTTAATAGAGGATGAACTGCTTTAAATTTATCCGCAAACGTTTTATTGAGATAGAATGCGAAACGCCAGTAATTGATAAGTGCCCTGAACCTATAGGTTAGGGGTATCGGGCCCCTGCTTAGCTCCTGGTAGCAGATTGTCGTTGCTACCGGCGACTTTTTCCGGACCTCAAAAATGCGGTCAGTCAGGCCGTCCGGCTGGTATTCGGCCAGGTATATAGGGTCATTGAACCAAAGTAATGGATATTTGGTACCAATACGGTTCCATACCAGGGCTTCCGGGCAAAATTTCTCGCCTTTGATCTCGGGAAAAGGAAATTCCTTTAAAACAGAAGTTTTGAATACTTCACACATATCCCCGGTAATTTTCCGCTTATACCGGAAATCAAAGACATCCATTATTTCCTCGTTTACACCTATGGCAGAACCAATAAGGCTGCCATTAAAATAGGCTTTCCTGCCGGCGACTCCGCCGATACGTGATTTATCTTTTGAAGTCTCATATTTTTGGGCAACAATAGCCAGGGCATCTTCGGGGATCATATCGTCACTATCCAGGATAAAGAACAGTGCTCCGGCAGCCTCATTAACACCCCGGTTGATAGCAAAATGTTTACCGGCGTTTTCCTGGTAATAATACTTTACAGGAAAATCAGCAGGAGCAAGTTGTTGAACCAATTCCCTGGTATCATCAACAGAGCCGTCATCAACTATGATCCATTCAAAATAACGATAGCTCTGCTTTTTTAAGCTTTCGAATAATCTTGGCAACAGTTTTGCCCTGTTATAGCTTGGTGTAAAAACGGTAATATTTATTTCCTTTGCTCCATTCATTATTTTCGGTATTCCATAAAGTCAAAATATCCTTTACGCTCTGTATCCAGGTAAAAAGCCTTGTAAGGCATCAGGTCGCCATCATCCCAGACGAATAACATCCGGATTAATAATATTGAAAAATATAAAAATACAACCATTCGAAAGGTCCTTTTTTCTTTAATATTATTGATATATAAATAAATCTGCGGCAGACCAAGAAGGATAAATATAAAGAAATACCAGGAAAATCTCGCGTAAGTGGCATTGGTAACTGCGGCAATAATGATGATCACATAAATCAAAAAGCCGTTAAATATTATGGTAGTCTTTGGATTCTGGTAAAAAACATTTTTATAAATATATGCGACATAGGAAAGTAATAATCCTTCTATTACATACAAAAAATTAACACTACTTGTTTTCTCGGTATAATAATTTAATTTTTCATTATCGCTGTTTTCCGCCAAAAAAGACAACAAAAAATTACCTATTGGCGAAAGAAACATTGCAAATACGCCAAACACCAGCAAGATCATTTGATTCCGCGTAAGCTTAACATTCAATAGAAAAATCATCGGAAAAAATAAGATGGAGCTTCTATGAAAATAATAGGCTGCAACCATCATTAAAATGGGCACCAGTTTTTTGCCTTTGAGTAAAAAAACTAAAGCCCACCATATAATCCCCATTGCCAGAAATTGTCTCACATAGACAAAGGACATGAGGAAAAATTTGCTGAAGTAAATGAATAAAGAAAAGAAAAGTAAAGGACTCATTTTGCGGATAGCACTAAAATGAGCCATAATGGTAATAGCTGCTGTAATAAAGAAGAAATAGTAGCGATCTTCAGTAACTTGCCTTACTAAGGCATTATACAGCAGATACCCTTTTTCAAAAAAGGGGAATGCCAGCATTTGCGGAATGGAGTACGCTTCAAATACCTCGCCATAAATGTACACATCAAAGCCCCCGATCATATCCCGGCTACCGATCATCACAATACAACAGATCATGAAGAAATAATACAGCCCTTTGCTGTTCTGATCTCTTTGCCAATACAGCACAAATGCTAAAAAGAATATCAACAGGTAAGGAATCATAGTCAATTATTTTCTAAAGTTGCCTATTTGCAGTTTCAAATCTGCAGCAATATTATCAATGGAAAGCTTTTCCTTGAACGATTTTAAATTAGCACACTGCAATTGATAAGTCTCGGCAAAACTTGCAGGATCGGCAATAATCCGGTCCAGCAAAGTTTTCATATCCTCAATAGTATCTACCATAAAGCCAACATTGCCGGCCTCCCGGAACAAATATTCAAAATAAGGGTGACGTAAAGTGATTACCGGTTTTTCGAAAATTATAGTATCTACTATGGCTCCACTCGCCCTGAAGACATATTCATGCTCCGGTAAAAAAAACAGGCTGAAGTGTATCCCCGCCAGGGCATCCTCATATTGTGCCCGGGTAAGGTATTTCGGTTTATCATCCTGCTCGTTACCCACTATTTCTGTTACCCATTCATTTTTATAGGGAATTACTGAAGGAGTTATTAAACCTATAGCCTCAACTTTAAGCTGCTCCTCCTTAATTTTACCTTTAAGTTGTTGGGCCAGCTCATAGGTAAAATGCGAATTTTTCCTGCGTAATTCCATACTCCCGATATGGGCCACTTTAAGCGGCAACTTGGATAAGGTAACCGGACTGTATTGCTTAGACAGTTCTGAGTAAGGATGCTCGATTTCCATCACTTCGGCTTCCGTCACATAACCGTCTTTAACCAGTATTTTCCTGGCAATCTTATTTAAGAGTAAAAACCTGAATTGATCTACCTTCAACTTCAATAGCTTCCTATGTACTCGGGCATTATATTTTTCATATAAAGAAGTAGGGAAATATAAAAAATCAAGATCACCGTGCAAACAGGCAATTACAGGAATATGTGGAAACTTTCTTTTAAGTTTTCTAAAATAGTAGAAACAGGTAAACTGTGTTATAGAAAGAAAGATCAGATCGTCCCTGGTTGCATTGCGCAGCAGTGTTTGGAAATGTTGCTTTCTCAATTGTTCTTTTTTCAGAAAATTTAATGTTTTCGAAAAAAGGGAATTTGTTTTAGGGGTGGTATAGGTAATAGGTTGCTCCTGAATATGTTTCCGTTCTTCAACCGTAAAAAATTCATCCATACTCTTTTGGTTGGATGCTATACCATGCAGCATAATTTCCTCGCCGGGATACATTTTCATTAGTATCTTCACTATAGATGCATTGAACACCATGTGATGGTTGCCGACAGAAGTATGGTCAATAAAATGAATCATTCTTATTTATCTTGATTTCTTAAATAGTCATCTTCCAGCCGGATAATATCGTCTTCCCCAAAATAAGTGCCCATTTGCACTTCGATAAAAATCAGGTCCTGGTCTGCAACATTACCAATCCTATGTTTACTACCTTGTGGTATTTTAATGACATCACCTTTCTTAAGCAAAATCTCTTCTCCTTCCAGTACTACAACAGCCTCACCGGAAGCGATTGTCCAGACTTCTTCCCGGTATTGATGAAACTGGTAGGATAATCGATGGCCGGGATTTACATAAATACGTTTCACTTTGCAATATTCTTCTTCCAGCAGCACATCATAACTTCCCCAAGGTCTTTGGCCTTTTTCTAGTGACATATATTAATTATAAAATTGATTCAAAATATTTCATTGTTTGCAAAAGTAAGCAATTATAGCGGCTACCCCAACGCAATCAGGGGTTCTGCTATCTATCCTTCAAAAATACTCTATTAAGGCATAAAGTACCTTCGTCCGTTCCCTTTAACAAGCAGTTTACTTTAGTTTGCTCCGGCTTAATTGCAGCCAGAGTGGTTTTATGTTCATGAGGATACGCAAGGCCGATTGAAATTTGGTTTTTAAAGGGCCTTTTACCGGATATAGCTTGTTTGCTTTTAATCGTTCCAGGACTTCTGTAACAAACGGTTTATCTAATTGCCCGGGGTCCTTATAAATACTGTACAGGAGGTTCCAGGTAACCGAATTATAATTTTTCTGAATTACTTTTTTTATTTGTCCGGTATAGTGCTCTTCTTCTGCCTTCATCAATGCGGCTACGGTTACTTCATCCAACAAGTATGCTTTTTTGGCCTCCACCGTAAGCTGATTGGTTACGGAGCCCGGGTTTTGATAATAAAAATAAATGACTTCTTTTGTGAATAAGACTTTTTGTGCTTTAAGCATCCAGCGGAAACTCAACTCTACATCTTCATGGGTGATACCTTCACGGAAAAACAATTGGTTATTGTTAATAAAGGTTGTGCGTACTAAAAACACACAAATAGAAGAAGGTTGGTAGCCTTGTGCCAAAAAAGACTGTCCATTGGCTGTAGTGTTGTACTGAATGGGATGCAATAGTCCTTCACCATGAATTTGGCCATCTTTATTTATATTGCGAAGATTAAAGGCACATAAATCTAAATTTTGCGCCTCTGCAAGTGATAACAAGTTGAACAATTTATCAAAGTCCATACTATCATCCGCGTCTAAAAATGCTAAATAATTCCCTTTAGCTTGACGGATACCAAAATTTCTTGCTGATGCTGCTCCTCCATTTGCTTTATCCCAAACCACAAGATTAAGCCAATCTTTAGCTAGCGATACGGCTTTGGTATAAGTATCGTCTTTAGAACCATCATTAACCAATATTATTTCAACATCAGTTCTATTGGCGATTTTTTTCAAATTAAGCTTTAATGCTTCCATATGATTGGTAGCATTATAAATTGGGATTATTATACTTAATTTTACTTCCATCTTGACTTTAATTGATGACACTTACTTTCTTGTACTAAAATTTACTTTAGGCTTTTAAATAGCTTGTCCCAATTTTGCATGATGACAGTGTTAGTAAAAGACATTGCTTTTTGTTGTGCATTAGCGCCTAGTCTTTGCCTCAATGATTCGTCTTTTAGCAGCTCTTTTAAACCTTGAATATATTTATTTTTATCAAAATCTGCCACCAAAAAGCCATTTCTATTATCATCAATTATTTCTTTAGGGCCATTAGGGCAATCAAATGCAATTACAGGTAAAGAACAGGTCATGGCTTCAACTAGCGCTAAACCCATACCTTCTTTATTAGATGTCATAGCAAAAACAGATGAAGCTAATAACTTTTCTGCTATTGGAGTGTAAGCCTCATGTAGTTTAATTGATGAGCTTAGATTCAAAGAATTGATAAGTTGTTCAATTTTATTCTTTTCTGGACCTGAACCATAAATATTCAATGTCCATTCTGGAAAATCTTTTGGAATTTCAGACCAAATAGTAACCAAATCTTCGTAACCTTTTTCAGTACTAAAGCGACCCACAGCTATTACTGAAGGGGTATCATACTTGGGTAATTTATTAACTTCTATAGCAACTGGATTATAAATTTGACTAAGATTATTTAAAAAGTTAGCCCAATTATTTTCATCTGCTTTGGTAAGAACCACAACTTTATCATAATGGCTTAAAACATTTTCAAACTTTTTTCTTTGATATTTTCTCCAATATGATTTCAAAAAATTGGCACCATTATATTCATAAAAGCTATCATAAAATTGAGTAGCATAATGACATTCTGCAATTTTAAAACTTCCATCATTCAAACTTGGCAAAAAATCAAATTCTGCCCCTTTCATCATCGAAATGACAAAATCCTGAGGTTGTTCTTTTAAGATTCCTTCTATTAATTTTTTATATTTTGCTTCAAATTGCTTTTGATGAATTTGTCTCTGCAGAAAAGAGCTTGCCAATTTATTATCATCCATTTTAATGTCTAAATGAATTAATTTAACATGCTTATCTAGCTCAAAAAATACAGGACGTCCAAACTGTTCTGTTGTCACAATAGTAACCTCATAACCCAAGTTAGCCACTAAATAATTTACTTTGGTGGTAAGGGTTCGTTCCATTCCACCAGCATTATACAACCATGGGATACAGTATAAAATTTTCATCAATCTTACTTATTTGATTCATCTATTACTTCTTTCAATACCTGAAGATACTGATGCCCATATTTGGTATCGGGTTCTAATATATTGCCTTCTGCCCACTCATTCCAAGATTTTAAAATCAAAAAATGCTCCGGCAAACCCGTTGCATTTTGCAAATAAGCTACGCTTTTCTTTAAGTTTTGTTTGAATAGCTGAGGGGTGGCTCCTTTTAAAATAAAACCAAATTTTTCCTTTCTAGCAGTATTATCCCAATTAGGCAATACCATTGGGAATGTAGGAATAGAAGATGACTTTTCTTCTTCCATCATTTCAGAAACTTTTACATAGTCAACTATTCTGGGATAACTTGGATTGACTGCTCTGTTTAGCTTATACTTTAGTTTTTCAATAATATTTTGTTGTGCTGTGGCTTGTCCCAAAGCTTTGCCATAAGCCCCAGAAATTCTTGCGTCAAACCCGACCTTTTTATAATCCATGCTATCATTTGCAACATTGGACGCAATAAAATAAATATCCTTTATTCCATAGTTTTTAGCTTCTTCTTTATATGCTTTAATAATAAACTCCATTTCTTTTATGTCAGCAGCAAAAATCATAAACACTGGAGCGCCATCAATTTTTATGTATCTTTTATCATTGAAAATGGGAGCAAGATAAGCAACATGTTTTTTCACGTCTTCCATTCCATTATAGGTTTGCTCCATAAATACTTGGTTTTTCTTTCCTGCCTCCCAAGTATTATACCAAGAGTGGTTTGCCCAACAAAGACAGAAAGGAAAATCTGGCTCTCCTAATTCTATTACTTCTTCTAATGGCTGCTCCAATAACATTTTACCCTTACCAAACCAATAATGATAATAAATAAAACCATGAACGCCATATTTTTTAGCCAACTCTGCCTGATCACTTCTTGTTTTGGCAAGTCTCAAATCATAAAACCCTAAATCTGCAGGGATTATAGGTTGATGATGCCCTTTAAATAAAGGTTTGGCATTGGCAACTCTTGTCCATTCTGTAAACCCAGGTCCCCACCATTGATTATTCTCAGGGATGGGATGAAATTGTGGCAGATAAAATGCTAATGGCTTTATTTTATTATTCATTATATAATTATATAAAGATTATTATCAAACTACTTAAAAGGATTAAATATCAAATTTTTCAAAAACAAAATTTTAGTCTTCCAATGAATTGTAGGATGCTGTATCACCTGCATACTAAAATTAAAATTGCGACTTGCTTCATATTCTTTTTTAGAAAAGAAGCTTGCAGCTGAAAAATACTCTGTACTTAAATTTTTAATTTTATTTTGCAATGCTTTATTTTCAGTTTTGATTGCAAATTCCATCCTTTTTTTCAATATTCCACTAAAGCTAGCTACGTTTTTATCTGTAAATTTATTAGACATTATACTTCCAGACCTTTTACGATAAAAATACAAAGGGTAATCAAAAAAAACTACCTGCAGGGCTTGTGTATAAATTTCGAAAAACACATATTCATCTTCATGATTTTCTCCTTTGGGAAATCTAATATTATCAAAGATAGATTTATGGTATAATTTATTCCATACTACAACAGAAGTTGGTAACCATTGCTCTTCAAAAAGAAGATTTACATAATCAACATTTGAAAATATTTTTGAATTAGTGATGGAATTATATTGTTTAAATTCTTTGATGACAATTTTTTCTTCAAAATTTTCAAGGCAGCAGCAAGCAATTTTTACTTGTTTATTATTGGCAGATTGAATAGCAGTATACAACAACTCAATAAATTGAGGATGTATTACATCGTCACTATCTACAAAGGCTAAATATGTTCCCTTACAAATTGCTAGACCTGCATTTCTGGCATCAGATAAGCCTCCGTTCTCTTTATGTATAACAACAATTCTCGCATCTTTTTCGGCATATTGATCACATATATAACCGCAATTATCTGGCGATCCATCGTCTACCAGAATAATTTCAATATCTCTATATGTTTGGTTTAATATAGATTGTATCGCCTCATCTAAAAATTGTTCCACTTTATAAATAGGAACAATGATAGATATTAATGGTTTAAACTCATTCATTATTTTACATTCAGTTTCCTAAGTATTGCTGTATTTATCCATTCGATGATATCAACATATTTATTAGTCACATCAAAAAGACGCACACCATCTACTACCGTTTTATCTTGCTCCGTTTCCTCAACTACTATATGATTGTTTATATCAAGATTATATTTTGCAAAAGAAATTTTGTTGTTAAATGGCAGTTCATGAAAAGCAAGAAGCACCTCTTCGAAACCATGATCTCTATCACAAATTTTCAAAAACCAATTTGATCTATCTACTTCCATTAACCTTTTCATTCTTTTATTCCACTTTTCAAAAGCTTCTGCTTCAGAATGATAATGTAAAAAATGCACTTCTACATCGTCGAGTATACCAATAGGATATTTTTGCTCAATTGTATTTTTTAACCATTTTGAAGTTTTAATAAATTTAAGTTCAACATTGGCATAATGATCAATATTAGAAAGCAATTTTACATAATCTGGACCATAAATATATAAACCAATAAATGGAGTATTAAACGGACGGTTTACTTCTTTGTAAATCTCCGCACCCCAACAGTTATTAGCTACAATTGCAAACGCTCGGCCATTATAAGCTGTATCTAGTCTTATTCTTGCATCAAAATCATTTTTTGATGATTTTTTAGATTTATTAAACCAATTAAACATAAGGCTATTAAAAAAATTTAAATATTATTTTACCTCTCCTCACTTTTCTGTAATATTACCTTAATGGGCTTATTCTTTTTGAAATTCACTCATTATATTATTTCTTGCCTCTTCATTTACCTTATTTCTTAAAGTTAAAAACCGAACATATAGGGCATAAAAATTGATTTTGATCAAAGGCAATCTTCTCATTTATACTAAAATAGTCCATTGCCTTGATTTCTTCTAAAAAACTGTACCCTTCCGTGATTGCTTTAGAGGTTACATCATTGCCATGTTTAAGAAAATAACTGATGAGCTTACCAGAAATCACTACATCTCCAAGCAAATCAATATCTATCCAAAAAATCCAATCTCCACGATATCTGTAATTTGTATATTCTTTTGATACTTGCAAAAAAGCACTTTTCAAAAATATTGCTTGACTGGCATCCCAAATCAGGTTAAAGGGCAACATTTTAGTTGAAACAAATGTAGCGTCTTTACATATATCACCAATTTTGTGACCTCTATAATGTACCCAAAATTCATTTTTCAACTCATTGACCATATAAGCTTGGCCATATCTCAATACAGTGTGTTTAGCACTACTTTCGAAAACTTAATTTTCTCAAAATCGCTTTTAACTTTAAAAAAGGTTGTATTTTTTGCTCTAAATAACGCATCTTGCTATAAACCATTATTGGATCTCCATAATACGCATTATATAGTCGAATATGCTTTTGAAACACATAATTATGTATTTCTGTTATTTTGCTTTTGTTGGATTCAAAAGATACGGATCTTGAATGTGTCTTAATCCTATAATATAAGCCTGGAAAATCCAGTTTTACCACTGTTTTGTCTTTTATAGTAGAAAGTAGGTTGATCCAAAATTCCCAATCTTCAACTCCATGTCTCATATTTTCGTCATAGCCTGTGGTTTTGTCAAAATCTGACTTTAAATACATGGCAGTGCAACTGATTTGATTATTAAGTAATAATTTGGAAAAATTATAGTCCACATTATCCATAAGCGCATTACTGGCCTCAAAATGTTGCACTTGAGAAAATACTAAACCTACATTTGTTTGTTGTTCAAAAACAGCTACCGATTGTTCCAACAGATTTTGGGCAATTTTATCATCTCCGTCTACCGGTAAAATGTATTTACCACAAGCCTGTCTGATACCTTCGTTTCTGGCGCTACTTACGCCCCCATTTTTCTTGGAAATAAACTTTATTCTTTCATCCTTCTTTAATAATGTAGCCATAAGCTCAGCAGTATTGTCGGTAGAACCATCATCTACAACAATGGCTTCCCAAAATTCATAACTTTGGGCTATAATACTATCTAGGCATTCTTCTAAGTACTTACCTTGATTATAGGAAGGGATAATGATTGATACTACATCCATAGCCTTGATAAACTATTTTGTTACAACTCAATTCTATATTATTTTGCTTTATCCAATGTTTGTTTCAACATTTCCAAATAAGCAAATCCATTTTTCCTATCTGGCTCCAGAATATTGCCCTCAGCCCATTCATTCCATGATTTTAATATCATAAAGTGCTCTTCCAGGTCATGACTTTTATAAAAATCGATGGCTTTATTGATTTGATCTTTAAATAATCGAGGGGAAGTATGGGATAATACAACTCCTCTATAACCAGATCTTGGCGTATTGTCCCAATTAGGCAACAAACATGGATAGGTGGGTACATTGGCAGCCACAAATTGCATTGCAGAAACTACTAGCCTTGCATCCTGTACTTTTACTGCTTGCTTCTCCCTGTCCTTTATACCAACTGTTCTTTTTACTTTGTTGACGATTCTTTCAAAGATACCAGGCACTACATTACCATAGATATAAGGCGTCCAGGCTTTTTGAAATGCATTGGAGACTTTGGCATCATAATTCATTTTCTTATAATCCAAATCGTCGGCCGATTTGTTAGAAGCCATAAAATATAGATCCGGGAATCCATTTTCCTTTGCTAAATTTCTAAATTTAGCGATATAATCGTTTCCTTTTTCTTCAAGATCATTAGGGTCGTAAACCATCAAGACAGGTTTGCCATTGACCTTAATATATCTGTCATCTTTGAAGAAGGGCAATAAATAAGCAAAGTGTGCTTTCAAATCTTCATCTGAAGGATATACTTGTTCTACTAAAATCTTATTTTTCAAGCCATGCCAAATGCCGGACCATGTCTCATTTGCCCAACAAAAACAAAATGGAAAATCCGGCTCTTTACTTGCTAAAACTTCATTAGCGATCCGTTCCAATAATTGTTTTCCATTTCCAAACCAATAGTGATAATAAATAAATCCATAAACGCCATAGTCTTTTGCCATTTGCGCTTGCTGTGCTCTGACCTCTGGCACTCTTAAATCATAATAGCCTAAATCTCCGGGACAAATGGGTTGCTCATGCCCTTCAAACAGCGGTTTGGCTTTACCCACATTGGTCCATTCGGTAAATCCTTTTCCCCACCATTCATCATTCTCTTTGACCGGATGGAATTGAGGGAGATAAAAAGCTAAAGGTTTTATGGTTTTACTCATCTTTTAAGGATTTTAATAATTTTGCTGGTATACCCCCAATTACACTATTAGGTGGATAGCTTTTATTTACAACGGAATTAGCACCAATAATCGAATTAGCACCAATGGTAACTCCAGGTAGAATACATACCCCTGAACCTATCCATACATTATCTTCAATAATTACAGGACCCTTAGAATGTAAAGGTCTTAAGGATGGAGCCAGGGCCAGGGCGGCGGCATTGATTTCACCATGCGCATGATCTGAAATATAAATTCTACTTGCCAGTAACACATTATTTCCAATAACAATCTTATCAATTGCAGAAATATGAATATCCGAATTAAAATTTACATTATCGCCAATTATCAATTCAGGTGTAAAATGAATACCGGCAAAATAATCCCAGGCTTCTAACCTTAAATTATATAAGGAAGCAAAATTATTACCTACTGAAATATATTTTGGATTTTTTATATATTTTATATCCTCAAAATAAGCTTTTCCTCCAAATTTTTTCAAATTACTTTGCGCCCAATGATTCATTTTTTTTTGACTAAATGCCTTATACCTTCCTGAACTCAGAATGGTATAAAGTGGGTTTAGCAGCAATTTATCAATTAAGCTCATTCTTTACTTATTTAAATAAAATTCATTAATATGATTAATGACGCATGTCTGCTCTTCCTCCTTTAATTCATAAAAGAAAGGTAATCTCAATAAACAATCCGTATATCGATCTGAATTAGGAATATCAATTGATGCATTATTGCTTAAAAAAAACTCACTTTTATTCAGACTCAGGTAGTGGAAAACAGGATGAATATCAAATTTTTTTAAATAATTTATTAAACCAGTTCTTTCTTCATAGTTTTTACAAACTATGTAAAACATATGCCCATTATTGGTTGCGTTTTCAGGAATAACAGGCAATTGAATGTAACCGGAGTTTTCTAAACCTTTTAATCCTTTATAATACTTGTTCCAAATGCTAATACGCTTCTCTTGAATCTGATCAATGTGCTCCAACTGAGCATATAAAAAGGCGGAAATTAATTCAGAAGGTAAGAAAGAAGAACCAATATCGACCCAACCGTATTTATTCACCTCGCCTCTGAAAAATGCACTTCTATTGGTACCTTTTTCTCTGATAATCTCTGCTCTCTCGTTATACTGAGGGTCATTTATCGCTAACAATCCGCCTTCACCGGCAATCACATTTTTGGTTTCATGAAAGGAAAAAGCTGCCATGTGGCCGATTGAACCTAAAGGTTTGCGTGTGCCATTAGAAAATGTATAATAGCTATCAATTGCCTGGGCTGCATCTTCCACTACTATTAGGTGATGAGCTTTTGCCAGATTCATAATCGCTTCCATATCACAGGCAACACCTGCATAATGTACAGGAATAATCACTTTTGTTTTGGAAGTAATATGCTTCTCAATTTCTTTTACACAAATATTAGGCTGGTTAGCTTCTGAATCCACAAATACTATTTTTGCCCCTCTTAAGGCAAATGCATTGGCAGAAGATACGAATGTATAACTTGGAACAATAACTTCATCTCCTTCCTTAATATTACAAAGGATAGCCGCCATTTCCAGTGCATCTGTGCATGACGTGGTTAAAAGCACTTTTTGAAATCCATACCTGGATTCAAAAAATTGATTACATTTTTTAGTAAAAAGCCCATCCCCTGAAATTTTTCCGGACTTTACGGCTTCTTCTATATACTTTAATTCGTTCCCTATAATAAAAGGCTTGTTAAATGGTATCATGAAAACTGTATTCTAAATTTGTTTAATGGAAAAATACTCTTTCCCGTATCTGTATAATATGCTTCTGTAATTTTCAGAATTCCTGATCCGCAAACAATGTAAGGCTTTCCATCCTTCATAAAAATTACTTTACCAGGTTTCCTGTTTTCTATCACCACATCATCACTGACTTCAACTTCCACGAGACTGATAGACTTGCTCTCAACCATACATTTTGCACAATTATATGGGGCACCACAAGCATCCACTTTTCGCTTAATCGCCTGTGCCGTCGTGTGCCAGTCTATAAAATAATCTTGCTCATCCAGCCATAAAGAATAAGTAGCACGGGACTCGTCCTGTATGGTACCAGGTAAGTCACTATTACTTAATATCTTTTTTACAATATCCAGGACTATTATTGCATAGAGTGATGCTATTTTACGGATTGCTTCAGCAATTTTCAGAGGATAGCTGACCTGAATGATTTTCTGGTCAATTATTGCTCCTTTATCGTACTCATCAGTAGCAAATAGTGCCGTGACACCAAGCTCCCTTTCTCCATTAATCAGGGCTGAAACCAATGGGGCAAATCCTCTGTAACGGGGCAAAACCGAGTCGTGCAGCACTATCAAGCCCTGCAAATCAAGCATCCACCGCCAGGAGATGGCCATATTATAATCGGCTTTATACTCGTCAGCGGTATAATCTTTCCTGAAACAGTACTGAATTGCATACTTTTCACATAATAATTGAATTTCAGTACTAAAATCATTATCTATGCCTTTATCGGTACCAATGCATACGAAACTTATACCTGCATGAAGATTTTCATTGCATAAGGCTAAAATTGACTGATATCCTTTTTCAGTCATGACAAAGAACCCGATATTTTTAGCCATATTGCAGTACTTCATTTAAAACGTTAGCTACATATTCATAAGACGAGTGATTTTTCACTTGTGCTACGGCATTTTGAGTATATTCCCGCTTACTTCCCTGGTCTAATAGTACTATTTCACTGATACCCTTTGCCAGATCAGTGGCGTCCCTAAGACGAGCTTTGTAACCATTAAAATGTGAAATCACCATATTATGCACAATCCCCATATCAAACCCAACTACTGGAGTTCCGCAGGCCAATGCTTCAGAAACCATCATTGGACCAGAATCTTCAACAGAGGTATTAACAAATACATCAGCAGACTGGTATAATAATGAAAGTAACCTGTAGTCTTTTATATAATCAATATATTTTTTTTCAAATGGAATTGCTTCAATTGCAGGAACTATATTTTGGGAAACGATCAGAATCTTAATTTTACTTTGGTACTCATGAGGCAGTAATGCATGCAGTTGCTTCAATGCATCTACAAGATAAGAAAAACCCTTTCTTAGATCATTTGACTGATAACTTCCGGCTAAAATATGTATATCATCCTGATCTAAATGAAATATTTGTTTGGCTATATTTCTATTCTGAGCATTAAATATATTGGTATCAATAATACTATTTATGTTTTTATATACAGGAGCTTGTTTATAAATCACAGATTCAGCGGCCTGCCTCTTAGTCCAGTCTGACATATTTAAAATATTAAAGGAGGCAGCTTTCGCATTCTCTATTTTTTGCATCAAGTTTTCATGCGCCCGGTTTTTAAATCCGGGTTCAACAATTGCCGGACAGTTTTTACAGTCAGATTTGTAACCTTCACACTCCCAGGCATAATGACAACCTCCTGTGAAATGAAACATATCAACTGCAACATTGAATACCTTTGCCTGATAAGCTATCGCTAAGTCTTTTATATCTGTAGTATTCATAAAATCATTTACCATTCCTACGAATATAAATTCGGGATTAAAATCAATTGTTTCGATAAAATCCTGAATATTGATCTGGTTACCAACTTCTTTCGTTCCCAAGAAAAAATATTCCTGTACTGTGGCAAAATGTAATTTTTTACGGTTGATCAGCCGCCCGGCTTTAGCGATAGCACGCTTAATAAGGCTGATAAACTGGTTATGAGGAGCATTACCTTTTGAAGGGTCATAAGCAGTAATAAACGGGTCGTTTTTATGCTGGTGTCTTACAACCATCTTCACCTCATGCCCGGCGGCATTTAAGATAACAGCTATGCGATGCATCGCTTCGTATGCGCCATGGGTATCAGAAGCAGATAAAACTAAAATTTTATTTTTCATCACTTATTCCAGATCAATGGTGAAACAATAATACCATTCTCCTGGTCTCCATTTAAAGAAAGCTGATTTCCGGTGTCTATAATTTCAAACTTCAACCCATCTTTAATCAAATCATGCAATTCAACTCCAGGGGTATCCAGTGCCACAGATAATTTATAGTTTCCGGGAACCAAAGTATCGCCGTTCATCGTGATGTCAAAGAAGTTCATGCCGGTATCAATCTGTCTTCTATTGATAAATATAACATTATCATACTGATCCATTACCGCAACATTGATCCGGGCATTATGATCTTTGCGGCCTTCCACCTGAATTTTAATGCTCACCTGCTCCTCATGGCCGAATTCACTGCTTTCAAGCATTTTTTCATTATACATTTTAACGTTAACGATCTGAGCCTTTTTGCTCAGGTCTTCAACATATACAAAATCTAAAGCCGACTTTGAGTCAAAAGAAATATATTGGTCTAATACGTTGCTAATCTTACCTTGTGCTACTAAACTTCCGTTACGCATTAATATCCCGGAGTTGCAAAGCTGTTTTACAGCGGCCATATTATGACTTACAAATAGCACTGTTCTACCTTCTCCTTTACTCACGTCGCCCATTTTCCCCAGGCATTTTTTTTGAAACTCGGCATCTCCTACGGCAAGCACTTCGTCCACAATCAATATTTCAGATTCCAAATGCGCTGCAACAGCAAAGGCTAAACGTACATACATACCTGAAGAGTAACGTTTAACAGGCGTGTCTATATATTTCTCTACGCCAGAGAATTCCACTATCTCATCAAACTTGCGGGCAATCTCTTTACGCGTCATACCGAGTATGGCGCCATTTAAATAAATGTTTTCGCGCCCCGTCATTTCAGGATGAAAACCCGTGCCTACCTCCAGCAAAGAAGCTATACGTCCCTTATACCTGATAGAACCGGTGGTGGGTTTCGTTACGCGGGACAATAATTTCAATAACGTAGATTTACCTGCACCATTACGGCCAATAATACCTACAGCATCGCCTTGTTGTATCTCAAAATTAATATCCCTAAGCGCCCATACATAATCGGAATTACCTTTTTGTGTACGGTCATTAGCTTCTCCTATTTTTAAATAAGGGTCTTCCTTACCTCTGATTTTATGCCAAAAACGATTCAGGTCATGCGATAAGGTTCCGGTTCCCACCTGACCTAATCGGTATTGCTTCGATACATTTTCTGCTTTTAATGCTATATGACTCATACTAATGTTCTTGTCCTTTACGACTGTTTGACACAATTTTAACTATATGGTATCCATAAAACCACGCTGTACTTTATTGAATATTAAAGTACCTACCATCAATAACACGCTAATGAATATAGCAGGATATACCAACATAGCACCATGAAACTCACCAACACCTAAATAGGCGTACTTAAAACATTCGAATATTCCAGTTAATGGATTGAGCGCTACGTAAGGTTTAAGCTTATCTGGCATAGCTGATATAGGATAAATTACTGGCGTGGCATACATAAATAATTGCACACTAAAAGCTAAAAGCATGGTCATATCCTTGTACTTGGTAGTCAGGCTCGATAAAATCATACCTGCTCCAAGGGCAAATGCAGCCATCATAATCATTAATACGGGCGTCATTAAAATCCAAATATTCGGATGAACATCTCCTGCAAAGCTGTAGTAGAGAACTAGCGAAATGAATAGTAAAAACTGCACCCCGAATTGCATCAGGTTAGACACCACTATGGCCAGAGGCATAATCAAGCGGGGAAAATAGACTTTACCAAAAATATTGGCATTAGTGGTAAACACATTGGCCGTAGCAGTAAGACTGGTAGAAAAATAATTCCACAAAATAACGCCTGATAAATAGAACACTGCTTGAGGAGCCCCATCGGTAGAGATACCTGCTATATTACCAAATACAAATGTATAGATAAGTGTAGTAAATATCGGGTTTACGAAAAACCAAATGGGCCCTAAAATCGTTTGTTTAAAATACGTAACGAAATCCCTTTTAACCAGCAACAACACCAAATCCCTGTAACGCCAAACTTCTTTTAAGTTAACGGAAAACAAGCTGGAGTTGGGCACTATCACTTCCGTCCAATCCTGGCTTGAGGGATGATTAATCTCTTTATTCGAATTCATTATTTTAGTAATTATTGAAAGCTATCATGTGCGTACAAAGCTAATATTTTATTAGTTTTTTTCATTCAGGAATAAAGAAATCATTTCCTCATCACCTCTTAAAGCCTGCCGTCAACTATTTCTTTGGACAAGACTCCTTTTGTATCGAACAAAACTCCATTCGGGATAAGGCATTGCTTCAGATCCAGAGTTAAAAACTCCTGGTGCGCTACGGCTAATATGATAGCACTATACTTTTCATTTAACGAATCAATGAGCTGGATACCATATTCACTTTGAACCTGCGCCGCTATGGCTAAAGGATCATAAATATCGGCCCGAACATTGTAAGTCTTCAGCTCCTCATAGATATCAACCACTTTTGTATTACGAATATCGGGGCAATCTTCTTTAAAGGTAATCCCCAATATTAACACCTTTGCACCATTTACCTGTAAATTCTTCTGGATCATCAATTTAATGATTTTCTGCGCCACGAATGTACCCATCTGGTCATTAACCCTGCGCCCGGACAGGATCACATCAGGATGATAACCAACTGCCTTTGCTTTATGAGCCAGGTAATAAGGGTCTACCCCGATACAATGACCACCCACTAAGCCAGGCTTATACTTAAGAAAATTCCATTTGGTAGCTGCAGCATCCAAAACTTCCTGGGTATCGATACCCAGGCGGTCAAAAATCAAGGCCAGTTCATTAACAAATGAAATATTTACGTCTCTTTGTGCATTCTCAATCGCTTTAGCCGCTTCTGCCACTTTTATAGAAGGCGCCAGGTAAGTACCCGCAGTAATAATTTTTCGATAGAGCTGGTCCACAAAATGTGCAGTATCCGGCTCAGAACCGGAAGTAACTTTTACAATCTGTGCTAAGGTATTCACTTTATCTCCTGGATTGATCCTTTCCGGGGAATACCCCACAAAAAAATCTTCATTAAATTTCAGACCGGAAAAGCTTTCCAGGATAGGCACGCATACTTCCTCTGTACAACCGGGATACACTGTAGATTCATAGATCACTACAGCCCCCTTTTGCAATACCCCGGCAATAGATTTACTGGCTTCTTTAAGCGGGTTTAAATTAGGTTCTTTAAATTCATCAATCGGCGTGGGCACTGCTACTATATAGACATCACAAAGCTCCATATCCGTAATGCTTTTAAAAAAGCGTAATGAAGGACGAGCTGTTTTAGCAAGTTCTTCCAGCAAAGAGCCGGACTGCAGGGTCGTATCTATACCACTATTCAGTTCATCGATTCTTTGTGCATCTTTATCAAAAGCATATACCTCAAAGTATTCTGAAAACGCTAGTGCCAATGGTAAGCCTACATATCCTAAACCAACAATCCCGATCTTTAAGGAACTGTCTATTTTCAATTTCATCATCTCTAGTTGCACAATTGATAAATTAAGTGACACAGATCAAACAGAATACCTCCAGGTCTGACAGTTATATATTTTCCACTGATCTACCCTACCAATAAACATCCGAAACATTTATTCCCGACCTCTTCTTCCCAACCGGGACAATAGGCTTTTCTTATTAAATTTGGCTGTATTGATAGAGCCCGATTCTCCATAACCATAACCATAGCCGTAACCATAACCATAACCCTGGGAGGTGCTGACTAAAGCATCATTCATAGCTACTACCAGGCCATTCATTTTTTTATTGACCACGATATCTTTTATAATATTCATTTGCTCTTTAAAAGTATAATTATAGCGAACAATAAATATCGTAGTATCAACAAATTCATTAAGATTAAATGCATCTGAAACCTGCCCGATAGGCGAAGAATCCAATAAGACATAATCGAATTCCTGCTTCAGCTGAGCCATCATATGCTTCAGTTTCTCACTAAGCATTAACTCTGACGGATTCGGCGGGATAGGCCCGGCACCCATTACATATAAATTACGAGAGCCCGGCACCGGGTGAATAATTTCACCCAACTGTATGGTATCGTCAATCAGGTAATTCGTAATCCCTTTTGCCGCCTTCATCCCTATACCACTCAACATCTTAGGTCTCCGGATGTCAAATTCAAGCATCAGCACCTTTTTGTCGGTCAGGGCTAAACTTGCGGCCAGGTTAGTAGAAAAAGAAGTTTTACCCTCTCCACTCATACTCGAAGTGACCAGGATCACTTTATGGCCTTCATTTTTATGCAGGAACCTTAAGTTGGTTCTTACAAGACGATAAAGTTCCGAAATGGCATCACGCGAACCTTCCTTTACAATCAACATGTCCTCATGCTCATGGTGATTAATCTCTCCGATGATCGGTACATCTACGACCGATAAAACGTCCCTTGTAGAAGTAACTTTATTATTCAACAACTCTTTGAGCACAATCAAAGAAACAGGCAACAAGAAGCCCAATAATATCCCTCCAAGATAAACGTTCCTGCTGTTAGGCGCTATCTGCCCAACGGTTATGGCATTATCTATAATTTTAGAATCGGGGGCCGTAGCCGCCTCCAGGATTTGAGTTTCTTCCTTTTTTTGTAATAAGAAACCATAAATGGAGGTCTTAATATCATGTTGTCTTACGATGCCTAATAATTCCTTCTCCACAACCGGGGCGGTTTTTACTTTACTTTCCAGTGAGCTTGTGGAAGAACTTAAATAACCGGAACGGATATCCAGGTTTTTCCGAAGCGAATTAATATTGCTGTTAATGGAAGTCCGCAGGTCTTTAATCTGGGCATCTAATTTTTTTATCTGGTCGCTGCCTTCTTCTACTGTTTGTAAACGCTCGTTACGTTGCGATTGTAACACCCGCAACTCGCCCAACATTGAATTCAAAACAGGTTCATCAATTCCGGCAGTACTTGGCGCCAATATGTCTTTATTATTGCTGCTGATACTGCTTTGTAAAGAGCTGAGCACTTTCAGCCTGTTATCAAGTTCCTGTCGTTCCCTGTCTAATTGAGAGGCCAGTCCCATATTAATTGATGCGCTTCTTTCGTCAACAAGGGCAGTTTTACTTTTATGGATTGCCGCTTCCGCCTCCACATCACCCAGCTCAGACACCAGGCGTCTTAACCTTTCATCAATAAAAGTGATCGTTTTTTTATTGGTGATGTTCTTATTAGCAATAGTTTCTTCCGCATAGATTTCCATCACCTTATTGATCACATCTTCTGCCCTTTTAGGGATGGCGTCCACTAATTTAACTTCAAGCACATTAGTATTCCCAACCGGGCTGACAATTAAACGCGCAGCAAGACCTGCGGCGACAGCGTCAGAATTATTAATATTGATATCAAAGTCACCTGAAGTGTGTTTCCAGCGGTTACTTACCAGAAACTCGCCACTAGGTGTTTTAAAGGGGCGGTCAAATTCTGCCGTATATTTCTTTCCGGCTTCTGTCCAGTAAAACTTTTCCGCGTTGATATATTCAAGACTAAATTGCTTACCATAACTGGCAGAATCAAAGTTACCAAACGCGATTTCAAAAGGCAATTCGGAACGGTAAACCTCTACTTTCTTTACTTTTCCTTCCGCAACAAATGAAATATTCAACTTTAAATCATCTACCACCTTACGCATCAGGCTACGGCTTTTGATGAAAAAAATTTCAGATGAGATATCATCATTTTTTCCAACTCCGATTTGAGCAATCTCATTAATCCTTCTTTCGTATTCTCCACTACTTTTTACGGTCATGGTACCCAATGACATATAGGTCTTGGTAGTATAACGTAAGTAAACATAACAAATAGATCCTGCTATGAGTACACAAAGTACAATCCAATACCATTTCTTAAGTACCAATCGCACATAATCAAGAATATTAAGCCGGATATCGGAGTCTGGATTCTTGAATTCAGAAGATGATGCATTACTATTATTGTCCATAATTGGCCTTTCTTATATTTATTTATTTCTGTCCTCAATTAGGAAGTACAAGCTCAATAAACCTACAGCAGAACCCATAAGACTTAAGGCGATTTGCGTAGACTGATAACCTCTTAGTTCACCCCGGGATTCTTTTTCTCTTAGCTTAGTCGGATTGATCACCACCACATCGTCCTGGTGTAAGAAATAATAAGGAGAATAAATCGCATCTTTATTATTCAGATTTACCCTGGCATATTCCTTATTGCCATTTTTAGTTCTGATAACCAATACATTATCTTTCCTTCCTGTAGCTTTTATGTCCCCGGCCCTTCCAATAGCTTCTAACAAAGTAGTTTTACGGTCCGAGATATTTACCAGACCTGGTGCCGCAATTTCACCCATCATAAGCACCTGGGCATTTAATAAGCGTACATTTACAATAGGGTTTTTAACCTGGGTGCCTATTTTTTGAGTCAATATTGTACTTGCTTCTTCAATGGTCTTGCCTTTTAAATTAACCTTCCCTATAATCGGAAAGTTTATATCACCATTAACATCCAGTTTATAGCCATCGGTCTGTAAGGCCGGCTCATTAAATAAGGTATTGGAAACATTATCCAGTGTAGCTACTCTTATAGAGACAACGTCAGCCGGTTTCAGGCGCTGTTCTACGTTCTCATTTTGATCTTTTGTGACAAAAAGTGTATCCTCAGGCAGGTTATTAAAGTAGGTAAAGGACTTTTTATCTTTCGTAACACTACAAGAAGCTGCTCCGAAAGCTATTAAAACCAGCAGTAAATATATTATTTTTTTCATAAGATTAATTTTTCTGATCTGTAATGAGCATTTTGCGCAAAGATAGTTTTTTAATTATACTTTATAAAATATCAATCCTGTTTTACAGGCTGATAACAGACCTATAAGGTCTGTGTTTTGCTTCCATACATAGCCTCGATCATCTTTACTACAGCAATTCCATCTTCTGCTGTAGTTGTCATCTCTGCCCCTCTTTTAATGACATCAATCACATTTTTGATCACAAAATGATGATTGGCTGCCGATCCTTTATAAATGCCGTAATCATTCCCCGGGTTCGTAGCACTTAGCTTTGGCATCGTATAGTCCTTGATCTCACAACACTCCACCTTATCCATATATTGCCCGCCTACTTTAACACTCCCATTAGCCCCTATAATCGTTAAGGAACTTTCCAGGTTTTTATTCCAAACAGAGGTAGAAAAACAAAAACTACCTGCTCCGCCCTGTTCAAACTCAAAATGTACCATACCACTATCTTCAAAATCGGTTAGTTGTTGATGGTTAAAATCGTAGAACCGGCTATTTACATTTTTAATTCCTCCAAACAGCCAATATACAATATCTATAAAATGAGAGAACTGGGTAAACAATGTGCCACCATCTAATTCTTTCGTGCCATGCCAGTTATCTGGGGTGTAATAGCGTACATCCCTGTTCCAGTAACAAGAGAGCTCTACCATGTAAATATCGCCCAGTATTTTATTGCTGATGATCTCTTTTAGCCAGGCCGAAGGCGGCGAATACCGGTTTTGCATCACAACAAATACCCGGGTGTTCATCGTTTTCGATTGCACCAGCAGGTTTTCTGCGTCAGCTGCCTTTAAAGCCATAGGCTTCTCAATCACCACATCCTTGCCCAACCCGATAAAAAAGGAGGCAATTGAGGCATGTAAGCCATTCGGCACTGCAATATTGACTACATCGTAATTCAACCCTGAAGCAGCCAGATCCTCCATCCGGTGAAAAAAAGGTATTTCAAATGCTTCAAGCCCCAGGGCTGCTTTGTCCCTGATATCTACTAGGGCTACCAGCTCCGCTTCCGGGTTTTCCTGGATCATTTGCGCATGTCTCTTTCCTATATGCCCACAGCCAACTACAACAAATCTTATTCTATTACTCATTTAAACCTTAACAACAATTTTATCTTTTATAGTATAGCCGGTCCCGGTTTCAGGGCAAGTGGCTTTACCTGAAGCATCAAAGTCGAGGCGATGCCCGGCCTCACTGACCCAGCCAATCTGCCGGGCCGGATTACCCACAACAAGCGCAAAATCCGGCACTTCTTTTGTAACCACAGTCCCTGCACCTATTAATGCGAAAGCCCCTATCATGTTTCCGCAAATAATGGTTGCATTAGCTCCTATACTCGCTCCTCTTTTGATCAGGGTTTTTCTGAACTGGTCTTTACGCTCAATAGCGCTGCGGGGATTGATCACATTGGTAAAAACAGCTGAAGGCCCTATAAATACATAATCTTCACAATGTACCCCTTCATATAAGGAGACATTATTCTGCACTTTTACGCCAATACCTAATACGACATGATTGGCCACAAAGCAGTTCTGACCAATGATACAACCTGCACCTATTACACAATGAGGCATTAAATGCGAAAAGTGCCAAACTTTGACACCCTCGCCTAATATAGCTCCCTGATCCACTACCGCAGTTTCGTGAATAAATAAGGATTCCTGATCCATTCGCTTTTATTTCGCCAGGTTTTCTAAATATCTACCATACCCGCTTTTTTTCAGCGGTTCTGCTAATCGCAGTAATTGCTCTCGCTCAATAAATTTCATCCGGTAGGCAACCTCCTCCGGGCACCCCACCTTTAAGCCCTGTCTGCTTTCCAGGATCTGGACAAACTGGCTGGCTTCCATCATAGAGTCAAAGGTACCTGTGTCCAACCAGGCAGTCCCCCGGCTTAATACACTAACTTTTAGATTACCCTGCTCCAGATATACTTTATTAATATCTGTAATCTCGTACTCACCCCGGGCTGAGGGCGCTAATTCTTTAGCTATTTTTACAACACTGTTATCATAAAAATATAATCCCGGAACTGCAAAGTTTGACTTGGGGCTCAAAGGTTTCTCTTCAATAGAAAGAGCATTAAACTGCTCGTCAAACTCTACCACACCGTATCTTTCGGGATCATGAACCTGGTAAGCGTACACTACACCGCCTTCTACATTGGTATTAGACTGCAATAAAGTGCCCATACCCGCTCCATAGAATATATTATCGCCTAATACCAAAGCTACTTTCTCATCACCAATGAACGACTCGCCTAATACAAAAGCCTGAGCCAGGCCATTAGGTACTTCCTGGATCACGTATTCAAACCTGCAGCCCCACTGGCTGCCATCTCCCAGGAGACGCTGAAAACCTGCCTGGTCTTCAGGAGTGGTAATGATCAGTATCTCTTTTATCCCGGCCATCATCAATACGGATAGCGGATAATAGATCATCGGCTTATCATAGATGGGCATCAGCTGTTTACTAATACCTTTTGTAATGGGATACAGACGTGTGCCCGAACCTCCCGCTAATACGATACCTTTCATATTCGCTTACTTCGTTTTTAAAAATGGTAATTCTAAATCTTTTTCTGAAAGTTGCATAGCTTCAGCTGGAACGCCCCAGTCTATATCTAAGGCAGTATCATCAAACCGGATACCTGCCTCAGCAGCTTTATCGTAATAATTATCACACTTATAAGCAAAAACTGCAGTTTCGCTTAAGACAGAGAAGCCATGAGCAAAACCCCGGGGAATATATAATTGAAGATTATTTTCGGCACTCAAACGTATACTGAACCATTCACCGTAAGTATCTGAATCCGGTCTTAAATCAACCGCGACATCCAACACTTCACCAGCCAGCACGCGCACCAGCTTAGCCTGTGCACTATCCCCTACCTGCATATGTAAACCGCGTACGGTACCATAAGTAGAAAAAGATTGATTGTCCTGTACAAAATCACCATTGGCTTTTGTCAAAGCTTCGAATTTCGACTTATTGAAACTTTCAAAAAAGTGACCTCTGGAATCTTTAAAAACAGCAGGTGTTATAATAAAACAACCTTTAAGCTTTGTCTCCTCTACCTGCATTATGCTTTATATTGATTTTCGTAATATTGCTGATAAGCGCCGCTGGTTACATTATTTAGCCACTCTTCATTAGCGAGGTACCAATCTACCGTCCGCTCCAGCCCTTCGGCAAATTGTAAGCTGGGTTCCCAGCCTAACTCTTCTTTTAACTTTGTGGCATCTATGGCATAACGTAGATCATGGCCAGCCCTGTCGGTAACATAGGTAATCAGCTTAGCGGACTCGCCTTCTTCCCTGCCCAATTTCTTGTCCATAACGGAACATAGCAAATGGATCAGGTCAATATTCTTCCATTCATTATGACCGCCTATATTATAGGTAGTGCCGGTAGCTGCCTTATGAAAAATCACGTCTATCGCGCGGGCATGGTCTTCAACGAATAGCCAGTCCCGTACATTTTCACCTTTCCCGTAGATAGGAATAGGTTTATTGTTCTTAATATTATTGATCGAAAGCGGAATCAGTTTTTCCGGGAAGTGATGTGAACCGTAATTGTTGGAACAGTTAGAAATGACACAATCCATTCCATAAGTATCATGATAAGCCCTTACAAAATGATCGGAGCTCGCCTTAGAAGCGGAATAGGGACTATGCGGATCATAAGCGGTAGTTTCTTCAAACATGCCTACTTCACCTAAAGTACCATACACCTCGTCGGTAGAAACATGGTAAAAACGATGTTGATCGTAAGCGCCTTTCCAGGCATTTTTGGCCACATTCAGCAGGGTTACGGTGCCAACTACATTGGTCATTACAAAATCAAGCGGATCTGTAATACTGCGATCTACATGGCTTTCCGCGGCTAAATGGATCACGGCATCCGGCTTGTATTGCTCAAACAATTGCTCGACGAATGAAGTATCGCAAATATCACCTTTCTCAAATTTATAGTTGGGCGCGGCCTCTATATCTTTCAAGTTGGCCAGGTTCCCTGCATAAGTGAGTTTGTCTAAATTAACAATCGTATATTCAGGGTATTGCGTCACAAATCTCCTGACAACATGAGAGCCTATAAACCCGGCTCCTCCTGTTATTATAATGGTTTTAGCGGACATTTTTTATTGGTATTATGAATGAGCCGGAGTATGCAGGATATCCACCAGTTCGGTGGCTGCTGTTTCTATTTGATTTACTCCTTTATTGATTTTAGCATTCAGGTAATTATAAGCTACATAAGCTACCAGCCCAATGATAAGGCCTGTAGCAGAAGTAACCATTTTAGTATAAATACCACCGGCAACACTATTAATAGAGAAGGCCGGATCATGCTGGATATTGTAGAACATAACGATCATACCCACGATCGTACCCAGGAACCCGAAAATAGGTGCAATACCTGCGATCACAGAAAGTACCCCCAGGTTTTTCTCCATCGCGTACACCTCCAGTTTACCGGCATTTTCCATAGATTTCTCAATATGATCTATTGGTTTCCCGATCCTGCTTACCCCCTTAGCTATTACTCTCGGGGTAGCCGCATCATAATTTTTACATAATTGCTGTGCACCGGATATATTACCTTCAACGATTTTTTCCCGTACCCTGGACATAAAATCCTGGGGAATGTTCAACATCTTCCTGATGGTAATAAAACGCTCAAAAAACACGAAGACAGCGATAAGGCTACAAATAAGTAAGGGGATCATCAATACCCCGCCTTCTTTCAACAAATACCACAAAGAAAGGGTCTCTTGTTTCGGGGCGGCGGCTGGCGGGGCTGCAGCAACTATATGCTGGGCTGTATCTACGGCAGCCTGAAGTAGTACCGGGCTAAAATTCATTATATCTCTAAATTATGTTGAATAGAACAAAAGTAAAAAAAATGGGTAAAAGTTTCAAATTTACCCATTTCCTACCCGTATTTTACAATGATAAATTAGCCGATTTCAACTAATTCAATATCAAATACTAAATCTTTACCTGCCAATACATGATTAGCATCTAAAATTACAGACTCTTCTTTAACTTCAGCAATAATCACAGGAAACACATTACCCTGGTTATCGCTAAGGTGCATTTGCATGCCTACTTCTGGTTCTGAACCCTCAGGAAAGTCAGATTTAGGAAATTCCAGCATATTCTCCGGATTTGCAGGACCGTAAGCCTCTTCAACCGGAATATCTACCGTTTTTTTATCTCCTACTGTCATACCGATCAAAGCGTCATCAAATCCTTTGATCACCTGACCCTGACCTACCACAAACTGTAAAGGCTCACGACCTTCTGAACTATCAAATGTTGTACCATCTGTCAATTTACCGTGATAATGCACTTTTACAGTATCACCTGCTTTTACTTGCGCCATAAATGCTTAATATAATGTTTAAAACTGCCTGCAAGATATCTTTTAATTGCTTTACGGCAAACTTTTATTGAAATACTTAAGATATATATAAAATACTTAATTCATAATTGCTCAAAATAGCAAACCGGGACATCAGACTATGATTTCATAACATTTATGAATTTGCTTATTCCTGAAATCTTCCGGGATCGTCTCCGCGCTTATATCTTTAGCAGATTGCACTTTAAGCCTGGAAAAATCGGGTTGAAAATTCCTGAAATTGTTGGAAAAATAAATCTTTGCACCGGGATTACAATGTTTCAGTAATAAATGCAACATTGTAGGATGGTCTCTTTGCGTATCCCAGGTACCGCTCATTTTTTTACTGTTGCTGAAACTGGGCGGATCTACAATGACCAGGTCGTATTTTCCCCCGGCTTCGCCTTTAAGAAAATGCATCACATCCCCCTGTACAAAATTTGCCTCCTTAACCGCCAAACCGTTGAGCTCAAAATTATCTTTTGACCATTGAATATAGGTTTGAGAAAGATCAACTGTAGTTACTTCCAAAGCACCGGCAGCCTGCGCATAAACCGAGAAAGACCCGGTATAGGCAAAAAGGTTCAGCACCCGTTTACCCTTCGCCTCTGTCAGGAAACGGGTACGCAAGGGACGATGGTCCAGGAAAAGCCCGGTGTCCAGGTAATCGCTCAGGTTTACCCTGAATTTGAGCCCGTTCTCCTGCACCACCATTTTATGCTGTTCCGCAGCTACTTTTTCATACTGCTCCTCTCTTCTGGCTAATACCCTTCGGTGCTTAACGAAAATCTTTTCTACGGGAATATTAAGTACTTCTGCAATCACGGCTCCTGCCTCATTCACATAGCCGTCCTGCTCTTCTATACTTTGATACCGGCTTAAATAGGCGGACACATGAATACAGTCCTCGTAAATATCCACGCAAAACGGGTATTCCGGGATATCATGGTCATATACCCTGTAGCAGGTGACCGCATTCCGTTGCGCCCACTTAACAAGATGTTTGAAATTTTTCTTCAAACGGTTGGCAAAAGCTTCCATTCCTCCCCGATAAATTATTTATCCAGGAACATGGTGAAAGAATCGCCTCTTAAACCGATACGCATCGCTTCTAAAGGAATAACTTCATTTGGTGCAATATTACCCAGGTTCACATTACAGCCTAAAAGATTCAGGAAATATACCTGCTGCGCTTTTTGAGGCGCTTCCCAAAGTATTTTCTCCGCCGGGATTTTAGTCAGGATCTCCTGCACCAGGCCTTCCCTTACTTCTCCTGACCCCCTGTAAATACCGATATTACCTGCTTCACGGGCCTCAGCGATCACCGTAGACGAACCAGCATCCAGTTCTGCCTGCATTTGCTCAATCCATTTATAAGGAGGCATTACATTAGAGGCATCTTTACTACCGACCTCTGATAATACGTTAAACCCTTCAGAGGCCAGGCGCGTAATATATTTACATTTTTCCTCATGCGGGATCGTTACAGAACCATCAGAAACTTCGACATGCCGCATCCCGTACTCTTTCAAAACATTGATATAATCATCCAATTGATTTCTTACCAGAAACGCTTCAAACAAAGTGCCGCCAAAATATACCGGCAGATCCGCTGCCGCGTAAACGGCCAGCTTCTCCTTCAAATTCGGCGTAACCGCCGCAGTACCAAATCCAAGCTTAATGATATCTACATGCGGTCTTGCGATCGACAAAAAATTGTTCACTTCAGGTATGCTCAATCCTTTATCCATTACCATGGTGATACCATAATTACGCGGCACTACAGTGCGCTCCGGCATTTGCCCTAAATTGAAATTTATCATATTTCCTTATTAATTCGTCTGCAAAAGTACATTATCTCACCGAAAGCAATAGTACTTAATCAGGCTGCGGTCAAAAAGCTGAATGAACGATCTGTTTTTGCCCTACCTTTGCCCCCTATGCGTAACAGAAGTATTCCTCCTCAAATACATGATGCCATTAGCTTCGACTTTAGCTTGCAGCCTTGCAATCTCATAAATTGCGACAATAACATTCCACTTTACTGGATCAATGCCGGAGCACAGGAAGTTATTGAGATCAGTCTGGTATTTAAAGCCGGCATCTGGCATGAACCTCATAACGCGGTAGCGCAAACGGTAGCAGCACTGCTCAAAAGTGGTACGACTACCCGGAGTTCCCTGGCCATTAATGAAGCAATTGAATATTACGGGGCATCCCTCAAAACAAGTGCCAATAACGACTGGGCCTTTGTCACCCTTCACTGCCTCAGCAAGCATGTGATCCACATTTTACCCACATTACGGGCGATCATAACTGATGCTGCTTTTGCAGAACATGAATTAGAAATATATAAGCAAAACGCGCTGCAAAGACTGGCGGTGAACCTGCGGCAAAGTGACTTTGTAGCTAACCGGAATATTGACGCCTTATTATTTGGCCGGGAGCACCCTTACGGAAAATATACAGAAGCTGCCGATATACAGAGCCTGAACAGCGAGCAATTACGTGCGTTCCATAAGCAATACTATGCCGCTAATAACTGTCGCATGTTTGTTTGCGGCAACTTTACAGATGCCGACTTAACCGCGATAACAGATACTTTTGGTAAAGACAACTGGAATGAAAGCCTGACTTATACCACCCAGAATATCCCCGATATAGCCGGTAGCGAACAGCAATTACTGCGTATCATCAATGATGAAACCAGTGTGCAGGGCGCGATCCGGATGGCGCGGATGGTTCCTAAACGTAACGATCCTGTTTTCCCTGAACTTTTTGTAATGAATACCGTTTTCGGTGGTTACTTCGGCTCGCGGCTTATGGCCAACATCCGGGAGGACAAAGGATATACCTACGGCATCTATTCCAGCCTGCTCAGCTATATGCATGCCGGAGTATTAATGATCGGCACAGAGGCAGGCAAAGAAGTGTGTGAGCAGACCATTATAGAAATCAAAAAAGAGATGAAACTCATGCAGGAGACCTTAGTCCCGGAGCAGGAGCTGTTATTGGTTAAAAACTACCTCTTAGGCAGCATTCTGGGCGACCTGGATGGTCCATTTTCCATCATGCAACGCTGGAAAAACCTGATCCTGAACGACCAGGACAGCAGTGTCTTCAACAGGAACATCGCGATCTATAAAAGCATTACGCCGGAAAGGATACAGGAACTGGCGCAAATGTATTTGCATGACTCAGCCTTCTACGAGCTAGTAGTGACTTAATCTTTTAATATTACCATGTCTCAATGATAAAGGCGGCCTGCTGGAGCAGGGCCGCCTTTATCATATAATACCATCAATAGATTAATCTTCTTTTTTCTTAGCTGCTTTTTTAGCCGGCTTTTCTTCCCCTTCAGCAGTTGCTTTGGCAGCTTTCTTTGCAGCCGCTTTTTTAGCAGGTTTTTCTTCGCCTTCAGCTTCTTCTTTTTTAGCGGATTTTTTAGCCGCTTTTTTAGCAGGCTTCTCTTCCCCTTCAGTTTCTTCTTTTTTAGCGGTAGCTTTTTTAGCGGCTTTCTTAGGCGCTTCTTCCACTTCAGTTGCTGCTTCTTGTGGTGCTAATTCCACATCTGCGGTATTTTCAGCGCTTTGTTTATAGATATCAAAGTTCAGCAGGTCATTGGCTTTCAGCAATTCGTACCACTTCAATACTTTTTTAATATCACTTACATATACACGCTCCTGGTCAAACTCAGGGAGTATGGTAGCAAAGTATTTTTTCAGCTCATCATTAGAAGCTTTCTTGCCGGAAAGTAGTTCTTTAACCGGTGCATCATTGCTTTTAATCTGCTCTAACACTTCATGTAGACGTACATTTTCGCTATAAGTATAAATCTCGATACTTTCAAGTGGTGTCAATTGGTGAACTCTTGAAGATACAAACTTAATACTCTTATCCGCCAGGCTACGCACCAATGCTCCGTCATTCTTTGTGCTTACTAATTGATAAAGTCCAGGCAAACCGGTTACAGCTACAATTTGTCTATATTCCATTTCAAAAATTTTAATACTATTTAATTTAGGTTTGCGAAAATAGGGTATTTTTTTTAATTCCCTTGCAAGTTCGGCAAGAGATTAATTTTTTTGTTAAAATAACCGCCTGTTTATCCGGCATCTTCAAATCCGGCATTCTGAACCGAAATGACAAATCTTTTATTACTTTTGCTACATGCTAGTGGAAAAATTTTTAGCCCATGTAGGAGCCTACACGCTTATGTTAAAAGGAATGTTCAGCAAACCGGAAAACAGTAAAGTGTACTGGAAAGAGTTCATGCATCAATGTTATGATATTGGCTACCGTTCCCTGCCCATTGTCCTGATCATTGCCGCGTTCCTGGGCGCTGTAATGACCTTACAATCCGCTTACCAGCTGGTAAGCCCGGCGGTGCCTAAATATGTCATCGCCCAGATTGTGCGCGACTCCACTATTCTCGAACTGGCACCTACCATTATCAGCGTAGTGCTGGCCGGGGTAGTAGGGTCCAAAATCGCTTCTGAACTGGGCAATATGCGCATCAGTGAGCAAATTGACGCCCTGGAGATAATGGGAATTAATACCAAAACCTTCCTGATCATGCCCAAAATAGTAGCGGCATTGATCATGGTACCTTTCCTCATCATCCTGGCCATCATGATCAGTATGGTGGGCGGCTATGCCGCCGCGGCATTTACAGGTGCCGTCCCCATTGATGCCTTCCATTTCGGGTTGATCTCGGATTTTAAACCCTTCAACATATTTGTTGCTTTAGCCAAGGCCGTAGCTTTCGCCTTTATCATCTCCTCCATACCCTCTTATTATGGTTACAATGTAGAAGGGGGTGCCCTGGAGATAGGCAGATCTTCTACTACCGCTGTAGTAGTTAGCTGTATTACCATCCTGTTTGCCGATTATGGCATTACTGCCCTGATGTTGAATGGTTAATACGACCTTAATGCACCTGTTTTTTTTCATAAATGTCTTTTTTAATAATAATTTTGTGTACACATTATTACTTATAAACAATTAAAAGAATTTACTTATGAAGATGCAAAACCTTGTTAAAGCAGGCATGCTTGCTTTGCTCACCTGGGTAGCTACACCCATATTAACCCATGCACAGGCCGGAGAAGCCGCTGTATCCTATAACAAAACTAATGCTAATGGCTATGTAGTAAATGTTGAGGGAGATAAAGAAATTTTAAATGCCAGCCTGGATGATTATTTTAAAAAGGCATTCAATTCAAAATCCACTACATCAAAAGGTTTTAAAACATTTAGAGGAGTAAGCTGGCCGGAAGTTGCCGCAGACAAACTAGATGTATATTATAAAGTAGACGGGAAAAAAGGTAAAAATACTGTTACTGTTTTAGTATCCAAAGGTTACGACAATTTCATCAGCGGTGCTTCAGACCCTAATATCGCGGAAGGTGTAAAAAACTTTATGAATACGATCCAGGCTAAAACGGTAAGCGCATCTATTGCAAATGCAGTAGCTGCCGCCCAGAAAGTGGTGGATGAAGCCCAGAAAGATTATGATAAAGTGGCTAAAAAAGAAGGCGAATTAAGAAAATCGAAAGAAAAGATTGAAAAGGAGCTGCTGGATCAGCAAAAAAACCTGGCAGACAAGGAGAAAAACCTGAACCAGGCCAAAGCAAAACTGGAGGCGGCAGGTAAATCCTAAAATTTCCGGAAGATAAAAGTAAAGGAGCGTCAATGACGCTCCTTTACTTTTATCTATAATTATTGAATTAATCCATTTTCTTCACAGAAGCCATCCCGCTCACCTCTTTGGTCACAGAAGGATTACCCTTATACCTTACCGATCCTACACCGCTGGCATCTACTTTAAGGTGCTGGTTGACCCAAAGCACCATGCTACCTGCACCACTGGACTCTACATTGGCCACATTGGCCTCCAGGTCTCCGGCCTCTACACTACCGGCCCCGCTCATATCCACGTTTAAAATGCCTGCTTTACCCTGCAAATTCACGCTTGAAGCCCCTGAGGCATCAATAGTTATTTCCGGCACCTCTACTTTTAATTTAAAACTACCAGCTCCAGACATGTCCAGTACCATGCCCTGATCCTGCTTAAACGTATTAGTCATAGTAGTGCTATTGGCCCCGCTCAGGTGATAAGCGGTTAATACCGGCAGGCTGATATGCACTTCACATTTACCCATATCTATCCGGTCGATCCAGTCAGACCTTTCATCCACGATCAGGCGATTGCCGCTTTGGCTGATCTCTATATAGCGCTCTACACCTTTATCACCTACCACGCTCACTTTATAAACAGAATCCTGGGTGAGTATCACTTTTGAAGCCCCATTCGCCTCCACTTCCGAGAAATTGCTGAAATCATATGCACCATTAGCTACCCCGCCCCCGGTTTCCCCAATGGTATCACTGGCAGAGCGATAGGCTTTCTTGTCCTCAACTACCACATCGCTACAGGCAGTAAATGTGCCGCTGAATAAAACCACAGCCCCCAAAACTATAAATGAAGTATATATTCTTCTCATAAAATCAATTTTTTAGTAAAAATAGCCAAATCCTTTAGCGCCTGAAGACATAGTTCGGCAAATTCATGAAATATCTCGGTAAAAGGCATTAAAAAAGTGCTGCTCCTTCGAACAGCACTTTTTTAAAAACCTTATGATATGAATCAACTATACATCAATCTTCGCATATTTGGCATTGGCTTCAATGAACTCCCGGCGCGGCCCTACTTCTTCCCCCATCAACATGGCGAATACGCTATCCGCTTCAGCAGCCGAATCAATAGTAACTTGTTTTAAAGTCCTTTGATCCGGGTTCATGGTTGTTTCCCATAGCTGCTCGGCGTTCATCTCACCCAAACCTTTGTAACGCTGAACATTTACATTATCTTCTTTACCGCCGGCAGCCAGTTTCACAACAGCAGCCCTGCGTTGCTCTTCTGTCCAGCTGTAAATGGACTCTTTACCTTTCTTTACTAAATACAAAGGCGGCTGCGCCAGGTACAAGTAACCTTGCTCTACCAGTGGTTTCATATAGCGGAAGAAGAAAGTCAGGATCAGCGTTGCGATGTGAGAACCATCTACATCGGCATCGGTCATGATAATGATCTTATGGTAACGTAATTTGGTCAGGTTCAGTCCTTTAGGATCATCTTCAGTTCCTACGGTAACCCCAAGCGCCGAGTACATGTTCTTGATCTCTTCATTTTCGTAGATCTTATGTTCCTGGGCTTTTTCCACGTTCAGTATCTTACCTCTTAGTGGCAGAATAGCCTGGAAGTTACGGTCGCGGCCTTGTTTTGCCGTACCCCCGGCCGAGTCCCCTTCCACCAGGTATAATTCACAACGTGAAGGATCTTTATCCGAACAGTCGGCCAGTTTACCCGGCATACCGCCCCCGGTCAGGACGCTTTTACGCTGTACCAGTTCCCTTGCTTTTTTGGCCGCGGCACGGGCCTGGGCGGCAAGAATTACTTTATCAATAATGAGTTTTGCCTGTTTTGGATTTTCTTCCAGGTAAAACTCAAGCACCTTAGCTACGGTTCCGTCAACAATGCTGCTGACCTCAGAGTTACCCAGTTTTGTCTTGGTCTGGCCTTCAAACTGTGGTTCAGGAACCTTCACCGAAATGATCGCGCTCAAACCTTCCCTGAAGTCGTCGCCCAGGATTTCAACTTTTGCTTTCTCAAACAACTTATTCTTATCTCCGTAAGCTTTGAACACGCGGGTAATGGCTCTGCGGAAACCGGCAACGTGGGTACCACCTTCAATGGTATTAATATTATTTACATAAGAAAATATATTTTCACTGTAAGATGCATTATATTCCATGGCGACCTCGACCGCCACATTCGCGGCCACGTCATGACCTTCCATATAGATAGGCTCCGGAATTAATACATCTCTTTTAGCATTCTTATCCAGCAGCTGGATGAATTCAACGATACCGCCTTCACTCAGGAAGTTTTCCGAATACATCTTGCCGTTATCGTCAATTTCCCGCTCATCGGTCAGGGTAATACTGATTCCCTTATTCAGGAAAGAAAGCTCTCTAAGGCGGGCTGCCAGGATATCTTTATTGTAAACGGTTGTTTGCGTAAAAATAGACGCATCAGGCCAGAAGGTCTGCTTAGTACCTCTTTTATCCGTAGTGCCTATTTCACGTACATCGTACTGTGGAATACCACAGCGGTATTCCTGCTCAAAAACTTTTCCTTCACGGCTTACTACCGTGTGCATTAAAGTACTTAATGCATTCACACAGCTTACCCCTACACCATGTAAGCCCCCGGAAACCTTATAGGAATCCTTATCGAATTTACCCCCGGCATGTAGCACGGTCATTACAATCTCCAGTGCTGACTTTCCTTCTTTGGCATTGATACCGGTAGGAATACCACGCCCGTCATCCTCAACAGTAACAGAATTATCGGTATGAATCGTAACAGAGATATTTTTACAGTGGCCGGCCAGGGCTTCGTCGATAGAGTTATCGACCACCTCGTATACCAGGTGGTGCAAACCTTTCACACCGGTATCCCCGATATACATTGCCGGACGCTTACGAACGGCCTCCAAACCTTCTAATACCTGTATCGAATTGGCATCATAACCGGGCTGTACCGCTGTAGTATCCTTATTTTCCAAACTCATTTTTTATATTTAAATTCTTGAAATATTATGCCGGAATGGCAACACACAAAGATACGGATTTTAAAGCATATTTCCAGTTAAAAAGAGTATAATTATCCCCAACAGCAACCGGATTAAAAATCCAGTATTTATGCAGCTTTCCGGGCATCCAGCGGCTACCGTACCAGCCACAAAAAACCGTTCTTGTGGAAAAAAGTAAACAATGGCTGAAATTCCTGTTATTTAGTTATTACATTTGTAGTAAAAGCAATTAAAAACAGTTTAGTAAGCTATGAGCCTGACGATTAGAAAAATTGACTCGAAATCAGATTTCAAAAAATTTGTTCAATTACCTTTTGATTTATATAAAGACAACGCGTACTGGGTGCCGCCCATCAAGGACGATGAGCTCAAAGCCCTTTCCCCGGAAACTAACCCTGCATTCAAATACAATACGGCCGCCTTCTGGCTGGCAGAAAAAGATGGGAAAGTGGTAGGTCGCGTAGGCGCGATCATTTCCCCTGCAGCCAATAAAAAATTTAATGAAAAAATGTGCCGGGTTTCCCGCATCGAATTCATAGATGATGCTGAAGTGGTAAAGCTGCTACTGGAGACCGTAGAGCAATATGCCCTGGAGAATGGCATGGAAGGCGTGCATGGCCCCTTAGGCTTCACAAATCTTGACCACCAGGCTATGCTGGTAGAGGGTTTTGATCAGCTACCTTCAATTGCTTCCGAATATCATCTACCCTATTATCATAAACACCTTGAAGCTTTAGGTTATGAAAAAGAAATCGACTGGGTAGAGTTTAAACTCAAAGTATTAAAAGAAATACCCGAGAAAGCGGTAAAGCTGAATGACCTGATCAAAAAACGCTATAACCTGACCGTAAAAAGCTTTGATAATAAAGAAGAGCTTAAAAAAGTGGCCATGGACGTGTTCCACCTGCTCAACACAGCTTTTGAAGAACTCTTCAGCTTCGTGCCCATGCCTGATGATCTGCTACAGTTCTATGTTAACAAATATATAGAGGTCCTGAACCCTAAATTCGTAAAAGTGGTTTTAGATAAAGAGGAAAAGATCATTGGTTTTATTGTAAGCCTTCCTTCTTTAAGCGAAGCGATGCAAAAAGCGAACGGTAAACTGTTCCCATTCGGCTTTATTCATATTACTAAAGCCTTAAAGCACCCTAAAGTGGCCGACCTCTTGCTGACGGGTATCCACCCCGACTGGCAGGCACAGGGCGTAAGCGCCCTGCTGATCACTGAATTGCAGCAAATCATGATCGAGCATGGTGTGGAATGGGTAGAAACTACGGGTATGATCGAAACGAATGAAAAAGCGATCAATCACTGGAAAAACTATGAGCATATCCAGCATAAACGCAAACGTTGCTACCGCAAAATGCTCAAGTAACAATTTGAAAACATTCAATTAATACATTGCGGCCAAAAGCTTAAGAGATGCCCTATTTCGGAAAAAGATTATCACCCAGGCAAATTAGCCTGAGCGCCGCAGGCATCCTGGCGGCCTGCATCTGGGTACTTGCTATTGTTTTAGGCAGGGACTGGCAAACCGCCCTGTTGATATTGGCAGTCAGCTTCCTGCTTGCCTATATCATCTTCTATTATTTCCTGAAGAAATTTATAGATCAGCGTTTAAAGTTGCTCTATAAATTCATCTATGATACAAAAGCCGGCCGGAAAGAGCAATTTTTCTACGACAAAATCCTGCCCAAGAAAACCATTGACGAAGTAGAGCGGGAAGTGGCACTCTGGGCACAAAAGAAAAACCTGCAGGTACAGCAATTACAGGTAAATGAGAAATTCCGGAAAGAGTTTCTCAGCAACCTGACCCATGAATTAAGAACACCCATTTTTACTGTTCAGGGTTATGTACACACCTTACTGGACGGCGCTATTGATGATGAAAATGTAAACCGGAAGTTCCTGAGTAATGCCAGCAAAGGGCTCGACCGCCTGGTACACCTGGCCGGCGACCTCGCCCAGATCACTGAGCTGGAATCCGGGACGAACCCGCTGGTATTAACCAATTTTGACCTGCACCACCTGGTAAATGACGTCTATGAAGAACTGATGCTGAAAGCCAGGGAGAAACAGATCAGCATGAAATTTAAAGATGATGATAAGGAATCCGTAATGGTGCACGCCGACCGCGACAAGATCCGGCAGGCCATTGTCAATATCGTAGAGAATGCCATCAAATATGGCAATGAAGGCGGCAGCATAACGACCGGCTTCTGGGACCTGGATACCGACAAGACTTACATAGAGATCTCCGATGACGGTCCCGGCATTGAAGAGCAGCACCTGGACCGGATCTTTGAACGCTTTTACCGTACCGATAAAAGCCGGAGCAGTAAAATCGGCGGAACGGGGCTTGGACTGGCGATCGTAAAGCATATTATTGAAGCGCATCACCAGATCATTAATGTAAGGAGTAAAGTCGACGTAGGGTCCTCCTTTGGCTTCAGCCTTAACAAACAACCTAACTAAATATTAAAGTATCCAGGCGTATGAATAATAATGTAGAAAAAGATTTTATGCAATCGGCAGCCTACCGGCTGATTGTCTTTACTTTAAGTATTGTTATTCTCATTTACGCCAAGTCGGTATTACTTCCTTTGGCATTCGGCGTGGTTTTTGCGCTGGCGCTGATCACTCCTTCCAGGTTTTTAGAGAAAAAAGGCGTTCCCAGAGGGCTTGCCGCCACTATCTGCCTGATTATAGCACTTATATTACTCTCCGGAATATTTGTTTTCATCTCTTCCCAGATACTTAATTTTGAGAAAGACTTCCCGGTACTGGAAACAAAATTCCTGGGCCTCATCAGCGACCTCCAGCTATTTATTCAGCACCGGCTGCACGTTTCGGAAGATGTGGTGCGGGAAAACCTGTCTCCCATGTTGAATGATGCCATGGCCATGGCCCCCAATGTTATTGGCTCCCTGGTCGGCTTCTTTTCCAATTCTTTATTTATCGCTGGGTTCACTTTCATTTATACGCTTATGATCCTGGTTTACCGGGACAATATACTTCGTTTTTTCAACGACAGTTTTGGTCATGTAGAAGGAGTTTCCAAGTATAAAATTGCCAGCAATACACAATTTGTCATCCGGAATTATATCACGGGCCTGCTATTGGAGGTATTATTTGTAGCCAGTACCCTGTCTATCGGATTTTTGATTGTCGGGGCCAAATATGCCATATTATTGGCTGTTATTTCCGCTATAATGAACCTGGTGCCCTATTTAGGTTTCATTTCAGCGGCAGCTATCAGCGTAATTATTTCATTTGCTACCAATTCCCCGCATGTCGCTTTATGGGTAGGTATAATCTCCATTGGCGTTCACCTTATCGACAGCAATATCTTCCTGCCGGCTGTAGTAGGTAATAAAGTAAGTATCAATGCCCTGGCTACTGTACTAGGCGTATTTATCGGCAGCCTGATCTGGGGCATACCAGGCATGTTCCTGGCCGTACCCGTGGTGGCCATTGTAAAAGTGATCTGTGACGAGATCCAGGGGTTGAACCATTGGGGTATCCTGCTCGGAGGCCGGCAAAAAACCAAAATAATCCGGATCAAAAAACCTGCGCTCAGCAAGAAAAAAGACTAAGTATTGCCCCGGAGATCAGGTAACAAATACCGGCTTTAAGTTGTCAACAGACTGCGCGGTCAGCCTTAAATATACAAGAGCTGTAGTAAATATATCCCGGCTGCAATAGTCCGCAATGCGTTGTAGGTCATCCTGCTCCCAGTATACTTTGGAAACTTCACTACCGTCAATATCAGTTTTGGAAGAAGGAATACCCAGAATCTGGGCCATCAGGTCCAGGGAAATGTAATGTTTATGATCGCCGAATTTCCATAGTTCAAGCGTATCCGTATGGGGAACTTGCCAGGGTTTAAGGCCTGATAAGCGCAATGTTTCGGGCAGGCGGAGCCCGTTAACCAGGCTCCGCCTGCATATATAGGGCAGGTCAAATTCCCTGATATTATGGCCACAGAAAATGATATTCCCGTCCTGCTCCTGCTCCAAACGCTCCAGGAGCAGGAGAAAATCACTTAAGAGCTTTTGTTCTTCGCGGTCGGCTAAAGTCTTTATTCTTACCTGCTTCCCCTCTTTGTCTATAAAACCTAAACCAATGCAGACTATTTTTCCAAATTCCGCATATATAGCTGATTTTTCCATGTAGCTCAAGGCCGGAGATAGCGTTTCCATACCAGCTTTAAAGAAAGATGCTTTATGCTCCCAATGCGCCTGCATAGCCTCTGAAAGCTCCTCAAAATTTCTTTTACCGCTAACTGTTTCTATATCAATCACTAATTCCATTTTTAAAAATATTTTAATGTTAAGAACTCTTGTTTTACGCCTAAATAAGCTAGATTTGTATTACACCTAAAGAAAAAAACCATCTAACCTGACATCGCCCCTAGTAAACTTTTTAATTTCAGACAATGAAGTTACGTATTCTGGCGATTTATATAATCATTTTATCTATACTTAGTTTTCATGCCGGCGCTCAAGATAGTTTAAATCGCAACCCTTATTTTGAAGGATCGATCAAGTATAATATTAATTTTACTGACTTACAAGGCAATAATATTAACAAGAAAATGGCGCCTTTTTTTGACCTGATACAAACCATGTATGTGGACCGGAATAACTATAAAATGGTCAACCAAAACAACCAGCATGTAAAACTATTCCAGGGTAAGTATAACGCGTATTTTTTCTTTAACAGGGACAATACTGCTTATAAAATAGATCAAACCAGCAAATCCAGTCAAAGGACCAGGGTGTATGATGTGGATGATGTGGATACTATATTAGGCTATCCCTGCAAAGCGGTAAAGGTAGATGGCGACTATCGTGCCTACATCTATTTTTACAACCCGGATATAAAGATTGACATTGAGCCTTACCAAAATTACAATATGGAAGAGTGGAATGTCTACCTGAAAGCCGTTGACGGAGCTTTGCCCTTAAGGGTGATCACTATCGACATCAGGAGTAAATTTATAGAAGACCGTGTTGCTGTTGATGTAAGCAGGAGGGAGCTCCTGCTAAGCGAATTTGACTTCCCAAGTACGGTGAAGCTTCGCAAGCTTAAATACGGCATAGACCTGGTTTGGTAAATAAATCCCAATAAACGAATAAAGCCCATATAGCATTTAAAAAATCAATATCTTCGCGTTCTTAAATGCGTCATAAACTGTTACAGATTGTTTTGGGCTTTTTATTAAGCTTGTCCCTCAGCTTCAACTTAGGGATTAAACAACTTGTGCATAGCCATACCGGGCATACTGATACCGTTCACCAATGCGGGTCGGACCAAAAGAACGCGTATGCTAAGTATTATATTGACCAGGAGCATCATCACTGTGATTACTTAACCGATGTACTCCCGCACTTCACAAGCACTACTTTCCTTTTTGAACTGAACCCGGGTCACATCCCGGTATACCAGGTATACAGTTTACAGCACCATGATATCATTCCCGGTGATGTAATCATTCACTCTTTACTCCGCGGCCCTCCGGCAACTGTTTAATAATAAACGTGAAGATCAAATCATTATCTTCTAAATTTTCGGCTGATACACAAGATCGTGCCGGGTATTCTTATTATTAACCAATATTGCTTATGTCTTACTTGCCAAAGGTAAGGCTGGCTTTTCTGATCGGGCTAATCCAGTCTGCTGCCCTTACAGTGAAAGGGCAGAGCAGCGATTGTACCCGTACCATTACAATTGTTGTAAAAGAACAGGAAAGCGGCCAACCTTATGCCGGTTCCGGTTTTACTATTGCGCAGCAACAAGGATTTACAGATGAGCGCGGCACAGCCGTACTTAATTTCCCCTGTACCTTCAAACTAAGCGACGATGCCGTCCAGGTAGACGGCAGGGTGCTTAAACCGCAACAAATATACCATCAAGGAGACAGCCTGTTCCTTACAGTACCTTTATACAAAAAACAGCTGGAAGTAATCAGTGTAACTGCTCAAAAAAGAGCGGTCGCCTCCTATAATGCCCAAAGTAGCCTTTCAAATGCAGAAATGCTCCAGTTAAGGGGAAAATCGCTGGCAGCTATGGCAGCAAGCCTGGCAGGGGTGAATATGATCCAGACCGGGGCCGAGATTGCCAAACCGATGATCAACGGGATGAGCAATAACCGCATTCTCATTTTAAACAATGGCGTACGCCAGGAAGGCCAGCAATGGGGGGCGGAGCATGCCCCGGAAATTGACGCGATGTCGGTAGCCCAGATAGCAGTAGTTAAAGGTGCCGAAGCGATCCGTTATGGCCGGGATGCAATAGGCGGCGTATTGTTGGTTAATCCCAGCGCTTTACCTTACAAAAGTGACCAACCGGAAATCGGCCTGTCTTTAGTTGGTAACTCCAATGGGCAAAAGGGCATGGCAGATGCAAGGATTGGTAGCGCACTGGGAAAAGATAAGCACTGGGCATGGCGGGCCCAGTCCAGCCTGAGCAGGGGCGGCAATTACAAAACTCCTGCTTACTTCCTGGATAATACCGGCAATAAGTCTTTTAACTATAGCCTGGCTTTGGGTCATAAAAATGACAAACATACGATAGAGGGCTTTTTTAGCAGCTATAACAACGAGGTTGGTATCTTCAAAGGTTCGCATATCGGCGATACCCTGGACCTGCAATCCCGGATCCGGAACGGCCGTCCTTTTGAAGCGGGAAGCTTTTATTATACAATCGGTGCACCCAGGCAATGGGTAAAACATCAGTTGTTTAAGCTGAATGCTCAATTCCTTTTAAACGATCGCTGGACCCTGGATGCTCTCTATAGTTTCCAGTATGACCGGCGCCGGGAATTTGATATCCGCAGGCAGGATGTATCCAGCCTGCCTTCTATCGACCTGAAGCTGGCTTACCAGACCTTTAAAGCAGAGGCTAAATATAAAAAGAACAACTGGACCAATATACTGGGAGTACAGGGAGATCTCTATGTGAACAACAATACCCCGGACCTGTTTACCACGCCCATCATTCCCAATTACGACAGTAAAGCGCTGGGTATTTTTGCCCTCAGCAAACTGCTGCGGCCCAAAACGGGTTGGGAAATAGGCCTGCGCTATGACTACTACAATCTTAACGCGGCCGGGTATAACAGCAGGAACGAGTATTATGGCGGGCAGCATACCTTCGGCAAACTTAATGCCAGTATTGGCATGAGTACAGACATCCTGGACGGCCTGCAATGGTTCAGCAATATAGGTACTGCCTGGAGACCGCCCACCGTAAATGAGCTCTACAGCTCCGGACTGCACCATGGCGCTGCCCAGTATGAGCTGGGTGACAGTACCCTGGACGCAGAGCAAAGCGTCAAGTGGATCAACTCCTTAAAATGGGAAAGTAAACAGAAGCGCCTGCAGGTGCAGCTGGACGCCTATGCCCAATATTTCGGCAATTATATTTACCTCGATCCCAGCCTGAGCTATGTGCAAAGTTTAAGAGGCGCCTTCCCGGTATTCAATTACAAGAGTACACAAGCCTTTTTCTGGGGTGTAGACCTCCATGGGAAGTGGTCCTTCAACGACCATTTAGGTTATGACCTGAAAGCAAGCCTGATCCGCGCCAGAGACATAAGCAATAGCAACTATTTACCTTTCATTCCTTCAGATCGCCTGAGCCAGACTTTAAGCTATGGCACAAAAGTGTCCGGGCAGGTCAGCAACCTGGGCATCTGGCTGCGTAACGACCTGGTCAATAGACAGGGCCGCTATCATGCCAACAGCGATTATGCGCCGCCACCTGAGGCTTACAGCCTGTTTGCTTTAGGACTAAGCAGCTCATTTGCCCTGAAGGGAAGCACCTTAAACCTGAACCTCGCCGTGGAAAATGTATTCAATACCGAATACAAAGATTACCTCAACCGTTACCGGTATTATGCGCATGATATCGGTCGCAATTTTAGTATCAAAATCAATTATTTATTCTAAAAACACAATTTTATGTATTTCAATAAGATCAGTAAAGGCATTTTATTTTCAGGACTTTTAGCGACATTGGCAGTAGCCTCTTGTAAAAAAGAAGACCCGCACCACAACCATGACAATGAGGAATATGACAAAATAAAAATTCACCTGATTAGCCTGGATGCCGCCGGCAATCAAAGCCAGGATACCGTTAGCATAGAATATGACGCGCATGGCGACGCCAGCCCTGCCTTGAGTACGATCCAGGCGAATAAAAGCTACCGTATGCTGATTGAATTATATGCCCACGATGAATTGATCAATAACGAGATCATTGCAGACGCGGCGGAGCATAAATTCTTTTTCTTTGCTACGCCAAGCAGTGCCATCAGCAATTATGTATATAATGACGACAATATCGGTTTAGATGGCAAAGTAACCTTCTCGGGTCTCGGCAACATTAAAGTGCAGGCACTGTTACGACATGGCCTGGACAAAAGCCATGCAGACGCTCAGGCCTACAACAGTGCCAATTACCAGAACGCAGGCGGGTCAAATGATATCAATATCACGCTTGATCTTAAGGCAGAATAAAAAAGTAAGGGGAAACTGAATCAGTTTCCCCTTACTTTTTTACAGGTATTAAAAAATTAATCCCAATCTCTTCTTCGGTTGGCTTTCCGCTCGGACTGGCGTTTTTTATTTTCCAGTCTTTTTTCTTTTACCGCTTTACTCGGCCGGGTAGCCAATCTTGGTCGTTTAGGGATCAGGCTGTTATTCACCAACGCGATCATTTTCCGGGTGACAATCTGTTTATTCTCCAGCTGAGAGCGCGTTTCGCTGCTGCGCAGGATCAAAATACCTTCCAGGTTCAGCTTCGTGGCCAAAACCTGTAATAGTTTCGCTTTTTCTTCCTCTGAAAATACCTGGGAAGTGGCAACAGGCCACCGGGCTTCCACCATAGTTTCCACTTTGTTTACATTCTGACCGCCTTTACCTCCGCTACGGGCTGTTTTATACCCTATTTCTGCACTAAAATCTTTCATCAGGACAAATTTAGGCAATATGTTAAAATCTGATTGTATGTACGCTGTCATTAACAAAACAATGTGCTGCAATAAGCTTAAATTTGTAGGTTAAGCTTAGCGTACTTATTCATTAAACAATTAATCTTGCAATTTGACTTTATTTAATCTCAATACCCGCTGGCATTTACCTATAATGATGCTATTGAGTATCATCCTCCTGGCCTCCTGCGCTACAGCCAAAAAGTCTCCTCCCCCGTCCACACCGCTTGTGGCAAGCGTGCCGGACACCATGGCAACTTATAGTTGTGGGTTTGAACTGGGTGACTATTCCGGTACCCTTCCCTGCTTTGGAAATGAATGTGATGATTTTGGAGCGCCCATAACTACTTTACTTTTCGGCACCAAACACCAGATGACCAAGAGCCTTAGAAGAGAACAGCAAATCATTAAAAATATCCCCGGAAAATGGCTGATCAGGGAAGATTGCATCATTGAGATCAATTACCAGGACGGCACACAGGAGTATTACAAATTCCACGAGGGACTCAACAAAATAGAACGGCTCAACTCAAACCAGGAATCATTCCCGGGTACGCTGAACAAACATAATTATCTTTCAAAATCAATATAAACAATGCCCTATAACCAATCTTTAGACCGGCTCATCAGCATTATGGACGAATTGAGGACTCAATGTCCCTGGGATAAAAAACAAACCATTCATTCCCTGAGGATGCAAACTGTAGAAGAACTGTATGAATTAGCTGATGCGATTGACAATAATGACTGGCAAGGCATTAAAGAAGAACTGGGCGACCTGCTGCTTCACATTATTTTCTACACCCGCATCGCAAGAGAAGAGCAGGCATTTACCTTAGGAGACGTGATAGAAGGCGTCAGCAACAAATTAGTAGGCAGGCACCCCCATATTTACAGTAATATAAAGGTAGAGAACGAAGAAGAGGTAAAGAAAAACTGGGAGCAATTAAAGCTTAAGGAGGGTAAAAAATCTGTATTAAGCGGCGTACCGAAAGCGCTGCCGGCAGTTGTAAAAGCAACAAGACTACAGGAGAAAGCGAAACAAGTCGGCTTTGAGTGGGAGAATAAAGAAGGGGCCATGGAAAAGATCAAAGAAGAACTCTCGGAATTTGAAACGGAAGTAGGTAAGGGCAAGCAGGAGTTGATGCAGGCCGAGTTTGGCGATCTGCTGTTCTCTATGATCAACTATGCCCGCTACCTGGGTATAGACGCCGAAGCTGCCCTGGAACAAACTAACCGGAAATTTAAATCGCGTTTTGAAAAAATGGAGTCCCTCGCAGGGAGCAGGGAGCAGGATTTCTCCGCTTTATCACTGGCAGATAAAGACTTATTATGGAATGAAGCAAAAAAGTTAGTTTAGATTATTTATTGTAAATTAGCTTGCTGTTTGTTCCACTGAGGATCGCCGGCAGCTGTAACAGAAACAGGAAATAAAAAACAATGAAATATATATTAAAATTAGGACTGGTACTGGGCATATGCATGGGCGCATCATTAGCCTGGGGGCAAAAACCCGCTGCAAGCACTACCCAGCCGACTCCTTTTCAGAAAAGTGAAGATTCTTTAATGAATTCTGTCGACTCGATGAACAGGGTCGCTATACATGGGGAAAGAATTGAGTATTGCCATGCTTTTGTAAAGCAACTGAGCCATATACTGAAGCAACCGAACAGCTTTCAACACCCTTTTACCGAACTTTCCAAAAAGATACATATCATTTATCCTGAAGATAAAAGCTTCCGGATCTTTAACTGGCCGGTAGAATATGCCCCCGCGCACTTCAGGTACTATGGCGCGATTCAGAAAGCAGATGGTAGCGTATATCCATTAGTAGACAACTCGGAAACAATACAGGATAAAGATTTGCTTGGCCTGCTGGATAATAAAAACTGGTATGGCGTAGAATACTACAGGATCCTGAGCCAGAAAGACGCGAACGGGCAAACCCTGTATTTTGTATTTGGTGTCAATCATAATAATAGAAACACCAGTGTAAAATCACTTGACTTACTGAATATTCAGGGCAATCGTATTGTCTTTGGCGGTGATTATTTCGAAAGAGGCAACAAACGCTTTATTATAGAATACCAGAAAGGAGCACAGGTTTCGCTTAATTATGATACCGAGAAAGGAATGGTGGTATACAATGCCCTGGAGTCTGAGATCAATCAGCCGCAACGTAAAAATACGCTGGTGCCTACCGGGCAGCTGGACGGGCTCAAATGGAGCAATTACCAGTGGCAATCCGTAAAAAACCTGGTCCCGATTTTGAAATTAAAAGATGGTCAGGCGCCGATAAATGGCGTAATGCCCACAAACTAGATATAGCACCCGATGAGATTAGATAAAGTATGGAAGTTTAAGCCTTATGATGAAAAAGTAGTACACAAAATACAGGAAGACCTAAAAATAAACCGGGCTTTTTGCCGGCTCCTGGCCCAAAGAGGGATTCATGACTATGAATCTGCCCGGCAGTTCTTCAGACCTGATATTAACCACTTGCATGACCCTTTCCTGATGAAAGGCATGCACATCGCTGTAGATTGCATTGACCAATACATCAGAGGCGATAAAAAAATCATGATTTTCGGTGATTATGATGTGGACGGCACTACCGCCGTTGCTACTGTTTATGATTTTTTATTACAACACGCTCCTGCCCCAAACCGGGAGGAACAGCTATGCTATTATATCCCACACCGCTATTCAGAAGGTTACGGCTTGTCCGACAAAGCTATAGACCTTTGCGCGGAACAAGGTATTTCACTGATTATTACACTGGATTGCGGGATCAAATCGGCAGATAAAATAGCCCGGGCAAAAGGCATGGGTATTGACATCATTGTATGCGATCACCACCTCCCGGATGAAGACCGTTTACCAGATGCAAAGGCTATTTTAAACCCCAAGCAGCAGGATTGTCCTTACCCTTACAAAGAATTGAGTGGCTGTGGTATTGGGTTCAAGCTTATTACCGCCCTTAGTCAAAAATGGGGCTTAGCCTTTGAGCATGCAGCCGAGTACCTGGACCTTGTGGCGACTTCTATCGCTGCCGATATAGTGCCCATTGACGGGGAAAACAGGACCCTGGCTTACTTTGGCATGCAAAAGGTAAATACCAAACCCTGCCTGGCCATAAAAGTGATCAAAGACCTGATCCAGAGTAAAAATATATTCCAGATATCTGATCTTGTATTCAGCATCGCGCCGCGCATCAATGCCGCCGGCAGAATGGATGATGGCAACAAAGCGGTAGCTTTATTTATTGAGAAAGACGAAACCAGGGCACGCACGCTGGCGGAAGCATTACAATCAGACAACTCGGACCGCAGGGAAGTGGACAAATCAATTTCCGACGAGGCCTTACTGATCATGAAAGAGGAGCATGAAGTGAATGAGTACTTCAGCTCCGTGGTATTCCGGCCTCATTGGCATAAAGGCGTAGTAGGTATCGTTGCCTCCCGACTGGTAGATCATTATTATAAACCAACAATCGTTTTAACGGAGTCGAACGAGAAGATTACCGGTTCTGCCCGCTCTGTTTTCGGCTTCAACATCCACGATGCGATAGCGGCCTGCAGCGATTTACTCGAAAACTTCGGCGGGCACTATTTCGCTGCCGGCCTTACCATGCCGAAAGAAAACTTCGGATTATTTAAAGAACGGTTTGAGCAATTTGTCAAAAGTACCATCACTGAAGTATCCTTATTGCCCCAGATCCTGATCGATACCGAAATAGACCTGGCTCAGATCAATAGTAACTTTTATGGCATTCTAAAGCAGTTCGAACCTTTCGGCCCTGAAAACATGCGCCCTGTATTTTATACCAAAGGCGTCAGTAACTACCGGAACGAAACCCGGATCGTTAAAGACCAGCATATTAAGTTCAGCGTTTGCCAGACCGATAGTAAACGGATCGACGGCATAGGATTTAACCTGGCGCACAAGTTTGACATTATCAATAGCGGGCAGCCTTTTGATATTGTATATACTATTGAAGAAAATGAATGGCGGGGCATGCAGACCCTGCAAATAAAAGTACTGGACCTAAAAGCACAGGCATCATGAAAGTAAACATAGCGGAAAGCTGGAAGCAGCAGCTCCAGGGAGAATTTGAACAGGAGTATTTTCATAAAATAACAGAAAGGATCAAACAGGATATCGCGAATGGTATCCAGATCTACCCGAATGGTAAAGATATCTTCAGGGCTTTTGAATTATGCTCTTTTGAAGACACTAAAGTGGTATTGCTGGGGCAGGATCCTTATCATGGTCCCGGGCAGGCGCATGGACTTTGCTTTTCTGTGCCCGAAGGCATCAGGATCCCCCCTTCACTGGTCAATATTTACAAAGAGTTACACAACGATACCGGGTTCATCATTCCCAGTCATGGCAATCTTACCAAATGGGCAACACAGGGCATGTTAATGCTCAATACCAGCTTAACGGTACAGGCACAGCAGGCAGGCTCTCACAGTAAGATAGGCTGGGAACGCTTTACTGATGCCGTGATCAAAAAAGTATCTTCCGGCAAAGACAATGTAGTGTTTATTTTATGGGGCGGACATGCCCGTTCTAAAGTCGCGCTGATCGACCAGAATAAACACCTGGTCCTTCAATCGGCTCATCCATCGCCCTTATCCGCACATAATGGTTTCTTCGGCAACAGGCATTTTAGTACCTGTAACGATTACCTGAAGGCACATGGGAAAGCGCCTATTGACTGGCAGGTATAAAGAGGAAATATTATTGCAGAATACGTTTATTTACGCTCAGTAATACATATCTCCCGGGGCCGGTGATATAGAGGACGATACCATTGACCAGGAATAAGAAATTTAATTCCCCATTCAGCCCCCCGGTTTTACTTAAACCGAAAGCATTAAAGCCAATGGTCAGGTAGAGGGCAAATATCATGGTAAAAGCGATTACCAGGCCCGATACGCGGGAGAACACCCCGAAAATAAGTAATATAGGTGCCAGTATTTCTGCAAACGGAACACCCAGCCACATCGCTTCCGGCAAGCCTTTAGCATGGAGCAGGCCTTTAATCTTGTCATGGCCATGAATCAGTTTGGCAATACCATGAAACAGCATTAATCCGCCGGTAAAAACCCTTAACAGCAATAAAGCAAGATCAATATTAGACTTCTTTCTTACCATAATCTGAATTATGTTTTAAACTATTTCATCCTGACAGGTCACAACAAAAGGTAAGGACCAAAATGCTTTAAGCTACTAAAATAAGAAATTAATTTTATAATCTTATCAGTGTCAATATAGTATGTTTCAAAACTACTAAGTTTAAATGTACATGCGGCCACTGCCATACGACCATAACAATAAAACCTTTTCGGTTTATTTTACCTAAATAAAAGCGCCTTATCCGGCATAACCCGTTACAACCTTGCTTAGAGCAGTGCAAGCCAATAAAAAAGACATAAGCGTATCGCTTATGTCTTTTTTATTGGCTTGTTACCCTTTATTTTAATAGTGTAACATTACCTTGCTTTTTAGTAGAGGTACCGTCTACAAATTCTACGATCAGTACATAGCCGTAAGTATCCATTTCCTGGAGCTTACCTTTATAGGTACCATCCCAGCCTATAGCCTGGTCTGAGGTTTCAAATACCTGCTCACCCCACCTGTTAAACACTTTCAGGTTCATAGTAGCGATGCCGTAACCCCGCACGCGGAACACATCATTACTTCCGTCTCCATTCGGGCTAAATCCAGACGGCACATCAGCAAGCGGGTAAACAACGGCCTCTAATGTTTTGCAGATCTTAGCAGAACAATTAAACTGGTTGGTCGCTGTAAGACAAACCTCGTAAAGTCCACTTTTGTTATATTCATGTACCGGGTGCTCTTCTGTGCTGGTACGGTTGTCGCCAAAATCCCAGTTATAAGCGGTAGCGCCCTGGCTTTGATTGGTAAATGTAAAAGGAACATTAGTTTCGGCAATGGCAGGTGAATAAACAAAAGCTGCTGTAGGAGCAGGTCTTACTGTCACCGTAGTACTTACTGTATCAAACTTGTTACAACTTTCAGGATTACCTACGATCAGCGTAATATTATATGTTCCGGGATCACTGTAAGTATGGCTGATACCGGCCGAGTTGCTGGTATTACCATCACCCAGGTCCCATTGATAGGTAGTGACATTGGTACCTCCGGTAGGAAAGTTAACTGTCGTGCCCACACAGGCTTCCAAAGCCGGCAGTACCGGTGCGCTCACGTAGATCGGGTCAAAGGTAAGCGTCTGCACTACCGAATCGGGTGTATTACAAGCCCCGGCCATAGTCATTACCAGTTTTACCTGGAAAGTACCGGGGGTGGTATATACCTGGGTTGGCGGGTTAGCACCGTTGAAGGTATTACCATTACCAAAATCCCAGAAGAACCCGGCCCCTGTGGTAGGACCGCCGTTAATACCTGTAGAAGTATTATTGAACACCACCCTTAACTGCTCGCAACTGTCCAGTATGGTTGTAGTAAATGCAGGAGTTATCGCGTCATTGGTAACCGTAATGGTTACATAGCTCGTATCCAGTACCCGGCAGGCATCAGGGTTAGAGCCGATAAGGCGTACGATATACACGCCGGGCGTAGTATAAGTGTGCGTTGGTGTTTGCTGGTTACTCGTGGTGTTGTCGCCAAAGTTCCAGGACCAGGAGGTTGCATTAGTGGAGTTATCTAGGAAGTTGACCGTAAATGGCGCACAGCCGGTAGCAGATGGTGTAGCCTGGGCATTAGTGCTCACACTTCCCAGGTTAAAGGCGATTTTCACAACACCAAGATTACAGTTACCACTACTCTCTGTAGTAGCTACAGCCCCGGGTGTAGCAGGGAAAGAAGAGGTAGGCCCGCAGCTGGCACAAATGGCCTGGTATACGACCCCATTAGGGTCAAACCTGCTCGTACCCCCATCTACATGCTCTTCTATACCAGCAGAACCAAAGTAGCTGCCGTATAACAGGCTTTGCAGATCTTTTTTCAATACAATGAAGTAAAAGTCAGCTCCATCTGTATTAGGTTGTAAAGCAGTAGAAGTGATCGGCATTCCCAGCACAGTTGTAGGAGGGCCGGCTGTCGATAGTCCGCCCCAGCCCGAGATATAAATATTCTCACAAGTATCTACCAGGAAGGCTACCGGAGAAATATTGACATTGGACACTGCGCCGGAACCGTAAACCGTTGAGAAAATACCTGTAGCTAAGGTACTGTCCAGCTTCATTACAAATTGCCGGGAATTTGGATTTTGATAAACACCTGCAGGAAAAACGGGGAAGTTGCCTTGGGTTTGTCCCATCACATAAACCGCGTTCTTATTATCGACCTGCACCCCATAGATCTGGTCATATGCCGAGGTACCTATATAAGTACTCCTGATCAATGTATTGTTCGTATTGTCGAAACGCATAATAAACCCGTCAATCGCGCCCGGCTTTGCAGACTGGTAAGCGCCCGACAGTGATGCCGTATGAAAATCATTACTTTCCGTACCTCCGGTAATATAAACTCTGGTTTCGGAAGTGTCCAGGGCAATACTATAGGCCCCATCTGCCGAAGTCCCCCCGATATAGGTGCCGTAAAGCATCGTGGAAAGGTTAGCGTTAAACTTAAGGTAAACCCCATCCTGGGTCCCCCCGATATTGGACTTTAAGGCATTTGAGGTAACCGGGAAATTCGTAGACCTTGTATTCCCGGCCAGGTAAATATTTCCGAACTTATCTACGATCACTTCACTCCGGGCATCATCACCGTAGTTATGTTTTAAAGAATTCTGCGAGGAAAAGCTAGCATTTATGTTTACCCCATCATCACCCGTCCCGCCTACATAGGTAGAACCGATGAGTGCCGTGCCGTCTGCGTTCAGCTTGGTCAATATGATATCAAAGCCACCATTATGCGCCGGGCTATAACTTGTACCTAATGTGGGATAGTTGGTAGACATACTTTTACCGGCAATTACCAGGTTATTGCCGGCATCTACTACCAGGCTGTGCGGCATTTCATTACCACTGCCTCCAATATAAGTAGAATAAACAAGCGTATTGCCTATGGCATTAAATTTTGAAACGGCAATATCACATGCGATCCCGAAGCTCCCGCCCGCATTACCACCCCCATAGGTACCCTGCAGGGCTCCCGTCGAAAGCGGGTAGCCAGCGCCCAGGGCGATCCCTCCGGCGTATAAGTTCCCTTGATTATCATATGTGGCTGTAAAGCCCCAGTTATCAGCAACAGAGCCGGTTAAAGAGGCAAAAACGATCTGCGGATCGATAACCAGATCACTATTTTTATCATAACTTTTCAGGTCGAATTTAAGTATATTACCTTCCAGGCGATAGGTACATTTCACTTCCACCTTTACCCCGTCTTTGTACTGGTAGGCATAGGGCTTTTGCTCCACTATTTCCCCTACCGAAGTCATCAGCACCAGGTTGCCTTTCTCCACACGCATGCCGTTAAGCCCCTCATATTCCAGGGCCACTTTGGAAGGATCGGCATTGGGCCGGAGTATGATATCATATTTGAGGCCCGAACTTTCGGTATAAAAGTAGAAATCGGTGCCGGGATAAACTTCTTTATAAGTCACATTGCCGTACGCAGATACATCTGACTTCCAGCGTTGCGGGTCGTTCCCCAGGAAATAGTTTACTTTATCAGGACGTGCGCTTCCGGGTAGGGTCTGCGCATCCGGATTACCGTTTACCCAGTTTATTTTATAGGCATGAAAAGAAAATAAAGGCGATTCCTCATGCTTTCCATCTTTGAATGCTTTAAACAGCTCATGGTTTTGAGGATGGCCAACCAGGATTTTCAAGCCGGTCTTTTCCAGGTAGATATCCGCGTTGGGCGATATACCTTTATATAAAAAAGGATGTGCCCATTGGCCCAGGTTAGGAATAAATTGAAGCGGGCTATTGGCACTCACATGTCCTTCATGAGCAGAAAGCGTGCCTGCGGTAAACACCAGGATTGCCTGGATAGTGAGCAATAAAAATTTCTTCATTACACAATGCGTTGAAGTGGTTTGACAAAAGAAACAGGTTCAAGCATTAATTGATGGTGACAATAGCTGCACTGTTCCATGGTTCGGGTTATTTCGGTTTATATAAATTTATTGATCCTGGCTGTTTTAATCGCATCCGCTTTTGAATGTACATCCAGCTTGGCATAAATATTTTTCAAATGGGATTTCACGGTTTCCAGGTCAATAAAAAACTCATCTGCGATCTTTCCTCTCGTTTTTCCTGCTGCTATTTGTTCTAAAATTTCTGTTTCTCTCCTGGTTAAAGGCGATTCATTACTTCTCTGGAAAGAATTGACCACCATCTTCGCGATATGCGCGCTCATAGGGCCACCTCCGAGCATAACTTCATTCACCGCTTCCAGTATTTTTTGCGGCGGTGTATTTTTGGTCAGGTAGCCGGCTGCGCCTTTAGCCAGGGCTTCAAATACGGTATCCTGGTGTTCATTTACAGACAATATGATCACTGCCGCATCAGGTACCAGTGCTTTAATTTTAGGCAGGGCCTGCAGGCCGGAGATACCCGGCAACTGTATATCCAGCAGTACGACATCAGGGTCCAGGCTGGCAACAGATTTGATAGCCTCTTCGGCATTAGCGAACGCCCCGGTAACGGCATAGCCCTCTTCCTCGTTCAATAAGAATTGAAAGCTATCCCTGATCACACTATCATCTTCTACTAAAACTATCTGTATATCTGATGTACGCTTCATTTTTTAAATGACATTTTTCACCTGATAACAAATTTAAACTTTTTTCTAACACATTACAGGAATTTGTTAGGTTAAATCTGCTTTTAAACAAACAGGGACCACAATGCTGTGATCCCTGCCTGATTCCTTATTATATAATTAATATTTTACAATATTCCTGGTATGTTGCTGGTACAACATCTTGATCAGGCCATCTGCCAGGCCTATCTTAGGTACATAGATCTCCTGGGAACCGGCCCAGCGCATCACAGAAGTATAGATCTGCAAAGCCGGTACGATCACATCGGCACGGTCCCTCCGGATGTTGTACAAATGCATCCGCTCTTCAATACTTGATGCCGATAGCTCTTTATGATAATCTTTAAGCAGCTCAATCTTTAAGGGCCTGTTGTCTTTGGTTTTTGATAAAGAAAATACTTTATTGATATTCCCACCGCTGCCTATCGCTTTAATATTTTCAAAATTCTTGGTATGGTTTTTTACAAACCATTTAAAATGCTCTAGCTGCGCATCGCTTACCTGGTTGTTCAACAGGCGTATAGTACCTATATTAAACGATTCTTTGAAAATAATGTTCCCTTGTGCGAACATAGTCAGCTCGGTGCTGCCACCGCCCACATCAATATAGAGGAAGGTTTCATGGCTGTCTATGTTTTCGGCGATGTGCGTTTCATAGATGATATTAGCCTCATCAGCCCCGCTTATGATCTCAATACCGATACCTGTTTCCGCTTTCACAAGGTCTATAATTTCCTTCCCGTTTTGCGCGTCGCGCATCGCGGATGTGGCACAGGCCCGGTAATGCGCTACTTTATAAATGTCCATCATCAGGCGGTACACCTTCAGCGTGTCCAGGATCATCCTTGTTTTTTCTGCTGAAATCAGGCCGGTCTCAAACACCTCAAAACCCAGTCGCAGGGGAATTCTCAACAGGTTCAGTTTAGTATAGTCAACAGTTCCGTCTTTATAAGTCGTCACTTCTGTTATAAGCAGCCTCGCGGCGTTGGAGCCAATATCTATTGCAGCTAATATCAATGTCTGTTATATTTATCCTGTTGCGAAATTATAAAATTATTTCGCTTTTGCGGGAATACTTTGTTCCGCTTCTTCTTTTATATATTCATAGATCTTCTTCTGGGAGCGTATAACGGGTTCATGCTCTTTGCGGGGTACATAGTTATTCTTTTGCTGGTTGTCCAGGATACGGGCTTTATCATTCTCTGCCAGCTGCAGGTTGATGATATTGATAAGGTCCTTTTTAAGCTCTTTAGAGATGATCGGACAAGCTACCTCTATCCTATGGTCCAGGTTACGTACCATCCAGTCTGCGGATGAAATATACACCTTGGGGTCGCCGGCATTTTCGAAAATAAAGACACGGGCATGCTCCAGGTATTCATCTACAATACTGATCGCTTTAATTGTCTTTTTAAATTTTTTATTCTCACTGATCAGGCAACAAATACCTCTTATGATTAAATTTACTTTGACCCCTTCCATTGCAGCTTCGCTGATCTTCGCCATCAATACCTCATCCACCAGGCTATTCAATTTAATGGTTATGCCTGAAGTTTTACCTGCTTTATGGTGTTTAATTTCTTTATCCATCAGTTCTAGGAAGGCGTTACGCATGTTGACCGGCGATACCGGAAGCACTTTGCATGCTTTTAAAGCAGTATTTTTTTCCGGCTTTTCCAGGTAGGTAAATACTCGTCCCACATCTGCCAGGATCTGCCGGTTAGAAGTCAGCAGGCAGTGATCTCCATAAAAGTTAGCAGTCACTTCATTAAAATTCCCAGTACTGACGAAGCCAAAATGCTTCACTTTACCAAACTCAACTTTCTTAATCAGGCATATTTTGGCATGTACCTTCATGTTGGGTATACCCAGGATGACGTTAACACCTTCTTCCGCCAGCCTTTCCCGCCACTTCAGGTTCGCTTCTTCATCAAAACGGGCTTTTAACTCCAGCACAGCCGTCACTTTCTTACCGTTCCGGGCGGCATTTAATAAAGCGTTAGCGATCTGCGAATTCTTAGCCAGCCTGTAACAGGTAATCTTGATGCTTTCCACATGCGGGTCTATAGCCGCCTCGCGCAACAGATCAATCAGCGGATCAAAGGAATGGTAGGGAAAATTGAGCAAAATATCTTTTTTGCCCAGTACTTCCATAATGCGTACCGGTTGTATTAATGCCGGGTGCATGATGGGTTCCGGCTTCGGCACCCGGTCCTGGAAAACTGCAGCCGGGAAAGCCATAAAATCTTTAAAGTTATGGATCCTGCCGCCGGGCACTAAATTGTCTTTCTTTAATTGCAGCCTTTTAATCAGGTATTCCAATAAAACTTTATCGATCGACTTGTCATATACAAAACGGGTGGCTTTGCCTTTCTTGCGCCCTTTCAATCCTTTTTCCAGGTTACCGATAAGGTCGGCGTTACCGTCTACATCAAAATCAAACTCCGCGTCCCGGGTTACCTTGATCACATACCCGATAAACTGGTCGAAGCCGAAGGCGGAGAACAACTGGGGTAGGTTAAAGCGGATAATATCTTCCAGCAATATAATATCCCTGTATTTACCACTTGAAGGCAACACCACGAAGCGCGGCAGTTCTGTAGGCACTTCGATGAGGGAATACCTATGCATCATAGGGTTGCTCATACTGCCCAATATACAAGCCAGGTAAATCGATTTATCTTTCAGGTAAGGAATTTGCGGGATACTTTCAATCATGAGCGGTACGATCAGGGTACGCACATGGTCATCATAATAATTCCTGACAAATTCTTTTTGTGCCTGGGTAAGCTGCTTCTCTGTTTTTAAGAATATATTATTCTTTTCCAGTTCTGAGATGATAACAGAAAAGGTCTTGTCAAAATCCTTATTTTGTTCCATCACCAGGTTCATGATCCGGTTCAGGGTTTTATCAGGATCTTCCTCCAGGGAAGCCTTTGCTGTTTTGCTTAATGCTGCCATTCTTCTTAAAGAGGCCACCCTTACCCTGAAAAATTCATCCAGGTTATTGGAGAATATGCCTAAGAATTTAAGCCGGTCCAGTAAGGGGACACTTTCATCTTTTGCTTCCTGCATTACCCGCGCGTTGAATGACATCCAACTGATATCCCTTACTATTTTTTCTACTTTTGCCATTACTGTATAAGTTCCTGTATTTTGCTCCCTAAAATACAAAAATAACTTTGAGCTTATAAAGAATACATTATCTTTATATTAATTCGCCTAAGCCGCTAAGGTTCAGGCCGGATACTACGTCTATATACAAAAAGTTCCCCCTTTTTTGTCCGGTGTGTGTTGACTTTTGCAATTAATTAAATATTGATTTAAACTAATATAGCATGAAGAAAGCACTACTTTTTATTTCAGGTTTAGCATTGAGCATCCATTCCGTGGCCCAGGAATCCGGTTCTAACTGGCAGCTGGGACTCTTTGGAGGACTTAGTGCGCCCTTAGGTGATTACAAGAATGATATCGGAAAGGCAAAAAACGGTATTAATGCCGGCCTTAACCTTGATTACTTTTTCAAAGGCTCCGGTTTTGGATTAGGTATTGATGCAAGATACCAGAGACATGCTACACAGGCATTCCCTACAGATAGCCTTAGCCCGAATAGCCTGGTTTATAATTTTACTAATGGCTATTCCGCATTTACCCAGTCAGACCGTACGGCATTTTCACATATAGGCATCAGCCTGGGGCCGGCTTACCGGGTCCAAAGCAAGTATGTCGATTTCAATGTCTATGCCCGGGCCGGGGCCTTGTTCCAGCAATACCCCGAATACCGGCAGACGATACACGCGCTCAACCCCTATACTAACCAGTATGAAGCGGTCTTATCCCCCTTTGGCACCGACAACAGCAACGACAAACCCATAGCCCTGATGGGCATACTGGGCATGAAGGTGATCTATAATATTAGCCCTAAGATCGGCATTGGCATACAGGCCGATTATTTAAGAACATTCGGAAAAAGCGGTGAGTTTTCAGTGATCAGCCATGAGCAGACCAGCCAGATAAAAACTATAGAGTTCCGGCAGGAAGAGAAAGAGGGTGAATACATCAATAATGTCTTTGAATATTTTAACCGGGAACAAACGCGGAAAAGTGCAGCGATACAAGACATAAACCTAGGACTTGCGGTACAGTTTAAACTGGGTGGCGCAGAGGGTAGCAATGCCGGCACCCGCAAAGGTGGCGTAGCCACAACGGTGGCCGTAAAAGATAAAAAAACAGGACTGGCCTTAAGCGGGGTTACGGTTTCTATAGTAGATCAAAAAGGCAAATCCTATACCGCGGTTACGGATGCTAACGGAACTGTTACTACCGAACTGAAGCCCGGGAATTATAAGGTCAGCGGGAACAAAAATAATTTAAGTACCAATACCGATGAAATAAGTCTTGCGGATTTCAAAAACAGTAATGTATATAAAGAGATCTATCACGACGATGAAAGATTTACCTTAAGCGGTCAAACGGTAGATTGCGAAACACAGTCAGCAATAGGTGGCATTACCACCCAGCTTACACGGACACGCGACGGGAAAGTGATCGAGCAGGTTTCTGATAGAAACGGCAAATTTTACTACCAATTAGACAAAAATACCGATTACCAGGTAGTCGCTATTGAAAACGGGAAGTTCTCGCAGACTGAAATGGTAACGACTAAAGGCCTGGACCGGGACAATACCCTTTATGTAGCCCTGCAACTGGGGGTTTGTGAAATTGCCGAAGGCAAAGAGTTCGTAGTCAAAAATATCCTGTACGATTTCAACCAGTCCTTCATCCGGCCCGATGCCGCATCGGTATTGAATAACCTGGCCCAAACCCTGAAGCGTAACCCGAAAATGACCATAGAACTCTCCTCACACACAGATAGCCGGGGCGATAACAATTATAATATGAAGTTATCCCAGGAGCGCGCCGAAGCTGCGGTTAACTTCCTGGTAAGTAAAGGTATCTCACGCTCCAGGCTTACCGCCAGGGGCTTCGGGGAGTCCAGGCTGAAAAATAAATGCCGGGATGGCGTGCAATGTTCAGAGACGGACCACGAACAAAACCGGAGAACTGAAATTAAGATCCTGAAATACTAAACTTTATTACTAATCTATACCTAATAAATAAGGCTACCGGATGGTAGCCTTATTTTATGAAAACAGTATATTATCTATTACCTCAAATCAATCACCTCAACACCAGGATGTTTACTTTTATCAAAAGTATAGATCGCATCTGAACCCGCAGCGTTAGCCTGGATACCATTCAGGTTGAAGGTATAATAACCGCCGTTACTTTCCTCTACACTACCACTCACCAGACTCCCGGCCTTATCTACTAAAAGAGTAACGCTTTTAAAATTCTTTTTTGACTTCGGGGTCATGTAAACGATATCTACATTTTTACCCTTAACATTCTTCTGGCCTACATAAGTATAATTGTACTCGCTGGCGTAAGAAGTCGGGAAAAGCTTTTTAGGAGAAATCTGTACTTCGCTTTCGTTGTAGGAGGCGACCTGTACTTCTTTATTATCTTTCATATAAGTCCACATCGTTTTACCGTCACAGATCATTTCCTGTTTTGGTAAAGCTACATTATACTTATCGCCCTTCATTTGCAGGGTACCTTTTTGATTCATGATTGTTTTACCTTTTGCATCGGTAGCGATCAGGGTAAAATTGGCTTTCATGCTGGACATCCCTTTTACTTTTGTACTCATTTTATCCAGCACAGCTTTTGCCTGCGCATCTTGTTGTGCCATAGCCCCGGTAGATAATCCAATAATAGCTACTGCAACTGCCAATAATTTCTTCATATTTTTCTCTTTTGTTTTATAATAATGTTTGAATACAAAAATATACCAGAGTTTAAGTATAAAACGCTAAGTATATGCTAATTTGACCTTAAACTTTTGCTGTTACCGGCTTCGTGGCCGCAGCCATCTCCTGCACGGTTTCTATGATAGCGGTCACATCGTAATTACACATCCTGTATAATTCTTCCGGTTTACCATGCTCCACCACCTCATCAGGTATACCCAACATGCGCACTTCCGGCTTATAGCCATGAGCATTAAAGAATTCAAGTACTGCCGAGCCCATACCTCCTTGTATACACCCGTCTTCAACCGTAATTACTTTATCGAATTTCTGCCCTATTTCATGCAGCATGGCTGCGTCTAATGGCTTTACAAACCTCAGGTCATAATGAGCAGGATCCAGGTCATAGGTGGCCAGTTGCCTGCAGGCTTCTACAGCGAAATTACCGGGATGGCCTATTGTTATAATAGCGATACCACTTCCGTCCTTTATCTTGCGGCCTTTCCCGATTTCCACCGCTTCCATTTTTGTTTTCCATTCCGGCATTACGCCTTGCCCTCTCGGGTAGCGGATCACAAAGGGACTGGTAGTTTCGTCCAGCTGGGCGGTATACATCAGGTTACGCAATTCCGCCTCGTTCATTGGCGAGCTTACGATCATGTTTGGTATACAACGCATATAAGCGATATCATAAGCGCCGTGATGGGTAGCCCCGTCATCCCCTACCAATCCTGCCCTGTCCAGGCAGAAGATCACCGGCAGATTTTGGATGGCTACATCATGAATGACCATATCATAGGCCCTTTGCATGAAAGAGCTGTAAATATTACAGAACACCTTCATACCTTGCACGGCCAGGCCGGCACTTACGGTAACCGCGTGTTGCTCTGCAATACCCACATCCAATGCGCGGTCCGGCATCTCTGCCATCATATATTTTAGCGAGCAGCCGGAAGGCATGGCCGGAGTGATCCCCATGATCTTAGGGTTTTGCTCCGCCAGCTCTATTATAGTTTTACCAAAGACATCCTGGTATTTAGGCGCCTGTGGACAGTCGAAAGTTTTTGTATTGATCTGGCCGGTTACTTTATCAAATAAGCCGGGAGCATGCCACAGGGTCTGGTCTTTTTCTGCCAGGTCGTAGCCTTTCCCTTTTACGGTTTTGATATGTAAAATCTTAGGACCGGGCATATCTGCGATATCCCTGATCTGCTCCGACAGCTTTACCACATTATGGCCGTCCACCGGGCCAAAATAACGGAAGCCAAGCGCTTCAAAAAGATTGCTTGATTTGGAAATGACCCCTTTCAGGCTGGCTTCTATTTTAGAGGCCATGCTGCGCTGGAAGCCCGGGGCGGGCAGCTTACCCAGCAGGTGCCAGAAGTCGTCCCTGAGTTTATTGTATGTTTTCGAAGTGGTAATATCAGTAAGGTATTCCTTTAACGCACCTACGTTGGCATCAATACTCATATTATTATCATTGAGTATAACCAGGATATTGGCATTGGCCACTCCCGCATGATTCAAGGCTTCAAACGGAAGACCAGCGGTCATAGCACCATCACCGATAACGGCAACATGCCTGCGGTCGGTTTCGCCCTTTACCTTGGAAGCAATGGCCATACCCAGGGCCGCGGAAATAGAAGTGGAAGAGTGCCCGACACCAAAAGCGTCATAAGGACTTTCTTTTATATTCGGGAAGCCGCTTATGCCATTCATCTTACGGTTGGTATGAAATACCTTCCTTCTTCCGGTAAGAATTTTATGCCCGTAAGCCTGGTGCCCTACATCCCATACAAGTTTATCATAAGGAGTGTTCAGCACATAATGCAAGGCAACGGTAAGCTCTACCACACCCAGGCTTGCACCAAAGTGACCTCCGTTTACGCTTACACAGTCTATGATAAACTGTCTTAACTCATTACAAACCTGTTGTAATTGTAGTTTGTCTAACTTTTGTAGGTCTGAGGGATACTCTATGGCGCTCAGCAATGGGCCTGCTTTAATTTCTTCCATTTAAAGTACTATTTAACTAGCAAAAATAGTAAATTAAGCTATTGCCTGACCTAAGAATTTATAAACAAAGGACATTTTTCCCAAATGATCTGTTAAAGGCAGGAGTCTTACTTAATAAGTACCACATCCCCTTTCCTGAATTCTTCGGTACCATCCAGAAAACGGACTCTTATGCCATAATGGTAGGTACCTACTTCTGCCTGACGGCCATTATGAAAGCCATCCCAACCTTTGGCGCCGGAACCGGTATAAGACCCGAAAACTCTTTGTCCCCAACGGTTAAATATTTCAAAAGAAATAATCGTAAAATCCTGTTGCATCCTGAAAACAGGTGCAAAAATATCATTCTTCCCATCTCCGTTTGGCGTAAAGGCATTCGGCATCGCAAAGTCTTTATCCAGCACCACTGCTTTCAAATACAGATCGGCAGTGTCCACACATCCAAATTCGTTTTTGCCGATTACCTGCACCAATTGCTCTTCAGGGCCGGCTATGAATTGTAAAGCACTGGATTGGGCAGGGAACAGGGACAGCGGCAACCAGGAAATGACCTCGAAATGATTGCTATTTCCCTGGGCTTGAAGCGTAATCTGTTCTCCCGGGAGGTAACGTTGCGGGCGTAACAGGTACAAATCAAGTAAAAACGGTTCTATATTGATATGAGTAATATATACAATACTATCACACATGGACTGGCTCCTGAGCGTATCATACAATACTACAGAAGTATCGTACCTCCGGCCGTTATGAATAATGGCATTACACGCGCTGATAGTATCGGCAACAATCTTTGCAGTTTCTATCACGTTCAGGTTCAGGTAAATAAGGCTGTCACAACCGGCAGGGTTAAATACACGTACAGAATCAAAGCGCGGGTTGCTTTGTGCATTATTCGGAATAGATTTTCCGCGCCATTGCTGCTGTGACAATTGCCCCCTGCATAAAGACAGGTATTCTGTTTTAGGAGCCGGAGATGGTCTTACTTGCAAGTTTAAAGTAATCAGGCTATCACAACCGCCGGGTGCGGGAACGGTTACCGAAATATAATTTGGATTACTTACCGCATTTGCAGGGATCGTTACACTTCTCCAGGTCATGGGTAGCTCTTCAGTGCACACGCTCAGGGTTTCTGTTTTTTGCGCATTAAGGTTATACTGCACCAACAATTGTGCCGAATCTTTATAGTTACAAGCATTATTACTGCTGTACACACATTTTACCGTACTTCCGGACGCTGTTGTATTACTTTGAAAGTTAGCGGTAGTGGCTCCCGGCACTAAGTTGCCGTTGACAAACCATTGATAAGTTCCGCCGGTTTGGGAATTACCTACAAGCGCCTGGATATTTATATTACTACTACAGTTATTGCTCAGGTTATTCAACGTAACTGTTGGCTTCGGGCAGTCAGAAAATAACCAGATACTATCTATAGCGGCGGGTGGCTGAACGCCTAAGGTATTACCATTTTTCCAGGTAAATACCAGGCGCCTGGTGGTTCCGGCAAATGAAGCAGGAAGGGTTACCTCACTGGTAGACCCTGTATTTATAGGAGAAGTAAACAAGGTATCATGAACCATAACTGTTCCCGTACCGGTCCAGGTAGGAAAAACCGCGGTACCGGAAGGCTGGCCCACAACCGGGGTCAGTGTAGTAGGGCAGGTAAAAACATATAGCACATCGTACCTGGGGCCTTCCCCCTGGGCATTCCACCGGAATTTCAGTTTAATAATTTCCTGGCCTGCCGGGAAAGTAACGTTCTTATATATATGTGTTGTAGAATAATCAGTGATGTCATAGGTCCAGCTGGCTCCGTTGGCCGATTGGGATATATAGGCTACTCTGCTGTCTGTAGGCGCAAATGAATGGCTCCCTGTAGTAAGTGTACTTGCAGACAAGAACCAGTTATTGCCCCCGGATGCGTTATTGAGTAAGGTCCAGCCATTCGCGGCGAAAGTATTGCCCATTTCAAAGCCCCCATCAGTATGCGGATTAACAATCAGGGTTTGCGCTGACGCGCTTTGACGCAGCAAAGCAAAGAGCAACAAAAGGGATATTTTTAAACTGGTTTTCATTTCTAGCAATGATAAGGTTGAAAATTTCAACAAAACTATAAAGAGCTTTTCAAAAAAAGCCCGTAAAAACAAAAAGATAAGGAAAAGATAATATATTAAGCCTCAATATCTTTTCCGGTACGGTAGACTGTTCCTTTAAAAACACAAATAAGCTTTCCCTCCGGGTTGTAGGTTTTAATATCATAAAGACCGGTGGTTTTACCCAGGTTAATTTCCTGAGCCTCAACCGTTAGCACCTGCCCAACAAAAGCGGGGCGGGTGAAAGAAATGGAAACGTCAAGCGCTACGCTCAGGGTACCATGGGAATTGCAGGCAAAAGCCAGGGCTGAATCTGAAGCGGAAAACAGTACACCACCATGTACCGTTCCAAACCCATTCAGCATCTCAGGGCGGATCGTATAGTGGAGCTTACAGTAGCCCAGGGCCACTTTCTCTATCTGGACATCCAGCCATTTAGAGAATCCATCCTGCTTCATTAGTGCATCTTTTGCTTGTTCCGGGGTCATAAATTTTTTTTTAAGGCCGCAAAGGTATCAAGATTAATTTCAATTTTAAATATTTTCTTATCTACTTTTACAAAGGAATATTTAAACCTTAGCGGAGCGATACAGTCTTAGATAACATAAATATTCACACAGCAATTAAAACAGGAATAATGAAAAAGATATTTTTATACGCGACTTTAGGCTTTAGTGTATTATTAGGTAGCTGTAGACCCGCCTATGTAGATCCTTATCCTCCGGGCGGCGGTGAGAATACTTATACGTTTGTAGATGAATTTGATGACAACAGGAACGGATGGAACTTCTCAGACCCGGCATGGGATGCTTATGGAGTGATCGCTAACGGGACTTTCTCGTTCAATTACCTGGACCCTACCGGTGTCGCTTATTACAAATCCAAAGATATAAGGTTTAACCCCGACAGGGATTTTGTATTGCAAACCAGGATAGGTTCTGATAACAATATGGGCTTACTCTTCGGCTATGATGAAGGTACCGGCGCTTACGGGTATAGTTTCACGGTAAGTTATGACGGCTATTTCGCATTATGGGATGAGGGCCTAAATGGTGGTCCCGCCGATATCACGGCAATAGTCGCGCCTACTTTATCTTCAGCGGTAAGGCCTAATGGCGACTGGAACGAACTGCGCATAGAGCAGGTAGGCAATAACTGGGTAGGCTACATTAATAACAGCAGGGTGTTTACGGTACCCGCACGATACATAGTTAAAGGAAGTGTTGGTTTTGTGGTGATGGCTGACACCCGGGGCGAGGCCGATTATCTCCAGGCAGATTTTTACTAAAAATAAAATAGCAATAAATATTAAGGGAGCTAACAATGTTAGCTCCCTTAATATTTTTATAGAATTTAAATATATTTTATTGCCCTCTTCCAAAAATTCTCGGGCAACGTGATTGTAAATATCTTTTCGCATTACCAAAGGCGTCAAAATAAATGGTCGCTGTAATACCCGCGGTCCAGTACCAGTCGTTTCCTTTGAAATCCCCGCGCTGGAACCGGTAGTTAGGATAATTACCATCCCAGAAATAATGTTCGTTACCCCGGTACGACATGGCTGCAGCCTCTTTACTTACATAACGGCTTAAGGTATCCAGGTTTACATACGTTTTACTTACATCATCTATATAATCAGTAGAGGTATAGCGCAGGTTAACTTCGCCACATAGCATTACGGTTTTACCAATGAAGAATTTAAAACCACCACCGATCGGGAAAGCCGCGTTTACAAGTGGGTAAACTTTTCGGTCAGGGTATTGGGATAAACCTTGCCCTTCTGTTCTCAAATCCCGTAAATAATGTTTCTCTCCTGTTGGGTCATAAGCGAAAGGATTACCATAAAAGGCACCTACACCCGCAAAAATGTATGGAGTGAATTTAAAACGGCTCTCCCCTCCTACCGGCAAAAGGTTCAATTCTATACCGCCATAAATCTCTCCCATCCTGTTGGTAAAGCTTAAATTTCTTTTTTTGTAAGTTGCATTCAGGGAAACGCTGTCTGCCGCAGTGAGGTTAATATAGTTTGCGGCGAACCTGAAACCGAAATGATTATTTACAAAATATTTGTATATAATTCCAAAAGACGGGCGCATCAGGCGATTGTCTTCAGGAATAAAATTCGGTTGTAAATCTCCGTAAAACGTACTTGCAGCGGCAGTAATACCGATCTCATGGTGTTTTTGAGCATTCACGATAAGTGGTAAAGCTACAATTGCAGAAAGTAAAAGTTTTTTCATCAGAATTAATATCTTGATTTAAAAATCGACCAACAAGCTTCTTCAAGACCGAAACGTTAATAGTTTCAGAACTCAATCTAGCTCACAAATATAATTTTTAAGGTGGTAAAAACAAAGATTTATCATTTTATTTTTTTCGAAATCTAAATTCAAAGCCACTTATTTAGAGCGCAGAAATGATTAAAATAAAGCGCGCAAAGGCTCACAACATATAAATAACAAATCATAAACTATTGATAACAAGTAACTTAACATCTAGTTGGCATTTTTTTAACGATAAAAGCTTGCATTTTGAGGTATATGGAGCTACCTTTGCAACCGAACAAAAAATATATTTGGATTATGGTGCTGAAGAAAATTGTATGTTCAATTATAGCTCTTTTGATGGTAAACTTCGCGGCCGTTCAATTGAACGCGCAGAAAGGCGGTGATTCAAAAACCGGTACAGCAAGTTATTACCACAACAAATTTGTAGGCAGGAAAACAGCTAATGGCGAAACCTTTAGCAACACAAAATACACTGCTGCCTGCAATCAATACCCATTAGGAACTTACCTGAAGGTTACCAATAACAAAAACGGCAAAACGGTTTATGTTAAAGTAAATGACCGCATAGGACATCCTAAAAGGGTAATTGACCTGACTCATCGCGCTGCAAAAGATCTTAGTTTTACCAATAGCGGACTGGCAAATGTGACTATCGAAGTCGTCAACTCCGACTTAGGGCAGCGTAAGATCCTCGCACAAACCAATGACCAGGGTGTAAGCGATAATACTTTATAAGAGCATAAAAAATTGTACAAAAGGCTACCCTTCGGGTAGCCTTACTTATTTATACAGGCTATATATGTATCAATAAATTTTACAATACTTTTTCCGCCGGGTATTCGGTAATCTGTAAATCTCGCTGTATCTTTGCCTATTCAGTTTGGACCTTTTCGTTACCACCTTGAACATAACGGAACCAGACCTTTGACAATGAAGTGAACAACAAGACTTTGTGATGGAAAACAACAACAACAATATTAGTAGCGATACCGAATTTTTAGAGTCCTTTGCAGAGAAAGAGTATGAACATGGGTTCATTACCGATATCGAAATGGATATCCTGCCTCCAGGTCTTAATGAAGACACCGTAAGATTTATTTCTGCCAAAAAAAATGAACCGGAGTGGATGCTGCAATGGCGGCTGAAAGCCTACCAGGCATTTTTGAAAATGGAATTGCCGGACTGGCAGAACTTTAAAATGCCGGAAATGAACTTCCAGGGCATTTCCTACTATGCCGCGCCAAAAAACACCCCGAAATACAATAGTATTGACGAAGTAGACCCGGAACTACTGGCTACTTTCGAGAAACTGGGTATTCCTTTAAATGAGCGTAAAAAATTGCTGGGCGTTAAAGAAGACGAGCCGGAGCAACAATTAGACGAAAACGGCAACCCGGTGGAAAGACCTTTAGTAGCGGTAGACGCCGTATTTGACTCCGTTTCTGTAGCGACCACCTATAAAGAAGAATTAAAGAAGCACGGCATTATCTTCTGCTCCATCTCTGAAGCGATCAAGGACCACCCGGAACTGGTACAGCAGTACTTAGGTTCTGTGGTACCACAAACCGACAATATTTTCGCCGCGCTTAACTCGGCTGTTTTCTCGGACGGTTCCTTTGTATATATCCCTAAAGGCGTGCGTTGCCCGATGGAGCTATCTACTTATTTCCGGATCAATGCCGAAAACACCGGCCAGTTTGAGCGTACCTTAATTATCGCCGATGAGGATGCTTATGTGAGCTACCTGGAAGGCTGTACGGCACCGCAACGTGATGAGAACCAATTGCACGCTGCCGTAGTAGAAATCGTAGCCCAGAAAAATGCCGAGGTAAAATACAGTACGGTACAAAACTGGTACCCTGGCGACAAAGAAGGTAACGGTGGCGTATACAACTTCGTAACCAAACGCGGTATCTGTAAAGGTGCTAACAGCATTATTTCCTGGACCCAGGTAGAGACAGGAAGTTCCATTACCTGGAAATATCCTTCTGTGATCTTACAAGGTGATAATAGTTATGGTGAGTTTTATAGTGTAGCGGTAGCTAAAGGCAAGCAAATTGCCGATACCGGCACCAAAATGCTGCACCTGGGTAAAAATACCCGTAGCCGCATCATCTCCAAAGGTATCTCTGCCGGTAACGGCCAGAATTCTTACCGCGGCCTGGTGAGCATCGGTACTAAAGCAGATCATGCGCGTAACTTCACCCAATGTGATTCCATGCTGATCGGCGATCGCTGCGGCGCGCATACTTTCCCTTACATTGAAGGTAAAAACCCGACAGCTACTTTAGAGCACGAAGCCACTACATCAAAGATTGGTGAAGACCAGATTTTCTACTTAAATGCGCGCGGTATCGATACCGAGAAAGCGGTAGAGATGATCGTGAATGGTTTCGCTAAAGAAGTACTGAACAAATTACCAATGGAATTCGCGGTAGAGGCTCAAAAGCTGCTTGCCGTATCGCTCGAAGGAAGTGTGGGCTAATGCTTACATAAATTAGACATTCAGGATTATGAGGTATATAAAAACTTCATTTTACATTACTAACTTCCTTAGTTATTTCTATGAGGTCGAATGTGTTTTACCAATCCGGATGAATTTACCTTTTCAAAGGGTGGCATTACAAATGGGAGGGGTAAAATTAAATAATGAAAACAGGATAGAAGCTACCTATTTAGCTGGTGATGGTGAACTTTTACCACAAACAAGATAAGCAGTTTTTGAAATACCGTTTTAACTTGAATGAAGCATTGGTCAATAAGAAAAATAATTGTTTTAAACACGAAATAAAATCAAACAAATTAATGAAGAAAGTATTGCTTTTAACCTGGGCTTTAATAATGTCAGTCGGCCTCTTTGCTCAGTCCAATGATATTGAAACTTTGAAAAAATGGGTGACAGATGAAATCAACAATAATTATGCAAAAGATGCCCAAAATACGGTTGGCCAAAAAGTAAGCGATGTAAAAGTTGCTTTTAAGGGAAATACTTTTGTCATCAGCGAAACCAATATTTCCACCGATTATGGCGTGCGTAAATATAAAATCGTAACTACAATTCCTTTGAATAAAATAAGTGAAATTCCAATGTTTACAGAAAGCATAGATATTTCTGATAACACAAATCTGGACATTACCATTATGACAAAAGGTGATGAAGATATTATCGAAAAACAAACCGGCGATGATGGCGAAACGATAACGAATAACTTCGGTAATCATTCGGTTTATATGAAATTATCTTATGGCACAGAAAAAGTAAATAAGCTCATTAATGCTATACTTGCAATAGCAAAAGCGAGTAAATAAAATAGTAAGTATTCTTTAGGTTCTTTTGACTCAATCAAAAGAAAAAGGGATAAACAACAAACAAACAACAGCAACAAATATTAATAAAGAGCTTTGAACCCAAAATTCAAAACTCAAAATTCAAAATCTAAGAAAGTGTTATCAATCAAAAATTTGCACGCCAGTGTAGAAGATAAAGAAATTTTAAAAGGATTAAACCTGGAAGTTAAAGCGGGCGAAGTGCACGCGATCATGGGGCCCAACGGAGCCGGAAAATCAAGCCTTGCTTCAGTTTTAGCCGGTCGTGAAAATTATGAAGTAACAGAAGGTACCGTGACCCTGGATGGCACAGACATCCTGGAACTGGCTCCTGAAGACAGGGCACGTGAAGGTGTATTCCTGGCTTTCCAATACCCGATCGAAATCCCGGGTGTATCCAATATCAACTTCCTGAAAACGGCGATGAACGAGATCCGCACTTACCGTGGTGAAGCTCCGCTGACAGCAAAAGAATTCTTACAAAGAAGCCGCGAGAAGCAGGAACTGGTAGAGTTTGACGCCAAGCTGGTCAACCGCTCCCTTAACGAGGGCTTCTCCGGTGGTGAGAAAAAACGTAACGAAATTTTCCAATTAGCCATGCTGGAGCCTAAGCTGGCCATCCTGGATGAAACGGATTCCGGCCTGGACATCGATGCCTTACGTATCGTAAGCCGTGGCGTGAATAAACTGCGTAGTGAAAACAACGCTTTCATCCTCATTACACACTACCAGCGTTTGCTGGATTACATCGTACCGGATTTTGTACACGTACTGGCTGATGGTAAGATCATCAAAACAGGGGGCAAAGAACTGGCCCTGGAACTGGAAGAGAAAGGCTACGACTGGTTGACGAAGAATTAATGAGTAGCTTAGCGGATAAGCTAATTAAAAAACGTGCTGATGTGTTATTGCGCTAAAACAATAACGAGAGCAACCGAACTATTAAAAGTAATTATTAAATAATGACTTCAATAAAACAATTGGAATCACCTTTATTTGAAAGCCTGGCGGCACAATATGATATGTTGATCCTGCAAAACCAGGACAGTACAAAAGCATACCGTACTGAGGCTATGGAAGCTTTCCGTAAATTGGGATTTCCTTCTATAAAAAATGAAGAGTGGCGCTTTACCAACATTTTACCGGTGGTAAAGACCAGCTATGAATTAACCGCAGCAACTACAATAGATGCGGAGCAAATCAATAAAGCAAAAGCACTCATTGAAAATACCTACAGAAATCTTTTTGCTGAAGACGAAGCTGATCGTGTAGTCCTGATCAATGGTGTTATCGCTGATAGCTTAAGCAAGTTACCGGAACAAAAAGGTTTGCATTTTTCCGAGATCAAAGAGGCGACCGAGCAAGCAGGCTTCCAGGATCATTTTGGCAAGATCCTGAATATTAAAGACAATGCATTCGCCGCTTTAAACAGCGCGATGTTCCAGGATGGTGTTTTCATCGCCGTTGAAAAAAATGTTGTGGTAGAAAAACCGATTCACGTTATTAAAGTGATCCTTAGCGGGCAGGCAATGATGCAGCAAAGCAGGGACCTTTTTGTACTGGATCAAAACGCGGAACTGAATGTCGTTGAGTCCTACCTGACAGATATTGCACAGCCTGTATTCTTAAATGCAGCTGCAGAAGTGGTACTGGCTGAAAATGCAAAGTTCAACCACTATGATCTCCAGAAGGCAGATGCCCACCTGCGCATTATTCAAAGAACAGAAGCCGCGCAGCAAAAACATTCCAATTACAGCAATTATACCTTCACTTTACCGGGAGCCGGTTTTGTAAGAAACAACCTGGCTTTACACCTGAACGATGTCGATATAGAAAGCCATTTATATGGTCTCTACCTGACCGCAGATAGCCAATTGGTGGACAACCATACCGAAGTGCATCACAAGATGCCAAGAGGCGAAAGCAACCAGTTGTACAAGGGCATTATCATGGATAAGAGTAAGGCGGTGTTTAACGGTAAGATCTTCGTTTATGAAGACGCGCAAAAAACTAATGCTTTCCAGCAAAGTAATAATGTTTTGTTCAGCGAGCAGGCGACCGTGAATGCCAAGCCGCAGCTGGAGATCTTCGCAGATGATGTGAAATGTAGCCATGGTACTACTATAGGCCAGCTGAATAAAGAAGCTTTATTCTACCTGAAAAGCCGTGGTATCGGCGAAAACCAGGCCAAACAGTTAATGGTAAAAGCATTTGCTTTTGATGTGGCGGAAAAAATAAAAATCCCGGCACTTAAAAATTACGTGGAGACCCTGATTGAAGCAGAAATGGAAAACAGGTAATCAATAAAATAAGTTTCAAAACAAAATGGAGGCAAATTTGCCTCCATTTTGTTTTGTACGCCATGCAATAACATCAGGACAATAGCATTATTTCCTTCTGTAAATTACCCCTGGCCCGCGCTTCCAGTTTATTATAAAAATAATCTGTTTTAAAAATGCGCGCCGCACTTAAGAAATGCCTGAGTACCTGTACCCGGCCCGGCTTATAAAGCTCATCGGGGTATATAATATATTCTTCACGCACTTGTTGCGCATAATCCAGGTACTGCGGCCATGCGGCGCCTAATATATTCAGGTCTATGTCCAGCAGGTAATTCGTATCCCTATCCTCAGACTTTTCATGTTTTCGCGTCGCGAGGATCAAGGCTACAACTTTACCGATACGCTTAAAGCCAAGCATTGCCAGCCTTTTACGTGCTATCACAGCACTTCGCGCTTCATTATCTTTCCTTTGGGCATTGTAAACAATATCATGATAAAATATGGCCAACCGGATCGCCTCGGGGTCGGTACAGGCTTCTTTTACCTCATCCAGTGCAGTAAGCATCTGCTCAATATGCCGCAGCGTATGGTAATGCCGCCCTGGCGAACTGTAGGCAGTTTCAAGTTCATGCCAGCAAGCGGCAACCTGCTGTTCATTTTTCGAAAAATTATTGACTACAGCCTGGAAACGGGATGCCGGATTTATCATCGGTTCAATTTAATTGTGTTGTTGTACGCATGATTTAGCACTACTAAATTAAGCATATACCAGCAGTACCCAAAGAAGCCACTTTATTTGCGCACGCCTTCCCCGATCTTATGGCCATATTGGGTCATTTCTAATTGTATAGTGCCATCACTTTGCGGCGTAAATTTCATTGATCCATCGGCACCACCCTGCATGATTGCCTGAAAAGTGTTCGCGGAAGTGGGAAAGAACCGCATGTCCCAGTCTACTTTATCGGTATTATAAACTAAATGATGGTCCAGGTAGGAAATGATATGCTTTGTTGCCGTATCCCCGGGGTCGGTATATGTCCCCGCAAATTGCCTGAGGGCCGCTTCCGGTAATTTTATTTTTTTGGGTATAGGATCAGCAACCGGCTTGTCCTCCAGGATCCCGACAATTTCATCGTAAGGACAAATTCCTTTATCAAAGTTGTTCAGAATAATGATGGTCCTGTCCTTTTCCACATCGTGATAAGTAAGTGTGATGTAACCATCCCAGCTGCCGGTATGCCCGTAGCTCTTGAGCCTATACTCTTTTTGACGTACATCAAAGCCAAAACCATAATTGACCTTTTTATGTTCGTTTGTCTGGCTAACGGCCATAACAGTATCAAATTCCTGCCGGCTTAATAATTGGTTGCTTTTAAGTGCATTGATCCATTTATACATATCCTCAACAGTAGAGTTTACTTTTGCATTGCCCACTATACCATCCATATAACAGGCCATCATCCGCCCTACTCTTTCATCGTCTGTAGTTGCCTTTTCAAAAGAATTCGGCACCCATACATAGCCGGTCGCGTAATTGCTAATATCCCGGGGAGCCAGGCGCCTGTTGTAAATAAAGGTCCGGTCCATTTTTAGGGGCTTAAATATTTTTGTGGACAAATAGCTGTCCAGGTCCTGGCCGGATGCTCTTTCTATGATCGTGGCTAAGAGCGCATAATTGGTATTACAGTAATCGTGCCGGGTATTGGGGGTAAATTCCAGGGTATCTTTCCGCTGTGCATAATATTGCACCAGGTCCGCATTAGTAGCGATCTTATTATTGTTCCAGTTTTCCCGGAACCCTGCCAGAAACTCGGGTATGCCACTGGTGTGGTGCAACAGGTCATAGATTTTCACCCCTTTAAAATTTTGTAATTCCGGGAGATAGCGGGTTATATCATCCGTATAATTTATTTTACCTTCCCGGTGCAGTAATGCGATACCTACGCCTATAAACTGTTTGCTACAGGAGGCCAGCTCAAAAACGGTTTGGGGATTATTGCGGGCCTTGTTTAGCTCATTACTATAGCCCTTACCGGCTTTGTACAAGACTTTGCCCTGCTCGGCGATCAATACGCTGCCACTGAACTGGTTTTGGGCGGCGAGCATATTAAACAAAGTATCCAGTCTTTTCTCTACTGACTTATTTTGTCCCAAGCTATAAGTGCTTATGGCACACAAAAGAAGGCCCAGGATGAGATTTTTGTAATTCATCTGAAATTAATTTTACAATAAAAGTTAAGCAAATAACAGACCTGAAACAGGCTGCTTGCAAGTGATTTAATTAGGTGAAGTCTGATGGCCTTGGCCTGATTTTTCTTTCTGCGGTTTATTCTATTACCGGGCTTGCTTGTTCTGTAGCGATGTCGGCTGTATTAACAGGAGGGATTTTATCTTCCCTATTCGCTACCTCTTCCCGGACTAATGCGAGCTCTTTACGCATTATTGCGGTTGTTTTACGGATACTATAAACCTCTTCTTTTAATGCTTCAAGCTCTTCATTATTGCCTGCATAAGCGGCTATTAAAAGTAAAAAGAAGTACCCGATGAAATTGTAGTAATTCATCTGAAATTATTTTACAGTAAAAATTGAGATAACAACAGCCTTTATCCTGGCTGCCTAAAGAGCAGAGTTTAGGTTAGCTTAGCGATTACTTTCCTGTTCTTTCATTCGCACTGCTTCCTCGCGTGCCGCTGCAGCTGCCTGCCTTGCCATATCCGCAGCTATTTTCTCCTGGGCAGCCTCTATTTGCATTAAAGCTGCTTTTGCCCTGGCTGATGCGGCTTCTTTTATGGCCAGCTTCGCCTCTTTCAACGCTATCGCGGCTTCTTCTTTAGCACGGGCAGCTTCAGCCCTTATCTCTTCTTGTTCCTCTTTGCCTAATACATTTGTATAATGAACAGTGTTGTTGTTAAGGACTGTTACTGTGCGTTGAAAATCCTCCGTATTGATCAGGGCACTTATTTTTTCGCTCAAGGCGGCTATCTGGTCAAATTTTACCGAAGCTTCTTCAGAGGCGGGATCCAGTGCTTCCAATGATTGTTCTATCCGGCGGATTTGCTGGTCCAGCTCATCGATCTTAAACTCACTTTGCTGCAGTGCATAGGCCGGCTGCTCCAATTCTTTTGAGCGGGCTTTGCCTTCACCTGTGTTGATAAAAAGATCCGTTTCCGTGGTAGCCTTAGTCGTTGTTGTAGTGGTTGTACCAGGCTTTTCCATTTGATTTACAGCCTGGGCTATTTCCTTATTAACGGCTGTTATCTCGCTGTTTCGGGCATGTACAGCGCAGGCAAAGGCAATCGAGAACAATAAAGGCAGGGCGAGCATTTTGCGCGCATAACTAAACTTGGTTTTTGAGGTTTGAATCATTTGTAATCTTTTTTTGAGATGAGTATTAAGCAAGGGACTGGCAGCCGGTAAGGTGCTTCCGGAAAAATGGCTGGCCAGGAGCATCTGCGCAAATGCTTTGGTATCCGCCTTTTTGATAGCTTTATGATCCGCCAGGTATTCATGTATAAGATATACTTCTTTTTTTATTAAATGGAAGAAAGGGTTGAACCAGAAAATAGCTCTTACTATTTCTATCACTATTTTATCATAGGTGTGCTTCTGTTCAATATGGGCCATTTCATGCTTCATGACTTGTTTACCCAGGTCGGAATGTAAGGGGATGTTGTTTTTCCAAAAAAGATTCCTGAAATAAGAGAAAGGAGCACTCGCCAGGTCAGTCTGATAGAAATTAATCCCTTCAAACTGTTCCCGGGGAAAACGACGCTTAAGTTTTAAAATTTTAAAGATCCCATAAACAAACCGGGCAGTTAAGAGCCCGGAGAGTAGAGCAATGATACATACCAGGATACCGGGAACAGAGATCCCGCCATCATTGGCTACACTACTCACCGGTTGCAGTTTATTGATCCATACATAAATATCTTTATTTACAGCAATCGTAAAATAACTTACTTTCAATAAAGGCAAAAGCAGGGAAACCAACAGGGTGCCTAAAAGGTAAAAGCGGTTGTAATGATGAAAGGTCTTATCCTTCAGCAATAATTGGTAATAGCCAAACATCAGCCCCGAGACCAGGACCATTTTGCCCAGATAGATAAATACCGCTTCCATTAGTCTTTATTTTTAAGTTCGTTCAATAGCATTTCCAGGTCTTCTACACTCATTTCGTTTTTCTCTACTAAAAAAGAAACCGCGTTAGTGTAAGAACCGGAAAAATAATTTTTGACCAGGCTTTTCATGGATTTGCCACTGTATTGCTCTTTCGAAATGAGCGGGAAATATTCATGCTGCCTTCCGAATATGGTATAATCCACAAAATTCTTTTCTTTCAAGACCTTCAGGATCGTAGAGACCGTATTGGTATGTGGTTTAGGATCGGGGAATGCTTCAAGAATATCTTTGAGAAAGCCTTTCCTGAGTTCCCAAAGATACTGCATCACCTGCTCTTCCGCTTTTGTTAAGGATTGAATTTTCATTTCCCGATGTTTTTAATAGTGCGCCATGCGCGACAAACAATATAACTAAATATTTAGTGATACAAATATAGAACACTTTTCAATAAATACAACTATTTTTTTAGTGATAAAGAAAAAAAGATTTTTCCTCAGAGAATCAGTGAGCAAGCAGGATAAGGAATTTACCTGGAAAGATAAGTGCAGTAGCCACTCTATGTCCTATTTACCTGGAGTCTTTATTCCCGACCCGTTTTTGCCCCGGATAATAATTTATTGATCCTGGCTATAAATAGCCAATGCCAGATGACGAGTATCATGCCCAGTAAACCCGCGATCTGGCCCAGCATACCCGGTATAAATGATAAGACCTGGGCGATACTCCAGCCTATTCCGGATACCATACCAAAGTCCGAAAGGGATTTTAAGCGTTCGTTGTGTTCCTGTTCTTTTTCAATAGAACGTGCAATATTAATGACAATAAAAAAGTCTTCAATAAAGTTAAAAGGAATGGCAAACATATACCAAACCGAGCCTGGAGTGGCTTTCCTGTTTTCGGGCTTTATCAAACTAAGACATCTTTGAAGCGTACGGCAATAAAAAGCTACCATAATAAAAAAAGCGGCCATAAGCAGGATAGCCGGCATGACTCCAATCTTAGCTATCTCGCCCAGTACGCTATCCGCCTCTGCGCCTTTAATATAAGGTAATAATGCCCAGGCTACCAGCAAAGCGGTCAATACCAGCCTGATCAATAGATTCCCGATAAATTTCATGAGCCGTTTAGTTTTAAGTGAGGCATACCCCTCGCGTTGCTAAAATACAGCTATCTGTCCAGAAAAAAAATAAGGAACCCTCTAATAAGTTAGCCGGGTGGCACGGGAATTGGCTATTTGCGTATCCAGCCTGTAATAGGTATAACTAAAAATAACAAAAAATAGCAGAGGCGGACCTATCAAAGCGCTGCCCCTGGAAAGTGTCTAACTTTTAGGGGCAGTGCTTTGATACAGATCTCTATTGCTGTAAATGATGCTAAAATTATTTCAGGTCCTCGATGGCCGCACCAAAGTTGATGTGCAGGACGTTACCATTGGACATCACTAATGCCGGCACCGACTTTACCCCCGCAGCTTCCGCGGCCTTGACTTTTGTAGCATCTGCTCCCAGGTTAACGACATGCACTTGCTCCTCAGGAATGAGGTTTAAAATATCCTGTTCCGCACTCAGGCAAACCGGGCAGCCGGCATGATAAAAAATTGCTTTTGACATTTGCTTTGAATTAATTTTGATTGCATTATTGCAGGAATAAAATTAGTATCAGCCGGGCTTACCCGGCTGATACAGTTAGGAAATAAACGACTGGTCCAGTGGAGCAGGACTGTGTACTAAGGAAAGGATCCTTTCCAGTTCACTGATTTCCTGTGCAGTTAGTGGCATCAGGGGACTACGGAGATAACCGCCTTCCTCACCCAGCAGGTTCAAACCGGCCTGCACTGCCCGCGGCAAGCCTTTCGCGACTATGAACTGCAACAGTTCAGATTGCCGGTAGAAAACCTGCCGGGACTTATCCAGGTCACCGGACAATACGGCCTTATACAAAGCATTGTTCAGCTCAGGGATCAGGTTGGGCGCCGCGGTACACCAGCCGCTTGCCCCTGCTGCAAACGCAGCCAGCGCCAGGGGATTGGAGCCATTATAGAAAGCTACCTCCTCACCCAGTGTTTTCCGGAGCAGGTGCATCCTCTGTATATCGCCGGTACTTTCCTTGATCATAGTAACATTGGGAATCTGTAATAAACGCCTGAGTAAAGCCGGGGACATGTCAATCCCACTGGTAGCGGGGTTATTATAAGCCATAATGGGAATGGATACCGCGGCCGCGACTTTATCGTAATGCCGGAAGATCTCTTCATCGCTCAGTTTCCAGTAACTCATAGGGATGATCATAAGAGCTGTCGCTCCCGCTGCTTCCGCAAAACGGGCATGGTATACCGTGCGTTCTGTAGTCAGGTTAGAAACGCCCAGCAGTGTGGGTACCCGGCCGGCCACCTGCTGTATCGCAGCTTCAGCAACGGCCTCTTTCTCTTCATCCGACAAATAAGGTAATACACCAGTGCTGCCTAAAGGAGCAATAGCGTCCGAGCCGGAAACAACCAGCCGTTCTACCTGTTTCTTAAACAAGGGGATATCTACTTTTTCCAGGGCATCAAATGGGGTGATGGGGTAAGCGATCACCCCCTTTAGCGGAACATTTTTCATGCTTGTTATTTTTAAAATGGTCTAAAAAAATGGTAGCGGGGTTACAGATCACGGCCTTCCTCTTCCCGCAATGCCACTCCTAAATGCTGTAGCTGCGGCGCGTTTTCGCAGGCAATATATTTTGCCGGTTCACTATCGCTGGTGTTTTGATGCCTGTGCCAGGCCCAGGAAGGGATGTAAACGGCATCTCCGGCTTCCCACTCTACTCTTTCGTTCTCCACTTCGGTCCAGCCTTTTCCTTCGATGACATACAATACGGTTTCATAAGTATGCCGGTGCCTGTTCGTAAGCTGGCCGGGTAATAAACCGCCTATGGTCATGCTCACATTCCGTGTGGGCAGGTCAACGAAAAATACCGGGTGTTTTCTTTCCGCGGAAAATTGATCGTGTTCTCCTGCCTTCTCCACGTTTTTATGAATGAGGTGGGAAGGTTGTACATATTCCGGACGGGCGAAGGTCCGGTGAAAATCTTTAGAGCTAAACTGTTGTTGCTCTTTACCCGAAACAGTTTTTGTTGATAATGACATAAGTAAAATTTTATCGTGTTTGCATTATTGCTTTACAAAAGTAGCTTACCTTTGGACCATCAAAATGATACAGTTTTAACATAAACAAATAGTCCAGATGCTGAGACCCTGGAAATTAGAGCTACAATTAGACCCGGCAAGTGATAAGGCCATTTACCTCCAGATTGCCGATGCTATCATTGCCGATATACAGTCGGGCCGCCTGAAAAGCGGTACGGCCCTTCCCGGAAGCCGTATCCTGGCCCGCGATTTGCAGCTTAACCGGAATACAATAGTAGAAGCCCTAAATGTATTGCTGCATGAAGAGTGGCTGGTAAGCAAAGAAAGAAAAGGCACTTTTGTAGCGGATGTACTCCCGGCATTGCCAGTAACTAAGCAGGTGGCAGGTACAGTCGCTACACCCGAAACACCCAAAATCGCGATCCGCATCAATTTCGACGACGGGTCCCCGGACAGCAAGATCGCTCCGGTAGCCGCGCTGGCAAGAGCTTATCGCCAAATCTTTAACCGCAAGGCCCGGTGGCAGATGATGGGCTATGGCGATGATAAAGGCGATACGGCATTCCGCAATGCGATAGTGCAGATGCTGAATCATCAAAGAGGAATGCAGCTGGATGAACAGCAACTCTTTATTACCAGGGGTAGCCAGATGGCAATGTACCTGACCGCGCATTGCCTATTGAAAAAAGGAGATTATGTGCTGGTCGAAAGTCCCGGGTACCAGCCGGCCTGGCGGGCATTTGAACATGCCGGCGCACAGTTGTTGCCGGTTAAGGTAGACCAGGATGGCTTAATGGTCGAAGAGGTGCGGAAATGGCTGCAGCGGCATCCGGGTATCAAAGCGATCTATACAACACCCCATCATCAATACCCTACTACGGTAACACTAAGCCTGCAAAGAAGACTGGAGCTGATCCGCCTGTCGAATGAATATGATTTTACCATTATCGAAGATGATTACGACAATGAGTTTCATTTCGGTTACCGGCCCGTATTGCCTTTATCCAGTTACCCGGAATTGAAAAATTATGTTTACATCGGGACGATGAGTAAAGTCGTGGCACCGGCCCTGCGGATCGGTTACCTGGCCAGCAAAGACAAGGCATTCCTGGACCTGGTCGCGGCACACCGCAGGATCATTGACGTACAGGGCGACGCCATTATGGAGCAGGCCGTTTTGCAGCTGATACAGGACGGCACCATAAAACGGCACCTGAAGAAAGCTACTCAATATTATAAAGGTAAACGGGATGTAGTGGCGGCTTTATTAAAAAAGTACCTGGGCTCAAAAGCAGGCTTCGATGTCCCCGAAGGAGGACTGGCATTTTGGGTAGCTCCTAAGTGTCCAGTAGACTGGCAACTTGTGCAAGCACATTTGCAGCAGAAAGGGATTCGTATCCTGCACCCGGAAACTTACAGCTTTAAGCAAACGGCAAACGGGTTAAGGCTGGGCTATGCCTATCTCTCTGAAGCGCAACTCGAAGAAGGATTGAAAGCTTTGGGAGCATGTTTATAAGTAAGTAACTAAGCACTGGTAAAAAAAGAAGATGCAACTAAACCTCTTCTGCATTGGTCAATAGTTGCACCCGTTTTTTTCCTGGTCTTGTGTTAGTTAAAGGTTACAGCAAAAGTATACTTTCGCATCTACAAAAGATAAGCCGGGAAAGGTTTTAACAATATGATGACAAGCCGCAGCCCTGACTGGATTTCGGTATTATCAAAATGGGATAGATGCTAGCACGAAATAGCCCCAACTACCCCAAAAGCACTTATTATGAACCTTTACTTGCTCTTTTAATCCTCACTATCCTTATAGTACCACTGCCCCTGCACGGAACGTGACGGCCTAAGGCAGGAATGGCGGGCACTTCAATCCTCAAAAGATAGACCGGTCGACGGAACAATTTACGCTGGGGCAGAAAAAATTAAATATTTATCGTGGTTATTAAGATCACGGCTAGACCTATAACCAGGAGCCTGGCGATACTTTGGAAGTCATAAAATCGCCGTTCAGGGTAATAATTACAGTACACCGGGAATTAAAAAACTGGCTACCCACCAGGGGAAAATTATCTCGAAAGCCCCCTGCTTAAATCCCTGTTATGTTATAGAACTCCTTAATTATTGATCATCACCCCAAGCTTCGGGTCTTTATTACGCAGGTCAATACCACCTTCATAAACGGATTTTAAATTATGCAGGTAAAAGGCCCAGCCGCTGGAACAGCCCAGGCGAATATATTGCTTCGAATGGTCGTCTTGCGGTATATTATAATGCCGCAGTTCGATAATTACATATTCATCAAGTGTGCTCAAGCGAAGGTCTACCAGGCTGTTCCCTTCAAAAGTAAACTGAAGAAAATCTTTCCCATTGGCCTCCAGGATTTTCCCATGCAAAGGATTGGTATCAAGGTACCAGTACCAATCATATAGCATACCACTTGCTGCAGATTGCTCTCTTTCCGCCAGCTCAGCCTCTTCAGCACGAAAAGCTGCGCGCTCTAAAAACCATCGCTCCAGATCGGCCGGAACAGTCCAGGCTTTATAAATGTCGGCAAGCGAGGCTTTAATCGCAATGCGCTTGGTAAATGAGGTCCAATCGAAATTGTTCATGATAGTAAATTTAGGGTCTAGCAATAATAAAGATATCGAAAGATAACTATTTCTCCAAGGTCCCCATGAATCAGCACAGGGAAGCCCGGCCACCTGCTGTAAGCAAATTAGTGCTATAAAAAGGGGTTCCGGTACCGGAACCCCTTGCCTACATTACAGGGAAATGTTTATTGCTTTACCAGCCTTTTATTAACCACAAGGCCGTTTCCATAAAGTATATTAACCTGGTATACACCTGGCGTAAGCCCTTTTAAATCGAGTGTCGCGGACATCCCTTTTACGGCATAACTTTGCACCAGCTGCCCTGCCATATTATACAGGTTGATCTTATGGCTGCCGTTTATCCCGTTTACGATCACGTTATTCCCGTTCACCGGGTTCGGATAAATACTCACTTCACTTACCGCTTTAAAGGCAACTTTACGCACACTGCTGTGGGTATACTTACCATCATAATTCACTTGCTTTAAACGGTAGTAATAAGCATCAGCCCGGATATTGTTATCGATATAAGTATATTCAATAGCCTCTATACTGTTACCTCCTGCTGCTTTACCGGCCACAAAGCCGATTTTAGTCCAGCTAAGCGCATCCGGGCTACGCTCAATTTCAAAACCTTTGTTGTTGGACTCACTTAAGGTGCCCCAGGCTAATTTACCTTTTCCGCCTTCATTATAAGCTGTAAAATGGGCCAGTTGCACCGGCAATGGCATACCACAGTCAGACGGGTCCAGTACAAAGCTATTGATCATCACTACACAATCCCCTATGACCACTTCCACATTGTAAGCACCAGAATCGGCAGCGGTAGAAATATTGTTTAACTGTAGTTGGTATTGAGTCTGGCCGGGCATCAGCACATTGTTTTTGTACCATTTGTATTGCACATTCGACATGTTGTCCACGAACAGGGTCACATCATCGCCCGGGCAGGGCATTGTAGCAGCATCACGGACAAAAATAGCCAGGTCTTCACCTACAGACATTGTACGGTTTACGATAGTACCGCAGGTATCAATCACCTGCAGGTTATAGGTCGCATTCGCATTCAGGTTATCGAATATATTGCTTCCGGAAGCATCAGGAAGCACTTCATTATTTGCCGCATCAAAAAGCTTGTAGTGGTAAGGGGCTTTCCCACCTTGTGCTAAGGCCACAATAGCGCCGGTATTGCCGGGACAGCCAGGCACAAATTTACTGGGGGCAAGGCTGAGCAGGTTAGGCTGCTTGGCCCATGGCTTTTCAACAACAGTACAGGTGTCCAAAACAGGAGCGTAGCTATTATTAGTGTACTTATAAGCCCTCACAATATAATTACCATCCGGAAGGCTCGCTATTGCTGTTGCAGGTATCTGTACCGTTGTTGTGGTTCCGCTGGCGGTACCGGAGTAGCCGGTAGCCCCACCCAGCAAAAGCGTACCGGAAGTGCTGTACACCTTTACACGGAGTAAACTGCCCATTGCGCCGCTTGTAGTAACACTGTTAGATAGTACACTAATACTGCTGTTACAATTTGCTTCCATCGTAAAGTCAAGCGCAAAAGGCCTTGTAAGCGTGATGGTCCGGTCAACAAACCTCGGGCATGCTACCCCAAAGGTATCCCATATCCTGAGCGTGTAAGTTCCGGGCAACAGGTTAATTATAGGGGATGTAGTATTCGACGGGAAAGGCAACGTAAAATAAGGTATTAAGGACTGCCCTGCAGGAGCGCTGGTCATTTGTACACCTACGGAATCCCCCACCGCGTTGCCTACGCTTACCCCCATACCTGTGCGCCCGATACAGGAGTAATAGTTCGACTCCGTAACACTTGAACTAAGTACCGGGAAGGCCGGAGGGGTAATCGTCACTGTAAGCGTATCTCCACAGTAAGCTACCATCAGCAACCGGGAACCGCCACGCGGCGTTTTAAAATAATCACTTGAAGTGCTCAGCAAATTTGAGGAGCGCGCATTGGTCCAGGTGGCACCACTATCCAGTGAATACATGACATTATGCATATTTTTAAACTGGTGATAGAATGTTTGCGCCGGAGCAGTAGTACGCTGGTACCGTATATAGAAATAGGTAGCCACACTATCGCAATTGGTCAGGGAGCTGTTTTCGGTATGATTAACCTGGATGTTTTTCTGCTGTGGCTGCTGCAGGATAAACGAGTTAGTGTAAATATTGCCACACATATCCCGGTAGCCATATTGGATGGTGTAGGGAAAATTGCCCAGGTTCTGCCAGAAATTTAAAGCCGGATTGTAGGCCGGGTCTAATTTAGCAATAGATCCATTGTAACTTACCGAAGTGTAGGATCCTGCTGCAGTCGTTGATCCTAATTTTATAGTATCAGTAGTACCGTTAGGCCAGGTGATCCAGGCCCTTACCACTTGTGTATCCCTGGTGTTAGCCACCTGCACATGACTATTGACATAGAATTGAAACAATAAACTGTCACAGCCGGCCGGGTTGAACGAGGCGCTGGTAACCTGCACCTGGCTTGTGTTAAATGCCGGTACGGTTATGGCCTGGGTTACGGCATTATTACACGCGTTATAAACACGCAAATAATAAGTACCGGCTGTTAATGAGTCAAAAATATTTGAGGACCGGGGCTCCCTTACATAAGTGCTTACCGGTTCTGAAGTAGTAATGCTTGGCACAAGGGCATAACGTAATGGTGCGCTCCCCGTAGCCGATACTGTAAAACGGCCATTATTACAGCCATGGTCCTGGCGGTTAAGGGTAATGGCGCTGATGGCACTCATCACTTCCGTATTGGCAACCACAACCCTTCTTGTTACCGGCATGCTGAACCCTGAAGTACAGGCACGCCGCACCCAGATATCATAGGTACCTGCATAAATATTAGACAGCTCATTAGCGGCCTGCCAGGGCAGTACAACATTACCTAAAGTGTCGTGTAAAGCATATTGATAATAATCCGGTGCGATGGAGGCAACAGTAGGCGTCATGGTAGTTATGGTCACTTTCCCGTTTCCCGGGCAAGAGGCATTAACAATAGTCGGGGCACCTATACTCGTAGGGGTAGCACATTGCGCTGAAGCATTTTGCCCATAGAACAATAGCAGGTTCAGCAAAACCATCGCGTATACCATACACGACTTTTTGAGGTGTTTCTGTTTCATATAGTTTGTTTTATACTTGTTGGGCGCAAATGTATCTTTTCTAAGATGTTAAACTAAATCCAAAGCGACGAATAACACCAGCTTAACGTGCTGAAAAACGGAGCTTTAATTGCCTGTAAAAAGTAACAACCTATGTTTCAATCATTTAGCATACCGGGTATGATTTTACATGCGGTTAATCCATAAAGATGTTATTGGCCTTGCGACATTAAGTCAAAAAGTCATAAATACCCCAGCAGGTCACAAAACCGTATTTGCTCTAATTAGTTTATAGTATCTAAATATATATTCCTTACGCTTCCATAACAATAGCAGTACAAATAAGCCGGCAAACAGTACAAACCCGGTTGAAAAGCTCAAAATCCTCAACGATTAAAAACCCGGGCATTTTAAATTGGAATAAAAATACAATAAACTGATTATCAAACATTTAAAATAAAAAATAAGCTTTTCAAAATCGGCATTTCATATAGCTTATCTCCGGGTGGTGTTGCGGCTTCCATATAATATTGCCCCGCAGAAAATTTTATCTGCAATCATTTTTAAATGTTTGAAACAAAATGAAAAAGTACTACAACCGCAAAAATTTGCTCACTACTACATGGGCAATTACACTTCCTGCCATTTTGGCTTTTAACAATACACAAGCTCAATGTGTTCCGCCTTCAGTAGGTTGCCCGGGCAACGACCGGTCTAATTCCTTCCAGAATGCCACAACACCCAATACAATTGAGTATGATAATGTAATCTCCCTTTTCCATAGCACACTGGTACGCCAGGCTGATGGCCGCATGCTGGTATGGGGCGATAAAATTTCCCGTACCGGTACTAATGTACTGGCGCCCCAGGAAGTAAATGCCGCAAACTACCCGGGATTAAACGGGGAAATCCTGAAATTTGCCGCAGGCTCAGAAATCAATACCAATTCGCATCATTTCATTTTAACCACCGATGGGCTATACTTCTGGGGAACAGATCACTGGGGCGTAGGCACCGGTACATCGTTCCAGAAATTAACCATAGACGGGCAAGCGAACGGCCTACCGGCAGGAGTATCCCCGGCAAATGTAAAAATGCTGTTCGGCACCAACCGTATGCTGGGCCTGGTGACCTGTAGTGGGGCCGCCTATACGCTTGTTGCCGCAACCAATACCAATACCGCCAGCGCTTATGGCGACGGGATGGGCTATACAACTGCCAATAACAGGGTTTGGCACCGCGTTATGACCAGTGCGACAAATGCTCTTGATAATGTGGTTGCCCTCAGAGGTAACGGCCGCATGAACTTTATGGCACTGACGAGTACGGGAGCCGTATATACCTGGGGACAGAGCTCTTACCTGGGCGATAACAATACTTACGCGGTACGCAACTATGCGACACAAATGACTTTACCTTCCGGCATTACTCCCAAAATGATCGGTATGACGGCAAGTGATGCTATCAACACCTCTACCCATTATGTACTGGCGACAAACGGGAGTTTATATGCCCTTGGTTTTAACGGGCAGCGGCAATTGGGGGATTTTACCACAACCAACAGTAATGAATGGGTACAGGTAAAAAGATCTTCTGCTGCTAATGACTACCTGGATAATGTGGTATGGATCAGCCCTAACGAGCATGATATGGGCTATACCAATACCGGTGCCATAAGTGTACTTACTACCGATGCAAAATTATATGCCTGGGGAGGTAACAACCGCCAGATGCTGGGGGGAGGCACCTCTAATGCGTTTATTAACCCTTCCACAAACCTGGGTGGCTTAACCAATACAGACAGTATCATTGCCGTTGAAACCGGGGGACATACCTCAATAGTTGTCAAGAAATGTTCCAACTATTTTGGCTATGTAGGTCATAAAACGGGTGGTAGTATGGGCGATGGCACTTCCACAGATGCCGATATTCCAAACTATTCATTTTCTACCAGTCAGCTGGATATTTGTGGCGCCAGTACACAAGCGGCCACATTATTCCCTGTATCGGATGCAACGGTAGGCAATACCTACAATATGAGCGCCGCTCCTGCAGGCGGAACTTTCACCGTGTTGAGTGGTCCGGCGACGATCAATACAGGTACCGGTGCGATAACGATCAACGGGGCCGGTACCATCCAGGTAAGGTACGAGGTTACATCAGGTGATTGCCCTTCGTCCACACAGGTGTCATTCCTTTCTTCCGTGCCTACTCCTGTTACTTTAGAATCTTTCAACGTGAACAGGGCTAAAAACGGTATTGTACTGGATTGGGTAATCAACAAAGAAATCAATAATAAAGGATTTGAGATCCAGAAAAGTGATGATGCAGAAAACTGGAACACGATAGGATTTGTAAAAACCCAATCAGAAGATGGCAACAACATAGGCAGGTCCTATTACTCTTATACGGACGAGCAACCATTTACCGGAAAGAACTATTACCGGCTTAAGCAGTTAGATATGGACGGCAGGTCCGATTATAGTCCTGTGCGCCAGCTTTCTTACGGAGTAAAAGGGCAAATCAGCTTGTACCCTAACCCGGTAAAAGAGAATTTATACATTGACGGGCTGGAAAAAAATGATGTGGTAAAAATTTATGACCCAAGCGGAAGGATAGTTTTTGAATATAGCGCAATGCTTTATGCTGCTGAGATCTCGATGAACCATCTGCCTAAAGGCATTTATTACCTGAAAATAAGCTCAGATGGTAAAACTAAGCTGAAAAATAAAATCGTTAAAGAATAAAAGACTGTTTAATGATTTCCGGATCAGACATGCCTGTGGCATGAAATAACACCGGGCTATTTTTCAAATAATAACAAAAACGGACTTATGCGCTAAACGCGCATAAGTTTTTTCCATTACCGGATTTCCGCGGTTAACCCAGCTATTGTACCTGTTGCCGGGCATCCCAAAAAATCAGGCTATTATTAGATATTATAAAACATTTATTTACAGGCCACTAAGTAAATATAAATTAATTTTGCAGGCTGCAACTTTTACAACAAGTAAAAAATAAGTAAGTATGAACACAAACAAATTATTCCCATTCATTTTTATCATTAATACGGTAAATAAACAGCAGCCCCCGGCCGGATTGTCTATAAATAATGCCAACTGCAACTGCCCTTATTGGTTGTAACCGGCACCAGCGTTTCAAACGCAAATTTCCATTTCGACACCCGCTTTTGCAATCTATTAAATCCCTGGTAATTCCAGTAAGAAAGAAAACCATTCTTACCGGTACATTGCTGTATATACCCTCAATGAAAGTAGTAAATAGGGCCGTTTTTGGCCTACTGATTATTTGTATTCATTTTGCGCTGCCACCAAAGGCAGTGGCACAGTCCAATGCTTTCGACAGTGCCCGCCTCTTCATATCTTCTGAAGTTGCCGCCCGGGACGTTAACAAAGCCATAGCCCTGTCAGATTCTTTACTGGATGCAGCGCAAACCGATCTAGAAAGAGCAAAATGCTTCATGCTGCGGGCCACACTGGAAGACCGGAGAGGTAATAAAGAGCTAGCGATCAAGTACGCGCTGGATTGCGAAAAATTATCGAAAAAAGCAGGTCTTTACGAGCAGCAACTAAGGTCCGCAGGCTTTTTATCCAACCTGTTCCTGAATATAGGCCTGATCTCAGAAGCCCGGAAATACTTAAACATCGTTGAAGTCAACCACAAGAAAAGCCCCGATTCTATCATACAATTGCTCCTTTACCAGCAAAAGGCTTTCCTGGCCCTGGGCAGTAAAGATTACGAGCTGGCAAAGGAAGAGATCACGAAAGCGCAACAGCAGTTTGAACTGTTACGGCATAAAAAAAAGCTGACACCTATTGATGAAAGCCTTAATTACTGGATAGCAGGCTTAGCTCATTACAACACTAAAAATTATGTGGCAGCCGGCCTCAATTTAAAGAAAGCCAAAGAATGCCTGCGCAATCGACAGTCTGAGCTGAAAGGCTTTATTTTCCAGGCGCAGGCGGCAGTAGATATTGCTACCGGAAGGTACGTAAAGGCCCGGAAAGAACTGGATACCGCATTAATTTACCTGGAAGGATCTAATAATTTTGTGCTCAGGATAGATATTTACGAAACACTTTGCCTCTATTATGAGGCTATCGGCGACAATAAAAATGCGCTTACCTATCAAAAACTTTACACTACAGCCAGGGAACAGTTTGTTCAAAAAGGCAATGCGATTACCAACATGCTCATTAACCAGTATAATACGGACCTGAGCAGGAAAAATAAACGGGCGACTACCCTTTATTGGATTTCAGGAACACTTGTCGTCCTTACAGCGGCTATATTTTGCTACAACCTTCATTACCGCAGAAGACAGCGAAAACTTTATCTCGATTATATCCAAAAACTAAACCACTCTACCGTCCGGCTTATAGCAACACAACAGGCAGCAAATACTGAGACGGATGAAAGTGCAGAGGCTTATGAGGACAACAAACTGGATGAGGATCCTGAAGTAAACGATATGGCAGCCGGTAGTCCCTGGGAGGACGAATGGGAGGAGAAGCAGGTCACAGATCCTGCAGATGAATCTAATGATGAGCCGGGCGAGCAACTTCTGAATACTTTAGATACCCTCGACGCAAATAATATTGCAGCACATAATCAAAAGGCGCCTGCCATGAGCCTGCAAATGGAAGCGCTCATTTTAAAAGGGCTATTAAAGCTGGAAGAACGAAAGTTCTTTTTAAAACAAGAAGTCACCTTAGCGCTCGTTGCTTCAAAACTGAAAGCAAATACACGGTATGTGTCTTTAGTGATCAATAAACACAAGAAAAAAGATTTCAAAAATTACATCAATGAGCTCCGGATCAATTACATCATCCTGCAATTAAAAAATAACCCGGAGTACCTGGATTATAAAATCGCTTACCTGGCTAATGAGGCCGGCTTCCCTTCTCACAGCAAGTTTGCGACGGTCTTTAAATCAATAACCGGCATGCCCCCCTCTTCATTTATTGAAAATATCAGGAAAGACAGTAAGCGATAAGCAGTTGATCCCGTAACAATATTACAGGCTCCTTATCCTCCTCAAACACTTTACAGTAGTGTATTTGATTAAATTAATCATCTTTCCGGAATATACGATCTGGTAATGGAATTATTAGGAATAGTTGAGTTACTGTGCGAATATTGTATCCATCTTAATAACCGAATTTAAGCGCTGTTTCATACTTGTCCTCCCGATATGGTCCATTCCTGGGCCCCTTATCCGGGAGGTTTTTATTTTTCAATAATAGCGTATTCCTGTACTACCTGAAAAAGGAGCAATGCCCGCAAAATTTGTTTTGCTGCTATAGAACATTATCCAATAAATGTATGTACTTCCTTAGCATATTACAACAAATACTATTGCGTTATAGTAATGACTTAATAAAATAATGCAACTGCTGTATGCCACAAAACGAATACAACTAAAATTATTTAATGAGTTTCTTTTTGAAAAATAAATTTTTGCCTAAAAAACACAACAGCTAAGCGCCTTCACTTTTAATTTCTTGCTCCAAAAATTATTTCCGCTTACGGCTCCTGTCTTCGCATTATTATAAAACTCAATTCAACTAACCCTGTAGTTTTATACTTATGATTATAATCTCCGCTAACTTTAAATTAGTATTTACACCAAAAAAATAATTGTATGTCAAAACATGATGTAAAAGGGAAAGTAGTCCTGATTGCCGGAGGTGGTAAAAACCTCGGCGGCTTGTTAAGCAGAGATTTTGCGGCGAAGGGCGCAAAATTGGCCATTCACTACAATAGTGAAAGTTCCAGGGCAGAAAGTGAAAAAACTTTGGCGGAGGTGCAGGCGCTGGGAGCCGAAGCCTTCCTGTTCCAGGCCGATCTTACCAAGGTTGAAAATATTACCCGGTTTTTCGATGAAGCCATCAGCAAATTCGGCAGCATTGATATCGCGATCAACACAGTTGGCATGGTATTAAAAAAGCCTTTCACTGAAACTACTGAAGAAGAGTATGATACGATGTCCGATATCAACTCAAAAGTTGCTTACTTCTTTTTACAGGAAGCCGGTAAAAAAGTAAAGGACCACGGAAAGATCTGTACCATTGTCACCTCGCTGCTTGCCGCCTACACTGGTCTTTATTCTACCTATGCAGGTATGAAAGCTCCTGTAGAGCATTTCACCCGCGCAGCGTCGAAAGAATTCGGGGCCAGGGGCATTTCTGTAACAGCCGTTGCCCCCGGGCCAATGGACACCCCATTCTTCTACGGCCAGGAAGCAGACGATGCGGTAGCTTACCACAAGTCGGCAGCCGCATTGGGTGGACTTACTGATATCAAGGATATCGCTCCACTCGTAGAGTTCCTTGTAACCGACGGATGGTGGATCACGGGCCAGACTATTTTTGCTAACGGTGGTTACACGACAAGGTAATAGCATAAGCTCTTTCAAAGTTGGGAATTGAAAAAGCTTCAATTCTCAACTTTTTATTTACCTGGCACCTGGAACTCAATTTATTGGCTTATCCTAGGGGAAACAATTTACCGGACACGGCCTCTTTATAAGTCCCGGAGATATGCCAGCGGACGTGCTGCCGGAAGCAACAGAACGATTACTTTTGACCCAGCCCGCAACATTATTCTGTATAGCAAATTAATTATTAATGGTTTGCAGAAATTCTTTTAATCGACAACCTGATATTGCGTAACCGACACCGGCTTAAAAGGCATAATGAAAATGCCCAACTAAAAAACGGTCAATGATGTACCGTATTATAGGTCTTCCCGGCCGCAGCTCCATGATAACCTTATCCCCGGATATACTTTAATCAGACTTACTTTCAGAACTGGTTATAATTCCATGATAACCTCAACATCTGTTCCAATAGTGAGCAGATTAGTGTTATACACACAGCAATGCTAACCTACCCTTTCTTTCGCAGTCATTACCTGATTCCTCTAAAAACTACTCCTTAAAAGAAAAGTAAAACACAATTTTTCACGCTATGAAAAACAGTTATAATAAAATCGCAGGACACGACATCGGTCGTATGGTCGCCATCAGCGATGCCGTATTCGGTGTGGCCATGACGCTTTTGGTTTTGGAAATAAAAGTTCCGGAAGTCCATGGTAATGATAAGGAGTTGGCAATAGCATTTCTAAAGCTAATGCCCAAGTTCCTGGTTTACTTCCTGAGTTTTATAACCGCAGGCATATTCTGGATGGGCCAGGCCGCCCAGTTGGAGCATATCAAAAAAAGTGACCGGAACCTGATCTGGATCAACCTGCTGTTCCTGCTTTTTGTCTCTGTATTACCCTTTACCACGGCATTCCTGGGCGATTACATAGATCATAATTTTGCCATAGGCATTTATTGGCTCAATATTTTTTTGCTGGGTCTGATGCTGTACATTAACTGGACTTATGCTACCAGGCACGGCTTTATTGAGCAAGAAATTGAAGCCGGAGTTTCTGAAGCTATCAAAAGGCGCATCGTTGTTTCCCAATCCCTTTATTTAGGCGGTGCGTTATTGTGTTTTATTAACTCCTACCTGGCCATCGCTGTCATCATCGCGATCGAGCTCAATTATGCTTTCGCTTTTTTTAAAGGAAGACGGTAGCATGCGCTTCATACAACTACTTTTATTTATCACCATTACTTACTTTTTTAAACACGCCACGTTATGAATAAATTTCAACATTTACTCGAAGCCCAGAAAGCGTTTTTTTATACCGATGCCAGCAAAACCTACGAGTGGCGTATGGAACAGCTGCAGCGTATGGAACGATTACTTAAGGAAAATCAGGACGCCTTCTGCCAGGCCTTGTATAAAGATTTCCGCAAACCGCCTTTCGAACAGTTATTCGAAATAACCGTTCCGCTGGGCGTTATTAAATATTACCGGGAAAATCTCAAAGAACTGATGGCGCCACAGCAGGTTGAAATACCCAAAGGCCTGGAAGCAACGGGGAACCGCGGTATAATTTATAAAGAACCTTTCGGCCCGACATTGGTCATCGGGCCTTTTAATGCGCCGGTATTATTACTCCTGGACCCCGCCATCGCAGCTTTAGCGGCAGGAAACCCGGTCATTTTAAAACCAGCTAATACCACTCCTACCGTTGCGGCGCTTTTCCAGCAATTGATCCCAAAATACTTCGAACCGGAAGCCGTGAATATTGTGACGGGCGGAAGAGAAGAAATTACAGAACTCCTGCAGCTTCCTTTTGACTTCATCTTCTTCACCGGCAGTTCTAATGTCGGGAAAGTGGTCATGCGGGCGGCGGCAGAAAACCTCACACCTGTTATCCTGGAACTGGGAGGGCAAAACCCCACTATTGTAGACGCCACCGCTAACCTGGATATCGCGGTGGACCGGATTGCCTGGGGGCATAACGCGATCTCCGGCCAGTGGTGCATCGCCCCGGGATATGTATATGTACACGAAAGCATCGCGGATGAATTTATAGAGAAATTAAAAGCCGCTATCCGGAAAATGTACGGCGATAACCCGCAGGAAAGCCCGGACCTCGCAAGAATGATCAGCGAGCACGACGCGGAGCGAGTGGCCTCCTACATTATACCGGAAAAAGTGGTGATTGGCGGGCGGTACGATATAGCGGCAAGATACGTGGAGCCCACCGTGCTTTATCCGAGTACCTGGGAGGACCCGGCTTTACAACAGGAAATTTTCGGACCCGTACTGCCCGTAATGGTGTATGCCGATCTGAAGCAGGTGACCAACATTATTAAGCGCAAACCCAAATCGCTGGCAGCATATATTTTCAGTAAAGACCAGGAAAATATAGATTATTTCCTTAGCTCCGTCTCCTTCGGTGGCGGCTGTGTCAACCAAACCAACCTGCATTGCTGGATAGATAGCCTTCCGTTTGGTGGTGTAGGTTACGCAGGCATGGGAAAATATTATGGCAAAGCAGGCTTTGACGCGCTGAGCAACACCAAGGCCATGCTGATCGGAAACCCCGACCTGGAATTGGACGTCTTCCCGCCTTACTCGGGGAAGGACATAGCCGCTTCTCTGAACTTATTCAATTCATAACAAACCTCATAATTAAAATCAAGTATGATAACGAACGTAATCAGAATAAAACCGTTTAGCGATAAAGAAGAAGCCACGCTGGACTGGATGCAGCAAATGGCGGCTAAGGCCGCCGCAATGCCGGGGTATCTCAAAACCGAAATTGTGGAAACGAACAGGAGAGTCGCGGAAAAAGAATTCCTGACCATACTTCAGTTCGATAACAAAGCAAACTTATTGGTTTGGGAAAATGACGTTTCCCGGAAAGAACAAATGGAATGGGCCGCGGTTAACCTGGCACAGATCAATAATACGAGCCTTTTCGAAGAATTTGGCGTCTACGCGGCAAGCAGCCCGGTGGAACAGCAGCACCCTAATCGTTTCAAAGTTTATTTGCTGGCGGTAGGTGTCATCTTTACTTTGATCAGCACACTTGCACAGTATGTTTTGATGCCCCTGGGAAAATTTTTGGGCACACCCCCATTACTGATCATATTCCTTAACGTAGCTACTCTTGTCGCTATTGTAAGCTTTGTAGTGATGCCCTTTCTTACCAAAAGATTGTACAAATACCTGGTTTGATAGTATTAAAAAATTCAACAACTAAAAATGAAAGATGAAAAACACCCTGATAATTTTCCCTATCCTGCTGGCGGCCATGAGTGTACAAGCCCAGCAAAATGATACGACAACGCTTAAACCAACGGCAGCGCCGCAACCGGCTATTCCTATAGAGTTTTTACCGGGTTCGGACCGGTTTTATTTCCAGGCAATTATTTCCAGGGACATTCCTGCAACCAAAGGTAAGCTGAGGTTTATTTCAGTAATCAATTATGCCACCGAGTATAAAAATGAAAATGTCCGGGAGAACGATTTCACCTCGGTAAACATCGTAAGTTTTAAATTGGGTAAACATATTGGCATAGGGCCTTCTGCCGCTAATGTTGCCGGCCTTGGCTGGATACCGAGTATCGGGCTTCAATTAGGGTGGCGAAAACCAAGCTGGGCATTGATTTTTAACCCCGCGATCAGTATCAATAAAAATACGAACACCAATAACGTTTTGGTGGTGGAATACTTCCCTGAAATCTCCAAAGACCACAAGTGGCGTTTATATACGCGCCTCCAGGCATTGTATATTCACGATCTTAAGAATGAGGTACACTCCAGGAGCCAATACTTCGCAAGACTTGGTGTATCTTATAAGCAGTTTACCATTGGAGCAGCCGCAAATTATGACTATTACGGGGCATCGAAAAAAGAAAAGCACAACTTCGGCCCTTTCCTGAGAATTACCTTATAGGCTCATTACAGATTAATATTAATACGTATGCTAAAGATTCTACCTTTTTCCATTTTGCTCATTTACAGCTCCGGCTTAGCGGCCCAGGAAGCAAAACAAAATGCCCTGGAAATAAGTGGCTTTGCAGAAGTTTATTATCAATATGATGGCAACAACCCGGAGCGTAATACGCGCCCGGGTTTTATCTATAGCCATCACAGGAATAACGAGGTCAATATTAACCTGGCTTTTATTAAAGCCGGGTATGCAACCGGCAGGCTCAGGGCCAATCTTGCCCTGGCAACAGGCACTTACATGAATGCCAATTATGCCGAAGAGCCCGGCGTTTTAAAGAACATCTACGAAGCAGATATCGGGGTGAAAATTTCCAGGCATAAAAATCTCTGGATAGACGCCGGGGTTTTCCCATCTCATATTGGCTTTGAAAGTGCAGTTGTAAAAGATAACTGGACCGTGACACGGAGTATGGCCGCCGAAAACTCGCCTTATTTTGAAACAGGTGCCAAAATCTCCTATACTACTGATAATGGCAAATGGCTGCTGAGCGCCTTACTGGTTAACGGATGGCAACGCATACAGCAACGGGATGGCAACAGCAGTCCCTCATTCGGTCATCAGCTCAGCTATACACCAAATAAACACCTGTTGATCAACAGCAGTTCCTTCATAGGAAGCGACCAACCCGATAGCAGCCGGCAAATGCGCTACTTCCATAACCTGTATGGAATCTATAAGATCAACAATCAATGGGCCGTAAGGGCATCCTTTGATATAGGAGCCGAGCAAAAAGCTAAAGGAAGCAGTGCCTGTAATACCTGGTACACAACGGTGCTGATAGCCCGGTACTCACCAACAGAAAAGTTCAGGATGGCAGTACGGGGCGAATATTACCGGGACAGGAACGGGGTGAAGATAGCCACCGGGACCCGGCACGGTTTCCAGACTTTCGGTTATTCTTTGAATGCAGATTACCAGGTATTGCCCAACCTGGTGTGGAGCACCGAGATCAAAAACCTTAGCAGCAAAGACGCGATATTTGAGCACAGGGCTGCTGCGAACAGCAGGAACAGCACAAGTATCGCTACCTCTATGGCCATTAATTTTTAATCTTCATCCCGCTAACAGTCTGGTTTTTGCCAACCCGCTATTAAGGAATAGTGCCGGAACATTACAGCATTTGTTTGCATAAATTCTTTATAGCGTTCCCGGATCGAACTTGTGAGCATACCGAAAAAGTGTTTCCGGGAAGCAATAATGTGCGATTTAGGCTAAATTTGCGGGTATGACTTACAGGTTTATTGCGCTCCTCTGTTTTTTCTTTTGCGCCACCAATGCTTGGGCTCAGCCAGTTACTGTTAATGAGATTAACTACCAGCTAATGCCCAATGGTAAGGCAATCGTGATTGAAGGGAATTATGAAGGGCAGATCACTATCCCTGGTACGATAAAATACCAGGACAAACAATATACTGTAGACCAGATAGGATATGGCGCATTTAATGAAGCGTCAAAACTTATTTCGGTTAAGTTGCCCGCATCGATACAAACCATAGGGCAACGGGCATTTGGAGCTTGTATAGCATTAAAGGAAATAAATATCCCGGCATCGGTTACGAAGATAAAAGAAGCCGCTTTTTTTAAATGTGCCAGTCTAAAGTCAATCACTATTCCTGAAAACGTGGCATATATAGGAGAAAATGCTTTCTCAAGATGTAAAAACCTAACTTCCATAGAAGTAGATAAAGACAACCTTCATTTTACCTCGGCAGACGGTGTACTTTATGACAAAGAAATGAAGACGCTTATCAAAGTCCCTGACACCAGGTCTTCCTTTGTATTCCCTGCTACTGTTGTAGCATTCCTTAGCGGATCGTTTGAGGGGAACGGGCATATAACAGCCATTGAGCTGCCTGATGCCGTTCAAAACATCCCGCATCACGCTTTTGAAGACTGCTCCGCACTCAAAGTTTTTAATATACCGGCTAATGTAGCGCAAATAGGACTGTCTGCATTCTCCCGTTGTCATGCCATGACCGCATTCCGTGTTGATGAGCGTAATAAAAACTATTCTTCAGAGGATGGTATATTGTATAATGCGGACAAGACAATTTTAATCAAGTGCCCGGAAAGTAAAGCAAAGGTTCGGATAGCAGGAAGTGTGAAAGAGATTGACGCCTATGCTTTTTCCTGGTGCAAGCAGCTTACCGAAGTTACCCTGCCCGAAAATGTAGCAAAAATCGGCATGTCTGCATTCGTACAAAGCGAACTTAAAACATTGAAAATATTATCGGGAAAACAGGTAGCTATCGGGGATGACATCTTTGCCGGGCGTACAAAAGCGGTAACGGTATTCGTTCATGAAGTATTGATCCCGGCTTATAAGACATCAAACAGCCTCGCCGTAAAAGAACTGAATTATCAGCCTTTAAAATAAATTAATTTTGTTGTACAAAGTCACCCTTTACAAGGTTTACCTATGAGCGAACAATATCAAATCAAAAAAAACTTTAAACATTTTGAATGGACCGATATTTGTAAACCGGACAAAGAGGAGCTTACCAAAATTGCCGCGGCTTACCACCTGGATTACTTTCAGATAAAAGATAGCCTGCAGCCCGGACACTTGCCTAAGATCGAGATCAATGAACGCTATACTTTTATTGTCTTGCGGGCATTCACGGCTGATTTAAAGACGGAGGCTACTACCATCCCCGAGCTTTCGAATAAAATTGCGTTCTTCTTTAACCAGGAGAGGCTGATCACCATCCATTCAACAGAATTTCCTTTTTTAAAAGTTGACGATAAGCCTTTCCTTTCCGTAGAGGAGCTTTTACTGCATATCATTTTTAAAATGGTTAATTCTTACCAGCAGCCCTTAGATGAATTAGACACAAAAATCGGGGAATTTGAAAAAATCATATTTTTAAAGGATTACACAAAAGTTCCGATCGGGAGCCTTTATTTTTTGAAAACGCAGGCAAGGATCACGAAAAAACTGCTCCAGATCTTCCAGAATGTGGTCAACCAGGTACAGGTAAAAGAGGAGCATAGCACCGCGCAACAGAACATAAAAGATCACCTGCTAAGCTTAATTCTTAGTTATGATGAAGTGCTGGAGGATGCCAATAACCTGCTTAATTCCTACCATTCGGTCAATGCGCAGAAGAACAATGATGTGATGAAGTTGCTTACCGTCTTTTCTGCGTTTTTTCTCCCCCTAACCTTCATCGCGGGCATCTATGGTATGAATTTCGATTTTATGCCAGAGCTCAAATGGCATTGGGGCTATTTTCTAACGCTTGGCCTGATGCTGGTAATAGCCATCATCATATTTATATGGTTCAAAAGGAAGAAGATACTGTAAAATTATGCTGAAAGGAAAGCGCTTAATTATCATCGGGAAACGTCATCCTAAAATAGCGGATCTGACAAACAGGTTATCTTATACTAAAACTAAACAAGCATGATCGAAAATTTGAAAATTGACATAAGCCCTACACCCGGTAAATTTCAGCACCTGGCCAATGACGTACTCGAGTTTTTGCTCCGCAACTTGCAGGCGCTTGATCGTCTGGAACAGGAAATATACGGGCGGCATCAGGTTTTAGCCTCAGAAAGGCCTTCCCCCAACCAGGTACATCCCGGTGAAGATGATTTATGGGATGAATATGCGCAACGTTGTACGGAAATTATTGCCCCCATCAGCGTTAAACCCTACACAGATACACGCTCATTTGGGCAACCAACTAAATACGAGTATTTAAATGACCCGGGGACTACAATTACGGTCACGGTAAAATCAATGAACCGTGCAGTTGTGGAAGCCCTCTTTGAAAGCGCAATAGCTAAAAAAGAACAATTTGTCCTCAGGAAAATGGAAGATAGCTGGAAAATTGATACTAAAAAATACGGCTATCAAGACGAAACTACCTGGTATAAAGATGAATTGTAATTGATTAATGTTCTTGACAGGTACCAACAGGAAAAATTCATAAGTGGCAGCAGTAAAATGTTTGCATTTTAAGGCTTAAAAACGGTATGGCTCCAAAAAGCAAGACGCCATACATTACGTTTATTTTAACTTTCTAAACAACTGTTAATCCGGGTTTATTTTTGTATCTTTAGCTTTCCTTTGTTGTTTGTAGCAGTCGCTTACATGTTAACCTAAAAATTTATCTTTATGCATATTTTGACGGTTTGTAGCGACACTAATTACAGTAATTTTTTAAACAAAAAGCTGGCCTCCATGTTCGGGGAAAGCGCAACAACCTGTGCCACTCTTGATGCGGCTTTAGCAGCGTTAAAGCAAATGGATCGCAAGCTTATTATTTGTTGCTTCCCCCTTGATCCGAAAATTTGCCCCTGCGAGGTGCTGGCAAGCATTAAAAGCTTATCTCCAAAATCTGAAGTTATTATTATCGCTCAAGATCTCCAGCTTCACAAAGCAATGGAGTTAATACGCAGCGGGGCCTATAATTGCTACAACCGTCCTTTCCCTATTGAACAACTGCTGGCTGTATTACGTCCTTTAAAAGAAAGACAGGCGCTTAATAGTATCGGGCCATTTAATGCCCGGACAATAAAAAAAGATAAACCGGGTTTTGGGAGCAAGAATTATGTAAGGGGCCTTAGTGAAGTAGCGAAGGTAATGTACGACCAGATAGATCTCGTCGGCCCGACCTCCTTTAGTGTGATCATTTATGGGGAAACAGGTACAGGTAAAGAGGCTGTCGCGCATAGAGTAGCTAAGGCCGGAGATGTAAGCGGGGAAGCTCCATATATCCCCGTAGATTGTGGTTGCCTGTCAAAAGAGCTGGCTTTAAGTGAGCTTTTTGGTCATGAAAAAGGTAGTTTCACAGGTGCTTTAAGCCAAAAGAAAGGCGCCTTTGAACTGGCAAATAACGGCACCCTTTTCCTGGATGAAATCGGTAACCTGGATTATGAAGTTCAGGGTTACCTGCTTAGGGCGATCCAGGAAAGAAAAATCAGGCGATTGGGAGGCAGCCAGGAGATTATTATAAATACAAGAATTATTGTGGCCTCCAACGAGCACCTGGCAGAAGCAGTTCAGAAAGGAAAGTTCCGGGAAGACCTTTACCACAGGTTGAATGAATTTGAAATAATAGTGCCGCCACTGCGGTCAAGGCCGGAAGACCTGCCTCTTTTTATGGATCATTTTATTACAGGCACAAATATTGAGCTCGGGAAAACGGTAAAAGCACCCGATCCCGCAGCCTTAGACCTAATCCAAAGATACCACTGGCCGGGAAATATCAGGGAGCTAAGAAATGTGGTCAGGCGCGCCTGCCTGCTAACAGCAGATGGATGTGCCATCTCCGCCGAAGAGCTGCCAGAGGAAATAACCAAATATGCCGCTGCAGCAACTCTTAGCTATGTACAGGCTTTACCCCTAAAAGCAAGAGATATAACCATTAGCAAGATTAATGAGGCACTAAAAACGGTTAATTACAATAAGAGCAAGGCGGCTAAACTGCTGGGCATTGACCGCAAAACTCTTTACAATAAGCTGAACACGCTACATTTTATCAACGACATTGAAAGCGTGAAAAGCAGCACCGGGTTCCCGCGACCTGTTTGCTATAACAATTAAAAGTTATACCTGGCTGGCCCGTTGGCCTACACAGATACATTATATCTTGCTCCAGCGACTCGCCAGTTAATGATACACAACTGCATTACTCTTAAATTTATCCATAAATATCGTTAAAACAAACATTAAAGTAGCGTTTCAAGAACTCTTACAGAAAAAAATTCACCTATTATTCAATAATTTTAATTCACCTTTAAACTTCTACATTATGGCCACCCAAAAAGCAACTGCTGCTACCAAAAAAGCAGCACCTAAAAAAGCCGCGACAAAAAGAGTAGCAGCAAAAAGTACAGCAGCCAAAACTCCAGCCAAAAAGGGAGCGGCAAAAGAATTAAAAGATCTCTTTGAAGACGCGTTAAAAGACATTTACTGGGCAGAGAAGGCTTTAACCAAAGCGCTCCCTAAAATGGAAAAGAATGCCAGCGACCCTAAGCTAAAAAAAGCAATTGCCCGGCACCTTGAAGAGACACAAACGCACATCAGCCGCCTGGAAGACTGTTTCTCAGCTATAGGCAAGAAAGCAGTAGCTAAGAAATGTGATGCGATGCAGGGATTGCTGGATGAAGGTAAAAGCATCATGGAAGAAACCGTAGCCGGGCCGGTAAGAGATGCGGGCATTATTGCTGCCGCGCAAAAAGTGGAGCATTATGAAATAGCCTCTTACGGCACATTAGCCGCCTACGCTAAAGTACTTGACCAAAAGAAGTGTTTGAAGCCGCTTCTGGCAACCCTTGCAGAAGAAAAAGCTTGTGATGAATTACTCACCAGTATCGCGGATACAGGCCTGAATTCGGAAGCTAAATAACCATTATGATGAAACATTACAATGCAGGCTATCAATGAGTCTGTGCCTACGCAAATACGGAAATCTAAACCGCTACACCGAAGCGCGCTACTGTCATCCGCGTATATCATAAAAACAAAATGGGTTGCACTAAAGCAACCCATTTTTAAACCTATCAATAAACGCGATAATTTAATAAATACTATTTAACGACTTTATAAACCTCTGTAACAGCATTCGATTTGATAATCTGTATGAAATAAAATCCGCTGGCGAATTTTGAAAAATCAATTGTTTCAACTTTCTGTGTTGTTTTAAAAACAACATTATTCGTGATATTCATAACGCGTAGCTCTTTAATGCTTTCCCAATTCAGCCCTGTAATATGTAATTCGTCCTGGACCGGCACAGGAAATATTTTCACAGCTTCATCACTGCTTCTGTTTAGCATAACAACCTGTGAATAGGTAGTTGTGCCATCCAGGTCAACAGACATCAGCTTGTAAAAATTTGTTCCGCTATTCGGCTGCCTATCAGAAAAACGGTAACTTTTTAACTCCGAACTGTTTCCGGCAGCTGCAACGTTACCGATATTCTGGAAAGCATGTCCATCAGTGCTTCTTAATATTTCAAAATGGCTGCTTAATTGCTCTTTAGCAGTTTCCCACCGGAGTTCATTTATGCCCTGCTGTATAGAACCCGAAAAATGACTTAACCTTACAGGAAGTACAGCTGTAGCGCAACTTGCACCGTCATTTGAACTGCTGGAGATAGAAGTACTGGTTTGGATAGCGGTGTTACCGGCCAGGCTTATCTGGTAAAATACACCTGTGCTGTTATTGAAGGTATAAAGATTATCCGAATTAGCGTCTGAATAAGTCGCTCCATAATTTACACCCGTAGGAAGGTTGACTACAGGCGTCGCGTCAAATGTAAGTGTATTGGTATTAATATTCAGTCTCGCGATTCTGCCTGTAGAGGCTACCCCGAGGAATAATCCGAGAGCGGCATTATAAGTATAATCGGCGATTTGCGTGGTGTTGGATAAGGCATTGCCATAAGGTGAGTTGTCAATAATATACCCAAGCGTGGGATCAACTATTCTTAAGTAAGTTGATGCCCTGCTGGCATTAACGTCGACCACATAATAAATGCTGCTGGCCTGGTCCACCAATAACAAGTAGCCATTGGGGGTTACATCACCGGCAATATAGTTACCGGCAGGCGGCAAATTGGGGATGGTAAAAGCTGTAGCTATACCGTTAGCATCTATCCGCACGACCTCAGAGTTTTGAAGATCATATCCCCAGATCATATTATCAACCAGGTTGTAACCTATCGAATTGACGACTCTCCCGGTAATAGTCGCTATGGTAGTACGTTGTCCATTGTTAATGTTATACTGATACAATACAGAGGGAATACCGGCCCCGGTCGATACGACCTGGTAAGCAAAGTTAGAACAGGTAAACGGGGTATTTTGCGCATTTGAACTATTACAGAAAATTCCCAGAGCAAGAGATAATGTAAAAAGATGTTTCATATGTATTTTTGCTTTAAAAGTAATCAATTATAATTAAAGACGGCCAGATATTGAAAAGAAACGGGCCGGAGCTTTAATTATGCTCAAAGAACGGATATTGCAGCTTATACAATTGCCCTATAGAAGTCTTTCAACACTATTTGGTTGAGTATTGATTGGTGGCAGGTCATTTTAATTTGAAATAGTTCAGGGATAATTTTAAATCTATAGCGTCTGATTGATTCACCTATTCATTGGAGGTCTTGTAACTTTCGCCCCACTTACTGCATATTCTATGTTTTTATTTCTGAGCGCTTCCTTACCGTTACACTAGGGTACAGATTGCAGATAGTATGAAGGCAAACCGGACAGGATATTGCCCAGCAGCTCCGCAAAGAAAATGATTAAGCAGCCCTGAATTGGGAGGGAGAAAGGTGCAAATGTTTTTTAAAGAAGGCGCTGAAATGTGCAGCTTCTTCAAAACCCAGGCTATAAGCAATCTCTGAGATAGCCCAGGTGCTATGTTTGAGCATAATTTTTGCCTCACGCATTATCCTTTCGGCAATAAGCTCAGAGGTGGTCTTATTGGTGGTTTCCTTTACAGATTTATTAAGATGATTAACGTGTACAGCCATTTGTCCGGCAAACGCCGAGGCGCTTCGCAATGGAATGCCATCTATAGTATTGCTTACCGGGAACTGGCGTTCAAGCAATTCCATAAACAATTGCGTGATCCGCCTTTTGGCATCAGTTTTTTCCATTAAAATGCTTGTTGATGGACGCATTTTTAGTGCCGTATGAATCATTTGAAAAACCAGGTTACGCAATACATCATCCTTATACTCAAAGTTGGATTGCTGCTCATCCATAAGCTGAGCGCACATTCCCTTAAGCTGTACCGTTTCTTCTTCATTTAATTCGTAAACCGGGTATCCTCCGGGTTGAAAAAAGGGATATTTTTTGATATCCCCGAAACCTTCAAAAAACGGTTCGGTAAAAATACAACTAAACCCTTCCTGGATGGCATCTAGAGGCTCCCAGTTATAGGGGATGAACGGGCTGGCAAACAAAAGCCCGTTTTCTGCGATCTCAAAACTTTTATCGGCATAGTGGATTTTACTTTTCCCCGAGACCACGCATATCTTAAAATAATCCTTTTTGCCATAAGCAACGGCTTCCTCTCCGTCCGGGGATAAATTTTCTATTCGAAATACGTTAAAATGGCCAACTTCCCTGTTAAGATCATGAGTTTTGAGAAAAGGACGTTTTGCATAATAGTCTTCAACGGTTTCTGTTTTTATCATTTTATCTCTCTTCTTGTCCGGAGTAAAAAAACTACTTGTAGGAGCAAAATTAGCTAAAATAAAATTTATAGTCATAATGAAGCAAGGGTAAACAATGATGGATAAGCCGGAATCCCGGTACAGGATCCCGGCATTAAATACTTAATCACACGCTATTCTTTAACAAAGTCACTCAAAGGTGCTTCGATAGCTTCCAGGGCGACTAGCGGGTTCCAGAAGTCTACATACCGTATGATTTTTCCAGCCTCATCGGTTGTTACTACAGAAATATATTTTTGAATATAGGGTTTGCCGGTGGCAATTGCATACCCGTCGCTGGTGAATTCAGCAATAACTAATGCAGGATCTTCTGTAGCGTGAAAATGCAGGTTATGAAAATCTACTTTAAAATGTTTGGGAAAGTTACGCATGTATTCAAACAGTTCGCTTTTCCCACTAACAAGTTTCGGAAAATCTTTTGGTCCATAAGGAAATTCCAATATACCGTCTTCCTTAAACAGGTCAACCCATTCTTCAATTCTGCCGGAAGCTAAAAATGATAAATGGTTTTTAAATGTCAATTGCGCAGCGTTCCTGATTTGTTCTTGAGTGTTCATAATACTTAATTTTTAATGGTTAATTGTTATTATTTGATTAGCCTGATCAGTTGCTAAATTTGATAATTCAAAATTAGTTTAACCACCAGCTCCGCTGTTTTTAAAAATCAAACTATAACTTATATAAATCAATCAAAAACGGCATTTCGCAAAAAAAGCAGCAAATAGATACTGTATTTGCTGCATAATAAGGTTGTAATGTTGTCTTTTATTATATGGTTTAGACCGGGAGCTTCCGATAGAATATTATCGCTTTTTCAAAGCTGTAATCTGCCGATTCTATGTTACATTGAATTTTGGTAACATTTGCATAACGTCTGAATAGATATGGTTAGTAATTGCATAAATTAAGCTAACATAATTTCAGTATGATTCAGCTCAACAAATGGAGTCTGCAAGTACTCTATTTGCTTGGTTCATCGAGACCTGCATTTGTTGATTTGACATGACTAAATATTAATTGGGAATATTTATTGCTAAATTTGGAACAGAATAAAAATGAATGCCGCAAAAATCTTCCATACCTGTAAATCCAATGCAAACCGAATCCGGCACAGGTGTCTTTATTCAGAAAATAACACCTAAAGATTTTCATTTATACGAACAGCCAGGCCAGTTCAGCAGTATAAAAGAAGCTCACAGGGACGAGTATCATTTATTCTTCCTCCAGGAAAAAGGCTCCACCACTATTGAAATTGACTTTAAGCAACATGTAATTAAACCTTTATCCGTTATTTTCATTCACCAACACCAGGTGCATAGAATTTTGGATGTTAAGAACGCAGTGGTAAACATCTGGGCAATCAGTAATGAAAACCTGAATTCCGGATATTTGAAACTGTTGAGCGACCTTACACCTGCCGAACCGCTGACTTTAAAACAAGAAACATTTTCGGTTATTTCAGAAGCGGTATCCCTTTGTTTAAAACTGTCTGAAAGAAAGGAAGAAAAACTATACCCTTCATTGTTTACAGGAAGCTGTGCTACTTTAACCGGCCTTGTAATTTCACAGTATTTAGTCCACTCGAAACCCTTAGATAAACTTTCCCGGTTTGAACTTTTAACCAGGTCATTCAAATTAGCCCTGGAGCAGCATTTCATTAAAGACAAGCGACCAGCCTGCTACGCCCGGAAATTAAACATTTCCGTTCCCTACCTGAATGAGTGTGTTAAAAACACAACCGGGTTTCCTGTTTCTTATCATATTCAGCAGCGCATTATCCTGGAAGCCAAGCGATTGCTTTATCATTCGAATAAATCAGTTAAGGAAATTGCAGCCGAACTGGGTTATGAAGATTATGCCTACTTTTCCCGGCTATTTAATAAAACAACCGGGATGAGCGCCTTAACGTTCAGAAATAAAAACCGCGATTAATCCTATACTTACCGCTTTAATTCCATTGTTTCCCCTCCCCTTATACTGTTCCTTTGTATTATGATTTTAATACGATGAACAATGATTTCCAAATTACCAAAGTGGGCGGCTGACTGGACAGAAAAAGCGGGCGCTATAATGTCCGGTATGAGAATATTGGATGTGGCTTACATTAGTCCGAATATAAAGAGAATACGTTTCCAGGGCGATATATCACGCATGAACTTCCAGATCGGCTATGCCCATGTTATTCGCGTAAGCGATACAGAATTCAGGAACTATACCGCATCCTACCATAATGCCGATGAGGGAATTCTGGATATTATTTTTCACATTCACGGCAATGGTGCCGGAAGCCGGTACATCGACGGTTTGCAACCGGATGATGCATTGCGCATCAGTATTCCCAGGGGCAAAAAAATGTATGAGCCAAGCATAAAACGACAATTTATTTTTGGTGATGAAACCTCTTTGGGGCTTGCCTGCTCCATTTTGCCCATTCTTCAGAAGAACAAGCATGAATATCAATTTTATTTTGAACTGGACGATGCGCACCAAAACGTCCCTGAGTTACTAGGTTTGAAAAACTATACTGTGTTTTCAAAAAAGAACACATTCAGAAACGAACAATGGGTCGATGAGCTCCCGGTTTTAAATACAAAAGAATGGAATACCGCCAATTTTATATTGACGGGAAACGCAAAATCGGTTCAGACATTCAGGAAGAAATTGAAAGAGCAATCAAGCGGCAACATCGCTTCACAAGGCTATTGGCTTGAGGGAAAAAAAGGATTATAAAAACAGGACAGTATAGAACCAGCAGCAAAACTTGTGGAGATAAAAAATAGCTTTGCCGTTAAATGAAAAAAGCACTCTTAGGAGTGCTTTTCGTGATCCCGCTGGGACTCGAACCCAGGGCCCATACATTAAAAGTGTATTGCTCTACCAACTGAGCTACGGAATCATTCCCCCATCTTTCAAAAGCGCTATTGCTTTTGCGTTTAATGGAATGCAAAGGTAAAACGCCAATTTCATTCTTCCAAATTTAATTTTCAAATTCTTTCCTCAAAACCCCGGCTGATACAAAAAGCTATACGTGCCTCCAAAAGTATGACCAGACCCGTGCAATTCAATCAATTGTTCCCCACTCTTCTTCAATAACCCTTATTTCCCTTTCTCCTGCAGCTCTAATTGATTTCTTAAATCATCTATTATTCTTTGCAGGTCTCTTATCCGTTCATCCTTTTCTGCTATTAGTCTTTCATACAACCGCTCTTTTGAATGGTCTGCAAAATCTTCATCAGACTCCCGTGTAAAATTCTCTTCACGCTCTACTATCATAGCTCCTTCTCCGGTAAGCAGCCATGTTGGATTTATCTCTGGAAACACCCTTAAGATATTCTCTAACTTATCAACACCTATGGTTTTATTATTTTTCAGCTGGCTGGCAAAAGAGCCATTCGACATGCCCGCTTCCCGTTCCAGCAAACTAACTGTAATACCTTTATAATCAATATACTGCTTAATTCTACTAAGGGTATTTTCTCCCATCTTAATATATGTTTAGAAAATTTCTTATTAAATATTTGGACAGTAGGAAATATCTTATAATATTTGTACTGTTAAACAACGTAACATTTTAATCAAATGAACAAAGGTAGCTCAAAAAAATATGACGCAAAGCGTGCCGAGGTCGTAAAGTTTATAGCCAAAGAAATGGGCGTAACGGAAGGCTACGTGCGCCAGTGCATCGCCGGCACTGCCACCTCGGGCAGAGCTGAAGAAATCAAAAGGGCATTCAATAAAAAATATGCCGAAGTCCAGCAACTACTTTCTTAACCACTAAAACAAAACTCATATCCACCCTAAGCCCTGCACAAAAGTTAAGCTATGGAAAAATAAGCTAATACTATAGCCAGACCTATAGCTAGTCTGCTCCACAAGCCTGTACCGGCACACCCTTTCAGTAAGCCCCGTCTTACATCCGCGAACAAGTAATATGGTTCTGTCCACTTTTTATCAGGCCGCTTAGGATTCCCTAAAAACTAACCGCTGCTGCATCAATGAAATACATCTTTTACAAACAACTGGACGTAATGGACTGCGGCGCTACCTGCCTGCGTATGGTAGCCAGGCAATATGGCCGCACGTACAGCATTAATAAGCTGCGCCGGATCTGCGAAACCGGCAAACAGGGCGTAAGCCTCTATGCCATCAGCCATGCAGCAGAGCAGATCGGCTTCAATACCCTGGGCGTTAAATCCCGCATAGAGGACCTGCCCGAAGCGCCTATGCCCTGCATCCTGCACTGGCAGGACAGCCACTTTATCGTACTTCATAAAATAAAGCAAGCCCGCTCCGGTATACACCAGGCCCGCTTTACAATCGCGGATCCCGCCAGCAACGGGTTAATGACCATCGACTATGACAGCTTTAAAGCCATGTGGCTGGGCAAAGCAACGCAGGAAGGCGTAGCACTGCTGCTGGAGCCCACGCCCGACTTCCTTAAAACAGAAGAAGCGCTCGCCGAACAACAAAAGAACAGGATTGGCTGGAATACGCTCCTGGGCTACCTGCTGCAGCATAAAGCTTATTTCTTCCAGGTACTATTAGCCCTGGCCGCCGCCAGCCTCTTCCAGCTGCTTATCCCTTTCCTTACGCAGGGTATCGTAGACCGTGGCGTGAATATGCAGGACATCAACTTTGTTTACCTGGCCCTCAGCGCCCAATTTATACTTATGCTGGCCAGGACCCTCATAGAATTTTCACGCCAGGGCCTGCTCCTTTATATCTCTACCAAAATCAATTTATCACTGCTTACCGACTTCTGGAAAAAACTAATGCGCCTGCCCATCTCCTATTTTGACACCAAGCAAACAGGCGATATCATGCAACGCATCGGGGACCAGCAGCGCATAGAGCAATTCCTTACCGGTAACAGTATTAATATCCTTTTCGCAGTCATCAACCTGCTGGTCTATTCATTCGTTATGCTGCTGTACAGTGTACCCGTGTTCTTGATATTCCTTAGCGGCAGCATCTTATATATGCTGTGGATTTCCCTTTTCCTGAAAGCAAGAAGAAAATTAAATTACAAGCAATTTGCACTGTCTTCAATAGAAAACTCCGCTACCCTGGAAATGGTACAGGGCATGCAGGAGATCAAGCTCTATAATGCGGAAACGCCCTTTCGCTGGAAATGGGAGAATATGCAACGCGGCCTTTTCCGCATCGGGTTTAAAAACCTTAGCCTGAGCCAGGTGCAATCTGCCGGCGCCTTATTTATCAACGAGGGCAAAAACCTGCTGGTCACCGCGATAGTAGCTACGGCAGTCATTAAAGGCGAGCTGAGCCTGGGCGCCATGCTCGCGATCCAATATATACTGGGCGCCTTGAACAACCCTATCCAGCAGTTCACCGGCTTTATCCAGGAGCTGCAGGACGCCAAAATAGCGCTCGAAAGACTGAACGAGATCCATGCCGAAGCAGACGAACCCCAACAGGCTGTGAATAAACAGCTGCAAGTGCAAGGTGAAGCTACCGGCATCTCTATCGCGAACCTGAGCTTCGGCTACTTCTCCGGCGAAGACGAACGGGTATTGAAGAACATCAGCCTGGATATACCCGCGGGTAAAGTAACGGCTATTGTAGGCATGAGCGGCAGCGGGAAGACGACCCTGCTAAAAGTGCTGCAGAAGTTCTACGATGAAAAATACCGGGGTGAAATAAAAATAACGACAGGAAGTGGAGCTCCCCCGCAGGAGCTTAAACAGATCGTGCCCAAAACCTGGCGGGAACAGATAGGCGCTGTGATGCAGGACGGCTTTATCTTCAATGAAAGTATCGCCGGCAACATTGCTGTAGGCGTGGAGGAACCCGACCGGCAAAGGCTGGAGTACGCTGCCCAAATGGCCAATATAGATGGTTTTATACGGCATTTGCCCCTGGGCTTCGACACCAAAATCGGCATGGAAGGCGTAGGTGTAAGCATGGGCCAGCGGCAAAGGATTCTTATCGCGAGAGCGGTCTACAAAGACCCGGGCATACTTTTCTTTGATGAGGCTACCAACTCGCTGGATGCGAACAATGAAAAAGTGATCCTGGAAAACCTCGAATCTTTCTTTACCGGCCGCACCGTCATCGTGGTGGCGCACCGCCTAAGCACGGTAAAAAACGCGGATAAGATCGTGGTACTGGAGCAAGGTACAATCGTAGAAGAAGGTACGCATGCCACGCTTACCACCCTGAAAGGCAAATACTACGAATTAGTAAAAAACCAACTCGAACTCGGCAACTAAAACACGATGCAGCCATGAACGATATTAAACTAAGCGGGTTTGCAAAATACGGCACCCTGGTAACGTTGGCCACGCTGCTGGTCACAGGAGCGCTTACCTGGTTCATCCATTACCCCGAAACCATCACGACCCGCTCCCGGCTCAGCGGCAGCAATGCGCCTAAGCCTATAATTGCCCGGATCAATACCAGAGTGGATCAATTAAAGAAGTCCGCCGGCGATACCCTGCAGCAAGGGGATATCATCGCCACGCTGGAAAGTACGGCCAATGCCGATGAAGTACTGGCATGCGCCGTCTTTTTGAACCAGCTCTGCGAAAAGCTGGAACAGGAAAACTATGCCGGCATCAAAACGCAGCTGCAACAAAAGTTCGACCGGCTGGGGGAGCTGCAAGGCGACTACCAGGCGTTTATACAGGCCTATATTCCTTTCAGGGACTATGTGCTGGGCGATTATGTATCCCGGCGCAAAAGCCTGCTGGCTAAAGATCTGTACATCATACAGCAATCCAAAGCCGTACTGAATGAAAAAAAGGTCCTTAATACCGAAGATCTGCAACTGAGCCGGACGACCCTGGCAAAAAATAAAAAACTGCTGGAAGAAAAACTGATCTCCGAGCAGGAATACCGGGAGCTTAGCAGCCGGGATATAGGTAAACAAATGAGCGCGCCGCAAATGAAATCGGAATATATAGCTAACGAAGCACAGGTAAATGCTATTCAAAAAGAGATTGCAGAACTGGACAATGAGGTATTAAAACAGAAAGCCCTGTTTATGCAAGCCGTGCTGGCCTTAAAGAGCAAAATTGAAGACTGGAAGAACAGCTACCTGCTCCTGGCTACTACCGGCGGAAGATTGGCTTTCACCTCCTTTCTCCAGGAAAACCAGGTAATAGAGGCCGGGAAAATAGTCGGCTACATCATCCCGGGCAATAGCGACATCTACCTGGAGACGCTGGTGCCGCAGGCCGGCTTTGGTAAGGTAAGCCCGGGCCAGTCCGTTTTGCTGCGCTTCGACGCTTATCCCTGGCAGGAGTTTGGCGTGGTAAAAGGTACGATCGGCTATATTAGCCCGGTAGCGGCAGATAGCGGCTACTATCTCGCTAAAGTAATGCTACCCGAGGGGCTACAAACCAACTATAACAAAGTCATTCCTTTCCAGGAAGGCTTACTGGCCCAGTCGGAGATCATAACCAAAGATATGCGGCTGGCGGAAAATCTTTATTACAATATCATCAGGCAGCTCCGTAAATAAATCAAGATGCAGGCCCCGTTTTATCAACAAATCGTAAAAAGCCGTAAAGCTAACACAATATTAGCTTTACGGATGTGCTGGCGCAAGCCATTCGCCTTATTGATGCACCTATTACTCCTATGGGCTGTACCCATAAAGGCACAGGATACCGCCTGGACACTGGAGGACTGCCTGCATTATGCGCAGGTACATAACTTGTCCATAAAAGAGCAGGAGCTCGATCTGCGGGTTGCCGCGATGAATTACGAGGTGAGCAAGCTCAGCCATATCCCCCAGCTTTCGCTTTCCTCCAGCTATGGCACCAGCTTCGGGCGCTCCATTAACCCTACTACCAACCAGTTTGAAAATACACAATTCTCTTCCCTTGGTCTGGGCGCCTCCTCGAGCGTGCTCCTGTTTGGCTGGTTCCAGAAACACCATGCGGTAAAGAATGAAAGTTTAAGGCTGGAGCAGGCAGTGCAGGCCCGGCAGCAGTTTAGTAACGAAGTGGCGCTGAATGTGACCACGGCTTACCTGCGCGCCTTGCTGGCACGGGAGCAGATCGCTAACATGAGTTACCAGGCAGCCATCAGCCGGGAGCATAAAAGCCGTATGGAGCGCCTGCTGGAAGCCGGCAGGTCCAATATGCTGGAGCTATCGCAGGCGAACAGCCAGCTGGCCACGGACAGTGGTCTTTACTACCGCTCCGTACTCAATTACGAGCAGGCACTGATCGAGCTGAAGGCCATTTTAAACCTTGACTTTAAAGTAGCGATAGAGCCGGTCCCTCTAAAAGATGATACACTTCCGTTTTATGACGGAAAAACAGATCCTGAAGCGCTGTATCTACAGGCTGCTGCGCAGCACCCGGAAGTGATACGTACCGGCCTGGGTATTAATATCGCAAAGCGGGCGCTTAAAATAGCCCGGGCGGGCAGCCTGCCGCAGCTCAGCAGCTATTATGCTACCGGGACCAATTACTCTTCTTCCTTTTATGAAATCCAACCTAACGGCGAAAGACAGCTGATGCATTTGGGCAAACAACTGAACAATAACCTGTCTCAATCCTTTGGTTTAAGTCTATCAGTACCCCTGTTCAATGGCTTTAGTTATAAAAAAGCCATCCGCAATGCTGGCTATGAGATAGAGAAGGCCAAGCTGGCCGAGTTGAATGCAAGACAGCGCTTGCGCAAAAACATCTATGCCGCCTGCAGCGATTACGAGATCGCCCTGAAGCAATACCTGGCGGCAGAAAGCCTGGTGCTGCATGCCCGCAACGCTTTCCAGGGCGCGAAAGTACGTTTCGAGAACGGGCTGATCAGCCATTTCGAGTACCTTAGCGAGCAAAACAATTTGCTGAAAGCGCAAAACGAGGCTACGGCCCTAAAGTACGACTTACAGTTTAAGCAGCTAAGGCTGGACTGTTACCGCAAGGGCTGCGGGGAGTAGTATTTATAAAGGTGCTCCTGTGAGCGCAGCAAGGCGCGCACACTCATTTGCGGGTTTACCCGTAACTTTATATATTGTATAATAAAATTGAAAAAACTAAATTTGCAGCTATGACAACAGATACCGCTATGCCGAACCATAAAGTACACGAGGGCCGCAACCTGAAACGCTTCCGCGAGATGCTGGGCATCAAGCAGGATGCGCTGGCTTATGAGCTGGGCGAGGATTGGAGCCAGAAGAAGATCTCGCTGCTGGAGCAGAAGGAGACGATTGACTTGCCCCTATTGCAGCAGCTCTCGGCTATATTGAAGATACCGGTGGAGGCTTTCCAGAACTTCGACGAGGAGCAGGCGGTGAATATTATTTCTTACACCTTTGATAATGGTTCTTTTTTGAATACCGGGCACACCCCGACATTTAATGTAAACCCCATTGAAGAGTTACGCAAGTTGCATGACGAAAAGATCGCTTTGTATGAAAGGATGCTGCAGGAGAAAGAGGCGATGATTACACGGTATGAGCAATTAATCAATAATAAGTAAAGACTTCGTATTACTATATTGAAAACCAGGCATGCGCCTGGTTTTTTGTTTTTACCCGCTTTTTACGCTAAAAATGGCCTAAAAATTAGGGAATTCCCGTATTGTATGAATTATTTGCAAATATTAGTTTTGCGGGTATTAATACGCTGATAAAGACAAATGTTTTTAAGCAATTAGAAATGTTTATATGCAATGTATTGCGTGAATTTGGGTGTTAGTGATATTATAAACAGACAATCGTAATATAAGAATATGGCAGACATAAAAGACAAACCAGAAAACAAAGAGGAGCAACCAGTATCAAGAGGGATAAAGCCTTTAGTGTTCATAAGCCATGACACAAGGGACGCTGAACTTGCTGAAGCATTCAGTAAACTATTAAGCTCTGTAAGTGCAGGCGTTTTAAAATCTTTCCGTTCTTCTGACAAAAGGGGTAATCAGGGAATCGCCTATGGAGTTGAGTGGTATCCTGAAATCATGAAGAAGCTTGGAGATGCATCAGATGTAGTAGCACTACTAACTCAGAATAGTGTTGATAGACCTTGGATTCTTTATGAAGCAGGGGTTGCTAAAGGTAAGTTAGACACTCCATTATTAGGAATCGCAATTGGTATTCCGTTGAATAAAGCTAACAATGGACCTTTTGCACAATTTCAAAATTCAGGTGATGACATTGATTCGCTAACCAAACTTGTAGTTCAACTTGTTAATAGAATACCTAATTCCGAGCCTGATACGGCAGTAATTAAAATGCAAGTTGAGGCTTTCAAAAAGAAAGCAGAGGAAATTTTGAAAAAACAACCTGAAATTGAGGTAAAGGAAGGCGAGTTAATGGAAGATTCATCTGTCGCTAAGCTTTTTGAAGAGGTTAAGATTATGTTTCAGGATTTACCTGCAAGACTTGAAAAGAATAACGAGCCCTCCTATAGAAAGAGAAAATATCGTTTTCATCCAAAAATGTTGGACGAACTTATGTTTATGTCAGAAAGTTCTGAAGACAATTATTTTGGTTTTCTTGTCTTAATTAGTCAATATAAGGACGATATGCCTTGGGTATATGAAATTGGTAAAGAAACCTATGAAATCTTAAAGTCAACTAAGCCAATTTCGACTAAAGAAAAATCAATTTCGAATTTTAGACGAATTATAAAGAACACAATGCATCATCCAATTTTTATGGATATGCTTGGTACAAAAGAACAGATGATGATGTTAGATGAAATAATGTATTTTATGGACAAATACCTAAGAAGATTAACTGAAACAAACAAAGAATAACATCCGCTAACATCGGTTTGGAAATATGGCAAATTTACTACTAAATTCAACTGCAATTCTTCGGTTCAACTTTTGTGCAAAATTGAGGTTTTTTGCTTCGATTGCCCACCATCGCAAAGCCCGAAAACGTAACTTACAACAAACTATTGTCAAATAACAAAATATTAACCCCCAACTAAACCATTTTTTATGACAAGATGTACAGCTCCGAGAAACGGACATAGAACTGCAAGTGGCGCAGCCAATTGTCCAGCGTGTAGTAGCAGATCAAGTTATAGTTCGAGCTATTCATATCCTTCGTATAACAATACTTATTCATCGGGTTCAAGTTCTCGTCCAACTGGTAACTACAATTCTTCTAAAGGAAGAACTCAAAAAGCAAGATGGTCTAGCTCTGGTTCATCAATTTATTATACACAAGCTGAAATTAATGCGTTAACACCTATTAGAAAAGTTGTTGAACAACGTGCAGCTAAACCTGATTTAAGAGATATTTTTCTATGTCACGCGTGGGACGATAGAAAAAGTACAGCATTAGAATTAAATGATTTATTAGTTGCTAATGGAGTCAGTGTTTGGTTTAGTGAAAAAGATATTCCTTTAGGAACTTCATTTCTACGTGAAATCGACAAAGGTTTAGCAAAATCTAAAATTGGTCTAGTTTTAGTTACTCCTAGTTTTCTTAAAAGAGTGCAAAATGAAGGTGTTGCAGATAAAGAATTATCAGCCTTACTTTCTAGAGATCAACTAATACCAATTGTACATAATACAACTTATGCCGAATTAAGAGATATAAGTCCATTACTAGGTTCAAGAAATGGTTTGGATACTCAAGAAGATACTATGGAGAATATTGCAAAAAAATTAGCTGAATTAATTACAGTTGAATAACAGGAACTATCGCCAAGAAGGGTTTTGCGTCAGGCGGGTGACGTGCAAACTTCGAGCTTTGTGCTTCTATTAAAGTTCCGTGCAGGTTGACAGTTTAGTGCTGAAAACCCACCTTCGCAAAGCGGCAAAACGTTACAGGCGATAAATAGCTACACCCTACAATAAAAAATAACTGGTAAAATTTTGACAATGACAACTGAAAACAACGGACAAAAAACAGCAGAAATAAAAGAAGAGGTAAAAATCAAAAAAGCTATAAAAACGACACCTCAAAGGAAGTCAACTGCTACTAAAAAATCTACCAAAGCCAAAAGTCATACAAAGAAAAAAACTTCTAATACATCATCTTCTTCTAATTTTCCAAGGCATTCAATTGAAAAAGCTTTAAGAATACCCAAGGCAATATTAGACCAAAATGCTGGCAGAGAATGTAGCGACCAAGAATCTGCAACATATATTGGAGTGACATATAACAATGGACCTTATGCGACTGAAATTAGTTCTGCGATTAAATATGGACTTCTGGAACGTCCTGCACCTAAAAAAATTAAGCCGACTGAATTAGCCAAGAAAATTTTGCGTCCTCAAACTGCAGATGATGAAATAACTGGTTATCGTGAAGCTGTTTTGAAAGCCCCGGTTATTAGCGATGTATATAAACACTATCGTGGAGAAAATCTACCTGACAGGAAATTTTTTGAAAATACATTAACGGACACATTTAAAGTTCCAGAGGAAAAGCATTCTGAATTTATTGATGTCTTTAATGAATCTCTTAGCACAGCTAAATTAATCGAAAAAAATGGAGATAAGACAAGAGTCATTGACATAGCATCTAACAATAGTGCCACACTGGTTGACTCAGAATCTGAATTAAAAAAACTTGGGAAATCTGTCGCGATTTCTGCAACAGACACTTGCTTTGTAATGCAGCCATTTGCATCGCCTCTTGGAGATTATTACAACAAAATTTATGACCCTGCAATCAGAAAAGCTGGACTAAATCCTATAAGAGCAGACCAAGACATATTTGGGACTGGCAAAATAATAGATCAAATATGGAGTGGAATAAATTCAGCGAAAGTCTTAATAGCCGAGTTGACCAAGAGAAATCCAAATGTTTTCTATGAGCTTGGTTTGGCACACGCTTTAAAGAAACCAGTTGTCCTTGTTTCTTCAAATCAGGAAGATGTGCCATTTGACCTTCAACACATAAGAGTTATATATTATGATGTAACTGACCCATTTTGGGGCAACAAGTTAATTGACAAGGTTGCCGAAAATATTCTATCCGCAATTAAAAACCCAGAAGAAGCAATATTATTTAAAAAATTATAGCCCGAACCCGCTAACATGGTATTTGCAATAGTGCGACTTGACGCTAAATACTCAACTTTTGTAATTCTAATTAACTTTAATTAAAAACTTGGCTGACGGTTCGCTATTTCCGCACTATCTGTTACAACCAATTATAAAAAAGGAGTTCCCACGTGAATAAACGAATAACATAATATGGCACATAGAGTTTTTATATCACACAAAAGAGAAGACAAAGCATACAAAAATTATATCCAAAATAATTTAGGGGTGGATATGATTGACAAGTCGTTGAATCAACCAATAGATTCTGACGATGAAGAATATGTTATGCGAAAAATCCGTGAAGATTACCTTTCAGATTCCACGGTTACTATTTTTTTAATTGGGGCACATAGTGCTGAGACACTTGGACAAGACGAACAGGTTTATATCAAACGAGAGTTACAAGCATCGTTATTGGACGGAAAGGCAAATTCTAAAAATGGTATTTTGGGCATTGTTTTACCAGATATGTATGACAAAATTTATACTGGGAGCGGCATTTGCAAAACCTGCGGCAACAGCCACAACTATGTAAGCATTAACGACAATTCAGTAATTAAGGAATTTTCATACAACTATTATATTCCAAACAACAAATGTGCTTGGTCCGAAGATGACAGATATTGCGTATTAGTTAAATGGGATGATTTCAGCATAGATGCAAAGAGTGCTGAAAAATATATTGACAAAGCATTTGATAAAAGAACTAGTAAAATATCATCACAAACTAAAGTAAGACCATAGTGCAATACTCAGACTTCCCAAATTACTTTCAGGCTTCCGATAATGCTTCTATCAAAGCACAGAAGTATTATTTAAACATAATGAGGATAGACTTAATTTCAATGATTATTGCTTCAGCTTTAGCCATTTACAATTACCAATTAACACAGTCAAAATTAGTTGTCTATATTATTTCAGGCCTTTTACTTCTTTTAAGTTTGACTCTAACAATCATTCTAAAATCAAAAAAATACGAAGATGTTTGGTATCAAGGACGTGCATTAGCTGAATCTTGTAAAACACTAACGTGGCGTTTTGTATGTTGTTCTGAATACTTTGAAACCTCCCTTAATCTTGTAGAAGCGAAAAGGAGATTTGTGGAACGAATTAAAGAGTTATCAGACGAGTTTAAAGAGTTATCAATTGCAATGAACTCTAGAACATTAAACTTGCCAATTATCACGGACAAAATGATTGAAATAAGAGCATACAACTTGGAAAAAAGAAAAGACTATTATATTCAAAACAGAATTGAAGACCAAAAGAAATGGTATGCAGACAAAGCAGAATACAATTCGGAAAAATATAACCTTTGGTTTTGGTGTGTAATTACTTCACAAGCAATATCTCTTATCAGCATAGTTTTTCTCATTGTTAATCCTGGCTTCAACTGGAATTTTGTAGGACTTCTTACGACAATTTCCGCCTCGGCTTTGAGTTGGCTTCAACTAAAACAACATCAAGAATTAAAACAAGCTTACACGACAGCTACACAAGAATTAAATTTTATTGCAACATTGACAGACCAATTAACGACAGACAACAGCTTTTCAAAGTTTGTTCTAGACTCTGAAAATGCTGTTTCAAGAGAACATACATTATGGTTGGCACAAAGAAGAAAATAACAGACACTAATACTGGTTTTGCATCAGATGGCTGACCTGCTTTGTTTCAAGTCTATTACTAAAAAACACCTAAATACAAAGCCGCAAGCCATTAGCGGCCAGCTTAAAGAATGACATTTCAAAATCTCAACCGACAACAAAATTGAAAAACAAAGGTTTACTAATAGCAACAATCATTTTAGTGTCAGTTTAAGTTTGCTTTTCTCCCAATCCCTCCCAAACGCCAGCTCCCGAACCGTGACCTACCATATTTTCGCAGTACGTCAACAAATACCTAAAAATAATTATTATGACAAAGAAAATATTTTTAATCGCAGTTCTAACATTGTTCTTTATCAATAAGAACTTTGGGCAGACATATTTTAAAATCGAAGAAAACAAATTGAAAAATTGTTGTCTTCCAATACCAACACAACTACAACCCGTTGAAAGCGACAAAGCCAATGCCATTTTTAAATACCTGCTTGATTCTGTAAAATTTGAATACAGATATGGATATGGGGCTTGTGAAGACAGAGCTCATTTTATTTCAAAATCACTTGACAAAAAGGGCATAAATAATAATAAAATATGGTGCTTTGCTCCTATACGCTATACTCTTATTTCCAAAAAGGAACTATCTGTTAAAGATCCATTGACTATTAGCGACAAAATAATTTGGACATATCACGTTGCTCCGATAATTATTGTGAAGAATAAATCAAAGACGGATACTGTAGTAATTGACCCGTCTTTAGAAAGCAATTCCCCCATCTTATATAGCCAATGGTTGAAAATGCTGAATTGTCCGGAAGCAATATTTACATTTACCGAAAGCAATATGTACCTATTTAATTCGCTAGATGGATTTACCGCCTGGAGAAATAACAATTTCAGTGACAATGAAAATTTCACGATACCTAAATGGTTCCCAAATATTATTTCAGGTGACTTTATTCCATATGATGACAACTCCCAATCCATACCTAAAGGAATGGCTATAAATGAAATTGCTGTATCAATTTATAACCAAGAGAAAGGCAATTTAAGTAAAGACGAATTGAGGACCATACTTGGTAATATCAATAACATAACCGCATTTTTAGACGACACTGAAGTGAATGCTGTAATTAATGAAGCTTTTAAAATAAAGTATAAAGAGTATATAAACAGGTATAAGGAAAAATACAAACTACGTGTGGCATATTGGACAAATGAATATAACAAGATTAAATAAAACGGCAGGTAATTAGGTATTGACAAAACATTAGCTGAAAGGCTATGACGAAAAACAACATAAAAAAATTTGAACATTGAAGTATGTCAGCAATAAATTTAACAGACCTATTTAACACAAGAATATTTCGCATACCCGACTTCCAAAGAGGCTATGCTTGGGAGGACAAACAACTAAATGAACTTTGGGACGATTTAGACGAAATCCCTACCGTAAATGATGAATTAAAAAAACACTATACAGGAACAATTTACCTTGAAGAAACAAATCCTACGGAAACTGAAAAATGGCTTTCAGGCGTTAAATTTTACAATGTAGTTGACGGGCAACAAAGACTGACATCTATAAGTATTCTACTTTTTGAATTAATCAGAGCAACTGAAATTGGTTATGCTGAAAAGAAAAAAGAAAAACTAATTGAAACTTTTATTTATGAATCAAATATGTCGGGAGAAAGCAAAGTTTATAAGTTTAGCTACGCTTCTACTGACAAAAACTTCAACTTTTTACTGCATTCAATTTTTGAGGACAATAAAGTAGTTCTTAATCAAGGACACTTAAACCATTACACTAAAAATTTAGCATTTGCGAAAAAATTTTTTCAGGACAAAATTGCTACACTTGACGATTCTGAAAAAAACATCTTATTCAAAAAGATTACAACCTCATTACAGTTTGACATTAGAACAATAGAAAAAGATTTAGATGTTCAAGCTGTGTTTGAAACTATGAACAATAGAGGCAAATCGCTTTCAACACTTGAAAAACTCAAAAACAGACTTATTTATTTAACAGAGAAACTAACAAATCCAGATGAAGACAAACAGACATTACGAAAAAAGATCAATGATGCATGGGGAAAAATCTACACTTGTTTAGCGCAAAATCCAGAATACATTCTTGACGAGGATGTATTCTTATCGGCCCATTTGTCCTTATTTAGAAAACCTGTTGAATCAACATTTTCAGAGAAAGCCGCAGAAGAAAAAGTTTTTCAGATGTTTTGCAACAAACCGGAGAAATACGATTTAGATGAAAGCGGCAAAAAAGAAGAACCAATTTCTTACAAAAAAATAGACGACTACATTTTAAAACTTTCAGAGTTAGCACCAATTTGGTATCAAATTCATAATTCTAATTCCAAATTGCTAAAACGCATTTTAACGCTTGAAAGCCGTAAAGACATAAAAATATTCATTGCCTCAATTTTGAAGCAAACGAATAACACTTCAATTCACACAAATACTTTCGAGAATTTAGAAAAGATTCTTTTCCGAAATCGTGTTCCGGGAATAGGTGTTATGGACGAGAGAACAACGGCAAATTGGGCAAGAGACATTTACAATGCCGAAGACACTATTGATGGAATCAATCAAAAGCAAACGAATTTGTTAGGAACAGCTGTTGCTGTTCCTAACATCATTCAATCATTCAAATCCTTATTTACTTATGAAAGAGGGAGTAAAGGTTTTCACCGCTGGGGTGCATTAAAATATTTCTTGTTCGAATACGAAGACCACTTGAAACATAAAGCACAAGAAACCAACGACAAGGTAACCATTGATGACTATTTAGAAACAACAATAGAACACGTAATCCCCCAACAATTTTGGGACAATTGGCAAGATAACATAAATGGTTATACAGAGGGCTTGGAAGAAGTCGACATTGAACAAGCGAGAAAAGTTCTGATAAATTCGCTTGGCAACTTGACAATTCTTAAAAACGGTAAAAATTCCTCTTTGGGTAATAAATGTTGGTTAGACAAGAAAGAACGATTTAGAACAGGTTCTTACAACGAAATAGACATAAGCCAACACGACTCCTGGTCAAAAGACAAAATAGCTCAAAGAGGAAAAGAAATGTTGAAATTTCTTGAATCAAAAATCAACGGGCTGACTTTCTCGGACAAAGACATTGAAAAAATATTATTTTATGACAACTACATTATCGATAAAATATATGACAGAATCCCCGCAGCTAACAGCGGCTTAGCGTAATGGCGGGTGCAATGTTTCATATGACCGTTTTATGGAAAGTTCAAGTTCAGTAATTCGATTGAACTTTAGTACTATCCAACCGTCACCAAGCCCCTAAACCTTTGTACATCATATTATATCACCCGAAATGAATAAAAGAATAAAATTGATTCCCTTAATCCTCATATGGACCCTGAACTTTTCCTGTGCTCAACAGGAATCAGCTGACCATGAGCCGGGCAAGACCGAACGGGTAGCCACTTCAGAAGCCGACACCTTAAAATTCACTTCAGCAATTAGTGCGATCTTCCAGGACAGCAAAGGCAACTATTGGTTGGGCAGCAAAGAAGGAGTTGCGGTTTACAATGGGAACTCCTTCACTTACTTTACAACCAATGAAGGCTTACCAGACAATCAAATCCTTTCCATACAGGAAGACCAAAACGGGATTATTTGGCTGGCAGCTCAAAATGGCATAAGCAGCTATAATGGAAAATCCCTACAAGACGAAACCAGAGCAATAACGGAAAGTTCCCGGGCTGACTGGGAGCAATCGGATAATGACCTTTGGTTTGCTGCCGGCATTAAAGAAGGTGTATATAGATATGATGGCAACACATTAAATTACTTAGCTTTTCCCAAACCGAAAGTGATTAACCCCAATAATTTATATGCAGTAACCAGTATTGCAAAAGGACTCAACAATATGGTTTGGCTGGGCACTTACGCGGGTGTTTTTGGTTATAATGGCAAAGAATTTAAAATAATTAACGATGAAACCATTGGACTTGATGTTGAAGTGGCACCGCTTCATATCAGAAGTCTTTTTGAAGACGCAAAAGGCAGGCTTTGGATCGGTAATAATGGAATAGGCGTATTATTAAAAGAAGGTGATTCGATAATTAATTTTTCAGAAAAGAACAACTTAATTCACCCTGCGAGTAAGAGAAAAGGAGGCCCATCAATGCCGGGTACACTCGAGCACGTTTTCGCAATCGCAGAAGATGAGGAAGGCAATATCTGGTTTGGAGACAGGGATGCGGGAATCTGGAAATACGATGGCGTAAAGCTGACTAATTACACAAAGAAAGACGGCCTTACAAATGATTTTGCACTATCGATCTTCAAAGATAACAATGGGCTATTATGGTTCGGGATGGCAGACGGAAGCATATACCAGTTCAATGGAAAGGCTTTTGAAAAAAAATTTTAAGCAATAAGAACTCAGAACAGCCGTTTGGCAGGATGACGGGGTAAATCCGGTTTTCAATTTAACTTTAGTGCTGGTTGACCGGTTTGTGCTTCCAAATACGCCACTATCCTAAACGCCAAACTTTAGAGGAATAAAAACGAACCACAGGAAACAGAATGACAGAGCAGGTTTATATATTATTTTGTGAAAGTCCTTTCCAGGCCAATAAAGTCGACGAAGACTTCGAAGATGAATTCATTGCCGCTAAAGAAAATGGATTCGGAACATTATTGTTCAACTTTGAAGACCTGGTGAGCCTTGACCGGTCTTCAGTTGCGACAAAAAGGATACGGCCAAATGACAAACCGGCAAATGTAATTTACAGAGGTTGGATGCTGACCCCAAAACAATATTCAATACTATATAATGATCTATGGTCAAAAAATTTCAACCTTATTAACCCGGTTGTAGCATATCAAAATTGTCATTATTTACCGGATAGTTTAAAGTTCATTAAAGATAGAACGCCCAAAACTGTTTTTGAAAAATTTGATGACGAGAAGAGCATTGATAAGCTTATTGAAAAATCACAAATCTTTGGACAAAACCCCGTAATCCTGAAAGACTATGTTAAGTCCGAAAAACACGATTGGGCCACTGCTTGTTTTGTTGCCGACGCTTCTGATACAAGCAAGCTTAGAAAATCTATAACAAAACTTATTGAGCTTCGGGATAAGTATCTGAATGAAGGCATTGTAGTAAGAGCATTTGTAGCCCTCAACGACCTGACCATTCATTCAAAGAGCGGCATGCCATTGACGGAAGAATACCGCTTATTTTTTTGCAACAAAAAACTTGTGGGTATTTATGATTATTGGGAAGAAGGCGACTACAAGCTTGCCAAGCCCGATACCACTGAATTTGAAGCAATAGCCAGAAGTGTCGAAAGTAACTTTTTCAGTATGGACATTGCAAGACAAAAAAATGGCGACCTGATCATCATTGAGCTTGGAGACGGGCAGGTTGCCGGGCTTCCGGACAAGACAAGCAGGAGTGAATTTTATGAGCGGCTACAAATTTGCTGCCGGTAATACAGTTTGCCGGCTTCCTAAACTCCGACTTAACCAGCCCAAATTTGCCATCGAAACGTGGTGGCTTACCGACAACTTTGCCTATGAGCACAAAGTCCCTACAGAGTTTTATATACAGGCCGTAGAGCGCTCTGTAATACTTTACATATCACAGGACAAACAGGCCCAATTACTAAAGGCATTTCCAGTTATAGAAAGGTACTTCCGATTTGTATACCAGCGCGCCTATGCAGCGGCTCAAAAGCGTATCAAATTCCTTTTTTCGCTTTTGAAAGAAGCATTTTATTTCCATGCAGTTAAAAATCATCCTGAATTTATTCAACGTGTCCCCCAATATTTAATCGCTTCCTATCTGGGGTTCACTCCCGAATATTTAAGCGAAATCCGGAAAAGACTTATTTCTTAAACCAGTTTAAGTTATTTGGTTGACGGCTTGTCCAATTTTGCATGGAACAATTTTAAATAAATCATACAATGCAAAAACGATTGAACATTAAAGAAGTAGCGCCCAATGCGCTAAATGCGATGGTTGCCTTAGAAATCTATCTCTCAAAATGCTCCCTGTCAAAGTCAAATAAAGAACTTATAAAAATCCGCGCCTCCCAAATCAACGGCTGTGCGTATTGTATCAATATTCACACCCAGGACGCAATCAAAAACGGGGAAACGAACCAGCGGATTTTCCTGCTGAATGCCTGGCGCGAAGCGCAGGATATTTTTACAGAAGAAGAAAAAATAGTATTGGCAATAACGGAAGAAATAACATTAATCCATCAAAATGGGTTATCTGATACAACATATTCAAACGCTTTATCATTTTTTAGTGAAGAGCAGATAGCAGATATTATAACGGCCATCATCACCATCAATCTCTGGAACAGGGTTGTACTAAGCACGCATCTGCGGATAGGACAAAGCCTGGCATAAGACACTATGATAAACAATCACAGGTTAAAAACCTGTGATTGTTTACATAAAAGATATTGTTATAACCGGTGCCTGGATAAGCACATGCGGCAGGCAACGAAGCCGAAACTATCAGTACCAGATAATCGAATGTGGAGCCAAACAACCGCCTTTCACTTTTGACTACAACAACAGTCGTTTTGGATAAACCCGGCATTTATACTTGTGCCATCTTTGCCCTAACAAAATAAGCTATAAATGGAACAAGTAATCAAGAACTGGACCGCGGCGCAAATCCCGCAAAGAAAAGACGGCCTGGCCGTAATCACCGGCAGTACAGAAGGTATAGGTTACGAAGCGGCCCTGGCCCTGGCTGCCGCCGGCTGGCAGGTCATCATCATGGGCCGTAATGCGCAAAAAGGAGCGGCTGCGATAGCCCGCCTGCTGCAAGCCAAGCCGCAGGCAAAGGTACGCTTTGAGCCAATTGACCTGGCCGATCTATCCTCCATCCGGTCCTTTGCTGCCAGGATGAACGCGAAGGGCGAAGCCATTAATCTACTCATCAATAATGCCGGCGTGATGACCCCACCCAACCGGCTGGAAACGGCAGATGGCCTCGAGCTGCAATTCGGCACCAATCATATCGGTCATTTTGCCCTGACCGCTCAACTGCTCCCCCTGCTGCGCAAAGCAGGAGCTGCCCGTGTAGTAACAGTTTCCAGCGTGGCCAACCGTGCCGGCGCCATTAATTTTGAGGACCTGCAGTCCACCGCTGCCTATGTGCCCATGAAAGCCTACAGCCAGGCCAAGCTCGCCAACCTCATGTTTGCTTTAGAACTGCAAAGGCAAAGCGACCGGCACGGCTGGAGCATTACCAGCATCGCTGCCCACCCGGGAGTATCGCGCACCAACCTGTTGATCTCCGGGGCCGGGAAATGGAGTGGCGCGGGCATGGCCAGGCGATTTCTTCCCTTCCTGTTCCAGCCCTCTGCGCAGGGTGCCTTACCCACCCTATACGCAGCCACGGCTCCCGGGCTTAAAGGTGGCATGTATTACGGCCCTGACAAATTGGGCGAAACCCGCGGGTACCCCGCTATAGCAAAAATACCGGCACAAGCCCTGGATGAAGCTGTTGCATTGAGATTATGGGAAGTGTCTGCAACCTTAGCGCAGGTTACATTTTAGTCCTGCTTTATAAACAACTGCTTGCCCCCAAACTTAAAATAGTAACAATGGCTAAAAGTATCATTTCCCTCCTGCTGCTGCTGGTATCGGTTTACCTGGCCTTCAGGCATGGATGGGACACCTTTAATTACAAAAAGCACCCCGAATCACTGAAGCTGATGAACGAGCTGGGCATTACCGAAACGATGATTCCCTTTTTTGGCGCATTAACGCTGCTGACAGGCGTGCTGCTGCTTATTCCCAAAACTTTCTTCCTGGGCAATGTGCTCAATGCGCTCTCTATAGTAATCATTATGGCTTTGGCTTTAAACGCGGGAAATTATAAAATGGCTTTGATAGAAATCCCGTTTTTATTGATGCCCCTACTCCTGATCTGGCTAAAATATCCGTTTATTAATCATTAAATTTACAGTATGGAAAAGCCGATCAGAATAAAAACCATTTCCGAATTGCACCAGTTAATGGGCCTGCCTAAACCGCATCACCCCTTGATTGAGCTCATAGATCTCTCCCAGCAAAAAAAGGAGACCGGGATAGCCGCCGTGATCTTTGACCTGTACGTGATCACTTTAAAGAGAGGCTGCAATAAACTATTTTACGGCCAGCAGCAATATGATTTTGATGAAGGCGTTATGGCCTTTCTCGCACCGGGGCAGATACTACGGGGTGAAGACCGTAACATTCCGCAAAACATAGAAGGCTGGATGCTTTTTATCCACCCCGACTTTCTATGGCATACCGCTTTGGCTAAGAAAATAAAACAGTACGATTTTTTTGACTACACTACCCATGAAGCCTTGTTTTTATCGGACAAGGAAGAAACCACCATTAATGGCATCGTAGAAAATATCAAAAACGAATACCAGTCAAACCTCGACCGGTTCAGCCAGGACATTATCATTGCGCACCTGGAAACCTTATTGAATTACTCGGAGCGTTTTTACCAGCGGCAATTCATCACCCGCAAAAAAACGAACCATCAAATCCTCAGCCGCCTGGATCAGTTACTTAGCGACTATTTCAACAGTAAGGACCTGGCTGTAAAGGGATTACCGACGGTTCAATACATTTCGGAGCACTTAAATGTTTCGCCCACCTATTTGCGCAGCTTGCTCAAAACATTGACCGGGCTCAACACGCAACAGCACATCCACGAGAAACTGATTGAAAAGGCAAAGGAAAAATTGTCGGCCACCGATCTAACGGTCAGTGAAATTGCTTATGAATTAGGCTTTGAGCATATGCAGTCATTCAGCAAGTTGTTTAAAACCAAAACAAATGTTTCGCCTTTGGCCTTCCGCCAATCCTTTCAATAAACGAAAACCGAAGATAAAAACACCTATAGATATATTAACTGCAGCCTGGCAAGAGCAAAAACTCAATCCAAAGGTAATGCTTCCATTGCATTTTGGGGTAAAAGGGAATTTCTAAATCATTAGTGGTAACATGAGAACAACATCAAACAAAATGCTTGAAACACCGCCGACCATAAGGCTGCCTAGACCTGACGAACTTCCCGACAATCCCGAAGTATTTGAGCAATTGAAAGAACGGGAACGTGCGAATATTGTTGAAGGCTATAAACTTATTAACAACACAACGCACAACCTCCCATTTAAATTCTATGTTGAAATCAACATTGACAATTCAAGACTTTGGGAATTATTTAAAGCACTTGCCGGTCAGCTACCCGAAACTTTATGCTGCATTTACAACTTGTATGAGGGAGAAGCCATATTTAGTGATTATAAAGACAAGAATACTATACTAAAAAGGCTTGAGACTTATAAAACCGAGTTGACCCAGGACTGTAACTTAGAGTTTGGACTTATATACCATACGGACGACAAACTGGAAGAAGTTTTTGTTGCTGACGCTAAATTTTTAAAAATTTGGGGCAACAACGAAATTGAATTTAGACAATTAATGAAAGAGTTCAGGCTTAATGAAATTGCAGACCTTAATTTCATTGATGAATTCCCTAAAGTAGTTGAACCGTTGACGATGTTTAATGAAAACGCGAAAAGGACTGAAACAATAATAGAAGAACTTAATGACTTTTTTAACCCATAAAAAAGGTCTGTAAATTATTGCAGCTTAACAGCGGCAGGTAATAAAGGCGACAGCTAACAGCAATTTTCCGATTCAGATTGAGTAAGAGGAAGTATTGGATTGACTGGGTCGTAGTGTATGGCAACAGGAATATTTACCAGGCACAAGTCAAACCAGGCTGGATATATCCGGCATGAACAAATGCACTTATATACTCCGGGTGACGAATAATAAGCAGCAGGGTATGGTATACCGCAAAATATTGCTTCAATAACAGCTCAACACCTCTATAATCAAGCAGCCGCAGCCATTCTTTACCGGATAAGCTGTGGCTTTTTTACTTTTGAATTGAAGAGGCTCATAAAGAAGCTAAACCCGCATATGGTCTGCCTGCCAGCTCTTAATGCGCTGCTTTATTGCGTCGCCCGTTAAGTTATGCTGCAGAGCCTGTTGCAGCAGCTCTTTAAACTCCTTATCATCCGCGAACCGCAGGGCAGCGATCTGGCCAAACGATAATTTACTTTCAACATCACCACTGCTCTTACCGTATAACTCAAAGTAGCGTAAGCGGAACTCGAGCCGCACAATCCGGTTCTGGTTGCCCAATGCATAATGCTGCCGGAGCATTAAGGCAAGGTACAGGATACAAAAAGAAAGCAGGCTAAACAGCAGCCATTCAATTCTTTTATCTTCGTTTTTATAAGCATTGACCAAGCCCCAGACCATCATAAAACCGGTCAAAGGCAGGAATATAAAATGGTGGGGAGCATAATACCGGGCATGATTTTTATAATTTTGCTGGCTCATAGTAAAATGTTTAAGTTTTGAAGCAGAATGCTTCTGTAATATGCACTATTTCAGACATAACATTATGTTATATTTTGGAGAGCATGTTCAAAAATTATTAGCACACCTGTTATATCCAGTGCTCCGGAAAGTTTGTTTGCTGCAATCGTTAAGTCCGGAAAAGGATAACGCCGGCACCGGATAGCCTTATTCTTTATGGTATTGGGTGTAATAGTCAAACTCAGGCAGCCGTTTACCGCACCAGGGGCAATAGTTAATCGGTACAAAAAACTGCTGTGAAGAGTGCTGAATACCAAAGCTTTTAAAGTCTTCCCAATAGAGCACAAATTTTTCCGCGCTTGGTCTTTCCTTTTGCTGCGCTTTTTGCGTCACATCTTCCAGGTGCCATGCGGCAAACTCGATACAGCAGAGCTCCCGGGCATCCCGGTTAAGGTCTTTAAACCGCTGTCTTATATACCAGCTCCTGCATTCCGGATCATTAAGAAAGGCCATAGCAAACTCAAAGGAAGCCTTGGTCGTGAGCTCCGAGATGGACAGCCGGGAGTATAATAAATATTGTCTGATAAAGTCTTTTAATTCCATTTGCCGGGAGTTGATGTGCTGTATTCGGTCTGACAAATAAACAATAAATTTTTTCACTTTTTACCCCTGTTCATATTATTACAGATTTGACCCGGGTATTTTTTATCGGTTCTTATTGCGCTTGATTGCTGGCAACAGGCTTAATTCAAGTTCTTTTGTTTTTCTCAAAATTAGGATGGATTTATTTGCAAAGACCAGAAAGGTTTGAATATCAATTATTTATTATTATATTTAAACTTGTTTTTCATCTGTTTAACTACCTGACAGGAGGCAGGTACCTTATTGTAAAAGTACAATCTATCCCTTAATGCTCACCCTGGAAAAAAATGAATCCGAACTGTCCTCTTGTAAGATCTTCCTGTTTTATAAGCCCGGACAGATATGTATTAATACCTATTAAGTATTCATTTTTAAAAGTTTATTTATTATGATTCTATCTTTCAAAAAATTATTGACCGCATTATGCTTGCTGGTCGCTGCTGCTATCCCTGTTACCGCGCAGGTCTTTACTTCGCCCACCGCTTATGCCTTTCCCTATGGCGACCCGGCTGTAGGCATTGACCCGAAAGTAACCTCGAATTATTCGAAAAGAGACCTCAATACCAATTTCGGCCTGACCGATATGTACCTGTCTGCCTGGGGCGCTAATGACCCGGGTAGCCCGGCTGAAGTTATTTACATGTTTAGCGTACCCTCTGACCCCACGAACATGATCGCGCAGGGACCTATTCCTTATCATGGCGTTGCCGACCTGGGAGTAGGGATGATTCTTGACGCCACTATTGGGGAATATGTCGTATTGGTCTGCTATTTTGATTACCTGGGTACCCATAGCGCTACCGGGCAACCCGGCCATATTCTTGACATGTATACCATAAACGGGCCAGCCAGCTCGCCGCTTGTCTTCTACAACCAGATACAGTTAACCTTTACCTCTGAGTATGGCCGCATCCGTATGGACAGTCATATAGAATACGCGGCAGCTATCGTATGGCAACACCCGGGCGTAGGTATTGAAACTATGGTATCCAACAATGGTAACTGGAGCGGGATAACCACCCTGGCAGGTACCGAGCCTGAAATGGGGCCTGATGTAGCTTTTAGCCACGCAAGTAATCTTGACGTCAATTTTGTCTACCAGGAGCCGGGTGCAGGAACGATTACAAAATCATTCCTGGACTGGGGCACTTTACTGTCTGTTCCTTTCGGCAGTACAGTGATTATGCCCCCTAACATCCAGGATGTAGATGGCGGGATGCCGTTCCCTATATCTGAGCTGGTACTGGACTGCCCCGATCATTATGATGTCGATAACTGGGCCTATACCTATACCGATGGACTTAATGTATATGTACGCCATATAGACCATCATAGCAGCGGGATGCCTGTGACTACCATAGTTAATGACGGCTCTTTAGGCAATTTTCCACTCACCAATTATCAGGTTGCCTTCAACCCCACCCTCCATTACGGCGACCGTGCGATAACCGGTGGTGGCGGAGAGATCACGGTCGGATGGAATAGCTCCTATGGCCCTACCACTCATGCGGAATCACGTTATGTGGCTATAGAAATGTTTGAGAATGGCGGTGGTTTACATAGCCTTCCGGATTATATGGAGTTACCTAACGGACAGTTGGGCGGTCACTTCAACCCGGCAATCTCCTTCAGCAAGATGAGCGATCTTCAGCATCCCGGTGCGCCAGCTTTTTTATACGCTACCTATATTACGCAACCCACTTTTACTTCCGGGTTTACCAGTTTTGAATTGCAGCATGCCTTCCACAAATGGACCAATCCGGTATTCAAAGGTATAAAGCCAGCCATGCTACACCCGGAATGTGGCAATTCTACCCATAAAGAACAAAGCGGTCTTGTCCAGTCAATTGCAAGGCCTAACCCGTTCGGCCATTCATTGATCAACTCGGTAAACCTTAAAGAGAATGCCCGGGTGGAACTGGTACTGATCGATATGGCAGGCCGTGTCGTGGCCAAAAAGGAAGCTAACCTGCACGCAGGCAATCATCAGGTAGTGATGAACGACCTGGGACAGTTAGCGCCCGGAACATACGTGCTCAGTACGACCATTAATGGTAAAAAAACTGCTGCGCAGTTGTTGAGTAAACAATAAAATCTTTTTAGCTGAACCCAAAATAAAGATTTTATTTTTACAGAATAGGAGGCGCCGTTTTTTTAAGACGGCGCTTCTCTTTTTTAACTTTTTAGAGCATTATTGCTTATGTATTTTAGCTGTTTGTCCGGGTATCGGGCCTTGCCTTATGTCCTATTAAAAAGTAGCCTGTCGCAGCGTGTCTAAGAAAAAGCATATTTCCGTTTTCCAGCCTTTTGATTTTAAAAATCAATTTGTCGATTTCACCCCGCACCAGTCCCTGCTACGGGAAAGTGTAAACGATTTTTTCATCCACGCTTTAAACGATAAGACTATCAAGCTCAGGCTGCCGGTGCCGCCGCATAAAAAAACGGTGAATGACCTTTTAATCGTTACCGAAGGTTATGCTACGAGGCAGGTCGGCATAAAATCTTTCGAAGTTTTCAAAAACGAATTATTGAGCGTAGCGCAGCTAAAAGTTGCTACCGTTGATTTTTATTCAGAGGACCTGGACGGGTTTTATTGCCATTTTTCTAATGATTTCCTCGCGGACAATACCCTTTTGCTCAACTGGCAATTGAGCAGTAACCAATGTAATAAAATAACCTTGGATAAAGAGCGCGCCGCGCGCATCTGCCAATTGCTCACCCTGATCAATGACCTGTTCCGTAGTAACCGGGATCAGCATAAAAAATTAATCGCCCAATATCTGCGAACGGTAATTACAGAAATCAATTGCCGGGAAATAGAAACCGGTCCGCAAAAAAACAATAAAAAAAGAGACCTGGCAGCAGACTATATAGGATTAATTGAGGCCAATTTAGCAAAAGGCTATCGCGTAAACCAGTTGGCTGAAATGCTGCATGTCAGCCCTAATCATCTCAATAAAACCATAAAAAATAACCTGGGCAGGTCGGCACAATCTGTTTACCATGAAATTCTTTTGCAGGAAGCTAAAGTCTTGCTCCTGCAAACTTCAAAAGATATAGGTGAAATTGCTTTTGACCTGGGTTTTAGCGATTTATCATACTTTGGAAAGTTTTTCAAAAAGAGGGCCGGGCAATCCGCATTAGCATATCGAAAAATGATTGAAAAATACTAACAATTGATTCCTTTTTGCAAAAAAGCGCTGCTTTCGGGATTTAATTTTGCCTTAAAATTATCAAAGATGAGTGGCAAAAAAACACTTCTAGGAACCATTTTAACTTTGGCCGGCCTGGCCACAAAAGCACAGGAACCCATTGCAGTAAAGAATCCCCCCATTATTATGGAAGCTTTTGCAGGCAGCCGGGCACTGGCTTACCAAATGATTATTAATAAAAAATTACAGAGCGTTCCGGCACTTGGCTTTTTTAGCGTGACCAATATTCAGCCTGAATGGGGAAAGCCTAAAATGGACGATTATATGGTACAGGGCAACCTGACCTACAGCCTCATCAAGGGAATCGACCTGTCCGGCGGTTTTATCTGGAATCCTGTTGACGGCATACGGCCATCGGCGGGGCTTATTTTTTCGTATGGTAACCCGGAACTATTAGCGGTAGTCAATCCAAGAATTGACTTATCGAAAAACGCGAATTTTGACGCGCTCGCATTAGTGGAGTACAAACCGGCAATAAATGAAAAACTAAGGCTTTATACGCGCCTGCAGGGCTTGTATACTCATAATCTGGGTTACGATTTTCATAGCAGAAGCTATATAATGCTCCGTGCCGGCTTCAGCTACAAAGACTTTAGCTTTGGTGCTGCGACCAACCTGGACTGGTATGGACCCATGAAGATCAATAAAAACAATTTCGGGGCATTTATAGCATTAAGCCTGTTTTAGTTCCGTCCTTGTTTATACCTCCCATAAGCAAGTCATTTTTAATGTTCACTTTTCGGCTGATTCATTAATCAGGTTTAACTTATTAAAGGAAATGGCAAATCTTAGTTACCTTTTATACTTGCCATTTCCTTTATGCTTATGATAGCCCCTTTTCTTCACTTGTCCCGGGGCATACGGCTTAGCCGACTTTGAGCCCGTTACTTTCTTTACCTGGCCGGGTGGCAATCCATGATTTCCATGATGTCTTACACGTGGTGCACAAGCCGCTAAAAAAAGTATGCCGAATACTATTAAACCTATATTTTTTATTATTTTCATATATACGCCTGATGGATGTTTAATGCTTATATTTTTCAACACTTCGGTTCTTGTATCCCATACACTCCTCTAATTTACAAAGTTTCTACCGGAATGGCTACACACTGCACTTTTTTAACTTGTTCTTTTTAATTTTTCTCCATCCTGGTTAACGAAAAGCAATTCATAAAGTAACAATACCTCATTAGCACACAATAATATTTAATTGTATAAGGGTTTTCTTAATTTTAAGCTCAGCTTTGCATTGAAGCAGTCCGGGGTATCTGCTGTGCATTGTGAACAAAACAGTTTATTAGCGCAAGGGCTTGCTCATTCAAGTCCCGGTCATGCAATAAAAACATATTTATGAACAAGCTAAAAAAGAAATTCATAAAATCCCGGTTAAAGAAAAGGAATGCGCATTCCCATAAAGGAGATCATGGGCATGCCCTCCTTATCGCAGGACAAAAAGGGTATATGGGCGCTGCTGTAATCGCCGCTAAAGCAGCGATGAGAACCGGCCTGGGGCTGCTTACGGTAAGCGTACCATCAGACGAGCGCCTGGTATTGCAGGTTGCCCTCCCGGAGGCTATGCTTGTACCTAGAGCGGCCAATCAACTCAATATGGATAAATACGCTGCTGTTGGGATAGGCCCGGGTTTGGGCACTAATAAGGAATCTGAAAATTTGCTGGCAGCCGCTTTGACCGGGGTCAGGCAGCCAATGCTGCTGGACGCAGATGCGTTGAACATTATTTCCGGTAATAAAAAGCTAATGGCGGCCATCCCTGCCGGTACTGTCATAACGCCTCATGTAATAGAGTTTGACCGGCTTTTCGGCATCCATCAAAATAACGATGAGCGGATAGCCACCGCTATCGAAAAGGCCAGGGAGCTGCACATTATCATTGTTTTAAAAGGGCCTGAAACCGCTATAATTTCAGAAGAAGAAATTTTATACAATACGACCGGCAACGCGGGACTTGCCAAAGGTGGCTCCGGTGATGCATTAACCGGTGTCATTACGTCGCTTTTAGCACAGGGCTATGCCCCATTTACGGCTGCCTGCATAGGTGTATATATGCATGGCCTGGCAGCCGACCTTTCCTTAAAGCATCAATCTATGGAAAGTGTGCTTATTACAGATATTATCGATCATTTCGGAAAAGCCTTCAAAAAGATATGGGGATAGCAAGTCATGTTTATCAGCCTGATCTTATAACCTTTAAAATTGCTTTAAAAAATGCCGGCAACAAATTTCAATATACAAGGCTTATCGGAACAGGAAGTGCTCCAGGCCAGGAAAAAGTACGGAGCTAACGAGCTTAGCTATAAAAAAGAAAATACCCTGATCGAGAACCTGAAACGATTTGCCACCGAACCAATGGTCATCCTGCTATTGCTGGCGGCCGCTATCTACTATATCAGTGGCAGCACCGGCGATGGCCTGTTTCTTTCGGTTGCCGTTGTTTTCCAGATCTCCATTTCCCTGTTTCAATATTCCAGGAGTAAAAATGCCCTGGAAAAACTGAAAGATCTTTCACAACCCAATTGTAAGGTTATTCGCAATGGCGAAATAAGCGCGATAAAAAGCGGGGACTTAGTAGTGGGAGATAGTTTAATAGTGGAAGAAGGCACTTTAATTACCGCGGATGGCACGATCGTACATTCCAATGACTTTTCAGTAAACGAATCAATACTAACCGGAGAATCGCTGGCGGTGTCCAAAGACAAAACCACAGAAGATCATTTTATTTACAGCGGTACCACTGTAGCAGGCGGCCTCGCCGTGGCAACCGTTACTGCTGTAGGCAATGCCACCAGGTTAGGAAAAATCGGCAGTAGCCTGGAAAGCATCCGGGAAGAAAAAACACCCCTGGAAAACCAGATTGCCCAGTTCGTAAAAAAAATGGCGATTACCGGGGCTGCCGTTTTTGTCATTGTATGGGCTATTAACTATTGGAATTCACGGGAATTATTAGAGAGCTTATTGCAATCGCTTACACTGGCCATGAGCATTTTGCCCGAAGAGATCCCGGTGGCCTTTACCACCTTTATGGCATTGGGGGCCTGGCGCCTGATGCAACTGGGTATTGTCGTGAAGCAAATGAAAACGGTAGAAACGCTGGGCAGCGCTACCGTCATCTGCACCGACAAGACTGGTACCCTTACGGAAAACAAGATGAGCATTGCCAAATTATTCCTGCTATCGTCCAACAAAATATTCGAGCTCCATACCGATATGTCAGCTGAAGAAAAGGAAATCATCCGGCTGGCGATGTGGGCGAGTGAGCCCACCCCGTTTGACCCGATGGAGATAGCCCTTCACCAGGCCTATAAAGATGTAGCAACGAATGACGAGCGCCCGGACTACCGGCTGATCCATGAATACCCATTGGGCGGGAAGCCACCTATGATGACGCATATCTTTGAAAACCAGGCAGGCAGCAGAATCATTGCGGCCAAAGGCGCCCCGGAAGCGCTGATGCAGGTATCCCGCCTGGATCAGCTATCGGTCAATCAAATCAACGATGCCATTACCCTCCTGGCAAAAGACGGCTACCGGGTATTAGGGATCGGCCTTGCTCAATTTACCGGAGCTGTATTCCCTGCACAACAACAGGATTTCGCGTTCCAGTTTAAAGGCATCGTTGCTTTCTATGACCCGCCCAAGCCTAACATCCGGGAAGTCCTGAACGATTTTTATAATGCCGGTATTGCGGTTAAGATCATAACGGGTGATAACGCGCCAACCACGGAGGCGATCGCCCGGCAGGTAGGATTTAAAGCATATGACAAAAGCATAACCGGAGATGAGCTCATGGCTTTACCCGAAGAAGAACTAAAAAGCCGGGTTATGACCACCGCGATCTTTACCCGTATGTTTCCCGAGGCCAAGCTAAAAATCATCAACGCCCTTAAAGCCAACAACCAGATCGTGGCCATGACCGGCGATGGCGTGAATGACGGGCCGGCACTGAAAGCCGCCCATATAGGCATCGCTATGGGTAAAAAAGGGACAGAGATCGCCAAGCAGGCCGCATCCCTGATCTTGCTGGAAGATGATTTATCTAAAATGGTAACGGCTATTGCCATGGGCCGGAAAATCTATACCAATCTCAAAAAAGCGATTCAGTACATTATTTCCATCCACATTCCCATCATCCTTACCGTATTTATTCCGCTCGCACTAGGCTGGCTTTATCCCAATATCTTTTCACCGGTACATATTATCTTCCTGGAAGTAATTATGGGGCCTACCTGCTCCATAATTTATGAAAATGAACCTTCTGAGCAAAACACGATGCAGCAGCCACCCAGGGCATTGACCACTACTTTTTTCAACTGGAAAGAGCTTTCTGCAAGTATCCTGCAAGGCTTGTTCATTACAGCCGGCACCTTGCTGATGTACCAGTATGCCGTGCACAGCGGTTATACGGAAGCTTTGACCCGGACCATGGTATTCACGGTCTTAATTACAGCGAACATTTTTCTTACCCTCGTCAACCGCTCTTTTTATTATTCAATTTTCACCACTTTAAAGTATAAAAACAAACTCGTTACATGGATTATCGGGCTCACGGTATGCCTGGTCGCGCTCATCCTTTACATACCGCCGGTAACGCGCTTTTTCGGCTTTGAGCAGCTAAATGCGGCTCAATTGACAATAGCAGTGTGCACCGGCTTTATCTCCGTAATCTGGTTTGAGCTTGTGAAGTTCCTGAAGCGAAGGAACCGCAGGAACAGACATTAAGAAGGGCGATAAAATTAAAGTAGGCTGCTGGTGCCGTATTAGCATTAGATCAGGGTCTGTAGCTACTGCTAATACGTTAAAAAAATAATTGCCTAAAAGACTTATCCTTCCCGATTACTTAAAACGGTTAATTCTCTAGCAATTCTTTATGGTTCATCAGGTAGGCCATCGCCTCTTTCACCACGAGCTCAGGTTTCCTCGGATTAAACCCAAGCTCAGTCCTTGATTTTGAAATATCGAAATTCTGCTGTAATCCGGAAAACATAGCGATTTCCTTTGTAGTGATTACAGGCGCTTTGCCCCGCAGCCTTGCTGAATACTCCATAAGGCCCGCTATAGCATACAAGACGAATTTAGGGACGGCACCGGGCACTTTGAGCTTTAATTCCGGGTAGAGCTGTTTTGCTAACCTGGTCGTTTCTGTAATGGTCATACAGTTTTGAAGAGCCCGCGCTTGCGGACGAAAGTATATTGATTTAATCTTTCATAATAGTATCCCGGAGTGAAGCCGGCGCCGGCTTGCAACCAAGTCTTGTCTTGTTGTATTATTTTTAATTTGCAACGGCTTTGCCGCCGCCCCAATAGGCTGTGATCGGCTGCTCCCAGCAAGCAAATCAGGACCCATCGGCTAAGCATAGCACAATTTTTTATGATCCTGACCTTATGGAACAACCTGTGCTTCCCGCCTTGTTGTATTTTGTACCACTAGCCGGGAACAGGGATGCTTACCAGGGAAAACCCCTAATTTTAAAAATCCATATATCCCCCCCTTTTTTCCTGTTCTGTTGTATAGAAATTTGTTGCATAATTCAACTGTCAGATTATGAAACATTTTTTTTATTCCATCATTATTGCTTTGGGAATGACAACTATTGCTTTTGAAAGTACTGCCCAGATCATCAATCCCGGTCGCAAGGCAAAAGAAAAAGGGGAGCAAAGAGCCAATGACCGGATAGACCAGACCATCGACAAAGGTTTTGATAAGATTGACGAAGGACTAGATCAGATTTTTAAAGGTAAAAAGAAAAAAAATACTTCGGGCACCGCAACGCAAACCGATCCTGCTGATGCAGACCGGGAGGATACCGAAGCACCCCAAAATGTTGGCAGTGCAGGTAAACAGACTGGTACTACCGATTACAGTCAATACAAAGGCTCTGCGTTTATTCCGGGTAAAAATGTTTTGTTCTTTGAAGACTTTGCTACCGCCAGATTAGGGGCAGGTGCTACCAATTGGTATTTATACGATTATGACCCTTCCGATGAGTTTGAAAAACCTAATGTCAGAACGATTTCAGCAGCAGGCGGCAACTGGCTTAAAATGCCACGTAAAGGCTTTGTCTTCCCAAACAGCTTTAAAAGCCTGCCTGAACAATTTACACTTGAGTTTGACCTTTACGCAGACCCGGAAGCAATGTCTGAAATGGAAGGTGGTTTCCGTGCGAATTTTATCGCCCTGGAGGACCGTAAAGACTACGATATGCACTTCGCGCCGGCGCCCTCAATTGAGCTGGACGTTCACCCGCACGGCAGTACAAAAGTAGTATATATCTCGGCATATACAGAGTACGATTCAGACCTGTCCGGTAAAAAGTCTTTATTCGAGCATACCTTTAAATCCAGTTGGAATGCAGGCGCTGTAAATCGCGTTTCTATATATCGCAATGGCAACCAGGTCGCGCTTTATCTTAACGGTAAAGAAATGCTTAACCTGCCTAACGGGCTATCCAAAAAAGCACAGTATAACCTCGTATTTTCTACTAATTTATGGGGTGATGGCATTTTTGTGACAAATATCCGGGTTGCAGGCAATATTCCTAATGCTACCCAGGAGATTAAAACGGCCGGAAAGTTTGTCACCAACACGATTTATTTCGATGTAAATTCATCCCGTATCAGGCCTGAAAGCTGGGCTACACTCAATCAATCCGCACAAGCTATAAAATCCAATTCCGGCAACTACCTGATCGTAGGCCATACCGACAGCGACGGGATAAATGAGGCTAACCTTGAACTATCGCAAAGTCGCGCTGCTGCGGTAAAGAATGCTTTGGTAAAAGAATTCGGAATAGATGCTGCAAGGTTGATTACTGATGGGAAAGGAGCAATGCAGCCTGTAAGCTCGAATAATACTGCATCTGGCAAAGCGCAGAACCGCAGAGTGGAGTTTATCAAACAATAATCTTGATCCTGAAGATTTATGCAACTTTATAAGTCCTCTAAATTGTTTAACATGAAAAATCTACTAACACCGCTCTTAGCTCTTGTTGCTACCCTCCTCACCTCCTGCAGTGGCAGTACAGGAAACGTAAGCATTTCTGATAGGTTTAATCCGGAAGAAATGATCGCTAACCAAAACAGCCTGCAAAAAATCGTTTCCAAAGAAATGGTGGCAAAGGTAGTAAAAGTACCCGTAGATAAGCTTGAAGCGCGGGTTGAACACCATATCAGCCGGGGCGGCCAATATACCTTGCTGTATAGCTGGATGAGTGGGAATAAGAAACATGTAGGCGACGGAAAATATCAGATTGACGAATACTACAGCGTCAGTATAGGATTTGTGCAAAAAATGCACATAGAAAATTTTGAAAAGTACTACGGCACCAATAAAGGTTTACAATCGCAGGTGGACGAGATGGTGCAGCAGAAGGATTTTAATAAGGAAACCGGTACTGCCGAAGCTGCCTACCTGGCCCAATATGCAGGCCGGCGCAAAACGGAAAAGCTCAGCAACATAGCGACAATGGCATTTTGGGAAACTCCGATACAGGCGCTACATGTATTGGCAAAGGACGCTGCGTTTACGGTTACCGCCAATTTTGGCGATGATGAAGCATTGGCAAAGAGAAAGTCTGCCGAACTGGTAAACGCTATTTTAAACCCTTAAGCCGGCCACTGTGTGATACATAAAATTTATCGAGCCAAAGCATTCCAAAAGATACAATTTATTGAACGGAATGCCTCCAGGCTTATTCCATCCAATAAACATGAATAGATGAAATTACATTTTCTAATAGCAGCAATGCTGATTACTGTGCCTGCATTTGCCGGGAAAGCCCTTATTGCCAACTGCTCCGAAGGCGGCGGCTGTACATTTGAGCTTTCTGATTTTGAAAGCGACCTGTTCGAAAATGATTTCGGAAGGAGCGTTGCGCCTGATGACATCATTGTGTTGGGCAAGAAAAAGAACGGGGACGTCATTTCCTATTTAGATAAAAGCTCCCGAGAAGAGATTGATAGGGATTGGGGTGGTGACGGCTATACGCAAATCGGCCTGTTTAATCCTTATTTGCAACCTATAAGCGGTACCTGGCAGGTTGCGTACGGCGCCTCCGTAGGTAATGATTGCTATGGTATAGGAAACGTAGGGGCTTTTATCAGGAAGATAATCACTCCGGGTAAAACAGGTAGCGCTGCTATGGAGTTCCCCTATCCCTTTAACCCGGCGCAGCTCTTTCCATCGCATGAAATGCGATGGGTGAAGACCGGGTATAATACCTATAAAGGTTTGCTGGATTTTAACAGCAGTAAATCTGCCGGGATGAGGATGTACTATAATATCACCATTGTTAGCCGAAAAAAAATAGAAAGCCATTATACCATAGAAATAAAAGTGCCTACAAAAGAAACCTGCAGGGGGAAAGTGCCGGTAACTTTTACACTCTTAAAGGAAGCCGAAGCCCCCTGGCAAAGTGAAGCTGCTGAGGAGGATGACTTATTGCCGGTGAACCCTAAAGGCAACGATGACCTGCTACCGGTAAATCCTAAAAAGGATGATCTACTTCCCATAAAGCCCGGCCAAAATAATAAACCGGATGTGCCGAGAATAGAAGATAAACCGAATGTGCCAAGACTGGAAGACAGGCCTAAACCCAACATACCATTGCTGGAGGATAAGCCTAAACCCAATGTACCCCGCATAGACGACTAAATTTTTAATATATGAAAACCACAAATACGCCGCATAATAGCATAGCAGAGGGCAAAAACACCGCCATTATTGCTTATATCACCTTGATTGGCCTGATCATTGCCTTTGTACAAAATGCAGAAAAGAAAAATGCCTTTGCCAACTTCCATATCCGCCAGAGCTTAGGCCTGATGTGTACCGGCCTGGCACTGGGCTTAATGAACATCATACCTTTTTTAGGCTGGATGATCAGTATAGTTGGCATGTTGGCCCTGCTTATCCTTTGGATCATAGGCTTATCCAATGCCATTAACGGCAAAGAAAAACCTTTACCTATAGTAGGTAATCTTTACTGCAAATGGCTATCAGGCGTTCAATAAGGTTCAAAATATTCAAAACACAGAAGATGAAAACGATAAAACTAAAAGCTGTTATTCCGGCACTTTGTCTTATCCTGCTTTCCTGCGGAAGTAATGATAATAAGCAACAAAGCGGTGATGACCTTAATTTGGATGCCGTTATCAACAGTAAATCCAATGACCCTAATGCTAAAGGGGATAATCAATGCCTGCTGGATTATCAAACCAAATATGACGCCTTGCTTTCGGAGGCCGATGTGCTAAAGACTACCGGGTTTTCTAAACAAGTATTGGAAGTGCAGTACAACAAGGTCCTGAAAAACCCGGAGCACCACGAATTCCTTTATAAATTCAAGAATGGCAGAATGGGCAAAGTGCGCGGATTTAACCGGGAAATGGAATTGCCCGATGTGGTAGTTATACGTTCCATAAAGCCAATGTCGCTTACTACATTTAATCAAAGTTATCAGGAAATTACGGAAGAGCAAATGCAGGCGGCTAACGAAGCACTTACTGAAATCGCTGAGGGCAATACCGGCGATGCTGATGCTGATAAAGCGATGGAAAAGGCCAGGGCTCAAAATGTAAGCAAAGATGCGATCAGGAAGACAGGTGGAATATTGACGGATAATTTTAAAGAAGTATCCAAAGGTTACAGGAGACTGCAAGATCTTGGCGATGCCGCCGTTTGGAATGTAGTGACCAGCGAGCTGTATGTACTGCAAAACGGTGTGAAGTTTGAGGTCAGGGTGGACATCAGCAACGATACCGAAAAGAATAAATCGGTTGCGGTACAATTGGCTGGAATTGTTTTGAATAAATGTAAATAACAAAGATCATGAAAAGAATATACTGCCTCATTTGCCTGTGTGTACTTGCCGGGTGCAATACCATTCAGGAAAAGAAAACTTCGGCACTGGAAACGGTACTAGAACAGGCAACCGGTATAGATGCCGATATAGATAATCTTAAAAATACCGGCAGCAATAAAGCTGAAATTGATATATCAGACGACGGCCTGAACCTGAATGAACGGTTTAACAATGGCTTCGCTACGATCACCGCAGCCAAAGAAGTTATATCGCTTACTATCACACGGGAAGAAAACGGCCAGGATAATATCCTTCTGGGCTTTACAGGTCCGGATCTCACACAGATGCGACCAATTGAAGGCAGGATGAATAAAAGCGGAGAGAACTCCATGAGCTTTGCTACGGCCAAATATGAAAAAAATGAAGCTGATATGATGATGGCTTTTGAAGTGGAAGGAGAGATAATATCCCTTAAGCCAGAGCAAACCGTTATCCGGCTTAAGGGGCAGCTAGGCTATGCAGCTGATGCGCAAACCCCTGGAAAATGGAAAGCATTTGCTGGTACCATCACCTTGAATTACCCGGTCTTTCAAGCACTGGGCAGCGCTAAAGAAGATTTTATTTATTAATTGTGTAAATAACCTGTTTTATGTTTAAATCAGTAAGTATGGAAGGCATGCTGCTGTTCCTGCTTTTTGCGCCGGTATCCTGCAGTAATGCCCAGGAGACGAAAGCAACACAAACCTTGGCAGTTTGCACCAAAGGGAAAGGTTGCTCGTTCTCTGCCATCAGCATTCCGGCCAGCAAAGTGGACCAGCTGTTAGGGAAAACCAATTTCTGGACAGCCGCCGCCACTGATGCCACTTTAATATTGGATAAGTGCGCAAGCAAAAAAGAGGAGGGGCAAACGCTGGAAGAGATTGACCGGAGCTATGGCGGAAGCGGTAAAGCAATCGCTCTTAAAAAAATTGATTTAGAAAAATACCTTAAGGAAAGAGGTTGCTTTGCCTGCCCGAATGCAACTAAGAAGATCTCCTTTCGGGCTATTGGCGACGGGCAGTCCATGAGTTCCTTCTTTTACCTGAACCTTAAAGCAGGCGAAGCCTATATGCCTAACGAGGCTTTCCTGGAGATGAATAATGGTGCGCATGAAGGAATGGTGATTGACCAGTTTATAAGAAACAACACTATGGAAACCTACGCAGTTGCAGCAGGCAAGAAGTATGTTTCTAAAATGCCGTTGGCAACAAGCCCGGCTGGCCGGGATGCGGTCAGCGGGCAAAGCTTTAAGCATGACTTCAAAAAAACAGGTAAGACCCGAAAGCACCTCAATACGGCTAATATGGAAACTGAATACACCGGGATGGACGATGAAGGCAGGACGATCAGCTTCTGGATGGTAGCCTATCCCGATGTATGCCTGCCGCCGGGTAAGTTTGATGCCTACGGGTTTTACAACCTGGGTTATGTCTCGGTGGAGGGCAGTACCTACCTGGTAACCGAAATTACGGGAGCCGACTTCCAGGTAAAGATTACAGCTGTTTCAGATGGTGCATACCAGTTTGACCCTGCAGGTTATCAATCTTATTAAATGCACAGGCTGATGAACAAGTTACTTAAAATAGCACTTGTTGGCTTTCTGCTGTATCCTATCTTTATTATGGCGCAGCAAAAGAAAGCGGCAAAAAATACTACGCAATACACGTTTTCCGAAATGTGGATTTGGGAATATAAGGATGGAAGCGGTAATAAGGCACTAATGGCAATTTACCGTGAGCCGGTACTAAATTACTGGTTGCTCACACCCGATGACGCCGGTTTCCGGAGTACTGATGAGATGAGCTTGTGGTTTATACTGAAGCCTGACGGCGAAGTATTGCAGGCCTTTCAGGAGGAAGGAAAGAGCCGCAATAAAAAGCTGGTAAGACACCGTTTGTTCCCTGAAAAGAAAACCCGGCTGCCTGGTTATTGGCGGGGCACCGGTAAGACCAGATATTTTGGCGATACTTTTTCCGGTTTTCCTGAGATGAAAGGAATGGAATATGAGGTCAGCTATGAAAAGACTAATGATAAAACAGCATTTTTCCTGGCAAAGGCAAAAGTGGATGGTTGTATGCTATCGCTTTTTAATGATCTGGATATAGATGCGAAGCTGCCCATCCGTTTCCCCAAGGACATACCGGGTGATTTCATTCCACTTAGTGAATATACCGTATTCCCTGCTGGCAGTGTGCAGTATGGTTTTAAGTATATTTCTCATACAGAGTACAACATAGATCTGTCAGAATACATGGAAGTTTGGTAATGCTTAAACAAAAGTTGGGCGCAGGTATTTGATTTCTCAGGGTATATTGCTTTTTTTGCAGTATAGACACTGAGCTTTATGCGAATACTTATTGCCGATGATCATACTATAGTCTTAGACGGGCTCGAATTGCTGCTGTCCACTTTTGATTTTGTACAGCAGGTTTATAAAGCTATTTCTGAAGACGACCTGATGCAGCATTTGGCGCAGCAGGATATAGATATAATATTGCTGGATATCGCATTTGGCAAAGCAGACGGTCGCGAAATTTGCAGGAGAATAAAGAAGGCCCGGCCTGCAATCAGGCTCATCGCCCTGACCAGCCACGGAGATATGGCTACCGTAAAATCATCTATACAATCCGGCTTTGACGGCTACCTGTTAAAATCTGAAGACCGGCGTACCGTGATGCAGGCATTGCAACTGGTGGCCGAAGGGGAGCAGTTTTTTAGCCCGCAGGTAAAAGATGTTTTTTTTCAGCAGGGAGTAGCTAAGCAAAAGGCAGCATTGACCAGGAGAGAGGAAGAAATACTGGGCTTAATAGTAGGGGAAAAGACAACAAAAGAAATAGCCGAAGCATTGTTTATTTCCGAAAAAACGGTAGAAAACCACCGTGCTAACCTGATGCTGAAGCTGGATGTAAAGAATATGGCAGGATTAGTAAAAAAAGCGATTATGCTGGGTTATGCTTAAGCGGCTGCAATACCGCTCAATCGCTGAATGGCTAGTTAAATCTATTTAGAAATCAATCAATGAAAAAGCTATTAATTCTTGGCATCTGTTTAATGAAAAGCATAGCTTCCGCAGCTCAGGATAAAGACATTGTGAGCCCTGAGGTAAAAGCTTTGATAGCGCAGGCCGATTCCTGTCATAAGCAAGGAGGTGAAGGCTGCGACATTACCTACAAAAAAGCGCTATCGCTGATCAGGAATACCCGGAAAGATCAACCTGCAGTGATCTATAACAAGTTAAGCTATTACTATTTCAATAATAATCAATCAGACTCCGCAAAAAAATATATTGAGCTAAGCATAGCACAGTCGAGCGATCCGGATAATGTCGAATCTGCAACAAATCTCAAAGCGCATATATTATATAATGAAGGGCATTTTGATCAGGCTGTCAAAGTCTACATTGAACTGGCTAAGCGGCTGGAAGCGCAGCACAAGACAGATAAGCTGGCATTTACCTATGGCAATATAGGAAACCTGTACTTTTCACAGAATGACTATACCAATAGCCTGGTTTACCTTCATAAGAGCTTTGACATTTTACAACAAGAGCGCGATACAACCGTAATTGCAACGATTGCAGGAAATATTGCCGACGGCTATTTGGAAATAAATAAAGACTCTTTGGCTAAAGTATGGGCCTACAAGGCTATAGTGCTGCCCAATGCATTCAACCCCGCCGAAGGCAAAGCCCTTGGGTATACTACCCTGGCAAGCCTGTTTTCTGACAATAATACGGATAGTGCTATATATTATGTAGGCAAAGCGATAGACCTTGCGCAAAAATTTAATGATGAGCGGAACCTGCAAAGAGCATTAGTTTTAAAAGCCCGCATACAAAAAAATGAGGGCAATTATAAAGAGGCGCAAAAAACAATCGATTCCGCTATTAAATTGTTTCGTGTGACCAATTACCAGCTAGGCCTTTCTGATGCGCTGCTGGAAGCTGCCCGGATCAGCCTGAAGAATCAAAACTACGAAAAGTCGGCCTTGTATTTTAATGAACACATTACTATGCAGGATAGTCTCCGCTCGAAGGAGCGTTACCAGACTTTAGGAGAGCTCACCACCAGGTATGAAACAGAGAAAAAAGAAAGAAAAATCGCTGAACAGGAATTAATCATTCAACGAAAAAATGCGCAAATACGAAGTTGGCTTATTGGCGGTGGTGCTTTAATTCTGGGATTTGGATTATTTCTGCTGCAGTACAGGAGCGGCCAGCAGCGAAAACTGAAGCTTATAGAACAGGAAAATGAAAATGCTGTACTAAAAGCCATGATGAACAGCGAAGAGCGGGAGCGCAGGGCAATAAGCAGTACCTTACACGATAGCGTAGCAGCAAAATTAGGTGCTGCAAAAATGAGTTTACAATCCATCCCTTTTCTGGAGGAAAACAGGAGAGTTGAGCAGCTCGAAAAGACGGCCCAGCTGGTGAGTAATATTCATAGTGATGTAAGGAGTATAGCCCATCACCTTTTGCCCGTCACCTTAGAAAAAGAAGGTTTAGTTCCTGCCCTTATCGAATTTGTCGCGGAGATGAATCAGTTACATTTATTGGAAATTAAGATGCTTAATCAACTGCCTGCAGGCTTTAGCCTGTCCAAGCGCGAGGAGCTGATACTATACCGCATTGTTCAGGAATTGATTAACAATACCATAAAGCATTCTAAAGCTACTGAAGCTATCATAACGTTATCCCTGACTGATGAGCAATTGAAAATAAGCGTATCCGACAATGGTATCGGCTTTAATGGCAGTCAGGAACATCAGGGCTTGTACAGTATAAGGGAGCGAATGAAGTCTGTTGGCGGCACCTTCGGTATTGAAAACCGGCCGGGTAATGGCACTTCGGCCTGGATCAGGCTGCATGTATAGGTCATATATCCTACAACTAGATGTGTTCATCATATTGCTTAAAACTGAAGCAATGATAAAGTTTGCGCCCAAAGATTTCCGGCACTTAAAAAAATGGTTAGATACACTCCAGGTCAGAAATATTGATGAGAAACTCCTGTGAGCCGATTAATCACTATCCGAATTTTCCCCTGGCGAATTTCTGAAGATCATTATTGGAACCATAGATTACGATGATATCGCCGCGTTGCAGTGAGGTAGTCGGTTCGGGGATGCCCTGGACATTGGGTACCGTTTTACTCCCGCCCAGGAAGCTTTTCTCCTGCGTATCCCGGATGATCGTCAGGATAAGGATGTTGTGTTGCTCCCTGAATTTAACCTCTTCGATTGTTTTGCCCACATATTTTTCCGGCACCACAATCTCAACAATACTGAAATTACTATTTAGTTCAAAGGAATCAACAACACCCTTAAGGCATAACTTCTTAGCCCAGCGCTCTGCCGATTCCTCCTCGGGCCGCACAATTTCACTCACTCCTATAGCGTTCAATACATTTTCATGCAACGGGTTTATAGATCGGCTTATGAGCCTTTTAACCCCCAAATTTTTAAAATGGGCGGTAACCATAATGTTAGTGCCTTCATCTTCACCTATACAAACCATCACCACATCCGAATTCTTTAAAGGGAGGTGTGTGATGGCTACCTGGTCTGTTGCATTCATACAAATGGTGTGCGACAGCTTATCTTTTAAGGCCATGACTCTTTCCGAGCGGGAATCTACACCAATTACTTCATTGCCCTGTTGGGTAAGTTTCTCTGCTAAAGCGCCTCCGAAATTGCCAAGTCCTATAATTATAAATTTCATGTTATTTTTTTAGTTGATTAATATTTCATCTGAAGGGTAGTGGTAATTGGCCTGCTTGACTTTTTTAAAGAATGCAATAAGGATGTTTAACATACTTACTCTCCCGATAAACATGGTAACGATCAAAACCATCTTACTTTCCGTACTCAGGTCTCCTGTAATGCCCAGGCTAAGGCCTACAGTGCTGTAAGCGGAGAAACATTCGAATGCAATGTCCAGCAGCGGAATATGGTTGTCATAATGGGAAATCAGGAAGATGCTAAACCCTATGACCAGTAAAGACAGACTCATAACTGCAAATGCCCGCCTTACAGAAACATCTGCTACCTCCCGACGGAAAATCTCTATCTTGCGCTTTCCTTTTGCCAGACTTAGGTAGTTGAGTGTAGCAATGGCAAATGTGCTGGTTTTTATCCCGCCCCCGGTAGAGGCGGGAGAGGCGCCGATCCACATCAGGAAAATGATGATGATGATAGAGGAGAAATGCAGCTGGCTGAAATCAATAGAGTTAAATCCCGCGGTACGTGGTGTTGTAGCGGTAAAAAGGGCCGTGACCACTTTTCCGATCCCTGCATGAGCTCCAAGTACGTTATAGTACTCCTTGATATATATCACTATTGTTCCTGAAAGGATTAAAACGAAAGTTGTCAACAGGTTTATTTTATTACTCAAGGTCAGGATCCAGGGCCGGTAATTGCCCCGCCTGTCAAGGAACCAAAAGATATACCTTTCAATAAGATGCTTTAAATAGCGCATGGAATTGATCACGATAGGAAAGCCCAGGCCTCCGAATACAAATATGACAACAATGATAAACTGCAGGGGATAATTGTATAAGTAACTTGCTTCCATCATGCCATGTGGTAATGTCGAAAAGCCGGCATTGCAGAAAGCTGAAATGGAATGAAAGACGGAAAAATACACACGCTCCGAAAAAACAGGGATAAGATTTTGGTCGATATTCAGGAAAATTAATACTGCGCCAATAGATTCAACCAGGAACGTGATGACCAGGATACGCCTGACTGTAGTAAATACCTCCCCCAGTTTTTCCGAATTGGTCATATCGCTCAGTGCAAGCTGATTTTCATAGGTAGCGCCACCTTTGAAAAAATAGCTGAAATAACTGGCGAAAGTCAGGATACCTAAGCCTCCTGCCTGGATCAATAACAAGATTAGGGTTTGCCCGAAAGTTGTGAAATAGGAGCTTGTGTCTAAGGCAACCAGCCCGGTCACGCAGACCGCGCTGGTTGAGGTAAATAAGGCATCTATAAAGGTGATGCCCTGCTGTGTAGCCTTGGGCAGCATTAATAGTATAGCGCCAACCAGTATGAGTGCTATGAAGCTGACCATAAACAGTTGGGCCGGGTTGAGAAAAGAACGCTTGTACCTTAGCCTGGATCGGGTAAACTCCCTGATGATCTTCAAGATAACGGCCAGTCTGATCCATTGAATACCGCCCGGTTGGTCTCGTGTAGCGAATTGCTGGTAGAGGCAAAAGAGCACAAAAAGAATGCTTAAGGCGTCAAAAATAAAAACCCCTAAAATAAAATGCCTCTCACGGTAGTAATAACTTAATATCGTATAAAATATGCCGGTTACCAATACGGAAACGTACAAAGTCATTATAGCGACGCTCATCGATAAGCTCAACGTGAAACCGTAATCTACGATAAGGACTACGAGCGTTACTAAGTGCAAAATACCAACGAACTGCTTTAATTGTTTTGAATACAAGAAATCTTTCATGCTTCTATGGTTAGTTGGGGGTTCTGTTTTTAGCCTGCTTACTTAATACATAGTAGCCCAAGATACCACCTATTATTGAGGCGGCAAAAATGCCGATCTTAGCCTGCGTCTTATACACTTCGTGGGAGAACGCCAGGGAGGTTACGAAGAGCGACATGGTGAAGCCAATAGAAGCAAGTAATCCTAAGCCGAATAGATTCCGCACGTTCATGCCTTCCGGGAAAGGGGCAACTTTTAATTTTACCAATAATAAGGTGAACCCTACGACACCTGCTACCTTGCCTATAAGGAGCCCCAAGGCCACGCCAATGGCCACATTGGTGCTGAAGAGCTGCTCCACGTCAATAGCCAGCGATACACCGGCATTCGCCAGTGCAAAAACTGGGATGATTATAAACGTAACCATAGGATGCATGGCATGCTCTAAGCGTTGCAATGGAGGCGTTGCTTCTACAGTACTGGTTTTAATTTTTTCCAGAACGTGGAGTTGCTCATTGGTAAGTGTTGGGCTGCTGTTGTCCGGGTCGATATCATTAAACCTATTTAGCAGGCCCTGTATTTTATTGCTGAACATTTGCTCATTAATTTTTACATCGGCGGGAATAGTAAAGGCTGCGAGCACCGCGGCAATCGTGGCATGTACACCTGATAATAAAAATGTGGTCCATACACCTCCTACTCCCAGTATTGCATAGAACAGAATACTTCTAACCCCCATCTTGTTTCCGATATACATAGTTAACAAAACGAGCGCACCTATCGCCAGGTGTAAGAGAGAGATATCCGAGGTATAGAAAAACGCGATGACCAGTACAGCTCCCAGGTCGTCAACGATCGCCAGAGCGGTTAAAAATACTTTCAAAGTGAGTGGTATTCTTTTTCCCAACAAATAAAGTACACCCAATGCGAAAGCTATATCGGTTGCCATAGGAATTCCCCAGCCACTGTGGACCTCTCCGGCAGGATTAAAGCATAGATATATTACGGCAGGAACTACCATTCCGCCCAATGCTGCTACAATAGGCAAAAGGGCCTTCCGTGGATTCGATAATTCGCCGCCGATAATCTCACGCTTCAATTCCAATCCTACCACGAAGAAAAACACGGCCATTAAACCGTCGTTTACCCAGTGATGCAGGTTGTATTCGAAATAGGTATTCCCATCCCACCGGAAGCCAAACCGGTGTTCAAGAATATGATGGTATTCTTCGGCAAAGGAAGAGTTCGCGAAAATCAATGCTATGATTACGCTGATTGCTAATACTATGCCACCCGCTTTCTCCTGCTTGATAAAGCTCTGTATCGGCGATACGATTTTTTCGATCGGTGTTCTTTTGTTAATCATTCAGAAATTTTGATCCAGAGTTTTACGGTCAGACAACTATTTGTTTAATTAAAGCAAAAATAGAAAATGGTGATCAACTGCAAAAAGTTGTGGGTTAATAAAAAAATCTAGCTTTGCCTAAAACGAAAAAAGCACTCCTAAGAGTGCTTTTCGTGATCCCGCTGGGACTCGAACCCAGGGCCCATACATTAAAAGTGTATTGCTCTACCAACTGAGCTACGGAATCATTCCCCATCAATTAAAACCGCTGCTGCTGTTCCGTTTAATGGACTGCAAAGGTAAATATTTTCTCCAATAACTTCCAAAAAAAATTAGAAATATTTTTTCATCCTCTTTTTTAAACTGCCTTTTACATTTTATTCCCGTTCTTTGCCCCTGTCTAATTTATTAATCAATATGCTGCACGTTCAAGGCTTCACCTTCAACCCTTTCCAGGAAAATACCTATATCATCTTCAACGATCATAAGCAATGCTGGATCGTAGACCCCGGCATGTACGATGCCCGGGAAGAGCAGGTGCTCTTTGACTTTATCGCGGAACACGAGCTGGTACCGCAGCAAATCATCAACACGCATGGCCATATCGATCACGTATTCGGCATCGACAGCCTGAAACAGAAATACAAGATTCCTTTTGGCGTACATAAAGAAGATGAACCTATAGTAAGGAACGCGGCCAACAGCGCGGCGATGTTCGGGCTTAAATTCCCGGTAAGCCCGCAGCCTGACTTCTGGATTGAACCCGGCATTTTAAAACTTGGAGATGATGCCATACAGGTATTATTTGTTCCGGGACATTCCCCGGGCAGTGTAGCCTTCTATAATGCTGAAGGAGAATGGGTCATTGGCGGCGATGTATTGTTCCAGCAAAGCATAGGCCGTACCGACCTGCCGGGTGGTAATTTAGATACGCTCATCAACAGTATCAAAACCCAGCTCTTTGTATTACCTGAAGCAACGCTTGTGTTAAGCGGTCACGGTGCCCCTACTACTATCGGGGAAGAAATGCAGTCTAATCCTTTTTTTCACTAAGGACTTAATTTAATGGATTACCCGGTCGGCACAGGTCGTGCTGGCAAAGGCATGCGGCTTGGCTTTGAAGGCGAAGCCCATGCCCATTATATAGCCCATAGCCTCGCTGAGGGCGGTATTGCTTTTGAATTGCGGATCGGTATTGATATCGGCATGCACCTCCATAGGCACATCATACCTGGTCAATATCTCGCAAAGGTCATAAGCAATACCTATACTTTTGGACACTTCCAGTAGCATACGCTCCCGGATCCCGTAGTTACGCTTTTGCGCGTCATGCTGCACAAACATAAAGCCACCGCTGCGTTCTCTTAAAAAAACTATGACGGTGGCAAATTCTGTATTCGATCCATATACCTGGGAGTCGGTGCCTATATAGAGCCTGATCTGGTGTCCGTTGGCCCTTTCCCTGAGTATCGTCTGCTCTACGAGCTCCTCTATGGGTTGCTGTATGGGTACTCCGTTAAATCGCTTCCACTTCATACATGTTATTTTTTAATGGTTGGCTGCCTAAAATTGGCTTAAATGATACAAATCTACCTTTATTTTAAGTTATCTTATTATTAAAATTAATCATAAAAAACGTTTTTTTACACACCTGTTGATTATTTTTTACACCGCGTTAATAGGAGTTTACCTATTTTCGATAAAGTGTTTGTCTAAAAGCAAACGAGTGGAAAGATGGAGTTAGAACAATTGATGTTACATACCGAGGCCCTGATATTTGCCAGCCAGCAACCGATTACACAAGCGGAGCTGGTGGAGTATTTGTCCAATATAGTGGAAGCACCTATTGAGCAGGTCCGTATACAGCAAGTGGTAGAAACGATCGGTGAAAAATATAAAAGTGAGCATTTCCCTTTTGAATTAAAGGAAACAGGCGGTGGCTATCAGTTCCTGACCAAACCGGCCTACCACCAGACCATCATGCAGATGAACGGGGATAAATACATTAAGAAATTATCTACCGCTGCTATGGAAACGCTTTCTATCATTGCCTATAAACAACCGGTAACAAAATCGGAGATCGAATTTATCCGGGGCGTGAGCGCCGACTATTCTATCCAGAAACTACTGGAAAAAGAACTGATCGTAATTGCCGGGAGAAATGAAGAGGCGGTGGGCAAACCCCTGATCTATGCTACTTCTAAAAGCTTCATGGATTACCTGGGCATCAATACGCCCGACCAGCTTCCTAAACTGAAAGAAGTGGCCAACATGGAAATCGTATTCCCGACGGATGCCTCAGAAGCGGTGCCGGAAATGGAACAGCAACTGGCCGTAGGCGATGACGGGCAGCTTAAAACTGTAGAATAAAAATATTGCTTCTATACCCTAAAATGAAGTATTAAGCCACCTTTCCAGGTGGCTTATCTTTTTTATTATTTGTCTATTATGAGCTGCTGGTTTATCTTACCGGCTCGCTTTGTGCTAACTGTACATCGCGCTCAATGCTGGTGTTTTCACCCGCAACCGCGTTACCGTCTTTATCTACCAGCTCCAGCTTCACTTTCATTGCTCCCATAGGTGCATTCTGTATAAATTGTGGCTTCCAGCTATCGATCACAAAAGAGTTTCCATTGATCGTGGCTTTTACTTTATGCCCGTCAGCAGCTAGAGTCGTGTTATATACATAGAAATCCAGCAGTACATTTTTGGTATCATTACCTACATAGTCGCCTTTAGGACGGCTGTAGAATACCATTGGCGTCGCAGGATTGTCCAGTTTTTTATAAACGCCTTTTTCATCGACTGAAAAATATAATAATACCCCGGCCTCTTTATTTTTCAAAGACTCATGGTAAGAGCGGGACAGGAAAGACATCACGTAGTGCTTGGAATTTACCGGGATGGTAAAAGTGTGAGTCGGGTTATACAAAGCCGTATAAGGCTTGTTATCTAATATAAAGTGGATATGCTGGCCGTCTTTAGAGTTATTACACTCGCCGGCTGTAGTGGCCGTAGTCTGTTTCTTCAGCTCATAGTTTTTCACGTCATAATTCAAAGTCACTTTTACCGAGTCGGTACCCACCATTTCTGTTTTCACATCTTTGATCGCCAGCGTAGCACCCGGGAATTCCGGAGAAGCTTCGGTCAGGGGACTTAACTTAATCGTTTTTTCCGGTGCCTGCGCAGCAGGTGTTTGTGTAGTGTCATTATTGTTGTCTTTTGACTGCTCTCCAGAGCCATTACAAGCCATTAATGTGCTGAAACCAACAGCTGTCGCTAATAAGTAAAAGGATTGAATTTTCATATCGTTAATGAATTGTTTACAAAACAAAGGTAGTTTATTCTCTTTCCCACACAAGTTTAATTATTTGTGAAAACAAAAGCGCTAAAACCTTACTTTTGTGCACTAAAGCAATCAACAGTATGATTTATTCCATGACCGGCTATGGTAAAGCAGAAGGGCACAGCAGTAATAAGGAAATTATTATTGAGGTAAAATCACTTAACGGTAAGCAATTCGAGATCACCAATAAGATCAATCCCCTGGTAAAACCATTTGAGGCCGACATCCGGAAAATACTGTCCAAAGGCCTGAAACGCGGCTCGGTGGATGTGAACATCATCATCAAGCAGGACGGTGCGGCCAAACCGATGAAGATCAATACGGCACTGGCCGAAAGCTATTACCATTCGATCAAAAGTATAGCTACTTCTTTAAACCTGGCCGAAGAACAGATCCTGCCCACACTGATGCGCCTGCCGGAAGTAGTCGCACCAGAAGCGGAAAGCATCGATACGGAAGACTGGACCCTGATCCAATCCCTGCTGGAGCAAGCGATCGCTAACTTAAATGCGCACCGCAGCACAGAAGGCAGTCCTATCGAAAAGGATCTGCTGACCCGCATCAAAAATATAGAACATTTTGTAAGCGAAGCCGAAATTTATGAACCGAACCGGATCACCCGGATCAAGGAACGCATTACGACCCTGCTGGAAGAATGGGTAGGTAATGAAAACTGGGACGCCAACCGGCTGGAACAGGAGCTGATCTACTACATCGAAAAGATCGACATATCCGAAGAAAAACAAAGATTACGCGCGCACTGCGACTATTTCAACAGCCTCATCGCGAATGCCAATGAAGAAGGCATCGGCAAAAAACTGGGGTTTGTATTGCAGGAAGTAGGCCGCGAGATCAATACCCTGGGCTCCAAAGCCAATGACGCTACCATGCAGCAGATCGTGGTACAGATGAAAGACGAGTTAGAAAAAGCCAAAGAGCAGGTATTGAATATTGTTTAATCCTATTTACGCTAAAGATGTTGCTTCAGAAAAATATTATATCAGCTTGTATCGCTATTACCATGACGGGCTTAATAGCTACCGGTTGCGGCAAGCCCGCAGAAACGGCCTATCAAAAGCAGGTCCCCGTACCTGCGGCAAAATGGGCCTATAAATTTCAGCCGGAATTTACTTTTGATATCCCGGACACCAGCTCGAATTATAAAGTATTCCTGATCTTCAGGTATGACGCGGCTTTTGAATTTTCCAATATCTGGGTACGCAGCTGGGTGAAACAACCCGGCGACTCGGTGTATACTGAAAGCAAACGTATAGAAACCGTTTTGCTGGCTGCTGACGGTACCCGGCTGGGTAATAATGTAGGCGGTGTATATGAATATAAAGTGCAACTGAAAGCGGGCCAGGATTACGAGCCTTTCAAGAAAGCCGGCACCTACTCTGTAAAGCTGGAACAGATCATGCGCAAAAACCCTTTAACCGGCCTCCTTAACATCGGGCTGCGCGTCGAGCGATACAATGCCAAAAAGCCCGTAAGCTAATTCTTTTACGGCCTCTTCTGTTTTAGTGATCAGGACCTTTTGCTCGGGTACAATAATCTTTCCCCGGTAATCGGTCACCTGGAAAGTAACGGTTTGCTGTTGCCCTTGTTGCGCAAAAACCAGGCTGGCTTTAGGCGCATAAGGATTGTCATTGGTCCAGTCGATACGATATTTCTTTAATCGTTTTTCGATAGCTGCATTGCTGCCGGAAATACTTAATTGCATTTGCGGCTCAAATGTGGCGTAAGGCACCAGCTGCGGGTACAGGCTGTACATTTGAGCGCTGTATTGCCGGAAGGCTTTATCCTCGCCCCGCTCATCGGCGCAGATCGCTAATGCTTCATAAACTCTTGCAAGGAAAAGACGCTCATAGGCAACATCAATATCTTCTGCAAATTGCAAGGTCTTCTCTAAGCGTTCCGCAGCCTGCTTATACCGGCCTTTTTCCATATCCAGTTTTGCCAGGAAAAGATGATAGTATTTATATACTCTTTCCCGTTTATCATTCTTTAATTCCGTTTCAAATTTCTTATAGAAAAAGTTGGTACTAAAATCCTTGATGAGGTACCAGATCTCATCAAAACCTACAATACTTTCTGTAGAAAACAGTTTATAGATCACGTTCTCGCGTTCCGGGTTAGCCGCGAATTGGTTCGTAATTAAATATTGCTGCGCATATTTTTCTACTTTCCTGGCATTCAGGTGGTACCAGCTCCGGGGTTGCCACCACCAGTTTTTATTTTCAAATTTTACCTGCTGTATAGATTTAGTCGTGTTAACCAGGCGCAGTAGATTGACCGCGAACTCATAGGAAGACTGGCTTAAGGTAGTGCCGATATGCACTTCCTTAAAACCTGCTGCCCGGTCAATATATTTCTTACTGTCTTCCAGGTTGCCTTCATAACTACAGGCCCTGGCCAAAGCTATATTATACCAGCCAAAACCCGGCGTAGAGCCCGCTATTTTGATCATTTCCCGCATACTTACCGCGGCATGTAAAGGCATAGCCCGGTATATATTTAAGATAGAACTGTAATAGGCCCATTCCTGTAACCGTTTGTCGCCCATATCGTGCCCGCTGGCGACCTCGTATTCTTCCATCGCCTCTTTAAACCGGGCCTGTATGCTCAGGAAAGTACCATGGTTATTATAGGGGAACATAGTCGTACCCTCCATCAGGCTGAAATAGTGGGCGGCGGAGTCCAGCTGGAAATTATAAGCGTGCAGGATACATTTGTAATGATATACCGATAATTGCTCGTACTCATTGTAAAATTCCGAGAACAAAGTGCTATTTAATTTCCCGTATTTATGGGTATGCAGGAGTGCGCTGTCCAGGTAAGCATTGGCCAGTTGCTCATTAGCCGCGATATCATCTTTAAGAAAACTATATGTTGCGCTGGTGTAAAACCGGTTACGATGCGTGATCCAGGAAAGCATATTATAGGGTTCCAGCATCCAGTTTTTTTGCAGATCCTGCTTTTGTACCCGGCGTATCAAGGCATAGCTCTGCTCATTCATATCGGCATTCTGGTAGGCCTGGAACAGGTAGTAAGCGATCGTGCTGTAGTCCATATGCAGCTGCTGAACCTTAAAGTAAGCATAAGGGTCTGCAGTTTTTACCCCTAACTCTTTCGCATAATCTTTTTCAATAAGGCCCAAAGCCTTATCCAGTGGTACTATAGCGTTTTTATACCCCAGGAAATCCGCAGCTCTTTCGGACTGGTAAATACCCTGGAACATCCAGCCCACATAATAAGTACTGTCCGATCTTATAAACTCCCGGGAAGCCGCAAGTCCTTCTTCCGAATCCGGCTTTATATTCCCTCTTTTAGCCCTGATGCCATAGCGGGCTGTCGCGTTAGGCTCGGCATACAAGGCACCGGCATTAAAGCAAAAAGCCAATGCAAGCAAGATAAAAAATATGGGAACCGGTCGTTTCAAAAATTTTGGATTAATGTAGTTTCAATTGATTCAAACGTTGCATTTCCCCGTCCAGTATCTGGTTAAAGGCTGTGCGCTTTACTTCTTTATTCCTGAAGATCAGCCGGTGCTCTATAACAGAACGGGCTATAGCCTGCACATCGTCCTCTACAATAAAATCCCGGCCCCGGACCAGGGCGAACGCTTTCAGGCATTTGATAAACGCGATACCCGAGCGGGTAGAAGCGCCCAGCACGATATCATTATGCTCACGGGTGCCCCGCACTATATTGGCTACCGCCTGCACGAGCTCAGGGTGGATATATACTTTAGCCGCTGCTACCTGCAGCTGCAGGATATCCTGCATACTTAATACCTGGCGCAGCTGCTGCAGGTTCTCGTTGATCTGTAAATAATTATTGTAGATATCCAGCTCGGTACGTTCATCCACGTAACCGAAAAATATTTTCATAAAAAAACGGTCGAGCTGTGCTGTAGGCAATGGATAAGTACCCTCTGTTTCAATTGGATTTTGTGTGGCAATAGTGAAAAACAATTTATTTAAGCGGATGGTTTCATCCCCTATGGTTATTTGCCCTTCAGCCATACTTTCCAGCAAAGCGGATTGCACTTTTGGCGATGCCCGGTTGATCTCATCCGCCAGGAGGATGTTACAAAACAGCGGTCCTCTTTTAAAGATGAAATCCTTTTTATGATCGTCAAAGATATGTGCACCGATAAGATCCATAGGCAGGAGATCCGGCGTAAACTGGATTCTTTTAAACACCACATTATCGGCGCCCTCACCGCTAATGGAATGGGCCAGCGTACGCGCCAGCACAGTCTTCCCGGTACCGGGGTTATCTTCCATAAGTATATGCCCCTGCGCCAAAAGGCAAGTAATGACCTGCTCTATTTGTAAACGTTTTCCTTTGATCACGGTTTCCATCTGGCTAATAAGCTCCTGGATCTTGCCCGTTCCGGATGATACTTCTGCGTTGTCCATATTTTAAAATACAGTAGTAAATTTCAAAACTAAGGTTTAATGACGACATTTTGTGCCGCTGTATAGCCCGGGTAAAACCAGGCTTCCCGAATAAAAATAACACCTTTCTGCTGAACATCAGGTATAGAACAGCCTATATGAGCTGCTTTAACACAAATTTCAGAACAGGATACCTGCCCTGTCTAATAAAAAAAGATCCGGCAAAATCATACCGGACCTTTATCTAAGAAAATTGCGCTCCTACTTTGCTTCCTTAAGTACCATATCAATCGTGATAGCTGTAGAAAGGATCAATGCTTTATTATTATCCTCAGGATATGCAGGGTCAATGCTTACATTGTACTTATCCGCACTGGTAAATAATTCTTTTGCTACACCGGCCCATTTTTTACTGATTGTACCGATCTGCTCGCCACTCATGTTGGTGATCTTAAAATTCCAGCCTTTCCAGTCGCCGTTGATGGTGGCGATCTGCGCCCCGGTCGTATCAAAAATACGGAATTCCGGTTTTAAGAATTTGAACTTCTGGTTGATGCGGCCGATCTCATTACCCGATCCGTCCAGTACCTGGATCTTGGACATAAAAAAGGTCCAGCCTCTTTTAATGACAGTTTGTACTTCACCCGTCTGGTCCTGGATCTCCATATGGAAAGGCATCATCGCTTTATTGATCAGTAATCTTAAAGCTTTATGGCCGCCGGAAACTTTTTGCTTGATCATACCGATCTGGGTCGCGTCCTGATCATAGATCTTATATTCATTGGCAAACTTAAACATGTTCACCTTTTCATCGATAAAGTAAGAATCGGACTCGAAAAACTTGAATAGCATAGACTTGTATATTTTATTTGTTTTGCGGTTTCAAAGATAATGATTCGGCAAATGCAAGCATATAGTTTCTTGCTGCTTCATAATTATTTAAAATCAACCCATCCAGGATCGCTTCCCGGATGGCTGTTTTGATCTGGCCAACCTCCCGCGATGGCGACAGTCCGAAAGTTTCCATGATCTCCTCCCCGGAGATGGGCGGTTGCCAGTTTCTTATCTTATCTTTCTCTTCAATCTCTTTCAGCTTCTGCCTTACCAGCTCAAAGTTTTCCAGGAACTTCTTAACCTTTTGCGCGTTTTTGGAAGTGATGTCCGCCTCGCACAAAGTCATCAGGTCATCGATATCCTCCCCGGCGTCAAACAGTAATCTCCTGATAGCCGAATCCGTAATATTTTCTTTAGTGAGCGCTACCGGCCGGTGATGCAGTTCTATGATCTTACGGGTATAAAGCATCTTCTCGTTTAAAGGCAATTTCAGGTTACCGAATATCTTAGGTACCATCTTCCCGCTCACGACCTCGTGACCGTGAAAGGTCCAGCCATGCCCTTTTTCAAAGCGCTTGGTAGGTGCTTTGCCCACATCGTGCAATAAGGCTGCCCAGCGCAACCAAAGGTTGTCGGTATGCGGAACAATATTATCCAGCACCTGTATGGAATGGTAAAAATTATCTTTATGGCCTTTATTATCGATATATTCGGTACCGGAAAGCGCCGCCAGCTGCGGGAGGATAATTTCCAGCAATCCACTGCGGAAGAGGAGGTCAAAGCCTATGGAAGGCTTAGCGCTCATCATGATCTTATTCAGCTCATCAGCGATGCGCTCTTTCGATATGATCTTAATTCTTTCTTTTTGCCTGCAGATGCTTTCAAAACAGGACACTTCAATATGAAAACTGAGCTGCGTGGCAAAGCGGATCGCCCGCATCATCCGTAGCGGGTCATCACTAAAGGTCTGGTCGGGCAGCAAAGGAGTACGGATGATCTTATCCTGGAGATCCAGCAGGCCATCGAAGGGGTCAATGACTGTAGCATAACTTTCAGGGGCCAGGCTTACTGCCAGGGCATTTATCGTAAAATCTCTGCGCTTCTGGTCATCTTCCAACGTTCCCGGGCTTACAGAAGGGTTCCGGGAGTCCGGGCTATAAGATTCTTTACGGGCACCTACAAACTCTACTTCTATGCCCTGGATGCGCATCTGTGCCGTACCATAGGTCTTAAAAAAAGATACTTTAGCGGGCTGGGGCAATAATTCAGCGACAGCATGCGCCAGGTTTATACCATCACCATTACATACGATATCAATATCCTTTGTAGGCCGGCCCAGTATTTTATCTCTCACAAAACCGCCGATAGGGTATGCTTCCACACCGATCTGTGCCGCGGCCTTGCGCACCAAATCCATGATATACTGTTCTGCTGTACTAAATACTAATTCCAAACTTTAAATTTATTTTTATTCGCGGAGCACAAAGATAAAGAAGCTCAATAAATTCTATCAAGATTTTGGATTATTGATTTACTTTTGTAACCATAGATTTTTTAAACCAAGTATAGTTTTTAATCAACTTGAAACAAGCATTCCGGTCATTTCTATTTTTAATAACGCTCACAGCAGCCTGCTTTATATTTAATGATGCGGCAGCTGTGAATCAATACGGCGTTGAGATTCCGGAGCAAGTGATCCTGGCCAAGACAGACAGCCTGTATCAAAGCCAGATGGGCGCACTACCCTTTTTCGGTCCTAAAGTGGAAGTGATCCGGCAGGTAGAAAAAGTCTACGAACCGGAAAATAAAACGGCCAGTTTTTACCTGGTCCTCTTATTGCTGCTTACCCTGGGCGTCTTAAGGATGGCTTTCCCGAGTTATTTCAGGTACCTGTATAACTCATTCATGAGCCCGATGTCCAATAAAAGGGCTTTAAGGGAACAAATAGAGCAAAATACAGCCGCCAATACGGCAATGAATATTTTTTTCTGCATTTCCCTGGGCCTGTTTGTTTACGTGATCGTGGCGCAGCGCACAGATATCCTTAAAACATCAAGAATTACCCCGAATTTATTCCTGATCGGCAGTATATTACTTTCAGGGCTTATTTATTTCATCAAACTGGCCATATTGAAATTTATCGGCTGGGCTTTTAAGATGGAGCAGGCCACTAATGATTATTTATACAATGTTTTCCTGATCAATAAAATTTTGGGGGTTGCCTTATTGCCGTTCTCTATAATATTGGCATTTGGAGCAGGTAACTGGTTGAATCTCATTTTTATAGTCGCTATCGCGCTTAGCATCATATTGTTATTTAACAGGTATACTAGGTCCTGGTCTTCATTGGGTTCATTTTTTCAATTCAGTAAATTCCATTTTTTTATGTACTTTTGCGCCTCAGAATTGCTCCCACTTGCGATCTTGGCCAAGTTTACATATAATATTTTGGTGTAATGCCGTTAAGATAAAAAGAAAGAGTAAAAGAGAAAGCTTATTTTCAATACTAGTTTGAATAAAATGGCAAAAGCTACAAAGACTGCGAGTAAAAAAGAATCAACTTCGGTAACGGCTGCAAAAGCAAGCGACAAGAAAAAAGCTGAAGTAGCATCTAAAGAGACTGCTAAGGCTGTAGCTGGCAAGCGACTGAAGCATATTCTTATCTCTCAGCCCAAACCCGAAAGTGAGAAATCACCTTATTATGACCTTGCGCGAAAATATGACGTTAAATTGACCTTCCATCAATTTATCAAGCTCGAGCCATTTTCTGCAAAAGAGTTCAGGAAACAAAAAATAGAACTTGCTGAGTTTAACGCAGTAATTCTGAATAGCCGCAACGCGGTGGATCATTTTTTCAGGATATGTGAAGAAATGAAATTTAAGGTCTCCCAGGAAATGCGTTATTTCTGCATTACGGAAGCAGTAGCCCTTTACCTTCAAAAATTCATATTGTACCGTAAACGCAAAGTATTTTTCTCTGCAGACGGTTCGGTAGACGGCCTTATGGATGTATTGGCCAAATACAAGGATTCTGAGAAGTTCCTGCTGCCTGTTTCAGAAAATTCCAAAAACGATATTTCTCCCAGCCTGATCCAGAAGAAATTTAATTTCGTGGAAGCGATTGTATACAAAACAGTACCCAACGCTATGGAGCCTTTTGTAGGCAATAAGGAGTACGACGCCATGATCCTGTTCAGCCCGTTCGGCGTAGATGCCATCCTGAGTACCGACCCGGGATTCAAACAGGGAGAGGTTGTATTTGGCGGCTTTGGCAATACCACGCAAAAAGCCCTGGAAGATGCCGGCTTTACGGTTGCCATAAAAGCTCCGGTGCCCAATGCGCCCTCTATGGTAGCCGCCCTGGATAAGTACCTGGCCACGTTTAATAAATAAATTTTAAAACCCAACGCTGCATTTTAGCCGCCCAGGCTTTATAAATCAATAAGCATAGTATGATATTTTCCTATGTAGTGTGTTCCGTACCGGCAGCAGCCGTTCGCACAGAGCCTTCTCAAAAGGCGGAAATGTCGTCCCAGCTATTGTTCGGAGAAAGGGCTATCGTGCTCAGGCAGGAAGGGGAATGGCTCTACATAGAATGCCACTGGGACCACTATGAAGGGTGGACCCACCAGGGCAATGTCAGCTTTATCACCCATAAGCAATATAAAAAAGAGCCCAAACGGCTTTCCGGAATTGGCGCCAACAGGCTGATCCTGCCCCAGGGCGCACAAACGATTTTAAGCCCGGGCAGTGATCTCTTCGGTATAAAATCCAACCAGTTTTACTGGCTTGCTGAAACGGCAAAATATAAAGGTTCAAAAACAGTTCCGGGAAATAGTTCCAAACCGGACTGGGTACTGCAATGCAGCATGACTTACCTGGGCACTCCCTACCTCTGGGGAGGCCGTAGTTTGCTCGGCATCGATTGTTCCGGCCTTTCGCAAATGTTATACAAGCTGCAAAATATCCGCCTGCCCCGTAATGCGGCACAACAAGCGACCACGGGTGAAACCGTAGGCTTTCTGCAGGAAGCGCAATGTGGCGACCTCGCGTTTTTCGACGATGAGGAAGGCAACATCATCCATGTAGGCATCCTGCTTGACAGCCAGAAGGTATTACATGCCAGCCAGAAATCAGGGGCTGTAGTGATCGACGCCATAGACCAGGGCGGGATTATTTCCAAAAAACTCAAAAAGCGTACCGGGAAGCTACGGATTGTAAAAAGGTATTTGTAAATTACCGTTTCAATACTATTGCGATGCTTACCTATTATAGACTACTGGTGATCAGCTTTATCCTATCCCTGCTGGCCGGGATTGCATTCTTCATCTTTTACGGCTCCGTAATTATATCATTGATTGGCAATGTTCAGGATTTTTCCAATCAAATACAGGCTCCTCCGGATCCCGAAGCAATACTCCGCCTATTTTTCAATCCCGCATTAATCATTTCCGGAGCTATAGCGGGCATCGCATCCTTAACAAACAGGATTATTGGTATTATCCTTATCGCAGGCAATAAAACGATGCAAGAAGGGGAACGTGTGCTATGGATATTAGGCTTTATTCTAATGAACATAGTCACTAATATCGTTTTCCTGGCATTAAAAAACACACGTAATTTAGTAACGTCCTCAACGCCACAGGATCAAGGTATAGCTTATTAGTACTAGAATCTCAATTTATTATTCGTTCCCGGCCTGCTATTTCCCCGCATCCCACGGGCAGATGAAGCCGGTACATATTTAAAATCAACCTCATGCTCCCAGCCGGCCTTCAAAACTACTTCAGACTCATGCTGGAACACGAACTCGGGCTGGCGCTTTAATAATACATGGCCCGGGTCCCAGACACCGTTTCCATTGGCATCTTTGAAGACAATGATCTTGCATTTCCCGGGTTTCAGCAATTGCAAATTAACGATACTGTCTTTCAATGTTTGGTTATACAAAGTATCTTTCTCCTGTATCACCAACATTACATGCTGGCTATCGCTATAAGGTTTACCAAACCTTATCTGGAGTTTTGCGTAATCATCAAGAGACTTGGTCATGAACTGGTAGCGGCCCGGCGGCAGTTCATTGCCGGCAGTATCGGTTGCCCAGCCCTTCACGAGGCGTAAAGTATACTTGGTTTCAGGCAGCCAGTTATCCCGGATGTAAAGCGAACCGGTATCATGGGTAATTTTCCGGCTGGCCTCCGCCTCCACGCCGGAATTCAGGTAACTCAGGAACACTTTCGCAGAATCCAATGTTCCCAATACCGCGTTTAATTTGATCTGTAAGGATCCGGTGAGCTCAAAGGTACCCCTGTCTTTACTTATCGTATCTGCAACCACAGAGTAGGCTGAAGCATTTTTTCCTTTTGATACAACCCGGCCCACAAATTTTGCCGAAACTTTTCTCAGGCTGTCATTCATTAAGCTGTCTCTAACAGAAACTTTTTTTGCAGCGAGAGAGGTATATAATAAAAGCTCCCCGGAATCTGTGGCCGGCTTACTTACAATCGCGCTGTCGAGGAAACCTATACGCTCTTTGGTTATATCATACAAGGTGTTATTATCAGCATCTCCGAGCGCAAATATCCTGAAGCTTCGCCGGGGCAGCCCGCTAAAGTGAAAACTTCCGCCAACATCCGTCCGCGCCAGGTAGGCCGGCTTTTTGGACAACATTATGGAATCTTTAAAAGTTTCCGCGTCGTACAGCACTACAGAGATACCGGTATCCGGCTGCCCGGAGAGCATATCACGCACCTGACCCTTCACTTCCATACTATCAAAATAACTGCCGGTACTGAAGGTATAGGTGAAATTAGGGTAAGGCGTACGTTCCCGGTTATCGGTAATGGCGTTCCCTAAAACTATTTTATAGGTGGTATTATCCCTTAACAGGGAATCCGTAAGCTTGATCTCTACCCGTTTACCAATCGCGGTTACGGTGGGCGGGAACTCCAGCAGGGGCGACAGGCTAAGGTGCTTATCCAGGTCATGTATTTCAACAAATTTATTGAAATGCAATACGATCTTTTTCACCCTCTGATTCAATACAGAATCTTCAGGGCTCATCGACAATAGTTTTGGAGGTGTGGTATCCGCATCGCCGCCGGTAGGGGGTACAATATTGGCACAGGACATCAGTTGCATGAATACCAGCACAACAAAAACAGCTTTGATTCGTTCTTTAAAAAAGGCTTTCAAGATTAAGCAAAAAATTTTTCAAATTTACGGTTAATAAGTCAGAGCAGGCAAAAAATCAGCTCCGATTGGGAAAAAAGAAAATAATGTAGCTACCTTCGTGAGCGCTGAAAACGTCAAAGTAAATAGCATGGATTTATTGAATAGCTCTCATTACAATAACAAGCAGGCATACCTGCAGTCGCTCATAGGTTTAGCCTGCCTGCTCCTTTTATCTCTGGGCTTTGTTGCCTCCCGGGCTTTAATCTCTGTCGCTACTGTTGTTATTTTCTTAAACGCATTCTGGCCCGCAAATATTACTACGGTATGGCAACGTTTCCGATCTAATATGTTTGGCAGCTGGGCCTTATTATACCTGGCGGTATACCTTATCAGCTTTTTCTGGTCGGACAATAAAGAAAGCTGGCTCCAGGTGATCCAGCTTAAACTACCGTTCCTGCTGCTTCCCCTCGGCATATGTAGCGTGCCTTTGGAAAAACCCGCTTTCCGGAAAATATTTTACATCAGTACCGTCATCATCTCAGCCGTTACCGTGCTGGTAAGCATCGGCATTTTTTTATCGGACTGGCAGCAGTTTGTCCGTAATTATAAATTATCTATCCCTTTACCCACTACTTCCAGTGGCGACCACATCCGTTTCGGCCTGTGGCTGTCCTTCCTGGTGCTGCTGGGCTTTTACTGCTGGCACTTCGAGCCGGGTTTTAAAACCAGCAAATGGCTTAAACTAGCGGTTTGGGGCAGCATCGCTTTATTCATTATTTACATCCACATCTTATCTGCCAAGACCGGCCTGCTGGTTTTATACATTATCCTGGTGGGCTGCGGTTATTATTACTTTTCCCAGAGAGTCAACCGGGTTGTGGCCTGGGTACTGCCATTAATACTGGGTACAATCGCGGTAGTAGCCGCTTACCAGCTGGCACCGACCTTTAAGACCAAGATCGACTATGTGATACTGGAGATCAAACATGTGCAAGACGGGGAACGTTTAAATTACAATCTTTCCGACCAGGGCCGGCTGATCACTTATGACATTGCTTTAGCCAAAATGAAAACCAATGGTATCCTGGGCACCGGTGCCGGCGATATACTGGACGTAATGCGTGAAGGCTATGATGAAAAGTACCCGGAAGTACCGCACGAATTAAGATTTGTACCGATTAACCAGTACCTGCTGGAAGTGTTTGCATTTGGCTGGATCCTGGGCCTCGCTCCTATAGTACTTATGAGCTTCAGCCTGTTCTTTGACCGCCAGCGGCCCGGCCAGTTTTTTATCGCACTGGGCGCCCTTATCCTCATCGTGAGCATGATGGTGGAAGCCATGTTACAGGTGCAAATGGGTATTTTTGTATACCTGTTCCTCAGCATGTGGCTACTCTCTTTCAAATGGCAGCAACTACCCGCCTTAACTATTCGTCAGCGAAAATCTTAAAGATAAGCGGCAAAGTGCGGTAAGCAAATTCTGCCTGCTTTATTAAGTATACTTATATGCTTGTTGTAGAGAAAAAACTAAGTAACAGTAAACCATAGCAACGACATAGGTTGTGTATAGCGGGGCTATAGTGCTGCATAGAACAAGCGTAATTTTATGAGGCATTACTAAACAATGAAATTTTCACTTGTAATTCCGGTTATCCTGGATACAAAATCCTTGGTAGACTTTGTAAAATAACGAATGAATTCACCTAGTAAATAAATGTAACATTAGAAAGATGTCTTTCCGATAAGCCGCAGCCCCATTGCATTGGGAATGCCATTTTTCTTAGAGAAGATCCAAAGGGCTCTTTAAGTTAAATTTTCTGGCATCGGTAATGTGGGTATAAATTTCAGTTGTTTTGATATTACTGTGTCCTAATAGTTCTTTAATGATCCGTATATCCGTACCGTTTTCCAGAAGATGGGTGGCATAAGAATGCCGAAGTGTATGAACTGTTGCGGGCGAAATGACATTGGCTTTTGCAAGTGCATTTTTCAAAATTTGCTGAACGCTGCGTTCGGAATAGCTCTCCCCATCCTGCCCTTCAAATAAAAAATTTCTGGGCTTGTAGGTTTTATAATAAGTGCGAAGAAGCTCCAACAGCAGCGGAGAAAGCATGACTACTCTATCTTTTTTACCTTTTGCCTGACGTATGAGCAGCAAATTCTCTTGTGTTTTGATGTCAGGAATTTTAAGTTCCAACACTTCGCTCAGCCTTAGACCGCAGGAATAAATGGTGGTAAGAATTGCTTTATGTTTGAGGTTCTCTGTAGCATCCAGAATTTTCTTGACTTCTTCTTTTGTAAGGAACTTCGGGAGTTTGCTTTCTTTTCTCTTCGGATACAGATGTTTCAGGTTGATATTGCGTTTATAAATCTCATTATAGAACTTGGTAATAGTCGCAATCATTGCTTTTTGGTATGACTGCCCAACTTTCTTTTTTTCTACCAGCCAAATGATAAAATCTTCCAGTTGTTTCTGGGTTATATCCTCCGTTTTTAATTTTGATGAAACTTTGAGAAAGTAAGTAAGGTGTGACGCGTATGTTTTGATGCTTCTGTCTGCATACCGTTGCATCCGAAGAATAGTAACAAACTGTTCTTTAAGGTTTTGATTAATCATCATTATTGCGTTTATACAAATATAAAAAAAATAATCATATAATTTATAATGACTTATAAAAAACTTAAGTAGGATAAGCGCAATAATATATGTGTCGTTTTGGCGCAATGCGTATATTTGGGTGTTGGACAGCAATTTTTCAAAAAATTGAAATTTCAAGAAAAAATGAAATTAAAACAAGAAAATAAAATTAGAATTGAACTGACAGAAGTTGAATGGGGTGAATTTGATTATGACGGATGTAATTTAGCATTGTACAGAGGGAATTTATATAGTGGTTATGTTGTCTATGATAGATTTCCAAATAAAAATATTGAAAATGAAGTAGAATATAAAAATGGAAGTCAAATTGGTTGGGAAAATGAATATAACGAATGTGGACATTTAATATATTCTTGCCTAAGTTTAGGACAAACTACTTTGGAAACATTTAAGTATGACGAAAAAGGTAAACTACAAGAACATTGGAAAAGTGTTGATGATGAATATTATGATGAAATAGTAACAAAATATAAATTATTAGATTAATAAAACTGCTGCCAACACAGGTTTTGCAAGATTGCGGGTTTTGGGCCTAATTTAAAGTTTGTTTTGTATCTTTGAGTTAAGTGCAAAACCGAAAGTTTCGGCTTTTTTAGTCCGCAACCTCGCAAAGCCTGGGAACGTTATCTGCTATTTTAGAGCGACACTCAAACTGACTTTACGACAATAGAAATGAGAACTTATTGATCACCAAATACTTCAGGACGATACGGAAAAGCTTTAAATGGCAATCTACGACACTTGGACAGATCTGTACAGAATGAGTTAACTAATTCAGAGTTCACATCCTCATCTGAAGAACTTTGACTTACACTTTCATATCCACCAATGTATGTTTTGCCAAGAGTAATAGGTATGAAAATTGCTTAAAAAAAAGATTACGACACTTTTCCGTATTCAAAATTGAACAGGCGTTACAAAAAAATTGACATAACGTCAAAAGCACCAGAGTTTTCAGAACACTTTGACAAAGAAGAGCAAAAAAATATCAAAACAAACTTGAGATTGAACCACAATTCAAGAACATTTCAGAAGCAAAACTTGGTTAAATGCTAATAAACAAACACTTAGAAGCAGGAGCAATCATATTCTAGCGTTATGCGTCAAAACCAACAGCAGTAACAGCTTAAAAATCGTTGGCGTATAGTAACAATAGCCTACCAAATGTCCACAAACCGGCGGAATTAATAAGCCAAAAACTGCTCTTGCCAAACACTGAATTTTTCACTTAAAGCTCAAAAACGGGCTGCCGCAAAAGCATAAAAAGCTGTAAATTGCAAGCCTTATGCAAAAAGAAATAGTAGTGAGCGGCATTCGCTCCACCGGATTTTTACATTTAGGCAATTACTTTGGCGCTATACATAACTACATCAAAATGCAGGAAAATTACAACTGCTATTTTTTTGTGGCCGATTTCCATTCCCTGACCACCCACCCCGATCCTAAAGACCTCAAACAAAGTGTCTTCAGGGTAGCTGCAGAAAATATTGCCAGCGGGCTGGACCCGGAAAAGGTAGCCTTGTACGCTCAATCTGATGTTCCCGAAATCCCGGAATTATATTTATTAATGAACATGCTGGCTTATAAAGGCGAGCTGGAGAAAGTACCTACATTTAAAGATAAAGTACGCCTGAGCCCCGACAATGTGAACGCCGGCTTGCTGACCTATCCTGTATTAATGGCATCAGACATCCTGATCCACCGCGCGGCAAAAGTACCGGTAGGTAAAGACCAGGAGCAACACCTTGAGATGGCGCGTAACTTTGCCAATCGCTTCAACACCAGGTATAACACAGACTTATTCCCTGAACCGCATGTTTTCCGTTTTGACAACAATACGGTCAAGATCATGAGCCTGGACGGAAATGGTAAGATGAGCAAGAGTGAGAACCAGAACGCGACCATTTACCTGAACGATGAAGATGAAGTGATCCGGAAAAAGATCATGAAAGCTAAAACAGACAGCGGCCCTACGGAGCCCAATACTGAAATGCCGGATTATATCCAGAACTTATTTGACCTGATGCAACTTGTTGCCCCGGCCGATGTGTATGATACTTTTAAATCCAATTACGACAATTGCAATATCCGCTACGGAGATTTCAAAAAGCAACTGGCAGAAGATATGGTTAATTTTATTGCCCCTATCAGAACCCGTGCACAGGAGTTACAAAAAGATGAAGCGCAATTGCAAAGGATCTTAAAACTGGGTGCGGAAAAGGCAAGAGAAAGCGCGGCGAAAACATTAAGCGAAGCCCGTAAGGCAATTGGTATTAACTACTATTAACAGCGATTAAGTATATATGAGCCAAAAGCTGAAACACATTGCCATCGCGGGAAATATAGGCGCGGGAAAAACAACCCTGACCAGCCTGCTGGCCAGGCATTACAAATGGACCGCACAATTTGAAGCGGTAGAACATAATCCTTACCTGGCGGACTTCTATAATGATATGCATCGCTGGTCCTTTAACCTGCAGATCTATTTCCTGAACAGCAGGCTGAAGCAGTTGTTAGAAATACAGAACAGCGATACGACCATTATCCAGGACCGGACCATCTATGAGGATGCGCATATATTTGCGCCCAACCTGCATGAAATGGGCCTGATGTCGTCCCGGGATTTTGAAAACTATGCTCATTTCTTTAAAACGATAAAGAGTATGGTGAAACCGCCCGACCTGATGATCTACCTGAAAGCGTCTATCCCTACCCTGGTAGACCAGATCCAGCGGCGTGGCCGGGATTATGAAGACAATATCCGGCTGGATTACCTGAAGCGCCTGAATGAGCATTACAATCATTGGGTGGATAATTACAAAGACGGCAAATTGCTGATCATTGATATTGACAATACCAATTTCGCGGATAAACCGGAAGATTTCGCTAAAGTAATCTCCAGGATAGATGCCGAAATAAACGGACTGTTTTAAATAGAAAGATCCCGGGCTGTATAGTCCGGGATCTTTATTATCAGACAGTTTTTATCTTCCTCTTAATGCTTCTGTGATCGGGGTCCCTACACAAGCATTCGGCTCCTGTATGCGTAATAAAGCGGCTATCGTAGGCGCTATATCGGTCATATGATAAGGGGCGAAGCTACTGCCTTTTTTAATACCCCAGCCATAAAACAGCAATGGGATGCGCGTATCATAAGGATTCCAGCTGCCATGGGTGGTACCGGTGCTACCGTAGCCACTATAATAGCCTGGCTCCAGGATCACCTGCAATTCACCGCTTCTATTGGGATGATACCCATTCACAGCCATCTCCAATACTTTCTTCGGGATAATATTCTTACCCGCGTCTTTCATATCTAATACGAAAGCTACGCCTTCCATATTTACGAGATAATCTTTGCAAACCTTCACCGCTTTATCCCTATCTACTTTATGTTTTTGTATCAGGTCCTCGTTAAAATAAACCTGGTAATTAGAAAATACTACCAGCTCGCTTACCCCCAATGCCTTTTTCAAGGCCTCATTCAGGCTTTTATGCACCGCCTTTTCATTGACATTTTCTCCCGGGATTTTCGCATCTTTTAAAAAAGTAACATTATGTGCACCACCATGGTCCGCGGTCAGGAATAAAGTATAATTACCCGCTCCCACTTGCTTATCCAGGAAGTTAAGGAACAGTTCCAGCTCTTTATCCATTCTCAGGTAACAGTCTTCTATCTCTATAGAATTAGGAGCAAAAAAGTGGCCTATATAATCGGTACTGGAAAAGCTTACTGCCAGGAAATCGGTCTGGCCGGATTTACCCAGGGCTTCTCCTTTTACAGCGGCTTCAGCCATCAGGCGGGTCAGCGTATTGCCCCAGGGCGTGGTACGGATAACTCCTTTATCGGTATCAATAAAAGATTTGAGCTTATGGGGAAAGGTCGGCGCCTGCTCCCCTTTCAGCTTAGATTCATAAGCATTGTCATCGGCCGTACTTTGCGTATAAGTATTAATGGGATATAAGGTATTCCAGTCAATGCTTAGCAAGCTATCTGTTACATTACGCTTATTGAAGTCATTCAGCCATGCAGGTAAAGCTTTACCATAAAAAGTTGAGCTAATGAAAGCGCCATTACTGGCATCAAACCAATACGCGGCATTAGCCGTATGGCCCGCCGGTAATATGGCGCCACGGTCTTTTAAAGAAATACCTATAGTTTTATTGCGGAAATTAGTCGCCAAGCGAAGTTCATCCGTCACTGTAGTTGCTAAGAGGTTTTTAGGGCTCATCATCCCGGCTTTACTACTGCTACCTACCGTCATCACACTATCATCCTGGGTGCAATACATCTCTTGTGCGCCTTTACGGTTGATCCAGTCATTGGCCGCAATACCGTGTAGCGCCGGTACCGACCCGGTATAAATGGTCGCATGCCCGGGAGCGGTGTAAGAAGGTAAATGGACGATACTTGTATTTTCGCAATTAAACCCTTCATTCATCAGTCTTTTAAAACCACCTTTGCCATAACGGTCGGCATAACGGTATAAATAATCCCAACGCATCTGGTCCAGGACTACACCGACCACCAATTTAGGACGCGCCGGAGCCTGGGCATGTAATTGCGCACAGGCAACAAGGCCCAGTAAGCTTAACTTAAATCCTTTCCACATCATAATATTATAGGAATTGAGCGGCAAAGTTCTGTTTTTTTGCCCGGACTGGACATGATCTTTTTATGAATTTGGGATCTCATTTTTATTTTCCTATAATCAATTTATGGTAATAAGGCTGTCCTCCAATTTCAAAAACCAAGAGGTACATCCCTTTATTGAAACCTGAAAGATTTATTCCTGTTTCTGTTTTATTCGCTATTTTATCATTAGAAAATATCACTTTTCCCAACAGGTCTGTAATCCATAATTTTGCGCCCGGGGCAAAAGGTTTTTCAAACCGGATATGGAAATACCCATCGCTACTTGGGTTCGGAAAAACTTCAATTCCTGCAGCAAGCGCGGTTTGATTTTTAAGGGAAAGCGGGGTGTTTACCAAAAGTTGACCGCAATTGTTTCCTATAGCCCAACTACCGCTATCATCCTCATAGCTGCAAAACTTTACAAAGGGTAAATAGTAATCGGCAATGGTTCCGTATTGTGCAACATTTAAAAAATAATATTCAGGCAATAAACCGGTTGATAGGCCGCCGAATAAATCATTGTAAGCCCCGGACCTTCTATATACTTGATAAGGTGCCCCCTGTATATTTACCGAATCAGGAGGATAGGCACCATATATATCAGTACACCAGCTATACAAGGGATAATCGTAAATACCATTAAAATTACTCCAGTCTGTAGTATAATGAACCAGGTCAGAAAAATAATACTCCTTAAAAGAAAATCCATTGATATTTCTTTGAACCACAGAATCTATGACAAATGCAGCGCTGGTGTCTCCATTTACTGTTGGTAACTGAAAATTTGTTTGTCCACCGGGTAAATGATGTACCGGGATACGAATTGTATCACCGGCCTGGACATTAAAAAAATATACCGGGGTATATTTTTGAACGAGGTCATTGTAAACAAAAACAGTATCGTCGCTTTGATAGATTTTATATTCTTTAGTAAGCGTATCCCTGTTAGTATAATATGGTGTTCCCTGCATATACGTTAAGTCCTGTTGATAGCGCGTACATTTTATGGTTTTAACTAATTTACCCTCAATCATTTCTTCTGAAATGTTCTTGTAAATATCTGCATACTCTTCAAGGGGGCCAAAACCTCCGCGGTAAGTCCAGGTTGCGTTTAAAGGAGCAAACTCCGTCTGTGCAAGTAAAGCGGCTGACAGCAGCAACAAAGCCAAAGTGGTAAACATTTTTTTCATAATGACCATTTTTAATATAGGTTAACTAATATATACCTTTCCTTAGCTAATATAACAAATAAAACTCATTTACATATAAATCAATTGCATTTTATTATCGAGTCTCTCAATAACTACACAATAGTGATCCGCCTTTTCTTTGCTAAAAGATTTATATTATCTTAGCTCCTTTCTTTTATTTATTCCAAATGACACGTACCCGATTTTTTATTTTGCTGTGTGCCGCCGGTTTATGGGCCGCACCTGCACAGGCCCAGGTTGATACCAATATTATTGCCCAAATCCAAAAAGAAGCGGCCAACAGCAAACAGATGGAGCTGCTGGGCATGGAACTTATGGATGACATAGGCCCCAGGTTGATGGGCAGCCCGCAACTGGCCCAGGCCAGCAACTGGCTGGTGAGCACTTATAAGAAATGGGGTATTGCCGCCCATAGCGAAACTTACGGCACCTGGAAAGGCTGGGAACGCGGCGAAACAGAAGTGGTAATGACGGCACCGAGAAAGGTACAGCTACAGGGTATACAGCTGGCCTGGTCTCCGCAAACGCCCAAAGGCAAAGACCTGGAAGCTGAAGTGATCGCCCTGCCATTACTCCGGGATTCGCTTGCTTTCCAAAGCTGGCTACCCAGCGCTAAAGGCAAAATCGTCCTGATCTCCAAACCCGAACTTTCAGGCCGGCCGGAGAGCAGCTGGAAGGAGGCCGCACTGGAAAAAGATTATAAAAATTTCCTGGACAGCAAGCAAAAATCCGCTGATATATGGAACGAACAGTTAAAGCGTATGGGCACCAACTTTAATAAAGTCCAGCAGCAACTGGAAGATGCCGGGGCCGTAGCCGTACTGTCCTCTTACTGGAGCGGCGGCTGGAGCGCCAACCGCATCTTCGGAACCAAAACAAAAAAGATACCTCATATAGACATCCGCATGGAGGATTACCAGATGCTGTACCGGTTTACGGGTAGGGGCATCACTCCTAAGCTGCGCTTAAAAGCTACGTCCAAACATTCCGCTGATCAACCTGCATTGAACACTATAGCAGAGATCAAAAGCAGCGTCAAACCGGAAGAGTATGTTATGCTCTCGGCCCACCTCGACAGCTGGGATGGCGGCACCGGCGCTACCGATAACGGTACCGGTACGATCCTTATGATGGAGGTGATGCGTATCCTGAAACAACATTACCCGAACCCTAAAAGAAGTATTATTGTAGGGCATTGGGGCGGTGAAGAGCAGGGCCTGAACGGCTCCCGCGGCTATGTAGCCGACCACCCGGACATGATGCCGAAAATATCTGTATTGTTCAACCAGGACAATGGCACCGGGAGAATCAACTGGATCAATGGCCTGGGCTTCCTGGATGCCTATGATTATTTTGGCCGGTGGTTTGCTTACCTGCCCGAGGAGAACCGGAAAGAGATCAAAACAGATTTCCCCGGGAACCCCGGCGGTCGCGGCGGGTCTGACTACGCAGCCTTTATTCCTTATGATGTACCTGCCTTTTTCCTGATCAGCAATAGCTGGGATTATGGCACCTATACCTGGCATACCGGGCTGGATACTTATGATAAGATCGTATGGGAAGACATAAAGCGCAATGCGGCGACCATCGCCACCCTGGTTTACCTGGCTTGTGAAGAGCCTGCAATGTTCAGCAGGAAAAAAGCGGCCTTACCCATGGATATCAAAAAGGGTACCCGGATGAGCTGGCCGGAATCTGTAGCCCCGGCAAGGAATAGTGAAGCTTATTTCAAATAAAAGAAAATGGCCCATTAGCATGGGCCATTTTCTTTTATACCGGTTATAAAAAGCTGCGCTGCCCGGTAACAGGCAGCTGCAGCCAACTAACAAAACACGAAACTAAAAAAACGTGCAATAACTATTGTTTGGTCAGCACCCGGCTTTCCCCGAAAGTGCCATCAGCATGGATCACGCGTACTACATAGGCATAATTACCCGCAGCCAGGTTATATTTTGCCAGGTCCAGGCTTAGCTCATGTGTCCCTGTGCCTAATTGCCCGCTGAACACCTCTCCTAAATTGCGCCCGTTGACATCAAACAAAAGACATTTTACGGTTGCGGCATGATGCAGCGTAAGCGGAAGCGTCGCCTTTGCGCCCACCGGGTTGGGATACAGCTCCCCCAGGGAATAGTATTTGGCATTTTGCTTTTCTATATGCCCGATGCCGGTGCCATTACCGGCTACCGCTGCTTCAAAATACCCGTCATAACTGCCATCACTGTTCTGGGTCAGGCTACACAGCTGGAGGCTATAACCATCACTAAAAATATTATCACTTGTAAAGCTCATCGGGTCCGCCCCTTTGGTATAGACGCTGCTGTTATTGGCATAGATCGCGTTTTTGGTAGCCGGATCAAATGACATCTGGGAGACTACCGCATAACTGGAACTGGTACGCACCTGGAAATGAATATGGCAGATACGTCCCTGGTACCAGCCGGGGAAAATAGTCGTGAAATTCACCTCGCCATTACTGTCCGTGATCTGGTAGCCCCGCAGGTAGGTCTTACCGGCCTGCCCGGGGTTCATACTGTTATCATAGCCCGAGTAGTAACCATCTTTATCGCAATGCCAGATATTAACCCGTACACCGGACATAGGGCCACAGTCCCCTACGCCATTAATTTTTATTTTCAGGTTAAAACGGACCCCGGCCCGGTCTTCCCGCACATCGCTTCTGAAAAAAGCCTGGTTTTCTGTAAGATCCAGGGGGAAAGGCCCTTCCGTTTCTGTAGGGATCAAAGTACATACTGCCAATGGATCCTCACCGGCTTCACCCGCAAAGGTACTTTTGAAAGGAATCAGCGAGCTGAAGCCTGCCAGTCCGACACCTCTTAAAAAATCTTTTCTGTTCATTTTTTCCAAGTTTGTACCTGCAATCTCTATGAAATAGCTTCGGCAACAAAAAAAATGGGGCAAAGAGACAGAAATCCGGGGTAAAAATTACAGCTTCCTGCTATGGACCAGGTCCAGGACTTCTTTTTTATACAGGGAACCAACCGCTATTTTCGTACCGTGCACAGTTACCTCAGCCGGCGATATTTGCTGTATCTTATCGATGGCCACGAGAAAAGACCGATGTACCCTTATGAATTTAGCCTGTGGCAAATTGCTTTGGATCACTTTCATCGTCATCCTGATCAGCCTGGGCGGGCCGTTTACCGAATGTACTTTGATATAATTATCCAGGCTTTCAATCCACAATATATCTTCAAAAGCCATTTTCACATGCCCTGTATCCGATTTCAACCATAAATATTCCTGTTCCGGGTCTTGTGCCCGTCCATTCAGCTTTGCCTGTACTTTTGTTATCGCGTGTTGCAAACGCTCCAGGGTAAAGGGCTTCAGCAAATAATCAACAGCGTCCAGTTCAAAAGCATGCACCGCGTATTCCTGGTAGGCAGTAGTCAGGATGAGCAATGGCGGTGTTTCGAGAGACTGGTAAAAGTCGAGGCCTGAAATACCCGGCATATTAATATCCAGGAGCAGGAGATCAGCCTGATAGGTACCAAGATAACCAAATGCTTCCGTTGCTTTTGTAAATACAGCTGCCAGTTCCAGCTCCGGGATGGGCGCACACAGTTGGTGCAACACTTCCAAAGCCAATGGCTCATCGTCCAGGGCTATAGCTTTAATCATATAAAGGAAGTTTCAGGAGAACACTGTACTGTTCATCCTTTTCAACAATATCAATAGTATATTTATTCCCGTAAAGGCTTTCCAGGCGCTGCATTGTATTCTTTAACCCGATCCTGGAATTCGTCATAACAGGTTGCGCTACAACGATCTTATTGCAGCAATAAAAATCAAGCACCTGGTCATTATCTACGCTGATGCGCAATACTATCTCGCCTGCCTTTTCCGGGTTGACCCCATATTTAAAAGCATTTTCCACGAAAGGTACCAGCAGCATAGGGGCAATACGTAAAGCCATATTGGCCGGCCTTATGATCTCCGCTTTAAAAACCAGCTCCGGGTGGGCGCGATAGGACTGTAAAGCAATGTAGTCTTCCAGGAAGTCAAGCTCTTTGCCCAGGGAGATATATTGATGAACATTATCGTCCAGGGCATAGCGCATCATATTCGACAGTTGCACAACGGCTTTGGGCGCGTCTTCTGAATGTTTTAAGACCAATGCATAAATACTGTTCAGCGAGTTAAACAGGAAGTGGGGATTGATCTGGGCTTTGAGGTAAGAGAGTTCTGTCTCCAGCTGTTGCTGCCTTAGATGCTTCAGCCTGCTGTTGGCGGCCAGTAAGTGAGAACACACCACTACGAACAGGAACTGGAATACTCCCTGAGTGGGTAGTAAGGGAGCTGGACCGTGACCTCTGCCGGTACCGAAAGGCATTGGCGGCCTTGCTGCGTCCCGCATAACAGAGTAAGGCAATACGGCACAGGCTAAAAAGGAAATCAATAACGCTAAGCCATAGACATAGTAGCGCCGCTTAAAATAGTACCGCGGTAAAATCCAATACCGGTGCATAAAGAAAAAAACAAGCGCCACCAGGTAAGAAAGAAAACTCTGCCGGAAACCAGGCACCTGTACAAATCTAAAATTCCAGTTAAAATCAGGAGAGGTAAATACAGGGAAACCCAGGAAAAGCAAGCATCCGGCTATAGTTAACAGCAGCGGGTAGTTGAGGCCTTTATCTTTTAAGTTCCCATTAAGATTTGACATCTGCTAATTGTTTAACTTGCATATAGTTTTGAAATGAAATGTACGACAGTATTTTTGAAATTCAAATTACCCAATGATATTGTCATCTACTGAAATTTTTTGAAGATGAATGTTTTAATCGCAGGAGCAACCGGTTTAGTGGGAGGGCATTTAATAGAAGAATTAAGCCAGGATAAATGTATTGAAAACATTTTTGTGCTATCCCGCAGACCCTTTATCTCCCAAAACAATAAAGTAAAAGTAATCCTTACCGATTTTGATAACCTGGATGCTACCCTGAAGCAAATTGAAGATGTGGAGGCGGTTTATTCCTGCCTGGGCACCACAAAGGCGCAGACCCCGGATCGTTCGGTTTATGAGAAAGTGGAGATTCACTATCCGCTGCAGATCGCAAAATGGGCGAGGGAAAACTGCGTTTCCCAGTTTCACTACATCAGTAGTATCGGTACCAGCCTGGATGCAAAAAATGAATACCTGAGCCGCAAAGCGGTGGCAGAGCAACAGCTATCCCACACCGGCATACCGCAGGTATTTATTTACCGTCCCAGTTTTATCGTCGGCAAAAGAGAAAGGCCCAGGTTGCTGGAAACAATTAGCGGGCTGGTATTAAAAGCGGCGCAGCCTTTGCTTAATGGCAAGGCCCGGAAATACCGCCCGATTGAAGCAAAAGATATAGCACATACAATGTGGCTGCTTACCAATAAATTAGAACCGGGCACTTACATCCTGGAATCGGACGAAATATTTGATATCAGTACCGGCAAAGCAACCAGGAACCACGCCTGCTAATAGTTTAAGGATTATAAAAAAAGAAGATGCCCATATTAGTTAACGCTACATGGGCATCTTCTTTTTAATATTAGCGGTATCCGCTATAAGAGCTTTACCGCATCTTTGGCAAAATAAGTCGCGATAAGGTCGGCACCGGCACGCTTGATCGAGGTAAGGCTTTCTATGATCGCTTTATCTTCATCCAGCCAACCGCGCTCGGCAGCAGCTTTGATCATGGCATATTCGCCACTTACATGATAAGCCGAAACCGGCAAAGTAGTCGCGTTTTTGATCTCCCGGATGATATCCAGGTAAGCCATAGCCGGCTTCACCATGACGATATCCGCACCTTCCGCTTCATCATTATATAATTCATTTAATGCTTCAAGACGGTTAGCATAATTCATCTGGTAAGTCTTCTTGTCGCCGAAGCCGGGTGCCGAATCCAGCGCATCCCTGAACGGGCCGTAGAAACAACTGGCATACTTAGCAGTATAACTCATAATACCTACATTACTGAAACCGCTGGCTTCCAGGGCAGACCGGAACGCGCCTATGCGGCCGTCCATCATATCGCTGGGCGCTATAAAGTCGGCACCGGCAGCGGCATGACTCAGGCTCATCCGGGTTAGCGCTTCTACGGTAGCATCATTTACAATAATGCCTTTATCAGGGTCTACAATGCCATCATGACCATAAATAGAATAAGGGTCCAGGGCCACATCGGTCATCAGCACGATTTCCGGAACCGCGTCTTTAATGGCTTTTATCGCTCTTTGCATCAGCCCGTCCGGGTTCCAGCTTTCCTTACCCGTATTATCTTTCAGTTCATCAGCACACTTAATGAAAAGCAGTACCGAGCGGATGCCCATGCTCCAGATCTCTTTTACTTCCCGGACCGTTTTATCCAGGGAGCGCCGGTAATAGCCGGGCATAGAGGATATCTCTTCTTCAATACCTTCCCCTTCTGTTACAAAAACGGGCAGGATGAAATCATTTGGCGTCAGCACCGTTTCTGCCAGCATGCTCCTGATGGCTGCGCTGCTTCTGTTGATCCTATTTCTTCTTTGTAGTATCATAACATATCTGTTTTGCTCAATTTCTTTATGCAGGTTTCTTTATCTTATTCCGCCCAGTTCCTGGGATGCTTGCAGGCATCCAGTAGTGCAGCCTCGGCGCTTCCGGCCTGTGGCTGGTAATCATAATCGAAACGCACAGTAGGCGGCAGACTCATCAGGATACTTTCCGTTCTTCCATTTGTCTTTAACCCAAAGATGGTTCCGCGATCGTGGATCAGGTTAAACTCCACATAGCGGCCCCTGCGTATCTCCTGCCAGTATTTTTGTTCCGGGCTAAATACCTTATCTTTATTTCTTTCAATGATAGGAATGTACGCATCCACGAAGCAGTTACCATTAGCCTGCTGGAAAGCAAACAGCGTTGCAACATCCATCTGTAAGGTCAAGCCGGGGGCTAAAGGAGCTCCCGGGCGTAAATGATCGTAGAACACGCCGCCTATGCCCCGCATTTCAAATCCGCGGTGCGCGTTATTGAAATAAGCATCACATTGCTGTTTAAAAACCGGGTAGAGGCTTGTATCAAAAGTATCGGCCGCTTTTTTTAAGGTTGTGTGAAAATGTCTGGCATCCGCTTCGTCCAGGTAATAGGGCGTAAGGTCTGCCCCACCGCCAAACCATTGGTCAATCACTTTACCTTCTTTATCATACAATTCAAAATAACGCCAGTTGGCATGCGTGGTAGGTACATGCGGGTTGTGCGGATGCAGGACCAGGCTTAAGCCGCAGGCAAACCAGCGATCCCCCTCTATACCCAATGCCTTACGCATCACATCGGTCACCTGCCCTTCTACCACAGACGTATTTACCCCACCTTTTTCCAACACCGCGCCATTACTGATGACTCTTGTTTTGCCGCCTCCACCTTCAGGCCGCTCCCAGCGGTCTTCTATAAATGTTGCAAGGCCATCGGCTTTTTCTAACGCGGTGCATATCTGGTCTTGTAACTGGTGGATATAATCAATCCAGTTAGCTCTGTTAAATGATTTCATCTGATGCTATAAAAATTAGGCTATAAACAAACTGCATGCCCCGGAGGAAACATGCAGTTTGTGATTTATGCAAATTTGGTTTTGTACTCTTTCAATGCGGCATCCAGGCAATCCATCGCGTTATTGATCGCGTCTTCATTCAACACATAGGCCATACGCACTTCATTTTTACCCAGGCCCGGTGTAGCGTAAAAGCCGCTGGCCGGCGCCATCATTACGGTCGCACCATTATGACTAAAGCTTTCCAGTAACCATTGACAAAAATGCTCACTGTCTTCGATCGGCAACTTGGCCATCGCGTAAAAGGCACCGCCCGGATTAGGGCAAACCACGCCTTCCATAGCCTGTAAACGTTTCACTAATAAATCACGACGGGACCTGTATTCATTCAATACGCCATCAAAATAGTCTGCCGGCAGGTCGCAGGCCGCTTCGCCCAAGATCTGCTCAAAAGTTGGCGGAGATAAACGCGCCTGTGCAAATTTCAATACCGCGGTATACAGGTCCTGGTTTTTAGTCACCAGGGCGCCGATACGCGCGCCGCAGGCAGAATAACGTTTAGAGATCGTATCCAGTAAAACGGCATGTTGTTCTAATCCTTCTAAAGCTAAGGCAGAGAAGTGTTGCGCGCCATCATAACAAAACTCGCGATAGGCTTCATCGCTGAACAGGAAGAGATCATGCTTCAGGCAGATATCTCTTAAAACCATCAGCTCTTCTTTGCTGTATAAATAACCGGTAGGGTTATTAGGGTTACAGATCATGATCGCTTTAGTATCAGGGGTTATGGCCTTTTCAAAAGCTTCGATCGGTGGCAAAGCAAAATTTTCTTCAATCGTAGAGCCTATAGGCACTACCTTCACCCCGGCAGCTACGGCAAAGCCATTATAGTTGGCGTAGAAAGGTTCCGGGATAATGATCTCATCACCAGGATTAAGGCAAGCCTGCATCGCGAACGCGATGGCTTCCGATCCCCCGGTAGAAATGATAATATCCTGCTTACTTACATCCAGGCCCTGGCGCTGATAATACTCCGCCAGCTTGACCCGGTAGGATTCAAACCCTTCACTGGGACTATAAGCCAGCACCTTAAGATCGGTATTTTTCACCGCCTGCAAAATGCTTTCCGGTGTTTCAATATCAGGTTGTCCAATATTAAGGTGGTATACAGTAGTACCGGCTTTCTTCGCGGCATCGGCGAACGGCGTTAATTTTCTAATGGGCGATGGCGGCATCAGCTCACCACGTTTTGAAATTTTAGGCATAAAATGTCTTTCTTTAAAACTGCGGCAAAGATACGCCTTAGGGCCATAATAAATACGAAAATAAGTCGCCGGATAAAAGGAGTGTGCTCAACAGCCAGGTATAACTAAAAAAATTCCTGGCCGTGCCGGAATGTCCTAAAAAACAATATATTCGTTTTCCCAAACCACTATAATCATGAATAAACTACAAACATCAGCATGCTTAATGCTTTTCGCCTTAAGCACACCGGCCATAGCCAGGGAAGCGGCTGGTAATAACCATAAGCGCCAATATGAAGTGGGTGCCCTGCCCTTCCGGTATCATATTGACAATAAATTCCAATACAAAAACAGTTATTGGCAACCGGTAGCTGCTGTTTACCTGAACAGCTATATTAAGGGGAGTAACTTTTCCTGGGTAGCACAGCTGGAATATGCTGCCCGGAATACGGATGATGCCTGTGAAGGCTGTACCGATATGGGCGATTCGGAATTCAGCTACCGTTCTTTAAATTTAACTTTAGCGGCACGACAGACCTGGGGGCAAAGAGCCAACAGCCGCTGGCAGGCTTTTCTACAACCGGGTATTTTCCTGGGAGGCAATAACTTCTCCGGCTACAGAATAGGCTATATAAAAGGATGGGCAACATACGAAGAGTATAATCTCAAGGCTTTCGCCTATGGACTGGACCTGGGCCTGGGCCTGAAGTTTATGGTTACGCCTAAAATCCCTTTTACCCTTACTTCAAAACTTTTAATCGGCTGGGAATCCAGGAATAATAACCAGGGGATTGCTTCTAATACGTCCGCGAGCCCGTTACAGCTGGGACTGGGCTATATTTTCTAATGTATGTAAAAAGTAAAGGTTTTTCAATGAATGAAAAACCTTTACTTTTATGTTAAAAGGTTGCCCGCCAAAGCGTGGTGTGTCCCCATTTACCCCAATCCTTAAGGCTCGGCTCTATCTCTTTCTGGAGCGTCTTAAAGTCTACAATTTTGCCCTTTTTAATTTTTTTAATTTCCTTTTCCGAAAGTTCCACATCGGTTACTTTGGTAGCAAACCAGGTGGTATACAGCCTGGGGATTGCAAGCCCTAAAATCATACCGGGCAGTCCGCCGAAAGACTCGGGGCCCGAGCTGACCAATATCTGGTCGGTGTAATACGCCACCACCACTACAGAATCATTAATGACTGTAGTCGCCTTCCGGCATTGATAGCCCGCGATTTCCCTTACATCATCATGTATCTTCCACTGGTACCTGGGCAGGCTATCGTTAATGATATAGTTCTTTTCGTAAATTTCCTTTTGAGCAGTAAGTTTATGTTGAACAAAATCCTGGATGACGGTGTTCTCCGCAGCTACTTTGTTGTCCCAGAACATTCCGGTAGCGACCTCACCGGCTTTATCAAAGAAGTACTGTGATGCTTGCTCATTGAAGCTCATTTTAAAATAAGTAGCGTAATTCGTCGGGGTCTTTTTAATCTGCTCTTTAAAATAAGTGCTGTTTTTAAATTCATCGCTGGCCTCTAATTGCATGCTCAACCTCATATTTACCGAACGGGTAAAGTCAATACTGCCCTTACTGCTGAACTGGGCATATAAAGGCCATGCGGGCAGTAGTTGTATTAATATCAATATGGCGAATGATCTCATAGTTATTCCCGGAGTGATTTTAGTTAATATCTGTCGCTGCACCTGAATCCGGTGTGGCACTTTCTTTAGAACGGGTAAAGTTCCAGGTAATTACAAACATGAAGTACCTTTTAATCGTGCTATAATCGGTGTCTGTAATCGTATTGTTGAAGTTATTTCTCCTAACACCAACGTTATTATTAAACAGGTCGTTACCTTCCAATCTTAATTGAAGGCTCCGGTCTTTCAATAAAGACTGCTGCAGGTAAAAATTGCTGATCAATACATTATTGTATTGATCATTAGCGTCCATTTTCTGGCGGTATTGCCAGTGTGTTTCAGCACCTATGGTCAGGCCGGAGCCGAACTCGTAAGAAAGGTCCAGTCTTTGCTGCATGCTGAACAGGTTGGTCCTTACGCCCGTGTTTACCGTATTCCGGTTGGCATTATAATTTACCGAAACACTAAAGTTAAATACCAGGCCGGTATCGCTGTAATGATTTAAACTCAGGTTGGGCCCTCCCGACAGGTTTGTAGAGCGGTTTTTTATATTGTTGAGTAAAGTATTGTTTACCGAATAATTACCATTCAACCCTAAAGAAAGATTAGTCTTTAAAGGCCTGATCTTAAACGACTGATGTCCCCATGCACTTGCATTCCAGTTTCCATCTATGTTAATTGTCTGGAAAGTATTCACGCCCTCTTCGGAGATCGTCCTGCTTTCGGAAAAAGCATTTTGAACAACCCCCGCATTCACAGAGATATACGTAGATTGTTCCGAGATCATTTTATAAGAATTATAGCTGCCCCTGAAGTTATGCCGGAACTCCTGGGTAAGGTCAGGATTGCCGATGCGTACATTCAGCGGATCATTATTTCTTACCACTACCTGTATCTGCCCGGCACTGGGCTGTTGTGTAGACCCGTTGTACCATAGGGAAAGCCGGGTATTCCTGCTTTTGTTGAAGGAAACAGATGCCGTAGGAAAGAAATTCAGGTAATCCCTGGCGAAGCGGTCATCCGTAAAATTATTTACATTGCGGTATTGGGTAGTCGTTACTCTTAAGCCACCATAAAGATTCCAGGGCTTGTTCGTGTAACGTAAAAAGCTACCCACATTGTTGGTGAATACGGAATAATCCATATTAGTACTGAAAGAATCATTAAAACTTTCCCTTCCATCCGGCTCTTTATCAAATGTAGACAATCTCGACCGGTCTCCTAGATATTTTGATCCCAGACTTGCTGTCAAAAAAAGCTTATCCTTGATCAGCGGCTCGGAGTAGGTCAGCGTCAAAGCGCCCGTTAAGTTAGAGGAACTATCTCTTTTCAACTGGTTGTAATTTAACTCAGTGTTCGTAACATAAAATTTACTATTTGACTGAAAATTATGCTCCCCTATATTTTGATTATAATTCCCGTTAAGATTAATGACTAATGAACGCCCTGTCTTTTTCATTTTTTGAGAGTAGGTGAGGTCTGCACCTCCTCTATAACTCTTGCCAGAACCATCTGTACGGCTATCACTCTCATTCAGCAAATCCCCGTTTATACTACTGTTGCTGCCAGCTGTAAAAGAGTTGGAACGTGAATCGTTCATATTGCCACTCAATTTAATAATAAAGGTGCGCATAGAGTCTAATTTAAGCTCGGTTTTTGCGGCAATCGCATTACCCAGGCTTTGACGGTCAAATTCATAACGGCTATCACTCACGTATTGGGTATCCGGCATTACATACTGGGTATGTGTATTCTGGTAGCCCCTGGTACCATTACTGTTGACCCGGTAATCCAGGGCATAACTGCTCCCATGTTTACCAAATTTATTATCATAGTGCAGCCCGCCATTTACGGTCCGGGGCAACCCCTGACCACTAAAGTTACCGTCTTCACTGGAAATGCCACCGGCATCCAGGCCACCACTAGCAGTTAAATAGCCATTCTCATTTTCAGTAAAGGATCTCCCCGAACCGCCAAAGCGGTCCTCTTCACTCCAGCCTAATCCTACTTTATTGGTATTACTCCCGATGGCGAAGGCCGTAAATTTCTGCTTTTTACGATATACATTTATCATTGCCTGGCCCTGGTAGAAATCAGGCAGGCCACCGCCTGCCTCCAACTTACCAAAATAGCCTTGCTTAGCGCTTTCCTTGAGGGTCAGGTTGATTGTTCTTATCTGCTCGCCATCATCCACCCCGGTAAGCTTTGCGGTCTCCGACTTGTTGTCAAACACCTGTACTTTATCAACAGCGCTGGCCCGAAGCATTTTAGCCAATACGGCCGGGTCGTCCGAAAAAAATTCGTCGCCATCTACCAGCATTTTTTGTACCTCTTTGCCGTGTGCTGTTATCTTACCGTTCTTATCGACTTCTATACCCGGCAGGCGCTTCAGCAATTCGTCTACATTGGCAAATGCTCTTACTTTAAAACTATCCGCGGTATATTCGATCGTATCTCCTTTTATCGTGATCGGCCGGGAATCGCGCACCACGAATGTTTCCAATAGATTTTGAAGGCTAAGCATATGCACTGTGTCTACACTGGTATAGGCCTCTTTTACCTTTATATCCGCAACAAAAGAAGTAAACATAGGGTGCGCGTACCGGATAAAATAAGCTCCTTGCCGGGCAACATTCAGCTCAAACTTACCGGCCTCATCTGCACGGGTATAATCCTGGAGTACACTATCCTCCATGCTCATTACAGATACGGAAGTATAAGCCATATTAGTCATACCGGCCGTATCAACCAGGATACCGCTTATTTTATATTGAGTGTAACTGTTGAACGCGCCGGATAATAACAAGAGGAGGAGCAGGTAACATCTTTTCAAGTGCATCAAATCAGGTATAAATTTATATTTAAACGCCAATATACCAATTATTATTATATTAACTATAACAAATGCAAAAGTGCTTTTGAACCTTGTTCAAAAGCACTTTTTGCTGCACTTGATAAATTAAAGCCTAGGCCAGGTAAGCGGAGTACATCCATACCAGCTTTTCCTGTTCCCGGATATAGTCACTCATTAAAGCATTGGTCCCTTCGTCATTTGCCTCGGCCGACTGGTCAAGTAATGCCCTTTGCAACTCGATAGTCGTTTTAAAGGAATCCAGGATATTGCGGACACATTTAAGCCCGTCATTAACTTCTTTAGACTCTTTAATGCTTGCCGCTTCGATGTATACGCTGAAGTTATGCTCCGGCGCATAGCCCAGGGTCAGAATACGTTCAGCGATCTCGTCAATTTTCAGCACAAGATCATTGTACAGTTCTTCAAACTTTACATGCAATTCAAAAAATTTCTGGCCTTTAACGTTCCAGTGAAAACCTCTTACATTCTGGTAAAATACAGAATAGTTAGCCAATAAGGTGTTCAAATTTCCGGCTAAAGCTTCAGACTGTTGCTGATCCAGGCCAATGGCATTTGTTTGCTTATTTGTTTTCATAATTTATTGTTTTTTCCTGTTTTATTGAATACCCAAAAGTTCTACTTCGAAGATCAGGGTACTGTTCGGTCCTATATCGCTGCCTACCTGGCGATCGCCATAAGCTAAATGTGGCGGGATAAAGAAGCGGAACTTACTGCCCTGCTGCATTAATTGTACGCCTTCTGTCCAGCCTGCAATTACCCTGTTCAAAGGGAAAGTAGCCGGTGTACCTCTTTGTACGGAGCTGTCAAATACTTTACCGTCAATAGTTGTACCATGGTAATGACAGGTCACGCTTGAATTAGCGGTAGGATGCGCGCCTTCTCCTTCCTGTAATATTTCGTATTGAAGGCCGCTCTCCAGTACCTGTACATTCGGGTTCGCTTTATTCTGCTCCAGGAATGCAAAGCCATCATTTAAATTTTTCTCCGCTTTATCTTTATTGCGTTGAAATAAGATATCAGAAATACTCATACTTGTTTTTTATTTTTTGGTTTATAAAATTATTTTTTAGCCACAATCCCGGCGATATTTACACAAACTTCTACTGCTTTCTGCATATCCTGCACACTGCAGTATTCTTCTTTAGAGTGAATGCCCATTTCCCCAGTAAAGATATTAGGACAAGGCAAACCCATAAAAGAAAGCCTGGAGCCATCCGTTCCACCGCGGATACTGATGCGTTGCGGGTTAAGGCCGGCCTGCTTATAAGCTTCTTCAGCAATATCCATTACTTCCGGGCGCTGGTCCAGCACCTCTTTCATGTTGCGGTATTGCTCTTTTACAATAAATTCATATTTAGCGCCGGAGTACCGGGTCACTACTTCTTTTAATATATACTCCAGCCTGGTTTCATAGACCTTAAGCTGGGCGGTATCATGGTCCCTGATGATGAAGTTGAGCGTAGTGATCTCTGCCGCACCATTGATATTAACTGGATGTACAAAACCTTGTTTTCCCTCAGTCGTTTCCGGGCTCCAGCTGTCTTTAGGCAAAGCGTCCAGGAACTCCCCGGCAATTTTTATGGCGTTAACCAGCTTGTCTTTCGCGTAACCGGGATGGGCGCTAACGCCGTGGATCCTGATGGTCACTCCGTCTGCCGAGAAGCTCTCCCCTTCCAGGTGACCGCGCTCGCCACCATCCAGGGTATAGCCGAAGTCTGCATCCAGTCTTTTCATATCTATGGCATCTACACCACGGCCTACCTCTTCATCCGGGGTAAACAGGATACGGATACGGCCATGCGCCACTTCAGGATGCGCCATTAAGTATTGCGCCATGTCCATAATTACGGCTACACCGGCTTTATCATCCGCGCCGAGCAGGGTCAATCCTGAAGCTGTGATGATATCGTCTCCTATTCTTTCTTTTAAGTAAGGATGTTTGGTTGCAGAGATCACCACCGAATGGTCATCCGGTAAAACGATATCTGTTCCATCCCATTTTGGGTGCAGGATAGGTTTAACATTAGTCCCGCTGCAATCCGGGGCGGTATCTACATGGGCACAGAAGCAAACGGTAGGGACCTCCTTATCTATATTTGAAGGAATAGTCGCATAGACATAACCATGCTCATCCAGCTCCGCATCGGTAATCCCCAATGCTTTTAAGTCTTCAACCAGTATACGGCTGAGGTCTTTTTGTTTTTCGGTAGAGGGTTGTGCCTCAGAAAACGGGTCGCTTTGCGTATCTACCTGTACGTAGCGCATCAGCCTTTCTCCTGCCGAGAAGTTGTATTCCTTCATTTTAAATATTGTTTATAAAAAATTATTTAACTGTAATCGTTCCTTTCATGATCGGGTAATGTCCCGGGAAACTACAAAGGAAAGGATATTCGCCCGGTTCGGCAATAGTAAATTTCAACGTTGTACTTTCGCCGCCGCCGATCAGTTGGGTATGTGCCACTACTTTTGCCGCTAAACTTTGCGGCGTGTACTCTTCTTCCTTAGCTTTTTGCGCTTCATTGCCATATGCTCTTACCTCTTCCCCTGCTTTCAGGATCACTACATTATGGCCCATAGCGTTTTTATCCATTTTGCCGGTATGCTTTAAAGTCAGGGTCACTTCTTTTCCTGCCGGGATCGTAAATGCCGAGCGGTTGAACTTCATGTCGTCACCGGCTTCCAGGTTAATTACAGAGTCCATAACGGCGGCTTCCTGGTCCATTTTAAATTCAGGCTTTTCCGCCCCTTTAGGTACATCACCGCCACAGGAGTAAAGGCCAAGACTAAGCACCGCAAACAAGGTAAAGCTATAATACTTCATAATGTAAAAAGAGATTGATTTGATGCCGGCAAAGTTAAGGCTTAAATCTTTTGCCATACGTTAAATAAACCGGGAGCGCAAGGCAACAGGCAAATGTATTAATGTTATATTTGTCGCAAGATGCCTACTTTCAACTGGACACAACTCAAAGCGCAATTGGCTCAAAAGCTCGTAGAACCCCTGCCGGGGAGCGCCGCCCATAAACGTATGTTGCCTGCTTTCAGAGCGGAAACTTCCCTGGACGTTTCGGATAATGCCCGGGAAAGCGGCGTCCTGATCCTGCTCTACCCCGAGCGGCAACGCACCCACCTGGTGCTGATCCAGAGAAGTGATGACGGCGGCAGTCATTCCGGGCAAATCGCCTTACCCGGAGGGAAGCGGGAACTGAGCGACCGGGACATTGTACATACCGCTATGCGGGAAGCCAATGAAGAGATCAGCCTGGATCCGGAAAATGTTGAAATCGCCGGGCAACTCAGCCCCCTTTTTGTAAATGTCAGTAATTTCCTGATCCGGCCGGTGATCGCTTTTGCCCCGGCAAAGCCCCCGCTGCAAAAATCAGATTATGAAGTGGCCCGGATTATTTACCCCGACCTTGAAAACCTGTTTGCTTCCCGTAAGACAGAACGCATCATTATCCCGTCCAAAGGAGATAATATGTTTTGGGAAGCGCCCGTTTATAAATTAGATGCGGAAACTATAGTCTGGGGGGCGACCGCTATGATCCTTTCTGAATTGGAATTGCTCTATGAAACTTTATCAATATAACAAATTTTTAAGATTTAAATAACTCCTTATTACTGCCCATTTCAGTTAGCTGATCCGCTGTAACCCTTTACAGTTAAGCACTTTAAGAAACAGGATAAATACTTGTAGGAATTTTACTACACTCTTTTATAAAAATTTTATATTAGTATTTAAGCTAATTGGTCTATATTTGCTGTCGATTACCTAAAACAAAATTCACTCCTGTAGTGCCATTACCTTTAACTCACACCTGGGAAAATTAAATATACCTGAATGGTATTAATAAATTTGATTAACTCAATTTAATTTAAATAAATAATGATGGAACAACTCACAGCCAGTACATTGGTGATTAGAAAAGATGATAACTCAGAAGAGCAGACAAAACTGGATTATATTGCCGTAAAGAGTGCAGCTATGACATTGAGAGCAATTAATCACAAATTGCGTCAGCAGATCATCAAATTGCTAGAGGAGCATAAGCGTATGAATGTTACAGACATTTATGTAAAATTAAGATTAGAACAATCTGTAGCCTCCCAGCATTTGGCTATTTTGCGCAGGGCAAATATTGTGAATACAGAGCGCGATGGTAAATTTATCCACTATGTATTAAATACCAGCCGTATTGCTTCTATTTCTAAATTCGTTCAGGATTTAGTGGCGACTGATGAGAAAAACAAATAATTTTCTATTTAAACCATAATTTTCCGGGAGGCTGAACAAGAATTTGTTCAGCCTCCCGTTTTATGTAGTATAGCGACCCGCATAATTATTAGCTTAAAATGATGTGGCAAAGCAGTCGTAATAATGTATTTTTGAACCCGATTCACATGAGAAAAGTTCAGTACTTCATATTAATAACAGCGCTCCTCGGCATTGCCGGCCTGGCCGCCTGTGAAAAATACAAAGACCCGGACCCTGTAGACCTGGGACTGACCCGGAAATATTGTAATGACCCCATTGCGGCTAATTACAATGACAGCTTCCCCGGCATCCCGGACAACTCTGTCTGTATCTACCCCAACGAGTTGTTTGAAGGGACCTGGCTGTTCCGCGACTCCGTTTACCTGCCGGATATGACTTTTTTGCGTACCCGGGACTATATCCTTACTTTTACCCCGGGAAACCCGGCGCTGGATACTTTAAAAAATAAAGTCAATGTCAGTGGCTTTTGTAACGGTAATACTTTAGCGCTAACTACCACCAGGTATGGCCTGGCTATGACCGATACCCTCGTGGAGTATACAGAAGGCGGACAGCTGTTTTGTAACCCTACAGATACCGTATCCGGCATGTTCCGGCTTATCTTCGAAGCAACGGGTAACAGAATACAGATCCAGATGAATGAGCAGGTACCGGATAGTAGCTATATCCATACCGGCTATGCAATAAAACAATAAGATGTTTACAGGAATTATTAAAAACACAGGCAAAATCAGCCATATAGAACAAGAAGGCAGCAACCTTCATTTCACCATTCAATCTCCGCTATACAGTGAATTATCTATAGACCAGTCGGTAGCCCACGACGGCGTCTGCCTTACGGTAGTATCCATCGGCGATGGAGATTATAAGGTCACGGCGATTGAGGAAACCTTACAGAAAACAACCCTTTCCAAATGGGATGCAGGTAAAGAAGTTAATCTCGAGTTAGCCCTGTTATTAGGCACAAGGCTCGACGGCCATATGGTACAGGGGCATGTAGATGGCACCGGAATATGTGAACAGATAGAAACCCGCGAAGGTAGTCACCTGATCACGTTCCGCTTTCCGGAGTCTTTTGCCGCTTTAATGATCGAGAAAGGTTCTGTTTGTATCAACGGGGTAAGCCTTACCGCTTTTAATGTGACCCGGAACACTTTCCAGGTAGCGATCATCCCTTATACTTTTGAACATACCGGCTTCCGTCATATGCAGCCCGGCGATGCGGTAAACCTGGAGTTCGATATCCTGGGTAAGTATTTCCTCAGAAGAGAGCAGTTGAAGGAGGAGTAAATTGTTAATGATGAATGGTTAATTGTGAATGTTCTTATTCATTAACAATTAACCATTTACAATTAAGCATTAATGAGCCACTCCGATCAGCACGCTGATCCAGATAATGACCAGGACCACCAGCGTAATCCAGGTATAGAGCTTATTGCCGCTTTTCCAATAACCGAAAAGCGCAAAAATGACCCTCAGTAAAGGCGTCAACAATAAAACCAGGCTGCCCAGCATTACCAGGGCTGCAGGTTTAAAAGCGCTTAATCCTTGCAGCATAGCGCCGAAAGAAAATTTCTCGGGATCCGGAGGTAAAGCATCCGGTGCAAAATCCGACTCGGGGTGAAGGGCTAACAACCAGATCAGCCCGATAGCAGACAGTATAAAAGAGATCCACACTCCGTATCTTAAAGTATTGCCCACCAAAGTTTCGAGGTCCCGTTTCGGTACTTTATTTGTTGCCATCCTATTTATGTTTTGCACTAAAATTACCCACGTAACCATTGTAGATCATATACACCGCTATAATAGCAACGATTACGGCAAAAATTCTTTTTAACAACCCTACATTGATCTTTACCAGCACCTTTGAACCCAGCATAGCGCCTAAAATAATGCCGATAAGGATAGGGGCTACCACCTCCGGTACCACATAGCCACCGGCAAAGTAAATAATACTGCTCGCCAGCGCCGTCACGCCGATCATAAAGTTACTGGTCGTGGTAGAGACTTTAAAAGGCAGGCGCATAATATTATCCATCGCCAGCACCTTGAAAACCCCGCCTCCTACTCCCAGGAGCCCTGACAGGAAACCCGCCACCGCCATTACTATTGAACCCAGGAAAGGACTTCTGGCTCCATAACTGACCAATTTGCCGTTCGAAGGGAAAGTGCCGTTAAGCTGTAAGCGCTCCGCCACGGATCCCGGCACAACAGGTTCCAGGTGATCCGGCTTCTTTTGGGCCGTCAGCACCGCTGTAACCAGCAAGACCAAGCCGAATGTGATCCCGATAAGGTCCACCGGTATATCTACCAGGATGACCATTACCGCGCCCAGTATCGCGCCGATCGTGGTAGCGATCTGCAGGAACATCCCTACTTTCATATTAGTGATCCCCTCTTTAAGATAGGCCGCCGCCGCGCCACTGGAAGTCCCGATTACCGATATCAGGGAAGCCGCTACCGCGTACTTCATAGGCACACCCAAACCCAGCGTTAACAATGGAACGATTATGATCCCCCCGCCCAGGCCGGTAAGGGAGCCTATAAAACCGGCGAATATAGACCCAATCAATAATATGATCGAGAAGTTTATTTCATTCATCGGGGCAAAGGTAGGGTTTTATAAAAAAAGGATAAATTATCTGTTATTTTGGTATAATATTGCAGCAAAGATTACGTTAAACTAAATGTAAAGTAAACAAAAAACGGCATGAAAAGTCCCATTCTTATCCTTTCGCTGTTGTTTAGCCTCTCACTTACAGTACAGGCTAAATATTTTTCTTATGAAAAAATAGGGTTCAATTGCGATAATGAAAAAGGGATTGCCAAAACGGCCATTAATATACCTAAGCCCCAATTTGTTTACGCGGAAGGCGCCTTTCATCCGATCACTACCGGCACCTATCCTTTTTACAGCCCCCATACTGTTATCAGCACTTTCGGCTATTGTTACAAGCCCGGCACACAGGCGCCTATAGGCACCCTATGGCAAAATACCATCGCAGAAGGCCGCCGCCGGTCAGGATTCCTCCCGGACTTCAAAACACCGGCCTATGTGCGGGAACTGGCTATAGTAGCACCACCTTCATTCCGGCTTTGCAAAGTATGCAATCATAGCCCCGTTAAGCTGTCCAATACCGCCATCCACCTTAAAGGCGCAGAGCGGCTCAATTACTATTTCCAGAATAATTAATCCGGCCTTAACCGATTCTCAAACCGTTAGCGACAGGCTTGCCCGGGCCGATCAGGGTTACCTCTGCCTCATCTACAACGCCCATAATCAGGCATTCACTTTTAAGATTAGCGATCTGCTTAGGTGGAAAATTAAGTACGGCAATTATTTGCTTCCCTATCAGCTCTTCCGGTTGGTATAAACGGGTAACCTGGGCCGAAGATTTTTTAATACCATAAGGCCCGAAATCGATCCTGATCTTATAGGCCGGCTTTTTAGCCTCCCGGAAGACTTCCGCTTCGATAATAGTGCCCACACGCATTTCTATTTTTTCAAAATCGCCCCAACTTATTGCTGACATTGCTTCCATAAGATTATTTTGCGGCAATTTACAACATCTTAAACCTTACGCTTCGCTTTTCCTAAAACAATGCGTTTCAGTATCCAGACGACCAGCAGCGCAACTCCAATACAAGCTATTAACGCAATATTACTCGCGTTCCCGGCAATAGCCTCCCTTCTGACCTGGTAAAAAGTGTCCGTATCTTCCCAGGCGATGGCCTGGCCCTGGTTCCACTCTGCTTTCAGGATCGATTCTCTTTCATAGATCAGGGTATCCCCATTAAAGACAAAACAGCTATTATCAAAAGTTTTCCCCCAGACTAAGCTATCGTTGTATTGGTAGAGCTGTACCACAGCATCAATGATCGACTTATCGTCTTTCAGTATCGAGCCGGTCTCCGACAGATCGATCAGCTCCAGGCGACTTTCCCCGGCAAGCGGTACATACCAGATATCCCCCATACCTGAATCCACCTCATATTTTTGACTGATAAAGACTGAAGCGCCCAGCAAACAAAAGTAAAAGGTATAGCAGGCGATAAAGGGTGTATGGAAGGAAAAGAGACATTTGTCATTCTAAGAACAACTGGAAAAACATTAAACTAAATTTTGTAATTTAGCACTCGAATTTTAATGATGGAAATTAATGGCAAACAAATATGTAAACTTTATATCGGACGTGCATTTATTGAACTGCATTGAAAATTTGCACAAAGCCTATTTGAGAGCCAAAAATAACATTTCTAAAAAGAGTTTCTATACCAATAAAGTCGATACAATTAAACTAACTTTTGATGCTAAATTCAACGACATTAGTGAAGATGATTTAATCCAGTCCGAAATTCTTCGTCAAATTGACAAATCCATAAACAACTCAATAGGGACATTTCATGAACAAATTTTAGGTGGAATACAAGGTTACGAAGTTGGGAATATGAGTGGTTTTGACATTAAAGCAAATGATGATACACTTTTTGCTGACATCAAAAACAAGCATAATACAATGAACAGTAGTTCAGCAGAAGCCTTGTTTCAAAAGTTAGCTCGTTATGCTAATGATTACAAAAAAGCTCAATGTTATTGGGTTCAGATTTTAGCAAAAGGCAGTTTCAATGAACATTGGAAAGGCGAAATCAACGGAAAGGAGTACAGTCATTCTAGAGTTTTTAAAATTTCAGGCGACCAATTTTACGCTTTGCTTTCAGGACAAAATGATGCACTTGTTCAATTATATAAAGCATTACCAAAAGCGATTAATGATTATTTGAAGTCCATAGAAAAAGACGACAGCATAAAAGAAAATTCGGCTTTGGACGAAATTACTGCCAAAACCGAAAAATCAAAACGTACCATTCTCGAACAAATAACTTTCGAAAATTATAGCTATTATTTGGGTTTTGACAAACTGTAATACTCATTCAAAAACTTAACAATAGAATAACCAACCTCTCGACCTAAGTTGACAGGCACAGCATTTCCGATTTGTTTGTATTGTTGAGCTAAAGAACCAGTAAATTCCCAATCATCAGGAAAAGTCTGTATTCTTGCATATTCGCGAACGGTAAACGGTCGGGTTTCATCAGGGTGACAACGCTCGGTTTGCTTTTGAGCGGGGCTACAGGTTAAAGTAAGACAAGGCTCATCCCAGCCAATTCTACGGGCAATCCCTGTTTTACCACCGCCCAAGTGGAAACTTCCACCCATAAATTTTTTCTGAACTTCTAAAGGCAAATCACGCCAATAACCTTTTGGTGGCACTAAATCCAAAACTTCTTTTTTACTTTGAGGATATTTTGCACCGTTAGATTTTGGCACATTACAATCGAATAACTCTCCTTTTTTCAAAGCATCTTTTAGATTGTAGATTTTCTTGTAAGGCTTAGGATATTCGTAATTTAATGCAATATCTTTTCTGACGCCCACTAAAATCAAACGCTCACGTTTTTGCGGAACTTTAAAATTTATAGCTTTCAAAACCTCTACAGGAACTACATTGTAACCTATCTCATCCAAAATAGAAATCATTCCCTGCAAAGTTTTTCCGTTATCGTGGCTCAACAAACCACGAACGTTTTCGCCAATACAAATTGGTGGGTTAACCTCTTTGACAACTCTTGCAAATTCATAAAAAAGCGTTCCACGGGCATCCGCTAAACCTAACTTTTTTCCTGCATAGCTAAATGCTTGACACGGAAAACCTCCTGTCACGACATCAACTTTCTCGTTGTATTCCGAGAAATCAAAGTTTTTGATATCCCCTTCCAAAACATTCCACTTCGGACGATTTTTACGCAAGGTAGCACAAGCAAATTTATCAATTTCGTTAAGGGCAACACATTTCAACCCTGCTTTTTCCATTCCGACAGCCAAACCGCCAGCACCCGCAAAAAGTTCCAAAACTTTATATTCATAATTAGGTTCAACATAGTTTGAAACAGACTCTTTTGTATCAACAGGAACAAAATCAGAAAACAATTCCAATACTTCTGATTTCCGATAAACACGATAATTGCTAATTGGTTCACGAACCGCAGATAATTTGCCTTCTTCGTCCCAACGCCTTAACGTTTTTGTACTTTTATTCAGCAATTTTGCTGTTTCTGAAATAGTTAAATAATCACTCATAACCAAATTATACAACTTTAGACAATGGTTACAAATTTAAAACAACCTTTTAATCTGACAAAATAAATAAAAAGAACGATAGATTATATCGGTTTTGTTTAAGCAAACCTGAAGTATGAAACTGCACTTAAGTACTTCTATTAACTTCTGTACATTAACTGAACAGAAATGATTTGATTGTCCTGTCTTCACAAACTTTCCGAATACGACACAAGCGCCTTTTTTTTGCGGCGCGATTTAATAAAGAAAACAACCAATATGCCTATAAAAGCAATGACCAGGCTTAGTACAAAAACAAATGCCAGTTGAAGCAACAGTACTATTAGAAAGCCCATACCTGCAGCAGTTTATTGTATAGGAAATTATTTGACGGGATCGTAACCATGCCCGCCCCAGGGATGACAGCGGCCGATACGCTTTAGCGCCATCCAGCCGCCCTTAAGCGCACCATACTTCTGCACGGCCTCCAGGCCGTATTGAGAGCAAGTGGGGGTAAAACGGCAGTTAGCGCCCAGCCAGGGCGAAAGCATTTTCTGGTATGCTTTAATAATCCCGATCATTATTTTAGCCGGCAGTCCCATCTTGCGGATAGTTTAATGACTGCAAGTTAGTAATGATTTTCGACATCGCTTTCTGCGTTGTCGGCCAATCGGGTATTTCGCGGCCGGTAAAGATAAAAAAGAGGTGTAATTGAATATTTTGTGGAATTGTAGCGTAGACCTCCTGCTTCCGGTGCCGCCAGGCTTCCCGCAGCAGGCGCTTGATCCGGTTACGCTGGTGGGCATGCCGCATTTTCTTTTTAGGCACAGAGAAGCCCGCGCGTGCCGGAGCATCCTGTTCTGCTCTTTGGCCGCTAAAAGAATATACCACTCGGAACGGGTAAACAGAAAACGCCTCTCCGTGTTGGAAAAGCGTTTCAATCTGTTTGCGAAATTTTAATCGTTCGGAGTGACTGAAGGAAAAACCATCAACCATCCGGGAAATATTATTTCAAACGGCTTTCGTCAGATACCGTTAATTTTTTACGTCCTTTTTTGCGGCGTGCAGCTAAAACTTTACGTCCATTAGCAGTTTCCATACGCTTGCGGAAACCATGTACGTTTTTACGACGACGACGAGACGGTTGGAAAGTACGTTTCATATGATCAATTTTTCTTTTTGCTTAATTAATGATTGACCCTTCAGGCAGCACAGCTTTTTCAAAGGGAATGCAAAGGTAAAAGCATTTTTTATTATATCAAAATAAATTTTAGAATAAATTACAGGTTTTAGGCTTCATTCCTGTTTTAAGCCTGCAAATTACGATTATATTTGCATCATTATGCAAGCACAAGCCATTTACGGACAGGAAAAAGCCCAATCTGATTTATTGAATTTTTATCAATCAGGTCATTTACCGCATGCGATACTGATGCTGGGTAAAGAAGGCAGCGGCGGACTGCCCCTGGCGATCAGCTTTGCCCAATTTTTATTATGCGAGCAAAAAGGCGCACAGGCCGAGGCCTGCGGCCAATGCGCGGCCTGCCTGAAAACCAAGGCCCTGGTGCACCCCGACCTGCATTTCACCTTTCCCTCATTCCCGCCCAAACCGGGGGTAAAGACCAACAGTAAGAACTTCATCCGGGAATTCAGGGAGTTTTTTACCAAACACCCTTATGGCAGCGTGACCGACTGGCTGGAGTCTATAGGCGCCAAAGATCGCCAGAGCGGGAACATTTCCGCTGAAGAATGTAAAGAGATGATCGAAACCCTAAGCCTTAAAGCGATGGAAGGCGCTTATAAGATCCAGATCGTGTGGCGGCCCGAATATCTAGGCAAAGAAGGGAATATCTTACTGAAACTAATCGAAGAGCCCCCATCCAATACTATCTTTTTACTGGTGGCGGAGCAAACAGATTCCGTACTGGAAACCATACTGTCCCGGACGCAACTCGTGCGCCTGCAACCTATGGCAGACGAGGCGATCCGGGAGATCCTGCAAAATGTTTACCAGGTCTCCGAGCAGGACGCCGCCCGTGCTGCGGTACTATCAGAGGGCAATGTAGCACATGCCCTGACCGTACTCCAGGAAAACGAAAGCGACTGGCTGCAGCTCATCAAAGACTGGTTTAACGGCGTCTTTACCTACAACGGCAACCTGATCGGGAAGTGGGTAGACCAGGTAAGCAAACTGCCTACCGTACAGCTCAAAAATTTCCTGATGTACGCGCAGCAATTGCTGGGGCACACCTTAAGAATGAGCATGATACCCGGCTATCAGCCCGCATTATCTGCTGCCGATGCGCAATTTGTACAAAAACTGGCGACCCGGCAGTTCAACTACCAGACCATCAATCAGATGGACAACCTGATCGGCACAGCGGTGTACCATGTAGAGCGTAACGCGAATGCGAAAGTCGTTTTGCTCCACCTCTCGGTAGCGATGCAATACGCCCTGAAAGGCACGAAGCTCAGCGCTTAATATTTCGCCCGGAGCAGCCCGCACAATTGTTCCAGGTAAGCCGCATCTTCATCAGTAAAGCCGTTCAGCTCAGCGCTGTCGATATCCAATACCGCTCTTACCTGCCCCCCAGTATCAAAACAAGGTACGACCACTTCTGATTGAGACAAAGCGCTACAAGCGATATGCCCGGGGAATGCATGCACATCGGGCACCACTACAGAGCGCTTTTCAGCCCATGCGGTACCACAAACCCCTCTACCGAAAGGGATACGGGTACAGGCTAATGGTCCCTGGAAAGGGCCTAATACCAATGTATTTGCATTTTGATCCACCAGGTAAAACCCGGTCCATAGCCAGCCGAACTGCTGGTTCAGTACCGCCGTAAGGTTGGCCATCACAGCAATAAGGTTGTCTTCATGCGCGCAGATCTCTTTGGCCTGTGCCAGTACATGCCGGTATTGAGCCGCCTTATCCCCCGTAAATCTTGTAAAGTTTTCCATATTTTGTATAAATCGCAATCCTGTTAAAAGAATTACCTTTGCAGTGTAAAGTAAAATCATTTTCAGATTATGTCCCAAAAGCCCGCTCTACTGCCTAGTGTCTTGCAAAGTAAATGTCCTAACTGCAGAAAAGGTAAAATGTTCCGGCAGAGCAGCATCTTCCCCCTGGGAAAAATGCTGGAAATGCCCGACCGCTGCGCGCATTGCGGCCAGAAAATGGAAATAGAACCCGGATTTTATTATGGTACAGGTTACGTAAGCTATGGCCTTTCTATTGCCCTTACCGTATTCAACCTGATTTGGTTCGCCCTCTTCTTTGGTATCCGTTTCAGCGACAACAGTATTTTCTGGTTTATGGGCGTCAATGTTGCTATCGTATTGCTGATGCAGCCCGTGCTGATGCGCTATGCAAGGGTGATCTACCTCTACATTTTTGTCAAATACGGGTCTTATGAGCATGAAGTGCCTACGGAAACTCCGCAGGTCACACAAGAGCCGCAGGTAGTGTAAGCTATAAATTAACAAGATCCGGGAACGGTACAAGCTACATTGTCTTACCTTTGCGTACCCTTTTGGGGCAATTTTAGTATTATGACCGATTTCGAAAAAATAAGGAACGATTTCCCGATCCTTTCAGAACATATATACGGCAAACCCCTGGTTTACCTGGACAATGGCGCCACTACGCAAAAACCGGCGGCCGTAATTAACGCGATTAAAGAATACTACGAATCGTACAACAGCAATGTGCACCGCGGGGTTCACTTTTTAAGCCAGAAGGCTACAGATGCCGAAGAAGCCGCCCGCTCGGGCGTTCAGCGGTTCATCAACGCGGCACACAGCAGCGAGATCATCTTCACCAAAGGCACTACTGATGCGATCAATTTATTAGCCTATTCTTTTTGTAAAAAACATATGCAGCCGGGCGATGAACTCATCATCACCGAGATGGAGCACCATTCCAATATTGTTCCCTGGCAGATCGCCTGCGAAGACCGGGGTGGCAGCCTAAAAGTTATCCCGTTAAAAGATGATGGCACATTAGACCTGGCGGTGCTGGAAAAGTTGATCAGCCCACGAACGAGGCTTATTGCCTTTACCTGGGTAAGTAATACTTTAGGCACCGTAAATCCTGTGGCCGACATTATCAGCCTCGCGCATAGCCATAATATTCCCGTAATGATCGACGCGGCACAAGCCATACAGCATATGGCCATAGATGTGCAGGCTTCCGATATTGATTTCCTGGTATTTTCCGGGCATAAGATCTATGCCCCTACAGGGATTGGTGTGCTATATGGCAAACATGCTTTATTGTCGGAACTGCCTCCTTACCAGGGCGGCGGCTCGATGATCAAATCAGTGAGCTTTAATGAAACTACTTATGCTGATCTTCCGTTCCGTTTTGAAGCGGGCACACCAAATATTGCCGGTATTATAGGCCTGGGAGCCGCAATTAAATACGTATCGGAAATAGGTATTAATAATATCGCGGCACACGAGGCGGAGCTGCTGGATTATGCCGAATCTGAACTAAAGCAAATCCCTGGCATCCGTATCGTAGGCACGGCGCCGCACAAGGCCGCGACGATATCTTTCCTCGTGGGCGATATTCACCCTTATGATATCGGCGAGTTGCTGGACAAGCAGGGAGTTGCTGTGCGCACGGGCCACCACTGTTGCCAACCCATTATGGACCGTTATGCAATCCCCGGAACGGTAAGAGCCTCTTTCTCTTTCTATAACAACAAAGCAGATGTGGATACCTTTATCGCGGCACTGAAAAAAGCCATCAGCATGCTGGTTTAAAAAAACTTGAAATTATTTTTTGGAAAAAAGAAAAACCGGGTGTACATTTGCATCCCATTGGCGGGGTAGCTCAGATGGTTAGAGCGCAGGATTCATAACCCTGAGGTCACGGGTTCAACTCCCGTCTCCGCTACCAAAGAGAAGGAATACAACAGCACCCAGGTATTCTGTAACCGGCAAATAAATATCAAGAAATTGATAGGGAAGTAGCGCAGGCCGGTAGCGCATCTGGTTTGGGACCAGGGGGTCGCAGGTTCGAATCCTGTCTTCCCTACACAACAAAAGAGTCACCAGAAATGGTGACTCTTTTATTTTTAACGCTCAACTGAAAACAGCCATTTACCCGGGGTTCTGCCGGAGTAAATGTGTTTTAATCCCCCGACCATAAATACCCCTTGCAGCGAAGCCAACTTTTGCAGCTTATCTTTTACCCCCGGATGAATCTCAACCAGGCTCCCGCATAACAGTCTTACTACTCCTTTTACAAGACGGCAACATTTAATTTTATAGGTAAATAATATTTCTATACTTTAATTAATAATATATAAACTAAAGAAAATAATATAATTATAATTTTAGTTTTCGATATTAATTTTTACTTTTATGATGTATCTAATTATACAAATTCCATGAACAGCAAACATTTACGCTCAATAGTAACACTACTTACCATAATTTGTACAGGAGGTTTTGCCACAGCGCAAACCAGTTACAACGTGGGCACACTCCCATCTAACCTTGAGTTCTCCGGCACAGCCGGTAGCGCCCTATATGTAGCAGCCGATTTCAATGGCGATAGCTTTATAGACATCCTGTACCAGAATGGCGCTTCATCCGGAGCTCCATTGGTCTATTATCAAAATAATGGTTCGGGCATTTTTACGATCCCGGCAACAAACCCTTTCACGGCATTTTCTACCTCCACACCCTCAGGCTTTTCCCTGAATACGTCTTCTTCTGTGGCAGATTTTGACGGCGATGGCGACCTGGATATCTGGTACAGGATCAATGGAGCTAATAATGATATTTTTCTACGTAATGACAACGGAACCTATGTATCCGCTACGGTTCCCAGCGGCATGGACTTCCCTGAGTCGACAACGGCTGCTGTAGGTGTTGCAGACTTCAATGGTGACGGATATGTTGATATAGCCTACGCTACTACTGTAGGTGGTGGTATTACCTACCTCCAAAGCAATGCGGGAGCTTCTTTTGCTACACCAGGCACACACCCGTTCAGTAACTTCTCTTCATCAAGCCCCGCAGGCTTTGCACTTAATCTCGCCAGTTCTGTAGCCGACTTCGATGGTGATGGCGACCTGGACATATGGGTACGGGTAAACGGAGCGGGCAATGATGTATACCTGGTAAACGACAATGGTGTGTATACCTCAGCAACCCCCTTGCCCGGCATGGAATTTACTACGGCTGGGGTAGCCGCGGTATCAGTATCCGATTTCAACGGTGATGGCTACCCGGACTACCTGTATAATACTGCAGCCGGGCAGCCGCTTGTTTACCTGCAAAATAATGCCGGGAGCTCCTTTTCCACACCATCCAGTAATCCGTTTGGGGCTTATGCTACTACAGGCCCTTCAGGTTTTGTACTGAATACCATCTCTATTGTTGCCGACCTGGACGCCGATGGAGACCTGGACCTATGGGTACGGGTAAATGGTGCGGGTAATGACGTGTATATGACCAATGCGGGCACAGCACCTAGGATTATTACTAAATCACCGGCACACAATGCGGTAAATGTCCCTCGCAATACTCCTATCACACTGACGTTCAGCGAAGCGATGTTCAAAGGCAATGGCAATATCTACATTCGCAACCTCAGCAACAATGCTATCGCAGCAACCATACCGGTCAATAGCAGCCAGGTAACGGGCGAAAGCAGCAATAGCATCACGATAACCCTTACTAACCTATTAGCAGCCAATACCTCTTATTATGTGACTTTTGACCGCCAGGCACTGCGTGATGCGGACAACATCATCATGGGGCAAATGAATGCCGCAACCAGGACACGCAACCCGGAAACAAACTCTTCTTTTCTCACCTTTACAACGGGGTCAACTGCACTGGCATTAGACCTGCTGAGCATAACGGCTACTATGAAAGGCAGCAGTGCGGCAATCGACTGGCATGCGATCAGCAATCATACACGGGACTATATGGAACTGCAAAGAAGTACAAATAACGAGCCTTTTAGCACGATATACACTACTGCTGCCCATATAGGGGCACAGAGATACAGCTACTTAGACCCGGCAGTTGCCGGCAAAGTATTTTACCGGGTAAAACTGATTAATGCTGAAGGAGGGTTTACTTATAGCGATGTAGTGTCTGTATGGGCGCATCCTGCAGCAGAGGTAAACATTTATCCGAATCCTGCCCACCAGGATTTATGGGTACAGAGTTCATTTTCGGGGCCGGCCCTTATTCTTGACATTTACGGAAAAATTACAAAAAGAGTAAAGCTAGTTGCCGGTAAGAACCAGGTGGATACGGAAGAGCTGCCATCCGGCATATACCTGCTTACTTTTCCAGGAAATAAGGACGCAACTACTTTAAAATTTATCAAGCATTAACAGCACCGTTAAGCGCATACTCCATACACGAATAAAGTCACCCGAAATGGTGACTTTTATGTTTATTTACAACTATAAAAGATTTTCCCTACCTGTATTAATTTTCTTCCTCAGGAATGCGGATGTCTTTATATTTTACAAGAAATAGGAAACAGGGCTACTACGACACATCCCAATATGCTGTTCATAAAAATTACCATGCAAGCATGCCTTTGAGCTATTTCACATCATTTCAAAGTATCCCATTCCTTCTTAAAATCCTGTTCGGTTTTTTTAGCAGGAAAATAATGATCATAATTTTGTTTGATATCATAGGAGATTGCAGCATTGATCATCAAACGTAAATCAGGAATGATCCAATCCGGCGAACCCGTTTTCTCCTGGCCATTAGTAAAAATTCGCACCGCTTTCCCATCCTGCATTTCCACCCTCATTAACAATGTCGGCTTCATAATTCCTGAGATGGACATCCCGGTATAAACATCCTCTACCAGCTTGCCATTGGTAAACATAATTTTCAGCTCAAGCTTGTTATGAACCCGCGTAGAGGTTACGCCATAACGGGCATAGCTTTCAATTGATTTTATGGTAGCTAAATAGTTGATGGTATTTTGCCTGCTTTCTTCTCTATAACCTGGATGCATATTACTTTTGGTGTGATTGTCAATTTCGTTTTTAAGCTGTGCATTAAACATTTCAACAATTTTATTGTTTTCCAGGTCAGGGGTATCATATTCAGATTTCTTCCAGGAGAGATCTATCCCCAAAACGTAAAGGACCCCAACAGTAGCAGCAATTATAATAATCGCAGTAACGATGATGATGGTTTTTTTCATATTATTAATGATAAATTGTTGTAACCTTAAAAGTAACAAAATTAGATTGATACCGGAAGCAATAAAAATGCCCTATCACAAATTACTTCGGCAAAATCCAGCCTGATACTTACTCAGATTATAAATGACACCCTGTTAGCAAATACATTCACTTAAAAAAACAAAACATACTACACAATCACAGAAGATAACCTTATTTTCGGCTTCTAAATAAATTAAAAAATGAGCAAATTAATCATTGCATTGAGTATTATCCTGTTAAGCGGCAGCCACGCAGCTATAGCACAAGCCAAACCGGCAGCAACCAAAGCCTCTATATTAAAAGAATTGCGAGAAATAATCGTTAAGAATATGATCAATGACGGAGCAGATAAGGAGAAGGCGGAACAATTCGGAGATTGCCTTAGCAAAGACCTGGGCGCAAAACTGACACTCGAAGAGCTTAAAATGTTTCACCAGTTAAATACTGCAAAAACCGGTCAGGCGCCACCTAAAGAGCTGGTACAAAAGGCGGAAAAAATGGGACTGAAAAAGAAAATGCAAAATGTGGGAAAGGATTGCGGCCCTATCTTTGAATAGCCCTGCAACCACCCGACATAAGACATCAGGCCGGCACAAGGAGTTGTGCCGGCCTGATGCTATAAATTATGTTTGCATGAGAAGAAAACATTGCTAATAAAAACCTCTCCTCCCCAAAAAGAGTCTGATGCAATTATCTGCATCAACCTCTCTTCTCTTCAACTGTAAACTATAATTAAACCGATTACTGCTTCACGAAACGCTTATTGTATACATGTTGCCCGTCATTTACCTGCAGCAAGTACAAGCCAGCCGGCAGTGTGCTAATATCGATTCTATTGCTGCCTGAATTTATTGAAGCTTGGAAAGCAGTTGTTCCGTTCATGCCCGATATCAACACTTTTCCCGATTTAAACGATGCAACATTTATAGTATTCCCGGCCGGGTTAGGATACACCTCTACTGCTGCCTGCTGCGCTTTCACGATTGCTTTTGCAACATCACTATACCCTGTACCACCATCAACATGCTTCAGCGCCAGGCGGTAATAATTCAGCCCGGCAAACGGATGCTCATCAAGATAACTATAATGTGCATTTGCCTTACCCGTTGCGGTAAAGGTAGCAATCGTGCCAAACGCTTTACCATCGGCCGAGACCTGGAGCTCCATCACATCTCCGGCGACCTCCTTAAGGTTTGTCCAGCTGATTACGTTAAAAGGCCCGCTATTGCGCGCGGTAAACTCATCCAGCTGTATCGCCAGCGGCGCCGTAATGCTCATCGAGTAAAGTTCGCGACCCTGTGCATCTGTCTTGGCTGCGAAATATAAAGTACTGCCTACTTGGGTAAAATTGCCGGGTGTGGAAGAAACCGAACCTGTATTTATGTCTGCAACCAAAGTAGTGGTATTATTACTCAAATCTAAAGAATACAACTCTGCACCTAATGCCGATGTAGCGGCAGAAAAATAAGCTTTTCCATCTGTAGCTGCAAAGAAGTTAGTCATAGCCGTAAAGCCATTGCTTACCGGGATCGCGGTAGTTGTCGTCCCGTCTGTACGGTTATAACGTTGCAGCTGGCGGGGACTGCCATTCTGTACAAAGTAAGAATAGTCCCCACTATTAAAACCGAAAACATAGTTAGTTCCGGTAACCACACCATTAGTAACGCTGGTCACTGAATTATTATTTGCCGTGTTAACCAACAGCATTTCTCCCTGTACCGGGTTGGTATTGTAAAAGTTAACCGCAACCAATAAAGAATTGTCGGGGGTAATATTGACGATGTTTACATTGCCTGATGCCAGGGTTTGTGTATAGCTGGTTAAAGCGGTGAGCGTAGTATTTGCCGGGTTATAGCAAAACAGGTTTACCGGGCCGGCATTAGAACCTGTCCTGGCTACAAAGTAAAGCTTACTATTGATCACGTTAAAGCGGGTCGCTTCAAAAAGGCGGTTACCACCATTTGTAATTTCTGTGTAAGTATTGGGAGTAGCCATAGAAATCACAATAGGAAAATTCAGGTTATTGCCGGATCCGCCATAAGAAGTGGTATAGATATTGTTACCAATTACAACTAGCGCCCCGTTGGTAGTGTTACTTGTAGACCCTAGCCCGGCATTGCCGATACTAGAAAACTGGGTGAGGTTACCTGTGGTCTTTTCCCATCTAAAGACCTGGTTAGTGACACTGCCCGCATCAAATAATGTCGCATAAACGTTACCCGTAACCGGCTCTTCAGCAAAGGCAAGCGGGTCGGTCGGACTGCTGGCATTATTGGGATTCCACTGAACCTCATTACCCGTGGTCAGGTCGAAGCGGGAAAAATAAAGGTTAGAGCTCGGCCCGCCCTTAGAAGAAGCCACAAAGACATTGTCACCGATACGCATCGGCGGCCGGAAGATCGTAGCGCCACTAAGCTGGCTGTGATCATTGGTCCTTTGACTAATAGTATTATTTGTTGTGTTGAGCTGATACCATTCCTGTCGGTTGGTCGCTTCTTTAGCCAGGAAATAGATATTACTTCCATAAACAAAGAAGTTTTGCGGGTTCGCATCTCCGGCATTTGGATTAATGTCGCTCAGGCGGGTCTGGGCACTAGCCGGCAGTACCGCTATCGCAGCAGCTGCCCAAAAAAGGGGTCTCATGTTCATACTTATTTAGAATTGTGTTCTTATTATGAGCGAAGGTATTACGTTTTTTATATTTAATAAATAGAGACATAAACATTTAATTAAAATAAATATAAAAATTAGAACCACTTTCAGCAGAAAATATTTTCATCATTTAATCCCGGGAACGGTTAAAATAAAAAACCGGCTAATCAATAGCCGGCTCTTACCCTAAAACACTTTCAACTTACACCCTTTTATTTTACAACAGCAAGCTGGAAAGATTGAATTAAATCCGCGACATCTGTTACAGAATCTACAATATGCGTGTGCGGGTATTGCTCCAGCACTTCTTTTCCATTGGCCCCACTCAACACACCCACTACCAGCGCGCAACCTGCCCTATGGCCTTCTTCCAGGTCTACTGGCGTATCCCCCACCTTGGCGACCTGCTGCACGGCACTGATCCCCGTCAGTTCCATGGCTTTCAGGATCATATCAGGATAAGGCCTTCCCTGGGCAACCTCATCACTGGCCACGCTCACATCCAGGAGCTCCTGCCAACCCAGGCGCTCAATAATAATATCTGTAATGTCGCGGCTAAAACCGGTATCCAGGCCCACTTTAATGCCTTGCGCCTGCAATGTCTTAAAGGTATCTGTAGCCCCTTCAATCTCGCAAATGCCAGGCTCATTGCGGTAAAAATCAGTCATGATCTGCAGAAAAGAACGGTGCAGGCTGTTAATATCAGCTTTAACCGCCGCTTCCGGGTAAAACCGCTCCAGCAGCATTTTAATCGCTACCGGCTTGGCGATACCCATTACCTCGTTAGCCGCGGCCAAAGGGACCGTATAGCCCTGCGTTGCTAATGCCTGGCACAGTGCCTTAGTTACAAAATCATCATCGTAGACAGTCGTGCCCGCCATATCAAAAATGGCCAGCTTAATAGTTTCGTTATACATATTAAAGGTTTAAAAAATCAAAATAGTTTACAAATATAAAACAATAAGTTACTTATACTAAACTTTTGTTTAACTTTTCAAGAGATGCTTCCTTTCGCTGCCCTCTTGCCTTACGCAGGAAGTAAAAGGCTGAAGCAGCCTGGCTGAGTAGCAGAAAAGCTCCTATAAAAATGCTGGTATGGTAGAAAAAATCTACATAGCTCATACCACTGTCGTAAAAATTCTTATAAAACAATACACCGATGCTGCCGCAATAACCGAAAAAATCGGCAGCGACTCCTATAAAGCCGGCATTCCCGGGATAGCGGAATACCGCCAGCATGCGCTCAAAGAAAATGGTATTGGCGGGTACATAAGCGATATACAAGCCTATGCCGGTAGCGCAGATCCAGAGCTGCGGCCCGATCATCCCTGCACCGTAGCAAAAGGTGCTCAGTAGCATAATAAGGGCGCCGGCGATACTGATCGCATGGATCAGCATAAACGCGCGCAGGTTTTCCCGGATACGCTGCATAAAGATCATCAGTAAAAGAATGATGACCGATACCGGTATCTCGCTGATGGTAAATATGGAGGCATTGCCCTCAAAGCCAAGCCCCCGCCAGATTTCCGGGGCAAAATTATCGCGAAAGTCGCGGTAGCTGGTCATCAATATATAACTTACCATAAATATCGCCAACCCGGCAAAAAAGAAACGGAAAAATGCCAGGCGCTCCTGTTTACTCATTGGCATACGGACTGACTTCAGGGCAATATCCTCTGCCGTCTGCGGGGGCAGCTGCTCCAGCATCCATACCGCCAGCAACAGCACGGGCATAAAACAAAGCCCTACCAGGAAGGGCATCCAATTATCCGCCACGCCCAGTGTATGGATAAAATACTGGCCGATACTTTTTATGAAACCTGAAGAAACGATTTGTGTGATCGTAAGTCCCACAACCAGGATCTCTGTACTTCTGCGACCTTCGAGGTAGTTAAAAATAAGACCGAAGATCATACCAATAGGCAAGCCGTTTAGAAAAAGCGCCAATATGTTATAAGGAGCAGGCAGGAGGGCAAATAAAGCCAAAGCCAGCACGGAAATCAGGATCAGGCCGATAATGTATCGCGGGCGCTGCCGCGGTGTATTCTCTGCAACAATCTTTATACCTATATATTTGGATAGCGTATAGCCTATAGTTTGGGCACTTACCAGCCAGATCTTGTAATCGACTCCCAGGAAAGCCTGGCCATCGTATGTTCCGGCAGCAAATGCCTTTCGTACCGCGTACATCGCCGTATAGGTAAGGAAAGAAGCCAGGGTGGCAAAACAAATAAAGGACAAAGCATTGGCTTTTGCTGCCAACCTGCGCTTGATATTCATTAAACTTAAGTTTAGTATTTGTATCTAAGCGCGAAAGTAAGCCTGCAATATTACCTTAATGCTAAATTAATGTTTAGTATTTGTTTACTTTTGATTAAAGAAATAAACGATCAGCATGATACACTTATCCTCCCCGGTATTTTTAGGCAGGTGTGGAAGGCGCCCGTCAAAGAATAAAGAATCCCCTTCCGACAAAGCATAAGTATCACCATTGATCATATACTCACAGGTACCTTGTATAATATACTTATATTCGAAAGCATCGGTCACTACTTCTTCCCGCTTCGCATTTTTATTTAGCTCCAGGATCACAAAGTCAACAGTAGAAGCAGAAAGGCTTTTCACGAATATACGTTTATACAGGAAGCCTTTAGCATCCTCTTTAGTAAAGGATTCGTAGTCTTTCTTATGCTGCACGATCACATTAGGCATTTGCAGGTTAATACCGCTAAAAAAATGGCTCACCGCCATCTCCAGGGATTGGATAATACTGAACAAAACAGGCAGGGAAGGTATGCTGCGCCCATTCTCGATCTGGGAGATCAGGCCCTTACTTACTCCTGAACGATCGGCCAGTTGCTGTATCGTCAACCTCTTCTCATACCGGTATTCCTTGATCCTGCGGCTTACCTCCAGTAAAAATGCTCCTTCCATATTGTGTATATATAAACTTCAAAGTTATTACCTCTCCGCCACTTAACCCAACTGATGATGTAAATAAATGTTTACTTTTTTAATTAACAATTTGGTAAACAAGAGTTAAGCATATGTAAACAAGTGTTGATTACTTTTGTGTCGTCAAATGATTAAATAGTGACTCATGAAAAAGATCATCTGCCTGTTATCTATAGCAGCATTTAGTATGGGCGTTCCGGCCGCAAGCCAGGCGCAGAACAACAGGGCACAAATAGCGAAAGAAGTACAGGTAGACCTTTTATTACACCGTTTCTGCATCGCAGGCAATCTTTACAAGGTACATAAATTTCAATTACCCGTAGCCGCAAATGAAAAAGCGGATGAGGTTTTTGCCACTTGCATCAGTAATTATAAAGTGCTGTTTGCAACATTATCCGAAACGGAAAGACCCTTATTCTTTAAAGAAGATTTCTATACCACTATCATACCGATCGTACAGTATTTCAGGATACCGGAATACGCACAAATGATGCTACAGCACCGCGACAAGCTGCACCCGAAACCACAAGCCCACGACCCGAAACACCACGAACACGAAGGCACCCATAATCACAATTAATCCAGTACATAATCATTCCTAATGAAACATATAGCTACCTATATCGTTTGTAGTATCTTACCCGGAGCAGTAGCGGCACAGACCGTTACTATTAAGGGTAGCGTTAAAGACAAGCAGGGCACATTGCCCGGCATTACTATTTCCGTAGACAATAATAAATATTATACCGTTACAGAACTGGACGGCAGCTTTATGCTTGTTGGCCTGCCGATGGGACAATATTCGCTGGAAGTATCTTCACTTGGCTATGAGTCTTATATCAAACCCTTAGACCTAAGCGGCGATACCGACCTGGGCACTATCGAGCTGAAAGAAGCTGACCATATGCTGAATGGCATTACGGTGACCGGCAGTTTAAGAGGCACGGAAATCAAAGCCCTTAACATGATGAAGTCTTCAATGGTCCTTTCCAATATCGTATCAGCTGAAGGGGTAGGAAAATTACCGGACCGCAACGTAGCCGAAGCGGTACAGCGCCTGCCGGGCGTAGTGATGGAGTCCGACCAGGGTGAAGGCCGTTTTATTTCCTTTAGAGGTACACCCTCCGACTGGAGCTCCGCCCTGGTAAACGGCGATCGGATGCCGGTAGCCGATGAGGAATCCAAAACACGGGCCATGAACTTCGACATCTTCCCGTCCAGCATGGTAGATTACATTATTGTATCCAAAACCTTATCGCCGGACATGGAAGGAGATGCGATTGGCGGGAGCGCGAACTTCATGACAAAAAGCGCACCGGCAAAAAAAACAATCCAGGCTGCTCTGGGTAGCGGCTATAACGCGCAGGCGCAAAAGCCGGTTTTCAATGGCGCCCTTTCTTATGGCAACCGCAGCAAGGATGGCAAGTTTGGTTATTTCGCCGGCGCCTCTTTATACAAGCGTAACTGGGCAACAGACAACTACCAGGTATTCTACGGCTCGAATATTGATCAATCCTTATCCCGCCTGGAACTAAGAGATTATGAAGGCCAGCGCAACACGATCGGCGCCAACGCCGCCCTGGAATATAAGTTTAGCGAGCGTGCCCAGATCTATGCTAAAGGGGTATATGGCCGTATGACGGACGAGGAGTACAACCGGAAGACCATGTATAACTGGAGCACGGGCTGGGGACAATCGATCCGCCTGCAAAACATTCACAACATCATGCAAACCGACTTCTGGGGCGCAGAATTAGGGGGAGAGCTGAAACCTTCTTCAAAATTATCAGCCAACTGGCGGATTGCCAGTTACAGCAACCACTTCCAATACGGCGCCGTACCTTTCTCTAAAGGAGACCCGCGCAATGGCTACCATGTAATAGAATTTGAAAAGTCGGTTAACTTCAAAGACTTTCTCTACCTGGATGAAAACGGTAAAGTTACGGATGAGCGTAATGCCTATGACCGGCTGAAACTTTTAAATATAGACAGCCCGGAACCGGGATACGGTGATGATTACCGGAATATCCAGCCTGTATACGAAAATGTACCGTTGATCAATCCATCTGATACTTCTTTTGCGTTTACCCGCGCTTATTCTGAAACAAATGAGACCTGGGAGAAAGACCCTATAGTGGCACAACTTGATCTGCAATATTCAGCGGGCAGTAAATTAAAAATGAAGTTCGGAGGGAAAATGCGCATGAAGGAAGGCCGCCGTAATGTAGGCCTGGAGCTATGGGAGCGGAATAAAAACCTTAGTGCGTCTATCCTTTACAACAATTTTAATCCCGGCGCTATTAACGAACGTGGCGGATTCCTTGCAGAACTGGGCAGCCCTTATCAAGGCCAGATGCTCCCTTTCCTGAGCGGTAAACAGATCGACAATTTTGTGAACAACCAGGGCGATACCCTGCGCCATATACCTTTCGGTACCGCTACGCCCTACTTCCAGCAGATGGTAGGCTCGAGCTACAAATATAAAGAAACCGTCTATGCCGCTTATGCGATGGCAGAATGGAATGTGAGCCCGAAGCTGACCTTAATACCTGGTGCAAGAGTAGAATACACCAGTCCTGCCGTAGAGGCAGACAGCATCATGACCGTTGACCCGGCATTAGGCACCGTAGCCCTTACACCGGTACGTTCCGGCAAAAACTACTGGTCCGTATTACCCATGCTGAATGCAAAATACACCTTAACCGATAAGCAAAACCTGCGCCTGGCCATCACCCGCACTTTCCGCAGGCCCAACTTTAACGAGATCAAACCCGGCGCCGCGGCGATCAACTATTCTAATAATGACCTCGTGTATGGTAACCCTGACCTGAAACCTACCTACTCCTGGAACTATGACCTGGCTTATGAACGCTATATGAGCGCCTCCAGCATGTTCAGTATAGCCGGTTTCTACAAACAGGTAAAAGATCATATCTACACCGCTTTTGAGAGCAGCAGCGCAGATAATAACGGGGTATCTAACGAGTTCCAGATCCCGGGCGGGGTAATTGCCAAAAAATTCCAGAACGCACCCGAGGCTTTCGCAGCCGGTATTGAGGCTTCTTTAATGAGTAAAATGCGCTTCCTCCCTGGCATATGGAAAAACCTGGGCCTGAACATCAATTACTCTTATACTTATTCGCAGATGCGTATTGACGCACGCGACCAGGTACAGGCATTGCCCCGTCAATCGCCTAATGTGCTAAACGTAGCCTTATTCTATGAAAACCCACACATTACAACCCGTGTCGGGCTAAACTATCGCGACCCGTATTTATATGAGTTGAACCTGTATGCAGTAAAGGACCCTGCTTCAGACAAAATGCTGATCCTGCACCAGGATAATGATTATGATGTATATGTAGGGCGCAGCCTGACTTTGGACTTTTCATTCGCTTATACCTTCAAAGAAAAATTTTCCGTGTTCACAGAGCTTAATAACCTGACCAATACTCCTTACACCATGTATCGCGGCCAAAAGGAACGTCCGTTAAAAACAGAATATTACGCGATGCGGGGACTTGTTGGCTTACGCTATAATTTCTAAAAAATTCATCCCTTATTAAATCAAACACATTCATAAAATATACAAATCATCTCTGCAATGAAAACGATTACCAAATTACTGACCGGCGCTTTAATGATCGGCTCTACGTTAAGCCTTTCTGCGCAAACGGGCACCGTAAAGAAACCAAAAGTACTGTTTATCGGTATTGACGGCGTAAGGTCGGATGCTTTACAGCAAGCTAACACGCCTAATATCGACACCCTGATGGCCCATGGCCTGTACACCTTCGATTCCTGGCATTGTGGCGCTACATCCAGCGGCGCTTCCTGGTCTACTATGATGACGGGGGTATGGGAAGCCAAACACCAGGTAACGAACAACAGTTATACCAACCCTAACTACGCGAACTACCCTTATTTCCCCAAGCGCGCTAAGGAATGCCTGCCCAACCTGAAAGCGGTACAGATCATTACCTGGGACCCGATGAACGACCCTGCCAACAGTAACAACAGCGCAGGATTCGTGTTTAACAGTGGCTTTAACCAATCTATTGATGCGGGCACACATGGCCAGGGCGCAGTAACGGCCGCCGCAAAAATTCAATTGAACGATCCTAACCTGGATATCCTGTTTATCCATTATGATGAAACGGATGCTGCCGGGCACTCTTCAGGTTTCAACCCGAGTAATGCGCAATACATGAACGCTATACAGACAGTAGACCAGGAAATCGGCGAAGTATTGGCCAAGCTATACCAACGTCCTACCTATGCCCAGGAAGATTGGCTGATCCTGCTGACTACAGACCATGGCGGTATCGGCACCACTCACGGTGGCCAATCGAACACAGAGCGCCACATCTGGTGGGTAGCTTCAGGCCCCAGCGTACCGCACCTGGAGATCACAGGACCTGACCCGGGCAGTTATTACATGCCTACAAATCCCGTAGACACGACTTTATTGAACAACACTCCGGTATTGACCGATATCGCGGTAACCGCATTAGCCCACATTTTAAAAGGGGCCGGTTGTGAAAACCCCGAAACCAACCCGGCATGGGGCCTTGACGGCAAATCCTGGTTGCTGAATGATACTACGGATACTACAGAACCGGAAAACCCGACTTATATAGAAGATGTAAACAATGCGGCTATCGAGTTCGGCATTTTCCCTAACCCTAATAATGGCGCTTTTAAAGTCGCGTTTAAAGACATTAGCGGCAATATTGAGGTCCGCATCCAGAACATTAATGGCACAACGGTACAAAGCAAACGCGCTCAAGGTGCCAATGGCTTAACCGTAGTTCCATTTGACCTGACGACACTGCCTAAAGGTATTTACTTTATGAATGTGGTAAACAACGGTAAACAAACAGTAAGAAAAATAGTTTTACAATAACATACTATAGCGGATGTCAGCCGGCATCCGCTTTTCTTTAGCTCATTTCCTTTTCAAACAAAACATAATGAACACAAAATTACTGTTACGATTACTGACCCTGCTGTTGCTGAGCACAGGACTCGGGAAAAGTTACACTTCTTACGGACAAGGTGCGGCAAACGCCCTTAGCTTCAATGCGAACAGCCATGTTAACCTGGGCGACTCTTTATCCCATGCACTGGCGCAATCAGACTTCACCATAGAGATGTGGATCAAAGTAAGGAGCAATAGCTCCGACCCCGTCTTCCTGGGTAATAAGAACTGGTCCAGTGGGGCTAACACCGGTATTGTATGGTGCCGCTACCAGGCTAATACTTTACGCTTTAACTTCCGCGCCGCGGGCCGTACGCGCAAAGACCTTAATTTAAACCTTAATTACGAAAAATGGAACCATATTGCGGTTACGGTAAAACGCAATGGTAATATTACCGCTTACGTAAATGGCGTGCAAAACGGAGCTCCCGTAAGCATAGCCGCGGATTCCGGTTATTCTATTGATGCCGGCTTACCGTTCCGCCTGGGTGCTGATGGTAATGCGGCCTACTTAATTGACGGTGATATGGATGAGGTAAGGATATGGAATACGGTACGTTCTGTTTCGGATATCCGTACCGATATGTGCCGCAAGCTGGCGGGCACAGAAGCCGGGCTGATGGCCTATTATCGCATGGATGAAACCAGCGGGACAACGGTTAACAATACTGCCGCAAGCAGTACAGGGTTCTTCAACGGGACTTTTGTCAATACTCCTTTAAGGATCCCGAGTGGCGCTGCTATAGGAGATGAGTCGGTACAATTGTACGCCGCGGCTTACACCGGGCAAACCCTTAGCCTGAACTCAAGCGCGAATGGTAATGTACAATTGAACAATATCAACAATAACACCACCGGCATTCACCTGTTTAAAGTAAATGCGACACCTAATACGACTACCGGAATTAGTAACCCCGGCACTAACAATGTGTATTATGGCGTATTCCCGGTAAGCGATACCACCAGCTATAATCTCGTTTATAATTATACCAACTTCCCGGCGGCCAATACTTTTGAGGGTGGCATCGACCTGTTCAAACGTTATAGTATAGATTCAGTATGGGGCCTTTGGGCGGCCACCAAAGACGCGGCGAACAATACCCTGGCCAAGAACGCCGTATCCGGCAGGCAGGAAGTGATCGTAGGTAGCTTCGTAACTTCATTGACTTGTGATGCGCCTAGTTCCTTAACCGCGCAAAACATTACAACAAGCTCCGCGCAACTAAGCTGGACTACCGGCGGCTCTAATGCCTGGAACCTGGCCTACGGCCAAGGCACTTTTACACCCGGTACCGGCGGCACAACTATCAGCAACCTGAACACGGCCGGCCACACTTTAAATAACCTGCAAAGCAATACCGTTTATACCTTCTACGTACGCGATACCTGTGCCTCTATCAATAGTGCCAGCGCATGGGCCGGGCCTTATTCATTCACGACAGCAACCGACTACAGTAACTACGGCAGCGGTTACGCTATGAATTTCCCCGGGACCTCCGCGAACGAACATGTTAACCTCGGGGATTCTATTTCCGGTGCGATGGCGTTCAAAAGTTACACTTTAGAAACCTGGATTAAATTCAATAATCCTTCCAGCGACCCTTCTTTTATCGGCAACAAAAATTGGGCAAGCGGCCAGAATACGGGCATCCTCTGGTGCTGGAACGGTAACGGTAACCTGCGCTTCAACTTCAAGCCTGCCGGTGGTACCCGCAGAGACTACGACATTAATGTACCCGATCCTTCTGAATGGAACCATATTGCAATGGTAGTAGACCGTAACGGCTTCCTGACGGCCTACCTGAATGGCGTGCAAGCCGGCACACCGATCAATATAGCCGCGGACTCCGGCCTTAGCCTGGACGGCGCTTTACCGATGCGGATAGGACAGGATGGAACAGGTATATACGGACCTAAATTTAAAGGTGCCATGGATGAATTACGGGTATGGAATAAAGTGATGACGGCAGAAGAGATCCGCGCCAATATGTGTCACAAGATCAACCCGGCGGATACGAACCTGGTGGCTTACTATCGCATGGACGAAGCCGGCGGCAATGTTTTAACCAACCTGGCATCAACCGGTACTGTCTTCAACGGAACATTACTGAATACCCCCCAACGCATCATTAGCGGCGCCGCGATCGGGGATACCAGCATACAGGTTTATCCTGCTTCCTGGAATGGCACTAACCTCAGCTTAAGCAGTAACGGCATGGGACAGATCACTATTGATTCTATAGAAGCCAATACAAAAGGTGTACATATTTACCGCGTAAATAACGTACCCAACAATGCAAACGGTATCATGCAATTAGGCACTACCAATCAATACTTCGGTGTATATACCCCGGGTAACAAAACCGCTCAATACAAAGCCATTTACAATTACGGCAGTTACCCGAACGCGGTAAGCAACAATGCGTACCTGCACCTGTACAACAGGAAAGCAAATGACGATACCCTGTGGACACAGAACATCGCGACAAACAATACGACGACACAACAATTACAAGTAACACAACCTTCAGGTGTAAAACAATTCATCCTGGCGGACTTCTCAGCTCCGGTTTGTCCTGCTCCGCAAAATATTACTACAGGTAATATTGACACAGGTGCCGCTACCATCAGCTGGACCTCCTCTGCCGGCAAACACGTGGTTGAATTCGGCAATGCCAATTTCACCTTAGGCAATGGTACACAAGTGACCAGTACAACGGCTTCTATCCTATTATCCAACCTGAATGCATCCCAGCCGTACAAGTTTTATGTAAAAGATTCTTGCAGCACTATCACGTCGAGCGCCTGGGTAGGTCCATTCTACTTTACCACATTAAATCCTTGCCCGCAACCATTCAATGTACTTGCGGACAGTATTACTGCGGCCTCTATGCTGGTAAAATGGGAAGATAATGGTGTAGTCACCCAGGACTATATTGTAAGCTGGGGTACACAAGGTTTTGGCAACCCGGCCTTTGGTATACAGACCAATGTTACGGACAAGCGTTATGAACTGACCGCAGCTACAGCCAATACCACTTATGACTTTTATGTAAGGGCGAACTGTAACTCCAGCGTCAGCAACAGCGGCTGGGCCGGGCCATTCTCTTTCACGACTCTACCTTGTTCCCCGGCACAAAACGTTGCTGTAAACAATATTACTGCCAGTAGCGCGCGAGCCAGCTGGGACAGTACGGCAGTATTATGGAACCTGAGCTACGGACCTGCAGGTTTTGATCCGGCAAACGGCACTATTGAAGCCAACCTGGGCGCCCCGCAATACGACTTTAGCGGGCTGAGCAATAATACAGATTATGAATTCTATATCCAGGACAGCTGTGCTTTAGGACTGAATCCATGGCAAGGGCCGTTTGCCTTTACCACAGCGGCTCCAAGCAGTATTAAGACAGCAGCCAACAATATGTTCCAGCTGTACCCTAACCCTGCGCAGAACGTACTGACCATAACGCTGAAGGAACAAAAAACAGCGCAACTGAGCATATACAACCAGATCGGCGTATTAACCTTACAACAGGGTCTGAATACAAAAACAACCAACCTGGACGTACAGTCTTTGCCATCAGGCGTATACCTGGTCATCATAAATGAAGGGGGTAAATCAGCCAGCCAGAAAGTAGTTATTCAACATTAATTTGAAATTAAGCAATACAGCCCTTTCTTAACAGGGCTGTATTTTTACCAGAAGCCAACAATCCATATGACACAATCGTTTGACATCATAGTAATCGGGGCCGGTGCACTCGGTGTTTTCCATGCCTATCATGCCCTGAAAGAAGGTAAGAAAGTACTCCTACTGGAAAAAGACAAAAGGGCCCAGGAAGCTACCGTAAGAAACTTCGGACAGGTGGTCCCTTCCGGCCTTATCCCGGGCAGTGAATGGCATGAATACGGCCGTATAGCCACCGCCTTATATAAGGAACTACAGGAAGAATTTAATATAGGCATCCGCAATAACGGCTCCTGCTATATCGCCGGCACAGCCTCTGAAATGGCCGTCCTGGAAGAATTACAGGATAAATTCAAATCGGTAGATTATACTTCCGAATTATGGACGAAAGAGCAATTACTGGCACAATATCCTATGGTGCAAACGGATTATGCTGCCGGGGCTCTGTTCTTCCCCCAGGAAGTATCCGCAGAGCCGGAAATTCTTATCCACCGGGTACTGGAATTATTAAACCTTAAATTCCCCCAACAGTTCAGTCATCGCAACAACTGCCCGGTGGTGGACGTAGCGACAACAGGCGCAGAGCAGGTCAGCGTATCCACCGCGGATAAAAAAACCTACCTGGCGGCACATTGCATTATCTGTTCCGGGAGAGAATTTAAACTCCTATTCCCGGAAATATTCTCCAATAGCGGCCTTATCGTATCCAAACTGAACATGATGGCTACCTACCCGCAGCAAAATACCGTACTCCCCGGCAATATCCTTACCGGCCTTACGATAAGACGTTATGAGAGTTTTACCGCATGCGACAGTTACTATCAGTTGGACAAAGCGGATGTACCCCAAGACTGCATAGATTACGGGATCCACATCTTGTTTAAGCAAAGAGTGGACGGTAGTGTGATTATCGGCGACTCTCACTTATATGCGCCTATCGCAGACCAGGACGACTTGAGCGTATTCTACAATGATCTGCACATTAACGAAGTGATGCTGCGGGAAGCGAAAAAAATAATGCAACTGGATAACTGGAACATGGCACAAACCTGGGCCGGCTTTTATGCACAGCATGAAGATGAAATATTCTGCCATAGCCTGGAAAACCGCATTCATATTATTACCGGGATCGGCGGTAAAGGCATGACGACCGCTGCCGGTTTCGCCCAACAGAGTATGCGAAAAATACTGGCCCTATAAAAAATCAGGTAGCATGCCGACCAAAAGGCGGGCTTCTTTTTCCAATAACCGGTAAACCGGGTTTTCTTCAATATCAAAATGGTGGAACAGGCTTTATGTCTGTTTCATCTTTTTATAGGGTACCACAAACAATAAAAGATCAGGGCTGCTAAAAGAACCTTTCGGCAATAATACCGTAAGTGAAAATAATGTTCTCTTTATTCGTCCGCGACACTTTATTATAGGATAGTGTAGTATTCAGGCTCACCCATTTCCAGATCTTCACCTGGATATTGGCATTACTGGTAATGATATAATCTTTCGGGTAGTTCAGGGATGGCTGGTAAAACATAACACCTGATGCTTTGACAATATCTTTATAGGTATAATTCAGCCTTACACGCAGTGAGTTCCGGAAAGTCTGGTAGACCAGCTCATCAGTATCCGCGGTCTTCACATTACTCAATTCATATAAAATACCATTACTGATACTGAAGTTGAAGTTTTGCTTATCCAGGAAGCGATAAGCTACCCCGAGGCCGGACTGAAACTGGTGATTGATACCCAGTGATAAGCTGGAAGTAAAATTGAACAGGCCCCAATAATAGAAAGGCGGGTGATTGCTGAAAAGGTTAAAGTCCATCAGCGCATTCCAGTCATTGTTACTCACTTTCTGCGGGTTCTTACCATACAGCCAGGAACCGGAACTATTGAAGTGAAAACGATCAAACTTGGTACCAAACCGTATACTATTATTATAAAGCATAGTAAGCCCGTCATTAGTCTGGTTAAAATTACCGTTAGCCGTAACCGCAGCCATATAATGTGTGCTGTCATTAAACTGGGCCTGTAGTTGAGGAGCAGACAAGAGGAAGATCAAAACCGGTAAAATAAATCTGTAGTGCATACTTTATGTCCTTTGCAGAATGGCAAATATAACCAAAGTCTAGCGGACGGGAATTTGCAGCTGCCGCAAAGCGGTTTTATAGTATCGTATGGTAGCCGTATCAGCGCCTATCCGCTGGTGAAAGGCCAGCAAGGATCGCAGGTGCGCTTGCGGGGTAACATCCCTGTTATAGCAGATCTTGGCCAGGCATTCCCAGCACAGCCATTCGGGCTGGGCGTCGCTTTCCGGCATAGAGTTGCTACCGTTCATATTGCATTCATTTTTGACACAATGGGTTATACTAAACATATGCCCGGTTTCATGACTGGCGATTTTTAAGGCGCGCTGCAAAGCCAGCTGGTAAGCGCCGCGATCGGCTGAGGTCAGGCCCAGTCTTGCCAGGCTCCATACGCCCAGCCCGGCATGTAGCTTCGCCTGGCCGAACACGAAATTCCAGGCCTCATCCGGGTAAAGATCGGTCGCAGTAAAGGCGATCAGGGCAAAAGCATCGCCAGGCCTATATCGTGGCAGAAGACTATCGAGAATATAAATGGATTTCCATTGTTTTTGCCCCTGGTTAACCCGCTTATATTGTTCTGGTATTTGTTGTTCACTTATTCCGGGAATTGTATCTGCAGTAATTTGAAAATAGGCACTTAAATAAGCAAGCGCCTGTTCGAATATTTTCTGGGATTGGCTATCGAAAGTTCCGATCTTCACCAGGTAAAGTTTCTTTCTGATGGAATCTGCTTTAAGCGGTCCCGAGGCGATATAAGCTTTCAGGCTTTGATGCATTTCTTCCGGTTTGTTATACAACCAATCGCCGGGTTGCGCCGGGGTTTTCTTTCGCGTTAACTCATGCAGCCGGTAACAATCGGCCAGGTGCTGCGGGTATTCAGGCACCTGTGCGCTTTCACAAGCCCACAAACCAAGTACAAAACAAAACAGGAGCAGTAGTCTGGCCATACGCTTTTTTATGATGACGCTATTCCGGCCTACTTCCACAAAAATGTTTAAATTTTACCGGGCACAAAGGCCACCTGCCTGAAATAGGCAAGGTCCGCGGCGGTTTTCTTCCGGGTTAGTAGTGTTTTCAGTTTGGCCAGGCCACCTGATACCGGGGATAAAATAAAGATGGCAATGAATAGCGTTACTTTAAACTTTTTCAGCATTTTCTTTCTTGCCGGGTCTCCGGCCTTGCCATACTTACGTGTATTGGCCGCCCATTTTGGAAATTGCCTGGCGCCGTTGCCTTCCATTACAATAAGGTTGGGCCTTAATGGAATGGCCCCCTGCTCCAATAAGCGCAGTTGAAGGGTAGCTAATTGCCCTTGCTCCAAAGCATGCAATATCGTTGGCCCGAAACGACGGGTGTCTTTAATATCCGTAGTGGCAACTCCCGCTTCGGGATACTTGTCCGAAGCTTCTTTTTGTCCGTGGATCATCCAGCGTACGATAGACATGGTCGAGGCCAGGTTAGGATGCTTATCGTCCAGGGCTATATTGCCTACCAGGTTTGCGTCCAGTTCCAGCAACCTTGCTTTAACTTTTTCCTGTGCCCGCAACCACATGTTACGGCAGGCGATCACTGTTACGACCGGCTTGTCTTTCAAAACCTGTGCATATTCGCTTTGCAGGAAACTGTTGAACGGGATGGAAGGTGAAAGGAACCAGGGCTGGTAACCCAGTATGACCAGGTCATACTGCTTACCTGCGGGGATGTCCATCGGCGTTATCGCTTGTGGAATGCCCAATACCGATTCCGGCATCGCGTCAAAAAAAGTATCGTAGTCTTTCCAGGGAAAAGGGAAAGGCTTTTCCAGTTCAATTTTGACGAAATCAAGATGGGCCTGTTCTTTTATATCTGCAGACAAAGAGGTCAAAACGTCCAACATTTGCCCGGTCTGGCTGCTGTAAATAACTAAAATGTTTTTCATAATATTCCCCGGAGCTTATACAACGGTTAATTCCAGGTAAGCGTAGGAAAAGCGTGCGCTTTCGGGGATCATCATAAATATTTTTTCTCCTTTCTGCAATTTCCCGGAGTACAAAAGTTCTTCCAGCATAAGTAATGGTGATGCGGAACCTACATTACCTACTTTATGCAGGTTGGTAAACCAGATATCCAGTGGAATGGAAATGCCCCTTGCTACCAGGCCTTTGTGAATCTCATTTCTAAAAAATTCAGAGGAAAGATGGGGTAAAAAATATTTATATATCGTGGTATCCAGCTTACGCTTTTCAATGATTTCTTCCAGGAAATCGATTCCTTTGGTCACGATAAATTCACCTAACAGGCGTGTATCCTGTTTTACGGCAAAAATACTTTTGGTCAGCCATTCCTTTTCCGTAACATCTTTCCAGCTGATCACGTTTCCGGCATCATCTTTAAAACACCCGGCATACATGCAGGTTTCCAGCTCGTTACTGTAAGAGGTCATATCGATCCAGTCAATCCGTAAAGACAAAGCGTCTTCATTTGGCTTATTGGAAAGGTAAGCCGCGGCGGCACCGTCGGAAAGCATATAGCGCAAAAAATCTTTCTCAAAAGCGATATAGCCGTTATTGTTAAGTGCCTCTATATTTTCCAGCTCCCCGTCAAATTTTGAAGCATCCATCATCGCCGACAACTTTTCTGAACCGGTAGAAACCGCCGTATCGGCGTCGCCGGAGCGGATAGCCAGGTAGGCATATTTCAGGCCTTGTACCGAAGTGCAGCAGGCGCCGGAAAAGCTGTAGGCCTCGGTATCTTTGGTATTTAAAAGACCTAAAGTCATAGAGGCATGGGAGGGCAGGTACTGGTCCGGGAAGGAGGTACCACAAGTGAGTACGTCCATGTCAGGACGTCCGCCCGGGAACAATAAGTTGATGGCTTCGGCCGCCAGTTCCGCATTGGAATGGGTGGATTTCCCCTCCTTGAACGCATAATAGCGGGTCTTTATCCCATTGTTTCTTAAAACAATACTTTTAGCTTTGGAAGGTTTATTATTGATCATGCCCAATACCGTTTCAATCTCTTCGTTCGGCACTGGTCCATTGGGCAAAAATTTAGACAATCTATTTATATATACGTCGCGCATGTACATAAGGGAAACAGCTGAATAGCAGTACCATTCAGCAATTGTAATCAAATATGATGCGAAAATAGCATTTCTGACGCATATACGATTTAAAGTTTTCCCGGGCCTGTTTTATTTAAAATAAATTTGGTCAAAAAAAACCCCGAAAAATTTGTTAAAGAAAAATACTTTTGTAATTTGGCAGAAATTTCGAATTTATTATATCAAAGATAATTATGAAAAGAAGTATTGTACTACTATCTGCAATAGCAGGTATGTTTATCGGAAGTTCGGCTTTTGCTCAACGTAATCCTGAATTGATCGCAGTGTACCGTTGGTACAATCCAAAAGATAAAACATTTGTAACTGTAGCGGAGAACCAATACCAGGAAGGTCAATTACTTAACTGGAAATTTAAAGATAAAACCTTATTATTCTATGCATTCCGCGATCCGGGCGTTAACCGTGTAGCTGTTTATTCCTGGGAGAATCCGGTAACCAAAGACCAGATCTCTGTAGCGGAAGATGAATATACTGATGATCAAATGATCAAAATGGGCTACGAGAACAAAACGTTCCAGTTCTATGTATCCAGCGTAAGAATGCCTAACCGTGTTGAGGTTTACCGTTGGTACATCCCTAAGACAAAAGACTGGGTTACTATGCCGGAAGAAGGCAATACCGACACTTATTACAAAAAAGGATATAAAAGAAAATCATTCCAATATTACGGTGTGCGCAGAACTGCTGACGAAGCCCTTTATAACGGAGAACTATAAGATTTCAATGTAATAAAATCGAAAAAGCATAATTCTTCGGAGTTATGCTTTTTTAGCTTTTAGCAATTTTAGTGTAAATTTGCAGGTAGAAATAATAAATATAATAGATACATGGCTTTAGAAGTAAGTGGGAAACTCATCGAGATACAACCTACACAACAAATCAAGGAGAACTTTTCTAAAAGAGAGTTCGTAATAGAAATTACACAGCAAACCAATACGGGTATGACTTTCACCAACTATGCCTCTTTCCAGTTGGTCAATAATGCCTGTAGCCTGATGGACCGTTTCCAGGTAGGACAGGACGTACGTGTAAGCTTCGACATCAGAGGTAATAGGTGGGAGAAAGACGGGCAGGTACGTTACATCACTAACCTGAACGCCTGGAGAGTTGATCCTGCAGGAATGGCACAGCAAGCGCCACCACAGCAAGGCTATAACCAACAACAATATCCGCAACAGCAACAATTCAACCAGGCGCCACAACAGCCAGGTGCAGGAGCTCCGAGTTTCGACCCGGGTGGAGCGGACGATTTACCGTTCTAATCTTAATAAACGCATCAATAAAACCGGGATGTTTTCTTTCGAAAACATCCCGGTTTTTTATAAATAGCAGTGATAAAAAATTAACGCTTTTTGAGCTCATCCCTGATCTCGGCCAGTAATTTTTCAGTTGCTGTTGGGCCGGCAGGCGCTGCTGGCTCTTTCTCCTTACGCAACTTATTCATTACCTTAACTAAGAGAAAAACCACAAATGCAATACATATAAAGCTCAATACCGCTGCCAGGAACTTACCAATCAGGACACCGCCAAAACTAAGGTTTTCAATTTTATCTACACCTGCTGCTTTCAATGCAGGATTGAGCAATACTGGTGTAATCACATCTTCCACCAGCGAGGTCACTATTTTACCAAAAGCGCCACCGATGATCACACCAACGGCAAGGTCCATCATGTTACCTTTGATCGCAAATTCTTTAAATTCCTTTAGAAATCCCATAATTATTTGTTTTGTTTTTAAGTGAAATAAATAGCTTAACAACCATCTAAAATACTACAATTTGCCAAAAAATAAACTTTTCCGGCCGATGTATCCTTTTATAGCTCTAAAGCAAGAAACTTGCCGGTATGACTATCTTTAGCTTTAGCCACCTGCTCCGGCGTACCTTTCACCACCACTTTGCCACCGCCAATACCGCCCTCAGGCCCCATATCAATGATATAATCGGCCACTTTTACGATATCCAGGTTGTGCTCGATCACAACGACACTATTACCCCGGTCTACTAATTTATTTAATACCGCTAACAAGTGTTTAATATCCTCAAAATGTAAACCCGTCGAAGGTTCATCCAGGATATAAATCGTCTTCCCGGTATCCTTCTTAGACAATTCGGTAGACAGTTTTACCCGTTGCGCTTCCCCACCACTTAGCGTCACGGCAGACTGTCCCAGGGTAATATAGCCAAGCCCTACATCCTGCAGGGTTTTGATCTTACGGTGCAGGGAAGGTACATTGATAAAAAACTCTACCGCATCCGCAACCGTCATTTCCAGCACATCATAGATAGATTTTCCTTTGTAACGGATCTCCAGGGTTTCCCGGTTATATCTTTTACCCTGGCACTTTTCGCAGGGGACATAAACGTCCGGCAGGAAATTCATTTCAATCACGCGCATACCTCCACCCTGGCATTCTTCACATCGCCCGCCTTTCACATTAAAGCTAAACCGGCCGGCATTATAGCCCCTGATCTTAGCCTCAGGAACCATGGCAAACAGCTGGCGGATATCATTAAAGAAGCCGCAATAGGTTGCCGGGTTGCTCCTTGGCGTCCTGCCGATAGGGCTTTGGTCGATCTCGATTACTTTATCGATATGCTCCAGCCCCTCAACGGATTTGTAGGGCATCGGCGTCATTTTACTTTGCGGGTAGCAATGCCGCGAAAGAATAGGATACAGCGTTTCATTGATCAGGGTAGACTTCCCTGACCCGGAGACCCCGGTCACACAGGTAAGCGTGCCCAAAGGAATGGAAATACTCACATTATGCAGGTTATTCCCACTGGCCCCTTTCAAAGTAAGCAGGTTACCATTCCCTTTCCTTCTTTCTTTCGGAACGGCTATTTCCAACTGCTTATTTAAGTATTTAGCGGTGATACTACCCGAGTTCAGGATCTGCTTCGGCGTACCCTGGGACACGATACGCCCGCCATGTACACCCGCAGCGGGGCCTATATCGAGTACATAGTCGGCGGCCATCATGATATCTTTATCGTGCTCTACTACCAGCACAGAGTTACCGCCATCCCTGAGATTCACCAGGGCCTGTATCAGTTGCTGATTATCTCTCTGGTGCAAGCCTATTGAGGGCTCATCCAGGATGTAAGTGATCCCCATTAGCTTGGAACCGATCTGCGTTGCCAGCCGGATACGCTGGGATTCGCCTCCACTAAGGGTTTTGGTAGGCCGGTTCAGCATCAGGTAATGTAAACCCACCTCTAATAAAAAACCTAAGCGGTCCCGGATCTCTTTGAGGATATCTTTGGCAATGGTTTGCTCTTTTTTACTCAGCTTTTTCTCTACCCCGTCAAACCAGTCCAGCAAGCCGTTCAGCGGCATTTCGGCCAGCTCAGATATATTGCGTTCATTTATTTTATAGGCCAGGCTTTCCGGCTTGAGCTTTGCACCATTACAGGCGGGGCAGGCAGACAGTTGCATAAATTGTTCGGCCCAATCCCGGATATGGTCTGAAGGAGATTCATGAAACCAGCGCACCATCATATTCAACACCCCTTCATAAGTGCTGCCTTCCAGGTAGCTATAAGTGTTGCCTTCAGCCTGTTTATAGGTAATCTCTGCCTCCTTATTGGCATACAGCATCAGGTTGAGCTGCTCTGTACTCAGGTCCGACAGTGGCTTGTGCACATCGATCTTATTGGTTTTCGCAAACTTCGCAGCAATTTTATAGCTCTGTGCTTCTCTCGCTTCGCCCAAGGGTACAATACCGCCGCCGGCTATGCTTTTACTCTTGTCGGGCGTAATCGTACCGGCATCTATGGTATGCACAATCCCCAGGCCTTTACATTGCGGGCAGGCGCCATAAGGGGAGTTAAAGGAAAAAGTATTGGGAGACGGATCTTCATAAGAAATCCCGTTCTCGATATCCATCAGGTGTTTACTATACTGCTGTAATGCCCCGGTATCATGCTGCTCTACAAACAAAAGCCCTTTACCTAAGTGTAATGCTTTTTGCAGGCTCTGGCTTAGCCTTACCCGGCTGTCCTCGTTCACCTGCAAGCGATCTACGACCAACTCTATATCATGAATTTTATACCGGTCCAGTTGCATCTTAGGCCTCAGCTCTTCTATCTTTCCATCTACACGCACCTTTACATAGCCTTGTTTTTGCAATTGCTCAAACAGTTCCCGGTAATGTCCTTTGCGGCCCCTGATCACGGGTGCCAGCAGCACTATCTTTTCGCCCCTTAGGGTCTGGTAAATATGCTCCAGTATTTCTTCTTCCGAAAAGCGCGTCATTGGTTTCCCGCTTACAAAAGAATAGGCACGCCCGATACGGGCATACAGGAGGCGCATAAAATCATATACTTCGGTTACCGTACCTACAGTAGACCTTGGGTTACGATTAGTCGTCTTTTGCTCTATAGAGATCACCGGGGAAAGCCCGCTGATCTTGTCTACATCCGGCCTTTCCAGGTCGCCCATAAACTGGCGGGCATAGGCCGAAAAGCTCTCCATATAGCGTCTTTGCCCTTCCGCAAAAATAGTATCAAAAGCCAGGGAAGACTTACCGCTACCGCTCAGGCCTGTAATAACTACTAATTTATTCTTTGGAATAGCTACATCGATGTTCTTTAAATTATGAACCCGTGCACCTAAAATTTCAATTTGATCAGACATTTTTTTGAGGATTAGCACAAAGGTAATTGTTCATCCTCAAAGAAAAACCATAATACTTTCTTAGTGTATTGCCTTCCGGCCTGATTATCTTTCAAAGCTGTAATGGAACATGCGCAGGCGGATAAGAGTACCGATCCCGGTAAGGCTGTGCATGCTGAACCTGGCTTTAATGGCCTTAGCGCGGTTTTCCATATTCTTGAGCCCGTTACCTTTGGCAACCTCTTCCGGGTCAAAGCCATTCCCGTTATCTTCCAGCTCTAGAACGATACTATTATCAATATCTTCATAAAACCGTAATATTAGCCTGTCGGCCCCTGAGTACTTCATCGCATTATTAATCGCTTCTTTAAAGATCAGGATCAGGTTACGGCCATAATCCATCGGCATTTGTATATCTTCCCTGATCGGCGGGTCTTCAACAACCTGGAGCTGTATATCGGTTTCGTTCAATAAGGATATAGCATTTTGCTGGATGCGTAATAATGCTTCTTTTAGAAAATTACTTTCTTTCTGCAGCGCCCAGATGATATCTTTAGAACCATGGTAAAGAGAACTTGTATTTTGCCGGATCTGTTGCAGGTAAGCCTGCAGGTCGTCCCGGCCTTCGGCCTTCCGCTCGGCCATCATCGTAAGCAGGTTGATCCGGGTAATTTTATTACCGATCTCGTCGTGGAAGTCTTCAGCAGTCCTCTGCCTTACCTTATTCTGTTCCTCTTCCCTCAGTTTAAGCTCCCGCTGCCTTTGCTCCTCTTTACGCCGGCTGTAACGATAAATGATATAGCCTATCCCGGAAGCAATGATCACAAATGCAAGCACCTTAAACCATATGGTCTGGTAAAACATGGCCTGGATGGTAAAGGAGTATTTATACGCGTTTTCATGCCACAGGCCGTTCTCGTCTGAAGCGTAAACGATAAAAGTATACTTTCCCGGGGCCAGCTGGTTATAGGTCACTGTATTTTGTTTTGTCTCAATCAGCTCTTTATCAGCGCCCAGCAGCTGGTAGCGAAACGTTATTTTTTCCGGTGCGGAAAGACATACAGCCCTGAAAGTAAACGTAAGGCTGTTCTGGTCATGCCGGAACACCGGGCGGTAAGGGATACCGGCGAATGGCACCACGCTGTCGCTGAACGCCCGGGCATCTATATCGCGGGAGAACAACTGGATATTGGTCAGGGATACATAGGGTGCAAACCGGATCACTTTTTCTTTTGTGGCATCATACCGGTAAAGCCCTTTGGTAGTACCGAACCAGATTGCCCCATCCCGGTCCTGGAAAGACGCATTTCCATTACTTTCCGCGCCATTAAGCCCGTCTGATTTCCCATAGCTTTTGATCTGGAACCCGCCCTGATTATCCAGGGAAAGCCGGTCTATCCCACAGCCGGTACCGATCCAAATATATCCATGCTTATCTTTCAGCAGGTTATATACATAATTACAGCTCAATCCCACTTTGTGATCAATGGTACTAAAACGCTTTGTATGCCGCTCGTACACCAGCAGTCCCCGGTCATCAGTACCTATATACCAGCGGTCCTGGTCTGCCAGCAAAGTATGTACCCGAACGCTTTTCAGTTCCGGAATAGTATCTAATATATTTTTTTTGTTATTATAAAGCAACACACCTGTAGCTGCCCCCAGTAAAATTTCCTGCTGTGGTGTAACGGCCAGTGCAATAAAAGATTTACCTTCTATTACAGGCAGCAGTTGATCCGCCTGTATTTTAAACAACCCGCCGTTTACAATGCCCCAGATCGTATCATTTACATTTACCCAGCTTGCGCCCAGGGGAATAACAGAGGCCTTTATCGGCTTGACTTTACCGTTATACCACTGTACAAAATTATTCAGCCCGCTCACCACCATGCGCTGCTCGTCCTGGTAGATGGAGCTTAATACCGGCGGAAACCCGGGAAGCTCTACTTTATTCACTACATAATTATCCAGGTTAAGCTCATAAATCCCCAGGTAGTAACTGCCCAGTACCAGTTTATTGCCCCGGCGCATAATACTGGAGATACTTCTGGCATTTGGCAGAAACTTATTGTCAAAACGGGAGAACGGGCTTTCGGCATACTTATACAGCCCCGAGCCATTGGTAGCGATCCAAAGATTGGCATAATTATCTACAAAAAGGTCCAGGGACTGCTCATCACTAAGTCCCTTCTGATAAGTGATCTGGCTTAATTTTTTATCTTTATATAACCATACGCCTTTGAGGGAGGTGATCCAGATATTCTCTTTATCGTCAATTCCCATCTTTGCCGACAGGTTACGTAGCCCCAGCTCTGGCAATGCACCGGAAATATAGGCAGTTGTATCGCCGCTTTTTCTGATGATCCCTTCTGTTGTTAAGGCGTATAAACGGCCGCTATTTGAAAATCGCGCATTCACTAGCAGCCCTTTAGGTGGCGCTAAGACCATCTGCCAGGCATCATTCTCAAATTTGTAGATCCCGCTTCTCAGGTAAGCGACATGGATCACCCCCCGGTTATCTTTAAACAAAGAAAAAATGTAATCCGGCTGCGTAGTCTGCAGCTGGAATTTCCCTTCATCAAATCGCCAGAGCTTGTTCCGGGACATTAGCCATACCCGGCTTCGATTATCGACTTTAACCACGGAAATCCCGTTGGAATCTGCATTTTCAGAAAGAAAATAATTAGTAAACCGATTACCGTCAAAATAGGAAAGCCCCTCTGTAGTGCCGATCCAGGCAGTACCGTCGTGTAAAAAATCAAAAGAAAGTATCACGTTGCCGGGCAGGCCGTCCAGCCGGGTATAGTTTTTAAATCCGGTGCCGTCAAAGACAGACAGGCCGCCCCAGGTACCTACCCATAGGCGATTATACTTATCCTGTCCTAAAGTATAAGCCTGGGATTGTATTAAGCCATGCTCTGTATTAAAATTCTGGAAGAAAAATTGCTGTGCCTGCAACGAAGGGGATCCTAACATGAAAAAACTGCTCAGAATAACAAAGATTCTGAGCAGTATATATTTCGTGTGCGCTATGTAGTTCATAATATCAATTAATGGTGACCTTCAGTAAGGTCTTACCATCAAGCCGCCCATCAAACTCGTCATAAGGCAAAACCATACCTACACCTTCCGGCGTTCCTGTAAAGATAAGATCTCCCATCTGTAAAGTAAAAAATTGAGATACATAAGCAATAATTTTCTCAATGGAAAAAATCATATCCTTGGTATTACCCAGCTGTACACGCTCTTCATTCTGGTATAATTCAAAGTTTGTATCATGCAATTTATCGAAGGGTACCGGCACAAAATCGCCAAGAATAGCAGAGTTATCAAAGCTTTTAGAGATTTCCCAGGGCAAGCCGTTTTTCTTAAGCTTGGTTTGTAAGTCACGCGCCGTTAAGTCCAGTCCTATAGTCCACTCTTTGAAATAATTACGGGCATTCGCTTCTGTGATGCGTGCCCCGTTTTTACAGATCCGTATCACTACCTCTGCCTCATAATGCAGCTCTTCTGTAAACTTTGGATAATACACAGGGAAACCCAGATTAGCAATTGCAGTCTTGGGTTTCATAAATATCACAGGCTCTCTCGGAACTTCATTTTGAAGCTCTTTGATATGGGGCAAATAATTACGTCCTATACAAATTATTTTCATGGCTATTTCGTAAAAAAGCAAGTAAGCAATAGCAAGAGTGTTCGAATTATGCGAAAATAGCTAATTTTACAAAACAATAACATGTAGTTTTTTTTCGAATGGAAAAAGTGAAGATAATTTTACCTGCGGACAAACCTGATTTTGAATGCCTTATAACCGTGCGTGTGAGCGACATAAATTATGGCAACCATGTGGGTAATGACAGCCTGGTATCCTTCCTACATGAGGCCAGGGTGCGGTTTCTGGCACATATGGGCTATACAGAGTTTAATATAGAAGGCCTCGGGCTGATCCAGGCCGACCTGATGGTGCGTTATAAAAATGAGGCTTTTTTAGGAGATAAATTATCTTGTAAAATTTTCTTCGTCAACTTCTCCGCACGCTCATTTGATATGATTTGTGCGATTACGACGGAAAGAAACGGTCAACAGATTACCATTGCCGAAGCAAAAGTCGGGCTGGTATGCTATAACTACCAGACAAAATCTATCGCTCACCTGCCTGCATCATTCACGAACAGGTTTTTAAAGCACCAAGCATAGCATGAAGGATTTAATTGTAAGCTGTATCCAGGCCGATCTTCATTGGGAAGACAAGAAGGCTAATCTCTCGATGTTTGAAACCCTGTTGCTCCAGGTTCCATCCCATAGCCATATCATCGTTTTACCGGAAATGTTCTCCACCGGCTTCACCATGAATGCAGCCGCTATGGCGGAAACAAAGACCGGGCCGACAATAGAATGGATGAAACAGCATGCAGCCCGGTTAAAAAAAATTATAACCGGTAGCCTTATCATTGAAGAAGGAGGCGCTTTTTATAATCGCCTCGTCTGGATGCAACCGGACGGGCAACATTATCACTACGATAAAAAACACTTGTTCGGCTTTGCCGGGGAAGATGCGCAATACAGCGCCGGCCGCCAGAAAGTAATCGTGCAGGTAAATGGCTGGCGGATCAACCTGCAGGTTTGCTATGACCTGCGCTTCCCGGTATGGGCAAGACAGGCCCCGCCACAGGAAGGCGAACCGGCTTCTTATGACATCCTGCTTTATGTAGCCAACTGGCCACAACGGCGTATCAATGCCTGGAACACTTTACTGAAGGCAAGAGCTATCGAGAACCAGTCTTACGTGGTAGGCGTTAACCGCGTGGGTAATGATGCACAGGATATCTATCACAATGGTAGCAGCAGTATCATTGACCCATGGGGAGAAGTACTCTGGAACCTTCAAGAGGAAACAGGTGTCTACACGCATACCTTCCAATACCACAAACTAGCAGAAGCACGTACCAAACTTCCCTTCCTAAAAGATGCGGACCGTTTTATTATTCTTTAAACTTAAAGGCTTTAGAGTAAGCCGCACTTAAAATAAGCAAGCCATTATTTTAATCAACGGCTTGTTTTCATAGCCTTTACTTTCTTCACTCCGGGATCCGCCATCAGCTCCGTAAAGTCATCGCTTTCCATAGCTACTAAAGCCACGCGACCTTCCTCATCATGGTGTATACCCCAGCCGTATTGCTTGGCCAGGGCCGAAGTACGCAGGCAGGGCTGTCCTTTCGAAAAGAACGCTTTTCTATCCTCGGCTACCAGATCATGTTCCGCACCTTTTCTTTTCCTGTAAATTTCGAACAATACTTCATCAGAAGTATATTTATAGGGTTCGTTATAGATCATTTCGAACTGCAGGTTAGCAATGGTCTTCTTCTCCTCCTTCAGCGGTGGCATTACTGCGCTGACCGCTTTGCTATCATCAGCCGGGGTGATCAATGTATTTTGATAATTGGTCGTATGTACCTTAGCACTCATTTTCTTATATTTATTGACCATAAAGTTACAATTTCTATTACTTAACTTAGATCAATGGCCAACACCTTAATACGATTGAACTTTGTACTTATAAAATACTAAAAGATGAGTACGAAAAATGTAAGCGCAGTTATAGCCCCGGCAAGCCCCCATTTTGTAGGCGATGGCTTCAGAGTACATAATTTTATTCCAGGCAATCCGCAGTTGCATATGCAGCGTATGGACCCCTTCATTATGCTGGACTATAATTCAAAATATAACTTCCCTGCTGCCCCGGAGCCAAGGGGAGTAGGCGTGCACCCCCACCGTGGTTTTGAAACGGTGACTATTGCCTATAAAGGCCGGGTAGAGCACCATGATAGCGCCGGTGGTGGCGGGGTGATCGGCGAAGGGGACGTACAATGGATGACCGCGGCCAGCGGTGTATTGCATAAAGAACATCATGAAAAAGAATGGGCTAAAACCGGTGGTGAGTTCCAAATGGTACAGCTTTGGGTTAACCTGCCGGCGAAAGATAAAATGTCGCCCCCAAAATACCAGGCTATTGAAAACAGCCAGATGGTAAGGGTAGCCGCGGAAAAAGACGGCTACATAGAGCTGATAGCCGGGCAATACAAAGAGGCTACAGGGCCGGCAAGCACTTTTACCCCGATTCACATGATGAATGCCAAATTAAACAAAGGCGGTAAAGCAAATTTTGACTTCCCGGCTAATTATACCACACTGGCTTTAGTGATCGAAGGGGAAATTCTCATTAACGGCAGCCATAAAGTGGCGGGAGACCACCTTGCACTCTTTGACAACAAAGGCTCAGCTTTCGAGATTGAGGCGACCGAAAACGCTGTGGTGCTTATCCTGAGCGGCTTACCTATTGCGGAACCTATTTTTGCACATGGCCCTTTTGTGATGAACAACAGGGATGAGATCGTGCAGGCTTTTGAAGATTATAACACAGGCAAGTTCGGTTACCTGGAAGATTAAACCTAATCATTTCACCCTCATAAAAATCAAAAAAATGAAAGCAATATTTGAAAATATTCCTTTGCATAAAAACGAGCAGGAACATCGCTATGAACTGGAATATAACGGCTATACCGCTTTTATAGATTATAAAGAAACGTCAAGGCAAATAGCCCTGATCCATACCGAAGCGCCCGAAGAACTCGGCGGAACAGGCGCCGCGGCGGCCCTGGTGGAAAAAACGCTGTACTCTATTGAGCAAAGTGGTAAAAAATTATTACCTTTCTGTCCTTATGTGTTTGCCTTTATAAAAAGGCATCCCGAATGGAAAAAGTTGGTTGACCCCACCTTTAACGGTTATCAAAATTTGTAAACAAGAAAATTTAAATATTATGATGTCCAATGTTGGATTGGTAATTGAAGAACGCTCTGCCAATATCGGCAATTTCCTGGTAGGGCGCTTATTACCTTTCAGGGAAAAACGTACGGTAGGCCCTTTTGTATTTATCGATCATATGGGCCCTGCTGCCCTTAAGGAATACCAGAACCTGGAAGTACCCCCACATCCGCATATAGGCCTGTCTACCCTGACTTACCTGTTTGAAGGCGCTATTTTTCACCGGGACAGCCTGGGTAATGCTATAGAGATCCAGCCCGGCGCGGTCAACTGGATGACGGCAGGTAAAGGCGTTGTACATTCAGAACGTACGCCTGAATACCTGAAGACCACCGAGAAATCACTGCATGGCTTCCAGATCTGGATCGGCTTGCCAAAAGAGCTTGAAGATGCGGCGCCCAGCTTCCACCATATAGAGGCACAAGACCTTCCGGCCTGGACAGAAGATGGCGTAACCTACAAGTTAATCGCCGGAACCGCTTTTGGCAAACAATCCCCTGTACCGGTACACAGTAAGCTGTTTTTTATCGAGATCAAAACAAGTGAACCCAAAACCATCAATATAGGCGCGGACCTTTATGGAGAGGCTGCCATGTATGTGATGGAAGGAACCGCACATATTGAAGGCAATGATTATGGCGGCAAACAATTACTCGTAGCCAAGAATGCCAATCTTTGCGCTTTTGAAATGAGTGCCAACAGTACAGTCTATATATTCGGCGGTGAACCATTCCCGGAGGAAAGATATATCTTCTGGAATTTTGTCCACTCAGATAAAGCAAAAATAGAAGCCGCGAAGCAAAACTGGAAAGCCCAGAATCATGAGGCATTTCCTTTAGTACCCGGGGATGATAAAGAATATGTGCCCTTGCCCGAAGCGCCTAACCTGAAAAAATAATCCTTTTATCCATATACAAAAACGATGAACATATTCGCATTTGCCGGCAGTAGTTCCAGCACTTCCATTAATCATGCACTGGTTAACGCAACGCTCAAAAACTTTGAGGACTGCACTATTGAATTCATCCATCTTAAAGATTTTGCCGCACCCCTGTTTAGTGTAGATATCGAAAAGGAGCAGGGGCACCCGGAAGCCGCTTTCCGTTTCCTGCAAGGTATTGAGCAGGCGGATGCGATCATCTGCTCCATGGCGGAGCATAACCGGAGTTACAGCGCCGCTTTCAAAAGCTTATTTGACTGGGCCTCCCGGATCAATGTAAAAGTATTTCAAAACAAGCCTATGCTGCTGATGTCTACTTCTCCCGGTGGCTATGGCGGCGGTAATGTGATGAAAGAGGCAAGCACCTTCTTTCCGCAATTTGCAGCAGATATCAAAGCGACCTTTTCATTGCCCAAATTCAACGAACATTTCGATCGCGAAAAAGGCATTACAGACGAAATACTGAAAGAGCAACATCTTAATGCCATTCAGACCTTCAGGCATAGTATTGGTTTGCCTTAGTTATTATTGAGCCTCAATATTAAATTATATTATGATCGAAGTTATCGTCAGCGCGGCTATCGGGCTGGAACCTTATGAAACCAAAGTGCAGGCGCGGCAACATACCATTACTACAGATGAGCCCTTGTCCCTGGGTGGTAAGGATAAAGGCATGAATCCATTTGAGCTATTGGCAGCCTCGCTGGCAACCTGTACCGCGGCCACTTTAAAAATGTATATAGACCGCAAGGAATGGGAGGTAGGCGGTATCCGGGTTGAGGTAAAAATCAATTATAATAAAGCGGAATCGTTTACCAATTTCGACCGGAAGATATCTTTTGAAGATGCCCGCCTTACCCCTGAAGCGCTCGAAAGCCTTTATGGCATAGCTAACCGCTGCCCGGTCCACAAGCTTTTGGAAGGCCAGGTAGGCATTACTACAGTTATTCAAAAATAAAACGGAGTATACACCTGCTATGCCTGGATTAAAAAAGCGAAAAGTTAAACGCTTCATATGGATCACCCTTACTGCCGGATTTATTGGTTTAAATGCTATTGCATTTCTCCATGCCTATGCTTTTACCCATTTCAGTAAAAATGATGCGCCTAAAACGCAGAGACCGGAACAGCTAAGCTTAGGTAAAAAAGTAAAAACTCTCGTAAAGGGCGTCAATAATCCCAGGCCCCGGGCAAAACTCCCGGCACCGGAAAGCTACCGAACCCTAAAACTGCAAAGCAATTACACCATTGAATGCTGGTATTCCGGGCAACCGGACACTGCTCAAGATGATCGCAAAGTTAAAGGCGCCGTAGCCCTGTTTCATGGTTATGGCGGCGAAAAGTCCGGCATGCTGGATAAGGCAGCGATCTTTGATAGTTTAGGCTACGATGTACTGCTGGTAGATTTCATGGGAAGTGGCGGCTCTGAAGGCAATACGACGAGTATCGGTTTCCACGAGGCGGAGCAGGTAAAAACCGCTTTTGACTTCCTGGAACAAAAAGATTATCCCAATATTTATCTACATGGCACTTCTATGGGGGCGGCAGCTATTATGAAGGCCATGCAGGATTACCCCTTAAAGGTCAGCGGGCTGATCCTGGAGTGCCCTTTTAATACTATGTATGAAACAGTAGGTGCCCGTTTTGACCAAATGCAATTACCCCGCTTCCCTATGGCGGGCCTGCTTGTCTTCTGGGGCGGTGTTCAAAATAATTTCTGGGCTTTTGGCCATAAGCCTGAAACTTATGCCACTTCTATTAAGGCTCCTGTACTTTTAATGAGCGGGGGCCGGGATAAAAATGTGAGCTTAGCCGCTACCCAATCTGTGTACCGTAATCTGCAAGGGGAAAAACAGCTCATTATATACCCATTGGCCGGGCATGAAAATTACCTCAACCAATACAGGGCAGCATGGATCAATGATGTAGTAATCTTCCTTGAAAAGTTATAAATACGTAAAAAGATACGGCTAATAACACATTTCCGCTAAAAAATACGGGAATTCCAGTATTGTCTGAAAAGGTAAAATTGTAGAATTTTGCCTATACAAACTAAAGATAATAACACAAGGCCTAGCATACATATAATTTTTTTCAGCTAAAAGCACCATAGAACCTACACTTCTTACCCTGGCAAAATTATTGGTTGTCAGGGTTTTTCCGCATTTTGTAAAAAAATACGGGAATTCCCGTATTGTAAAATCCAAATGAAGAGAGGAATTTTGCAGCATTAAATTTCTCTTTTTATGACAATTAGTAACACCACAGGTGAATTCATTCCAAAGGAAGAAGCTGTAGCATTCACACACGATTTCCAGACCGCAAACCCGGATGCTTTCAAATGTTTTTATGCAGGAGCAGAAAGAATCAAAGAATTAATGGACCAGAAAGAATTAATGGGCATTCGTATTTACAGGGGGTATGACAAAAACAATGATGTAGAAAACCTTGTTTTAGTCGGTGTAGACAATCTGGGAAATGACATGTGTGCAGAATTATTTTTAGAACGCCTGACTCCATGTCCCACTGCTTGCGCACAAAATAGTATCTTAGTGGCCGATATCTAAACTGTATTGTACAACTCATTTTTTTACATAGTACTTTTTGCAGGGCTAATACCCCTGCTTTTACTGTTTATTAAAGGCATTGCCTTTAAATTTAAACGTGCCGGCGCTCCCTTTGTGTGGCTCACAGCAATTGCGACTATATATGAATATGTTGGCTCGGTGTTACTTCAAATAAACACTAATTATTGGTTTCAACTGTATACGCTCTTAGAATTTGTTGCCATATATTATTTTTATTTCAAGCTGATAAGGCCGCAGTTCAAGATTCTGTTCAGTAGTACACTTGTTCTTTTCCTGATAGCATATATATTGTCCTTTATTCCTTCAGCAAGTTTTATCGCGACATCGGCCACTAAAACAATTACACCGCTTTTTGTCATTATGGGATCAACACTTTGGGTTAGGAAATTATTTATTGAGATGAGTATACCTAATCTTTGGAAAAGTTCGCAATTTTACTTCGTATCCGGCTTTCTATTGTATTATACCAGTACCTTTTTCTTGTTTTTGCTAAGAGATAGCATGTTAAGTGTTAATAGCGATTTTCATGACTATTGGCTGGTAAATATCATAGCGGCTTTCATATTCAGAATTCTTTTAAGTTTTGGAGCATGGCAAATGAAATCGAATTAAAGTTTTTATTCTGGGTGGGCACTTTTATGATGCTTGCACTTGCGGTTACCCTCATACTGATTACCCTCCTGTATCATAAAAGAGTGTATAGTATGCGTGAAAAAGAAGCGGAAAACCTGCTCAAGGCGACACTGGAAGTGGAGCAGAAAGAGCGCCGGAGAATCGCCAGTGATTTCCACGACGGCGTGAATGGTGATCTTAATGCAATCAGTAACTATATATCCCTGCTCTACACGAAAGAAGAAGACCATTTTAAAAAATCTGTTTTACAGGAAGTAAAGCAAACCCTGGATCATACCAAGGAAAATATTCAAATGATCAGCTATAACCTGATGCCGCCTTTACTGGACACGCTGGGGCTGGTTGCTGTTTTAAAAGACTTTTTCGTGAAATTCAGGAAATGGTCTAAAATCGACGTAGACGATCAATATCTTAATGAGTACATTACCCTTACACAGACCGAAGCCTACGAGCTCTACCGTATCATACAGGAATTATTCAACAACATGTTCAAGCATGGCAAGATCAGCCAGGTTAAGTTTTCAATAAGTGCCTCTGAGCATTTGGTGAAAGTTACCTTATCCGATGATGGCGCTCCTTTTGATTTTTACCAGCAACTGAAAAGTTCAAAAGGAATCGGCCTGAAAAGTATTACTACCCGGCTTAAGCAAATAGGCGCGATACTGGAACAGGGACCACAGGAAACAGGTAATACTATTATTCTAACATTAAAAAAGGGAAGCTAATGCTGCGGATTGCAATTACAGATGACCACACGCTGTTCAGGAAAAGCCTGGGCCTGCTGATCAATAGTTTTGAGGGCATGCAGGTAATTTTAGAGGCGGAAAACGGGGCTGAGCTCCTCGAACGCTTAAAGCATACACAGGTAGACATTTTGCTACTGGACCTTCAAATGCCCGTAATGGACGGGTTTGAAACCAGCAAGATCCTGCAAACAGAATATCCGGCCATAAAGACCCTGGTACTTACGCAGCTGAACGAACGGGATACCATAAGCCGGGTATTAAAATCGGGGGTCCAGGGCTTTTTCACTAAAAACGCAGATCCAATAGAGCTGCAAAACGCGATCAATAAATTGAACAATAATGGTTTCTATTTTGAAAACAGCTTTGCCAGCATCATTCATGGCATAGCTAAAGAAATGGAAATAGGTAATGCCGTAATAGCAGAAAATAAATCTTTATTCTCTGCCCGCGAACATGAGATATTAAGACTCACCCTTAAAGAATATAGTGGCAGCAGTATTGGTGAAATGCTCAACATCAGCCCTAAAACTGTGGAAAAACATAAGGCCAACCTGATGGAAAAAACAGGCTCCCAAAATTTCATCGGCGTCATCACCTATGCTTTACAGCATGAGCTCATCTCCATTGATGACCTTAAGCGATAATTTCGCTTTATAGACAAGCCGCTGTTATTGCTAATTCCTATAAATAGTAAAACCCCAGTCAATGAACTGAGAACAGTTCCTGCAGGGGCTTTAACTAGTATGAAACAAATGATTTTTGGTAAAAGGTAATCTCGACTCACAATTTTAAACGCTTAGCTACAGCTTAACAAGCTTAAATGTAGTCCCGGCGTTGTACGCATCTCTGATGATTAAATTATAATTTCCGGCAGGAAGTGTAGTAATATCAACTTTACTTTCCCCTGCTTTTACTTGCTGTTTCAGCATTTGCTGTCCGGTCATATTGTACAACACGACCTCTGCGTCCGTTGCCAGTCCCGCGATATTGAAAGCGTTAAGTGCCGGGTTGGGCGATACGCTGATCACATTCGCCTCACAGGTCAGCACGACTTTGGTCACGTGACTTAGTGCAAATGCACCGTCAATATCTACTGTTTTTAAGCGATAAAATCCTTCTTTACCTGCTTGCTCTACGGTAGCAGAGTAAGTCGCACCCATGGCCGCGTTTTGCGCCTGAACTTTTTTTACAGTATTGAACCGGTTACCATCTTCGCTGTACTGGAGCTCAAAGCGAGCTACATGCTCCTCTTTGGAGGTTTTCCAATCCAGCGCTACCACTCCGCAGTTTTTCTGATGCGCGGTAAAGCTCACCAACTTTACAGGCAAAGGAGCAGAAACCGCTAGCGATGCAGAACTTCCATCATTAGCTATAGTAGCATTTCCTACAATTATAGGGGCACTACGATCTACTGTAATTGTAGTGGCCTGTGGTGTAGCGGTCTGGGTAAAGCCTACAATGGCTACATTGGCTACAAGCTCCCCGCCGGCATCAATAGGCAGGTCGTTAGTGAGTACTAGCTGGTTGGCAGTATGAGATACTACGGTCCAGTTGGTCACAACAGGGGTCACCCCCGGCTGCAAGCCATATTCATTCGGGAAGCCGATGGTAATTTCCAGGGCGCTTGAGGGTATGAGTCCTGTAGTGCCTGGCGAAACAGTCGCTTCGTTTGTAACAGTATATGATATCTGCCCGGTTTGATTAATTTGGTTACCACCACCTACAAGCGCTACAGAACCCGCTGCAGGATCGGCATCTTGCGTTGCCGGAGTTATCTGGCTGGATGCTGTGCCATAAGTGGTAAGAATGATTCCTAATAAAGCTAAAGTTTTTCTCATAATCTTAATTTTTAAAAGTCTGATGTGTTATTGATGATCTTTTGTTATTGAATGTTCACTTTCCTCACATTACTATTATTATTACTTACGGCTTCGCCTCCTGACCCGTTGTAAACCACAGTAGTGATATTGTTCGTCGAAGTAGTCGCGCTACCAATAACCTGGATGGATACCCCGATACTTGTAAGAGCATTAGGGCTGAGCTCAAACTCTGGTTTCAGCTTGAACAGCATCATCGTAGAATTGTTTGTTACTAGCTCCCAGTGCGTATTATCTACAGGTGTAGCTCCGGGCACATTGATCGTCGTCAATGCCGGGTCAAAGCTGTAAGTAAACGCCGCACTGCTCTTGCTGAGCCTTACATATACAGGAGCAGAGAAGTTCATGGTCGGTGACCCCTCGATCTCATGCAATCTTATACGGAGGTTTGCTGTAGTCAGGTTAGCGATAGTAAAGTTGGAGGTACTGATCTGAGTCGTAATTGTCAAGTCGGGTATTAGTTTTACCAAAATCATTAAAGTTCCTTTTGCCGTTTTCAACGGCGTGCCATTATCAGCAATATCGTAGCTGAAAGTTACCGGCCCGGTGTAGCCTGTAACGGGTGTAAATGTATAGCTGCCATCTGCCGCCAGCACCAATGTACCTTTACCTGTTACAGTTTCTGTTTTAGGCACTACACTAAGTGCATTATACTCCGGGTCCATATCGTTTGCCAACACCCCGTTTGCAGCCGTTACCGTCATAGCAGCGTTCTTAGTTGTCGTTTTATAATCGTCGATAGCCCAGGTTGAGTTCACCAGGTCAGGGGACAATACCTCAACTATTATTGCCGCGGTCTGGCACTGGCCGGACGGTGTTTCACAAACGGTATAGGTAAACTGGTCGGTACCATAAAAGCCTGCGACAGGGGTATAGATCACGTTGCCATTGCCATCCACACTCACAGTTCCATGGGCCGGCGCGCCGGTTCCGGAGGCCGGGATTACCGGGTTGGACAAGGTCCCGCCTATATTACCATTGCCATCATTCAATTTTACAGGGATGGTGACAGAAGCAGGGTTTGTGCCATTTCCTCTCACATAAGCCACATCATTATTAACGATCAGGCCATTGGTAGCCACTGCAGGATTTAATACCGTGATCACTAAACGCTGTAGCGGGCATCCGGATGCCTGGTCCGGCATACAAACAGGGACATCAAATTCGTACCTTCCCGCTACTGTCGGTGTAAAAGTATAGGTCCCGGTCGTTGTTAAAGCAGGGATACCGGTATTCGGGTTCCCGGCAAGCGGAACCGGAGTACCATAACTTGTGCCCACCGGCATTTTATCATTGTTAGCCACATTACCTGAAACTTCTTTGTTGATGTAAGCAACCGCAAGGTCCGGTAGAGTGGCATAAGGATTTTCTCTTACCAGGAAGTGCAGGGTGCCGTTAACACTGTAAGCAGGCGTACCATTATCCGTTATCTCGTAGGTAAACTGGGCATCACCCAGGTAACCGGCAACGGGGGTAAAAGTATAGCTGCCATCTGCATTCAATACGATGGTACCCTTACCGGTCGCGGTCTCTGTTTTAGCCGTAACGGTCTGTGTATTACCTTCCGGATCAGTGTCATTAGCCAATACTCCCCTGGCCACAGGTACTGTTAAGGCGCCATTATAAACAACCGGCGTGTAGTCGTCAACTGCAAGGGTACTGTTAGGCACATCACTTACCAGGACAGTAACGCGCACCCTACCCGTATCACAAATACCGGAAGGTGTTTCACAAATGGTATAAGCAAACTCATCTATCCCATAAAAACCTGCTGCAGGCGTGTACTCCAGTTGCCCGGAACCATTCACAGATACGGTACCATGAGCCGGCGCGCCTGTGCCGCTTGTAATCGCAACCGGTAGTCCTATAGTTCCGGTCAGGTTACCCGCTCCGTCATTTTGTCTTACGTTGATCGCCAGCGCAGGCGGGTTTGTCGCGGCCCCTTTCATCACCACCACATCATCGTTGACAACAGGCCTGTTGGTGCTTAAAGCCGGATCTACTACTGAAATAGTCAGGCGCTCGGTGATACAACCAGTAGTCTGCCCCGGGGTACAAACGTTTACATCAAATTTATATACACCCGGAGCAGCCGGAGTAAATGAATAGGTACCATCACTATTAATTGACGGCAGGCTGGCATTTGGGTTAGCAGCCCCGGCTACTGCAGGACCGTAAGTGGTACCCGCAGGCATTTTGTCGTTCGTGCTCAGGTTACCCGTTGCAAGCCGGTTCACATAATTTACCGTAAAGTCAGGATTGGTATTGGAGCACAACAGGCTATTACCTGTAGCGAAACGGGTATCTACGAATGCGCTATATACCCTTACAGTATTGGTAAGGCCCGCGTTCACGCCCACTAAATCGTTCAGCGAAACCTGGATCTCATTAAATGGTTGGGTACTATAAAAACCAACATTGTAAGGCGTTCCGCTGCCCGAACCTAGTATAGGCAGCCCTACAAGGCCCAGGTTGATCAGGTTGTTGCCGGCAACTACATCCTGCGCTACCCCATTCAAGTAAGTGGTTACGGTAATACTGTTGAACAGGTCTAATTGCAACAAGCCTGTATTTTCATTCACGATTCTGAACCCGGCAAAGGTACCTATAGGATATTGCTCAATCGGGTTAACAACAGAAAGGGCGACATTGTTAGCGACACCAACTGTTTTGGTCAGCTTGGCATAGTTTGTGGATGAAGTATCGATCACGTACCATGGATTTTCAACTGCGCTGCCAGCTGCCGTAACATTTACCAGGCCCTGGGCGCCGGTCCGGGTATCATTGATCACCACAGGGTGCTGGCCGTTCTTAAGTTCTACGGTCTGATTACACAACAGCGGTGCTGCATTAAGCTTTTCGATAGAAAGATCGTATACTTTTACCGTACCCAGGAGGCCGATATTCGCAACACCGTCAATCACCAGCTGAGCGCCATCGAACTCTTCAGTAGTAACGATGCCTATCCTCTGGCGTTGCTCTCCTGCTGCCGCGCCAATACCGGCAAGCAATGATGGGGTATAAGTAGTGTTCAATAAAACGCCATCCCTGATCAGGCGGATCTGTATAGCACTGAGCACTCCCGCATCCACCAGTTTATTCATCGCGATATCAAATGATACATAATGGGTACCGGTATAATTGGTCACCGCATCGGTTACCGCAAACGTAGTGGTAGTGCCTACACCGGTCGTCATATCGATCGAGGCAAAGTTAGCAGGATCTGCATCGATCACATTTTCGGAAGTGTTGATCGCACCTGCCACCGCGATCAGGCCACTGTTACTGGTAAACTTACCGTCAACATAGACCGGGTATGCCGGTTGCGTCATTTTTACCATTGTATTATTCGGCAACGCCGCACCTGCGCAGAATTGTTGCGCTACCACGCCATAGATGCGTAATTGCTTCAATACATTTAAAGCAACAGACCCGGTTGATACCAGGCGGATCTCATTGAAGGGTTTTGCCGGGTCTGTTTTGAAGCCAATCAGCTTACGGCCATCGCCATTCAGGAGCGAGGTACCCAGGTTCAGTAAAGAGCCGTTACCGGTTACTGTTTCCTGCAGGCTGCCATTCAGATAGGTGGCTACACCCAGGTTATCCAGCAGTTCCAGTGCAAGTGTTCCGGACTGGCCGATATCAAACCCGGCATAATAACCACCCGGGAAAGCTGCCAGGGATTTCTTTACAGAAATTTGCAGGCCATTCCCCACATTAGCCAGGCTTTGACTAACCGTAGCATAGTTAGTAGTATCCGCGTCCAGCATATAATCCAGGTTGATGATATTCTCTCCCAGCAAGCCTACATTCAATAAGCCGGAGGTATTCTTGTCTACGGTTACCGGGTAAGCCGGACTTCTTAGAATAGTTTTTGTATTACAAGCCAGTACTGGACCTTCAGAGAAGCATTTAAAAATCGCGTTATATACGTTCATAGAGCCCAATGCGGAAGAAAAAGAAATTTCCACCCGGTTTGCCGGTAATGTGGTGAAGAATCCTACTTCATAAGGAGTGCTGCCGGTCAGCAAACCCACACCCAATAAGACGCTGGCCCCGTTTTTAGTTTCTTGTAATGTTCCGTTCAGGTAAGTCCTTAAGGTAATACTGTTTAGCAGGTCTAATCCAAGTATTCCCAGGAGCCCTGCAGAGTTGCCCACCCTGAAGCCCATAAAGCTACCGGTAGGATAAGTGGAAAAATTATCCGTTACAGAAAGCGTTCCTGGAAGGCCTAAAAGAGAGCTGATCGCAGTCGAGTTTGTTGTTGCAGCATCTACCACTTCTGTTGCGGCTGCCGGTGCGACAGTCAGGTTAAACAAAGGATACACAAGCGGCGCGGTCTGATTACAGGTAGTATTGGGAGCACTGGCATAGGTCACCTGTGTTACCTTACTGACCTGGTACGTACGGTTAATCGTTTCACTACAATTAACTGCCGTCAATGTAGTCACTAAACGGATATGTGTATAATTTGCAGCGGCAAAGCCACCTATTTCTATATTTCCTCCTCCCAAATCTATTATACTCTGGGAGCTTACATTGGTAAAGGTCGTTCCGTTTGCAGAAGTCAGAACAGTATAGGTAGTATTAGCATCATTTGTAATCACGAAAGAAACATAGTTACCTGAATTATAAGTACTGCCATTGGTAACGGTTATAATACCCTGTCCTGAAGTCGATACAGGCGTGAGGCAGCCTAAAGCCCCACCCACAATCTGAGCATGCAGGGTCATTGTAGCCGAGGTACCGGCATCTGCATCTACAATATTATTTTCATTTGTAATCGAAGAAGTCTGTCCTGCTACCCCGGATGTGGCGCTCTTAGTAATTGTAAAGCCGGTAAATGCAGGGGCTACCCAGTCCACGCGTTTATTGGCGATCAGGCTACTCTGCTGTGCCTGGATCGTATTGGGGCACAATATGGTCAGAAAGAAGATAAAGAAGAGGCAGGCGCAGATCCGGTGTTTTTGTATAATTACATTCATAGTTTGATGTTTTAAGATTAATGATTCGGTTAGTTACTGTCTTATTTCAATAATAGTTTTTATTTAATTGTAAAACAATATATATCAATATATTACAATATAAAATAATAACTAAATTGTTTAAAAATTGACGATAAGGCCCCAAACGCGAATAAGGAAATTTACGTTTAGACTGGGCTAAGGTGTACAAAGCAGGGCTTGGGTATCAAGCCGCTTTTAATTTTTAAAAATTTTGAAAACCTGGTTTCTTAGTAAAATGCAGAAAGAGGTATGTATCGCATACATACATATTTGGAATCGTCCAAACGGTCTAGCTCAAGTAGCTATGGAGATAGTGAGGCTAAATACCCGAGATCTGTAGATCAAAGGCTGCGATACCAATCAGAAATTGGGAATGGTGCAAAAAATTGCAGGGCAGGAAGACAAGGTCAATTTCACTATCTAAGCTTCATTGAAAATTGCCTAAGAAATCATGTAATTTTGTTCCATACTCATATTTTTTAGAAGTTACAAATGAATAGGGATAGCATTAGTCTGCTTATTTTCAAGGTGGTTGTAGTTTTAGACAAATACTTAAAAGAATAACATTTAAGCTTGTGCTACAAAGTTCAAAATATTATTTAAAAAAAACAATACGGGAATTCCCGTATTTTATATTATATTATCAGTCTTCCTACTATATTAAATGCGGCTTTACCAGCAGTTTATCTTCAATTGTAGCTTTCTTTAAAACACAATAGCAGCAACTGTTTCCATATTAATTGCCGCTCTTTTCCGCAAGGTTAATTAGCCTGAAACTAAGCCGTATTTCAGGTTGACTTTCAGCCATCTGAAATTATTTTTTTACACAAATCTTAACAAAAAAGCTGCCCTATTTTTGATAGCGCAGCTTTTATATAAACAATTAAGTAAAATTATAAATCTCTTTTGATCTTGCTAATAGAGATCATCTCATAAACTTTAGGACCATAATCACAGGTATCAGTAAGACCCGAAAATGTATATTCAATCAGTACTGGTAAATTATCGTGCTGATAGGCAGCATCCAGGCGAACAGGTTTCAAAAAAGAGCTGTCAGGTAACACCAGAAGATAACCACAACCTGCATTGGTAATATCCCCGGTGTTGATCACCACGGCTTCTACCATTTTCTTATCCGGGTTGCATGCAGCAAGACCGGCACAAAGTGTTGTAGCTAATAATATTTTTCTCATGATAACATTTTCCGTTTAAAACACCTAAATTAATATATTTCACGTGTTTTACAAATTTCTGGCTTAATTTCTTCTACTCGGTAAACTTATAACCCACGCCGCGTACGGAATGGAAATGTTTCGGGCTACGGCTGTCTTTCTCAAAATACTTCCTGAAATTCAGGATAAAATTGTCTATAGTGCGCGTGGTAGGATAAACATTATACCCCCAGACGGCCTGCAGGATATGTTCGCGGCTGACCACCTCGTTTTTATGCTCTACGAGTAATCGTAATAAGGCTATTTCTTTTTTACTCAATTCTATGTTTTTACCATCCTTATCCTTCCCTACCTGTGCAGAAAAATCTATTTTGCACTTCCCGAAGGTATAGGTATCCGGAACATAGCTACGCTCTTTGAGCTTCTTATTCTTCGTGATCAGTTTATCTACTCTTATCAGCAATTCTTCCAGGTCAAAGGGCTTGGTCATATAATCGTCCCCACCTTTTTTCAAGCCTTCGATGCGGTCATTACTCGTATTACGGGCGGAAAGAAACAGGATAGGCACATCATTATTCTGGATTCTTATGTTTTCGCATACAGTTAGTCCATCCATTTCCGGGATCATAATGTCCAGGATGATCAGGTCAAAATACTCCTGCTTTACAGCCTTTATAGCAGCCGTACCGCTGATAACGGTTGTTACCTCGTAATCTTCCAGCTCCAGATTCAGCTTTAAAGCTTCCCTTAAGCTCTCTTCATCTTCAACAATTAATAAAGACGCTTTCTTCTCTGCTCTTATCATAATATTTAGCTGAACTTAATAAACAATACTTTACCTGTAAATATTACAGGCTTAATGTGCAAAATTACAATTCCGAATGTAAGTAAACTGTCATATTACTAAGCCGGTACCGAGCTGCCGGCGCCACCGCCAAAAGCGCCAATGGCTCTTTTATATATAAATAAATACACGTAAAGCAAGCAAAGGAAGAACGGGAGCAGCTCTGTAATCGCCATTGCCTGTATGCCGATTACATGGACCATTAATGCAAGGATAAGCAATACGATCGCGATGAGGCTATACTGCTTATGCCATTTCCGAGGCTTAAAAATAGTGAACGCGAACGGCAGATTGAAAGGTAATGCCCATAAAAGGTTATAGTTATTGGCACAAGACTGATGATCGGTACCCAACCACATAAATAAAAGCATAATGCCCAATAAACCGCTGAGTAACAGGTGCAATAAAGCAATGGCGGGCTTAAGTACCTGCAGGGGTCTTACAAAAAATACTATTAAGGTGACTAACAATAGCCCGATCATGGCCCACAGGGGGCCGTTAGGACTGAGCGCAGAACGATCAGCGCCTTTAACTATTTGCTTAGGACTGCCGGTAACAATCGCTACCCCATCCAGCTGGGCAGTGGCCATGCCCTGCATCAGCATGTCCGGCAGGAACATAGCTTCTTCATTAGTCATTACCTTATCGATCCGGCTGCCCAGCACGATGTTAATACCTAAACGCGCCCAGTGATTATTGCGTTGATATTCATTAATAATCTTCCGGAAGCTTATCTTCCGCCCTTCGGGTAGGGAGCTGCCAAAGCTAAAGCCCTGACCCAATGTACCCGGAAAAATATCTCTTACCCGGGTAGCACAATTATCATACAGGAAATCATACTTGTAGTATTTGTTTTCGGGCTTCAGGTTGTCTTTTAAAAAAGCCAGTATTTTGCTTTTTTGCTCTGAGCTTAAGGCCAGCTCCTGTTCTACTACGCTCCTCTGCTCATAACTGTAATCCTCTACGAAGTTAAAATAGCTGCCGATGCCTACATAGTACAACAGTTTCCCTCGGGTAAACTTCATAAGGAAATCCGGGCCGAAATTAAACATCCCGTAGTTATACACTTCATCAATGCCCCGGGCAGGATCGGTATACCGTATAGCTGTATGCCCGAAAGAAGAATAAAGCTCGTCGCCAACGCCACAAGTGAGCAGGCTCAGGCGTGTCTGGTCGGTGGCGGTGTCGTTTTGGGCAAATAGGTTAAAAGCGCTAAGCAATAGCAGTAGCAATATGCGGATCCGTTTCATGAAGATTATAATTGACAACGCAAACCTAGTAAAAATGCGGGAATAAGCCGCTTTATTCTACAGCCCCCGCTTTGCCGGGCGGCATTGTGCAGATTCCGGGACTATTTATGACCAACAATCCATTATTAACAAATTCTTACCTAAACTATTGTAAGTTTTGACCGTCTATTATAGTTAGTATAACAAGAGTGCGATACTCTTCTCCCCTTGGGGTGTATTTAATTACACGGGAGTATTGTTTTTTGTTTTTAGGTGAAATGTAAAGACCCTCAACGTCTGCTGAGGGTCTTTCCTTTTTTAATATATATTGAGCGCAGCCTTTGCTAAAGCTTATGCTATTAATTTTTCTTTATGCTTTTTAATTTGTGCTACAATAGAATCAAAAGCATACTCGAAGGATTCTTCAAATACTTTAGACTCATTTTTTGCGAACAGGGACGTTTTAGGTATATTCACCTTGATATGCACTACTTTATCATTTAGTTTTTCATTTACATGCTCCAGGATCAGGGAGACTTCTACATTGATAATTTTTTCATGGAAAGTTTTAAATTTTTCAACTTTCTTTTCTATATGATCGATTAATTTCTGATCTGCATCAAAATGTACTGCCTGAATTTGAACGTTCATATTGGTTTAATTTTAAGTGTTAACAATTTATGTTTAGGATTCATTAGTCGCTTTGGGATGCGCCTGCTGATATATTTTTTTCAAATGTTCGATATTACTGTGTGTATAGATCTGTGTAGCGGCCAGGCTGCTATGCCCTAATAATTCTTTGATGGCATTGATACCGGCACCATTATGCGTTAAATGGGTCGCAAAAGTATGCCTCATAACGTGGGGGCTTCTTTTACTTAAAGTAGTTATATCCTGGCCCAGGTAGCGGTTTACTACCCGGTATACATAGTTATCATACAGTGGTTTTCCTGATTCTAAAGTTAGCAAATTATTATGTTCACAATGGATTATTTGTTGCTTTTCTTTTAAATATTCCCGGATCATTTGTACCAGGTCCGCACCGATAGGAATTACCCGCTCCTTATTTCGTTTTCCTAGTACGACCAGTTCATTTCTGAATAAGTCAATATCCCTTTCTTTCAGGCTGATCAACTCGCCCCGCCGCATACCGGTCTGGTATAAAAGTTCCAGGATCAGCCGGTGATTAAGGCCATCCCAGCCATCGGGATATTGTATTTCGGCAAACAGCTTTTCGCTCTGGTGTTGCTCCAGGAATACGGGTAGTCTTGCCGGGGCCTTGGGCACTTTGATTTGCGCTACCGGGTTTACGCTGATCATTTGCCGTTTAAGCAAGAATTTAAAGAAAGATTTTATTGCAGAGATTTTTCTTTGAACGGAGCGCTCTTTATGTTTCAGCTCGTTGAGGTGAACCAGGAAGGAGCGTATATGTATCGCCTCGACACGCTTCGTATCCGCTAATTCATAGGTACCGGAAAGATAGGCAATGAACTGGTTTAAATCATTATTATAGGCCAGCAGGGTATGTGCCGACATACGTTTTTCATACTTAAGATACTGTTCAAATAATGTAAGGTGCTCCTTTATCATAGTATCTGTTTATCTCCTACCTTTTACTATTGTAAATATACGCATCTTAAAAAGGAATTAAATCAGCATTAAAAAATTTATAACAAATAATTTTTTATTGTATAGCGTTTATAAAAAAGCGAAGCCCAACCTAAGGTTGGGCTTCGCGGCATGCTTCTTGTCGTAAAGACGGAAAAGAGCGATTAGATCTCTACTTTTCCTGCAAGAATTTGCTGACGATAAGCTGCTTTCAACACCTGCTCTCTCTTAGTGATAGATGGTTTTGTGAACGCCTGGCGCTTACGTAGCTGATTCAGGGTACGAGATTTTTCGAATTTCTTCTTATACTTCTTCAGTGCCTTGTCAATATTCTCGCAATCTTTAGAATCGATAATTAGCATATTAATACCTCCTTTTATGTGAAAAATAGGGAGCAAAGGTACGAACAATTTCTAATATTAAAAAATATTCCTTAATATTCGTGAATTACAAACGGTTCATATGCAGTAAAAGGCACTACCGTATTATCGCCTTCAAATGGATAACCCATCCTTAAGTCAGCTCCGGAAACAGATTTAAGGGTTAAGGTACCAGAGACTTCCCCTTCTGCGTCATATTCCGAATCCTCAACAGTAACTTCTACCATACTATTGAGTGTAAATTTAGGGTGCGTTCCGTTTAAGGTTTTAGTAATGCTCGGACTAGCATACTCTATTGTATAGTCCACCTGGGTAGGAATGCCCTCCCTTGTAACTACTACTAATGCACCGGGACTAGGCAAGTGATAGTAAGCCTCAATGGTATCTGTACCATCAATAATGGTGGTATCTACAGTTTCGCCATTTACAATTACCCTTGCTCTATTCAGCTGGATGTATTTCTGAGCTTTATCAGAGAAGTCATAGGAATCTCCCGGATATTTTTTCTTACAGGCAGATAAGAACCCCGCAACCAAAACGGCAAGGCTCAAGTAAAAGATTATTTTATTAGATTTCATAATTCACAGATTTATAGGTCAAACCATTGTTGTTGATAATAATAAATTACCTCTTTCGGCGCATTAATATTAGGCAAAAGCTCATTATCCAAAGGATATTGCCAACGATACATTAAACCGGCATTCGGAGCTCCCTGCGGGATCTGTAATGTTGGAATTTCATTGCCTTTAGTTCCAGACCTGCGCCATGTTGTAAACGCCTCGATTGGCCGGTCCATTAAATCGATCCATTGTTGCATATGTATGTCTCTTAACGGAGTTGCACTTAAAGTTTTAGCAGCGGCATAGTTTTCGGCTACTGTATCAATTACTCCATACAGCTTACAAGCTGCTTCAATACCAGATTGGTATTTTTGCTCTGCAAGTGCAACTCCACCTGGTATATATCCTTTTACAATAGCTTCTGCCTGTAAGAACAATAATTCCTGGTAAGTCATGATATACTCCGGGGCATCCGATGCATACAACTGCATGCTTATTGGAGAGGTCAGCGTATCTGCTTCAAGTTCCGAGGTTACACCACGGTAATCAGATCCTTTCGGACTAATGTCAAAATAAGCCGGAATTCTTGGATCATTGTCCGTTAACATTGGGTCAATTACTGTCTTGTTCGCAAAGAAAAACACATTGCTCCCCCCTGCATATTGGTTTAACAATTCATATTTGGGATTTCTATTACCCGACGAAGTTCCAAAAGGGAAGGTGAAATTACCGGAAGCGGATTCTATCATGCCTCCTTCCTGATATAAGGCTGCTATATCTGCAGCTTTAGCCGGTACTTTATCTACCATGGTCATCAACACTTTGAACTTTAAAGATTTGGCCAAAGCAATCCAACGATTAAGATTTCCTTCGTAAAACAGGTCAAAACTACCAATTTTTGTAGCTGCTGCATTTTCGTCTTGCAAACTTGCAATACCTTCATCCAGAAGTTGCAAAATGCCATTTAGCACATCTTCCTGTGCATCGAATTTAGGGTAAGGAATGTTATCGTTCCAGGCTTCAGAGAAAGGAACATCACCAAAGATAACCGTAGTCTCATACATCGTCTCTGCCAATAATATTTTGCATTGCCCTATAGCTCCTGTTTTAACAGGGGTAGCCTGCTCTGCAAACATGATGGCTTTCTTGAGATTAGCACCAGTACTAACATAAAAAGTACGCCAAACATTACCGGTAGAATAAGGACTGATATCGTAAACATCTGCAGCACCCCAACCGAAGTTACCTCCTGAAGCTATAGTTTGCGTAGACAATATCATAGATGCATACAAATCTCCGCCTGCACGTGTAGAACCTAAGTTCACTGAGGCACCGCTAAATAGCAGTTCTGGTGTCGCCGACTCCGCGGCATTAGGGTTTGTATTTATTTTCTCAAATGACTTTTTACAGGAAGTAAACATCAGTACGCCAAAAGCCAGTATTATAATCTTTTTCATAAGCTTAGAATTTAATTTTTAAATTTAAACCATAAGATGCTGTAGCCGGGAAACTATTAAATTCAACACCATCACCTACAGAACCTGCTCCAAAATAGCTCATTTCCGGATCAACATGGGGTACATGCGATTGGATCAGCCATAGATTTCTACCTTCCAAACCAAGTTCCAGGCCTTTAATCGCTTTTTTAAATGGCCTTATCTTTTCAGGGAAAGTGTAGGCGAATACTACTTCTCTAAGTTTGACGAAAGAAGCATCAAATACATTACCTTCCGTATTTGCTGTAGCAGCATAGCGACCCCAGAAATCCTGCATACTTTGTACCGGAGTTTCATTTGGCGAGTAGGTACCATCGCCATTATCGTTGACTCCTTTATCAATAAAAGTTGCATCCCTGTTCTCCATCGTTTCATAGGCCATACCGGTACTCCTGAGTGATGCCACGGTTCCGGAATAGAAGACACCACCCTGGCGGATATCTATCAAAACACCTAAGCGGAAACCTTTATACGAAAAATTATTATTGATCCCGAGCATAAAGTCCGGTATAACACTTCCGATAAATTGATTTTGCTCCAGTTCTCTCAAACCCGTAGCACTATTGATAATAAACTGACCATCCGGGCTGCGTTTCCACTTGGTTCCATACAGGCCAAAGCTTCCACCTACGGGTGCTTTGATTTGTAAGCCACTCCAACCGGATTGTACAGTATATTCTTCTAACTGTCCGTCCAGCTCATTAACTACCTGGCGGTTGCGGGAGAAATTGCCCATGATATCCCATTTAAATCCACCGGTGTTATCCGCAAACGGACTTACGCGCAGCATAGCTTCCCAACCTCTGTTGGTAATGGAACCGGCATTGATCTGTTTTACGAAGAACCCCGTAGAAGCAGGAACAGTAATGTTCATGATCTGGTTCCGGGTAGTGGTGTTATAGTAAGTAACATCTAAACCGATTTTATTTCCGAAAAATCTCAAATCTGTACCAACCTCTGTAGATGCTGCAATTTGCGGTTTCAGGTTCTCAGTTGGCAAAATTCGTGATTGCTCATATGCTCCGTTACCCAAGAACGGGAAATTACCCGGCAAAGAAAATTGCACAAAATAAGCAGTTAATGGGTTGTAAGTCAATAGGGTACTGTAAGGATCCGCATCGGAACCTACCTGTGCCCAGCTGGCTCTTAACTTACCATAGGAAAGTACCTTCTTGTCTTTCATTAATTCTGTAAACACGAAAGAACCGGCTACTGATGGGTAAAAGTAAGAATAGTTTCCTGTGAATACTAAGGATGATGCCCAATCATTCCTACCTGTTACAGATAAGAATAACATATCCTTATAAGAAGCCGCTAACTCTCCATAAAAGCTCACTAATCTTGCATTAGTATAGTTTCTTGTAGCAATAACGGTCTGTGCATTCCCTGGCCGGAATACCCCGCTACCTTCATCCATCAATAAATTAGACCCGGCAATACCAGTAACATCCGTTCTTCTGTCTAAAAAGTTAGTACCTACCATCGCTCTAAGATTCCAGTCTTCATTTACATCTTTCTGAGCGGTCGCCATCAAATCATTATTAAAACGCTTCTGGAAGATGTCGGTACTGATATAACTTCCCAACAGATCTCCCGCGGTACCTTTTCTCACGATGCCTAAACGGTTTTCCATATACATGTCAAACCCGAAATTATTAGAGAAGGTTAACCAATCTGTGGCTTTATACTCCAATTGCGTACTTCCTAGAAACCTGTTCAACTTGTTCCCATTCAGGTTTTTATTGAGAATCCAATAAGGGTTGTTACCGGTCCTGTCTTCGGTCATATTATTCTGGTTACCGAATTCATCCATATAGTTATCTCTCAAATCATTAACATCAACGGTAATCGGTATTGCATAAATAGATGAACCTAGAACATTAGGGTTATTAGAGCTTTGAACCGGCCGGCCGTTTGAATTAGAATTGGAATAATTCAGCGTGAACCTTGAAGAAAACTTATCATTGAATTTATAACCAACATTGGTTGATAAACCATAACGGTTCAATTCCTGGTTCATTACAATTCCCTGACTATTCAAGGCATTAAAACCAATCCTGTAGTCCGCCTGCGCTCCGCCACCGGAAACCGCGATATCATTAATCGTAGTTCTCCCGGTCTGGAAGAAGTTTTCAATATTGTTAGGATTTGCCTGTAAAGTAACATCACGACCTAAATAATCCTTTACCGTCGTTCCTGCCATATCAGAAATCTTGGGCCCCCAGCCATTAGCATATCTTAAACTATATATGCCATAGTTTCCCTGGGCATATTGATCCTGCAATTTAGGGGCAACCAAGATACGTTCCCACCTAACAGATGAATTGAGACTAACTGAAAGGGGGCTATTTTTCGCACCTCTTTTGGTAGTAATGATGATAGCGCCATCTTTTGCGAGTGAACCATACTGTGCAGTTGCCGCAGGGCCTTTTAAGACAGTCATAGATTCAATATCATCAGGATTGATATCTGAAGCCCGGTTCCCGTAATCCACTCCTATACCAGAGTTAGTAGGCCCCTGAGAAGCGTTACTTACCGGTACACCATCTATCACAAAAAGTGGTGAACTTACTTTATCAAAAGAAGAAGCTCCTCTGATTACAATTTTTGAAGAACCACCAACTCCACCTGATTGCTGGTTAACCCTTACACCGGCAACCTTACCGGCAAGCGCATCCACCACGTTATTGGCACGGGCATTTTCCAACTGGTCTTTACTCACCTGCTGGGTAGCATAACCCAAAGATTTTTCAGATCTCTTAATCCCTAATGCCGTTACCACGACACCAGCCAACTGATCTCCACCACTCGATTTCAATACAATACGTAAATCTCTTGTACCATCTCCTGCAGTTACTTCCTGGTCTTGCATACCGAAATAACTGATCACCAGTACAGATCTCGAATCCGTAACATTGATCTGGAAATTACCGTTCTCATCGGCAGCAGTACCATTTTGTGTTCCTTTAAAGATAATTGTGGCCCCGGCTAAAGGTTCGCCAGCCTCATCCAGGACACGCCCCCTTATCAAGCGCTCCTGAGCAAAAGCTCCGGACATACATACCGAAACCAATGCAATAGGTAAAATGAGTCTTTTCATTTCGTTTATAGTTTTTGGTTAACCAAATTTAATTATTTATTAACAGAAAAACTAAAAACAGGTTCAATTCGTTGCCCAAACAGATATTTTCACTATAATAAAAAATAAATGTTAAAAATATTAATAATAAATAAAAAATCACAAATAACTGATAATCAAACATTAACAAAAATTAACCTAGCAACAAATTATCTATATTTATATTTTTAAAAGCGCAAAAAACCAGGACTTTAAGCCCTGGTTTCCACTATTTATCGGTTAAATTTGGTCCTTTACCTTAGCTCTTGCATCTGCACCAGCCGGTAATAAGTGCCTTCAAGGTCCATTAACTGCTGATGTGTCCCCCGCTCTACAATTGAACCCTGCTGCATCACAATGATCTCATCGGCACTATAGATCGTAGACAATCGGTGCGCGATCACGATACTGGTCCTGTTTTTCATCAATTCATTGATCGATTCCTGCACGATCTTTTCCGATTCGGTATCTAAGGCTGAAGTTGCCTCGTCCAGTATAAGAATAGGCGGGTTTTTCAGAATCGCACGCGCTATGGTAATGCGCTGGCGCTCTCCGCCGCTTAATTTTGATCCCCGTTCCCCTACATTCGAATTATAGCCATTATCTTTTTGGTGGATAAACCTGGCCGCATTGGCAATTTGCGCGGCAGCGTCTATCTGGCCAGGTGTTTTACCCCCCGTTCCCAAAGCAATATTGTTAGCAATAGTATCGTTGAACAAGATAGGCTCCTGTGATACTACACCGATCTGCTTCCTTAACTCAAATAGTTTAGCGTCTTTTACATCAACACCATCTATAGTTATTTTTCCTGAACTTACATCATGAAATCGGGGTATCAGGTCCACTAAAGTAGATTTCCCTGAACCTGAAGCGCCTACCAGGGCCACTGTTTTTCCTTTAGGGATCCGCAGGTTAATATCTTTCAGGATCTGCTTTTCTCCATAAAAGAAGTTTACATTTTCAAACACGATCTCCCGGCTGAACTCAGGAATAATAACCGGGTTTTCCCGCTCGACGATCGTGACCGGTGTAGCCAGGAAGGACTCTACCCGCTCTAGCGCGGCAGCACCCTTCTGCATATTGTAAAACACCCCGGAAAGATTTTTTAAGGGGTTAATGATCTGGTAAAAGAAAGCGATATAAGTAATGAATACCGGACCGGTAAGGCTGCTGTCTCCACTAAAGATCAGCTGCCCGCCATACCACAATATAATACAAACCACGATAACGCCTAAGGTTTCAGACATTGGAGATCCGGCATCCCTGCGGAAGGAGATCTTATTCTTAATGCGGAACAAATCGTTGTTCAACAGGGTGAATTTTGACTTCTGGTGGCTTTCCGCATTGAAAGCCTTCACTACCCGCATGCCTACTAATGTCTCATCTATGGTACCCAGCATATCGCCCAATTGTTCCTGGGCAGCATTAGACGGCTTCTTAAGCGACTTACCCACCCTTCCGATGATGAGACCTGCCAGTGGCAGGAAGATAAACATAAACAAGGTTAATTGCGGGCTCATGATAAACATGGTTACCAGCACCGAAACGATGGTAACCGGCTCCCTGAGCACAGTTTCTATAACGCCCATGATCGAGCTCTCTACTTCCGATACATCATTGGTCATCCTGGAGATCAGGTCACCCTTTTTTTCCTCGGTAAAATAACCGATAGGTAAGGCCAATGATTTGTTGAACATATCCTGCCTCAATTTGCGGATCACATTGTTCCGTAAAGGATTTAAGATCCGGAGGGATAAGTAAAGAAAAAGGTTTTTTAGAATAGTACTGACCAATACCAATAAGATGGAATAGGTTAATGCCGCTTTTTTCCCTTCGGCGGCAACGATTTCATCTATAAATAGCGTCAGCCGTGCTACCAGGCCACTTGCGTCGCGGGGCAAAGACTGCACCTCGAAAATGGTCTGCAAAACCGGGATGATCAGGGTAAAAGAGAATAAGGCAAAAAAAGTATAGAGCAAACTGCATATAAAATACAATAGCAGTTTGCTCTTTTGATCTTTGACGTAACGCCAGAGTTTAGGAATATTTTTCACTCAAAAATGTGTTTAATCAATAGTATAACTCATCTCCCCCCCTTTTTCGTCTTTGATATGAATACCCGCCGTAGCCAGCATATCACGAATCTTATCCGAGGTCTCAAAATCTTTGCGGCTGCGGGCCTGCTTCCGCATGTCGATCACCAGTTGCATCACCGCGCCTATCTTATCATCGTTTACCAGTTTCAGGGGTTGCAGACCAAAAATATCTTCCAGGTATGTTTTAAAAGTATCTTTAATTAATTGCAGGGTAGCGCCGCTGATGGCATCCGCTTTGATCTGCCCGCCTTTGATGCTGTTAATCACCGGCGCCAGTTCAAACAGGTTGGCCAGTACCTTCGCGGTATTGAAGTCATCATTCATAAAATCGGCAGCTTCTAAGCACCAGTTCCGGGCTTTGGCGTCCAGTTCCGCATCAGAGGCATCATTATTGGCTACCGGCAGTTGCTGCAATACTTCATAGGCTTCCCATAAGCGTTTCAGCGCTTTCTCTGAGGCCTGCAGGCCTTCGTTAGAGAAATCAAGGGTGCTCCTGTAATGAGATTGCAGGATATTAAAACGGATAACCATAGGGTGGTAAGCCTGCTCTAATATCGGGTGGTCACCGCTGAACAATTCGGTCAGTTTGATCACATTGTTATAGCTTTTTCCCATTTTCTTACCATTAATGGTAATCATATTATTATGCATCCAGTAGTTAACGGGGGCACAGCCATGGGCAATAGTGGACTGGGCGATCTCGCTTTCATGATGCGGGAATTGCAGGTCCATACCGCCGCCATGGATATCAAAGCGCTCTCCTAAATACTTGCTGCTCATAGCCGAACATTCGATGTGCCAGCCCGGGTAGCCTACGCCCCATGGGCTTTGCCAGCGCATGATATGCTCGGGCGCCGCTTTTTTCCATAAAGCGAAGTCTGCTTTATCCCGTTTTTCATCCTGCCCGTCCAACTGGCGGGTAGTCTCCAGCAGATCATCCAGCACACGGCCGGAAAGTTTGCCGTAAGGATACTCCGCGGCATATTTTTTCACATCAAAATATACAGAGCCATTCACTTCATAAGCAAAGCCTTTGGCAATGATCGTTTCTATCATACCGATCTGCTCAATGATGTGCCCCGTTGCGGTGGGCTCTATAGAGGGTTCCAGGGTATTGAAACGGCGCATGGCCCAATGGAACAGGCTGGTATATTTATGTACCAGCTCCATAGGCTCCAGTTTTTCCAGGATCGCTTTTTCCGCTACCTTATCGGTTGCTTCGCGGCCTTCTTCTTCAAAATGGCCGGCATCGGTAATATTGCGTACATAACGCACTTTATACCCCAGGTGACGCAGGTAACGGTTCACTACATCAAAAGTTACATAAGGTCTTGCATGGCCCAGGTGCGACTCCCCGGAAACGGTAGGGCCACAAACATATAGTCCCACATGACCGGGAGTAATGGGTTCAAATTTTTCTTTTTCTCTTGTATACGAGTTGTATATATATAATTCAGACATTGTCCTGGTGGCTTATGAATGTGCAAAAATAGGTATTAATTAGCTGATATGAGGCCGGGCTGAAACAGAATTTTCAGGGAGTGCTTCCTAATCTTTCTATAAAATCCTGCCGGCTAAGCATTATAGAAAAAAAGTGCTCAATTTTCATTGAGCACCTAAAAAATCTTATTGGTTCAACAAATACTAGACGGCAAAAGAAGTACCGCAACCACAACTGCTGCTCGCATTCGGGTTGTTAAAAACGAAGCCCCTGGCATTCAGGCCTTCAGAAAAATCAATTTCCATACCTGCCAGGTACAGGCCATGCGCTTTTTTCATAATTGCCTTAATACCGTCCACTTCAAAAAGGTCGTCATCTGCTTCCTGCTTATCGAAGCCCAGGACATAACTCAGGCCGGAGCACCCGCCACCTTTCACGCCAACACGTAAAATCATTTCGGGGTCAAAATCAGGCGCCGATACCAATCTCTTTATTTCTTTTAATGCACCTGCCGTAAAAGTAACAGGAGCATCAATTACAGTCGCTTCCATATTTATAAACAATTCAATAACTTTACCTCACAAAGGTATGGATTTTAAATGTTGCTTATAGATTTATCAAATACTAAATTTCCCATAACCCAATAGCTATTATTTATATTACACTTTGCTTCTATAAGTATTTTAAAGTTGAATTGATTAGTGCATGATACTGCTGTTATACTTAGGCCTTATCGAAACATAGGTATATTTGCTTCCACCTTGATAGTACTTTGTAGAAAATTAAAAGTTTAAATAAGTCCAATGCTTTATAACAAATCTAAAAGTATCAGTATTGCTTACTGGACTGCTTTCGCTTCATTGCTGTTACTTACCATTCTTTCCTTAATTGCATATAAAGAGCGAACACTTTTTGTGGATTCCAGCTGGTTTTTAGTTCACATAATCAGTCAAAAGACTTTTTATTTTATGGAAATGCGCTTTGGCGCCTTCATCACCCAGCTGGGCACTGTAGCAGCGGTATATACAGGAATGCCTATGACAGGTATTATGATGATCTTCTCGGTTAGCTTTTACTTATTTTACCTGGCAGCGGCTTTGCTTATCGGGATCCGGTGGCAACAAAAGCAACTGGCTATTTTATTTAGCTTTTACTTATTGCTTTTTATCAGTGATGGATTTTTTTGTACGGTAGGCGAAATTTTCCAGGGGCTTACCTGGATGTTTTTGTTCTTTGCCTTGTATTTCCAAAAGCGGTTCCGGCATAATATTTTCTCAGTTTTTTTATTGCTCTCTTTTGCGTTCCTGTCTTTGATATGCCATGTAATCGTTTTATTTCCTTTTTCATTTCTATGGCTTTATTTGAATCTTGAATACAGTAGTTTTAAGGACCTGATGAAAGAAAAGAAATTCTGGATCTATTCCATTTTACTGCTATTACTCGGCTGTTTACGCTATTATGTGAGCACTTTAGGCTGGTACGACTCGGCAAAGCTATCATCAGTTCATGATATTTCTCTCAGCAGTTTTTTTGCTGCCTTTCATTCTGAACATGCGAGAACATTTGCCAAACTCTTGCTGCAAAACTATTGGATCACCTTATTCTTATTTATAGCTGGCCTGGTTTTACTGGCAAAGAATAAAAGGTACTTGCAGCTGGGATTGACTTTACTTTTTACCCTCGTTTATTTTGCTTTGGTTTGTGTGGTTTACCCCGGTGGCTACGATAGAAGTATGCTCTTTTACTTTGAAAATGAGTGGGCCCCGCTTTCCGTAATCCTAAGCGCGCCTTTTGTTTTTCAACTCTTCAATACAAGAGTGAAACCAAGAGTTGTATTGGGGATTTTTGTCCTTTTATTTGCCGTGCGTTTGCTGTATGTGTATGATGCCTACCGTTTTTTTAATCATCGTTTAGAAAATTTATCGCAATTAACAACGCAGCTTTATGAGGATGGTATTTATAAAGCTATTATAGTAGCCGAGGAACAGCAGGCGCGTGATTATTTGGTGATGACCTGGGGTACGCCGATTGAAAGTATGATGTTGTCCAAAATTAATGGCCATGAACCGGCGGTTAGCTTTAAAATTGTGCAAAAGGACTTTACATTGCGACAGGTACCGGATTCATTTTATTCAAACTTTAATGTTACAGAAAATTCATTCCTGGACAGGAAGTATTTTTCAATTGACAGCATTGGCGATTACCAATTGATTGAGGGTTTGGATGATTTCAGGTTAAAAAGTAAGTATTAGTGTAATCTTCAAGCATCAGTACATTCAACTACAATTACTTTCATATATGCAAAAAATAATTTCAAAAATTCTTCCCCCTAATCTAAGACTTTTCTAAAGAAATGCGTCTATTGATTATTACCCCCTTGTACAGACTTTGTTAACGTACAGGTTTGGATCAAAAAATCTGTAGGTATTTTTTTTAAATAGATGGTTAATAATAATTATTTAAATATCATAATTATACAAAATTTTTAACCAAATAAATAAAATAACCTATTTTTGTTTCATCTAAAAAACTGGTCCATTATAAGTCAAACCTCTACAATTTATCACCAATCAGAGAAATAACGCTCTGCGCTGTTATAAGGCGCATTTGTTATTGTAGACATTATGGCTAATCAATTCAAAAAAGCTTCTGACCAGGAGTTAATCGAGGCATTTCAAAAAACTCAATCCCAGCTTGCTGTAGGGGAACTTGTAGATCGTTACAAAAAGAACATTTACACTACTATAGTGATGAAAGTGAAGGATAAGCATACTGCTGAAGATCTCTTCCAGGAAACCTTCATTAAAATTGTCAATACCATCCTGGCTGGCAAATATGCCGATCATGGTAAATTTTTACCCTGGGCCATGCGTATTGCCAACAATCTTTGTATTGATTATTTCAGAAAGAATAAACAGATCAACAAAGTAAGTTCTAAAGACAACCTGGAATGGTTTGAATACCTGTGCATTGATTATAGAAACGCCGAAACGGACATGGAACAGGTACAAACAGCTAACCAGGTATTGCATCTCCTGGACCATTTGCCGGAGGTGCAGCGCGATGTGATCTTACTAAGGATCTATGCCGACCTGAGCTTTAAGGAAATTGCCACGATCACTAACGTGGGCATCAATACGGCTTTAGGTCGCATGCGCTACGGCTTATCCAACCTAAGAAAAATAATTGAAGAGCATAACCTGGTGATGCGTTAAATTACCCGGGATGGGACAGCGATAAAATAAAAGTCCTGCCGCAAAGCAGGACTTTTATTTATTTAAGCAGTTTTTATTGCTCTTCTTTCAGCAAGCGGATATCTTTTATCATTTGCGCCACATCTTTCTTATTGGTGCCATCATAAGGGTAAACATTACCGTCTTTTGAAGCATGAGCGCGCACGCGGCCTTTCTTATCTACCAGTACAAAGTTTTCTGTATGAATGAAATCAGCCGCGATATCTGTTTTAGAAGAGTCCGCCGCCGTCACCAGGTAGCTGTAGCGGGCCTGGTCATAGAGTTCTTTTTTATCGCCGGTCAGGAACATCCAGCTTTTGCTGTCCGCATCATACTTTCTTGCATAATCTCTTAATGCCGGTACGGAATCCCGCTTAGGATCAACCGTATGGCTAAGGATCACGATATCATCGTCATTTTTAAAAGTATTGTATACTTCAGCCATATTATCATTCATCAGTGGGCAAATACCCTGGCAGGTGGTAAAGAAGTATTCTACTACAAGGATCTTATCTTTTACCTTATCAAGGCTGATGGTATCCCCGTCCTGGTTCACAAATTTAAAATCACGCACTTTGTGCATATCATCGCCCAGGAAAGCAAGTGCCGGCGGCTTCTTCATGTCTTTAGACACATTATAATAATATACTGCGAAAACGGCCCATAGCGCGATAAAGAATACGACCAGGATGACAACGAGCTTTTTACGATTTGACTTCATAATTACGAGTGGGGAAATTTGCGCAAAGTTAAGCGCTTTTAACAGACAGCCCGGGCATAATCTGTGAAAACTAATATAAAACCAGCAGCAGTGGTATTTATTTCAACCATAAAACAGAAAAAGGCTGCAGTATGCAGCCTTTTTCTGTTTTATATATTTTATTTATTAGCTTACTGTAGTTAAACTGGTTAACGGTGCAGCAGCCAGGGTTTCTTCATTAGCTTCGCTGGCATATTTAGCAAAGTTGTTGACAAATAATTGCGCCAGCTCCAGTGCTTTTTGCGTATAAGCCTCTTTATCGGCCCAGGTAGTTTGTGGGTTCAGGATCTCAGAAGGAACGCCAGGAACCGCATCCGGCATCAATACGCCGAAAACCTGGTGCGCGGTATAGTTAGCATTGTTCAGCTCTCCATTCATGGCCGCGGTGATCATGGCTCTTGTATATTTCAGGTTCATACGGTTACCTACTCCGTAAGGACCGCCACTCCAGCCGGTATTGATCAGCCATACGTTTACATCTTGATGCTGATCTAATTTATTACCTAACAGCTCGGCATATTTAACCGGGTGTAAAGGCAGGAATACGCGTCCAAAACAAGCGGAAAACGTAGTTTGTGGTTCTGTAACACCAACTTCTGTACCGGCCACTTTAGCTGTATAGCCGCTTACGAAGTGGTACATTGCCTGCGATTTCGTTAATTTAGAGATCGGAGGAAGGATACCAAAGGCATCACAGGTCAGGAAGAAAATATTTTTAGGATCGCCACCGTATGAGGGTTCTTTAGCATTATCAATATGATAGATCGGGTAAGCGGCACGTGTATTTTCCGTAATGCTGCCATCCGCATAGTCTACTTCATTGGTATCGCCTTTAAACACAATATTTTCAAGTAAGGCACCAGGGCGTACCGCGTCAAAAATCTGCGGTTCTTTTTCTTTACTTAAATCGATTACTTTGGCATAACAACCGCCTTCAAAGTTGAATACGGAACCATCTGCCCAGCCATGCTCATCGTCACCGATCAAAGGACGGTTAGGATCAGCGCTTAAAGTGGTTTTACCGGTTCCGCTCAGGCCGAAGAATAAAGCGACATCGCCATCTTTACCTTCGTTAGCCGAGCAGTGCATTGATAACACATTATGCTCTTGTGGCAACAGGTAGTTTAATACGCCGAAAATACCTTTTTTCATCTCACCGGTATAGCCGGAACCACCAATAAGGATCACTTTACGGGTAAAGTTAACTATAGTGAAGTTAGCCTGGCGGGTACCATCAATAGCCGGGTCCGCCTCGAAACCTGGCGCCTGGATGATGTGCCACTCCGGAGTAAAATCTTTGATTTCGGCCTCTGTAGGGCGCAGGAATAGATCGTTACAGAACAGGTTAGCCCAAGGCGTTTCGTTCACTACACGAATATTCAAACGGTAAGTAGGGTCAGCACAGGCATAAGCATCACGTACCCACAATTGTTTACCCTCAAGGTAAGCTACTACCCTGTCATATAATTTATCAAAAGCTGCCGGCTCAAAAGGGATATTAACATCTCCCCAGTCAACAGTATGCTCTGTTACCGCATCTTTTACCGTAAATTTATCTTTAGGCGAACGACCTGTAAATTTCCCGGTATTCACACACAAAGCTCCGGTACTGTTCAAAACACCTTGCTTTAAATCAATGGTTTGCTTAGTCAACTCTTCAGCGGAAAGATTCCAGTTGGCAACCGCAGGCCTGATGCCGACGTGCTCTAAATTAGCATTTGGATTTTTGATGCCGTTTTCGATCATTATAAAGGATTATTAATATTAAAATAACAGGAGGCAAAGTTAATACTTTTTGCATATGTATTATCTTATTTACAATAAAATGTAGTTAACCTCTAAAACAATTCAGGACTGGTTCAAATCGATTAATATTAATCTGAACCAGTCCTTAAAATTAAATAATTTATATACTAGTAGTCACCTACTGTTTCGGGTAATTCTGATAAAGCCTGCGCGAGTTGCTCATCATTAGGCGCGATACCGTGCCATTCATGTGTGCCCACCATAAAGCTTACGCCGGATCCCATATCTGTTTTTAATAAGATACAAACCGGTTTTTGATTGCCGGCCAGTTGTTTCGCCTGCTGAATACCGGCTACAACAGCTTCCATATCATTACCTTTTTCAATCTCCATCACTTCCCATCCGAATGATTCGAATTTAGACCGGATATCACCTAAGTTCATCACTTCGTTGGTAGGGCCATCGATTTGCTGACCGTTATGGTCCACCGCAACGATCAGGTTATCCAGCTTATGGTGTGCCGCGAACATGATCGCTTCCCAGTTTTGGCCTTCCTGTAATTCTCCGTCGCCGGTCAATGCGAAAACAAAAGAAGGGTCTTTATCCATTTTCTTGGACACAGCCATACCGTTCGCTACGCTTAAGCCCTGGCCTAAAGAACCACTGGCGATACGTACGCCCGGGAGGTGCTCATGCGTAGCAGGGTGGCCCTGTAAACGGGAGTCTATCTTCCTAAAAGTAGCTAGCTCCGCAACAGGAAAATAACCGGAACGCGATAATACACTGTAGAATACCGGTGAAATATGGCCGTTGGATAAAACGAACATGTCTTCGCCTTTACCCTCCATATTAAATGCCGGATTGTGTTTCATTTCTTTAAAATAAAGCGCCACCAAATAGTCTGTACATCCTAGAGAGCCTCCCGGGTGTCCGCTTTGCACACCATGTACCATTCTTACGATATCACGGCGCACCTGTGTGGCCATATCTTTTAAAGCTTGCAATTCCATAATTTTCTGAAAAGTATTTACAATTTGTCTGCAAAAGTAAGATTTAATTCAGATAGACTTAAGAAGTTTTTATAAGGTCCTGCTAGGCCTGTCCCTACAGGGATTGTTCAATATTAACAGCTACCTAACAGCCCAAGCTATTTTAAATGAGTATTTTCACTATACAAAACCTGTATTATTTTGAAGAAAAATACACTGTTCACTAAACCTCGTATATATGACCAAACTGATTTTTGCAGGCCTGTTCCTGCTGGGCTTGTCGGTTTCCTGTAAGAAAAGAACGGAAGGCGTTTGTTACTGCTCTTATTTTAGCGGCGATAAAAAAGAGTTTGACCTGCGTCATCTTGATCGCCAGCAACAAAAAGACACCTGCGCCCAGATCAGCCAGAATGCCAGCCACTTTGCCGGCAGCTGTAAATTAAAATAACCATTAAACCATCTTTTTAATCTTCCCCGGCTATCCAGGAAATAGCCGGGGATATTAATTCAGATCGATCCGCTCAAAAAGTAATATCGATTTCCTGCTCATTCGGCCACATTTTTTTATGTTTGTCGTATGATCATTCTTGAGAATAATTTACTCAGCGTTAAAGTCCTGGAAAAAGGCGCGGAGCTCTGCAGTATTGTTTGTAAAGCGAGCGGTACCGAATACCTGTGGCAGGCCGACCCTGCTTACTGGAATAAGCATAGCCCCATACTCTTTCCTATCGTTGGCACATTAAGGAACGATACCTACCTGTATCAAGGAAAGTCCTATACCCTATCCAGGCACGGCTTCGCGCGCGATAAACAATTTAAAGTAAAAAACCAGGAAAGCGGCCGTGTGCGCCTGGAGCTTGAGGCTGATGAAGCAACGCTGCAGCAATACCCCTTTCTCTTTTCGCTACAGGTAACTTACGAACTAGCCGGAGCAAGCTTAAATGTATCTTATACTGTTGTCAATAAGGGAGCCGGAACCATGTATTTTTCTATTGGTGGTCACCCGGCCTTCAACCTGCCGATCAATAAAGCCCTGCAGTTTGAAGACTATACCTTACAATTTGAACAGGCAGAGCAGGCGGAGATCTATCCTTTAAACGCGGATGGGCAGCTACTGGCAACAGGTATCCCTTTTCTAAACAATACCGATTCTCTACCATTACAAAAATCATTATTTTACGCAGATGCACTCATCTTCAAAAAGCTGAAATCGGGAAAAATACGCCTGGCCTCGGGAAAAGACAGCCGGTATATAGAGGTATCTTTTGAGCAGTTCCCCTTCCTGGGCATCTGGAGCAAAAAGGATGCCGATTTTATCTGTATTGAACCCTGGCAGGGTATCACAGACGATGTAGATTCCACCGGCCACTTAAAAGATAAAAAAGGGATCATTGAGCTTGGCCCAGCGCAAGAATGGCGAAATAGCTGGACAGTTCAGGTTGGCTAAAATACAATCTAACGCTCCTCCTTCTTAAAGGCCGTCCGAAAGGGCGGTCTTTATTGATTTTTGCCATTTTTATACTCCTTTAACTCAAAATGGTTATACAAACCATATTATCAATAAAAATTCATTACAAACAATATTCTAATCTAAAATATTGAAATACATTTTCTTAAGAAATAATTCATACTGACAAATATGAACATTGAAAATTTAAATCTACAGAACTACAAAAAACTAGATTATTTCGTTAATTTCAGACCATCAAATGCTTAATATTTATATTAATTACAGCATTTATTTGACCATGACAAACGGGGAACGCCGAAAACCGATCCAGAGTAGGCAAGACAATCAATATAACCTTATGCGAATCTTTATCCTGCAACTAAAACTCTTGTTTTGGCTTATAGCCTTCGGAGTTTTTCAATTGAAAGCGCAAACCACTATTGTGAACTATTGTTCCAGTTTGCCTGCTGCTACACAATCGAACCTTTACGGCCCGATGTATACAGTGGCCACTGCAAATGCAACCAACAGGATAGCAGTAATATACCCTGCAAGTCAGTTGGGTAGTATTGCCGGTAACACTTTAACTAATGTTTATTTTCATACAGGAGCAGGGCATACTGTTGGTATGTTAGGTACACCTAATGTTAAAATATACTTCAAAGAAGTGACCCCTTTAGACTGGGGGACAGGAAGCTTGACCTGGGCAACCGAGATTACCGGTGCTACTTTAGTTTTTGATGGCAATCCGGCACCAATTGTAGGTACTGGTGGGGGCTGGAAAAATTTCCCCTTAAGTACTAATTTCCCCTACTCCGGAACGCAGAACCTGGCACTATTTATAGAATATAATAATCCTACGGCAAGCAATGCCATTAACTGGTCTTACGAATACACCTCACCTTGTGTAAGCGGCTCAACAAGCGGCAATGAAACAAAATACAGCAACAATACTTCCGGAACTTTGCCAGCAACACTAGCTTCAACCAATTCCAGAAGGCCTTACATAGGATTTGATATGCCTTGCATCGCCCCTCCGAATGCAGGTACTGCTACGGTTAACAATGCTATCACCTGTGGCGGTCAAAATATCACCCTTAATCTTAGTGGCAGCTCAATGGGTGCTGGCCAAACATTTCAATGGCAGAGCGGTTCTTCTGCGACAGGTCCATGGACGAATGTGGGAACGGCTCAAACAGTTGCTAACATAACTATTCCGGCATTGGTAGGAACTACCTATTATCAGTGTTTGCTTACCTGTGGTACTGCTACAGTTGCATCCGCACCGGTAGCCGTTACTGGTCTGACTCCAATGGCAGGAAACACTTATACTATTAATAGTGCACAACCTACTTCTGGTACTAACTTCAACAACTTTAGCAATGCAGCTGCAGCATTAAGCTGCGGCATAACAGGGCCGGTTACGTTTAATGTTGTCGCCAACTCGGGGCCTTACAATGAGTATGTTGATTTTGGCGATATACCGGGAACCAGTTCCACAAATACCATTACTATCAATGGAAATGGCAATACCATCAGTTATAGCACTACAACATCGGAAAGACAAATTTTCAGAATTAACGGAACAAAACATTTAACTATTGACAGCCTTAATATTGTTCCTACAGGTACTACTTTTGGATGGGGGGCCATTATATATGGAGGGGCTTCGCATATTACAATTAAAAATTGTACTTTCGACCTAAGTGCCAACCCCAGCACTACGGCTGCCAATTCTGCCGGCATTGCCTTTTCCGGTTCATTAACCTCAGCCACCACTGCGGGAAATGCGAAGCATTGTCTTATTAAGAACAATACTTTTACCGGTCCTGCAGGAGCAGGAGGTATGAATTACGGCATTTCCCTAACCGGGGGAGCTGATAGTAATATAGTGGAAAATAACAAATTCCTTGATTTTTACACTTATGGTATCTACATCAGTGGTGCAAAACACAATTTAATAAGCAAAAATGAAATGGCGCGCCCTACCAAAACGTCGGTAGCCACATTTTATGGTGTATATACAACAGGAGCAGTTGAAGGTACCCGTATAGAAAACAACCGGATACATACTTCGGGAGGTACAGTGCCCAATGCAAGCAATACAGCATACGGTATTTACTGTTTAGGAACAGCCACTGCTGCCGCACCTTGTATCGTTGCCAACAATGCCATATACAAAATGAACACCGGGGGCACAAGCTACGGTATCTACCTGAGCAGTGGTACCAACACAAAAATACTGCACAATACCGTTGTATATGATCAGGTTCAAACAGGCACATCAGCCCAGGCTGGTATGTGGCTGGCCGGCACCAATACCGGTTCAGAAATTGTAAATAACAATATCTCCTTTACCGGAGGTAATACAGGCATTAAATATGGCGTGAACTACAGTACAGCCGTAAGCCTGAGCAGCCTTGCTAATGTACAGCGCAATAATATTTACGTAAATTCAACTCAAACAGGGGCTCAATGGTATGCAGCAAGTCCCACAGCTACCACTTATGCAGACCTGGCAGCTTTCCAGGCAGCCAATCCTACATTGGAAGTAGGCTCTCCCTCCGTAGATCCCCAGTTCACAGCACCTTTAACCGGTGATTTGATGCCAGGTAATAGTGCATTACTGGGAACCGGCATTAATGTATTAACAGATGTACCAACAGATATTCTTGGCACACCAAGAACCATTGCACCAACACCCGGAGCATTTGAGATGCCGGTAGTAAGTGGGGCCAACGGTGGCGTTGTAAGCCTGATAAGTCCTACCGGACTATTTTGTTCCGGCAACCAAAATATAAGAGTATCTATAGGTAACTTTGGCAGTACGCCATTAACAGGATTCCAGGTACACTGGCAGGTAAATGGTATTAATCAAACTCCTTTCAGTTATACCGGTACACTGGATGTGCTGGGCGGTACCGGTCAATTTATAGACACCATCAGCCTGGGCAATATCAGTATTACTGCGGCTAACACCACTATAAAAGCATGGACAGTTATTACTAATGATGTGGACAATACCAATGATAGTACCGAAGTATCCGTTTCACCTACCCTGTTTACCATCAATACGCTTAGTGATACAGTATGCTCTGGCAGTATATTATCAATGAACCTGAGCCCGGCTTCAGGTTATACTACCGGTATGATTCAGTGGGAGTCTTCTATGAATGGCACTACCTTTTCACCGATTGCCAATTCCGATCAGCCCTCCTGGACCGTAAACGGACTTACTGCAAATACCTGGTACAGGGTGAATATAAATGATGGAAACATTACTTGCAATAGTAACATAAAAGCGATTGTAGTCAACCTGCCTGTCGTTACGGCTACGACGCCTGGTGAACGTTGTGGTGCGGGTACAGTACAGCTGGGTGCAACAGCCAATCTTGGCAATAACATTAACTGGTATGATGCCCCTACAGGCGGTAACTTATTAGGTACAGGTACCAACTTCACTACACCAAGCATAACCACCACAACCAATTACTATGCTCAGCCAGGAGCAGGCAATACAATTAACGTACCTTCCGCGAATATAGGGACAAGTCTTTACTGGAATACGGCTGTAGGCTGGGGGCTAAGATTTACTGCCAATGAAACGGTAACAATAGATAGTATAACGATAAAGGCCCAACAATCTACCAGTCCTGGTACCGCAAGCATCCAGATCCTGGTTACTGACCTGACTGATGCTATTTTGTATTCTGGTACGGTTTACACCTTTCCTATTACCGCTACAGCAACAGAATACAGGATTCCTGTAAACATTACAGTTCCCCCGGGAGACTACAAAATGGTAAAAAGCCTGACCTCAACAACATCAGGCATTAATAATATGGTTCGTGAAAGTTCTGGTGTGAGCTTCCCTTATACCAGCTCCGGTAACGAAGTCGTAATTACTGCAGGTGCAAATGGTGCCGGCACCGCACAAACAACATCTGCCTATTATTGGTTCTATAACTGGAAAATTACCAAAGGATGCCAGGGAGCTCGCGTACCTGTGGCAGCGACCATCAAGACCACTCCGACAGTTACGCTTGGAATGGATACGGCCATCTGTACCGGCAATAGCCTGGTACTGGATGCCGGCAATCCGGGATCAACTTATTTATGGAATGACAATGCCACAACACAAACTAAAATAGTTACAACAGGCGGACAATATTCTGTTACTGTTACGGCTGCGAACAGCTGTACGACTGCGGATACTATCAATATCACTATAGATCCTATACCAACGGTAAACTTAGGTAATGATACAACAATCTGTGCCGGTGACAACCTGATACTGGATGCCGGTAATGCCGGGGCGACTTATGCCTGGGATAATTCCAGCACGGGTCAGACAAGAACAGTAAATGCGACAGGTACTTACTACGTACAAGCTTATTTCAACCAGAATTGTAAAGCTTATGACACCGTTCTTGTTACTGTAAGCCCGCTCCCTCTTGTCGACCTGGGTGCAGATACTGTACTTTGTAATGGAACAATACTTACATTAGACGCAGGAAATCCGGGAGCCTCTTATCTATGGGACAATACTACCACCCTGCAAACCAGGGATGTCAATGCAGCCGGCCAATATTATGTAACTGTAACAGACGGTAATTATTGTACCGCGTCCGACACTATCAACATATCTATCGTGGCTCCTCCTAATGGTACATTTACAGCAACAGAAGGGCCAAATGGTGCATTTACTTTTGAAGCTTCAGGTAATAATATTGATACTTATTCCTGGAATTTCGGTGATGGAAATACCAATACCGGGAATCCTGTGGATCATACATATGACCAGAATGGCAATTATACAGTAACACTCACTATTACTAACGAATGTGGTGAATCTGTTGAGATCATAAGGTCTATTACTGTTATAACTGCTGTTGGCATACATAATATCATTGATGACAAATCTATCATTGTTTATCCTAACCCTGCAAGTAATCAACTTTCAATAGAGAGTAAGGGTACTAGAACAATAGAGTACATAGCAATTATTGATGCTCTAGGCAGAGAAGTAAAGCGCGCTGAAATGTACAATGCGAAAAAAGCAGCAATTGATCTTAGTCAATTGAGTGCTGGTATGTATAATATTTCTATACACACAGAAGACGGAAAAGTAATAAGGAAATTCACTATTGTGAAGTAAACAAAACATCATAACACTATAAAAGCGGGGCTGTTCGAAATTGGACAGCCCCGCTTTTATAATTTAAATGCTAGCATATTATGCCTCTGAACAAAATAAATAATGCTAATGCACACTCCCAACCAAGGATAGGTAAAATGGATTCATTGCCCACCTATAATAATTTGCATAACTTACCAGATAGTATTTGCATGCTTCAAATAGAATTTAATTTGTCCGACTTTTTATTTAAGTAATGTCCTATTTACAGATTTCGCAGGCGAATGATTTAAATCAAAGAAGATGCGGAGATCTTAAATTTCAGGAACTCAGCGTATAAAATCCTATAAGCTTCTGCAGGTAGTAAATAGGTTGACCTATAAGCATTGTATAAGGATAAAATATCAGGAGTGACCAAGCTGTCAATAAAAAAATTCGCCTTTAGTGAAAGTGCCATATTTCATGTGCGGAACGACTATAACTCCAGTCAAACAAAAACTCCTCTGAGCAGTAAAAAGAGGGCAGTAAGAAGTAAATAGTAAGAAGTGAAAAGTAAATAGTGAACAGTGTATAGTGATAAGTGAGTAGTGAGAAGATCTTCTACTGTGTGTTTACTATTGTTGAGTTAAGGTTATAAAAAAAGAGCGTTTCTGTCCCGAAACGCTCTATAAATATAAAAGTCCCCAACTTACGTTGAGGACTTTAGAATACATATGGCAGCTACCTACTTTCCCGGAAAAATACCAGTATCATCGGCCATGATGGGCTTAACTACTCTGTTCGGAATGGGAAGAGGTGAACACC
>JAEUVV010000005.1 GCA_016786705.1 Taibaiella sp.
GGGTGAAAAAGTATTCTTTACCAATAACACGAATGGCAGAGGCTGGGATGGTAATCTGAATGGTAAGGCGCAACCTACGGGTGTGTATGTTTACCAGATCAATGTTACTTACAGAGATGGTAATACTGAAAAGTATACAGGTGATGTAACCTTGTTGAGATAATTATTATTAAATATTTAAAGAGAATAGGGTTTGGCTTTAATGGTCAAACCCTTATTCTTTAAATGCAAAAACAATTAAAACCTGTACTTTTGTCTTTCAGATAAATTATCCTCGTATGATTTTTAGTACTGCGCAACGTTATTTTTCCTACCCGGAATTCTTAGCTTATGCGGCCGAAGAAGTGGCATTAAATGAAAGTAATCCCGAGCGTATTGCCGACCCTAAATACGCGCATTACACGAAGCTCAATTTTCAAAGAATGAAGCGCTGGGACAAAACCTTTGTGCCGGATGCTGAAGTTGTGGCGCAGATGAGAGCGGCCCGGGAACAGGAATGGTGGGTGATCACAGAAGCCTGGTGTGGAGACAGTGCCCAGAATTTGCCGGTCATCGCGGCCCTGGCGGAGGCGGCAGGTATAGCTTTGCGTATTGTCTTAAGAGATGAAAATCCTGGAATTATAGCACAATACCTGACTAATGGAACCAAAAGCATTCCTATACTGGTCAGCTTTGATGCTGACAGGCAGCAACTGTTCCGCTGGGGACCCAGGCCTACTGCAGCACAAAGGTTAATGGAAGACTGGAAAACAAATCCCGCAGGAAGAGACTTTGAAGCATTTGAGCTGGAGATGCATCGCTGGTATACGGAAAATAGGGGAAAAGATACCCAGGCTGAATTGGCGGATCTGCTTTAAGCATATTTTTATGGAATAGTAGGAGCTTAGACGTCTTTTCTAGGAAAGTATTGGAGTAAAACACTGTGTAACATTGAATCATAAAATACAACACATTTCAGAAACAGGTTTGCTGGCCCTTTATTATAAGGAGCGGGATAATGTTTATGTAGGAGAGTTGCTCAGCCGTTATACGCTAAGGTTGTTGGGAGTATGTATGAAATACCTCAAAGATGAAGATGATGCCAGGGATATGGTACAGCAAGTGTTTGAAAAGGTGCTGGCAGAGTTGGGCAAATACCAGATCGATAATTTTGGCGGCTGGCTGTACCGCATCGCCCAGAATGCCTGTATTTCACAGATAAGGGTACAAAAGCAATTTGTGGCCGCCGAAAGTCTGGTTTATGTTCCCGCTGATATGGATGCTGATCCGCAACAGTTCCGGGAACAGGAAAAGCAGCACGATCGGTTACATCTTGCCCTGGAGCAGCTGAAGACTGAGCAGAAAATCTGTGTATCTTTGTTTTTTCTTCAGAAAATGAGCTACCAGCAAATAGCGGAACAGCAGCAATATGACATTAAAGAAGTAAAAAGCTATATTCAAAATGGCAAGCGTAATCTACGGTTGATCATGGAGCAAATGGAAAAAGCAGAAAATGCCAAGAAATAAAGGATTTAATAAGAAAGGAAGGTCCGCTGAGGATGAAGCACTTTGGGAGTACGTCTCAGGGCAGCTTCCTGCAGATAAAGCTCATGATTACGAAATGGAGCATCTTGATGATCCGTTTTGGAATGACGCGGCAGAAGGCCTGGCAGAAATAAAGGATCCGGCTTTAGCTAAAAAAATGCAATTGCAGTTGCAACAGCAGATCATCAGCCAGACACAGTCGCGGAAAGAGAAACGAAAGCGCAGTTTTCAACAGTCCAGCTTTATCGCGGTATTTGTGCTATTGATGCTGGTTATTATACTTTACCTTGTATTTTTCTACCTGAAATAGGGAAAGGAAGATATAAACATAAAATAAGCGGTGTTATTTACAAAAATGTAAAAAAACCGCTTGTTTTATTAAGAAAGAAAACTACTATTTCTTCCTGTAGTAAATTTTGTCGTTATTGTACTCGTTGATCGATTGTAAAACCGGGTTGGCCATACGCTCATAAAAACGGGAAATTTCGATTTGCTCCTTATTTTCGTGTACTTCTTCTAAAGTATCAGTATGGTTGGCAAAATCTTCCAGTTTACGATGCAATTCTTCTTTCATCGTAATGTTGATCTGATTGGCACGCTTGGCAATAATTGCGATAGATTCGTAGATGTTGCCTGTTTTTTCCTTCATGGCAGCCACATCACGAGTTTCAATCAAAGGATTCAAAGAAGAAACCAGCTTTTTAGTTGTGCTCATTATTTTTACGAATTTTATTAATTTGTTGATTAGCTGCAGTTACCAGTGGTTCTGCGTTTTTAATGTATTGTGATTGCGGATATAAATCCTGTAATGTTTTATAGGAGGTAAGCATATCGCTATAGCGCTCTTCCTGCTTATCCGTACGGCTACCTTTGGCAAAGTGGTAGTCAGAACGTACGATCATATAGTAATAATAATCCGCGTTCAGCGATTCCGGGTATTCGTCAATGGTGCTTTTATAAGCCACTTTTGCCGCGCGGTACTCCTGCATATCAAAGTAAAGCTTGGCTGCACTGGCTTCCTTTAACTCCAGTCGCTGGCGGCATTCGTCAATATATTTATTGACTTCCGGCGTGAACGTAGAGTTTTTATACATGGAGGTAAAGGTATATAAGGCCGACATGGCTTTTATAGTACTTGACTGGTCCATAGTGTACTTGGGAGCATCAATATATAAGCTTTTAGCAAACATAAATTCAGCCTCCTCTGCTCTTTTGCTGGTTGGGAAATTATCTACAAAGGTCCTGAACTGGTAAGAAGAGCTTAAGTAATCTTTAGTATTATAAAAGCTATAAGCATACCTGTAGAGTAATTCCTCGTAGTTCTTGGTGCCTCTTACTACCGATAACAAAGTAGCATAAAGCCCGTTGGCTTTATACCAGGACTTTTGATCGTAATACTCATTCGCTTTTGCGAGCCTTTTATTAGGATCCGTTTCCTTTAAATAAGACTCATAGCCCTTACAGGAGCTGAACAGCGTTACCGAAAATAATGATGCAAATAAGATAAATCTGCGCATAAGACTTGCAAAAGTACGATTTTTTGTTGGATTAAATAAATTATTATTTCACTTCCGGTTCCAATATTTATACTTCATTAAAGAAGGTCTGAAAACAGAATTTTTAATAAAACGTTTTTTTTGTTCGGAATTGTATATATTTGCGCTCCTTAAAGCAATGCGGCGGTGGCGAAACTGGTAGACGCGCAACGTTGAGGTCGTTGTGTTCGAAAGGACATGGGAGTTCGAATCTCCTCTGCCGCACTTTCCTGACAGGCTTATCTTATTAATAAGATAAGCCTGTTTTGATTTATAACACCTCTTTAGGGTAAAGCCGGAGCCGCTTGGTGGACTAAGTGAAAATCGAGCTAAAGAAGGTCATGAGCTAAGTTCTGAAGCCGAATTTGAATATAAAGCAGGTCCTGAAAATAGGAATGGCACTCAACGACTCAAAACTTATTTCCATTAAAAGTAGTAAAAGAGCTATCTAAAAGGTAGGCAAGGAGCCTGGAATTGAATATCCGGGTACCCAACCTGTAGGGGAGACCATTGATCTAAATAATGATGGCGTCCATTCTCGCGCCAAGCTCTACCAAATAGTTACTGATGTCATTTACAAATGTTTCCGGCCCGCATACATAAAAGCGCTTATCGAAATCTCCGATAGTTTCTACAAGAAATTTTCGGTTGATTCTTTTTTCGCCAAAACCGATTACTCCTTCTTTACTGAAAAAATCTACATAGCCTCTACCCAACATCTGGGTCAGTTCTTCTTGCAGTATCACATCTTCGTGGTAGTGGTTGGAATACAGCAAGCCGATATTGCGCATATTCCCACTATGGTATAAGGCACGGAAAATAGCTATAAACGGAGTGATGCCCGTACCTCCGGCAAGGAAAATACCCGGACCTTTATAGTTAATAGTTCCGAACACATCTTTCATAAGCAATGTCGCCCCGGCGTTAAGCTTCCCTAATTGCTGTGTCACACCTTGATGGTCATCGTAGATCTTTATGATAAACTCCAGGTAGTTCCAGGAATTAAGAGAAGTAAAAGTAAAGCTACGCCATTGATCTTCCCACCCGGGCAGATTAACAGCCAGGTGTGTTGATTGTCCCGGTATGTAAGAGAAACCTGCAGGTTTTTCTACCACAAAGCGTTTTACGTTATGCGTAAGGTAATCAGTATCTAATATTTTCAACGGATATACCTCGGTTGGCATGTTTGCTGTCATTATATCGGTGTGACTTAATACTTAAGTTAATGCTGCAAACTACAATTAAATTCTGTTAAACGAAATAGTAGGGGAAAGTAATAACCGGTGCAGTGTATTTATATTGAAGGGAGAACTTGAGTGTCTTGAGGTCTATTGCAGGAGTATTTTTTTAACACATGGCCAAAAGGTGAATAGGTAACCTGGCAACTGAATATTTACCTAAAAGTGGCTGATCTTTTGGCTCAGCTACTTTTTGTATTTTATATATAGGCGCTTGTGCAGGCTGCAGAAAATTATCAGCCGGTGAATGTATTGAATCTTTTACTGTTGATTATGTTTTAAAAGTAAGATATTAGGTTATCATTAAGGTGTGGTATTACTTTAAGGTAATTGCTTCTGATTTTTATTAACAAATTGTAAAAACATATCATTTGGTTTGAATTTTTTGTACAAAGTCACTACTTTGTTCCGGAATTAATTAAAATCATATCTTATGTTTGAAAAAGTTTTACTCCAAAGTACTGATCTGACCGCAAGTGCGGATGAAGCCATTAAAGTAGGCACCACCTGGGGGACCAATATTAAAGCATTTATAGTCGATTACGGACCCAAAATAGTAGGGGCCATTTTAGTATACCTTATCGGGCAGTGGATCATTAAAAAACTGGTAGCGGTACTGGGACGGGCGATTTCTTCAGACAAGTTTGATGTTTCGCTCTCTAAATTTTTACTTTCCTTAGCTAAAGTTACTTTTCAATTAGTTTTATTTCTTTCTATCGCCGGCATTTTAGGCGTTAATATTGTCGGTTTTTCAGCAATCCTTGCAGGCGCAGCAGTAGGTATAGGCGCAGCACTAAACGGCTCTTTGGGCAACCTGGCGGGCGGAGTGATGATGATGATCTTTAAACCCTTTAAAGTGGGTGATATTATCGAAGCACAGGGACAAGTGGGTGTAGTCCAGGAATTAGGTATTTTTAATACGGTAATCCTGACCCCGGAAAATAAAACCGTTATCCTGCCTAATGGGGCTTTGTCTACCGGCGTGATCGTTAACTATAATACAGCCGGCCATTTGAGGGTGGATATCAATATGGCTATTGCTAATGACCAGGACGTGGACAAAGCCCGTGCCATTGCCCTGGAAGCTATGAAACAGCATGAAAAGGTATTGCAGACTCCTGCGCCTGAATTCGCGATCAGCAGTGTTTCTGATTTTATGACGAAAATCGCTATTCGCCCTTACACTACCCAGGCAGACTATTGGGATGTTTATTTTGGGGTTACCGAGCTGGTGAAAAAGGCTTTTGATGCAAACGGGATCACCGGGCCTATGCCAACAAGAGTGGTATATAATAAATAATCAGTCCATTGCATAACGTTTAGCAAACGGATCGCATTTAACAAGAGCGCTCTTCTTTATTGACAGAGTGCTCTTGTTAATTATAAGCACAACTGGACGTCGCGATTAGGAAGGGTATATTAATACGAATTTATTTTGAAACTCAAGCGCAAAATACTACTTTTGCGCAGACAAAATACTTTAAAAAATAAAAAACAATATATGTCTGTAGTAGATTTGATAATGCCTAAGATGGGCGAAAGTATCATGGAGGCCACTGTATTAAAATGGCATAAAAAGCCCGGAGATACAGTAAAAATGGATGAAACTGTGCTTGAAATCGCAACAGATAAGGTGGATAGTGAAGTGCCGTCTACAGCTGCGGGCACTATTGTTGAGCTCCTTTTTAATGAAAATGATGTAGTACCTATCGGTACTGCTATCGCAAGAATTGATACCGGTAATGGTACGGCTACCGTTACTGCATCGGCTCCAGCCCCCGCTGCTGCACCGCAGAGCGCCCCAGCGGCAGCTCCGCAAGCTCCTGCGGCGGCAACTACAGCTCCGGCGGGTACTACGGGCGCCAATCGCTTTTATTCTCCTTTAGTATTAAACATCGCTGCTAAAGAAGGTATCGGTATGGCTGAATTAGAGCATATACCTGGTACCGGGAATGAAGGCCGTGTAACTAAAAAAGATATTCTTAATTATGTAGCCAACAGAGGCGCGGCTCCTGCTCCTGCAGCGGCACCGGCTCAGGCGGCTCCTGCAACTCCTGCTCCTCAGCCAGCACCTGCAGCTGCTCCTGCGGCAGTAACCAACCCGGGCGGTAACGTGGAAATAGTAGAGATGGACCGGATGCGGAAGCTGATCGCGGACCATATGGTACGTAGTAAAGCGACATCGCCACACGTGACCAGCTTTACCGAGTGTGATGTAACTAACATTGTAAACTGGAGAGACAAAAACAAAAATGCTTTCCAGAAACAATATGGTGAAAAAATTACGTTCACACCGATCTTCATCGAAGCTATCGCTAACTGTATCAAGAAATTCCCGATGATCAACAGCTCTGTAGATGGCGACCGTATTATCGTGAAAAAAGATATCAATATAGGTATGGCTACCGCTTTACCTTCAGGCAACCTGATCGTTCCGGTAATTAAAAATACAGAAACCAAGAACCTGCTGGGCATTACCAAAGATGTAAACGGCCTGGCAAATGCGGCACGCAATAATAAATTGAAACCGGATGATACACAGGGTGGCACATTTACGCTGACCAATGTAGGTACTTTCGGCAGCCTTATGGGCACGCCGATTATTAACCAGCCACAGGTAGCGATCCTCGCGGTAGGCAGTATCAAAAAACGCCCGATGGTAATGGAAACAGAACATGGCGATGTGATTGCTATCCGCCACATGATGTACCTGTCTTTAAGCTATGACCACAGGATCGTTGACGGTTCTTTAGGTGCCGGCTTCCTGACCGCTGTTGCCAACGAGTTAGAAGCATTTGATGTGAACAAATCCATTTAACCCGGAATAAGTAATATACGACCGTCTCTTTTTAAGAGGCGGTTTTTTTATGTAATAATTCCACTAAAAAATATTTTTTTAATGGGTTACATAATAAGGAATATCTTTTTGAAAACAATTTTATGACAGATTTATTACATAAGATCAGGCTACATTTGCAGGCGAAAAAACTAATTTAACAAAGCATGAAAAAGTACTTCTTACTAGCTGCGGGTGCAACCGCTCTTTTCCTGGCGTCTTGTAAAAAAGACAAAAAGACAGACGATTCGGATCTGAAAATACCTTATTCAGGTTTGTCTGCGACCAGCAGCTATTTTGAAACATTTAAAGGAAGCGACGGCAATACAAGTGTCAGCTTTACCGGCCAGACGCAAAGAATAAAAATGCTGCAGGAACTGGATGCCTATATTAAAAAAGGCACCACACAGGTATTAGATGCAGGTAAAATGGAAAATATGTTCCGTCACCAGAACAGCCCATTTGCCGATGCTGAATTAAATAGTGCAACAGATAAAACCATCATCAGTAAAACAGCACAGTCTTTCGCTAGCACAGCTGCAGAGGCAGAGCGCCAGCGTTTTTTAAGCTATTTTGAGCAGCTGGAAACAGCCAGCGCTAACTTTGCTACAGAAGCAGTAGCAGGAACAGCAGGCTTTGTAGCAAACGGCAGCAGCAAATACCTGGTTGATGCTAAAGGCTTTGAATACGCCCAGTTCGTACAGAAAGGCCTGATCGGCGCCATGCTTTTAGACCAGATCTCCAATATCTACCTGGGTACTGAAAAAATGGCTGCTGATAATGCGACTATTGTGGAAGGTAAAAACTATACCGCTTTAGAGCATCACTGGGATGAAGCTTACGGATACCTTACGGCAAACGCTACTTATCCGATGAAAGATCCTGCTGATAATACTAAATGGAAAGAAGTATTCCTGGGTAGCTATGTGCGCCAGGTAGGTTTTGATGCCGGAGAGCCGCAGGCTATCTTTATGGCTTACCTTACCGGTCGTGCAGCTATTGTCAATAAAGACCTGGCCAAACGCAATGAGCAGATCAATATCATCAGGACAAAATTAGAAACAGCCATAGCTACTATCGCTATTTCTTACCTGAATAAAACGAAAACTGCAGCTAATAACGGGGCTAAGTTTCACTCTTTATCTGAAGGGATAGGCTTCCTGTATGCTTTAAGATATGCTTATGGTGCAAAAGTCAATGCTGCAAAATCAGACGAATTAATGGCCGCTTTGATGAACAAGCCTAATGGTTTCTGGGACCTGACCAACGCGGATATTGATGCGGTAAGAGACCAGATTGCTACCCTTACCGGTGTGGATAAGACTTCGGTGGTGAACCACTAATTTTAAATTGTATTGGATTACAGGCAACAAGGTTCTTATACCCCCTTGTTGCCTGTTGCTAAAAATTATTATTTGTCATGAAAGTAAATATGCAAAAACTCATACTGGGCCTGCTCGGTAGTTCCCTGCTCCTGGCTTTGATGTTGATTGCTTCCTGCGACAAAAAGGGAAGTGGTACAGAGGATAATAAGGCCCTGGACCGGAAAGCGCTTTTTGAAAATTACGCGACGCATTACATTTTACCGGCTTACCAGGCCCTGAATACGGACCTGGAATCCCTGCAGCAAGCCGCGGTTACATTTAGTGCAAGCCCGGATGCGGTTAACTTAAACGCTTTAAGGGCCAGCTGGTATACGGCCTATCTAACCTGGCAAAAAACAGATATGCTGGAATTTGGCCCTGCTGAAACGCAAAGCCTGAGAAGCTTTCTGAACATATACCCGGTAACAACCTCAAAGGTGAACCAAAATATAATCAGTGGCACTTACAACCTGGAAACCTTTAATAACTACGATGCGCAGGGCTTCCCGGCTTTGGACTACCTGCTTCATGGCCTTGCCGATAACGATACGGAACTCCTGGTCTATTATACCACAAATCCACAAGCCCAGGCGCGCTTAAGTTACCTGAAAGCTGTTATAGCCAAAATGAAAGAGAAAGTAAACGCTGTGCATAGTAAATGGCAGAGCTACCAGGCCGATTTTATTAATGCTACAGGTACCGATGTGGAAGGCAGCTTGTCAAAAATGGTAAATGCATTTGTATTGTACTATGAACGGTTTTTACGTTCCGGCAAGATCGGTTACCCGGTGGGCGCTATGACCGCGCAACCTTTGCCTACGCATTGTGAAGCCTATTATGCACCTGAAAAAGGTAAAGCGCTGGCAGCGGAAGCGTTGAAAAGTGTGATCGCTTTTTATGAAGGCAAGAGCTTCGATGGTAGTCAAAGCGGGAAAAGTATGAAAACCTACCTGGCGGCCATTGGTACCAAGGATGATGCCGGAACGCTGATGGCAGATGTAATTAGTAATGAGCTTAATGCTGCATTGACCGCCTTGAACAGTGTTAATGGTACTATCAGGGATGGCGTAGTGAACAACAGGAGCCAGATACTGGGTGTATATGACCTGCTGCAAAAAGCAGTAGCTTCTTTAAAAGTGGATATGGTTTCTGCTTTCGGTATTTCCATCACTTATGTAGACAATGACGGTGATTAACCGACCTTTGTCTTAATAAAGAAAAGTAAATTGTTGAATAAACGCGTTACCTCCATTATAGATTATTTAAGGAAGCCACATTACTCGGCTTCCTTAGCCTTTTTCAGGATGGCCTTTGGTACCCTGCTGCTGCTCAGTATGCTCCGTTTCTGGAGCAAGGGCTGGATCGGGGAGCTTTATGTTGCGCCGGCCTTCTATTTTAAATATTTTGGTTTTAGCTGGGTGCAAAACTGGGGCGACTATACACCCTGGCTATTTTTCATCTGTGGTTTAAGCGCTTTGTTTTTTGCACTAGGTCTCTTTTACCGGCTGGCTGCAATACTCCTCTTCTTAAGCTTTACTTATATAGAGCTGCTGGATGCTACCAACTACCTTAATCACTACTATTTTGTCAGCCTGGTTTTGTTTTTAATGATCTTTTTGCCGGCAAATGCAAACCTAGCTTTGGATAATAAGCGGAACCCGGCTACATCAAGGCGTTTTGTGCCGCGCTGGACCACAGGAAGCATCCGCTTAATGCTGGGTATTGTATACTTTTATGCCGGCCTGGCCAAGCTTAATGCAGATTGGATGCTGGAGGCTATGCCCCTGCGCTTATGGTTACCTGCCAAGAATGATTTGCCGCTAATAGGTAGTTGGTTCAATCACGCGGCTACCGCTTATGTCTTCAGCTGGTTTGGAGCGCTATACGATTTGAGTATTGCTTTTTTATTATTGTATGCCCGCACCCGGATATGGGCTTACCTTGCCGTAGTGATTTTCCACCTTATGACGGCAATACTGTTTCCTATAGGGATGTTTCCTTATGTCATGATCGTGTCTACATTGATCTTTTTTGACACGGCTGCAATGGACCGCCGTTTCCGGAAATGGAAAGCGCTTGCTGTTGGTTTGCCCGTTTGCAAAAACAATTTAAACTATGCATTCAGCAGGGTTGCCAAACGCGGGATAGGCATTGTCTTTGTTGTTTTCTTTACCCTGCAGGTACTGCTGCCTTTTCGCTTTATGATGTATCCCGGTAACTTATTCTGGACAGAGCAGGGCTACCGGTTCTCCTGGCGGGTGATGCTGATGGAAAAAATGGGTTACGCCCAGTTTGTAGTAAAAGATGCGGCTACAGGAGAAACAACAGGAGTAAACAATAACCTTTTCCTGACCCGGAACCAGGAGAAAATGATGAGCACACAGCCTGATTTTATACTGCAGTATGCTCATTTCCTGGCCCGTCATTACAAAGAAAGGGGTATGCAAAATCCGGAGGTCTATGCACAGGTTTATGTAGCGATGAATGGTCGGCGAAGCCGCTTATATATAGATCCCACTATCGATTTATCCAGGCAGGAAGATAACTTTTGTAATAAAGAATGGATACTGCCATTTGAAGAAAGAAAAAAATAATGATGAAATTTATAGGCCTGTTCTTAGCGTTAAATGCATATGTATGGTGTCTTTCTGCACAGGAGGCAGATACGGTGGTTCATGAAATTAAGGGAGTCACTGTTACAGATAAAAAGAAAGGCAATTTCGGCCACCTGCGCAGCCTGGACGAGATGAAGCTTACAGTAGGTAAGAAATCGGAAGTGATTAATGTTGCGGCGCTCACTGTAAATAAATCGACCAATAATACCCGGCAGGTGTACGCGAAAGTAACCGGTCTGAATATTTTTGAAAATGACGGCTCTGGTTTACAGTTAAGTATAGGCGGCAGGGGCCTGGATCCTAATCGTACCGCCAACTTTAATGTGCGCCAGAATGGCTATGATATCAGTGCTGATGCCTTAGGGTATCCAGAAAGCTATTATACCCCGCCTTCAGATGCCCTCAGTCGTATAGAGCTGATAAAAGGAGCGGCCAGCCTCCAGTTCGGCACACAGTTTGGCGGCTTGCTGAACTTCAGGATGAAACAACCAGGCGGTGAAAAAAAGATCGCTGCGGAATTGAAGCAAACCATAGGTTCCTGGGGCTTCCTGGGCTCTTATAATAGTGTGAACGGGACCATCGGTAAATTCAGCTATTTTGCCTACGCACACTACAAAAGAGGGGATGGGTGGCGGCCCAATAGCCGCTTCGAATCCTTCAATGCATATGGAGATTTTCATTTCCAGTTAAATGAGCGGCACCGGATCGGCCTGGAAATTACCAGCCTGCATTATACAGCCCAGCAGCCCGGTGGTTTGGATGATCGCATGTTTGCTGAAGATGCCCGCCAGAGCAACCGGGAGCGGAACTGGTTCCGGGTAAAGTGGAATCTCCTGAACCTGCATTGGGACGCGCAGTTAAGTTCAAGCATTAAATGGCAGACCCAGGTCTATGCTTTAATGGCAGGGCGTGATGCTTTAGGTTACCGCCCTAACCGGCCATCACAGCCTGATAACGGGGGCGCTAGAGACCTTTTAAAAGGAGACTTTAATACCCTGGGGTTTGAATCCAGGTTGGTGAAAAATTATAAGCTCGGAGCGCAGCCCCAGCATCTTTTGGCCGGGGTGCGTATTTATAATGGGAAAAGTAAAAGTGTACAAGGGAATGTGAACAATCCTGGCGATAAGGATTTTACCTTTCATGACCCCGGGTCGGAAGTATTGAACGAGTATACTTTGCCGAATAACAATGTCGCTCTTTTTGCAGAGCAATGGTTTAAGCTGAGCGATCGCTGGAGCATTACACCAGGTATTCGCTGGGAGTGGATCAGGACCCGGGCGCAGGGTATGTACCGGGAAGTAGTACGGGACCTGCGCGACAGCATTATCCTGGATAACCGTATTGCAGAAAACAGGGAGCTACCGAGAAGCTTTTTCATTGCCGGCCTAGGCTTGAATTACAATTGTAGTGACCAGGCGGATATCTACGGGAATATTTCCCAGAACTATCGTTCGGTAACCTTCAGCGATATACGCACCATAAATCCTTCCTTCGAGATCGATAAAGATATTAGTGACGAGCGGGGCTGGAGCGCCGATCTGGGCGTGCGTGGGAAAATAAAAGACCTCGTCCGTTTTGATATCAGCATGTTCCATTTGTATTATGGCAACAGGATAGGGGAGTACTATTACGCGCGGCCTAATGGGCAGGTCGTGCGCAAAAGAGCTAACATCGGGGCTTCCCGGGTTAGCGGTCTTGAATCTTTTGTTGAAGTAGATGTATTGGACTTATTCCGCACCGGGGATAGTTCCCGCTTTGATATCCGCTGGTATAATAACCTTGCCCTGACCCATTCGGCATATACCGAAAGCATTATACCCAATGTGAAAGGAAGCCAGGTAGAATATGTCCCTTCCCTCAACTGGAAAACAGGCCTGGAATGGCGTTACGGGCAGTTTAAGGCAAGCACACAAATGAGCTACCTGTCCCGGCAGTTCGCGGATGCGACCAATGCAAAAGAGGGCGGGTACAGTGGTGTTAACGGGTTGATCCCGGCTTTTGTGCTGTTTGATATTTCCTTGGGGATGAACTGGAAACGCTACCTGCTTGAATTTTCCGTTAATAATGTTGCAGACGCAAAATATTTTACCCGCAGGGCGACAGGCTATCCGGGCCCGGGCATCATTCCCGGGGAAGGACGCAGCTTTTACCTGACTTTGGGAGTGCGCTTGTAAGGAAATAGATCGTTGATCATAAAAAGCCGGCCGGTAATAATTATACCGGCCGGCTTTTTGTATAAATTACCTTTGTTTACTCTTTGATTACTTTAGTCGGGCGCTTGTGCTCGTCTAAAGCCACAAAGGTAAACTCCCCGGAAACGGCCTTCTCCCGCTGATCGGTATACATTTGCTCTATAAAGATCTCAGTTTTTACCTTAAGGCTGCTGGTACCTACATAGGAAACTTTTGCGATCAATTCTATAATCGTGCCACCCGGGATCGGTTTTTTAAAATCAATGCGATCACTGCTTACGGTCACCATTTTCTGGCGGCTAAAACGGGTCGCGGCAATAAAAGCGACTTCATCCATTAATTGCATGGCCGTGCCCCCGAAAAGTGTGTCATAATGGTTCGTGGTATTAGGAAAAACGGCCTTGAATATTCTTGTTTCAGATTGCGCGATGCGTTGTTCTAAATTCATAAAGGTTGCTCAAAATTAATGATGGGCTCAAATGTACATTCTTTTCTTTCATCCCCTGTCGCTAAAATGAGAATTTCTTTATTGTTAAATAAATGCAAAATATAGTATTATGTATTGCATAGTACTGTATAAAGGATATATCTTTGCATTGTAAAATAATAAACAATGCTACAGGACAACGAAAAATATTGTAAAGATTGCGGTAAGGTCATCCATGTGAACGCGGAGATCTGCCCTAATTGCGGGGTACGCCAGATGCCACCACCAGCCAATGAATATTTGCCGGCAATACGCCGCAGCGATGACCAGAAATGGCTGATCACTTTACTGCTCTGTTTCTTCGGTGGGGTCATCGGCCTGCATAACTTTTATAACCGAAAAATCGGTTATGGTATTCTGCAGATCATCACATTCGGTGGTTTCGGGATATGGGTACTGGTAGACCTGATCATGATCGTGACCAATAACTTCAGGGATAAAGAAGGCAACTATATTACTTACAACTAATGCTTTTGAAAAATGATTATTGAACAATTTTAATAGCGACCAATGAATATAGATAATGCACAATCACAAATGCGTAAAGGGGTGCTGGAGTATTGCATCCTAGCCATTATCAAGGACCGGGAAGTATATCCCTCAGAGATCCTGGAGCAAATGAAAATGGCCGGGCTGAATATACTCGAAGGCACGCTTTACCCTTTGCTCACCAGGTTGAAGAACGCGGGCCTGCTGACCTACCGCTGGGAGGAGAGTACTTCCGGGCCACCCCGGAAATATTTTTCACTGACGCCGGAAGGAGACCAGTTTTATGTAGCGCTTGATGACACCTGGACGCAGATGAGTACCGCGGTAAACAATATTATTAACGCTAATGCTTAAAGAAAATGAATAAAGTAATCACCATAAATCTTTCCGGACGATTAATTACAATCGATGAAGAAGCGTATCAGCAATTAAACGCTTACCTGACCTGGCTGAAGCAGTTCTTTAGCAAAGAGGAAGGCGGGCTGGATATCTACAGCGATATGGAAGACCGCATCGCGGAGCTTTTTGACGACAAATTGCGCAAAAACCTGGTAAGCATTTCAGCTGAAGATGTTCAGGCGGTCATCAAAATCATGGGTAGTCCCGAGCAGATCGCTATGGAAACCGCGGAGCATTATGAGGAACCGGAGTCCCTGCATGCGAAAACGGAGGATGCCCGCGGCAGGCAGGGCGGCCCTATACCAGGAGCTGCACCGAATACCAATGGTAAACTGGTAAGAAACCTCAATGATAAAGTGCTGGGCGGTGTTTGTAGCGGCCTTGCCAATTATTTTAATGCCGATCCTGTACTGATCCGTATATTGATGGCCCTGGGATTTTTCTTTTACGGCACTACGGTTTTCCTGTATATATTATTATGGGTCATTTTGCCGGCAGCCTACCCGGTTAGTACTACTTCGCTGAAAAGAAGGTGGTACCGTACCGATGAAGGTAAAGTGCTGGGTGGGGTGTGTAGCGGTATGTCCTACCACCTCCGTATTTCAAAGCAATGGTTGCGGTTCTTATTTGCCTTCCCATTAGTTGGCGTAGCCTTCTTTAATATCATCAATGAAGATGACCTGGCTTCCTTTTGTACCGCGGCCCTGCCGATCATGACTATCCTGTATATCGTTTTGTGGATCGCATTGCCTAAAGCCAGTACTTTAACCGAAAAGATGGAATTGAAAGGGGAGCGTCTTGATGTACAGAATATCAGTTCGGCATTGAAGGAGCAGAATGAAAAGGGAAGCGGACAGCAGTTAGAGCGCCCCGGGACATTAACCACAGCCTTTAGGATCCTGGCTTATATAGTACTGGCCTTTCTCATCCTGGTCGTAGGTAGTATCCTGGTAGGCTTACTGGTAGTTTTGCTGGGTGTATTATTTGGTTTTTCTACCGCCGGCATCAGTGCCTGGCCTTTATCTCACCTTATATTCGAGTCCCAGTCCCAGGCGGTTATCCTGTTTATAGCCTCCATCCTGGTCGTGTTACTACCTATCATCATCATCATACGCTGGCTGGTATTAAGGATCAAAAGGCCGGCCCGCAAAAGCAAATGGATCGGTTACGGCCTGTCCAGCTTATTCCTGGTCAGCTTGTTTGCAGTGGTGTTTATTTGCTCCAACCTGGTATCCGACTTTAAATATGCTTATAAATACAGCGCTCCTTTAAGTTTAGAGCAGCCTGGAGACACATTGATCATTACCCGTTTGGATCAGCAGGGAGAAGGTTTATACAATGATGACTATGACTGGATTAAAAGAGGAATGGACGATAAATATCAATTACGCATCGCCAGCCTGAAGATCCTGCCATCCGAGGATAGTCTTTATCACCTGGACCTGGAGCGCCAGTCAAATGGCAGCTCGGCCAAACAGGCTAAAGCGCTGGCAGAGGCCGTAAGCTATACCTACCGGCAGGATAGCAGTATGCTGAAGTTACCCGAATACCTGAAACTCGGAACCCCGGAGCTGTTCCGGGCACAACTGGCCACTGCTGTTGTGAAGGTGCCTAAAGGAAGCGTCTTTAAAATCGGTAATCTTTCCCATGATTATTCGAAAAGCTGGACCCTGAGCGCCAGACCACTTTTTTCCATAAAGATGAAAAACGACCGGTGGTTACCTAACCGTTATTATAAAATGGGTGCAGATGGAGTAGTAGACCTGTTGGATTAATACAGCAACCGCGATACCTAATAATTTTTGTTAAAATAGGGGTGTGGAAAAAAAAATAGGTCTAACTTTGTGCTGAAAATTAAAAAATTAAAAAATGACAATAGCTTCTTTAAATCCGACTTTGTTATTATCTATGCCAAGTGGAGCAGAATGGTTGTGGGTAGTATTAGTAGTGGTTATCCTGTTCGGGGGAAAAAAAATTCCTGAGCTGGCGAAAGGAATAGGTAAAGGCATTCGCGAATTTAATGATGCTAAAGATGGCGTTAAACGTGAAATCGAAAGCGGGATCAATGAAAAACCTGCTAACGAGCAAAAGTAAATTTATCTAAATTTTATAGAAATATAAGAAAGTCTTCCCAAAGTTGGAAGATTTTTCTTTTTATATGCAATGGTATTAAAAAATAATTGTTATCATTGTATAAACAAATTGTGACCCCGATTACCGTGAAGATTGAAAAATCCCGGAGGAGAACAGTAACTACAGGTCTTCCCGGGTGCTTTGTGAAAGATGCGCCTTATGTCGCTTTTTGTAATTATTTAAAATTAGTTTGATTTATGTCCTTTAAAAAAATCGTTTGTGTCGCGGCAATGCATCTTCCGATGCTGGCAATGGCACAACAGGGAAAAGGAACTGCGGGTAAACCGTTGGCCGAAGCTACCGAGATGCCGGCATTAACAAGTGAATCCCTGGTTGCAAAGAAGCCTGAAGGCTTAAATGCTACTCCGGGTAAAGCAACAACTTTATCAGCTAAAAGCGAAGCTGCCGTAATTCCTCAGGCTGCCCGTAAACTTACAGAACGTAGTCGTAAAGAAACCGGGGATCAATATATCCCATTGGCGGGAGAGATTGAATATTTTGGTAAAAACAATGACTATATCCTTGCTTACACCAAAAATTATTACCAGAAAAATTTTCGTCATTTTGCTACTATGCAGCAAAGAGGACAAAAATATTTCAAAATAATAGACCGTACTTTTGATAAGCGGGAAGTCCCTCTGGAAATGAAATACCTTAGTGTGATTGAATCCGCGCTTACTAACAGGGCCTTGTCTAAAGTAGGTGCCCTGGGCCCCTGGCAATTTATGCCGGGTACCGGCCAGTTTATGGGTCTGGTAGTCAACGAGCGTGTTGACGAACGTACGGACTGGAATAAATCTACCAACGCGGCCGCTAAATATGTTAACTACCTCTATGATATGCTGGGAGACTGGCTTTTGGTGGTAGCTGCCTATAATAGTGGTCCGAAACCTGTATTAAGTGCCATTAAAAAGACAGGAAATGCGGACTTCTTTGCCATAAAGAAATACCTGCCTGCTGAAACCCAAAACCATGTAATGGCTTTTGTAGCTACGGCAACGGTTATGGAGCGTATGAACAATTATATCGGTGCGCCTGTTCCTGCAGACTTTGACTGGAAATCATTGAATATTCAACCGGGTAAAAGTTCGGACGGGATAACACCTGCAAAGCCTAAGAATCCTTTACTGTTGCGTTTTTCTGAAGACGAGCTTAAAGGGATGGCCATTGTAAAAGTGGGCAGTCCTATTGACCTGGATGTTTTGGCGGCGACCCTGGGTGAAGACCGTAGGAAAATTGGACGATGGAATTTTGATTATTACCAGTCCCTGGGTGCCTTCAAAAGCGGTACGGCTAAAAATTTCCTGGTAAGAATTCCGAAAGAAAAGCTGGAGCTCTTTTTAGAGAAAAAAGGTTTTATAGAGAAGCACAAAGTAGATCTGAACGCATTTGAATAATATTAAAAAAGCACTTCTGTACAGAAGTGCTTTTTTAATATTAAACGGTTATTTGTGGGAAGACTTGTGATGGTCTAATAATTTGCGCTTGAATTTTTTTCTCAGGTAGGACTCACGGTACATAAAGAATAGTATGGTTACTCCGATAACGCAAATCAAACCGAGAATATAATTATCAAGCTGTGCGATTAACATCTCTTTGCTCATCTTAATAGTTTTTCAAGGTTATAATAATTTAAGATTATTCTTAAATTGAACTATTACAAATGTACTTTAAATTATTTAATTCATAATAAGAAATTTTCTGTATTAACAAATTGTTACTTAACTAATCCTCCCCGGGCAGTACAACATGCAATGTAATCGGGCAATAATATTATTTTGGCGGGGGTAAAATTGTATCTTTGTAAACTTATAATCTTGAAAAAATCATATGGCTAAAATATTAGTAACCGGAGGCTGCGGGTATATCGGGAGTCATACTATCGTAGACCTGGTAGAAAATGGTTATGATGTAATCTCGGTAGACAATCTATCCCGGGGATTCGTAGAAATGAACCAGCGTGTTTCAGATCTGCTGGGTCAACAGATTGTCAATTACCAATTGGACCTGAGCGACCGTATACAAGCCCGGCAACTATTTGAAGCGCACAGCGATATTGATGGTATTATTCACTTTGCTGCCTATAAATCTGTTCCTGAATCGGTAGAGAAGCCCCTGATGTATTATCGTAATAATATTGATTCCCTGGTCAATATACTAGAGCTGGCTCAGGAATTTGGCGTTAAAAACTTCGTTTTTTCTTCTTCCTGTTCTGTGTATGGAAACGCGGATGAGTTACCGGTGACAGAAGCTGCTCCGATGAAAGAGGCCGAGTCGCCTTATGCGCATACCAAGCAGATCGGGGAGGGTATTTGCGCCCGCTTTGTCAAAGCTTTCCCGGATTTCCGGATTGTTTTGCTGCGTTATTTTAACCCGGTAGGCGCCCATATCTCTGCCCAGATCGGGGAGATGAATAAGCGTCCTGAAAATTTAGTACCGATTGTGACACAAACCGCTATCGGTTTACGGGACGCAATGACTGTATTCGGCACTGATTATGATACAAAAGACGGTTCCTGTGTACGCGATTATATTCATGTATCAGATATCGCACACGCCCATACATTAGCTATACAGCAGTCTCTTAAGCAAGCTTTACCCGGTAATTGTGAGGTGTATAACCTGGGTACCGGTACCGGAGTGACCGTGCTGGAATTGATTGCCGCTTTTGAAAAAGTATCAGGGCTTAAGCTGAATTATACCATTGGCGGCCGCAGGGCAGGAGATGTGATTAAGGTTTATGCCGATAACAGCAAAGCTGAAAGGGAACTGGGCTGGAAACCCGTATACAATATTGAAACGATGATGGAGACTGCCTGGGCATGGGAGCAAGCCCTGGCGCAGTCGCCTACAGAGAGCATACCTTAAAACAGGATGATATGGCTACAGGAAAGGGAGTGGTACTTTTTGATGGAGTGTGTAACCTCTGCAACCAAAGTGTTCAGTTGATCATTAAACAGGATAAACAGGATTATTTCCGGTTTGCTGCCTTAAACTCTGATTATGGAAGAATGATGGTGTCTAAATACCAGGTGGCTGCCGATAGTATCGTATTGATCGAGAATGAGCAGGCTTACACCCAGTCAGATGCGGCTTTAAGGATTGCGCGGCGCCTGAAGGGCCTTTATCCGCTTTTATATGCCGCAATAATTATTCCTAAGTTTATCAGAGACCGTGTTTACCGCCTTATAGCCCGGAACCGGTACCGGTGGTTCGGAAAAAGGCAGTCCTGCTGGATGCCTTCAGCACAATTAAGTAAAAAATTTTTAGCATAAGTATTGATCCATAAGATGGAAGATTTATTAAAAGAGTTTGAAACGAGTAATAGTAGTCAATGGAAAGAGCGTTTAGAAAAAGATCTTAAAGGCATTACCTTTGAACAGCTACAAAGAACAGATGATAACCAGATAACAATTGATCCTTTTTATACCCGGGAAGGCCAGGTGCCTGCCGCTTCTGTATTTACACATACCGACTGGGTGATTGTGGAGCGGGTTCGTGTAAAGGATGAAAAGTCCGCTAATAGCCAGGCCCTTGCGGCTTTGCAATGCGGGGCAAGTGGCCTGCATTTCGTTATAGAAAAAGAAAACTTGAACTGGCCGGTTTTATTTGAAGCGATAGAACTCAACTTTATCAAGACAAGGATAGAATGGGCAGCGGGGATTACGTCCCGGGAAGCCGCGCTCACAGATTACCTGGATAAGCATGGTATTGATCGTGGTGTAATCATTCATGGCCGCGATAACCTGAATACTTATTTTACAACAAAAGAGGTTTCCTGCAAAGAAGCATTTCTTTCAGGCGCAGGGCTTAAGGAGTCTATGTGGGTGGACAGCGGCATTTATTATAATGCGGGCGCTAACTCAGTCAGCCAGTTGGCCTGTACATTAGGCCATATACAGGAAGCTTTACATATAGCCGAACAAAATGGCACCATTGCCGGTATCAGGCAAGTGAATATTAATATTACGGTTGGCACATCATTTTTTGAAGAAATCGCCAAGTTGCGGGCTTTAAGGCAATTAGTGGCTTTATTACTAAAGCAGTATGATCTTTCGGCCGAGGTGCAGCTGCATGTGCAAACTGGGACCTTGTATAAAGCGCCTTTTGATGTATATAGCAACCTGCTGCGGGATACCTTAGCCGGTATGGCTGCAGTACTCGGAGGCTGTGATGCCTTAACGGTTTTGCCATTCGACCTGAAAAAGCAAGCAGACTACACCCGCTTCAGCCAGAGGATGGGGATCAACCAGCAGCTGCTTTTTAAAGAAGAAAGTTACCTGCACCAGATCGCAGATACCGCTAAGGGTAGTTATTATATAGATCAGCTAACCAACCGCCTTGCGCAGGAAGCCTGGGCTTCTTTCCAGCGTATCGAAAAAGAAGGCGGTTTGCTCGCTTATTTTGAATCCGGGCTGTTGTTGCAAGAGATTGACGGGCAGGCTGATGTACTGGTAAAGGCATATGTTTCAGGCGAAAAAATATGGATTGGCATGAATAAGTATCCTAATCCCACGGATTTGCCGAATCAAGTTGTAATGCAGGCGGCGGGAGCAGAAGGTACGATCAGGACTTTGGAAATAGCTGGTTTCCTGAACGATAAATAATACTTTGTTAATAAAAGTGTTCAAAAATTTGCATTATTGCCTAAAGCAATATATTTTAGCCACCCTGATTACTCATTAAAAAAATAAAAGATATGGCACTTTCAGATAAACGTTACGTGTTTCTGGTAGATGATGAACCTATTCAGAACGAGATGTTGAAAGATTTCTTATCCGAGCGGTATACCTATGAAATCAAAATCTTTGAAAGCGGTGAAGAAGCTATGGCCAATATGCACCTGCACCCGGAGATTATCGTTTTGGATTATCATTTAAATGCCCATTTAAATGATGCAAAAAATGGCGTGGAAATATTAAAAGATATCAAAGATCAATATCCTGAAACGCAGGTGATCATGCTATCCGGGCAGGATAAAATAGATGTGGCGATCGATACCATGAAATATGGTGCTTTTGACTATATTGTTAAAGGAGAAAGTGCTTTTTCACGAATTGAAAATGTGATCAATAATGCCAGTGAGTTGCACAAGTTAAAGGTTGTGAATGAAGGGTACAAAAGAACAATCACTTTGCTGACGATAGTTATCGGGCTTATTATAATCGGCGCCCTGTTTTTCACTTTTGTGAAACCGGTTTTAGGGCAATAAGATAGTTTTATATATTAATAAATTGTAAAGAGGGGGAGGATTCAAAAACCTTCCCCTCTGCTATTTATAACAATATGTATATTATTAAAACAATTTCGTTTATTATTTAATATTATAGATTTTTCGATCATCAAACCATCTATTTTTGTCCAAATTTGATGATTTATGAAGAAAAATTTTATTCTTTTTTTTTGCCTGCTTTTCTTAGCGGGACAACAAGTATGGGGACAAACAACCATCACGATTAACCTCGCTTCAACAGGAGGGAGCGCCAATATTGGTTCCGGTAGCTATGGTAGCGGGGCCCAGCGTACCTGGCAGCAGGGATCGCTGCAATTTGGCGGCAAAGCCATTACCGCCGCTACTTCACCAAATACCGGGGCTATACAGGCTCAGGCTAGTAACGGCGTTATTTACAATATTGACCCGCTGCCAGGGAAAATCTTGAGTGTTGTGGTGACATCCTGGACTGGTACTACCGATCAGGTTTCCGCATTAACGGTGGGAGAAGCTGCAGCCGGCAGACTGGTAAATGCTACCAGCGGCAATTATACGGTAGCTTCAGGAACAGGTATTACAAGCTTGGGCAATGCCACACCCGGCAGCTGGACTAATATTGCGGGAGACAATCGCTTTTTTGCAATTAAAAGAGGTACTAATGTATCTTATTGGGAAAAAATAGAAATTACTTACGAAAACACACCTGCCTGTACCGCTCCGGGCGTGCAGGCTGCTGCGCTTAATACCAATAATATTACAAGCACCGGGGTTGGCTTTTCCTGGACAGCAGGTAATGGAGATGCTAGCCTGCTTGCCTTAAGAACTGCGGCGCAGGCTAATGCTACGCCTGCTTCAGGTACCGCGTACACCGCTAATACCGATTTCAGTGCAACTACAGGGATCAATGCCAATAATAAAGTAGTGTACATCGGTGCCGGAAATACCGTTAATGGTATTAGCAACCTGGCCCCGGGAACACAATATACGGCAAGCGCTTATGCTTATAATACAACCGATAATTGCTATAACACAACAAGCCCGGCTACCTTATCTTTCTATACTTTAAGTACGGCTCCATCTGCCCAACCGGCCACATTTAATGCGGTAGCGGCAGCTCATGACCAGGTGAACCTAAGCTTCAGCGCGGCCAGTACGATCGCTAACGCATCCGGTTACCTGATTTTACAAAAAGCCAATGCCCCTATGAGTGGTGTACCGGTAAACGGTACTGCTTATACGGTAGGCGCTACTGTCGGCGATGCAACAGTAGCGGCGATCATTACCAGTAACTCGGCTACCAGCCAGAACATTACTGGGCTAAGCGCATTGAACACTTATTTCTATACCATTATTCCTTTTAACTGGAATGGTGCTAATGCGCCGACTTATCATTATAATACAACGAATGCGCCAACTGCAAGTGCGACAACACCTACAGGACCAAGTTCCCTTTCTGATATCATAAATAATGCAGGAGGTACTTTCTATACGGCTGATATCGATTATTTACAATACCAGGCGACAACGATCACTACGATTGGTTCTGGTGCGGTAGCGGTGATGGATCTGCAATTACGGGACGGTGGGAGCGCCGCGCCGGATGCGGACGCGTTGCCCACACAACTGACTGCTTTAACCATCAACTACACCGGGGCTGCGAATACGATCCGGAAAGCAGCTTTGTTTGATGGTGCTACCAAAGTGGCTGAAGTGACAGCAGGAGCTAACGCTATTTCTTTTACAGGGCTTTCGGGCCTTAGCGCTCCGGATAACGGCACAAAGAACTTTACATTAGCAGTAAGTTTTAATACTACAGTTACGGACAATGATAAATTAGTATTTTCTGTAGCTACGGCTGGTACTAGTGCCAATACCGTTTCTTCTCAAATGGCTGCCGCCAATGGAGGAGCCGCGACATCAGATAATAATACAGCAAATAACAATAACCGTATCCGGGTAACCGCTACAAAAATCTCGTTTACTACTAACGCGGGCAATACGAACCTGAATGTAGCGATGAGTCCTGCCCCGGTAGTTGCTGCCTTAGATATCAATAATAATATAGACCTGGATGCGACCGGTACGGTAAGCCTTACTTCAAGCGGAACGATGACAGGAAGCCCGTTGACCGCTACGCTGACCAATGGCCAGGCAACATTCAGTAATATAATCCATACTGCTCTGGGATCCGGCCTGGTGCTTACTGCGCAGTCAGGGTCTTTTGCTACGGTTAACAGTGCTGCATTTAATATTAATACCATTCCTTATGCTAACGGAGATTACCGCACGACCAGTGACGGTAACTGGCCTAATACAACCGGGACCTGGGAACTTTTAAGCGGAGGTGTATGGAGCCCGGCATCAAGGCCGGCTGCTAATTACTCTGCCGGAAGGATCTATATCCAGCACAATATCTCTACCAGCGGTAGCTTCGCCAGCCCTAATATCTCTATCGTTGAGAATGGTAAGCTTACGGTAAACGCTGCTTCAACTATTGCAGATCTTAAGGTCTACTCAGGTGGTACTTTTGAAGCTGCCAGCTCAATGACGATGTCGGCCTCTCCTTCTGTTAAAAATGTAGTAGTGGAATCGGGCGGGAAATTCATCCTGAATGCAGCCACTCTGACCAGCAATAGTACCGGAAGTTCTATATGGAATGGTAATGAAGATTTTCAATCAGGATCCATACTGGAAATAAGAAACTGGAATTATAGTGCATCCAGTGGCGCGCAACGTTTGGTATACAGTACACCGCAAATCTCGGCAAATGCGAACGGGTATTTGTTTGGATACATTTATCATTATGGTGCTCAAACCAGTTTGTTCGGATTTGTACACGGATCTATTACCGCTAAATTATGCGAAAATGACCTGATCATAGAGTCGCCGGTAGGAGCTTCAAATGTAACCTTTACCACTGCGGGCACCAATGTTGAAGTAGGAGGTAATCTGATTGTGAATAATGGTAGCTTTAGTGCTGCGGCTTCTTCTGTTACTACCACTCATACTATTCATGGCAATATAGATGTTAAAAGTCCTGCATCTTTCAGGCTGAATCAGCAAAGCAGTTCTGCAAATACTTCAATATTGCTTGGTGGAGACCTTACCGTTCAGGGTATTCTGGAAGGAACGAATCCAAATACCAGTTTTGTGAATGCGATTATTTTTAATAAAACAGGTACACAATCTATCGACATTGACGGTACTTTGAATAATCACGTTACTTTCCGGGTAGACAACGGAGCTGAATTAGTGCTGGCGCAAAATCTTGATCTTCCTAATACAAGAAACACTTTAGAAGTACTTAATGGCGGTATACTGAATTTTAACGGCTATAATGTAACCGGTTTAGGTACCCTGATCAATAGTGCCGGTGGTACTTTGAAGATTACCAGCCCGCAAGGCATTACTACCTCAGGAGCAGTTGGAAATGTACAAACTACAACCCGCAACTATGATGCCGGTGGCACTTACAGCTATGCAGGTACAGTCCTTCAGGCTACCGGTAATGGCGTGCCGGCTGCTGTAGCTAAGGTCATCGTTAATAATGCCAGCGGTGTACAATTGAGCCAGCCTGCAACTATTACGGGTAATTTATCTCTTGTAAATGGTTTGATCAGCACTAGCGTGACGAATACATTAACTTTAGGAACTGATGCTACAGTAAGCGGTGGTAGCAATTCCAGCTATATCAACGGCCAGGTTACCCAGGCGACGAATAGCCTTAATGCAAAAACACTGCCGATAGGTAAAAGCGGGATCTATGCCCCGGTGGTATTGACCCCGGCTGTAAACAGTTCTGCTACTTTCGTTGCTGAATATTTTAACGGTGCAGGTGTTACGCCTAATGCGACTACTTTCGCTTCAGGTAGTGATATACAGTCTATAGATGATTTTCAATATTGGGAAGTGAACAGGACCAGTGGTACTGCTGCAGTTAGTATCAATCTGCCGTTCCAGTCTTCGAGCAATATCCCTGCGCTTTCAAGAGCATTTGTAGCTCACTATAATGGTGCTGAATGGGAAAATGCCGGTAATGCCGCAACTACAGGCACCCCATCAAATGGTACCGTAACTTCCGGCGCTGTAAATACATTCAGCCCATTCACGGTAGGTGTTCTAAACAGTACACCTTTGCCATTAGGCCTGGATAACTTCAAGGTAATGAAAGAAGCTTCATTTGTAAACCTTACCTGGGACAATACCGCAGAAGCGCCGGGAAGTAAATACCTGGTAGAAAGAAGCGTAAATGGAAGTACATTTGAAACAATTGCGACTGTTAACGGTGCCGGCAAAGCAAGTAAGTACGCTTACGAGGACAGGAATTACAAAACCGGTGACAATTATTACCGCCTTACTTTGGTAGCTATTGACGGAACTACAACCGTTTCTAAAGTGAAACAAGTGTTTATTAAAGCCGCTGCTCCTGTTACTGTTTATCCTAACCCCGCTTTGGATGTCGTTAAAGTGACCGGTTTGGCTGACGGAGATAGGGTTAATCTTTATAACGCTACTGGAGCCTTAGCACAATCTGTAATAGCAACTGATAAAATAGTATTGCTCAAAATAGGCAATCTTTCAGGTGGCGTGTACCAGGTGCAGGTGTTGCAGTCTGGTAAAGTTATCGCTACAGAAAAGTTAGTAATTATTAAATAAGAATGGATTATATATTCCTCAAAACGGCTACCTTTTTCCGGGTAGCCGTTTTGATGTTTAGCGATCAGGATTCATAAACATACTATAGGCTGATGCTATTTTGAAAATCCAATAAAAAGCTTGAAATTGCATGTAAATGTCTGAACAATACTTAGTCTCTGCCCGGAAATACCGCCCGCAAACGTTTGATACCGTTGTGGGGCAAGCTCATATTACCACTACACTTAAAAACGCGATCAGGACCCAGCACCTGGCGCATGCTTATTTATTTTGTGGTCCCAGGGGGGTAGGCAAGACGACCTGTGCCCGTATTTTATCCAAGACGATCAATTGCATAAGCCCTACAGCGGATATGGAAGCCTGCGGGGAGTGTGAAATGTGCCAGACTTTTAATGAAAATGCTTCTTTTAATGTATTCGAGCTTGATGGCGCTTCTAACAACTCTGTAGATGATATCCGTTCGCTTACAGAGCAGGTAAGGTTTGCGCCACAAATGGGGAAATACAAGGTCTATATCATAGATGAGGTGCACATGCTCACCTCAGCAGCCTTTAATGCGTTTTTAAAGACCCTTGAGGAACCGCCGCCATATGCTATTTTTATCCTGGCGACTACAGAGAAACATAAAATATTGCCGACGATCCTGTCCCGCTGCCAGATATTTGATTTCAAGCGGATCCAGTCTACTGACATCGTAGGACATTTGAATAATATTTGTAGTAAAGAGGGCGTTGTGGCCGAAGAGGCCGGCCTGCATATCATCGCACAGAAAAGTGAGGGCTGTATGCGGGATGCGCTTTCCATGATGGACCGGATCTCCAGTTTTTCCAACGGGCACCTGACCTACGATCAGGCGGTGGAGCACCTTAATGTCCTGGATGCGGGATTTTATTTTAAATTACTGGATGCTTTGCTAACCACCAATGTGGCAGATGTTTTGCTGCTCCTGGATGAAGTTTATAGAAGAGGATTTGAAGGAGATGCCATCCTGAATGGGTTTGCCCAACATCTTAGAGATCTTCTTTTGTGTAAAGATCCTAAAATGACCCGGCTTTTAGACATACCGGAAGCGCATAAGCGCTCCTTCTTTGAAAAAGCGCAAATGCTGAGCATGGCTTTTATCACCTCAGCATTGAACGTGATCAATGACGCGGAAGTAAATTATAAAACTACCCTGAATAAGCGATTGCACCTTGAAGTATACTTTATCAAGCTTTGTTATCTGACACAAGTAGTAACCGCGTCCTCTTTACAGGACGCAAAAAAAAAAATCTGACCATGTAACATCTGTGCAGCAACCTGCACCAGTAAGCTTTAATGCTCCGGCTCCGGATGTGGTCAACACATCTTCGCCGGTGATGCCCGCTGTGCCGGATACTGCTCCTGCCAGGCCTTTAAGCTCAGCGATTAATAACATCCCGGCTCCAAAAGAAAAGCCGGCCACACCGGTCAGTACTCCACAAAATGTGTCTTCTGTGCCGCCGCCGGTAAATGCCGCAGCGCCACCTTTGCCAAAGTTCGGCAAAGATTTCCTAAAGCAAATGCAGGCCCAGGCCAGTGATGCCGGCGCTCAAATCGAAGAGCAGCAGATCGACCAGGAATTAGGCCTTAAACTTTTTGAACAATATGTGCAGCACCTCAGGGATGATGCCGATAAGCAGCTACAGTCCAGCAACCTGTCTACCGCAAAAATTGTAGTGCGTGAAACCAACCTTGTGACGATTATCTGTAACTCCAATATGGGCGCTATTTATGCCAATGGTAACGTGGACGCTTTCCGGGAGTTCTGTAAAGAGAAAACGAACAATAACTCGGTAAAGATAGCTGTAGAGCTGACCCCGGAAGCGGAAAGAGTCGAAAGCGCGCCGCAAAAAATGTCCAATGCGGATATTTTTGCGCTGTATGCCAGTCAAAACCCGGCCTTAAAAAGATTGCGGGATGAGCTACGCCTTGATTTGAAATAAAGTGGAAAATAATGAAAAAAGGCGTTGTCTAAAAAGGTGAACAAATTTGTCATATTGAGCTCTGTCGAAATATAGACAAATTTGATACTGAATTCTTAACGCATTTCGATAAACTCAATGTGACAAGAATTTTTACTTTTTAGACACCCTCTTGTATAGCTTATCTTTTTAATAGATCTTTATATTAGGCCTGGTGGAGATTAATATTCAGACAGGAGTGAACGGATGCACACTTCATCTGAAGCGATTTTAGCTTTGAGCGCTTCGAGACCGTTTAGCTTCTCTTCCCCTCTTACGTAAGCGATGAAACTCACTTTTAGTTTTTCGCCATAAATATCGCGGTCAAAATCCAGGATATTTACTTCTATAGTCACATTGCCATCATCCGTAACCGTTGGCCTTTTGCCAATGCTCATCATTCCTTTGAAAGTCTGCTCCTGTATCGTGACCAGCACTGCATAAATACCGATGCCCGGTACTAAGATATCCGCATAGTCCGGTTGTAAATTAGCCGTCGGATAGCCGATGGTACGGCCTATTTTATTGCCATGTACCACAGTAGCTTCTATCTGGTAGGGGCGGCCCAGCATGGCAGTTACGGCACGCATATCGCCCTCCAGTACCGCGTTACGGATTTTCGTGGAGCTTACGTGGGCGTCTTTTATCAGTTGCTCTTCTATTTCTATCACCGATACCTCTTCCGGTAACAAAGAGCGCAGCACATCAATGTTACCTTCCCGGTTATGTCCGAAATGGTGATCATAACCGATGATGATGGTATGCGGTTTAAAGGTATTATAAAGGAACTCGGATACATACTCTTTAGAGCCCATCATAGAGAAATCCCGTGAAAAAGGTACTACCACTATATGGTCGATACCTGCCTGTGTAATTTTGTCGATTTTGCTGTCCAGGGAGCTAAGCAGGCCCAGGGGCTTATCAGGCTGGATGATCTTACGGGGATGAGGCTCGAAGGTTAAAACAATACTCTCGCCACCCACTTTGCGGGCTTCGGCTACCACGTTGGCCAGGATCGCTTTATGCCCTTCATGAACACCGTCAAAAGAGCCTATGGTCAGTACCGGGTTTTTAAATGCCGGTATTTGTTCGGTCGAATAAAATACACTCACGCCGCAAAGGTAATTAATCTACACGTTTTAAATTGATACTCGCTGTAGAGGATAAGATTAATGGAAATTTTTCGATCGTCACATCTGAAGGGTCGAGGCCAAAGCTACGCTCTTCACTGATACTGATGTGTTTTAATACGAAGTACCCGTTCATGATGATCCGGTCGAACATGGGCAATTCATTTTCACGCGAAAGGAATTTTTCGATTACGATAAAACGGAAGTCTCCTTTTACATTTTTCTTACCCAAAGATTCGTAACGGCTCAAAATATTTACTTCCTTGTTCGCTACCAGGTCTTCTACTACTTTTTTGAACATCAGTTGTATTCTTTGCTCAACTTTGAAGCCCAGCCTGAATTCTATGCGAATGATCTCGTTAGGTACAATCGTCTGTACCGAGTATTCCATCGTATAAGGCTGGTCCAGTACATGTACGTGTACAAACCAATAAATGTCCGCGCGTTTGGGTTTCTTATAAAGAATAGAAAAGATGATCTTATGCTCTATCTCCCTGTTATCATCGGCACTGGATAGGTAAACCAGGTGCGTGGCATATTTGGGAATCGAGCGGTCGTTGGACAGGTCCTGTATGATAGGAATATAGTCGTTCAATGGTACAAACTCTACATACCGGTTCTTGATCTTACGGGCCTTGTACCATATATACATAATACCAAAGAGGAATATGCCGATAACCAGGGTAACGCTGCCGCCATGCTCAAATTTGTCGAGGTTGGCCGCGAAGAAAGAAAACTCGATACTGAGGTAGACCAGTAGATAGATCAGTATCCAGAACCTCGGGTAGCGTTTTACATACATATAAAAGGCAAAAAGCGAGGAGGTCATGATCATCGTTACCGTGATGGAAAGCCCATAAGCGCCTTCCATAGCCTCTGCACTCTGGAAGTATAAAACGATAAGACTACAGCCTACAAATAAGGCCCAGTTGATCTTCGAAATATATAGCTGGCCTCTTTCTGTAGAGGGGTAGGTTACCTTAAATTTCGGCCAAAGGTTTAATTTGATGGCCTCACTTACCAGGGAGAAAGCGCCAGAGATCAGGGCCTGTGAAGCAATAATGGCTGCCAGCGCGGCGATAATGATGCCTGCTGTCCTGTATTGTTCGGGTATGATTTGGAAAAAAGGATTGATGTCTTCCGGTAATTTGCGGCCGCGGTAATGATGTAATAGCCAGGCTCCCTGGCCTATATAGTTCAGGATGAGGCAGGATTTGACAAAGATCCAGGAAACCCTGATATTGCTGCGCCCGCAGTGCCCCAGGTCTGAATAAAGCGCTTCGGCCCCGGTGGTACACAAGAATACGGCGCCCAGTATCCAGAATCCCTTGGGCTCTTCGATCAGTAAACGGATACCATACACCGGGTTGATGGCTTTGAATATGTTAGCATCGTCGGCAATATGTATAATGCCTGTTACAGCCATCATAATAAACCATAGAAGCATGATAGGCCCGAATAGCTTACCGATAGATTTAGTGCCGAATTGCTGCATGAAAAATACAATGGCCAGTATACCGATGACTATGGAAATAGTGGTCCGGGTGGGCTTCCCGAGGCCCTCAATGGCCGAGGTGATGGTAATAGGCGGGGTGATGAGCCCATCTGCAAGCAATGCCGCGCCACCGATCATACCTATAAAGACAATACGTTTGGAGTGCCTCCTGACGAGTGCGTACAGGGAGAAAATGCCGCCCTCGCCATTATTGTCCGCTTTTAAAGTAAGCCAGACATATTTGATCGTGGTCTGTAGGGTAAGGGTCCAGATGATCAGGGAAACACCACCCACTACGAGCAGTTCGTCAATCACTTTATTGCGCACGATGGCGCTCATAGTATACAAGGGAGAGGTACCAATATCTCCGTAAACGATACCGAGGGCGATAATTAAACCTGCCAGGGATACCTTTTTAGCCTGTGCACTCACAAGATAATAATTTTAGAGTGCAAAGGTATAGTACAATTCCGCATATAAACGTCAAGTATGGATTGTTTTTTTGCTGACATTTTTGTGACAAATAATTTTTAATTCATTAATTCTATTGTATTTTCGCAAGATTGAAAAGCTGTGCGTTGTCGCGTAACAGTTTGAAAATTTATAACTATGTTAATTGTTCAGCAAATTGCATTTATAATTTTACTGCTTGCAGCATCTTTTATCTTTTATAAGAAAATATCCAGCATTCGCCGTAATATTTTTTTAGGTAAAGACCAGGATTTCCCGGGAGATAGCTCCCGGAGATGGAAAAATGTCCTGTTATTGGCCCTGGGGCAGAAAAAAATGTTCAAAAGAATGACGCCGGCTATCCTGCACTTTTTTGTGTACGCAGGATTTATCATCATTAATGTGGAGATGCTGGAGATCGTATTGGACGGGGTTTTGGGTACTCACCGTTTGTTTGCCCCTTTCTTAGGTAGTTTTTATAACTTACTGTTAGGGTTATTCGAGTTTCTGGCTTTAACTGTACTGGTATCCTGCCTCATCTTTTTGATCAGGAGGAATATTACAAAGGTAAAGCGCCTGAGCACGGGCGACCTTGCCGGGGGCTGGCCTAAAACAGACGCGAACCTGATTTTGATCACAGAGGTGGTATTGATGTCTTTATTATTGATCATGAATGCCTGTGATTATAATTTACAGCAGCTCAATGCCGGGCATTATACCCAAACCGGGCCTTACCTGGTTTCCCAGCATATTGCTCCCTTATTTTCCGGCCTGAGTGAAGGCGCGCTGGTCGCTGTAGAGCGTAGTGCCTGGTGGTTGCACATAGCGGGTGTACTGGCATTTTTGAACTACTTACCTTATTCTAAACACTTACATATCGTATTAGCCTTTCCTAATGCCTACTATGCTCCATTGGAGCCGGCGGGAAAAATGCATAATATGGAAGATATACAGAATGAGGTATTGTATGCTATGGAGCCGGATAAGGCCCCTACTGATGTACCTGCTGATGCGCCAATGCCTAAATTCGGAGCTAAGGATGTTATGGATTTGAGCTGGAAAAACCTTTTGGATGCCTATGCCTGTACCGAGTGTGGCAGATGTACGGCAAGCTGCCCGGCCAATATCACCGGTAAGAAATTGTCTCCGCGTAAAATCATGATGGACACCCGCGACCGGGTAGAAGAAGTGGGCGCCAATATTGATGTAAATAAATCATTTGTAGAGGACGGTAAATCACTGTTACACGACTATATCAGCGTGGAAGAACTCAGGGCATGTACCAGCTGTAATGCCTGTGTGGAAGCCTGCCCGGTAAGCATTAATCCACTTGATATTATTCTTGAGCTGAGGAGAAACCTGTATATGGAGGAAAGTAATGTACCACAGGAGTGGATGCAGATGTCTAACAATATTGAAAATAATATGGCTCCGTGGAAAATGAGTCCGAGCGATCGGGACGCATGGGCGCACAGCTAAGCCTTATTGCTAATATACTTGAAGCTATGAACGATCTGTTTGCCTTTGCCTTAGTTGCCCGCAGGAAATTTGCACAATGGGCTGAAGAACTCAGCACCGAGCAGTTAAATACCATACCAGAGCATTTTAAGAATAATATCGCCTGGCATCTGGGTCATATTGTGGTGAGTACAGAGATACTGTGCTACCTTAAAACCGGTGTAGAGCCGGAGCGCAAAATCGAGAACATTGAACTTTATCGTCATGGCTCCAGACCAGAAACATATATACCGGCAGAGGAAATATCCCGTTTGAAAGAGCGTCTGTTCACGTCACTCGAGGAGATTAAATCAGATTATGAAACCGGTAAGTTTATAAATATACAACCGTTCCAGACCATGACCTTTGGTTTTGAGATGAGCGATATCACTACAGTATTGCAATGCTGTACCCACCATGATCTCCTGCACCTGGGTCAGGCCGGTGCCATGAGTAAACTGGTATAAACATTAAAAAGAATAATTTTACATAAAATTACATTAGAGCATGACGGTAAAAACTATGGCCGAATATATGGCTGAAGGAACGGAACCAGAAGTATTGTTTTGGGTAGGCTGTGCGGGAAGTTTCGATCAGCGTGCGCAAAGAATCACTAAAGCCTTTGTACAGATACTGAATAAAGTAGGCATACAGTTTGCTATCCTGGGCCAGGAAGAAGGGTGTACGGGAGATCCTGCACGCAGGTCTGGTAACGAGTTCCTGTTCCAGATGATGGCGTATAATAATATACAGGTATTAAACGGTTATGGGATAAAGAAAATCGTGACGGCTTGCCCGCACTGCTTTAATACCCTGAAAAATGAATACCCGGCACTAGGTGGGCAATATGAAGTGATTCACCACGCTACCTTTTTACAGGACCTGATTAACAAAGGGAAAATCGTGATGAAAGGCGGCGGCGCATTTAAAGGCAAGAAAATCACTTATCATGACAGCTGTTATTTGGGGCGTGCCAATAATATTTATGAGGCGCCGCGTGAAGTGCTGGAAGCCATGGACGTAGAGCTGGTGGAAATGAAACGCTGTAAAACAAACGGATTGTGTTGCGGAGCCGGAGGCGCCCAGATGTTTAAAGAGGAAGAGCCGGGCACGACAAGGGTGAATTTTGAAAGAAGTAAAGAGGCTATTGATACCGGCGCTACCATAATTGCGGCTAATTGCCCGTTCTGCACTACCATGCTTATGGACGGGGTTAAAAACGCGGAAAAAGAAGATTCAGTGCAGGTACTTGATATCGCCGAAATGATCGCCCAAAGCCTGGAAGACTAAATATACTTTTAGCAATATATTATAAATTTAATGGCCCGGAATTTTTTTTCTGCGGCCATTATTATTTTTATACTACTTGGATATTTATTGATTTTAATGGCTAAATTTGGTAAAAATTAAATTATGAAAATACTAGGGAAATTATTTGCTTTTATGGTCGTGTGTATTGTGTGCGTGTCGTGTAAGAATGATTATACTTGCAAGTGTACCAGCTACAATAATGGAACTGTAAAAAATACGGACAGCCTAATGCCTAATTTAATAAAAAAGGATGCCATTTATTTTTGTGATAAGCTGGAATCTGACTGGATGAAATCAAATCTTAGCGGGGATAACAGAGATACCATATATAATTGTAACCTGAGTAGAAATTAAGGTAAAAGCTTATAGATAGAAAGATCGAATTATTTAATTAAAATCAGCAGCACTTGACAGAACACATCATTAATCTTGAGTCTGTTAACCCGATAGAATTTTTCGGGGTTAACAATGGAAAATTTGAGTTGGTAAAGAAACGTTTCCCCCTATTGAAAATCTTATCCCGGGGTTCACAGATAAAGATCGCCGGACACCCCGATGAAGTAGCCCTGGCAAAAGAAAAGATAGGTCTTATTATTCAATACCTGGAGAAGAACGGTCATCTCTCCGAGGATTATTACCAGACCATCCTGGGTGATGCGGACGGCCTTGATGATGATGGTGGCAATAGCGCCAGTATTCTTGATGTTGAAAACAATAATAATATAATTGTTTTTGGCAATAATGGCAAAGTCGTTAAAGCGAAAACCAAGAACCAGAAACTGTTGGTAGCCACTTCTGAAAAAAGTGATATCCTTTTCGCAATAGGCCCGGCAGGTACCGGTAAAACCTATACGGCAGTTGCCTTAGCGGTAAGAGCCTTGAAAAATAAATCAGTTAAAAAAATCATCCTCACCCGACCGGCGGTAGAAGCCGGCGAAAGCCTGGGATTCCTGCCCGGGGACCTTAAGGAGAAGATTGACCCTTACCTGAGACCATTATATGACGCGTTGGATGATATGATCCCGCCGGATAAATTGAGCTATTACATGGCCAACAGAATTATTGAAGTAGCCCCATTGGCCTACATGCGTGGCAGGACTTTGGATAATAGCTATATCATATTGGACGAGGCACAGAATACGACAGATCTGCAACTGAAGATGTTTTTGACCCGGATAGGGCCGAATGCCAAAGCGATTATAACCGGGGATATGTCCCAGGTGGATCTGCCTAAAAACCAGAAATCGGGCCTGGCGAAGGCGCACCGGATCCTTAAAAACATTGAGGGTATTTCATTTATTGAATTAGACGAGGAAGATGTAGTAAGACATAGGTTGGTGAAGCATATCATCAGGGCTTACGACAAAGAATCGGTCAGAGAAGAAGAGCTGCAGGCTAAATACGATGAAGAACGCAGAGTGCGCAGAGAGCAACAGATGAATATTAATATGAATAGAGATAATGAAAATAAATCTTAAACAGAAAGAAGTGATTGAGCATTCAATCACTTCTTTTTTGATTTTAAAAAATACATTTAACGGACTATTTGAGGTGCTGCCTCATCAAGGGGTAAGGACAGGTCTTTGCGGTTATTTTTGGTGCAGGTCTGATTGAAAGCCCTTTTATATAAGTTAAGCCTGTTTTCATACGCTTCCAATTGTTCCAGGTAGTAATGGTCGGGAGCCTGCCTTCCGGAGCTTAGTATCAGCTGACCGAATGTTTTTGTAAGCTTATCGTTTTTACGCGCTAAACTGCCGGTACGTTTGCTATTTAACGGGTTTGGCGAAGTTAAAGTCTGATTAAAACTCTTTACCTGTCTGGACAAATTTTTGTAAGCTTTATTGCTGATCGCTTTACGGTTACGCAAGGTATCCGCAAGATCTATTATGACTTCATTTCTTAAGAGATAAGCTTTGTGCAGTGATGCCCAGGCGCTGTTTATGGCCGCATGTTCTGTCTGGGACAGGCCTATTTTGCTGATCAGGAGTAACGCGCATACAAGCAAGAGGGATTTTATTTTCATTTTCCAGGTCTTTATTTGAAGATATACCAAATCTACTACCTTTGCGTAAAATATTGTGTATGAATTTTAAAAATAAAGTGGTTGCCATTACAGGGGCCTCATCCGGCATTGGCAAGGCCCTGGCGATGGATGCTTTGCAAAGAGGTGCGCTTGTAGCGGTATGTGCCCGTAGTTTAGAGAAGCTTCAAGGTATTTACGCGCAGCATGATAAGCTCTTATTGGTTCAGGCCGATGTGTCCAGAAAAGAGGACTGCTTTAGTTTTATACAAACAGTAGAAGAAAAATGGGGCCGTGTAGATGTACTCATTAACAACGCGGGCAATAGCATGCGGGCGCTGTTTGAGGACCTGGATGTGAAGGTGCTGGAAGAGCTGATGGACGTTAACTTCTGGGGCACCGTATATACAACCAAGGCGGCATTGGGCAGCATTATCAAAAATAAAGGAACGATAGTTGGGGTATCTTCTATAGCCGGTTACCGGGGATTACCGGGCCGTACGGGTTATTCCGCCTCTAAATTCGCGATGCAGGGGTTTTTAGAATCTTTAAGAACGGAACTGCTTTATAAAGATGTGAATGTAATGTGGGTAGCCCCGGGTTTCACCGCATCCAACATCAGGAATACGGCCTTGTCGGCCCAAGGAAATGCCCAGAAAGAAACGCCGCTGGACGAGTCGAAATTAATGACGGCCGAAGAATGTGCGATGATCATTTTAGATGGTATTGAGAAAAGAAAACGTACCATCGTTATGACCTCACAGGGTAAGCTGACCGTATTTTTAAGCAAAATACTGCCCGGGTTTTTAGATAAGATGGTGTTTAATCATTTTGCCAAAGAGCCGGATAGTCCATTGAAAAGATAATTTAACCAGGATTATGGATCATATTTTGGGGTAGGTGGCTTTATCGATAGCCATCTGCCCCATTTTTTCCATAACGCCGGGCTGGTAAAGGTGATCGCGATAGCGCCAAACTGTTCAATAAAAAATACATCGGAACTGAAAGCGGTAAACGCGAAGATCAGGAAACCTGCAAGTATAAGCCATTTGTCATATTTCCGGGTGAAGAAACCTATCATAAAAACGCCTTCCAGCAGGAATGTAAATTTTGCACCGGCATTCAGCCAGAACGGGTGCTGTAGCAGCCAGGTATATAAATGGGTCTGCAAAGCATCGGGATGAGCAAAAATGTAGCTGGCCATCTGGGTTTTAATGGTTATCTCCCCGAAGCCTTCCTGGAAAAACCCGCCGTTAATCACTTTTAACAAGAATGCCATAGTATAAAACCAGCAGGCATAATACCGCGCTCCCTGCCAGAGCAGCTCAAAACCCTTTGCTGAAGCTATGAAAGGAATCGTGATCAACCAGGCAAAGTGTAAATAATGTTGCTGATGCGTTACATACAGGTTATTGAATAGCGTGTAAATGAAAAAGACAAGAGAGAACAGGATAAAGGGCCAGCGGCGCGTACTCTGTAAAAAGCAAAGCAAAGGAAGTAATAATAATGAAAGCGAAAAGATCCGGTTAGCGATCACATTATGCAACAAAAAGCCGGATAGGCCTGAGCCGAGGAAAATACCTTCTGTAAAATCAAAATTGACATTATGCAGTACCGGCTGGTTCAGCTGGAAAGGTAAGGCCACACTAAATAACCTTAACAGGAAAATGCCGATAAAATAAAGCATCGTTACCCTGGCTATAGTTGAGCGGTATTCATTGATATTTTGCCTTGCTGCTCTACTCATAGGTCTAGAAGTTTTACAGAGCTGTCTACCTGTTGTATGCCTAGCTCGTTATAATGCACATAATGTTTGTAAACCTTTATATTGTTTAGCTCGCGGCCTAAATTCCGGGAAAGATAGGACTTTAACCAGGCCGGGTATTTTAAAATATCATTTTGGGCGTTACTGAGCACTTTGGCATAGGCAGTATCTAAATGCAGCCGTGACAGCTTGTGTTTATAATGTTCATAGCGGTCATCAGTATAACCATGTTGCGCATAGTGGTCAAATTTTCCTATTGTATAGGAATAAAACATTTTTTTATGATCTGCATAAGCCGGCAGGTAAATGGTTTCCCCATCACAAACCAGTTGATAGGCAATAGTATGATTCTGCTGCAGGTAAGGCGTAGAAAACATTTCCCAGGTATAGAACGGGCTGAAAGTGACCGCTGCATAGGGGTTATAAGGGCTTTTGGAAAGCAGGGTGGAAATGCTCATAAATGAGAGGATGACCAGGCACAGGAGCTTATTATAATGCCACAATCTTTTAAAGTAGTTGTTGCGCATGATTTTATGGATACAAAAGGTATTTTACAGAATTTAATGCAATTTTAATCTATTTGTTTAATATTCAATAGATGTGTTTAAAATAATAGTAGTACCTTTGCAGCCTCAAATTCAGAAAAAATATATTTAATGAACATTCGTAACATTGCCATCATTGCCCACGTTGACCATGGAAAAACTACCCTGGTGGACAAGATTATACACGCTACCCAGGTTTTCAGAGATAACCAGGAGACCGGCGAATTGTTGATGGACAACAACGACCTGGAGCGTGAACGTGGTATCACAATCTTGGCTAAAAACATCTCTGTTTCTTACAAAGATGTGAAAATTAACGTAATCGATACTCCGGGCCACGCCGATTTCGGTGGAGAGGTAGAGCGTGTATTAAAAATGGCGGACGGTGTGATTTTGTTAGTGGATGCTTTCGAAGGACCAATGCCACAAACGCGTTTTGTATTACAAAAAGCTTTAGGTCTGGGATTGAAGCCGATCGTAATTATTAATAAAGTAGATAAGCCAAACTGTCGTCCTGATGAAGTGCACGATAAAGTTTTTGATTTATTCTTCCAATTAGATGCTACTGAGGAGCAATTAGATTTCCCTACTTTATATGGTTCTTCTAAACAAGGCTGGTTTAACACTTCCCTTGAACCTACCGATAACATCAATGCGGTATTGGACATGATCATTGAAAAAGTGCCGGAGCCAAAAGTTACCGAAGGAAATTTACAACTGCAGATCACTTCTTTAGATTATTCTTCTTTCTTAGGTCGTATCGCTATTGGTCGTGTTACCCGTGGCGAGATCAAAGAAGGGCAGAATGTGCAGCTGTGTAAGCTAGATGGCACTATGACGCGCAATAAGGTAAAAGAACTTTACGTATTCGAAGGAATGGGTAAGAAGAAAGTTACTGAAGTAAAAGCAGGTGATATTTGTGCTGTTGTAGGTATTGAAGAGTTCCAGATCGGTGAAACTATTGCTGATTTTGAAAACCCGGAACCATTAGCAATTACCGCTATCGACGAGCCTACAATGAACATGCAGTTCTCAATCAACAACTCTCCTTTCTTTGGTAAAGAAGGTAAATTTGTAACGAGCCGTAACTTACGCGACCGTTTAATGAAAGAGCTGGAGAAAAACCTGGCCTTAAGAGTAAAAGATACCGATGATGCGGATAAATTCCTGGTTTATGGCCGTGGTATCCTGCACTTGTCTGTATTGATCGAAACGATGCGTCGTGAGGGTTATGAATTAACCGTAGGTCAGCCTCAGGTAATTACCAGGGAGATCGACGGCAAAAAATGTGAACCTTACGAGAACCTGGTAGTAGATGTTCCGGAAGAATTCAGTTCTAAAGTAGTGAACCTGGTTACCATGCGTAAAGGTGAATTACTGATCATGGAAGCTAAAGGTGAAATGCAGCACTTAGAGTTCGACGTTCCATCAAGAGGTTTGATCGGTTTGCGTTCTCAAATGTTGACGGCTACTGCCGGTGAAGCGGTTATGGCGCACACTTTCTCTGAATATAAACCATGGAAAGGACCAATCCCGGGCCGTAACAACGGTGTATTGATCGCGAAAGCGGCAGGTACCACTACTGGTTATTCTATCGATAAATTACAAGACAGGGGTTCTTTCTTCGTTGATCCGGGTGAAGAAGTATATATGGGCCAGATCATTGCTGAGCATATCAAACCAGGCGACCTGGTAGTAAATGCTACAGAGGGTAAAAAACTGACCAATATGCGTGCTTCAGGTTCTGATGCAGCTACCAACATCGCTCCTAAGATCCAAATGTCCCTGGAAGAATGTATGGAGTATATCCAACAGGATGAGTGCATCGAGTGTACCCCAAAAAGCATTCGTTTACGTAAAATCGTATTAGACGAAACAGAACGTAACAAACAAGCTAAAGCATTGAAATTATCTTAATCATTTAGCTGATACATAAAGAGCAAATAGGTTATCCGCAAAGGGTAGCCTATTTGCTTTTTATGAATTGTTGTTCTTCACGGTTTGTATTTTTTATATTTGAGATACCGCTTTTTTGTTATTAAATTGCCTGTTTATAAACCAGTTCACACAATATGGGGGCATCCCAGGCCACATTCCGGAATAATTTTGATTTCCTGCGTATCCTTTTTGCGTCGTTTGTGATTATTTCGCATAGCTATCACCTGCTGGACCCGCTATCGAAAGACCCTGTTTCAAAATTCATCGCCCATACGGATCTTTCTACCTTAGGTGTATTCGGCTTCTTTGTACTAAGTGGTTACCTGATAGCCCAAAGTCAGCAAAATGCGGCAACGGTATCCGGCTTTCTTAAAAAGCGTTTCCGGCGTATCATGCCAGGACTTATAGTAGCGGTTGCCCTGGTTGTATTTGTAATGGCCCCGTTGCTGACTACCTGGAACATAGGCACCTATTTTGCTTCCGCGAAAGTGTATACTTATTTTTTTAAGACCACCTTTTTCCTGCCTACCGATAACCTGTTGCCCGGTGTATTTGAGCGGAACCCTTTACCTTATATTAATGGCTCTTTGTGGACATTGCGCTATGAAGTTTTGTGTTACTTCAGTATGTGCAGTTTCTTTATTTTCCGGCAGCAGCAGCGGCTATATGCCATTATTGTATTCGGTTTGCTGTTTGTTTTAAGATCATTACATATCCAGGGTATGCTGCCTGTTGCGCAGGGGCTGGACGGGCACCTGGGCAACCTCCTTAATTTATCCTACTGTTTTTATGCCGGGGTATTATTAAAAAACTGCGAGGCATGGGTATTAAAGTATAAAAGAACGATATGCCTGGTATCATTCGCTTTATTGCTGGCCAGTAACCTGTTGCCGCTACAGGTTGAGCGTTCTCTTTTCCTGGCAGTATTCCCGTTTTTTGTATTGAGCGCCGGTTTATTGTACCTGAAAATATTACAGGTGCCTGCTACAATCGGGGATATAAGTTACGGTACTTATATTTATGCTTTCCCTATACAGCAGGCATTGATCGGTACCGGCATCTCGGATGTTTATCTATTAATCGGGCTAAGTCTTTTAGGTAGCTGGACCGCGGGCTTTTTTTCTTTCCATTTTGTAGAACGCAAATTCTTGTCCCGGTATAAAATAGGCCAAAAGTAAAAAGCATATCAATCTTTCGGGAAGAAAAATCAATATGCTTTATTATGCGGGGAAAATATTCCTAGCGCTCCCTTTTGATATAAGCAAACTCGTTGACCTGCTCTTGCCTGGCCTTTCGTCCGGCTTCTAATGCGCGTAACTCCACCCGCCTGATCTTGCCACTGATTGTTTTAGGTAGTTCCTGTACAAATTCAATCAGCCGCGGCATCTTGTAAGGGGCCAGTTTAGCCCTGCAAAAAGCGAAAATGTCTTCAGCCAGTTCTTCGGAAGCCGCTTCCGAGTTACTCAATATAATAAACGCTTTGACCTCGAAGCCTTTTACCGGGTGCGGGCTGCCCACTACGGCTGATTCTAAGATCAGATTATGTTCCAGCAAAATACTTTCCACTTCAAAGGGACCGACCCTGTAGTCGGAAGACTTAATGACGTCATCATCACGGCCCACGAACCAGAGATAACCTTCTGCGTCGCGGTAAGCCTTGTCGCCGGTATAATAAAGATTGTTTTTGAATACAGAGGCCCTTTTCTCGGGCTCGTCCATATAATCTATAAAAATACCATTAGGCTTCCCGGTATCGGTACGGACGCATATATTGCCTTCCTCGAGGTCATTAAGCAGGTTGCCGTGCTCATCAGCAATAACAATATCGTACAGGAACAAAGGCTTACCCATAGAGCCGAACCTGAGGGCAGCACCCGGGAGGTTGCCCACCATGCAGGTACTTTCCGTCTGCCCATACCCATCCCGGATCAGGATGCCCGTACCTTTCTTCCAGGCTTCAATAATTTCCGGGTTTAAAGGCTCTCCTGCGGCTACGCAAGACCTGAATTGAAACGTGTAAGCTTTCAGGTCTTCTGTGATCAGCATTCTTAATACGGTCGGCGGGGCACAGAAAGTAGTAATATTATTGTCTGCGATCAGTTGCAGGATCTTAGTCGCGCTAAAGCGCCCGGTGGTGTGATAGGCAAAAATAGTAGCGCCCGTATTCCAGGGTGCGAAAAAGCTGCTCCAGCCGAACTTAGCCCATCCCGGCTGGGAAATATTGTAATGTACATCGCCCTGCCTCAGGCCGATCCAGCTCGCGGTGGTCAGGTGCCCGACCGGGTAACTGAAATGTGTATGAATCACTACTTTGGGCATACCCGTAGTGCCGGAGGTAAAGAATAAGAACAAAGGATCGTCGCTAAACGTATCCGCTGCCTCCGCCTCCGTCCCGTATTCATTGATCTCGGATAAAGAGATCCAGCCATTGCGTGCTCCGTCTGCAATGATCTTAATAGCTACTGTATTGCCGGTTAGTCTTTCCGCTTCCTCAATTTTGAAGGCATTATCCTGGTCGGCTATCACAACTTTCGGCATCAGGCGTTGAAAGCGGTATTCTATATCCGCTGCACCCAGGATCGTCGCTGCAGGTATCATCCTGAAACCACCTTTTATAGTAGCCAGGTTAGCTTGCCAGTTGATAACCTGTAAGGATAGCTGCGTGAGGATCACATCTCCCTGCTGCATGCCCTTAGCTCTTAAGAAATTGAGGAGTTTATTGCAAGCTATACTCATATCTCTGAAGCTGTAGCGATGGGTCACCTGCTCATCGGTCCATAGTAAAGCCGTTTCATTAGGATGGTCTTTCACATTGATGCCTTCAAAGACTTCTTTTACCCAGTTAAACTTTTCCGGTTTTTGCAGGTTTACTGCATTTAACTGGTCAAAATCTTCCTGAGCGATCAGTGACCTGATTTTTCTAAAAATATTTTCCATAATCCCTGTCTTGTACCCAAATTTACTCTTTTGCTTTGTTAATGCCGAGGGTGCTATATTAATTTAGCGAAGTATACAAACAAAGAGCGGACTGTATTTAGTCCGCTCTTCCGGCATATTGATGCTATTAGTTGTCTTTACTCCTGTTGAAGATGCTGCCGATCTCTTTACCTATGCCTTTAAGATCAACGGTAGGGTTTAAAAACATATTATCCTTGATGAAGAAGTCGTCTTTTTCTTCCGGCTTGAACTGTGCCGGGTAGATAAGCAGGAAATTGTTTTTCCTGAAATACTTGTCCAGGTGGCTGAACATTTTGTCCATTTCACTGTGGAAAGACCGATGTCCCGGCCGGCTGAGGATAAAGGTGATCAGGTCATTTTTACCGACTTCCCGGGAAAGGATCAGGATGTCTTCCCAGCTGGTGAATGCTTCAAACTGGAGCTCAATCGTATTTTTCTCATTCAGGGATTTAATGAAAGTTTCCAGGTTGGCGGGTGCGAAAAATTTTACGGCACCGCCACTGTGTTTTGCCAGGCTCCATATTTTATCCATCCAGTGGGTAAAGCCGGGCTCTTTCTCTGCGTTCCTCGGGATGACGATCACGTTCTTTTTTATCGTGGATAAAGGCTGATCTGCATTGTACACAAAAGTGGTCACCTGCTCATTGCCCAGTATCCCGTTCATGAAATTCTTGTTTTTGACGGAACTATAAGGGGTAGTACTGTAGCCCAGGATCAGGTCGGTGATTTTATTGGCCTTGATTTCCCCGATGATGCCATTGACAATATTATCATCAAACCTGAGGATGTCGTTGACCTCGATATCCGCACCGGCACCCGTTTGTACAGCCGTATCCAGTATCTTCCGGCCGCGTTTGTCGGACTCTGTCGGATCTTCTGTTTTGTTGATTATATGCAGGGCATGTACGCCGTCTTTATTGGTCGCATCTTTAATATTCAGGGCCAGCTGTACCAGTTCTTCTGTCTTTTCAACAGAATTGGAGGCGATAAGAATATGCTCCTTGTTATCTTCTTCTGTTTTTGATTGCGTGGTTTGTTCCGCAGCAGCAATTTTCTGGCCGCTTTTTTGCGCTACAATAGAGGAGATGGTACAGGTTACCAGGATCACCAGGATAGAGCCGTTCAATACCGCTTCATTCAGCAAACGGACCGGCTCCCCGTTAGGAGTTTCCGCTATGATGATATTATAGCCTACCATTACGGCTGCCAGTGTTGCAGCGGCCTGCGCTACACTAAGCGAGAAGATGATGTTCCGCTGGTCTTTGGATAGTTTATAAGTTTTAGCGGTAGCCCAGGCTGCGATATATTTAGCGGCAATTACGCCAACGGTTAGTACCAGCGCTACCTGTATGGTTTCGGTACTTTTTATAAATGCCCTGAAGTCGATGAGCATGCCTACGCTGATCAGGAAAAAAGGAATAAAAAGGGCATTGCCTACAAACTCAACCCGGTTCATCAATGGAGAGGTATGGGGGATCAGCCTGTTGAGCGCCAGCCCTGCCAGGAAAGCGCCTATAATGCCTTCTATGCCGGCCAGCTCTGCCAGCACGGCGCCCAGGTATACCATAACAAGGACAAAGATGAATTGGGAGATCTTATCGCTTACCCGCTTGAAAAACCACCTGCCGATCACGGGGAAACCCAGCAATACCACTAAGCCGAATACGACGATGGAGATGCCCATACGCAGCCAGAAGGCCGTATCTGCAGTGCCTTTGGTCATACCCACTATGGCCGCGAGCACCAGTAAGGCCAGCACATCGGTAATCATTGTGCCGCCCACGGCAATGTTGACTGATTTATCCTTGCCTGCGCCCAGCTTGCTCAATATGGGGTAGGCCAGCAGGGTATGGGAGGCTATAAGGCTACCGATCAGTATGGAGGACATCAGGTTAAAGTGCAGGAGGTAGTAGGCCGATGTAGTACCGATGATCATAGGGGCAGAGAAGGTAAACAGGCCGAAGGTCAGGCTCTTCCATTTATTCTTTTTAAACTCTACCAGGTCTATTTCCAGCCCGGCCAGGAACATGATGTATAGCAATCCTGTAGTGCCCGAAACCACGATACTGCTGTCCCGGTCCAGCACGCCCAGGCCATTAGGGCCGATCACTGCCCCGGCTATGATAAGGCCTATCAGGTGTGGGATCTTTAATTTGTTAAGGATGATCGGCGCTAAGAGAACGATTAAAATGACGATCAGGTATTTCAATATAGGATCAGTCACCGGGAGGGTGGTATCCATGATGTTTAGTAACATAATCAGGTATTTTAGGTTTTATTTTTTAGCGCGGTCGGCGTCTACTTTATAAGTAATGGTGCAGCCGTCTGCCTGCTGTATGATCCGGGTACCATTCATTTTGTCCGGTGTATTAATGCTAAGCTTTACATTCATTGTGGTAGCACCGGCATCGCCGGCCACATTGGGTGTGGATAATACAAAGCCCGAACCGTCAAAAATGCCGGTATATACCCGTACCAGGTTATCGCCCTGCATGGCTTTTACATATACTCCGGTAGAGTCGCCGCCGGAAAAGGTCCAGGATTCTTTGCGGGTATCGCCAACAGCGGAACCGCTGCAATTAGTCTGGGTACAGAGCATATTAATGCTCCAGGTACCTTGCAGGGAATCGGGTAGGGGCAGACCGAGCTGCTTAAGGCTTAAGGTCAACGAATCCTGTTGGGCTATACTTAGCTTGATGCTGTCTTCCAGCTGAAGGAGCATTTTTTCTTTGATCAGGAGATTTTGCTCTCTTTCCTGCAGGGAAATTTCGCGGGCGTCCAAAGCTCTTTTTCGTTCTTCAAAACCGCAACTGCCTGAGCCAGCAGCTATCAATAAAAATGTACTTACATAGATAAATCTGTTCATGTTTGCCGGATGTTTATTGGGTGAGCTGTACCGCTAAGGTAGTAAAAAATGAAAGAATGGCCCGAATGGCGGGTTACCGGCTGTTGCTGTTAAGTCTGCCGGCAATTGTCAGAACTTCATGACAATTGCCTTCCTGATTTTACATCAATTTAATTGGGGGTATCTTTGCGGCCTATGAGTGAAGATGTGTTTAATATTGCTTTAGTGGGCAACCCCAATAGTGGAAAGACCTCTTTGTTTAATACACTTACCGGGCTGAATCAAAAAGTAGGCAATTTTCCGGGAGTTACGGTAGATAGGAAAACAGGAACCACGAATCTTGGAAAGGGTATAAAAGCGACTGTGATCGACCTGCCGGGTACTTACAGCCTGTATCCTAAGAGCGCTGATGAATATGTGGCTTATGAGACTTTGTTGAACCCGAAGGGTACCGCGGTCCCGGATGTGATTATCGTAGTGGCGGACGCTACGATGCTGCAACGTAATTTGCTTTTTTGTACACAGATTATAGATTTAAAAAAGCCGGTTGTGCTGGCGCTGACCATGGTCGACCTGGTAGAGCAATCCGGTGCTAAGATCGATTTAAAGGCAATCGCAGATTTTCTGGGTGTAGAGGTAGTGCCGGTAAACCCGAGACTGGGCTCTGGTACAGATGAGTTGAAAAAAGCAGTTCTTTCGGCCCGGGAAAAAACGGACCAAGCCGGGGAAACTTTTACCGGCCTGAAGGAGGCCCCTGAAGATTTCCTTGCGGCGATCCGGGAAATCTCGGGCGTAAGCAGCTCCTATGCCGCGCTGCATATCGCTACAGCAAAGGCGCCTTTGAAGTTTTTGTCCGCACAGCAGCAGGCGGCTATCGATCAAAAAATAAAAGATACCGGGTTCTCGAAAACTAAGGTGCAGGGCCGCGAGGTGATGGAGCGCTTTAGCCGGATAGAGCCCCTGAGTGCAAAGCTGGATGTAAAAAAGGCAGTAGAAGAACAGCAGCGTTTTTCGAAAAGAATAGATAAAATACTCCTGCATAAAATCTGGGGTAATGTGATCCTCCTGCTGGTCTTATTATTCATGTTCCAGGCGATCTTCTGGCTGGCTACTTATCCTATGGATTGGATAGACGCCGGTTTCTCGGCCGGTGGCGAATGGCTGGGCAGCCAGTTGCCGCAAACCTGGTGGGCCGACCTGATCGTTAACGGGCTTTGGGCCGGGCTTGGCGGTATTGTCATCTTTGTTCCGCAGATTGCGATACTCTTCGGTATCATTACTATCCTGGAAGATACAGGCTATATGGCGCGGATCACTTTCCTGTCCGATCGGCTGCTTAAGTCGGTAGGTATGAACGGTAAGGCAGCTATGCCCCTGATCAGCGGCCTGGCCTGTGCTATCCCCGCGGTAATGGCCACGCGGATCATTGAAAACCGCAAAGAGCGCCTGATCGCTATTATGGTTACGCCGCTTATGAGTTGTTCTGCAAGATTACCGGTTTATATCATATTGATCAGCCTGGTGGTGCCGGAAGGTACAGTCCTCGGTTTCTTGTCTGTACAGGGCCTGGTGATGATGGGACTCTACCTGCTGGGCTTTTTCATGGCCCTGATCGTCTCTAAAGTGTTGAGCTTGCTGATCAAGGGAGAGCGGACCCAGATGTTTTTGATGGAGTTACCTGTGTATCGTGCGCCCCGGTGGCGAAATGCTTTGCATACCATGGTCGAAAAAGCGAAAATATTCGTAGTGGATGCGGGAAAGGTGATCATGATCATTTCTATTGTATTGTGGGCATTAGCAAAATTTGGCCCGGGCGGACGTGAAGAAGCTGTAGAGGCCAAATATGAGCAACTGGCAACCGCTAATGCAGACGGTGCCCTGACCCCGGAGCAGGAATTTAATAAAGAGAACGAGCACCTGGAGAACTCTTATATCGGTGTGATGGGCAAGGCTATTGAGCCGGCCATTAAACCATTAGGCTATGACTGGAAAATAGGCATCGCCCTGATCACTTCATTTGCGGCCCGGGAAGCTTATGTAGGCACCATCTCTACTTTGTATAGCCTAGGTGGCGATGCTGCCGAAGATGATCCTACGCTCAGGGGTAAAATGGCTGCGGCAAAATGGCCTGATGGCAGGCCGGTCTATACTTTAGCTTCCGGTGTATCTTTACTGATCTTTTATGTATTTGCCATGCAGTGTATGAGTACGCTCGCTATCGTGAAGCGGGAAACCCAATCCTGGAAATGGCCGGTGATACAAACGCTATATATGGGCGCATTGGCCTATATTTGCGCTCTGATCGCATTTAATCTTTTAAAATAATGGGAAAATATATAGGACTGGTTATTGCAGTGTTTGCCGTTTTATTGGCTTTGATCTTTGTATTGACCAACAGGACGCCGGATGCTTATGACCTGACGATGCTTATTGCCGGTAACAGCGTACTGGCGATATTGTCTGTAGTGGCTTACCTGATGGTGAATAATGCTTTGAAAAACCCGAATCCCAATGCCTTTATCCGCGCGAAAATGGCGGGAACCATGCTGCGTATCTTCATCAGCATTGCGGGTATTGTAAGTTTTGCCTACCTGAAAGGTAAAACGCCGGCTACCAAACCCACGATATTCCTGCTTTTAGGTATGTATGTGATCTATACCATACTGGAAGCGGCAGTTCTTTCTAAAAAGGGGAGAAAAGGCGCTTAAAATTATTTACTGTTTTTCCTTAAAATGAATGAACCCGAGAGATGGCGAAGGAAAAAATCTCTTATGATGCTTTCGCAGCTTACCTGCCCCCGGGGGCTTTGGAAAGAGTTGTACCCTGGTTTGAAAAATATACGATCAGGCTGGTCATTACCAGGGAAAGAAAAACGATACTCGGTAATTACCTGAACCCGCACCGGGGCCATCCCCACCATGCCATTACGATTAATGGCAACCAGAATCCCTATAGTTTCCTGGTAACACTTTTACATGAGCTGGCGCACCTGGAAGCGTTTGTTCAGTATCAAAACCGGATCGCGCCTCATGGAACGGAATGGCAAAATATTTACCGCCAGATTATGATCGGCTTCCTGGGCGTGCAGGTTTTCCCGGATGAATTGGAAAGGGCGATCGCTTTATCTTTGAAAAAAGTGAAAGCCGGCTCTTGCTCCGATCCTAAATTATACAAAGCTTTAGCAGCTTATGATCCTGAACCTGTTGACGGTTTAAGCTGGGTAGAAGAGTTGACACCGGGCAGTTATTTCGTTACGAAAGAGGGAAATGTGTATCAACTGATTGAAAAGCGGCGTACGCGTTATTTATGTGAACAACTAGGGACTAAGAAACGTTATCTTTTCCAGGCTGTAGTGCGGGTGAAGCCTATTGATAAGGCCACATTACAGGCAAAAGGCTTATTATCCGCCTGAAAATACTTTGTGTTATTTAATTCATTAGTTTACCCAAAGCATAAAGGAAGCCTTTCGGCTTCCTTCTTAATTGTATAACAAACTAAAACTGTTACGATTCACAACTGCTGCAGGTCACAAGGTTGTTTACCAACTCTTTGGACACACTCTGGCTGCGTTGATAATACAGGGTTTTTACCCCTAGTTTCCAGGCTTCGATCATCAGGCGGTTTACTTCCTTGATCGCCAGGTTGGATGGGATGTTCAGGTTCAGGCTTTGCGCCTGGTCGATGAAGCCCTGGCGGATAGAAGCCTGCTGGATAATTTCCAGTTGGGAAATTTCCTTAAAGGTCTTGAATACGTCTTTCTCTTGCTGCGTCAATTCTTCCAGGTGCTGCACGCTACCGTTGTTCAGCATGATGCTGCGCCAGGTATCTTCATTATCAATGCCTTTTTCTTCCAGTAAAGTACGCAGGTATTTATTCTTACGCATAAAGTTACCTTTAGACAAGCCGGCTTTGTAGTAGTTACTGCTGAATGGCTCAATGCCCGGTGAAGACTGTCCTAAGATGGCCGAGGAAGAGGTGGTAGGAGCAATCGCCAATAAAGTCGTATTGCGCCTGCCATAACCTTTTAATACTTCCGGTTCACCATAGATCGCCGCTAATTCCTGGGTCGCCTTATCTGATTTTTCATGGATATGTTTGAAGATCTCGTGGGTCAGTTGTTTGGCCCGTAATCCTTCAAAAGGAATCCTGTTTTTCTGCAAATAAGAGTGCCAGCCTAATACGCCCAGGCCTAAGGCACGGTGCCGTTTGGCAAAGCGGTTCGCATTCGCCAGGTAATAATTATCTTCTGTTTTGGCAATAAATTCCTGTAATACGGCATCCAGGAAGAAGGTGGCCATTCTTACCGCTTCGGTATCTTTCCACTCGTCATACAATTCCAGGTTCATGGAAGACAGGCAGCAGATAAAGGATTCGTCTTTTGAAGAAGGTAAAGCAATTTCAGAACACAGGTTACTGGCATTGATCTGCATGTTCAGGTCTTTATAGACCTGTGGTTTGTTGCGGTTAACATTGTCTGTAAAGAAAATGTAAGGCAAACCTTTCTGCTGGCGGGATTCCAGGACTTTGGCCCAGATCTCACGCTTGGCCATATCACCGTCGATCATTTCCTGCATCCAGTAGTCTGCAACGCATACCCCGAAGAACAGGTTCTGTATCGGGCTGCCGATATTTTTTATGTTCAGGAATTCTTCTATATCCGGGTGATCGATGTCCAGGTAGGCCGCGAAAGCGCCACGACGTACACCGCCCTGGGAAATAGTATCCATAGCGGTATCGAACAGCTTCATAAAGCTTACGGCACCACTGCTTTTACCATTATCGGTCACGGCGCTGCCTCTTTCTCTCAGGCCGCCAAAGTAGCCCGAGGTACCACCGCCGATTTTGGTCTGCATGATCACCTCGCCCAGTTTATGGGTAATGCCTTCAATATGGTCTGGTACGTGTACATTGAAACAGGAAATAGGTAAACCGCGCTCGGTACCCATATTGGCCCAGATCGGTGAGCTTAAGCTCATCCAGCCTTTCTCAATCAGTTCTTTAAAGCCTTCTTTGTATTCGGGTTTATACAGGCGCTGTGCCGCCGCGGTACATACCCGGTCTATTGCTCCTTCTACTGATTCTCCTTTGAGCAGATAGCCCCTGTTCAATATTTGCTCACTTTCTTCGTTGAGCCACCAAAGTCTTTCCATAAAATTCCTAAATTCAAAATATTAAAGTCAAAAGTCAAAAAGGCTGGCCGTTTTGACTTTTTAATTTTTAATTAAAATAAGTCCATTGCGGTAATGCTCTTGTCGTGTTTGGTATAATCTACCGGGCGCTTGGCAAAGAAGTCGTCCAGGCTGTTGGCAAATACTTCTTCTTCAAACCAGCGCATAGGGCTGTAGTCCACTTCAGAGATATTGTAGATCTTAGACATGCCGATCTTCACCAGGCTGTCGTCAATACGGTATTTCATGAAGTTTAAGATATCCGTTTTATTAATCTTTTCCAGCTCTCCTTCTTCAAAGATCCAGTCCAGGATCTCTGCCTCGATGGCTAAAGATTCTTCAATGATCTCTTGTATTTTGGATTGCTTGGCTACATCCAGGTATTCCGGGAATTCTTTTTTGATCTGGTTGATCAGGTAAATACCGGCATTAGCGTGGATCTGCTCATCTACAGAAGTCCAGGCGATGATGTTGCTGGTATTTTTCATATAGCCCTTGAAGCGGGTAAAATACAGGATGATCGCAAACTGGCTGAACAGGGAAACATTTTCGATAAGGATGGTAAACAAAACCAATGAAGTAATATATTCATGCGGTTGCGTGCTCTTGGCGTCTTTTAAAGCGGCGCCCAGGTAAGCGATACGCTTTTTGATAACCGGGACTTCGATAATTTTTTCAAATTCGGAGCTGTAACCTAATACTTCCAGCAGGCGGGAATAAGCTTCAGAGTGGCGGAATTCGCATTCTGCGAAGGTGCTGCCCAGGCCGTTGAACTCGGGTTTCGGCATATGCTGGTACAGGTTACCCCAGAAAGTTTTTACGCTTACCTCTATCTGAGCGATGGCCAGCAGGCTTTTTTTGATCGCCATTCTTTCATAAGACTCAAGATGGGAGTGGAAGTCCTGCAGGTCGGCGGTGAAGTCTACCTCGCTATGCACCCAGAAAGATTTGTTGATAGCGTCTGTATACTGTAAAACCTCCGGGTATTCAAAAGGTTTATAGTGCTGTCTGTAATCAAAAATGCTCATAGCCGTTACTATTTTGTGGTTTAATTGTTTGCTTTTAAGGGTCGACAATGCTGCCACAGCGTGCTATGCGCTTGATGTTGCAGACAATGCCTTTTTTGCGAAAGCAAAGTCCTGGAGACATGGGGCAGGCGATCTGGCTATTGAATGTACGATTCATTACAGTTGCGCAACAGCTCATGAGTTTCACATGATTCTCCCGTATCCATCTTCCTTCCCAGGAAAATGCCCATGCCGGGTAGACTTAATTTCGAATTCAAAAGTAGGCATTTGAAAATGGCTTTAAGGTTTTGGTTATGCACAAGATGTTGAAAAAGGGATTATGAAATTCCGAAGTATCAGCCCCTATTGATTTTGGTGAAATTTCCGGGGCAGATGTAAAAATAATTCTGTTTTTTTGGGCGGAATACCGTAAATTTCTTTTGGTGAAAGCGGACACAAATACCTGGTTTAAAGGAGCGCTGTATCTCAGTTTTGCATTCTTCTGCCTGCTGATGTTGCAGATTACGGGGAAATATATTCCCTGGGGGACAGCTATTGCTTTCCTTCAGATCAAACAGACAGAGGTGCAAACTTTTACATATTACCTGCCGTTTTTTTATATGCATGTTTATAGTGCGATCTTCTGCCTGCCTGCCGGTTTTACGCAGTTCAACAACAAATTGTTGCAGCGTAATAAAAAAGCTCATCGTATTATGGGGTATATCTATGTGTTGACGGTTTTGCTACTGGCAGCACCTTCAGGACTCGTGATCGGCTGGCATGCTAACGGCGGCCCGGTGGCGGTATTGTTTTTTTCGTTGCTGGCGGTTTTGTGGTTCTGGTTTACCCTAAAGGCTTTGCTGACGGCAAAAAACGGGCAATATAAGGCACATAAGCATTATATGATGCGTAGCTTTGCATTGGCTCTGTCGGCGATTACGCTGCGTCTTTATAAAGTGATCATTGTAAAGATCTGGGCGCCGCCGCCTATGGATGTCTATGTGTTGGTCTCAGGGCTGAGCTGGATTCCTAATTTACTTTTTGTAGAATTGCTGCTCTGTTATCGGGCGGCAAAGAGAAAAGTCTATATTTGATTATTATTAAACTTATAATTCCGGGAATGAAAAAATATTTAATACCCCTTGCCAGCCTTGTTCTGCTCGCTGCGGCTTGTAAAAATGAAACGGTGCAACAGCAGTCTATGGAAGCGCCTGTTGTGGAAGAAGTAGCCCCTGTTAAAGAGATACATACCGAATTATACGGGAATTATGTAGGCATGTTTGTAGATGCCGATGAGGAAAACCGGCAAGAATACATAGAGCCAGCAAAAATTAATATCAGCATCAGCCAGATCACAGAAAAAGGCGTATCTGCGCGCAGTATTGTGAAAGGTAATGACCGGCCCATGAGTGGTAATGTAACCGTAAACGGGACTGAATACCGCTTTGAAATGGAAGAGCCTGGTAATGACCCGCATGACGGTAAATTTTCCTTTGTGATCCAGGGCGATAGCCTGGTGGGCACCTGGGCCTGCTATGACCAGATGGTAAAGAGCCCGAACAAGACATTTGTACTTAAAAAACAGCCATTTGTTTATACACCTAACCGTATGTTGCCGGAAGACTGGGAATATGTGGACTGGGAAAATGCAAAAAGAAAATCAGAGCTTTACACCCACGAGGACGGGAAGGTAGATACTATGGTGAATGAGTATTACCGGGCGGCTTCGGAAAGCGTGTATACATTGAACGCTTCAAAAAACAAGCTGAAAGAATCCGACCTTAAAAACCTGAAGAAGCTGGACCTGGAGATCATTCGCAATACCATCTTTGCCAGGCATGGTTATTCTTTTAAAAAGAAATCGGTGCGGCAGTTCTTTGACCAGGTAGACTGGTATGTGCCCATGAACAATAATGTGGATGCCGAGCTTACCCAACTGGAGAAGGATAATATCGTCTTGTTGCAGAAATTTGAAAAGTACGCGGAGGACAATTACGATACTTTCGGGCGTTAAAGCGGTGCTGTCAATAAACCTATAAGGTTTCCGAAACCTTATAGGTTTTGGTTTTTCCTTGTTGTTCGACAGGACGGCAAGAGTAGACTTATGGTCTTTGAGCAGACGTTTTACGTCACCGGGAAACCGGGAAGTTCTGGTCGTACTGTGAGGAAGTGTTGCTTGTCATTAACCATTAGCAATTAATCATTAATGGATAAAAGATTCAATGTACGGGTATATGGTATCCTGGTCCACCCGGAAAATAAGGTACTGCTGAGTTTTGAACACTACAAGCATCATGTGTTTACAAAATTTCCCGGTGGAGGCCTTGAATACGGGGAGGGCACCCTGGATGCCCTGAGGCGGGAGTTCCGGGAGGAACTGGGTATTGAGCCATTTAATATCCGCCATTTTTATACGACTGATTTCTTCCAGCAATCTGCTTTTAATGACAGCCAGGTGATCAGTATTTATTACCTAGTGGATATTCCTGATTATGCTGCGATTCCCGAACTCTCTGATACGGGTACTGTATATTTTTACCCCATAGACGCTACTTTGCCGGATGAGTTGGACCTGCCTATTGATAAGGTGGTGGCGGAAATGCTGGTTGTACGACATAAGACTTTTTAAGCGCGGATCATTACCAGCTTTACGGACCTGCCTTTACTGCGCTAATCAGTATAATCCCCTATTTCGAATAACTTATAAGATTTTCCTGTACGTTGAAATTTATAAATAATATTGGTACCATTATTTACCCCGGTTTTATGGTAATAAAAGGTGTCGGTATTTTGGTTGATATGAATCTCATACCTGTTAGTGTCGTTTCGTGTTAAAGGTGAATGATCCTTCATGTCAATAAAAGTATAGTCGCTTGGGGCATTGATACCTACTTCAAGGATGTCAAGAGGAAAATCTTCGTCAGAATAATAGGTAATTAGCGGGTATTCAATATGTTGTTTCTGGAAAGTGCTGTCGTTCATAAATTGGTTAAGAAATAAATCAAAACTTAATTTCTGGTTTTTGTGGCTGGCACAGGAATGGGCCAATGATGTACAAGCCAGCAGTATAAATATTTGCAGGTGAATTTTTTTTACACTTCGGTATTTTGCTTTATGATTCATGATAATGATTAAAACTTATATCCGTCAAACATAAGTATTTTTTTAATAACTGGAAGGGCAAGTATATCCCCGGGAAGATGAATGTAGTGATCTTTGGCTGTTGCTTAATTAAAGCTATTATCAGCAGGCCCTTCGGTTCTTCCTTCCCTGGTTGCTTTAATCTTTGTGAAGAGGGTAATTTCAAGATGCACCCCAGGACTTGTAATAAGATCACTAAAATCGCTGCCAGACCCGATTGGATTACCCATCTGTGGATTGTGACAGGTTGCGTTGCCTGTAAAATCATCATTTGCAGTATATATGGTACCTATTTTCCATGAAACGGAGCAGTTGGAAGCGGTATTGTATTTTTTTTTTATGTATCTACTTCTTTAGTTGTAAATTCCTTGAATGCAAATACAAACTTTATGTAGTAAATCTATAACTACCAATCTTTGTTTTCGTTTTCTTTTGACAAGATTATGGAGCAAAAGAAAAATAGTTGTGGCATAAGGGCAACATAGTTTACCATAAACAGCTAAAACGTAAATATGGCGCCTTTTTTCAATAAAAAGACGCCATATTTCTATAGATTTATGTTGCTTATTATACCTGATCTTTCAGCTTCACCATGGTCAAAATAGTAGCTACACCAACCAAAGGTTCATCGGTATCGTCCAGCATTTCTACCAGCCATTTCACCACGCCACGCTTGATCTTCGATTTCGGGTTGTCCTCCGATGGTGTCGTGTCATTCGGCAATTTTTGCTTACAGGTAAAACGGATATGGATCTTCGCGCCCGGGTAAACAGGTTTCGTGAAACGAAGATCATCAATACCATAGTTGAGTAACACCGGGTTCATTTCATAGCTGTCTACAAACAAGCCTGCGGCAATGCTCATGATAAAGTAGCCATGGGCTACCTGCATATCAAACATTGTACCTTCAAAATTGGTCTCCCGCTTATGGGCATAGAAGTTATCGCCGCTTAATGCTGCGAATTTATCAATATCGTCAGCAGTGATCTCACGCGCATCCGTGATCAGCTGATCGCCTACTTTTAATTCTTCGTAATGTTTTTTGAATGGGTGTATGCTATCCAGGTTTCCTTTAGCCCCCTGTTGGTAAACATTCGTGATCGCCGTGATTGCTGTAGGAGAACCCTGTATTGCCGTGCGCTGCATATAGTGTAGAATACCGCGGATACCGCCCATTTCTTCACCACCGCCTGCACGACCCGGTCCGCCGTGAACGAGTAAAGGCATAGGCGAGCCGTGGCCGGTGCTTTCTTTAGCGCAATCACGGTTCAGGGTCAGGATACGCCCGTGCATCGTAGCTGCTTCCAGGGTATAATCCCGGGTGATCTGGTTGTCATAAGTGATGATGGAGCTTACCAGCGAACCTTTACCCATTTTGGCAAGTTCTGCAGCCTCTTCTGTTGAGCGGTAAGGCATAATGGTACTTACCGGGCCAAAAGCCTCGATCTCGTGTACCGCGGTTTTGCGGAACGGATCGTCGTTGAAGAAGACAACCGGTGGCAGGAACGCGCCTTTGTTTTTATCAGCCCCGGTCACTTCAAAATTATCGAGGTCGCCGATCACGATTTCCTGGCTGGCTTTTAATTCATTGATTTTTTCTAATACTTCTTCTCTTTGAGATTGACCGGCTAAAGAGCCCATACGTACGCCTTCTACCGAAGGATCGCCTATGGTAGAGCTGGCCAGGCGCTTGCCTAACGCGATCTGCACATCTTCCACCAGTTGTTCCGGTACAATAATACGGCGTACCGCGGTACATTTCTGTCCCGCCTTAGTCGTGATCTCGCGCGCTACTTCTTTAATGAAAATGTCAAATTCAGGCATTTTCGTAGTTACATCCAGGCCCAAAACAGAGCAGTTCAGCGAGTCGGCTTCCATGTTGAAAGGCACCGCTTCGTCAATTAATCTCGGGTGGGCCTTCAGCATTTTACCGGTGGAGGCGGAACCGGTAAAGGTAACGGTATCGCCATTCTGTACATGATCGAGGATGCCGCGGGCAGAGCCACAGATCAGTTGCAAAGCACCTTCCGGCAATATTTTTGATTCAATGATATCTCTTACCACAGCTTCTGTAAGGAAGGAGGTCAGGGTGGCCGGTTTTACTACTGCGGCAACGCCTGCCATAAAGTTCACCGCGATCTTCTCCAGCATACCCCATACCGGGAAGTTGAAGGCATTGATATGAATGGCTACCCCGCGCTTAGGCACCATGATGTGATGACCAATGAAGGTCCCGCCTTTAGAAAGTGGGGCAGCTTCGCCATCTACATAATAAGTTTCATCCGGGAACTGGCGACGCAAAGAGGCATTGGCAAACAGGTTGCCGATACCGCCTTCGATATCTACCCAGCTATCGGCACGGGTAGCGCCGGTAAAGGCCGATATTTTATAATAGTTTTCTTTTCTTTCCAAAAGATACATGGCCAGGGCTTTCAGCAAACGGCCCCGCTCATGGAAGGTTAATTTGCGTAAAGCCGGACTGCCCACTTTACGGCCATATTCCAGCATAGCGCCCAGGTCTACATTTTTACTGTCGGCGGTAAACAGGGCTTCCCCGGTGATGGCATTATAAAGCGTTTCACCGTTATCGGTAGCCGGGATCCATTGACCGGCGGCATAGTTGCTTAATTTGGTTAAAGACATTATTGGTAGTTGTTAATGGTCAATTATTAATGGTTAACTATTATGCTTGAATGCAAGCGTATTCAAACGATTTGCAAGATAAGAAAAAATGCAAATCTGGTTTTGTTAAATGAGCACCTGCCAGCTATTCCTGCGTTCCGGCCTGTTGTTGCTTCAGGTAGGCGATCGCTCTTTCTATATCCTCGGCTACATCGATGCCGATACCCATTTCCTGTACGGTGGCCATTTTCAAGGCGATGCCGTTCTCTAAAAAACGAAGTTGTTCCAATTGCTCCACCTTTTCCAGAGGGGTCTGGGCAAGGGTGGGGAAGAGCAGTAATGCCGCTTTCCGGAAACCATATACGCCTATATGCTGGTAATAATCCGGTGGTGCTTCTGTATTGCGGGCGTAAGGGATGGGACTCCGGGAAAAGAGCAAGGCATTATCATAGCGGTCGCAAACGACTTTTACAATATGCGGGCTGTCTACCAATGTTTTTTCATAGATCGGTTTGCGGATGCTGCCTACCTGTACTTCCGGGTCTTTAAACAGGTCGATCAGCCGGGCCAGAGGCTGCTGCTGCACAAAAGGTTCATCTCCCTGTACATTTATGAATACGTCGGCATCCAGGTCCTGTGCCGCAGCTGCGATCCTGTCGGTGCCGCTTTCATAAGGTTTTGTGCTCCTGATGACGGATCCGCCACAGGCCCTGATCACTGCTTCTATCTCATCGGCATCGGTGACTACGATCACCTGCTCAAACAGGCCGGTCTGCAGCGCCGTTTCATAAGTCCTTTGGATAACGGGCTTGCCTTCAAGGTCGATCAGCAGTTTGTTGGCCAGCCGGGTAGAGCCGATCCTGGCGGGTATTAAAGCACAGATTTTCATAAATTACGCTTGCTGAATGTTTTAAATGGGTTATGGTGTTGACTATAATTTTGACAACATTTAGACTTTGGGCAAAATTATAGCAAAAATACTGCCTTTGCCGGGACTGCTTTGAATGTCTAAATGCGCATTGATTTGCTGCAACAATTGTATTACGAGGATTAAGCCCATACCGCTGCCTTTTTCTCCCTGGGTGCCGGCTTGGCTTTCCATGCTTTTGTCCTGAAGCTGCGCGATCTGCAATGCATCCATTCCTACACCAAAGTCTTGTATCCGGATGATTACTTTTTCGTTTTCTATGCTGTTGAAAACCTTAATGCTGCTGTTCCCTTTACTGAATTTGATAGCATTGGTCAGCAAATTACGTATGGCAATTTCCAGGATAGATTTGTTGGCAAGTGCGTTGATTTCGGTAATATCCTCTTCAAAGAAGATATCCTTAAGCTGGGCCTGTGCCGCTACTTCGGCCAGGGCATTTTTGATCGCATCTGCGGTATCTATAGGGAATATCTGTGGCGGTTTGTTGCTCAGCTGCATTTGGGCCCATATCAGCAGGTTGTCCATCATGGTACCGGTCTGTATCACAGATTGCTCCATCTGGACCTGATAGCGGGCCTGCTTTTCAGGACCGAGTTGTTTTTGCTTGGTAAGGGCAAAATAGGTTTTTAAGGTCTGGATGGGGTTACGCAGGTCATGACTGATCACACTAAACATTTTATCTTTTACTGTGTTGAGTTTTTCCAGTGCTTCTTTTTGTTCCAGGATTTGCTCGTTTTGTTCCGCCAGGAGTTTGTTTTTGGACCGGATGCGGCGATACAGGACAATTAATGCGCCCAGCACAAGTACCATAGCAAAGGCGATCCCGACCGATATATTTCTCAGGTTTTTTTGCCTGGCCGTTTCCGCACGCTGTAAAGCGAGGGTGGCATTCTTTTTTTCTAACTGGTAATCTGCTTCCAATTCCGTCATCTTGACCTGTTTGTCAGTTGTATAAAGACTGTCTTTCAGCTCATAGTATTTTTTAAGAAACAAGGCTTCTTCTTTATAGTTTTGCTGCTTATTATATACTTTTGAGAGATTCAGGTAGGCATTCATCTCCGCTTCCGGGTGTTCTATTTCCCGGGCATAACGCAGGCTTTGGTCAAAAGCCGCCAGGGCTTCCCGGTAGTTTCCTTTTTGTTGCATCAGGTCGCCGATATTACCATACAGGCGGCATAATGTTTTCGCGTTGCCACTCTGGACTTTCACCGTGTCGAGTATGGCCTTGCACTGGGCAAATATCTGCTCTGCCTCTTTGTAATGCGCCATGGCCGTGTAAGTGATGCCGACCAGCCGCAGGTCGTTTACATGAAGTTTTGCTTCATCGGTGGACCGGTGAGCTGTTTTTTTAGTAATATTAGCTACTTTCCAGGCATAATGCAGTGCTGAGTCCAGGTCGTTCTTAATATTGAAAATACGGCTTTTTTTGCTGTAATAGCTGGCAAGCAACCAGTCGTCTTCAGGGAAGTGGCGCTGGATGATCGCCCATTCCCGGGCCAGGTACTCATCAGATTTTTGAAAATTTTTAGTGATGATATAAACATCGCTGATCAAGGTATATACCTCGCACATATAAGCGTAATCTTTAGCAGATTCCGCTACCTTAGCGCCTTCCAGGTAATATTTTAAAGCATTGTCATAGTCCCCGAGTTCATAATACAATTTTCCGCTCCCGGTAAAAAAGGTCATTTCCGCGCCTTTTGATTTAAGCTTTTGCGACAGTTTTATGGCATCGTTGATGTGGGGTTTGACTAACACCGGGGTCGTGTTTACATACCCGAATATTTGATCGTAGACACCCAGTTTGATACTATCGTCGGGAAGTGTTTTGGCCAATTGTGTCAGGCTGTCAAATGCTTTGCTACGTTGTGCCAGTAAATTACTCTTTGTAATCAGTAGTGAAGATAGTATAAGGAGTAAAATTCTGTTCTTCATAAGATAAATTTTGCAAACGGCAGTTTATTTTCGTTTAATGACATTTTTGCCAATGATCGCGGCAAGCACTTTTTCCGCATATTGTTTACCTATATTCAGGTAAATATCCTGGAGCTGGATTTGTTCTGTATTGATTGATTTTACATACTGCTTATTAATAATAAAAGACCGGCTGATCCGGATAAATAGGTTACTGGGCATCTGTTCTTCCATTTTTGCCAGGTTAGCCAGGACGATTTGCTTATTGTTGTCAAGCGTGTGAATGAAGGAAAAATTACCGGACGATTCGATATACAAAACGTCTTTGTAAGCGGTTTTGACGTAAGTATTTTTATCCCGGGTGAAGAAAGCATCGGAATCAAAGCTCAGCTCTGCTTCCGGCACATTCAAGGCAGCGGATGATTTTAATTTTTTAACCTTATCAATTGCCCGTATCAGCCTCTCTGTAGCCACCGGTTTAATAATATAATCTATGGCTTCTACATCAAAGGCGTCCACTGCATAACCGGTATGGGAGGTAACAAAGATAACGGCAGGCACTTCTTTCATACTTTTTACCAGTTGTATTCCGGAGAGCTCCGGCATTTCAATATCGAGGATCAGGAGATCTGGCTTGTGCTCAATTATTTTTTTCCTTGCGTCAAAAGCATTCGTGCAAACTGCCAGGCAATGCAGTTCTTCAATATTATCGAGTTGCATCTGCAAAAAGTCGATTTGCAACTCATCATCATCTACAATGATGTAATTAATCATTAATTGTTTCAATAATTATATATAGGTACAAATATACTCCAATATGTTGAATATCAATATTTGGTTACCATTCATTTTTAGTATTTTAAACACTTGTACACGCTTGATGCGCTTTGATACACTTTTTATTGTCTTATATACACTTTTCTGAACAAAATGTTAAAATAAAAGTATTTTTGCACAGTCGGTTAGGTATGTTTATTTGTTTAATGAAATGATAAGACTTCTTAAATTAAGAAATTATAAATCTATGCAATTCTTTCCCTTTTATTTAAAAAGTTTCAAAAGTTTAATCCTGTTTTTTACTTTTTCCTTTTTATTTTCAGCCACTTCGTTCCAGGCCGGGGCGCAATGTCAAATCCAGGCTACTGTTTGTCAACAAAATACCGCGGGGCCATTTACCTTTTCCAATATGGGGCCGGCTGTCAGTACCTGTTTGGACTGGATAGGACCCAACGCAGCTTATGTTACTTTATACATTACCTCCGGCGGGCCATTAAATTTATTGATTGATGGTAATGCCAGCAACGGTTTTCTAGATGTAGCGGTATTTAAAATACCTACTGGTGCTGATCCCTGTATAGCTATTCAAAATACTGCCAATCAAATAGGGTGTAACTATGCTTCCTCTTCTTCCGGCTGTGTCCAGTTTGGAACCGCTTTTTCATGCGCTTCCTCTGTAGCGGCTCCAAATGTAAATGCGGGCGATATACTTATGGTAGTGGTTGAAAACTGGAGTGGAGCATCTTCTAACTTCACTCTATCATTAGGGCCGGGAGGTGCACAGAGTGGTAGCCCGACACCTACGATTACAAGCCCTGCTAATTTTTGTTTTCGCAGCCAGCCTGTTCAATTAACTACAAACCATGCCGGAGGTACCTGGTCCGGGCCGGGCGTAAGTGCCTCCGGCTTGTTTAATCCAAGTGTGGCAGGCTCCGGCACGCATACTATTTCCTATACTATCGGTGTAAGTCCATGCCAGTCCACTACCTCTAAAGTAATCACAGTTAGTGCACCATTGACCGGGGTCAGAAATGTTACTATCTGCCAGGGACAATCTTATGTGTTTAATGGGATCAGCTATACTTCCAATAACAATACGGCTAAAGATACCTTTCAAACCGCGGCAGGCTGTGATAGTATTGTCACTTTAAACCTTAATGTAACGCCGGCCATTACAAGTACTATAAACAGGACTATTTGTAAAGGGAATGTCTATAACTTTGGCGGTACTAATTATACCAGCAGCCAGAATGGGATACAGCATACTTTCCAGACGCCTAACGGATGTGATAGTATCGTTACTTTAAACTTAACTGTAACCCCGCCATTAACCGGTACACAAACGACAACCATCTGCCAGGGGCAATCTTATACTTTTAACGGCATCACTTATACCAGCAGTAACAATACGGCTAAAGATACTTTACAAAATGCGCAGGGCTGCGACAGTATCGTTACTCTAAACCTCACGGTGAATCCTTATGTAACCTCTATACGAAATGTTACCATTTGCCAGGGGCAGTCTTACACCTTTAACGGTATTACCTATACCAGTAGCAACAATATGGCCAAAGATACTTTTGTAAACCAAAATGGTTGCGATAGTATTGTTACTTTAAATCTTGTAGTTAACCCGGTATCGACAGGTACTCAAAATGTTACGCTTTGCCAGGGCCAGTCTTATACCTTTAACGGGATCACGTATGCCAGCAGTAATAATACGGCCAAAGATACCTTATTGAACCAATACGGCTGCGATAGTATCGTCACCTTAAACCTTATCGTTAACCCTGTATCTACCGGTATACAGACCACAACGATCTGCCAGGGCCAGAGCTATAGCTTTAATGGCATTACTTACACCAGTAGTAACAATACTGCGAAAGATACTTTATTGAACCAGTATGGTTGCGATAGCATCGTTACGCTGAACCTGAACGTAACTCCGGCCATTACGAATACCATCAACCCCTTGATCTGCCAGGGCAACAGCTATAATTTCGGTGGTACAGTTTACACTACTGCACAGACGGGTATTGTGCATACGTTCCAGACCGCAAGCGGCTGCGACAGCATCGTAACCATGAACCTGACCGTAAACCCGCCACTGACCGGTACCCAGGTAGCTACCATCTGCCAGGGCCAGAGCTATACTTTTAACGGGATTACTTATACCACAAGTAATAATACCGCGAAAGATACCCTGCAAAACGCCCAGGGTTGCGATAGCATCGTTACGCTGAACCTGACCGTAACCCCGGCCATTACCAACACCATTAACCCGGTGATCTGCCAGGGTAACAGCTACACTTTTGCCGGTACTGTTTACACTACGGCACAAACGGGTATTGTGCATACTTTCCAGACTGCAGGCGGTTGTGACAGTATTGTAACCATGAACCTGACCGTAAGCCCGCCACTGACCGGTACCCAGACCACAACGATCTGCCAGGGACAGAGTTATACTTTTAATGGCATTGTTTATACCAGCAGTAATAATACCGCGAAAGACACCCTGCAAAATGCACAGGGCTGTGACAGCATCGTTACCCTGAACCTGACCGTAACCCCGGCCATTACCAATACCATTAACCCTGTCATCTGCCAGGGCAATAGTTATAATTTCGGGGGGACGGTTTACACTACTGCACAAACAGGTATCGTGCACAATTTCCCTACGGCACAAGGTTGTGACAGTATCGTGACCATGAACCTCACGGTAAGCCCGCCACTGACCAATACCATCAACCCGGTTATCTGCCAGGGCAGTACCTATACCTTTGCCGGAACCCCTTATACCACCAGCCAGACCGGGGTGGTACATACTTTCCAGACCGCGCAGGGCTGCGACAGCATCGTGACCATGAACCTGACCGTTAACCCCATCACCTATGGCACCCAGACAGCCGTACGCTGCCAGGGACAAAGCTTTACCTTCAACGGGATCACCTATACCAGCAGTAATTATACGGCTAAAGATACCCTGGTGAACCAGTATGGCTGCGATAGCATCGTTACCCTGAACCTTACCGTCAACCCGGTAAGCAGCGGTACACAAACCGTTACCATCTGCCAGGGCCACTCCTATACCTTTAATGGCATTACCTATACTGCCGGCAATACTACGGCTACCGATACTTTGGTGAACCAGTATGGCTGTGACAGCATCGTTACCCTTAACCTGACCGTAACCCCGGCGCCTACTACTACTTTAAATGATACGATTTGTTTAGGCGATTCCTACACTTTCGGTCCGCATGTATTCACTACTGATCAAAGTGGTTTTGTACATAACTTCCCTACGGCACAGGGCTGCGACAGCCTGGTCACCCTGAACCTTACGGTACTGAACATCGTGCCGCAACCGCTGAACATACAGCAGTCCGGTTGCGATGTGGTTAGTTTTGAAGGAACGGACTATACCAGTTCAACCATCATCAACGACACTTTGTACAGCGACTTTGGCTGCGACAGCATTTATCGCCACATAGAGATCACCGTACACAAAACAACCGCTTACACCCAGCGTATAGATACCGCGGGTTGTGATGAGGTATTTGTAAACGGGGTTCGCTATACATCAGACGCGCAGGTAAGCGATACCCTGAAGAATCAATATGGTTGTGACAGCGTCTATCGCGACTTCCATATCAAGATCTACCAATTCCAGCTGGAATTGAGCTTTACGCCTGATGATCCTTACGAGATGGAGCGTATCGAGTTCACAACTTCGAGCTACTATGGCAATAATTACAAAGTACTGTCCTGGTCACCGGCAACGGCCTTCAGCGACCAGGATGCGAAGAGCCAGACCGCTTCCTTTACAGCTCCGGCGCAGGTGGTCGTAAGAGCGCGGTCGCTGGACGGCGGTTGCGAGGATGAGTTCCGGGTCAGCATCGATCCGCGGGAGTACAGCAAAGAGGTCGCCATGCCTAATGCCTTCAGCCCTAACGGGGATGGGCTTAATGACATCTTCCGGCCGGTACTGAAGCTGGAGCGGGCCTACAATACCATGGACTTCAGGATCTATAACCGCTATGGCCAGCTGGTGCATGCTACGGCCAATATGAACCATGGCTGGGACGGGATGTACAATGGCCGCCCTGCCGACAATGGCATGTACAGCTATAAGCTGGTGATCTACTTCCTGGATGGCACCAACAAGGTATTCACCGGGGAGGTAAGCCTGGTAAGGTAAAAGCAACTAAACAGGCCAGACCTGTTCCTTAACTATAAATGCCAAAAGCCATTGATCACGTATCAATGGCTTTGGTGTTTATAACGTATAGTAACCGCAGTATATTTGCGGAACTTAAAAATGAAAGCCTGATTTTTCGTTCCTGACATATGGTTGACAGTTTAAGGCGATACATTTGCCAAAAACAAAAAGATGGAAAACTTTAAATACTTTGACGGACAACATTGCGAAACAACAGCCACAGGAACTTTGTTACGACAATTAGGGATTGAACTTTCAGAGCCGATGCTTTTCGGTTTGGGCGAAGGCCTGAGCTTTATTTTCTGGAATATGAAAACTATGGATTTTCCTTTTTTAGGGGGAAGAGTAAAGACGGACCTGCTGACAGAAAATATAGCCCGGAACCTGAACCTGGAATTGAAAGTGAAAGAAACTGCTTCGGTGAAGAAAGCCTGGGAGGAGGTTAAAGCATTACTGGATGCCGGGACAGTAGTGGGCCTGAAACTGGATTGTTATCACCTGGAATATTTTAGCCGTCCTTTTCATTTTGCCGGCCATTATGCCGCTATATATGGTTATGATAAGGAGCAGGCTTACCTGGTAGATACCCGGCAGCAAGGCGGCAAAGTGCAAACCTCGCTGGAAAGCCTTGCCCTGGCCAGGGCAGAGAAGGGGCCTATGTCCTCCCGCAATCTGTATTATACGCTTCACCCTGGCGAAAACTATGACCTTGCGACTGTTATTCCCGTAGCTATCCGTAATAATGCGAAAGCTTACCTGAACCCGCCCATACAAAATATAGCCTATAAAGGCATCCTGAAGACGGCAACCGCTATCCGGGATTGGTTCAACACCAGTAAAAATGTTGAGGGGGAGTTTGCCGCAGCGGCAAATATAATGGAGCGCGCAGGTACAGGCGGTGCTTTATTCCGCAACCTATACCGGGATTTTCTCCAAGAAAGTTACGCCCTTTTACGGCGGGATGTACTCAAAGCCGGTTACGAAGATTTTGTAGCAATAGCGGCGCTGTGGACAAACGTTGCTGACTTATTTATGAAGGTTAGTGCAACCGGCGACAGGCTATACCTGGAGGAGGCTTCAGCTATACTCAAAGATTTATCGGCAAAAGAAAAACAGGCAATGGAGCGGCTTGCGGGTATATAGCAGCAGGCCGATTACACAATTTCCATTTTGATCATCTGTAGTGCTTTCTTAAACCAGAACGTAAACTTTTCCGGATGGAGTTCAATTTCATTTTTTAGATCTGTGGTACTGATCCAGCGGTAACTCTGGACTTCATCCGGATGCGGTAAAGGCGTGTCATCTGTAAAACCAATGTAAACATGGTCATATTCATGCTCGATAAGACCATTTTCAACCGGTGAATGGTAAATGAAAGAAAAAGCTTTTTGCAGCTCACATTGCAGGCCCATTTCGAAATGCAGCCTTTCGATCGCGCTGTGCTTAAGGTCTTCTCCGGGTTGCGGATGGGAGCAGCAGGCATTTGTCCAAAGGCCGCCGCCATGGTATTTCCCTGCTGCTCTTTGGTGAATAAGCATTTCTTTTTTTGAGTTGAACAGGAAGACGGAAAAAGCACGGTGCAACATCCCCTTTATATGCGCTTCCATTTTGTCTGCGCAGCCCAATTCCTGGTCATTTTGATCCACTAAAATTACTTTATCTCTTTGCATAACATATCTTTTACCGGGTTTGTTCCAAGGCCTTTTTGTAAGTTTTTAGCGCCCTTTCCCGGGCAGCTTCATGGTTTACAATGGGCGGCATTATTTCTTGATCAAAATCGGGGTGCCAGGTTTTAATGTAGTTCAATTCTTTGTCAAATTTCAGGGTTTGCGTGTAAGGGTTGAATATCCTGAAATAAGGAGCCGCGTCGCAGCCGCAACCTGCAGCCCATTGCCAATTCCCGTTATTGGCCGATAAGTCATAATCATTCAGTTTTTGCGCAAAATAAGCTTCGCCCCATCGCCAGTCGATCAGCAAATGTTTGCAGAGGAAACTGGCCACGATCATCCTTACGCGATTATGCATAAACCCGGTTTGGTTCAGCTGCCGCATACCTGCATCTACAATAGGGTAGCCGGTACTGCCTGTGCACCATCGGGTAAATTCCTGTTCGTTATTGCGCCATTCAATAAAATCATATTGCGTTTTGAAGGACTGGCTCACCACTCTCGGGAAATGAAACAAAATCTGCATAAAGAACTCCCGCCAGATCAATTCAGCCAGCCACACCTCATTATGTCGCTGTGCGAACGCGACACATTTACGGATGCTTATTGTGCCAAATCTTAAGGCAATACCTAATAATGTTGTCCGCTGTAATGCCGGATAGTCGCGGTACTTGTCATAGGCGCCTATAATGCTTACATCCAATTGCGGGGGCTCAAAGCCGAGGTCTGTTTTTATAAATCCAAGGGCTTCAATGCCTGGAATTTTTACGGGATCTGTCTTATAAAAATGATCTGGCTCAACTTGCTGTGGTACAAGATGTTCCGGCTTTAATAAACTCCGCCATTTATTGGCGTATGGTGTGTAGACCGTATAAGGACTGCCATCCTGTTTCAGTACATCGTATTGGTCAAAAATAACCTGGTCTTTAAAGCTGTTAAAAGGCACTCCTGTTTCGGCTAATAGCTCCTTTACCTCCTGATCCCTTTTTATTGCCTGGGGTTCATAGTCCCGGTTACAATAAACTTCCTGCACATCATAGCGCTGCAGGCATTCTACAAAGGCAGCAATAGCGGTACCCTGAAAGATATGCAATCCTGACTGGTAGTTTTGCAATACTGAGTTCATCGCCTTAAGGGCCTGGTGTATATAATCAACACGCCGGTCATATTTGTCTTCCAGCCTGGTTAAAATTTCTGTGTCGAAGATAAATATGGGTACTACAGGATAACCCGACGCGCAAGCGCGGGCCAGACCTGTATTATCTTCCAGCCGCAAGTCTCGCCTGAACCAGAAAAGGACTACCTTATCGCGCATTTAATAAAGGATTTTCTTTATCATGTTTTACCCATATCAGTTTACTTGTATCGTAGCCAATCTCTTCGGCCAGTTTCAGATAGCTTTGCTTTACTGTTTCGGGAATTGTTTTTTTTCTGGACAGTAACCAAAGGTATTTCAGGTTGCGCCCGGCTACTAAAGCATATTGGTACTCCTCATCTATAGCTACAACATTATAGCCCGCATAAAAAGGCTTGAAGATGCTGACTTTTAGAGCACCTACTGTTTTATTGACCCGGAATTTCGCTTCACCGGTAGAAGACTTCCAGGTGGCTTTCTCGTAATCGTGCCCACTGTTAAATACTTTTATATTACCGTTATCTTTTAAGCTATATTGTGCGGTAACATTATCCATGTTTTTTTCAAAACGATAGTCAAAACGGGCTATTTCGTACCAGGTGCCCAGGTATTTATTGGCATCAAAATTAGTAACTGCCTTCGCTTTTTTTGGTATCGAAGCACAGTTGGACAATAATACAGTTGCTGCTGTCGCTAATGCTATCCCGAGGATGATTTTTTTATTTTTCATGATATTTTCCTTTTTTGAAATAGTTTGAAAAAATAAATATTAAGTAAAAACTGGCTGTAGCCATATACTGCATCTTCGATAGGGATGGTAAGTATCCTTATTCCTAAAAAGCGTTCCGGGTTGTAGTTAACGATAGGGGAGTCAATACCTGTACCTGTCAATATGCCATTGACGCCAAAAAAGCCCGGCATCAGGATGGTAAAGGCCAGGGAGGCGCGCCCGATCCATGCTGCTTTGGCAATAAAATGTAGGTAGATAAGTGTGCAGATAGTAACTATAGCGGTAAGTAAGGTATAGGTTTTGGCAGGATGTAATAATGCGATCACACCGCATACAATGATCGTAGCAAATACAATTATATTATTAAAGGCATTAGCCCAGTTCCAGTCAAAGAATTGCTCAAGGCAGTAATAGGTAAAGACACAGGAAAAAGGAATGCAGAAAAAAAAGAGCCATTCTTCTACCGGAAGGCCGGCAATGATCCAGCCTATAGTATAATTAGTGTCGAACCACCACACGCCCATTTTGGTAAACCATACATCCCAGGCGATGAACGGGATAGCTACAATGGTACTGGAAAGTAAAAAGGTGCCAAACCACTTATGGAATTGAATTCTTTTATCAAAAGATGCAATGAAGCAAATAATGATGGTAAAGAAATTAATTAAGAGATATGTATAAGGTTGTAACATTACTTTCTATTAAAATACATTTTGAAATATTTCACCGGCACCCATAAGAAGCCAAAACACTCTCCTTCTTCTTTTCCTGTATGCTTATGGTGTTGTTTATGCGCTCTGCGTATGGCCAGCAGGTAAGGGTTTTGCGTAGCGCGCAGCACTTTGACGCGCTGATGGATGAAAATATCATGTACAAAAAAGTAAGCCATTCCATATAAAGAAATGCCTAGGCCGATGTAGAATAAATGATTAAACCCGTTATCAGCCCCCAGGTACATCAGCAGGATTGCCGGCAGGGCAAATATGACAAAGAACCAGTCGTTTCTTTCCAGGTGCCCTTCATTGCTATGGTCATGGTGATCCCTGTGCAATACCCACAGGAAGCCATGCATAACATATTTATGGATGATCCAGGTTGCTCCTTCCATTAAAAAGAACGTCGCCAGGAGGAGGAATATATTCATGTCTTTTAATTTTTAATGAATCAATTTATAACACATGGCTTTAAGGGATTTAGAGTCTATTTTATCTATATTGCTTTTGATAAACTTTCTATCCTCATTAATATGGCTGCGGTACTGTAAAAAATCCGGGCAATTTACCTGGATCGATAAGCGTATAAAACGCAGTTCTATGTTGTGTGGCGCCATTTTGAGCGCTTGCTCGATATTCTTTTTTCCTTTGTTGAAGGTGTTTAGTTTAGCTATAGGGCTGCTGGTATGATTGGCCCATATGGTCTGAAGGGCACCCAGGTAACCCAGGAAGACCACATTGGCGGTTTCTTTGGACAGCTGTGTAATAAGCGTCTTGCATAGCTTTTCATTTTTTACCGCCTGCTCATAATTTTGACGTACATATTCAGGATCTAAGGCAAAAGCGGACGCTGATGCAGTAGCAACAAGAACGATAGCTGCTATGAGGGCGGTTGTCTTTTTCATAAAATAGCCATTTTATATTGCAGGTAGCTGCTCATTGCCAGGGAAATCTTTTGCCCGTTATGTATTCTTATTCTTTCATTCAGGATTTTTTCAGCAGGTGTATTTTTTATTTTTCTAAATAAAGAAAGATAGTATTTGTAGGCCAGGTATACGCCAAATCTTGAGGCGACAGGTAACATTTTGATGCCCTCCAGTGCTGTTTTAAATTCTGCTCCTATTTCAGTCTCTATCTGCTGCTTGATCTGGTTATTAAACACGTTCATTTCTATATTCGGGAAATAGGTACGTCCTAAAAGCTGGTAGTCATCTTTAAGGTCGCGGAGAAAGTTTACTTTCTGGAAAGCCGATCCCAGCTTCATAGCATAAGGTTTGAGCCGCTCATATTCTTCTTTATTGCCATTTACAAAGATTTGCAGGCACATCAGCCCGACTACTTCTGCTGAGCCCAGTATATACTCTTTGTACAGGTCAGAGTTGTAGTCTATCTGCTCAAGGTCCATCTCCATACTGTGCAGGAACTGCCGGATCAGTTGATGGTCAATATTATATTTATGAACAACTTCCTGGAAGGACTGCAGGATAGGGTTAATCGAAATGCCTTCCTCTATAGCCTGCCAGGTCTGCTCCGTAAAGCGTGTCAGCAAGCATTTTTTGTCATAATCATGAAAGCTGTCTACAATCTCGTCGGCTAAACGCACGAATCCGTAAATAGCATATATAGGGGGACGCATACCTGTGCTTAACGCGAGAATACCCAGCGAAAAACTGGTACTGTATTTCTTCGTGGTAGCCTTGCTCACCTGGTAGGATAATTCGTCAAACAGTTTTTTCATTTAGCTTTTTTTTGTGGGTTGTGAGGAAAGTTTAATTCGCTGCATTATCATACTTTCAGGAGCTCTGCGTTCTTTTTATGCATCTTGATTTTGTTGACTTCACCGGCTACTATTTTTCCCGAGATAATAGAAGGCGGTACGCCCGGGCCGGGAACGGTCAATTGGCCGGTATAAAATAAATTATTCAGTTTTTTGTTCCTGATGCCGGGTTTTAAAACAGCGGTCTGTTTTAAAGTATTGGCAAGGCCATAAGCATTGCCCTGGTAAGCATTGTAATCCTGTATAAAATCGCTTACACAATAACTCCTTTTATAGGTAATGTGTTGTAGCAGGTTTTCTGCACCTGTATACTTCTCGAGCCGGCTGATCATTTCTCTTAAATACACTTCACGGGTGCTTTCCTGGTCCGACATACCTGTTGCCAATGGCATGAGTAGGAATACATTTTCATGACCTTCAGGAGCTACGCCGGGATCTGTTTTTGAAGGACAGCAGGCATAAAATAATGGTTGTTCCGGCCAGCTTTTTTCTTCATAGATACTATGGATATGGTTGTCCAGGTCATGCTCAAAGAATAAGGTATGGTGTTTCAGGTTAGGGATTATTTTATCAAATCCCAAATAATAGATAAGGCAGGAAGGGGCAAAGGTGCGGCTTTCCCAGTAGCGGTCATTATAATTCTTTTGATGCTCTTCCAGTAATGTTTCGCTATGCTGGTAATCGGCAGAGGAAATCACCGCATCAAAATCCAGGAGCTGCCCGTTTACTTCGATACCGGTTACTTTATCTTTTTCACTAATGATCTTCTGCACCGGGTGATTAAAATGAAATGTCGCGCCCTGTTGTTCCGCGACCTGCTTCATCGCAAGCACTAACTGGTAAAATCCGCCCATAGGGTACCAGGTACCTAAAGCGTAGCCCCCATAATTCATAAGGCTGTATAATGCCGGTATGTTTTTGGGAGAAGCGCCTAAAAAGATAACAGGGAATTCCATTAGTGTCCTGAGCTGCGGATGCTTGAAATATTTGCCCACATAAGACCTGAAATTGCTGAGCAGGTCAAGTTTCAGTGCGTTCCTGGCGATTTTGGGCGATAGGAATTCGAGCCAGCTATAGCAGGGTTTGTTGACAAAATCCTGCATACCGACTTCATACTTATATTTTGCCGATTGCATAAAAGCATCCAGTTTTTGACCACTGCCCGGTTCAATACTTTCAAAAAGATTTTTCAGTTGGGCATAGTTTTCGGGTATGGAAAGTGTTCCCTCATCAAATACCATATCGAATTGAGGGTTCAGAGAAATAAGCTGGTAGAAATTGGCTGCCGTATAACCAAAGTCTTTAAAGAAGTTTTCAATAATATCCGGCATCCAATACCAGCTTGGCCCCATGTCAAAAGTATAGCCGTTTTCGGTCTTGAATTGCCTGGCCCTTCCCCCCGGCTGTCCGTGCTTTTCGAAAACATGTACTTCGTTTCCATGTTTGGCGGCATAAGCAGCGGCAGACAGACCTGAAATTCCCGAACCTATTATAGCTATCTTTTTACCCATATAATATGTATATTGTCAGGTGAATTATTAGTTAGGATTAGTATAGGACACAAATATACCAATTATCTGTTTAAAAGTACAAAAAAGCACTTTTAATTTTTTAATAATTAAAAATAAAAAACGGGGCAGCATTTAAGCTGCCCCGTTGCTCTTAAATAATTAGCTTACTTGTGATTTAAGATAAGGAAGGAAGATAATCTTCTAGTTCTTTAAGTTCCTTGTTATTGTAATTATCGTAATGAAAATGATCCAATTTTTTGAGCATTAAAGCTAGCTGCTCTTTTTCTGAGTCATTTAAAGACCCGGTAGCTATTTTGCCTAGTGTATTCATTTTTCCGAAGATCCTGAATAATTCCGATTTGCCATAATCTGTCAGCTGGATCAAATGGCTGCGTTGGTCTTCCGGGTTATCTACCTGGATGAACATTTTAGACTTTATTAAGCGATTAATGATCTCTATACCACTACTTTTTTCAATAATATTTTTCCTGATAAGGTCTGTTTTTGTAATGCGTTCGTGTTGCATTACATTGACCAGGAAGCTAAATTCTTCCATGGTCCTGATGTTGCTTTCTGCAAAAGCTGTTTTGGCATAGAATTTAATATACCGGTAAAGTAAAAGAATGTGTTGGGCAATTACACGTTCTATATTATTGGCAATATGATGCGGGCTCTTAAGTATTTCCGGGTTGGTTTTTCCTATAATAGAATTTTTGAGTGACTCGAGGTCGCTTGCAGGGTTGAGAGAGGCTGCAAATCCTTCAATGCTCAGTGCATTTTTGTCTTCTGCCTGCTCTTCATAATGGCTTAATTTATCAATCAATGCTTTTAATAATTCAAGGCTATTCATTTTTTTGATATCATTTCAGCTTTAAATAATAATGTATAATATAGTACTATAAAGTGCAAATTTAATTTTTATTTTAAAATAATTAAATTATTTAGTACGTAATTGGACTTTTCTGTTGATTTTTATAATTATTTAAGTAAATAGTTCAGAAAATTTGTTTGCAGATTAAATTCAGAATATTTATTGAAATGGAGTAATTTTGCATATCTTCCGGACATCAGGGCTTATATACTTCTGTCCTTCTCTCCCTATATAAGACAAATAACTCAGTTCTATATATTTTTTTTCATACAATTGAAAAAAGTTTCGTACCTTTGCGTTCCTTTTAGAAATTATGTCAAAACAACCACTAATAAAACAAGACGGAAGTATCGTAGAAGCCTTATCCAACGCCATGTTCCGGGTAAGACTGGAAAACGGTCACGAGATTTTAGCCACTATTTCAGGAAAGATGCGTATGCACTACATTCGTATCCTGCCTGGAGATAAGGTTGGTGTGGAGATGAGTCCGTACGATCTTTCGAGGGGAAGAATCATCTACAGGTATAAATAATAAGAGGCAATAAACTGTTTTTGTAAAACTATAATAATAAATTAACATGAAAGTTCGTGCAGCCATCAAAAAGCGCAGTGCAGATTGTAAAATCGTGCGTCGCAAAGGCAAATTGTATGTGATCAACAAAAAGAATCCTCGTTTTAAGCAACGTCAGGGATAATTTTTATTACTAAATTCTTTAAACAAATTTTTTTAAATGGCTCGTATAGCTGGTATCGATTTACCGAAAAACAAACGTGGCGAAATAGGTTTGACCTATATTTATGGTATTGGCCGCAGTACCGCTCGTTACATTCTTGCTAAGTCTGAAATTTCTTTTGACAAGAAAGTAAACGAATGGAATGATGATGAACAAGCTTCTATCCGTAACATTATCGGATCAGAATTCAAAGTAGAAGGTCAATTACGTTCTGAAGTTCAAATGAACATCAAACGTTTGATGGACATCGCTTGTTATCGTGGTGTGCGTCACCGTAAAGGTTTACCGCTGCGTGGACAACGTACTAAAACAAACAGCCGTACCCGTAAAGGAAAACGTCGCACTGTTGCCGGTAAGAAAAAAGCACCGAAAAAGTAATATTAAAATCATTCGGGTTTTCGCCGGATCTCCGTTTTTTACTTTTTCAGGAAGGAGGGTTTACCCGGCTAAGCGCTTAACCGCTTAGGCTTTATTAAAACATTCAAAAGATTACCTTATTTAAAATGGCAAAAGGAAAAGTTAGTGCTGCAAAAGCGGCCGCCAAAAAAAGAGTAGTAAAAGTTGATGCGCATGGTGATGTGCATATCACGTCTACTTTCAACAATATTATTATCAGTTTTACAAATAAAGCAGGTCAGGTAATCTCCTGGTCTTCTGCAGGTAAAATGGGCTTCCGTGGTTCTAAAAAGAACACCCCATACGCTGCACAACAAGCTGCTGCCGACGCTGCAAAAGTGGCTATGGACGCCGGCTTGAAAAAAGTTGATGTTATCGTTAAAGGACCTGGTTCTGGTCGTGAAGGCGCTATCCGTTCTGTAGCGAATAGCGGTATCGAAGTAATTACGATCAAAGATATTACTCCGATTCCTCACAATGGTTGTCGTCCTCCGAAAAAACGTCGTGTTTAATATTCATAAATGATAAGTGATGAGTGATATACTATCATTCATCACTTGTCACTCATAAATAATATATCCCGCTCGTATCCGCTTTTTCGATTTTTATATGAGACGAATGGGAGATTTTTTAATTAAAAGTCGAAAAAATAAATTTTAAAATGGCTCGTTATACTGGACCAAAAAACAAGATCAATCGTATCTTCGGTGAACCAATCTTAGGTTCCGGCAAAAATCTTTCAAAAAACAGCAACCCTCCGGGTATGCACGGTGGTAACCGTAAGCGTAAATCTCAATCTGAATACGCGATCCAGTTGAAAGAAAAACAAAAAGCGAAATTTACTTACCTGGTATTGGAAAAACAATTCAGAAACATCTACAAGGAAGCATCCCGTCTGAAAGGTGCGACTGGTGAGAACCTGATCAAATTGTTAGAATCCCGTTTGGACAATACCGTATACCGTTTAGGTCTTGCGCCTACACGTCCTGCTGCACGCCAGCTGGTATCGCACAAACACATTTTGGTGAATGGTGAGCCTGTAAATATCCCGTCTTATGTATTAAAAGCCGGTGATACTATCGAATTGAAACCAAAATCTAAAGTAAATTCTGCGGTAACAAGCCTTACACGTTCTAAAAATCCAAACATCAACTGGTTGGATATGAACGAGAAAGAACTGAAAGGTACTTTCTTGTCTGCACCTGAGCGTGAATTTGTTCCGGAGAATATCAAAGAGCAATTAATTGTAGAGTTGTACTCTAAATAATAGTAAAATTTTGATTACCCTCATATTATTTGTGGGTAATCAAATTTACATTTATATTGCGCAAAAAAATATTTTTAAGCCAATTGCCACAATTGGTTAAACTTCCAAAAACAACAAACTTTCAATATGGCTATATTGAGTTTCCAAAAGCCCGACAAAATTGTATTGCAAAAAGCGACTGACTTTGAAGCACAATTTGAATTCCGTCCGTTGGAGCCAGGATATGGTGTTACCATTGGTAATGCATTGCGCAGAGTACTGCTGAGTTCTCTTGAAGGCTATGCGATTACGGGAATCAAAATTGCTACAGTAGATCATGAGTTTGATACTATTAAAGGCGTAATTGAAGATGTTACCGAAATCATCCTGAATTTGAAACAAGTTCGTTTCAAAGCAGCGACCGAAGGTGTATCTTCTGATAAAGTTTCTTTGGTCATCAAAGGTAAGGAGCAATTTACCGCAGGTATGATCGGGGAAGCAACTCCTCACTTCGAAGTTATGAACCCGGAACTGGTAATTTGTAACTTAGATACTTCTGCAGCCCTGGAAATTGATATTTTCATTGGAAAAGGCCGTGGTTATGTACCTGCTGAGGAAAACAAACCGAAAGATAATTCTTTAAACTACATTTCAATTGACTCTATTTTCACTCCGATCAAGAATGTAAAATATGCAATTGAAAATACCCGTGTGGAGCAACGTACCGACTATGAAAAATTAGTTATGGACGTGGTTACTGACGGTACCATTCACCCTGAAGAGGCGGTTAAGGAAGCATCCCGCATCCTGATCCAGCACCTGATGATCATCACTGACGAGAATATCTCTTTAGACACTAAACGTGAAGAAAAAGAAGATACCGTTGATGAAGGATTATTGCAATTACGCAAAGTATTGAATACTCCGCTGGAGGATTTAGAGCTTTCCGTACGTGCCTTCAACTGTTTGAAAGCAGCTAAGATCAACTCCCTGATTGAATTAGTACAATACACCCAGGAAGAGCTGATGAAGTTCCGTAACTTCGGACAAAAATCTTTGACTGAGATTGAACAAGTGTTGGGTGAAAGAGGCTTAAGCTTTGGCATGGACGTTTCCCGTGTAAAAGCTAGCGAATTAAACCACTAAAATTATAACCGTTTGGTTCCCCCGGACCAAACGGTTCCTTTATTTATAAATTATAAGTTTTGCCGGAATTTTTTCGGATCGGGGCGGTAAAACAATACTGTATTCCTTGACACGGTACAGTATTTATTAAAAGTCATTATATAAAATGCGTCACGGAGACAAAGTAAACAATTTAGGCCGTACTACGGCACACAGAAAAGCTTTATTAAACAATTTAGCAGCTCAGCTGATTCAACACAAAAGAATCACTACTACTTTAGCTAAAGCAAAAGCTTTGCGTGTATTTGTAGAGCCATTGATTACAAGATCTAAAAATGACACTACGCACAACCGTCGTATAGTGTTCTCTCACTTACAAAACAAAGAATCAATCAAAGAATTATTCAGCGTAGTAAGTGAAAAAGTAGCTAACCGTCCAGGTGGTTACACTCGTATCATCAAGTTAGCGCCACGTATGGGTGATGCTGCTGAAATGGCCCTGATCGAATTAGTAGACTTTAACACTACTTACAACGTAGGTGAAAAAACTGCTGCTAAGAAAACGCGTCGTAGCCGTGGAGCAGCTAAGAAAGAAGCTCCTGCAGCTGCAACTACAACTGAAGAGGCAACTCCGGCAGTTGAAGAAGCTCCTAAAGCAGAGAACGAAGCTACTAACGAAGAAACAAAACCAGAAGGAGCAGAATAAGATTCTGATTATCTTTCCAGATAAAAGCGCAGCAGTATTTTACTGCTGCGCTTTTTTTATTTGCTTTTATACATCACCTTTGATTTTCTCCCGGGATTAGATGGTCTTTCTTCATGAATTCGTGTTTTGACTTATCCGCTTCAAACCAACCAATTTTTTTATGTTGCGGTCTTATTAAGATATATCATTATAAATCATTTCACACATGAAGCAAGTTTTATTCTTTCTCCTGTTTGCCTGCTCTTTGCAGGCCCAGGCCCAGCAATCCTGGCAATGGCTTAAATCGCCACACTCTTATGGTAATATGAACCACAAAGGCATGGATGTAGATGCCAATGGTAACGTTTTCACGATCGGGCAGCAATGGCAATCGGCTGATTATGGTACGATAAATATACCCCATACCGGCGATTATTTCTGCCTGTACCTGGCGAAACAGGATGCTGTCGGTAGCTACCTCTTTGCCAAAAAAATCTGGGCTGACGCAGGCATCAAATCGGCAGTAATAAAACTGGACAATTCCGGTAATGTATTCGTTTTCGGTACCTGTAATGGCTATACCCTTCACCTGAGTCCTACTGATTCGGTTAGCTACAGTACCTCTTTAAGCGCAACTGATCAGACTAAATTTTTCCTGGCCAAGTATGATAATAACGGTAATTTCCTTTGGGCGAAGAAGGGAGAAGGTGCCAGCTTATATGCCACAGCCCGTGCGATTACCAGTATTGGTACAGATATTTTCATCGGTGGCGATTATTATGGCGCCGCAAACTTTTTAGGCTTGAATATGCCTAGTAAAAGTTCCAATAGCAGCTTTATACTTAAAGTTGATAATAGTGGCAATGGCGTATGGTTAAATGCGGCAACCGTTACGGCAATGACTTTTATGACGGCTTTAAGCAACGATGGCACTAATTTATATGCCTGCGGAAAGTTTCAAAATACCATTGGCTTTAATAGTGTGATGGTCAATAATCCTTTAGCCACATCCGGCGGCGGGGAGCGTATCTTTCTTTTTAAATTTAACTCAAGTGGAGTAGCCGTGTGGGGTAAAGAAGAAGGCGGTATAGCTAATTACGTAACTACCGCGGATGATGCGAATAACGCCAATACACTGGCTTATGATGGTAACGGTTATTTATATATGGGGGGCTCTTACCAGTCCCAGGCCGGTACTATTAGCAATCAGTTACAGGAGCCCTTTGTTTCCAGGTATGATGTAAGTAATGGTAATAAGCTTTGGACGGTTAAGTACAGTGGCAACCTGGAAAACGCGATCAACGGCATCGTTATCGATTCTAATGCTAACCCAATCTGCGTGGGAGAGTACCTGGGGAGCATGACTATTGGCAATTTTAACCTCCCTACTGATGCAATCAGGAAAGGCATGATTTTACGTTTAGATAAAGCTACGGGGAACTGTAATTCAGTTATTGCCATAGGTAATACGGGCGAAAAGGCGAATGTGCAGCGTATATATATGCCGGCTAACAAATCTTATTATGTTATTTCAGGTACTTACGGCTCAATGTTGCATATAGGAAACCTGAATACTACTTCCAGCGGAAATAATACTGATTTTGTTGCGAAATATGCTTTGGGAAATCCGACCGGCATTGCTCAGCGGACTGAATTAGCTTATCAGCTATACCCGATTCCTGCCAGAGATATTTTGAATTTTGAATTGGGCCGGGAGGTCAAGGCTACTGTAAGTATCATCAATACGCTTGGCCAGGTCGTTTACCAGCAAAATTTTGAGGGTGCTAAAGGGTATATTAACCTGGGTCGATTAACTGCCGGCCAGTACTATTTTAAAATACAAACCAAAGATGCCGAAGGGATCAATCCTTTTACGAAATTGTAATACCGATGATTCCACACAGCTCACTTATTGAGTATAAAAAAGAAAAGCGGCTGATCTTATTATAAGGTCAGCCGCATTATAAGGTCAGCCGCTTTTCTTCAAAAATTTTCAGGCTTAGTTTATTCGAAAATGCCTAAATAATATTGTTTCTTTCCTTTTTGGAATAAAATGTACTTATCGTTCAATAAATCTGCAGCAGTGATTTTTGATTCAATGTCCTGAATCTTTTCTTTATTCATGCTTACACCACCAGCGGTCAGCATCTTACGAGCTTCGCCTTTAGACGGGAAGATGCCAGACTCTGCAAAATAAGTGACCGGGTCCAGGCCCTCTGTTAAAGTAGCTTTGTCGTATCTTACTTGTGGCACACCGTCCATGATTTCGAGCAATTGCTGTTCGTTAAGGGTCATAAGTGCTTCTTTGGTCGCCTTTCCGAACAATATTTCCGTAGCCTTCTGGGCAAATACCAGGTCCTCCTTAGAGTGGACCATAGTAGTAATTTCTTCGGCCAGGCGTTTTTGTAAAATGCGTGTATGCGGCGCCGCCTCGTGTTCTGTAATCAAGGTTTCAATTTCTTCCATAGGGATGAAAGTGAAGATCTTAATGAAATTTTTTGCATCTTCATCCGAAACGTTCAGCCAGAATTGGTAGAATACATAAGGCGAGGTTTTATTCCGGTCCAGCCATACATTACCGCCTTCGGTTTTACCGAATTTGCCACCATCTGCTTTCTTTAACAAAGGGCAGGTAAAGGCATATACATCACTGCCACCCATTCTGCGTATAAGCTCAGTACCGGTAGTAATATTGCCCCATTGGTCGGCACCACCCGCTTGTAATTTCACTCCTTCATGCTTGTTGAGGTGGTAGAAATCATAGCCTTGGATCAGTTGGTAAGAGAATTCAGTAAAGCTTAAGCCAAATTCTAATCGTTTCTGTACCGAATCTTTAGCCATCATATAATTAACGGAGATGTGCTTACCGGCATCCCGTATGAAATCTAAAAAACTATAGTTTTTAAACCAGTCGTAGTTATTAACGATTTTCGCGGCATTCGGTAAAGCAGCGTCAAAGTTTAAGAACCTTTCCAGTTGTTGTTGAATACCCTTTAAGTTTTTATCCAGGGTATCTGCATCCAGCAAATTACGTTCAGCAGATTTACCTGTAGGGTCGCCTATCATTCCCGTAGCACCACCTACCAGGGCAATAGGGCGATGCCCGTTTCTTTGCAGGTGCATTAATATAATGATCGGGAGCATGCTGCCGATATGCAAACTGTCGGCTGTAGGGTCAAAGCCTATATAGGCACTCACCATTTCCTTTCCCAGGATTTCTTCTGTACCGGGAATTATATCTTGAAGCAGCCCGCGTTGTCTTAATTCGGGAATGAAGTTGTTCATTAGGTAATTGCTTATTTGTCAGTGCGCAAAAATATCAAGAAAAACGCATTAGGCTTGCATTTAAGCTTGATTATTTTTGGGCCTGTTTGCAACATGCATAAGGATGTGATCTTTTTGATGAATTAGTTTATTTTATATCTATATTGCTGAATTTGAATTATCTTTGCTGATTGATGTAGCTTAGTTTTTCACGCTTGCGAGGCAAGCGTTAGAGCCTAATGCCCTGGATGAAATAAAATTAAACACATATCCCTTGAATACTACAAGCAATTTTTTGTTGGCCGGTGTGCTGCTGACACTTACAGCGGGCGCTGCAAATGCCCAAAGCAGGATCTATGTAAATGAATACCTGAATATAGGTGTCGGGGCCCGGGCATTAGCTATGGGCGGGGCACAGGCGGCAAGTACTGCTGATGCCTATTCGGTTTACTGGAATCCTGCAGGCCTGGTGCGTATGCAGAATGACGCGGAGCTGGGCCTGATGCACGCGGAATACTTTGCCGGAATTTTTCAATATGATCACGGTAGCTTCGGGCTTAAATTAAAAGACAAGAAAAGAGCGGTAGGCCTTTCCTTCACCCGCTTTGGTGCCAATAATATCCCTTATACCATTGATTATGTACAACCGGACGGTTCTTTTGATGAGTCTAAACTAAAAGATATTTCCGCCTCCGATTACGCGTTTAATATCAGCTACAGCCAATTGCTGAACTGGTTTAAAAATAATTCGAAAGTAAAGGCGAGCTTAGGGGCGAATGCCAAGATTATTTATCGCCACGTTGGGTCTATGTCCCAGGCATGGGGCGCGGGCATGGATTTGGGTTTGCAGATTTACTCCGACAAGTGGCGCCTGGGTATCTCTGCAAGAGACATTACCACTACTACTACCAGTTGGAGTTTTAATTTTACAGAGCGGGAAAAGGAAGTTTTTCGGCAAACGGATAATGAGATCCCTATTAAATCTTACGAGGTGATGTATCCCCGTCTCAACATTGCTTATGGAAGGTACTTTTTCAAGCCTGAAAATAAGTTCCAGTTGCTGGCGGAGCTTGCTGCCGATATTACTACAGATGGCAAGCGCCTGACTTTACTCTCTACAGATGTGGTCAGTATTGATCCTAGGTTAGGGCTGGAAGCGTCGTATAAAAACACGATCTTTTTAAGAGCCGGTATCAGCAACCTTTACCGGGCGCTGGATAACACAGATACGACCAATACCCGGAAATATCTGGTTTATCAGCCGGCAGTAGGTGTTGGGTTTAAGATCAGCCAATTGCATATAGATTATGCATTTACCAGTCTGAATATGCAAAGCAACCCGCTGTACACACACGTTGTTTCGCTAAAACTTAACTTTAATAAAAAAGTGAAAAAGACAGGGGAACACGGTAAGCCAGAGCCAGGTAATGCGCAGCAGCAGGAAGGGCCAAGCATCAATACACCTGTGGTGGTACCTCAACCGACCAATACCGATCAACCTAAACCATAAACGATTTCAATTAGTAAGTTAAGCAACCATTTGAGGTCAAATATTAATTAGCATGAAAAAATTAAGTTATAACCTTTCTATATTATTAGTATTGTTTTTTAGCTCTATCAATACCTTTGCCCAGGTACTGGGTAATGAATGGATCAATTACAACCAGAGCTATTTTAAATTTAAAGTCTGGGAAAACGGGATTTACCGTATACCGCAAAGTCTTTTGCAGGCCAATGGCCTGGGCAATGTGAACGGCAACCAGTTCGCCCTTTTCAGGGATGGCGTACAAGTCCCTGTTTATGTAAGTACAAGTGGAGCTTTGGGTGCTGGTGATTATATAGAATTTTATGGTGCCAAAGCTGATGGTAAAACCCTGGATAAAGAAATGTATGAGCCTAATGCCAGTCTCCAGGGAGACCCGGAAGTAAATCTACTTTCCGATACCGCTTCTTATTTCCTGACTTTTGGGGGAGTAAGTAACCTGAGATTAACTTTGCAGAGTAATGTTATTCCATCTAATCCTCCTGCTGCCGAACCTTATTGTATCACTACCGTAAGGACCACTTTAAATATCAGGGACTACCTATACTCGGCCGGAGAAAGCTATTATAAAGATCATGCGATGTCATTATATTACCATTCGGCCAAACAAGAGCGTGGGGAAGGCCTGGCTTTTTCCTCATACTATCAACTTTATTTACCCTTTCCTACGACTGCCATATACACGCCTGCGAATCCGATATTAAGTAGCGCATTTTTATTTAATAGTAAACTGGGTCATCAACCCATAACGTTTTATGTGAGAGGCACGCCAGTATTCCACGATACCGTAAATGCATTTGAGTATCTCCAAAATGATATACCCTTTAATCAATCATATTTGGTAGAAAATATGACACCTGTTGTTTACGGTACCTATAACTCGCTTTTATTAAGTGCGTTAAAGACTACAATCACTTATAACAGGACATATGATTTTAACGGAGTGTCTCAATTAAACTTCAGAGTGCCTGCTAATGGCAATGCACAAAGACTGGTATTGTCGAACTTAAATGCCTCTGCTAATAATACTTTAGTGGATTTTAATACGAATAGCCTATATCATTTATCCGGCAACCAGGTTATGTTAAACGCTACTTCCCAGCAGAGAAATATGTTTTTTGCCAATAGCATTAAGACTATCTCCGGATTAACTCCTGTAACTTTCAGGGATTATACTAATGTAGCCAACCAGGGTAATTACATTATTTTATCGCATGGACAATATATCAATCATCCTAATGGTAGTGTAAATCAATATGCAAACTACAGGCGCTCCGCAACTGGCGGTGGCTACCAGGTAGTCGTTGTAGATGTAAACGATTTGTATGACCAATTTGGCTATGGTTGTGAATACCACCCGGTAGCGATCAAAAGATTTCTAAAATATGCCCAGGCTAATACCAGTTGGGTTAACAAACCGGAGTATATGTTTATTCTGGGAAAAGGACTAACCTATAATTATATTTATGCTTATACATCAGGGTTGCCTTACCCGGTAATACCTACCTATGGACAACCTGGTTCAGATAACCTCTTTGCCGAGATCGGCAACTCGAATATACCTTCTATTGCTGTTGGCCGGCTTTCTGCAATGACGGAAGCGGAAATAGGGAACTACCTGGAAAAAGTGAAGAAATATGAAGTTGCTGTAAATACCCCTCCAGTTCCCACCCTGGAAAATTCCCTGTGGAAGAAAAAAGCTTTACATATCGCAGGAGCTAGTGATGAGAATAGCCAGGCCGTTTTTTACAATTCATTGAATATCTGTAAATCGATTCTTGAAGACACATTGATCGGCGGATTTGTGACAACAGTAGGTAAATCGACGACCAATGTTACGGAAAATGCCAGTGCACAAATTGATTCTCTCATCGCTTCAGGCGTTCAATATGTGACTTTTTACGGGCACGCCTCTGCTGTTGGTTTTGACTATAACCTCAACAATCCGGATAATGTTAATTCAAGTCCCAAGTTCCCGATCTTTATGGCTTACGGCTGTGATGTTGCGGCTATCTATGAACCTACCAATTCAAGAGCGGTAAGCGAGAAATACCTGATTTCCAACAATGGCGGTGCTGTAGCCATGATTGCCTGTTCCAATTACGGATGGACCGGATACCTGGATAATTATATGCAGGGACTTTACCGGAAAATGGCCCGGGAGCAATATGGCGCTACCTTGGGCAAACAGTTTATAAAGAATATTGAAACTTTTCAAAATAATGGGGGTTCTAATATTTATGTAGCGATTCACTCCCAGAATATGATCTTACAGGGTGACCCGGGACTGAAAGTTTATTCGCCAGAATTGCCTGATTTTTATATTGAAGAATCCTTGGTATCCACCAACCCGGGAGTGATTAATACCACCATCGATTCTTTTGAAATTAAAGCTACACTGTATAATCTGGGAAAAGCAACCAGGGAACCCTATATTGTCAGGCTAACTAAAACCAAAGCCGGTTCCGGTTCGGTGCTTTATAAAGATTCTTTAATCGTAAATACTGTAAATACTACCAATGTAGTTTTTAAGGTCCCTATCGATCCTAATAATGATATTGGCTTGTTTAATTATACGATTACCCTGAATGAAGAGCAAAGCCCTGATGAGATTACTTTTGCTAATAATAAGGTAAGTATCCAGATGTACATTTCTGAAGATAACTTAAAACCGGTTTACCCCTATGATTTCTCTATTGTTCATGAGCAGAATATTGAGCTGAAAGCTTCAACCTTAAACCCGTTTTTATCCGCAAGTAATTTTATACTGGAGATTGATACTACCGAGTATTTTAACAGCCCCTTTAAACAAACCAAAAGGATAAGCAGCATCGGAGGCGTAATTAAGTGGCAATTGCCTTTTCAAATGACAGATAGTACCGTATACTACTGGCGTACTACTATTGACTCTATGGTCAACGGGCGCTATTACTGGAATAACAGCTCGTTTGTATACCTTAAAAATGGCTCAGATGGCTGGAATCAATCGCATTTCTTCCAGTACAAAAAAGATGACTCTTTCGAGGTACGGATTAATGAACCGGAACGCTTATTTAAAGGGCGTACTTACCAGAAAAACCTATCCGTTCAATCCCAGGTATTTGGATTCGGCGGGCAAAATTACTTTTATATCAATGGCGTGCCAACCGGTTATGGCTATTGTGGCATCCAGGGAGATAACAGCATTTTGTTTATGCTGATCAACCCGGTAACGGGAGAGGCAGTACGCAATATCGGCCAGTTTCCCGGCGTAGTAGGGGCCTGCGACGAACCCCGTGCACACCAGTTTGAATTTCCAACAGGTACTGCAGCCAAGCGCAAGCTGATCATTGATTTTATCGACAGTATCAAAGATCAGTATTACGTTATGGTGAAGTCTAATACTTTCGCCTCTTCAACCGCAACAGAAAATATCAACCAGTGGAAAACGGAAGACGAGGCTTTGAACGGAGCTGGAATTTCTCTTTACCAATCATTTATGGACCTCGGCCTTACAGGTATTGCCCAATATACGGAGAAAAGACCTTTTATAGGTATCGCGAAAAAAGGAACATCTTCATTTGTTCCGGAGTTTATAATGGGTACTACTGTGGATGAGTTGTTAGTACTGGAAAAAGACCTGTCCTTTACTTTGCCTTCGGGTTATATTGAAAGTACGGTGATCGGCCCGGCTGCGGCATGGCAGCATTTAAGATGGAAAACTTCAGCGATCAATAATGGAGAGACCGAAGGGGATAAGTCACTGGTAACTGTTTTCGGATTAAATAGTGCAGAACAACAAAATGGTGATTCTTTGTTGACAACCAGCTTAACAGATTATGCCTTAAACAGTATAAATGCAGCGCAATATCCGTACCTGAAACTAAAATGGTACACCGAAGATAGTGTTTCAGCATCCCTGCCGCAATTGGATTACTGGCGTGTGCTGCATAAGCCATTGCCGGAGGCCGCACTCAACCCGGCTGCTTATTTTTCGTTTAAGGATACGCTGAATGAAGGGGAGGCCGTGAATCTCAAATTTGCTATAGAAAACCTTAGAGAACTGCCGATGGACAGTATGCTGGTCCGTTTCAGATTAATAGATGCCAATAATACCTCGAGGATCATCAGTGAGCAAAAATATAAGCCATTGGCTGCCTATGACACTTTAATCGCCGCCCTTACAGATTTTAACCCGGCGCAATACCTGGGTAAGAATGTCTTGTTTGTAGAAGCTAACCCGGATAAAAATCAACCGGAGCATTACCATCCTAATAATTTGGGATACCTGCCTTTTTATGTCAAAGGAGACCATTATGCACCGGTTATGGATGTGACATTTGATGGGGTGCACATTTTAAATAAAGATATCGTTTCCGCGAAACCTTTTATTAATATCCTGATCCGGGATGAGAACCGGAATAATCTCATTATAGATACTTCCCGGGTAACTGTTTCTTTAATAAATACGCAGACTGGACTGGAACAACAGATCCGTTTTGATGGTAATACTTGTCGTTTCATACCAGCTACCGGTACCGAAAAAAATGAAGCCCGTGTTGAGTTCAGGCCAACGCTGGAAGACGGTGTTTATACGCTTAAAGTAAGCTCGAGAGATAATTCCGGGAATGTATCCGGAGGTGTAGGGACGAAATATGAGATCAGCTTCGAAGTGATTAATAAATCAACGATCACCAATGTGTTGAATTATCCGAACCCCTTCTCCACGGCCACTCAATTCCTGTTTACACTCACGGGAGCTGAAATACCTTCACAATTTAAGATCCAGATCATTTCCATTACCGGTAAAGTTGTCCGGGAGATCAAAAAGGCGGAGTTAGGTAATATTCATATTGGCCGCAACCGCACAGAATATAAATGGGATGGCAGGGACGAGTTCGGGCAGCTGCTGGGTAACGGGGTATATCTCTACCGGGTCATCACCAGCAATAAAGAAGGGGAAAGTATAGAACGTCGCAATAATGCGAGTATAGACCGCTATTTTAAAAATGATTATGGTAAACTATATATTATGCGATAGCACTTACCGGATGTCTTAATAAAAAATGTCTTGTGTTTATAACGCAAGACATTTTTTATTAAGGCAGCATAGCGAGTTCCCAACCCTTGTTTTTACAGTGCTGTAATAAGCGGGGTAAAACATATTCCATATTGACCCTTGCCTTTTCACTATCATGCAAAACGAGAATATGGCCGGGTTGCAAATGGAACACGATATTTTCCAGGCATTTCTGCGGGCTGATAGTACTATCCCAATCCCCGGGTATCAGGGTCCATAAAATAATTTCAAAGCCTTTAGCACTTAATTGTTTGGCCTGTGATCTTTTTACACTGCCATAGGGCGGGCGGAACAAATTGCTATTGATGAACTGCTGGGCCTGTTCTACATCTTTGAGGTATAAATTATCCTTTGTTTTTTTGCCTTTAAGATGGGTATGGCTGTGATTGCCTACCCGGTGACCTTTTTGAATCAGCCGGGCATACACATCGGGATATTCGATCACATTTTTACCGATACAGAAAAAAGTAGCCTTTGCACTATAATGCTCCAGCTGTTCCAGCACCCAGGGTGTTATTTCTGGGTGGGGGCCGTCATCAAAAGTTAAATATACTTTTGGTTGTGCTTCACTGCTCGGTCCTTTCCAGGTGTAACGCTTGAGAAAATATTGTATCCAGTCCGGGATGGTATTGATATACATGACGAAATAATTACTTCAAAATTAGGAACAATTCTAAACAATGCGGACTAAGAATTTTGCTACTTTTGCTATTGAAAAACTCCTTGTGCTTATTTATGTTTATTGAACCGCTCCATTCCAAAAAATCCGGTTGGATAGAAGTTATTTGTGGGTCCATGTTTTCGGGTAAAACAGAAGAGCTGATTCGTAGACTGAAGCGTGCCCAGATCGCACATCAGAAAGTAGAGATATTCAAACCCGCTATAGATACCCGTTATGATGATACCGATGTCGTTTCCCATAATGATGCGCGTATCCGCTCCACGCCCGTGAGCTCTTCCCAAAATATATTATTGCTGGCGGATGAAGTGGACGTAGTTGGGATTGATGAAGCGCAGTTTTTCGACCCCGAAATAGCTAATGTTGTGGAAACCCTGGCTAAAAACGGGATCAGGGTGATTGTTGCCGGCCTGGATATGGACTTTAAAGCCCAGCCTTTCGGTCCTATGCCATTGCTGCTGGCTAAAGCAGATTATATCACTAAGCTGCATGCTATCTGTGTTCAGTGTGGGCAGATCGCTCATTTCTCTTACAGGAAAGCAGGGGACGGTCAAAAAATCCTATTAGGAGAAACCGACGTTTATGAGCCCAGGTGCCGGAGCTGTTACTATAAAGCTGAATAGTACCTTACTTGTTTTCAGTACTTTTTTATGGAAAAGGAAGCAAGCACCGGGTTGTGGTCGGATAAAGCTACATCCGGGGAACTATAGCCCTTGCAGGTAAAGAACTTGCTGTCATAGAAAATGTAGTCTATGCGTAATGTAGGGAAGATATTCCTGTAGGTACGGCCAAATCCAAATCCTTTGTTGACAAAAGCATCCGAGAGGTTACCTTTTACTTTACGGTACACATAAGACCCGGGCATATCGTTCATATCGCCACAGATAATCGCCGGTAAGGTTGCCTTATCCATAATTGAATCAATGATATTGGCCTGTTGAGCGCGTTTGGAAGAAGCCAGGATCAGTTTGGTCAATATTCCCTTTGTTTTAGATTCCACCTTTGTGGGCAACTTGGTCGTTTTTTCTTCGGCATAGGCTACCTCCGCATTACTTAAGGTCACCGATTGTAAATGCGTTACATAAAGCCGGATCTTTTTTTGCTCGCCCAGGTCTACATCAACGCCCATAAGATTGTAATAATTCCTTTTAGGGTCCAGTGCATAGCGGTGCATTTTGGATAGAGGGAATTTAGAGAATACCGCATGGCCGACTTTGATCACTTCATTGGCTCCGGCTTCGATATTGATATTGCGTTTAGGATAATCATCCTCGATAGAAAACTCGTAATAATTATAGCCAAGGCTACGCAGTAATTCTACATAAGGCTCATTGACATTGCCGGCATCCACATAATACTCCTGGAGGCATAAAATATCCGGGGCCTGCTCGCTGATGAACTCAATAATCTTATTTTTGGAGTGTTTGTTTTTGGTCCATTCCCCGAGGTCGAAGAGGTGTACATTCCAGGTCATTACCTTAATGGACTGGTCTTCAGCTTTTACAGTCGCGCCTAGCAGGTTAACCCCGAAAGAAGCTTTGGTGACAGAGAAACACAAGAGTAAAGCAGCCAGGGGAATCAGGCTGAATTTTTTCCTTTGGGTAAATAACCAGAAGAATAAAAAGAAAACATTTGCCGCAACGGCAAATACATTAGAAAAACTAAATAAACTCAGTATGGACTCATTCACAGATACGTCCCGGTAGGCGGCCCAGGTACATAGCGCTAACCAAAGTACCGCGCCCATAGTAAAAAATAAGCCGGTACTTCTGAAAAACAAATTGAGCCTGCTAATGAATTTATTCTGCTTCAATGCTTGGAATAAGTAAATATATTATTGATATCTTTTCAGTAATTCTCTTTCTTCCCTGGTCAGGGATTGAATGCCCTGCTCATTGATCTTATCCAGTATTGCATCCAGGTCCGCATTCACCTCTTTAAAAGTCTTGTCGCCAACCTTCTTTTTTGCCGCTACTTTATGGGCGCCCCAGCCCAGCAATTTATTACAGGCCACGCCCAATTTTATACCCTTATTGGCCAGTTGCATATACAATACCCCGGCAAGGCCACCTGCGATCAGCAAGCCAAAATACGGGTAATTTTTAGATTCAAACAGTACCAGGATATTTATGATTAAATAGATAACGATCAATAACCATAATGGGACCGAAAAATTTGATGAAAAATAGATCTTGTATTTTGGCGCGACACTTAGCGCGCCCAGTGAAAAGCCCAGTACAGCAGCGTCTGCCCCGCTGAACATATTGGAAGGTGCCGGTAAAGGGAAATAATACTGTAAAGCGATAAAGGCAATACCACCGATGATATTGGAGACAATGAATAAAGGCAGGATCTCACTTTTGCCCACCAGTTGCTGGATCACGCTGCCAAATACAAATAGCCAGACCAGGGTGGTGAATAGCTTGAAAAAGCCCAGCCCTGTGAACATAAAGGTTAATAGGGTCCAGGGATGCTTCAGCATACCTTCAAAAGGCTGGATAGCGAAGTGTACATATATTTTGCTTTCAAAATAAGCGGTCGATTCAGGGGAGGGCACCTGCTGCCACATAAATATGACAATCTTTGCCAGGTGCAACATGATATACCCTGCGCCACAAAAGAAAACCAGCTTCAATAAAGGATTGTTTTCGTAATCCGATAATAAAGTCTTTCTGCTACTGTTTAAATAATCCATAATTTATCTTAAAAAGAGTTTGCCTTTACTTTTCCAGTAAGCTAAGATGAAGAATGCGAAAAGCATACCACCCAAATGAGCAAAATGGGCAACATTATCTCCGGGGGAGTTACTGATTCCCGAAACCAGGCCGATTACAGCAAGGATAGCTACAAAGTATTTAGCTTTCATTGGGAATAGGAAATAGATCTGTACAATAGCGTTCGGGAACATATAGCCGAAGGCAAATAAGGCTCCGTAAACTGCTCCGGAGGCACCTACCATGGGGACATTAATCGGGGAATTCGGCAGATTCATTAACGCTGCATATTGGTCTGGGTAAGTTTGAATCAGGGTCATTAACTCGGATAATGTAAAGTGTTGAACAAGCATTTGACAAAAAGCTGCGCCCAGGCCACTAATAAAATACAAGAGTAAAAATTTCTTAGTACCTAAAACGTTCTCTACCGGTGTGCCGATCATCCATAAAGCAAACATATTGAACAGCAAATGGGTGAATCCACCATGCATGAACATGTGTGTGATCAACTGCCAGGGCTTAAAATATGGAGATTCCCAATAAAAAAGCCCTAATATATAAGTCAGGTCAATATTCATACGTTCCATGCCCAGGGTGAGCAGGAACATTAACGCGTTAATGATGACCAGGTTCTTGATCACCGGGGGTAGGCTGGCTCCTCCTATATTTCTAAATTGTTGCGACATACCACTCAAATAAATCTGCTCAAAAATACAGAATAAAACCCTGATTTAAGATTTCTCTGCGCTTTTGTCGCTGCTAAATCTATCCTAATAGGTAAGACCCCGTACATTTTTATTAAATTTGCCCGATTCAATCACTCCATTTCATGAAAGCAATGATACTGGCAGCAGGCTTGGGTACCCGCCTGAAACCTTTTACAGACCATCATCCCAAAGCCCTGGCTATGGTAAACGGGAAAAGTTTACTGGAAATCAATATTGTCAACCTGCAACGCTTTGGCATCCGCGATGTCATCGTTAATGTGCACCATTTTGCCGACCAGATCGAGCAGGTATTGACCGATAATAATGGTTTTGGCAGCCGGGTACAGGTTTCTGATGAGCGGGCTGAAGTACTGGAAACGGGTGGAGGATTGAAAAAGGCTATTCCATTGCTAAGAGATGCTGAAGATATCCTGGTAATGAATGCGGATATTCTTTCCGATTTTGATCTGAACCGGATGATCCTGCAACATAAAAGGAGCGGAGCATTAGCTACACTCGCAGTGCAGCAGCGCAGCAGTTCGCGTTATTTCCTGTTTAAAGAAGAAGAAAAACACCTGCGCTTATGTGGGTGGCGTCATGCAACCACCCTGGAAGAAAAACTGCCCTGCTCCGGCGCGGCTAAAATGATCCCCCTGGCTTTTAGTGGGATCCAGCTACTGCAATCCACTTTTTTGCATAAGATTGTACAGGAAGGTAAGTTCTCGCTGGTAGACCTGTACCTCTCCCTTTGCTGCAATGAGTCTATCCTGGCCTGGGACCATACCGGAGACAGTCTCCTGGATGTAGGCAAGCCCGAGAGCCTGGTGCAGGCCGCCAAAATGTTTAATTTATAATTACCGCTTAATTTTTGTACGCTTTTATGAACCAACGCCAGTTATTCCAGCAATATTTAGCGCCTACTTCACCCGAACCTATGGCTTTGCCGATCACCAGGGCAGAAGCGGAATTTTTATATGATGACCAGGGTAGACAGTATATTGACCTGATCGGGGGAATCAGTGTATGTAATGTGGGGCACCGCCATCCAAAAGTAGTGGCTGCCATCAACCGGCAGGTAAATGACTACCTGCACGTTATGGTATATGGAGAACTGGTACAATCACCCATGGTTAACTACGCGGCCTTGCTGGCAAAGCATTTGCCGCATAGCCTTTCCTGTACCTACTTTACCAATTCAGGTGCTGAAGCGGTTGAAGGCGCGATGAAGCTGGCTAAAAGGGCGACCGGTAGGGCCGGGATCATCGCCTGTCATAATAGTTATCATGGGTCTACACAGGGGGCCTGGAGCCTGATCGGTTCCGAGGAGTTCCGGATGAACTACCGGCCTTTGCTGCCACAGATCCATCATGTGGCTTATAATAGCCGGGAAGCCATTGATGCGATCACGGAACAAACAGCCTGTATTATCCTGGAAACCGTACAATCTGAAGCCGGGGTGATCAGGCCGGACCTGGAATGGATACAGGCAGTCCGTCAGAAATGTACCGAAACAGGTACGCTGTTAATACTGGACGAAATCCAGGTAGGCTTTGGCCGTACAGGCACCCTCTGGGGATTTGAGCAGTTTGGTATTGTGCCCGATGTTTTACTGTTGGGTAAAGCCCTTGGTGGTGGTATGCCTATGGGCGCGTTTATCGCTTCTAAGGAGCTGATGCAAACTTTAAGTATTAACCCGATCCTGGGGCATATGACCACATTTGGCGGGCACCCGGTATGCTGTGCCGCCGGTATGGCCGCTTTTGAAGCTTTGTTAGCAGAAAAGCTGCACCATACTGTACCCGAAAAAGCCGCTTTATTCCTGGAACATTTACAGCATCCTGCTATTAAAAGCATCGCTCATCATGGCCTGATGATGGCTGTGAAATTGGAAAGTTTCGAAAAAGTAGTGGCGACGATTAAGCACCTGCTGGAGTTGGGCGTATTTACCGATTGGTTTTTATTTGCTGCAGATTGTATCCGGATAGTACCGCCATTAAATATTTCGGAAGAAAGCATTATTGCTGCCTGTCATAAAATAAAGCAGGCGCTAACCTAAAAACTATTTTTTTTATCTTTAAAATTTATAAATCTAAACAACATGAGAAACTTGCTTTTAACCGGGGCGCTTTTGTTAACCGGATGGGCGGCAAATGCACAAAATGTAGCGCTTGATAAGAAAAATAACACGATTGTTATTGATGGCGCTGCTACACTAAAATATACGAAAATCAATATGGCCAATTGGTCATTCTACGATATGAATGAACATGAGATCGTTTTCTTTAAGCTGGCAGACAATGGTACACCAAGCTATAGAGATGATGATTATATGATCATTAATTTTTTGACAGAAAATACGAAAGTTGAAACAAATGATTTTTCACATATCCAGGCTGCTTTCAATATAAATAAGTCAATTGAGAAGTTTGTTGTATGGCTGTTGAAAGAAAAAGTACTTGATAATAAAGGAAATATTAATCCCGATAAAGTGGCCACTTTTCATTCAAAGTACGATCAGAATATTACCAACAGGACAATAAAACATTAAAATAAGATTGAAGCTATTAAGGCTTTGTGAAATACCCGATTTTCATATATGTGAAATTGGTAAAACCACTTTTTTATCGTAATTTTGCACATCTTTTCTCCGGAAAGAAATTTGAAACTGAATTAATAATCATAATAAAATTAACACAATGAGCACTGTAAGCATTTCTGCTGCTGATGTAAACAAATTACGCCAGGCTACTGGCGCTGGTATGATGGACTGTCGTAAAGCTTTGACTGAAAGCGGTGGCGATTTCGAAAAAGCAATCGACTATCTGCGTTTGAAAGGTCAAAAAGTAGCGGCTAACCGTAGCGATCGTGACGCTAAAGAAGGTGTTGCGGTAGCTTTGGCTAATCCTGAGAATACTTACGGTATCGCTTTGCACGTATCTGCTGAGACTGATTTCGTTTCTAAAAACCAAGAGTTCATGGATTTCTCTAACGAGTTAGCAAAAATCGCTTTAGAGAACAAGCCTGCTGATATCGAAGCATTGAAAGCTTTGAAAATGGGTGATGCTACTATCGCGGACAGATTATTGGAAATGGTCGCTAAAATCGGTGAGAAAATCGATGTAGCCCGTTTTGAATCTGTCTCTGCTGAAACTGTAGTACCTTACATCCACGGTAACTTCCGTATCGGTGTATTGGTAGGTATGAACCAGGCTAAGTCTGATGCGGTAATCGCTGCCGGTCGTGATGTAGCGATGCAGATCGCTGCTATGAACCCACTGGGATTGGATGAAAATTCAATTGCTCCTGAAGTAATCGAGCGCGAAAAAGCTTTAGCTGTTGAGCAAATCGTTGCTGAAGGTAAACCGGCTGATATGGCAGAAAAAATCGCTGCCGGTAAAATGAATAAATTCTTCAAAGAAAACACTTTGGTGAATCAACCATTCGTAAAAGATAACGGTGTAACTATCGCTCAATACTTAACTAACGTTGCTAAAGGTTTGGAAGTAACTGCTTTCTCCCGCGTAGCTTTAGGTTAATATATCTTACAATAAAGAGGAAACTCAAAGGTGCTGTAATGTGCCTTTGAGTTTTTTTTATTTGGGCTATAATTTTTCTTTCGTTTTATATACATTTGATCGCATAAATTTGTTAAATAAATATAAAATGAAAAAAATCGGCTTTTCCCTTTTTATGCTGATGCAAGTCTTCAGCCTGCAAGCCCAGGTGCAGGAACTTGGGGTTAGTAAGTACTTCGAAACCACCTATCCCGAAGATGTGGCTTTATTGCCCTTGTCTAACCACAATACAATGCTCATCCGTTTTCATGAGTCGAATAAATTGAATGTACAGATATATGATGCTACTCGCAACGAAATCGTACAGGTGAAAGGAAAATTGCCTGTAGAGAAGCTGAAAAATGTTTCATTCTACGGTTTAAGGGAATTAGATAATGGTAATGTGACCTTTTTCTGTATGTTGCCCGAGCAGGGATCAGACCGGGTGATTTATAATGTAATAATAAATGGGCAATCCGGTTTGATGGAGTCTTGTACAGAAGTGGAGCGGTTTTCCCGTAAGCAATTCGGTATGCTTGCAGCATATACAGATGGGCTAAGTATCGCTACTGCAACGTCAGATAATAAAAAATATACAGCGCTGTATTTTAAGAACTTTAATGCACAGCAGTCTGAAATGAAGCAGCAAGTGTGGATTATAGATAGGGTTGGTAATGTTATAGAAAAGGCCGGCATCAACCAGGATAAGGAAGGTAAGTATCCGAAAGGTTTAGGTATGATTGGGATAGATATTGCCGATGATGGAACGGTCTATATGATTACGACGAATTATAAAAATGATAAAGAGATGAAGCGCTACTTCATCAAAAAAGAATTGCAAAAGGCGGCGAAGGTAAGTCGTCTTTGCGGTGCTGCAGGTAAATATGATTTCTTCTCTGGTAATCTGAAATATAATCCTGTAAAAAATGAGGTGGTCTATGTTAATTATAAAAATTATAAGGTTCGAATAGACAGTTCCGGTGCCTGCAGTACGGAGTTGCTTGCCTTCCCGGAGTTAAAACAGCTGCAGTCCGACTATATAAAGACCCGGAATTCCGATAAGTTCTATTTCCAGGTGGGTAATATAGAAGTTGAACCGGATGGCAGCTATACTTATTCGCTTGCCCTGCTTATGGATCGCATGGAATCTCATCATAACAATATGCAAATGCCTTATACCTATACAACAGGTTACGGGACATGGAACAGCGGGAAAGGAGGCTTTAGCTTTGTCCCGACATTTATAAGGGGGCATGCATTCTCTAGTAGTGTAGGTTCGGCGGGATTTGGTACCCTGAAGTATGACGATGTAGGTTATTATGTCCTGGCCAGAAAGGAGGGAGCGCAATATTTACTGTTTAATGATAATGAAGACAGCAGGAACAAGTTGGAAGAATCTGACCGGCTGAAGCGCATTCAGAATAAAAAGAATGTATCCGGCTTTTATGCAATAGCGGGATCTGAAAAGCTACCAAAGGCTGCGCCGGTAATCAGTAGCAATAATGAATATAGCTATTACTATTGGGGGACTGCGGTAAAGAACGAAAAAGGAGAGTTAGTAGTAATCAAATTACTGGATGGAGATAAGATGCAGGTGGCCTGGCTGCAGCTATAAAGCGCCGGGGTCGTTCCTTTACCGGGTATATAAAGCACAAAAAACTAACTCTCTATTCAAGAGAGTTAGTTTTTTATATGGAATACGGTCAGCCGACCGTACAGCTTTGATTACTTACGTAGACCTAATTTAGCAATCAGCTCACGATAACCGGTAAGGTTAGTGCGGCTTAAGTATTGCAATAAGCGCTTGCGTTGACCTACCATTTTAATCAAGCTTAAGTTGCTGGAGTGATCTTTCTTATTTCCACCTTTAATGTGTTGAGAAATATGATTGATACGCTCAGTTAAAAGAGCAACTTGTGCTTCTGTAGAACCAGTGTTCTTTTCAGAACCACCGAATGTTTTAAAAATGTTTGCTTTTTTAGCGTCGATAGTTGCGTTAGCCATTATTTTAATTATTTTATTTCTTTCTGTGCAAAAATTCGGACGGCAAAGGTAAGTATATTATTTCAAATTCCAATAATATTTTATAAAATTACCTTTATCCTCCTTTTTTATTATCCTTTTGATAAAGCATTTAATACATCATACTGGGTAATGATATGTACCTTACCACTATCATCTTTTGCCAATACCGCGTTGTTTTCTTTAGTAATATGGCCGCTTAAACGGTCTACAGGCAGATCCATAGCTACAACCGGGATTGCAGCCTCTAAAACTTCGTTTAAAGTTTTTTCCTTGATCTGCGCATCCTGCATGATCTTTTTAAACAGCCCGTTCTGGGAAACTGAACCAATGAAGTTTTCACCATCTTTGACCGGGATCTGCTCAATGTCATATTTCTGCATCATTGCTAATGCGTCTGCTACGCTTTGGTCGCTGTTTAAGGTCAGTAATTTACGCGCACCCAGGCCATTCACCAGGTCCTGTACAGTATTGACTTCAAGGAAGCCCCTGTCCAGCATCCACTCATCATTATAGATCTTGCCAACATAGCGGCTGCCATGGTCATGGAAGATTACGACTACTACATCTTCAGGTTTTAATTTCGCCTTCAGTTGTTTTAAGCCTGCCAGAGCGGAGCCGGCGGAATAACCAACAAAGATACCTTCTTCTTTAGCGATACGGCGTGCCATTACAGCGCCGTCTTTATCGGTCACCTGTTCAAAATGATCGATAGTATCTTTGATATAGTTTTCCGGTAAGAAGTCCTCTCCGATACCTTCAGTAATATAAGGGTGTACCTCGTTCATGTCCAGCTCGCCGGTATTGAACCATTTGGTCAATAAAGAGCCATAACTGTCGATCGCCCACACCTGGATGTTGGGATTCTTTTCTTTTAAGTACTGTCCCGTACCGCTTACCGTACCTCCGGTGCCGGTAGCTACAATCAGGTGGGTTATTTTACCTTCGGTCTGTTCCCAGATCTCCGGGCCGGTCTGCTCATAGTGCGCCAGGCGGTTGGCCAGGTTGTCATATTGATTTACGTACCAGCTGTTCGGCACTTCTGTGGCCAGTCTTTTAGACACGGAATAGTAAGATTGCGGATCTTCCGGCTCTACGTTGGTAGGACAAACGATTACTTCGGCGCCTACAGCTTTTAAGATATCTGCTTTCTCTTTAGATTGCTTATCGGTAGTGGTGAAGATACATTTATAACCTTTGTGGATAGCTGCTAAAGCAAGGCCCATACCGGTATTACCACTGGTACCTTCGATGATTGTGCCGCCGGGTTTTATTTTACCTTCCTGCTCGGCTACTTCCAGCATTTTCAGGGCCATACGGTCCTTAATGCTGTTGCCCGGGTTGAAAAATTCAACTTTAGCATAAACCTTACAAGGCAGGTCTGCTACTGTTTTGTGCAGGCGGATCAATGGTGTATTGCCGATCGTTTCAAGGATATTATTAAAAACCTTTTTGTCTGGTGTCATACTCTTATAACTTTTTATTCAGCCGACAAAGGTAAGCTTTATCCATTGAAGTATATCTTATGGTAATGTTTAGATTTCTTTATGGAATTATAAAATCAGGTACGTCTTGCTATAGAATTCAATAGTACTCCGGGGTACCCATTTTTTTTAACCGGGAACATACCTGTTCCTTAAAACTTTAATTTATGGCACAGTTGATTAGCAAGTCCGGGAAATCAGCCCCGGCAGTAGACCTTACCCCAATGGTAGACCTGGGTTTTTTATTGATCGCGTTCTTCATGTTTACGACTACGATGTCCAGGCCCTTCGCGATGGATATCCAGATGCCTTATAAAGAGAAGGAACTGGACAAACCCACACCGATTAAAGAAAGTACGGCAATGACCATTCTCCTGGGTGAGGATCATCAGTTATATTATTATGAAGGCATGCCCGGAGCCAACCTTGAGGACAAACTGGTAGCTTCGGGTTTTGAAGGAGAGAATAATATCAGGGATAAGATAAAGGGGAAAAAGGCCAGCATAAATACCCTTGTAGCAAATGGAGGCCTGGAAGTTGGGGATAAACTTGTTGTGGTTATAAAAGCATCGGATGGGGCAACAACAGACGACCTGGTAAAAGTGCTGGATGAGATGTCCATCAGTAAAGTGCCGGTGTATTCCCTGACGGACATAAGCTCTGAAGAATTGGCTTTAATCCGATAAGGGGTATCTTTTACACTAAGTTTCCTCGAAGAGATGTTCGGGAGGATAAGTTGGTAAAACTCAAAAAAAATTTTAATTTGTATTTTGAAAACATTAGTGTAAATTTTATACTTATGGGTTTATTTACAAAGATTTTAACCAAATATGCTTATGCGAAAAACAATTTTTGCAGGAATGCTGCTACTCGGGTTGGGTAGCGCTGCTACTGCCCATGCCCGCCTTAAAATTCCCTTTGGAGAACGGGAGGTGATCGAAAAAGTGGCCGATCTGCCGGATACCGAAGAATACGCCGCGGACAGGACCGGTAAAAGATTTATAGACCTGGGCAGGTTACACCATGAATATAATATCGCATGGATCTTGCCTTTGAATGTAACTCAGCCGCCCAGGCTGGTAGGAATGGTGCAGGGGGAAGCCAATACCTATTATGACCTTTCCGAGGAGCAGGTCAACGAAATCGTAAAAGCCAATAACCTGGATAAGGAAAAACTGCTCAGTCTTGGTTTTTATACCCGTTTTGGGGGTAAAGTAGTGGCCGGGCTTTTAGTGCTCCTGATCATTTATGGCTTTATACCCTCGCGTAAAAAAGCAGCGACCCCGGAAACGGTTTAAGCAAAAACAAACAAAGCAACAACAAACAAAACAAAAAAATAGCAAAAATGTCCACTTATATAATTATCGCCCTGGTATTCGTAGCCATCTACGTCATGTTTTTCATGTATATGCAAAACAAAAGGAAAAAACTGGTACAGGCTTTTGCCGATATCAACATCTACAATGAGCTGCAGCATGCGGATCAATATAAAGAAGAAGCCCTGCGTGGCGATCATGCTTTTATACGTACCCAGTTAAAGGGCAATCCTATCGATAGTTTTGCCGTAGCCGCAAAGCCGCATACGGGTAAAGATAGGGCTAAGGATGTAGCTAAAGATACCCTTAAGTCAATGGCCACATTAGGTACTGTAAGGTATACTACCGTGCAGACCCCTAAATACCTGGTATTAAGCGGAGATGAACTGCACCTGTTAGATATAGATACTGACGGTGATGTAGACCGCCACCTGGTTTTTGATCGCAACCGCCTGGAAGCATCATCGCTGGAAGAAGTCCCTTTGACAAAAGTACAGGCCGCCCAGGCAAAGGGTATCGGTGCCGGGGAATTGCTCAAAAGTTATCAACTTTCTTTACAGACGGATTCCGGATTTATTGTTCTTAATTTTTATAATATGCTGCTGTCCCCGGTAATTACCACCCAGGAAATGTTTACGCAGTCCGGAGATAAAATGGCCCGTAACTATGTGATAGGAATTGATTTCCTGAACCGGTTAGGCGAAAAATACCGCAACCTTAAGATTTATAGCTAATTCATTTTTTATTCAGGTATTACTTTTTCCCGCAAGGCTTACAAGAGGGATCCATGCCTGGATAAAGATTAATTTGCGCTGCTGTCCCATTAAACCCGGTTTACTCATCAGGTTTAATGGGACAGCTTGTTCTGGTACTAAAGCAGCATTTTGCAAATCATTTCTTAACTTGCGGATTATTTTAATTTGAAGACGGGCCGGATAGGTGCGTAAAATATAATGATATGGACAAACCTAAGATAGGGATAACTGTAGGAGATTTGAACGGAGTTGGCTTGGAAACAATTATAAAGGTATTTTCCGATACCCGGATGCTGGACTTGTGTACACCGGTTATTTTCGGTTCTAATAAAGTGCTCAACTTTTATCGTAAAACCTTACCGGATTACCAGGTTAATTTTACCTCTGTAAAAAGCCTGGACCAGCTGAACCCTAAGCAGGTCAATATTTTTAGCTGCTGGGAGGAAGACGTGCAGATCACGCCTGGAGAATTGACGGAAACTGCCGGGAAGTACGCCGTAAGATCTTTACAGGTAGCTACTTTAAGCCTGAAAGAAGGTGGGATAGATGCTATGGTCACCGCGCCAATTCACAAAAAGAATACCCAGACCCATGACTTCCAGTTTACTGGACATACCCCATACCTGAAGTCAGAGTTCAATGCTAAAGATGTGGTAATGATGCTGTATGCCGGGGATTTCAGAGTAGCGCTCATCACAGAGCATTTGCCCATCAGCGAAGTCAGCAAGCATATTACCCAGGACCTGATTATCAGCCGGGTCATGATGATCAAAGAATCCCTGCAAAAGGATTTTGGTATTGATAAGCCGAAAATCGCCATTCTGGGCCTGAACCCGCATGCCGGCGATAACGGCCTTATCGGGAAAGAAGAAGAAACGGTGATTAAACCGGCTATGGATATGTTACAACAGAAGGGATATCTGGTATTTGGCCCTTATAGTGCCGATGGATTTTTCGCGCATAATATGCAAAGCAAATTCGATGTAGTAGTAGCAATGTACCACGACCAGGGTTTAATTCCGTTTAAATCTTTATCAGCGACTGATGGGGTTAACTATACGATAGGCTTACCGGTAGTGCGTACTTCACCCGATCATGGTACGGCCTTTGATATTGCCGGTAAAGGCGTCGCTAACCCGGACAGCCTGCGGGAAGCCGTATTTGAAGCCATCAGTATTTTGAAAAACAGGGCCGGTTTTGCGGAAAGAACCGCCAATCCATTAAAGAGAAACCAATTAACGAAAGAGCGATAAATTAAGCAATTTGAAAAACGCAAAATATTTAATCAGCAGTCCCAGTATTTCCAAATGCCCTGCGCCCGACCGCCCGGAGTATGCATTTATAGGGCGTTCCAACGTGGGTAAATCCTCTTTGATTAACTTATTGACAGAGCAAAATGCTTTAGCTAAAGTTTCGGCTACGCCCGGTAAAACAATTTTGATCAACCACTTCCTCATTAATGGCAACAGCAAAGATGAAGGAGGCTGGTACCTGGTCGATTTACCCGGTTATGGTTATGCGAAGCGGTCTAAATCACAAAGGGAGCAATGGCTGAAAGTAATGAACGACTATTTTGAAAAACGGGAAAACTTAGTGACCATTTTCGTTTTGATCGATAGCCGTTTATCTCCGCAGGCTAATGATATCGAGTTCCTGGAGGGTTTAGGGGAAATCGGTGTTCCATTTAACCTGGTATTTACCAAAGCCGATAAAAACTCACAGTCGGAAACCGCGAAGAATGTAAAAACCTTCCTGAACAAAATGAAAGAGAGCTGGGAATATATTCCGAAACACTTTGTAACCTCGACGGTAAAGAAGTCGGGAAGAAAGGAGATTTTGCAGTATATTGATGAACTCAACCAGCAGTATAAAGAACAGGGCAACCAGATTTTAGAACAATAAACAAATAATATAAATCAGAAAAGCGTAACCATGCAGGAATTAATACAGGCAGCATTTGCCGACAGGACTTTATTGAAAGAAGAAAAATATGAACAGGCAGTAAGATCAGTGATCGAAGCCGTTGATAAAGGACAATTAAGGGTGGCAGAGCCGGTTGCCGGCGGCTGGCAGGTAAATGAGTGGGTTAAGCAGGCCATCCTGATGTATTTCGGTATCCAGAAAATGAAAACCTGGAATGTGGAACCCTTCGAATTTTACGATAAAATGGACCTTAAAAAAGGTTACGAAGCTCTAGGCGTTCGCGCGGTACCGCATGCCGTAGCCCGTTATGGGGCTTATATCGCGCCAAATGTTGTTTTGATGCCCAGCTATGTAAATATAGGTGCTTATGTAGGCGAGGGTACCATGGTGGATACCTGGGCTACAGTAGGTAGCTGTGCGCAGATCGGTAAAGATGTACATCTTTCCGGTGGCGTAGGTATAGGCGGCGTTCTAGAACCTCTTCAGGCCGCGCCGGTGATTGTTGAAGACGGTTGTTTTATCGGTTCCCGTTGCATCGTAGTGGAAGGGGTGCATATTGAAAAGGAAGCTGTACTAGGTGCTAATGTGGTATTGACACAAAGCACTAAGATTATAGATGTAAGCGGTGCCGAGCCCGTAGAGTACAAAGGCCGGGTGCCGTCAAGAAGTGTAGTGATCCCGGGATCTTATACCAAGTCTTTTCCTGCGGGTGACTACCAGGTAAGCTGTGCCCTGATCATTGGTCAGCGTAAAGCCAGTACTGATTTGAAAACCTCCTTAAATGATGCCTTAAGAGACTTCAATGTTTCGGTATAATTGATCATGAAGGGTTGGTTGAACCATATATTTTTTAAAGGACTGTGTTCTCTGCTGCTTTTTTCGATGCAGTCGCGGGCACAGTCTTTTAGCGTTAGCCCGCTTACGGTGCGTGGTTTTGCCGAAAATATTATCAGTGTAAGCGTGGACAACTGGGATTGCGGGCAGATACAGGTCAGGACCGATAATGGTAAAATGAAGAAGGTGGGGGCTTGTCGTTATATGCTTATCCCCCAAAGGTTAGGCGTAGCCAATATTTCTGTCAGCAAAGTGCAGAACGGGGCCGTAATCGACCTTGGAGCCCGCCCTCTGAAGGTGGATGGGACAAGCCAGGCGGCGCGGGCAGAAGCAACAGAGCCATATAATACTAAATCCGGGAAAGTGAAAAAGCCTGAAGGGCCGCGTTTTGAGGCGAGCTTTGCCGGAAAGGTATCGGGAACCTTGAATCGGAGAACCGCATTTAAAAATAAGAAAGTCATTTTACTGTCGGATGATAATAAGGTTTTGGCGAATGCCGCGATTGTTTCGTTTCGCCTGGTGCTGATTGCAGGTGATGTGCTGGCCTATGAGCAACTCCTGGAGTCCGATGAGTTAGATAAGGAAGCGGTGCAAGCCATACTCCGGCAAAAAGATAATACTAAAATATTATTTACCGGTATCCGGGTTAGGTACCAGGGAAAATTGATCTTATTAAAAGATATTGAGTTTGAATTAAAATCGTAGCAATGGAATTTTTGAATGAGAAAATATTCGGATTAGCAATCATATTTTATATAAGATTTGCCGTAATCCTGGCAGTAGGCTTCTTGTTTAAAGGACTTATTTCGAAATTCTTAAGTAAATATGTATTTAAGATTTTCACCTCGGCCAGGGATGCAGACCATTCCGACAGTTTCGCCGCGCATATAAGAAAGCCGTTAAGCAATTTTATTTTTACCATTTTTGCTTATATCGCGGTCATGCAGCTGGCTACTTTGCTGGATGATATTAATCTTTTCAGCAATCGCGTGAAGAGTATTGACAGTGCGCTTACTAATGGATCAAAGGCCCTGGCGGCAGGTAAGCAATTTACCCTGATGGACCTGATTGAGCGCATTTTCTTTTTTGTCCAGATTTTCACCTTTACCAATATGGTGGTAAAGACCCTGAACTATGTTTTTAAAACACTTACCGATAAGGCCAGGGAAAAGGGTGATAAAGAGCGCCAGCAACTGTTGCCCTTATTACGGGATGTGTTAAAAGTATTGGTCTGGGCCGGGACCGTTTTCGTAATCCTGGGGGCGGTGTTTAAAGTAAATGTGGCCGCATTAATTGCTGGCCTGGGGGTAGGTGGTATCGCTATTGCCTTTGCCCTGAAAGATAGCCTTGAAAATCTTTTGTCTTCTTTTATGATCTTGCTGGACAAGCCATTTGTGATTGGTGATTACATCAAAATAAGCGGTACAGAAGGCAATGTAGAAAATGTAGGGTTCAGAAGTACGCTCATACGTACACCGGACAAAACCCTGGTGTCTATGCCCAACCGCAACCTGATCAGCAACAGCCTGGAAAACTATTCTGAGCGGGGTGCAAAAAGAGTAAAGATGGTGATCGGTGCAGAATACGGTTTGTCCGTTGCCCAGTTGAAAACCATAGTAGCGGAGATTGCTAAGCGGATCGAAGGACATGAGAATACAGTGGGTAAGCCTACCGTAAACGTGGATAGCTTTGCCGATTCCGCCATCGCGATCAACGTGGCTTATTTTGTGAAACTGGGTACCGGGGCCTCTTTTGAATCGGTAAAAGAAGAATTGAATTTTGAGATCTATGAAGTGATGTATCAATATGGTACCGGCTTTCCTTACCCGACACAGACGAGTATCGAAGGTAAACCGTTCGATCACGTTACTACCAAAACCGATGCGGGAAGCGGGCTTTAAACTGTTTAAATGATGTAGTGCTCTTTAATGGGTTACTATTCTTGCTTTTCTGTATTAAGCATTCTATTATCAGGTATACATCTGATGATATTTTAAATTTTGAATTTGTCACTTTTGAATTAGAAAAATGTTACAGTTTTATCCGGAGCAGGCACTAGAACGATTGGAATTTGAGAAAGTAAGAGCATTGCTCCTGGCTAAGTGCAGAACTTTGTTTGCGCAAAAAGCAGCCAATAATATAAAATTCCATACAAAGAAAGAATTCCTGGAAGAAGCATTAGAACAGGTAAATGAATACAAGCAAACACTGGGAGGTTCTGATGTTTTCCCGAATGATTTTACAAAAGATATTACTTCCGCTTTAAAATTATTGCGTATTGAAGGCGCAGTACTTAAAGGTGATGATTTTGTCGACCTGAGCAGGCTTACGCTGACCGTACGCGATATACTGCTTTGGCTGAAAAGGCAGAACGGGCTTTATCTCAGGCTGGAAGCGATCGCGATACCGGTTATCTACCAGAAGGAGATCCTGAAGATCATCAATGAAACGGTGGATGAAGCCGGTGTGGTACGCGACAGCGCTTCGCAGGAGCTGATGAAGATCCGCCATGATATAGAGAAGAAGCGGCAGCAACTGCGTAAAGTTTTTGAAAGCATCGTACGCAAATTAGGCAAACAAGGCTACCTGGCCGATATTTCGGAGAGCTTCATGAATGGGAGACGTACCGTAGCCGTGGTTGCGGAGCAGAAGCGGATTGTGAAGGGGATCATGCACGGGGAAAGTGAATCGGGGAAAACGGTATTTATTGAACCGGAGGAAACGATTGAGCTGAATAATGAATTGTCCTCTCTGGAAAGGGAAGAGGGTAGAGAAGTATACCGTATTCTTAAAGAGCTGACCGCTTCCTTAAGTATCTTCCACGAAGATTTTGAAGCCTACTTTAAAATGGTCGGTATCTATGATTACATCCGTGCCAAGGCTTTGCTGGCAAGAGATATGGATGCCAGTATGCCCAGCATAAGCCCCCATCCGGGTACACACCTGATCAAGGCTTATCACCCTTTATTACTACTGCATAATAAGGCACAGGGCAAACCCACTTATCCCCTGACGATATCTATTAATAAAGATAACCGCATTCTGATGGTCAGCGGCCCTAATGCCGGTGGTAAAACCGTTTCGATGAAGACCATAGGCCTGTTGCAAACCATGGTACAGGCCGGTTTGCTGATCCCGGCAGATGATACTTCCGAGATCGGTATCTTTAAGCAGATCATGATCCATATCGGTGATACGCAAAGTATCGAGAACGAGCTGAGTACCTATAGCGCGCACCTGAAGGACATGAAATACTTCCTGGATCATGCGAATGGCAAAACCTTGTTTTTCGTGGATGAGCTGGGTAGCGGTTCCGACCCCAACCTGGGCGGTTCTTTCGCGGAAGCGATCGTGGAGCAGCTGGCCAATAAAAATGCTATGGGTATCATTACTACCCACTACCTGAACCTGAAAGTGATGGCGGGTAAAATCCCGGGCATCTTTAACGGGGCGATGGCTTTTGATGAAGAAAACCTGTTGCCACTTTATCAGTTGGTGTTGGGTAAGCCAGGAAGCTCTTACACTTTCTCTATCGCACAGCGCAGCGGCCTGCCTAAGCATGTGATCGAGCGGGCGAAGCAGATTACCGATAAAGGGCATTTTAAACTGGATAAAATGTTGCACCAGACCGAACAGCAGTCGGTACGCATGGTAGGTAAAGAGCAGCACCTGGACCAGTTGATCAGGGAGAATGAAAAGCTGAAAACCAAGTATGAAGACCTGATCGATAAAGAAAAGCTGAAGCAACAGCAGGAAACTTTAAAACTGCAGAATAAGATCAAGAAAGAAGAGCTGGATTACCTGCGGGAGATGGAGCGCAAGTTTAAGCAGATCGTTTTTGACTGGAAACGTACCGAGAATAAGGGTGAGGTGATCGCTAATGCGGAGAAAGTATTGTTTAAGAAAAAGCATATCCAGCAAAACCAGGCAGCAGCGACTAAAGCCGATAAAAACTACAAGATACTGGGTAAGCAACCGGAGATCGGCGACCTGATGCGGAATAAAGATAATCACCAGATTGGCCGCCTGGTAGAGGTGGATGGTAAGAAAGCGAAGATCCGCATCGGCCATATGCCGTTTACGGTGACTTTGGAAGAGTGGATTGTTGTGGAGCCTAAGAAGCCGCAACAAAGGAAAAAGAAGTCGCAGATTTCGGATGAAGATTAATTAGTATTATATAATATATTTGCGTCATGAAATTACTACACCTGAAAAATGTCTTATTTATAGGTATATGCAGTACGCTGCTCGCTTGTGCTAAAAAAGAACCGGCTGATCTACTGGTCAAGAAGGATGGCACCTGGGATTATTCAAAATACTACTACAATGGATCCTATTCAGGAACAATAACAGGAAAAATTACTTTTGAACCGGATGGAACTGGTACGATAATAAAGGATACGGGTAATGCAGCTATTAAATGGGCTGCTACTAATTTAACTGTGACGATTGAATACTATCCTAAGAACTATACCCATTATTCGATAAAGGAAGAATCTGCTAAGAAAATTGTGCTTGAAATTAAGTCTTGGCCTAATGAGGAAATATTAACCTTGATTAGGAAATAACATACGCTCTTGCTTAAATAGGTTATAACAGGCAAATATTATTTATGAAAAAATTTTTATCAGGAATATTCCTGTTGTTATCCGTACTTTCCTTTTGGTCTTGTGATAAAAAGGGAAAAGAAAATGCTTTGGAAAAGGAGCTTACTGGTTCCTGGAATTATAATTTAGAGCATTTTAGACTATTTGATGGACAGCCGGTTGAGACTATGGAGATTTATAGTGGTACTATGATTTTTCATAACGATAATACCCTTGAATATAAATTAGACGCATCTAATGCTTTAGATACAAAAGGAACCTGGAAGGTAGTAGATAAGCAGGTCTATATTTATTTTTATAGAAATTTTTATTATTATAACGGATCATACGATATTGTCCGGGAAGCAGGGAAGCTGTCGTTGCATTTAATCTACAATAAAAACGACAGAGACGCAATATCTGTTAAATTTAAATTAACCAAATAATGTTTAAGCTTAAAAAATATTTGTGGGTTTCCTTGTTATTCAGCCTATTGTTGCTCAACTCCTGTGAGAAAAAAATGGATGAAGTCTTGACTATTGATGGAGTTGTCTGGTTGGCCAAAATGAGCACAACAGTTATAGAACATGAATATTCAGACCATGCAGAGTATAGATATACTATGTATAAAATCAGATTTGATAAGGATGGAACAGGTAAGACTGGCGGAGATGAGTTAAATACAGATTTTACCTGGAAACTTAAAAAGGATGAGCTACAACTTTCTTTTGATGATAACGTTTTACCTTATAAACTTGTTTCGAAATCAAAGGAGAAAATGGTTTGGGAGAAATCTTATAAATCAAATGGTGATTTTGCCACGGTTATTGCTAAATTAGAATTGATTCGTTTATAGCTTTCTAGATTAAGGTATAAATGTACCTTTACCCTCTATTTTTAAATTCAATCAATGAAATACTTATTTATAGCTCTGTGCTCCGCGCTGGCGACCAATGCAGCCGCACAACAAAATCCCTTTGCTAAAACAACCTGGCAGGTGACCGCTTCCGGCGAAGACGGGGTAATCAACCTGAAAAAGATCAAACCGGTTGATTTTATGAAAAAAGATGGTCCCTTTACCGGGCTTTCTTTTGATCAGGCAACGGTTTTCCATTCCGGTAATAGTTGTGAAGGTTATGCTGGGGGGTATAAAATCAATCCGGATCAGGTGTTGGTATTTGAACCCAGAGACGGTTATGCCGGAGAAAATTGCCAGAAGCCGGTCAACTTTGAGGGAGCCTATCAATATAGATTAGATGGTGAGGTGCTGACACTGGCTCCTATGGAAGATTATGAAGAAGAAAGCAACGAAGAGGATTATGAGGGAGCAGCGGCTACAGCGGAACCTGCTGCGGATGCAGAAGTGAGCGAAGAAGCAGTAGCTGCAATGGCTGCGGAAGCTGCTGCAGAGGAGGCGGCCACAATGGTTACCGCAGAAGCTGAAGTCGCTTCTCCGGTGATAAAATATGAATCATTTAAAACCTGGACTAAGGCACACCTGGGAAAAGAGTTTTTCCAAAAACAGCAGGTAAAAGAAAACGTAGATATTGTGGTTTCATTGTGGATCGAAGAGAATGGCAAGACTACGGTACAAGAGGTCAGTGGTACCGGGAACGAATCGTTAAAACGGGCAATTACTGATGAATTGGCCAAAATGCCTTATTGGAATCACGGTGAAGTGGATTTCAATAAGACCATTAAAGTGCCTTTACGCTACAAAGTGGGCGGCTAGTTTAGCGGTTGGTTTGGATCAAATAACCGGCAGGTTTGATATGGACTTATCTTGTCAAAATAATTTGTCAGTTTAAGATTAATTAAATACCTTTGCAGTCCGAAAAAATAAGGGCCTTATTCAGCACCTGTTGAATCTGACCAAAATTGCCGCCCTTATGCATAATCGGGTTAATTTTTTATTTTAAAACTATTTTATGGCAACAAACATCCAGAACTATGAGTTGATGGTGATCTTTACTCCGATCTTGTCTGAGGAAGATTTTAAAGCTGCTCAAAAGAAGTTCACTTCTATCATTACTGAAAATGGTGGTGAATTGGTTCACGAAAACCCTTGGGGATTGCGTTCATTAGCTTACCCGATCGAAAAGAAAACAACTGGTTTGTACACTGTAATCGAGTACAAAGCGCCAACTGACGTTAACAGTAAAGTTGAGATCCAGTTAAACCGTGATGAGAACGTTATGCGTTTCTTGTTAACTAAACTGGACAAATTCGCAGTAGAATACAATACGCGTAAACGTAATAAGTAAGCTACAGCATTCGTAAACCACATTAATTCAAACCACAATTTTAATCAAAATGGCTAGAAATAACGATATTAAATACTTGAGCAGTACTCGTATCGAGAACCGTCAAAAAAAATACAGTCGTTTCGAAAAATTAGGAATCAAATATATCGACTATAAAGATCCTGAGTTTTTGAAAAAATTCTTAAACGAACAAGGTAAAATTTTACCGCGTCGTATTACCGGTACTTCCCTGAAATACCAACGTAAACTGGGTCACGCTATTAAAAAGGCTCGTCAAATGGCTATTTTGCCTTACGTTACTGATTTATTGAAGTAATCTCAAAAAAATTTAAGCAATGAAAGTAATCTTAATAAAAGAAGTAGATAATTTGGGCGGAGCACACGAAGTAGTAGACGTACGCCCAGGATATGCGCGCAACTTTTTAATTCCTCAGAAATACGCTATTGAAGCTTCTGCTTCTAATATGAAAATCCAGGAAGAGCGCCAGAAACAATTGGCTAAAAAAGAAGCTAAATTGTTAGAAAACATCGCTGCTGTAAAAGCTGCTTTGGAAACTACGGTTAAACTGACTGCTAAAGTTGGTGAAAACGGTAAAATCTTTGGTTCTGTAACTTCTATTCAATTAGCTCGTGCTATCCGTGAGCAAAGACAATTCGATATCGACCGTCGTCGTATCTCAATTATCGATGAAATTAAAGAGCCAGGATCTTATAAAGCAAATATCGATTTCGGTAAAGACCACCAGGTTGAACTGACTTTCGACGTTGTAGCTGAGTAATTACTGAATACATACTAAGAAACCTAAGGCCGGCATAAAATGCCGGTCTTTTTTTTGATTTTTTTTTGCATTAACATTTTGTTTGAGAAAAAATATATTTCAAAATTTTATTTCCTAGATTTAAAAACTATGTTTGCGCCTTGTTATAACCTTAAAATATAAAACAGATGATTAAAAAAATTACCATGATTGCTTCGGCAGCAGTCCTGATGGGTGGATTATTATCTTCCTGTGTAAAGGAAAGAGTATGTGAATGTACTTATACGGATAATGGCCAGACAAAAACTGAGGTAGTCAACATCACCAGCACTGGTGGAGTTACTAAAATGGCTTGTGAAATGATGACATCCGCTTATACTTCTGATCAAAATGCATCTTGCAAACTGAAGTAATACGATGATAAGCATTAGCGCATAAAAAACCGCCTGTAAAAACTTACAGGCGGTTTTTTATAAAATTTATCTTTATGAGATGTAAGAAATTGCTTTTTGTACCATGTTTTTAGAACCAATATAAATCGGTACGCGTTGGTGCAGCTCTGTAGGCGTAACGTCCAGTACGCGCTCTTTGCCTGTGGAAGCCATACCGCCCGCCGCCTCAATAATGAAGGCCATCGGGTTACATTCATACAACAAACGCAGTTTCCCATTGGCATTTTTCTTGTCTGCAGGATACAGGAAGATACCACCTTTGATAAGCGTACGGTGCAGGTCTGCAACCATAGAGCCTATATAGCGATGGGAGTAGGGCCGGCCTTCATCTTTGTTATCTTCCATGCAATAGTCTAAAAACTGCGTGGTCGCCGCTTCAAACTTGCAGGTATTGCCCTGGTTTAAAGAATAGATCTTGCCATTTTCTTTTACCTGCATATTCGGGTGGGATAAACAGAACTCCCCGATGGAGGGCTCCAGGGTAAAGCCATTCACGCCAAGACGTGTGGCATATACCATCATGGTTGAGCTTCCGTAAATTACGTAGCCGGCAGCCATTAAGCGGGAACCTTCCTGTAAAAAGTCCTCTGCCGTTACCGCTTGCCCTACAGGTGTAACCCGTTTGTAAATAGCAAAGATAGTGCCGATAGGGGCGTTCACATCAATATTGGAAGAGCCGTCTAAAGGATCGAAAAGTACTACATATTTAGAGTTGACAGAATATTCATCGTCAAAGGCCACGAAATCATCATTTTCTTCAGAAGCAATACCGGCACAGTCTTCACTGCGCTTCAGCACATTGATCAGCGTTTCATCTGCATACACATCCAGCTTCATTTGTTCTTCCCCCTGAATATTGGTAGCACCGAACTGACCGATAATATCCACCAACCCGGCTTTGTTTACCTGCTTATTGATGATTTTACAAGCTAAGCCTATATCTCTTAAAAGAGAGGATAATTGCCCCGTAGCTTTAGGAAACTGGCGGGTCTGGTCAATAGTGAAATCGTCAAGTGTAACTAATTTACGACTCATAAGTATGTTAATTGTTGTATTTAAGGTTTGAACAAATATTTTTTACAATAAGCGGGCCTTCATAAACGAAGCCGGTGTAGACTTGCACGAGACTGGCACCTGCATCCAGTTTCTCCTGGGCATCGGCAGCCGTGAAAATACCGCCTACAGCCATTATCGGGATTTTGCCCTGGCTCTTTTGATGAATGTAGCGGATCACATCTGTCGCTTTATCTTTTACCGGTAAGCCACTCAGGCCTCCTGCACCTATAGCCGCAACTTTTTCCGGGTCTGTTAATAAGCCGCTGCGTTCTATAGTTGTGTTCGTCGCTACAATACCCTGTATTCTAGTATTGTTGACAATGTCGATAATATCGTCCAGTTGTTCCAGGGTCAGGTCTGGTGCTATTTTCAATAGGATAGGTTTCGACTTGCCTAGTTCACTATTGATAATTTGCAGCTTATTCAACAGTTTTTCCAGGGGTTCTTTTTCCTGCAATTCCCTTAAGTTCGGGGTGTTAGGACTGCTTACGTTTACCGTAAAGTAGTCGACTACGTCATACAAAGCGCGGAAACATTTTACATAATCCTCGTCGGCCTGCTCATTCGGCGTAACTTTATTTTTACCGATATTGCCACCGATTACCACGTCCGACTTCCTTTTTCTTAATCTTTCTGCGGCTGCGGCGACCCCGTCATTGTTAAAGCCCATCCGGTTGATCAGGGCCTGGTCCAGCGGCAACCGGAACAAACGCGGTTTTTCATTACCTGCTTGTGCCAATGGCGTTACGGTGCCGATCTCTATAAATCCAAAACCTAGTGGGGCAAGGTCATCTACAAATTTGGCATCCTTATCAAAACCGGCAGCAAGCCCTACGGGGTTTTTAAACTTAATTCCCCAGAGCTCCCGCTCCAGGTGTTCGGGGCTGGCACATTCTTTTTTCAGGAAATTCCTGGCGAAGCCAATGCTCAAACCTCTGCGTAGCATACGCATTGCCCAGTAATGAACTTTTTCCGGGTCTTTTTTAAATAGAAAATACTTGATGAGTCCGTACATACAGAGCGCAAAAATACAACATGACACTAACATCTTAAAATAATGTCAATTATAAGTTTTGCCGGGTTTGGGGAATACTGTTCCGGCTTCGGCTACCTAAGCTCAATAAAATGAATTAACTTTGCACAGCAATTCTATTCCAATTTATGAATCCACAAGATCGTTATGCCTTAAGAGGCGTTTCCGCTCAGAAAGAAGAAGTACATAAAGCAGTAGCAGACCTGGATAAAGGTTTATTCCCGAAAGCTTTTTGTAAAATATATCCTGATTACTGGGGTAATGACCCGGAATTCTGTAATATCATGCATGCGGATGGGGCAGGTACCAAATCTATCCTGGCCTATATGTACTGGAAAGAAACAGGAGACCTGAGCGTTTGGAAAGGTATCGCTATAGACTCTATCGTAATGAATATTGACGATATGCTGTGCGTAGGCGCCGTAGGGCCTTTTACTTATTCCAGCACGATCGGGAGGAATAAACACCTGATACCGGGAGAGGTGATCGCCGCTGTGATCAATGGTTCCCAGTCCTTCTTTGATACGATGAAGGAATATGGTATCGACGTTCATTTTATGGGTGGGGAAACGGCTGATGTAGGCGATGTGGTACGGACCATTATTGTTGATGGTACTATGGCCTGCAGGATGCCACGAAAGAAAATTATTACTACCGATAATATTGTTCCCGGTAATGTGATCGTATCTTTTGCTTCCTTCGGGCAGGCGATTTATGAAGACGCTTACAATAGTGGTATCGGCTCTAATGGACTGACCAGTGCAAGACATGAATTATTACATCATGACTATGCATCAAAATACCCGGAAAGCGTTGATCCTAACTTGCCGAAAGAAGTAGTGTACAACGGTGCTTACCATATGACGGATGCTACGGAAACTCCGCTGGATGCCGGGAAATTGATTCTTTCTCCTACGAGAACTTACGCGCCTTTATTATTGAGGATACTGGATAAACATTTTGATAAAATAAATGGGATCATCCATTGCAGCGGTGGCGGGCAAACTAAATGTATGCACTACATGCCGGAAGGCTTAAGGATTGTTAAGAATAACCTGATCAGCGCACCGCCGATCTTCAGGATGATCCAGAAAGCGGCGGGTACAGATTGGAGAGAGATGTACCAGGTATTTAATATGGGTATGCGCCTCGAGATCTTTACCGATCAGGCAACTGCCGAGGATCTGGTCAATATCGCTGCTACCTTCAATATTGACGCGCAGATCAGCGGCCGTGTTGAAGCAGCTACGGGCAAAAATGAACTTATCATAGAAGGAGAGTTCGGTACCTATAATTATTAATCGTCGAAAATTTCATAAGCATAAAGGCTGTCCTGAATAAAAAAGGACAGCCTTTATTTATTGTCCTGCATTATCTTATAGGGTAGGGCTAAGCAGGCGCTATTCGTATAATTATTTCCTTTTTAGTAGCTCTCTGTTACTGTTTTGGGTATTTTCTGTAAGCCTGTTTTGTAAAATATATGGGTTGTTTTCCTATCCATTTTTGTGGATAACAATAAGCCTTAAATGAATAGAATATAAGTGCCATACGCCACCTATTGGCGTATGGCACTTATATTTTTGTAACAAACATTTTTTGTACAATCTTATAAAACTCGCATGATTATGAACAATCCATCCAAGTCCCCTGAGGGTGGCGGCGCTAAGTATCCATTGGAGCAGTACAGCGTCCAGCCTCCTAAGGAAGAAGATAAAAGCCCTTATTATAAAAGCGCGGCCCCCACGCTGGCCCTCCCCAAAGGGGGAGGCGCCCTTAAGGGGATCGACGAAAAATTCTCTGTAAACGCGGTCAACGGTACC
>JAEUVV010000009.1 GCA_016786705.1 Taibaiella sp.
GATGGAGGTCCCCAGGCGCTGGTTATCCTGCAGCAAGGCCGCTTTCTGGTCGGCAGCGCTCAGGCTGCCCGGCTTAGCTGCGCTTAATTCGCTCACTTGCTCAAACAAGGCGGTCTCGGTAGCAGCATCGGCCGGCTCATAGCCCGCTGTATAGGCCAGCGATTGCGGTCCGGGACTTACACCTCCCGTTGTGGCAGAGGCCACGGTACTGCGGATATTGCCCAGGTGGTCTTTCACAAAGTATTCCTGCCGCGGCGGCGACTTGGTCATATCTGTCCGACCCTGCCCGGTACTGATATAGCTCAGGGTACCGTTTTTATAAACGCCCCCGGAGCTATAATTGGTAACGTTGTTCTGCCCGCCGGCCTGCACCACTTCCTGTAATTTACTACCACCCGCGTCATAGGTATAATAGATACTGCTGCCATCGCCAAAGCTTACTTTTTCCGGTTTGTTGAACCAGGTATAGGTAACAGAGCTGATGTTCTTACTCTTGTCTTCGGTAAGGTTACCCGATACGTCGTAGCTATAGCCCTGGGCGCTTCCCGGCTGGTAGTCGCCGGTATGGTAGTCGGTTACTATGGCATCATTCACTTTTTCCAGCTTATTGCTGTTCGGGAAGTAAGTATAATTCAGCCGGTCCACCCGGAATTTACCGGTATAAGCCGGGTTTTGAGAAACGCCCCACCTGGTCGCGGAAAGGATATTTCCATTCAGGTCATAACTCGCCGTCTGGGAATAATCTCTTACGGCGGTATTCCAATAGGGAGAAACGGCCCCTGCCGAATGCGCTTCATTATATTTGGCGCCGGTCATACGCCCGGCAGCGTCGTAGGTATAGGTATAGCTATGGGCCTTTACCGCGGTACCGCCCGATCCCCGCCAGATCATTCCGGCCACCAGGCCATCATAGCGGGGCACGTTAACCCCGTAATCATAGCGCAGGGCCTCACCAAAGGTCATTTCCCCGGTTTTATTACCGCTGAGCGCGTAGTTTTCGTTAATGCCCAATAGCTCGCCTCTTACATTATAGGTATATAAGCGGGTCTCGGCATCATGGCCCAGCACCTCCTTACTCATGCGGCCCAATTCATCATAGGTGTAACGCACCGCAGGCTCGGCTACTGCGCCATTTGTGCTGCGCCAGATGCCGCTCAGGCGGCCACTGTAGGCCTCGTAGGCATAGGCTTCCGATTCTGTAGTCCTGCGGTTAGTGCCATTATGTACCGCGTTGCGTAAGTGCAGTGTAGCCACCTGCTGCCCCTCTACATTATATTGCCGGTACAGGCTGTCTTTAGCGCCGGTAGCATTTTGGCCTACGCTATAGATAGCCCGGCCATAGTAGTCGTAATAGTTTTTGCTGTTGGTCCAGTCCTGCAGGCCGGTAGTTATGCCCGGGTTATGCAGCACCTTCACCTCCGATGCGGTCTGGAAGCCGTAAACAGAGGCTCTTTCAGCCGGTATATCCACCGTATTGCCGCCCTGCAGATGGGCCTGGAAGTGGGTAAGGTTATAAGTTTCGGCCGCCAGCACTGTGGCCGGGTAGGCATCAAAATAGGTATAGCTCAGCATCTCGGTGGCGGCCAGGCCCGTTTTGGGCGGGTACTGCCCTTTGCCTGCACCCCAGCTGTAGTAAAAAGGGCTATTGGCAGCTTGCGTCGTTTGCGCCTCGGCCTGGCCCTGCCAGTAGGCCCGGTCATTACTATTTGTCAATAAACCGGTAGCGATAATCCGGTTCGATTGGTCATAGAATACTAGTTCCCACAAACCTTTTTGCTGTTCCAAAGGCGAGCGACGCATAATGAGTTGCCCGTCCTTGCGGTACACCAGCTCGGTATAGCCCTGCTCCCCCGGCTTGTGTACCGAGTGCTGCCGGCCTTCGGCATCATAAAGATAACTAAAGCAAAGCTCATCGATAATAGACTGGCTCACTGTCCAGCCGGCAACGCTGATGGCGGCAACAGCCTTGGGCGATAAGGTATAGCGCAGGCGGTCCAGCTCATCATAGACATAATAGGTTTCCGCGTATTCTTTTACCGCGGGGATACTGGGAATGATCCTCAGTAAAGAGGCTTCATATACCGGCTTGCCGGAGCGGTCGCTGAGCACAATTTTTTCCATGCCATCCGCATTTTGGTTGCTTGTACCGCTTAAAGTACCGGTTGCGTAGACGCCGGTGGAAACCGGCAGCCCGGAGGCATTAAGGCCCCACAGCCTCACATTCGTTCCGGGTACATTTTGCCCGGCCGCAACTTTATTCAGGATAGCGGTAGTTTTGGTCCCTCTTCCCTGCCCCATACGGCTTTTACCGGGAGCATAAGCGGTTACACTTCGTTCTGTAGCAGTAGAAGTGTTCTTCAGCTGCCCGGTGGAGATCACGGCCTCTGTAGCCCCCGCTTCCGAGAGGTAGCGGCTGCTGTTATGGTAGCCCACCGACTGGTGGATGCCCACCTGGTTAAAATTTTTGTTGGCCGACGGGTAAGGCATAAAGCTGTACGGGTCGGCCTTGCTGCGCGTATCATTAGGCGCTACCAGGTGGCGGTACGCGCCATTGGCGTCCTTAGTGGCATTCTGCTGCACCGCCTGGATCGTAGCGCCCAGGCCATTGGTATACCTGGTACTGATGGCTACCTGCTCCGGGCTGCTGTTATCATTTACCTGGGCGGCATCCGTGGTCCGGGTGCGGGGCATATAGGTACGGGTACTGTCAAAATATTGTATTGTTGCTGTTGATGGCAGGCTTACGGTCTGGGTACCGGCGCCCGGTACCTGGGTCTGGTCCGGTACGGGATAAGTATCCTGCGCCTGTAGCTTACCGGTGCATAGCACCAGGCTCAGTACAGTTGCCGGTAGTATTTTATATATAGGGAATGTATACATTTAGCTTTGTTTTTAAAATTTTATGATCTGCTGCTCCGAGGGCAGTCCACTTAAGGTTTAACCGGTATGCCATAGGTCTTTTTTTGCAGGATATGGCCTTCCTGGTCGCGCACCAGGTGCAGGCGGCCCAGGCCGTCATATTCATAAAAAGTGATCCGGCCCAGGGCATCCGTTTCTGAGCTTTTCCCGTTAAGCTTTTGGTAGGTATAGGTGTTCATCTGCGCATTTTCAGGGTGTATGCGCAGCTCATCTATGGCTACATTGGCCGCCGGCGCGTTCAGGCCTATCTTCTGGCCGGCCGCCGTAGGCGTAAAGAATACTTCATACTGTTTATATTGCCCTTTTACCGCGATCTGCTTCAGGGAGAACTGGGTACCACCCTCGATACCGAATTCCGGTACGGCATTGGCCGAGGCCCAGAACGTGGCCCGGTAGCGGATCCCCGGCTCCAGGCCCTCTGTGTAAAGCCGTTTAGCCGCCGAAGTACCCGATTTAAGCAGGCAGAAATAATTGCCGGATAAAGTGCTGCTTACCGGCACAGATTCCGTAAAGCCCGGAGGCAGGCTGAGGGTTCCATTATCATCAATATACAGGATAAAGGCAGCTGAAGCCTGGAGCTTATGCCCATAGCCGTATTCAAAACCGGAATAGGCGATATTACTGTAGCGGGCATTCATCACATCCGCCAGCTTGTGGCCGCTCAGGGTATCCCAGATCATGGATTTATACACATCGCTGGTTGGCAGGTAGGTTTCTAAAGGGTTGCCCCGGCTATCCCGGAGCTGTACCTCGGTCCGCAATTTTACATGAGCGGGCAGCGCACTGCCATTATAAGCGGCCATCACCGCCCCGGACACATCTCCCGACCCGCCGCTCATATAGCTGCTGTAGGCCAGCGGCGCTTCCAGCGCGGTTTCCATTACTTTTTCATTATAAATACCCCCGTTTTCAAGCTTATATTTAAATACAGAACCATTGAGCAGGCGGGAACCCGTATTTCTTATACCAGGGTTAGCGGTACCGTTATTCCATCTTTCGGTGGCCACCAGGTATTCCGAGCCTTCCTGCTGCATCTTTAGCAGGGCCGGGTCTCCTGTAGCGGGGATATCATAGTTATACACCGAATAGCTTTCAGTATATTCCCCTTTACTGTTCCGGTTGCGTACCGATTTTACATTGTTCCGGGCATCATAATCATAAGTACTGATATCGGCCGTATATTCCGTGTTGCTGGTATAATTGCGGGTTTCCAGCTGCTTCAGCAGCGACAGGCCTTTGTAAGGCCGGTAAGGGTCGAGGCTAAGCTTGTAGCTGCGTATATCGGCACAGGGCATCCCCGCTCCGTAATGGAATAATACCGGCCCGTTCACCACATTACTCACTACGCGGTTGGTATCATTTACCTTTGCCAGCAGGGAACTCAGGGTGTCGGTTACAAACTGGTAGCTGTACCGATGCTCCTCTACGATAAGGTCTTTATCATCATAGGTCTTTATATTCAGGGGCAGCCCCATTTCCCAGGTACGCATATATTGCTTACGGGTAAACGGGAAATCTACTGATGCCTGGCCCCCACCGACCACCAGGTTTTTATTGGACAAGGCGTCGGTAAAATTGCTCAGCTGGTATTCTTTTAATGATAGCTGCTGGCCATAGCTGTTGCTGTGCTTTTCGGTCACTTTACTGTAAGCATGGTTACAGCCGTTATGAAAATAGCCCGGGTTCATAAAGGATTCGTAAATATGCTTCCCTTGCACAATGTTGTCATTGCTGCTGTTAAAATAGGTAGGTAAGGTATAGATACCACCGGGCAGGAAGTACTGCCCCTCCTCATAGGTATAATCAACAAAAGTCCTGGTTTCGGTATCATTGATATCCTCAATAGTCACCCGGTCGATCTTTAAGCCGTCGCCCACCACATAGCCCGGCTGTCCCGGTGGCGTAATCAGGGTATTCCCCACCCAGTTAGGACTATTGGTCATTGCGTTAGTTAAATCAGACAGCTTATGTATACCATAAGCAAAGCTTACTTTGCCGCCCGTACCGGAAATGATACTGTTCAGTATGCCATATTGCATATAGGTAAGGTCCGGTTCCCGGTTTTCCTTGCCGTAGAGCGAGTGCCCGGGACGTGCAATGTTGTTCACATCTCCTTTAAAGTAGCCGTGATAGTCCAGGCCCTTGGCAAACCTGCGGGCCTTATTGTCATTATACCCGAAGCGGTAAAGCAATTGAAAATTTCCGGTCCAGCGATCGCGTACACTAAGGCTCTTAAGCTTCAGGCTGTACATATCATCGGCATCGCCCAGGTGCGCGTCCGACTCGGTCTGATAATAATTGCCGTTAGGTGTATGAAAATAAGTATAGTCAAATTTATATACCCGGTTCCATCCCTGCTCTGCATACTCTATAGTATTCAACCTGGAAAAATAATAGATCCCGTTAAAGACAGGGCTGCCCCCGTTTGTCTTTGACCAGAATTCTAATCGCGGCGTAGTTTTTTCATAATTAAATATCAGCCTTGCACCCTTGTAGGGATAAATGATCTCCCGTACCAGGTCTATACTATCGGGAGCGCGCCAGAAAGGATCAATGGAGCCAGTCTTAACAGTATCGTCCCTGCCGGCAAATCCACTATGTACATAATTTTCCAGGACATGGTAAGCGGTGGTGTCTATGTTATAATTCGGGGGATAAATAAACCGCTCATAAATATAGCTTATTTTCTCGTTGGCCGCAGAAACCACCGAGTCCAGTTTCCAGGAGTTAGTGACCCGGGTGCGTCCGCCAAAAATACCCAGAGGATCGTCTAAAGGAGAGCAACCCTCGTTGAATACCGTCGAAAACTTTCCCCGGAAAAAAGCCATTACATGTGTAAAGGAGCTTGCCGACCTGCTGAAATAATAGCTAAACCCGCTTTGCGGATCTTTTACCCGGAAGGTAAATGATCTTTGCGGCATAGCTTCGATAAACTGGGCTGGCAATGCAGGTAAAGGCTGGTCCCGGTACAGCAGTCCGTCCTCTGTAAGTATAGTTACTTCAAACTTTTGTTTGGTATTGCAATAAATGGCGCCGTCTCTTCCCAGGAAGAACTGGAAGCTCAGGTTACCCACATTAAAATAATATTCATCACTCTCAGGGTCCCGGTAGACTTTCTGGTTGCTCTTCTGGGCCGGGCTTTCCATCCCTTCTATCAGGCGTCCCCTGTATTCATTATAGGTATTAAAAAAAATACTCTCCGGACCTGTTCCCGGCACAGAAGGCGCTGCAGAGTACCATTCATCCGGTAAACCTTTGATCACACGGGTGATGCTGCCACCCGTATTCAGGTGCCAATGGGAGCCCGCAATACCGGCAAATTCCTTTACAGGTACCCCCTTGGTATTGTAAGAAAGAGAAGCCCCGAACTCATTACCGCCCAGGGTATAGCCTGATATAGGGACCTGGATATTGGCCGTACCTGTAGAAAGGTCTACTTTGTAAAGCCCCGTAACATCCTGTGCCACGGCATACCCGGCAGTACCTACCCACCCGATAATGGCCAGGTGGCGAAAAACGTGTTTTAGATTCATAAGTTTATTGCTATTTATAATTTCCAGCCCAACCTTACTATCCAGGGGGAGCTGATTTTTGTTTTATCGTTTAAAAAATTATAGCCTACCAGCATAGTACCTTGCATTTTGCTGCTGACCCGGTAGCTCTTCATGATACCCAGGTAAGCCGCATCCTGCAGCAAACCCATTGCCGTCTTTACATTAGTAGGATGCCCGAACTGTTCCTGGAGTTGGGTATAAGCCCGGTTCATCGGTCTTAAACTTTTTTCATAACCACCCTGCAGGCTGATGCCCCATACCAGTTTATGGTCCAGGAAGACTCTGCCAATTACGCCTTCATAGCTCAAGCGCAAATGCTGCCAGTCGCTACCCAGCCCCAGGCTGCCATCCAGGCCTATACCTATACTCAAAGCCTTACTTTGGCGATAGCCCAGGTTTAATCCCAGTTGCAGCATTACCGGCCTTGTACCATCCGGGGAGGCCCGCTGGGTCTGGAAGTTATACTGTCTTTCAAATCTTTGCCAGAAGGGTATGCCCCGCATCGGGTTCTTAAACCCGGCAGGTCGCTTTAAGCTGTTTTTAGCTAATTGCAGACTGTTTTTACCTTCCTCTAGTTGGGCTTTACCGTATTTAATCTTTTGCTTTACCTGCTTAACCTCTTGCAAGGGTTTATCCAGTGCAGCGGTGTATTCCTTTAACTGCTCACCGGCCTTTTGACTCATGCTGCCCAGCTGATCGCCGAACTGCTGCTGTAATTGTTCGCCCACTTTAGCCTTGGTCTGGTAGCCCATTGCCTCCAGCTCTGCGGCTGACTTACCGGCCAGGCTAGTGCCTTTAGCCGGGCTCAACTGTTCTTCAAACCCCTCTATGCCCCGCAGGTAATCCAGGGCCTTTGCTTCCGCAGCATCCGGCTCTTCCAGCACCTGTTTCCAGTAGCCGGCCTGTTGCTTGTACTGCAACCCGGTACTATTTAATTGGCTGCCATAATCTTCCAGTTGAGTACCTTTCAGCAATCTTTCCAATGCGCCGGTACGTGCCGCTACCTGTTGTTGCAGGTATTGCTGTAAAGCTGCTTTTTGCTGTAGGTCTGATACCTTCAAAGCATCGCCCAATGGACTGTCACCCAAATTCCCCATAAAGCTTTGCAGGCCCTGCAAGGTATCCAGGACAGTCCTGCCCCTGCGGGCCGTAGTGTTGAGCTTATGAATGAAAGCGGAATCTTTGGATTGTAACAATAAGCTGTCCATACCCGGGCTCTTTAAGGCCAGGTATTGCCGGTATTTTAAGGAATCGGTTTGCTTAAGCCTGGATTTAATACGTGCTTCCTGCTTTGTGAGCCTTTTCAGGAATAAAGCATTCGTTGCCTCCAGCTTGCGGTAATAGCGCTTGCTTTTGGAAATTTTCTTTTGAAAAACGGTATGGGCCGCCTGCTCTATAGCCAGGCTGTCGGTGGGGAATACCGGATCACTGAATTGCTCCTGTGCCGGGACCTGTGAAGAAGCATATAAAAACAGGAACACTAAGCAGCAAAGGCTACTTAAAAATGATCTTTTTAACAAGGAGTTATAGTTAAGGTTATGGCGGCGAAGGTAAATATAAAAAACAAGGTCACCAAAATGGGAACATTACGTATTCATTAGCTACGTAAATGTTGAACATTCTAACTGTATATTCCGGGTCTCGCCAGGGAACAAAAAGCCCGGAGGAAAATCCACCGGGCTTTTGCTTGTTGCAAACATTATAAATTAGTATCAACTTATAGCTTATTCACTTTTTGCATCCATTTGTAGCCTGTGGCATCTTCAAACAGGATCAGGTAAGTACCCGAGCTCAGCTTGTTCAGGTCCAGCTGCTGTACCTGGCTTTGACCATCAGCCTGGCCGCTGACCAGGATCCGGCCCAGCACATCTACTACAAGGTATTTGCTGCCTTTGCTCAATCCTTCTACTTTCACAAGGCCGCTGGTAGGGTTAGGGTACAATTTGAAACCTGCCGGTTTAGGCTGGTTACCGATACCTACCGTAACCTGCATTTCCAGGATATTGCTGGATACAAATTGTGAGGCGGAACAGAAGTTAAAGCCTTCGGCAGTCACCTGTATATTCTCCCCGTTCAGGAAGTCTGTACCTGCCACACCGCTCCAGGTAGCATTGGTAGCACCCGGGATAAGCGTGCCGCTCTTATACCATTGGAAAGAAGGGCTGGATCCTCCCGCATCGTTAAGGGTAGCCGTAAAGGTTACGGTTTGTCCTGTCGCTATTGCGCCGGATGGATTGGCAGATGCCGTAATGCTCGGGTTGGTATTATTGATAACATTCAGGTTTAAAATAGTGATACTGTCACAGGCATTAGCCCCAGGAGTATTAAAGGTCGCGGCATTGGTGCCACCTGCTGTAACGGTAATACCATTCCACACGATAGGCAGCTCTTCTGAACAGATCGTATCATATACGGTCACTTCAGCAGTCGGCTTCACGGTAATAGCCATAGTGGCATTACCCAGGCAGCTGCTGGAAGCGCCAGGGGTAAAGGTATAGGTACCTGAAGCGATATTGCTTACCGTAGCCGGGTTCCAGGTTCCGCTAAACCCATTCAGGGAAGTGGTTGGCAAAACAGGTGCGGTAGTGCCCTGGCAGAACGGGGCGACCTGGGTAAAGGTCGGGATGATCTGGCTGCTCACGTTAATGCTTACCGTAACCGGTACCGCGCAAGGGAAACTGCTGGAAGGCGTAAAGGTATAAGAACCGCTGGTCGTATTGCTCACTACAGCCGGGGACCAGGTACCGGTAACACTATTATTAGAAGTAGCCGGTAAGGTAGGCGCTGTAGACCCGGAGCAAATGTCTGAAGGTAAAGTAAAGGTCGGTGTAATGATCGTACTTGGTAAAGTAACTTCCAGCGGACCTACCCAATCAGAATAGGAGTTGGTACCGCATACCGCCCTTACGTAAAGTTGCAGGGAGGCATTAGTGCTGCCATTCACAAACTGGTGGGTATTGGCACCGGTAACACCGGTTACCGGAACAATGGTGCCCGCGTTGGCGAGGGTACCTATAGGGCCATAGCTGATCTCGTAATTAGTGCTTACCCCGTTGCCCTGCCAGGCCAGCAGGCCACCGATACAGGTAGGATTGCTGATAGACAAATAACCGGGAAGTTTACAAGCCTGGTTAATATTAGGTACGATACTTACGGCCAGCACATTGCTCACACCGGCAGTAGAACCGGTCCTCTGGATCACGATACTGTCGATCTGCTTATTCCTGTTAGCGGTACTGATCACGATCGCGGAATCATGCATCCTCGGGCCGCCGGTAGCGGTACCTTCCAGCACATTATTGCTCCGGTTGATCCGGCCCAGGCCGCTCACCACTACATTGCTGTTACTGGTGTACCAGTCGGCGAAGTTCATGGCCTGGGTCTGCGTAGTACCATCAGTAAAGTAAACGATCGCGTTAAAATTGGAAACAGCGCTGCCGCTGATGCCCATTACATAAACCTTATTGGCCCGTTTAGGAGCTAAGAAACGCACTGCTGCATTAGGCGCGCTTAAAACCTGGCGTAAAGAGTTGTTACCACTATAATCTGCCAGGCGGTATTTACGTACACCATTCTGGATGATCCGGTTATTAGGTACACCATAGGTAGGGAAAGCCGCCGAAGCCGTCAACTGGTAATCTTTGGCCACCAGCGCAAAACTGGCTCCGTCTACATCATTTGTTGTAGAGCTCATCGCCGTACCAATACCATTGGCCACCACATCTGCATTAAACTGGCCCAGGGAAACCGGGGTAAGCGTATCGAAAGGAGTGCTGAAAGGAATATTAACCCAGGCGCTCGTATCACCTACAGAACAGAAGGTACGGATATAGAATACATAATTGGTTGCCGGGTCTAAAGTCGTAAAGTTGACCGGGGAAGCCGTTACTGTAGCGTTCGCGGCCAGGCCGGTAGCGCCGGAGCCTGGTAAAGTACCATCCGTTCTTAATTCATAAATGAAATTGGTCGGCGGATTACCTACTGTCGGTGCCACAAAAGACACAGTAGCAGCAGTCGGCGTTACCGGGCCGGAAATCGCTAAATTTACCGGGTTTACACAAATACCTACCGGAGACACAACCGTAAATGTATAGTCCTCGGCCTCTCCATTGGTCATATTATTACAGGCATGCATCGTATTACCGGAGTAATAGGCAGACCTTACCCGCATCCTGGTATTGCCGGGTAAAGCGGTTAAAGGCACTGTAATAGACCCGGTCACCGTTGATGCATTAACTGCTGAATAGTTAGCCGTAAATACTTTCTCGTTGACTTCATCAAAAGCGCCATCCTGGTTCCAGTCGACATAAATACTCCTGGAAATCAAAGCGCTGCTGGTGGTCAAAGAGAAATTGATCGTATTACCCATCAGTGCAGACACGGATTGGGCCAGGTATTGGTTATAAGAACCGGAGCCGGTACCGTTATTGGTAATATTAGTCGTTCCTCCCGTTGTAGAGAAGCTGGAAATAAAATAAGAAGTACCTGTTGTGGAAGTAGGTGTACAATAGCAGGAGGTAGGTGCATTAATGCCTACACTGATCACATTGGAAGTAGAAGTGAGGGTACTGCCTGTACAGGTAACCACACACCTGTAATAAGTAACTGCAGACTGGGAATGAGCATAAGTAGCTGTAGTAGCTCCTGTAATATTAGTGAAAGGACCACCGACTGCTGTAGCCGACTGCCATTGATAAGTGATGCCCGGCGCCGGTGTGATACCCGTAAGTACCAGGTTAAAGCTGACCGTAGGGCACACAGAAGCGACAGAAGAAGAAGCGACACCTGTAGCCGGCGTACCGTCACAAAGGGTTGTAAAATTGCGCACCAGGGTCCACACACTGCTGTCGGATGCGCTACATAATGATTTGACATAGGCATCGTATGACGTAGCAGATACCAGGCCCGTAGCATTAGCGTTGGTAAGCGCCGTAGTACCGGTTGCGGTAGCGGCTACCGCCGGTGCGGTATTCGGGTCAGCACCGGCTGCTACCACTTTCCAGCGATAGTTAGCCGGCGTGGAGGCAGATGCTGTCCAGGTGATCGCCGCTGTAGTAGCCGCAGCCGTTACCTGTACATTTGAAGGGGCAAGGCAAGTGGCATTATTGGTGACCACCATAGTATAATCGGCATAACGGCCATAACCATAGGTACCACAAGGAATGGCTCCGTCATTGGCGCCACCACCATTTGCAGACCTGGTCCAGATGCGCATCCGGTAGTTACCGGAAACAACACTTGGCGGAACTGTAATGTTACCGGTATAGGTTTGCGGGCTATTGGCAATATAGGCAGGTAAAAACAAAGTTTCGCCCGCATCCTCAAAATCGTTATCGTTGTTGAAATCAACGGCAATACCGGTAGAGGCCCATCCTGTGATGGTAATGCTCACGGCCGTGGCTACACCCGCTGTTATGGGCACATTCTGGCTCACAAAATTACCATAAGCGCTGCTAAAAGAAGGACTCTGGGTATAGGTGCCGATAGTGACCTGGGTCATCCCCCAGCTGGAATAGCCACTGGGGTAAGACATCGAACAATAAGGCGCTTGCGCCGAAGCCTGGGTCAAACCAAGCCCCAGGAAGCCTAAAGTCAAGGAAAGCAACTTAGGCTTAAACAAATTGAATAAATTTTTCATGCTCGTTAATTAAATTTTCAAAAAAAGGGATAGGCACTACTATAGCATACGCACGGGTACTTGTTAAGAATACCCCAAATAATAGACGACAATTTTAAGCATTAAGTTGGTAAAATACAAGAAATAGCAGGTATCGTTTTTACTTTTTTTCCATTTTCAGTAATTTTATCTACCTAAGTATATTATTAACAGGAACATGTGCCATTAGCGTGTAAAATGTAAAACATAAAAAAAGCCACCTGAATATCAGGTGGCCTTATCCAAAGTATTTGAAATTTATTTTTTTGCTTCAACGGCAACGCGTTTTTCTTTGATACGTGCTGCTTTACCGAAACGCTCTCTTTGATAGTACAATTTAGCACGACGTACCTGGCCACGCTTATGTACTACGATAGATTCGATATTGGGAGACAAAACAGGGAATAAACGCTCAACGCCTACACCGTCAGAAATTTTACGAACGGTGAAAGTAGCGGTAGCACCTGTACCCTGACGTTTGATAACGTCTCCTTTAAATGACTGGATACGTTCTTTAGTACCCTCAATGATTTTATAATTAACAGTGATATTATCACCGGCTTTAAAAGCAGGGATTTCTCTCTTTGTAGTTAATTGTTCGTGGATAAATGCAATTGCTGCTTCCATTTTAAATTAATTTTATTGATGTAAATCAAAATATTATACCAAAGCCTGAAAAGGCTATTGAAAATTATTTTACTTCAGCTACAAGGTTTTTGAAGCTTTCAGGTTGGTTCATAGCCAGGTCAGCTAAAACTTTCCTGTTCAGGTTGATTCCTTTTTCATTCAACTTGTGCATGAAAACAGAATAGCTCAAGCCTTCTTCACGAACCGCTGCATTGATACGCGCAATCCACAAACCGCGATAATCGCGTTTTTTCAACTTGCGTCCTACATATTTATAGCCTAAACCTTTTTCTAAAACGTTTTTGGCAACGGTATATACGTTTTTACGCTTACCATAAAATCCTTTAGCTTGTTTAAGGATTTTCTTTCTTCTTGCACGTGATGCAACTGCATTTACTGAACGTGGCATAGTTTATCTAAATTAAATACTATTTTAATAAAATTGTTTTCTTAAACGTACCTCTTTTACAGAGGGAATATTTTGCTTAGCGCAATCTCAACATTCTCTTAACCAGTGGCAGGTTTGCAGAGTGGATCTCTACACTACCACGCAGGTGGCGCTTGCGTTTTGTAGACTTTTTAGTCAATAAGTGACTTTTATAGGCTTTGAAACGACGGATAGAACCATTACCGGTAACTTTAAAAGTCTTCTTAGCTCTTGAGTGTGTCTTTAACTTTGGCATAATTTCAAATTTCGGACTGCAAAGGTATATTATTATTTTTCTTCTACCAAAAAATTTAAAGAAATATTTTTCTAATTCTTCATTTATAGATTAACGCTTTCCCCTGGGCAATTTAGCCGCTATAAGCTCCAGCGAATCCGCGACCAGCTGCTGAACCAGCTTAGCAGGCAGAGAATCATCCAGGATAAGGGTATTCCAGTGCTTTTTGTTCATATGATAACCCGGGATAATGGCCGGGTAAGCCTCCCGCAGCTCCAGGGCTCTATCCGGGTCGCATTTTACATTAATACGCGGCGGCACTTCATCCAGCGCCATCAGCAGGAAGATTTTTCCGCCATACTTAAACACGAGTGTATCGGGACCGAAAGGAAACGCTTCCTCTATACCCTCCTTCAACCCGGTTACATAGGTTCTTAATGCCTCGATATCCATAGTTAAACCGCTTTTGTTTTGCTATACCCCCACTCTATCAGCCAGGCTGCTATCTTTTGTTTATAATCGCCCTGGATCAGTATAAGGCCATCTTTGGCGCTGCCGCCGGTACCACATTTTGTTTTTATTCTTTTTCCTAAAGCCTGGAAATCCTCCTCATTGCCCTGGAAGCCTTCCACCAGGGTAACTACCTTACCGGCACGCTGTTTGCGGTCCAGTACCACCCGGAGCCGCTGTTCTTTAGGATCGGGTGTCAGGACTACCTCCTCCGGCTCTTCTTTCATCATGTCCGGGTTGGTAGAAAATACCAGCCCGCCTAAAGCGCCCAATCCCAGTTTTTTATCTTTAGCCATATACTACAATTTTTCGTTGAACTTAAAAACCCAATACGCTTTGCAGCACCCATTTTAAAGGTTGTGCATAACGATTGAGCTGATAAAAATGATATTTTTCTTCCTGTGGCCCGAAGCTCAGGTAAAAATCGGCCACACTTTTAATATCCGAACCTTCAAAATCAAGCTTTATCGGCTTACCGGCGTTTTGCCGGATCAGCTCCCCGATAAAGTAATAAGTAGCCCTGAGGCTCCTACCCTTTTCCGTAGGCGCACCCAGTACATAATAAAGCGCTTTATGATCTTCCAGCAGCAAAGCGGCAAACACAATCGTTCCGCTTTCCTCTTTTACGACATAGGTACGGGCCCTGAAATGCCGGTATTGTTGCCCGGCCAGCTTCCTGAACGCCTCGTAAACATACGTTTTAAGCTGCGCCAATGCCCCATAGGCCGCCTGGTACAATTCAATGACGATATCTATATCCGCGGTTTGCTCCAGGCTCAGGCCAGCGGCTTCCGCTTTTTTAATATTCCGTAACCCGCTCCTGGTAAAGCCGGATCGCAATAATGAATATTCCGGGGACAAATCTAAGCAATAATTTGTTCTGACTCTAGTCACAGGGCCCAGGTCTACCGGCGGTGACACCGCCACCTGTATCACTTTATAATGCTGCAGGATCAACTCCCGGAGGCCTTCTGTGACCGCCGGCCCCGGGTTGATGCCGCCAAGAACGGCCAGTTGTAATTGCTGTGTGGCAGCAGGTTTCATCAACCAGGGTAAATGCCCTTTCCTGAACCCGGTAAGCGGGAAGCAGGCCTCATAATCGCCATATACCGCGCCTTTCCATGTGCGGGCAAAGGTATTCAGGTAATCGTAATAATTATACACCTTGGCCGCGGGATCGGAAGCGACACAACGGTCCCAGAGCAATGGATCTATCGCCCCGGCCTGCACTATCCGCCACCTGTATTGCTTTGCCATATCTTACTTAAACTTTAATGCCTTAACAATTTTTATCCTGCGCACCATGAGTGCCGGTAACAGCATGATGAGCGAGCAAAATGCCAGCGTTCCCAAAGCGACCAGGAAAATATAAAGCCAGTTAAGCGCAACCGGCGCGGTTTTCATATAATAAACCGACTCGTCCAGCTTGATCAGCGAAAATTGCAATTGCAACCAGCAGAGCGCTACCCCGCTAAAAGTTCCCCAAAGGATACCTTTCAGGGTAACCCTTGCAGCATGGTATAAAAACACCTGGCGGATCTGCCTGTTTTGCATGCCCAGGGCCTTCAGGGTGCCTACCATCTGCGTTCTTTCCAGGATATAGATCAGCAAGGCTGTAGCCATATTAATGGCCGCCACCACCCCCATGATTACCAGGATCAGCGCGGCATTGGTATTCTGGAAGTCCAGCCAGGAAAATATGTAAGGATAGATCTCTTTAATCGTGGAGACAGACATAGGTGGCTGTAAATAATCCTCGTAGATCTGCGCACTTACCTGCTCCGATTGCCGGTAATCCTTCAAGCCGACCTGCAATGCGCTGATATCCCGATCGCCCCAATGATTGACCGCGCGCAGCAGGCGGATATCGCACAGCCCGAATCCCTTATCAACTTCCTCCATACCTGTATGGAAACTCCCGGCTACCTTCAACTTTCTTACTGTCGGGTTGCCTTGCTCCGGGTTAAAGAATACGATAAAGACTGCATCACCTACAGCCAGGTCCAAGCGGTTCATGGTCGCCCGGGACAGGATCAGGTCGCTGCTGTAAACCGAATCGGTATAGTGTATCGGCTTGCCGCTGAACTGTATCGCATCAGAACTGCTCATCGGGTAACCCGGTTCCACCCCTTTCAGCTTAATCCCTTCCAGGCCTTTTTCGGCCTTAACGATCGCCGGCTTTAAAATAAACGGATAAACGTATTGTACTCCTTTTACGGACCGGATGTTCCGGATCATGTGTTCGTCTTTCGGGAAAGGCGCATCTCCTATAAGACTGCTCGGGTTGGCAGAAAACATACTGACCTGGGCATGCCCCCAGAATACAAACATTTTCTCCCTTATCTTGGTCTTAAAGCCATGCACCACCGAGATGGCAATGATCATCACCGTCACACTGAGCGCGGTAGCGATAGTGGCCAGCCGAAGGATGAACTTCGAAAAGGTGGACTGTTTATTGCCCGATATCTGTTTGGCTATGTAGTAAGAAAGATTCAATGAAAGCTTGTTTTTGGCCCGGTATGCGCAAAAATAAGGGAAAGCCTGCTGAATTTCTCATTAAAGTAAGTATGTTATGCCGGTATTAATTCTCGTAAAAGTTTTTTCTAATTGGTTACTTTTGATTTGCTTTGCAAAAATTATACCTGCCCCGGCAGGATTAAAAGATGCAGCGCCTGGGTTTCCGGATCGCGGCGTTTATATTTTTATTTAAAAAGAAGAATGAAAAAACTATTTATTGCGGCTTTACTGGGTGTAGGTACATTCAGCTATTCGTGGGCACAAAAAAAGGAATACCAGATCAACGCGGTAGCTTTTTACAATCTTGAGAACCTGTTTGACCCGGCAGATGACCCGAACAAAAATGATGAAGAGTTCACGCCTGGCGGCACCATGGGTTACACCGATGCCGTTTATCGTAAAAAACTGCAAAACTTATCCCGCGTACTCTCGGAAATAGCTACGGAAAAAGTTCCTGATGGCCCGGCCATCATTGGTGTAGCGGAAATTGAAAACGAAAAAGTACTGCAGGACCTGGTAGCAGAACCTAAACTTAAAGACCGCAAGTTAAAGATCGTTCATTTCGAATCTCCCGACTTCCGGGGGGTGGATGTAGGCATGCTGTATAACCCTAAATACTTTAAGGTACTGGACGCGCAATCCATCAACGTGGATATCAGCGAGAATGGCAGGAAAGAATATACCAGGGATATCCTGTATGTCACCGGTCTAATGGGCGGCGATACGGTATCTGTATTTGTCAATCACTGGCCTTCCCGCAGGGGTGGAGAAGCGGCCAGCGCCTGGAAGCGTATTAAAGCGGCTGGTATCTGTAAAGAGATCATTGCCAAAAAAGTAAAAGAGAACCCTAATTATAAAGTGATCCTGATGGGTGACCTTAATGATGACCCCATAAGCCACTCTGTTGCCCTTACCCTAGGCGCTATCGGCGATAAGGATAAATTAAAACCCGGCGGGCTGTTCAACCCCTGGCTGTCCTTCTACAAAAAAGGTATCGGCACCTTAGGCTACGGCGACTCCTGGAACCTGTTCGACCAGATCATTATCTCCCAGGGCTTTTTAAATGCCAATGCCGGCGGATGGCAGTTTTATAAAGCCGAGATCTTTAAAAGGTCCTATATGATCAGTAATTTCGGGCGATATAAAGGTTACCCGCACCGCTCTTTTTCCAACAATACCTGGATAGACGGCTACAGTGACCACTTCCCTACTTATATTTATTTGATCAAAGAGCTATAAGATTCATTTTTTCCAAAAAGTACTATATTTGAAAATATAGTACTTTTTTTTATAAACACTTACAACACAATTACTACAATGAAAAAACAAAACATTTTAATTTTAAGTATCGCAGCACTCTCCACCTTTGCGGTTGCCTGTGGCGGAAATGACACGACAAAAACAAATGAGGACCAGAAAACCGAACAGACCGCTTCAGACAATAAAAAAGAAGAAGAACCGGTAAAAACGGAAAACCTGCTCACCGATGTTGCCTTATTAGAAAAGGCGGAAGCTGAGCTAAGGGCCATGCCGAAGTTTAGCGGCAAGGACATCAAAGTATTCCAAAACGTGAACTTCTTTAAAGACGGCCGGATTACGATCGCCCTGCAGGACCCGGCTAAGCCTGAGAATATTGATGAATACCACTTCAGAGATGGCAAATGGGGCGAACCACAAGCCGTTCAGATCTCCGGAAGCGGCAAAATGGATGATAATGTGTGGGCGCTGTCCAAAATCAAGTTCAGCACTGTGGCTACCGTTTATAATAACTGGAATGAGAAGGCTAAATCTTTAGAAGGCGGCGCCAATAAAGAACTGACCAGTGTAGATATTTTATTCTGGGTACCTAAGCAGGAAATACGCTGGAGCACTTCTAATGTAGAAACCGCACGTGAAAAATACAGGATCGAGTACAACCTGGACGGAAGCGTAAAAGAATTCAAAAAGAGCTGATCAATCAGCATAAGTAATAAAAAATCCCGGGATATACATCCCGGGATTTTTTTTATTTAATGTCTATGACTATGTATCATTACTTATAGACTCAGGTCATCGTCTGCAGTATCTGCTTTAGGCGCATTGTCCACTGGGGCAGATTGCGGTGCATCATTTCTTTCCGCTCTTGGTTCTCTGCGCTCAGGACGTGGCCCGCGACGGTCCCCGCTACGGTCATTCCTGTCCCTGCGATCACGGTCGCCACCTTCACGACGCTCTCTGCGCTCGCCTTCCGGCTTCTCTACATATCCTTCCGGTTTTTCCATTAACACTTTACGGCTTAAACGGAATTTGCCGGTTTTCTGGTCTACACCTAGTAATTTCACTTTGATCGCATCCCCTTCGTTTAAGATACCGTCAAGGTTTTCTAAACGCTTCCAGCTCACTTCAGATATATGCAGCAATCCTTGTTTACCCGGCATAAACTCTACAAATGCACCGAAAGGCATAATTGATTTAACTACCGATTCATAAACTTCACCTACTTCCGGAACAGCTACAATACCTTTAATCCAACTCATGGCTGCATTTAAGCTTTCACCGTTATTGGAGAAGATTTTCACCACACCGGTGTTACCCACTTCTTCGATATTGATTTCTGCACCGGTTGTTCTTTGAATTTCCTGGATGATCTTACCACCTGGCCCGATCACCGCACCAATGAACTCCCGGTCAATGATCAATTGCTCGATACGTGGCGCATGTGGTTTAAGCTCTTCGCGGGTTTGCGGCAGAGCAGTATACATGGCGTCCAGGATATGTAAACGTCCTTTATTCGCCTGTGCCAATGCGGAACGCATTACATCCATGCTTAAACCGTCTACTTTAATATCCATCTGGATACCGCAGATACCTTCACGGGTACCGGTAACTTTAAAGTCCATATCACCCAGGTGATCTTCATCGCCCAGGATATCGGTCAGGACTGCCCATTTACCGTCCTCTGCACGGCTGATCAGCCCCATGGCTACCCCACCCACGTGTTTAGGGAAAGGCACCCCCGCGTCCATCAAAGCTAAGGATCCGGCACAAACAGTGGCCATAGAAGAAGAACCGTTAGACTCCAGGATATCGGAAACGATACGCACGGTGTAAGGGTAATCTTTAGGCATCATTTGCCATAAGGAGCGTTTTGCCAGGTTACCATGCCCTACTTCTCTACGGCTCGGGCCGCGCATTGGCTTGGTTTCTCCTGTAGAGAATGGAGGGAAGTTATAGTGTAATAAGAAATTGTGGTAATTAGAAGTTCCGGCAGTTTCTACCAGCAATTCATCATCTTTAGTACCTAATGTAACGGTAGTTAAGGATTGTGTTTCTCCGCGGGTAAATAACGCGGAACCGTGCGGGCTTGGCAGGTAATCTGTTTCTATATACAAGCCACGTACTTCGTCCAGTTTACGGCCATCCAGGCGGCGGCTTTCATCCAGGATCATATTACGCACAGTGTAATATTGCAAATCGTCATAATAACGCTTGGCAAAAGCGATATCCGCTTCTTCCGGCTCCTCGCCGAAGCTGGCGATCAATTCTTCTTTCAAAGCTTTTAAAGCCGCAGAACGATCGTGTTTGGCACTGCCGGCCCTGGAGATCTCCAGCATCTTCGCACCGGCAAAAGCTTCAACTTTAGCTTTGATGGCTTCATTTTCTTCAAATGGCGCTACTTCACGTTTTGCAGGTGAACCTACTTTTGCTCTGAGCTCTGCCTGCGCAGCCACCTGGCGACGAATTGCGGCATGAGCGGTTTCGATAGCCAGGATCAGGTCTTCTTCCTGGCACTCTTTAGACTCACCCTCTACCATCATGATATTTTTCTCTGTAGCCGCGATGATGAAGTCCATATCTGAATTTTCCATCTCTGCAGGAGAAGGGTTGATCACCATTTGACCGTCAATACGGGCTACACGTACTTCAGAAATGATCTCCTGGATAGGCACATCAGATACAGCCAGTGCAGCAGATGCGGCCAGGCAGGCTAAGGCGTCCGGCATCACTTCCGGGTCATTGGATATTAATGAAACTAAAACCTGCACTTCACACAGGTAGCTTTCCGGGAATAAAGGACGTAAAGCACGGTCGATCAGGCGGGAAATTAATACTTCATAGTCGCTGATACGGCCCTCTCTTTTAAAGAAGGAGCCTGGTATACGACCTGCAGAAGCAAATTTTTCCTGGTAATCAACTGTTAAAGGGAAGAAAGACTGGCCTGGTTTAGGTTCTTTACTTGCTACAACAGTAGCCAGTATAATACAGTTGCCACATCTTACAGTTACGGCGCCATCCGCCTGACGGGCTAATTTCCCGGTCTCAATAATTACTTCTTTACCATTTTCTAAGGTAAAAGAAACCGAAGTTCCTTGTAAATTCATAAATCTAAAATTTGTGAGAGGTTTGTCCGCTAATAATGTACTGAAATATTCCTCTCGAATAAATATGCTTTTTTAACTGTTGCGAAGTTAATATAAAAGATGTCAATAAGGAATTAATTATTTGAACATGTTTTGTAATTAACTTAAATTAGCCCTCTAAATCTTGAAAACAATGCTAAAACAGCTTGGAGGGGCTATATTAATAGTCGCAGCAACAGCAGCAAGCGGGAACGCCCAGGTATATGATTATAACTATGAAGGAAAAACAGACCATGCAGGGTTACAGTTTGATTTCAACCAGAACATGGGCAGTAGCCTGGTCGATAAAGACGGCACCAAAAGCACCTTTGCGCCTTTTGCCCGTCTTGGCCTATATCTCAAAAGACAAATCAGCAAGAGCTTCTATTTACGAGCCGCGGTGATGTATGGCAATGGTAATTTCAGCTATAAATACCCGCAGGGTTTTAATGCCACTTCAGACACCTCTTATCCTATAGGTAACTTAGGGAGAAGGGGCATTTCTATACCGGTTATAGAACCGGAAATAGCTATCGGCTATTTTTTCCGTTTTAACCAAAAACACCAGGTCGACCTTAGGTTAGGTGTCTCTGCCCCCCTTTATGTATCCAGGTACAATAACTTCTATGATACCACCTACACCAATGTAGCGCTTAATAAAGGTACCCATACCGTTCGGTTTTCGACTACTGATCAATTCCAGACCAATTACAAGGGTGATCAATGGGGCATGGTCAATACCAATTTATTTATTGGCTATAAGCGCATTCATTATAATGATTTTTCCGACCGGCTGGGGATCGGTTTAACTTTTGGTTTTACGGTATATAATAAAAATGCCGGTATTGCTACTTACCGTGGGGATAATGTAACCTATAATTACAATATGTGGGAAAGGCAGCATAAGCTTACCTACCTGTCTGCAGGTATCCGGTTGGAATATGATATTTTCTAAATAAGGAGTTGTAAAGAATTATAAAAAAAGAACCCGTTATCTGAAGATAACGGGTTCTTTTGTATGAGCCGGGGCTCTGCTTACTATTGTAATTTAAAATCAATAGGTAAAGTAAAGTAAGAACGTACTACCTGCCCGTTCTGGGAGGCCGGTTTCCATTTAGGAGCAGCCATAATTACACGGATCGCTTCCTCTGGTAAACCATTTCCTAACTCTTTTCCCCTTACTACTCTCGGAGAATTAATAGAGCCGTCTTTTTCAACAATGAACTCTACTACAATTTTCCCTGTAACTTCAGCTTCAAGGGCCTGTTTCGGATACTTCAGATTATCATTCAGGTACTTTGTCCAATTATAACCAGCGTTTGCTTTATTCTGCACCGCACGGAAGATCTCTGTAGAGCTCTTTCCGCCGCCGTCTCCGCCGGTCAATACCGGTTCCGGCTTACCGGTTCCGCTGGGAAGGTTACTTAATGAAGGGTCAATCGCATTCGGATCTTCAGAACCTTCCTGAGTAGTTTTACCCACAACCACTTTTTCGTCTTTAGGCTTTTCTACCAGTTTTTCTTCTTTAGGCACTTCAGCGTCCTTTTTAATTTCAGGAACCGTGAATTTCACAGAAGGTTTTACCGGTGGTGGCGCCGTTGGCGGCGGCGGTGGTGGTGGTTCATTTTCCTTTAATGGTGGTGGCGGTTCCAGATTTTTCATCTCGGTCACTACCGGCACATTACTGGCCATATCTATATCCTTTGGCTTCGGCTTGATCAGCATCGCGCCAAATACGCCTCCTACAGCAAGGATCGCCAGTAAACCGGCTAGCGTTGCCCTGCGGGGATATTTTTTACGCAGCTCGTACCCACCATACTTTTTGTTTTTACCTTCAAAAAGTATGTCGAGATAACTCGCATTTAAAATTTGTTTCGCATCCATAAGAATTAATATTTTTTGCTAAGTGACAATAGTTTATTCTCCGTTAGCATTTTCTGTAGCTTCAATAAATTCCAGGTCAACCGGGGTAATGTCCACTACTGCATAAATTGGCACCGCGTTAATAGTCATTTCATCCAGTACATCGATCAGGTCGTCTGTTGTGGAGTTTTCCGCAGGCTTGATCATGATGGTGATCTTATCATCAGGAGCTAAAGCACCGCTGGCCACTAAAGATTGTACTTCTTTTTTCTTAGCGATAATTGCATCCCTGATACCTCCCTGGTCTTTAAACCCGGTTACTTCAAGTTTAGGCGGATTAGTCGGATCAGTACCCATTCCGTAGTAGTAATAGACACGATGGTCTTTACTCAAGAGGATCGTCATAGCCGTGCTCTCCTTCACCTTACTTTTATCTTTTTCTTCCATCTTGTCGTCCTTAAACGGCATTTGTATCTGCATCGCTTTAGGTTTGGACATGGTAGTGGTGAACATAAAGAAGGTAATCAAAAGGAATCCAAGGTCCACCATTGGTGTTAAGTCAACCCTGGGGGAACCCTTCCCACCTTTCACTTCCATTTCTGCCATTGTGATAATATTTTGAGGCTTTTGAAAAGCCTAATTATTAATGATTGTGTTTACTGCTGTGTTTTTCCGGCAGATAATTCCTGCTCTAACGCGGAACCCTTAGGTACGCCTTTACCTTCAGTAATAAAGTTGAAGCGGAAAACCTGTTGATGTCCTAATGTGGCAATGATTTTTTGCACATGCGGATAAGCGGCTTCTCCATCAGCTTTGATCGCGATACGTAAGTTAGGATTGCTCAGACGGGTTGTTCTGATCCAGTAAGCCAACTCGTTAGAATCAAAAGACGCGGTAGTATCTGTTGGAATTCCCGGAGCTGTTTTATCATACTTGGCCCTGTCCGGGAAAGGTAGCGCCAGGTAAGAAGGCAACATATTAAAAGGAACTCCTATAGAACCGCCTTCTTTAAACGCCTGTATCTGCTTCTCATTCAGGTTCAGACCTTTACTACTGCTGATCTCGTTAATGATCTGCTCTCTTACATTTAAGTTATCGATAGAGAAAAATACTCTACCTTCTTTCGACACGGTAAGCAGCATAAAGTCATCCGGGATAGGCGTTGTTGAAGTAGATGCCGGCGTACGTACTTCTACCGGTTCCGTGGGCTTTATCTTGGTCGCCAGGATAAAGAACGTTAACAGTAGAAACGCCACATCACACATTGCCGTCATATCCACATGCGTGCTCTTACGGGGCATTTTTGCTTTTGGCATTTTTCTATTTTTTTATATTAGACGAAAAGTATTTCCTGATTCCACAAAATTATTTTGTGAAAGTTCAAAAAATTATTTGTGGTTGATCGCGAAACTTTGTGTTAAAGTAAAGCCACTCTCGTCAATATTATAGTTAATACCATCAATGATAGTAGTATAGAAATTATAGAAAATGATCGCAAAGAATGAAGTAGTAATACCTAATGCCGTATTATAAAGGGCCTCAGAGATACCGGCAGCAAGCGCTGTAGCATCAGGAGCACCTGCACTGGACATCGCAGAGAAGGATTTGATCATACCGATTACCGTACCGATCAGACCTAATAAGGTAGCTGCAGAAGCCAAAGTAGACAAGAACACTAAGTTTTTCTCTAACATAGGCACTTCTAAAGCGGAAGCTTCTTCAACTTCTTTCTGGATAGACAATAATTTCTCATCAGTAGATAATTGAGTATTGTTAGCCATTTCTTTGTATTTCAATAAACCAGCACGCATTACATTACCTACAGAACCTTTTTGTTTATCACACTCAGCGATAGCCGCGTCCACATTTCTGTTGGCCAGATGATATTGTACTTTACGCACTAATTCACCACCATTTGTACTTCCTTTAGCTTTCATGATCGCGATCGCGCGCTCAATAACGAAAGCTAACATTACCATAAAAGAGGCCATAAGGAAGGGTACGATGAAACCACCCAGGTACATATTACCTTTCCAGTTACCCGGCTTTGGCACATGTTTTGTCGCTCCGTCTGTGAAATTGTTCACATCACCTAATACAAAATGGAAGATCAATTGACCTACAATGATACATAAAGCTACGATCCCTAAATTTACCCAAAAGCCATTAGTGTTTCTCGTTTTAGTGTTAGCTGCCTTGTTCGCGCTTGACGCACTCTTAACATCTGCCATAATTCAATGTTTTGTTGTTTTAGAATTTTTGTTGTTTTAAATTATTTTTTTTCTAAAAAAGTATTAGCAAAGATATTGGTTCGTTTTAAAAAAACAATACCCTGTTAAAAAAAAACGACTATCTCTGCCTTTTTAGTATACCTTACTATATAAATAAATTTACAAATACTTAACATTCAGCAACTTAGGTATCATTTACACTACGATATTTACCCCCGGGCCAATTTGGTTACAATTTCATAACAATGCAGAAAGATCATTTTGGCTTAATATACGGAAAATAAGCTTCCCGTCCGGTGTATATTGCGGCTGGCTGCAGGCAAACAGCTCATCTACCAGGCTCTGTGCCTGCTCTGCAGGTAGTATACGGGGCACGGCCATCTTTTTGGACATGGTTCTTAAAAGAATAGTACGCCGCTCATCAGTCACCTGCCCCGATTCATTTTTGATCTGCTCCAGTACCCATTCCAGCATTTGCTGCTCTTGTCCGCCCCTTATATCGGACGGCACGCCCACAATCACGTAATCATGAAGTTCAGCGCCCGGCTTAATATCATAACCCAGTAAATACAGCTCAGACAATACCTCGTTAAGCAGCAAAGCGTCCGAAGGGCTTAGGGATATATCAATAGGAAATAGCAACTGCTGCGATACATGCTCCCTGGCCAGCATGCGCTCTTCCAGCTTTTCAAATATAATGCGCTCCAATGCTCTTTTTTGGTGCAACAGCACTACACCCGACTTCATCGTAGTGATCAGGTAATCGGTCCACTGGATTACAGACTTAGAACCGGTCTCATCCATTAACTGGTCGCTTAGTAACATGGGCTGCACGGCAGAAGGGGTATCGAAGGTGGCCGGCAGTTGCACTTCCAGGCCGGTACCCGGCATTTCAGGAAAGAATGCCTTCTGTTGCTGCTGCCATTGCTTACGGTCTTCGCGGCGTTCTATAAAATGGGCCTGCCCGGCATTGGAAAATTTATCATAAAGGTATCCCTGTTTCACTTCTTGCTGCCGGTGTTCGGTCATAGGCATTTTAAGGGCATCCAGGTTTTGTATGGAGGCATCGAGGCTAAAGTCGATGGAAGGGGCCACATTATATTTGTTCAGCGCGAATTTAATGGCCGCCTGTAAGTAGGCATACATGATCTTGTCATCATCAAACTTCACCTCCTGCTTGGTGGGATGCACATTGACATCCACTTTCCTGGGATCTATTTCCAGGAAAAGGATATAGGTTGGAAAAGCGTCCTTGGCGATCAGGCCTTCAAAGGCATTGCTTACCGCATGGTTGAGGTAGGCGCTTTTTATAAAACGGTTATTAATAAAGAAAAACTGGTTGCCTCTTGTCCGGTTAGCCGCCTCAGGCTTGCCTATAAATCCCCGGATCTGCACTACATCCGTCAGTTCTTCTACCGGGATCAGGTTTTTATCCATTCCTGCGCCCAACAGCGCCAGTATCCGCTGTTTCAGGTTGCCGCCGGGCAGGTTATACTGCTCAATTCCATTATTGGTAAACCGGAAGGCGATATCGGGATGTGCCAGCGCGATCCGGATGAATTCGTCCAGCACATGCTTGAGTTCTGTAGTATTTGATTTGAGGAAGTGCCTGCGGGCCGGAACATTAAAAAACAGGTTCTTGACAGAGATGCTGGTACCACCTGCAAAAGCGACCGGTTCCTGGCTGCTGACCGCGGAAGAAGCAATTTCTATATGAGTTCCCAGGGCGTCTTCTTCCCTGCGGGTCTTTAGGATTACCTGCGCAACCGCGGCTATGGAGGCCAGGGCTTCCCCCCGGAACCCTTTGGTCCGGATCTCGAACAGGTCTTCAATTTTTTTGATCTTTGAGGTAGCATGCCTTTCGAAACTCATCCTCGCGTCCATAGCGCTCATGCCCTTTCCGTTGTCCACCACCTGGATCAGTTCCTTGCCGGCATCTTTAAGAATAAGGTGCACAGCCGTCGCTCCCGCATCCACAGCATTTTCTATAAGTTCTTTAACCGCGGAGGCCGGCCTCTGGATCACTTCCCCGGCAGCGATCTGGTTGGCTAAATGATCGGGTAATAATTGGATAATATCAGACATCAGTATCAAAAAATAGCAGGCAATTAAATCAGGATTTCAAACCCCAAAATTAAGATTATTGAATGGAATTATGGTCTATATCTGAAAGCCGTATTATTATTACCGACAAAGAAAACAGAGTGATCAAGCGGGTGAATCGCTACAGCGTGTATATCTTCCCGGGTAAATTTTTTCATTTTTTTCCAGTGCTTACCGGCATCATCAGTATATTGTACGACACCCTTCTCCCCTACTACATAGCCCTTATTCCCCGCAAAAGTGATATCGATATAGCGGTCTGTATTACTTAAAGGATTTTGACCGTTTTTCACTTTTTTGAATGCCCGGCCATCATCCGTTATATGCGCAATGGTCCCGTTAAACCCTACCGTCCAGATGTTGTCCCGGTCTGCCACAAACAAAGCACGGTAATTATCATCGGTCAGGTTTAACTGTTGCCAGGTATTGCCGCCATCCTTTGTTTGCAGCAATGCACCGTAACCAACCGCATAACCCAGTTGCTCATCTACAAAAGCGATATCATTGATGGCAAAAGGAAAGGAGTCGACCCGCTGTAGTTGCATATCCGGTAGAAACCGGACAATGATCCCTCTTTCGAAACCACTGTTACCCGCTGCAAAGCCCGTGCCGGCATTGGTAAAAGTGACCCCGGTGAACGTATACCACCAGGAATCTCCTAAGCCCAGCTGCCAGTCATTATTGGCAGGGCCTGCATTTTTAAACATTTTACCGTCAAAGCCCCCGCAATAGATCGCGTCCTCATACTCCGCGATGCAATAGACCGCTTTATTGGAGTATAAAGCTGCGTCATAGTGAAACAATTGCCAGCTGGCCCCGTTATCGTCGCTTTGATAAAAATCATTGCGCACATGCCGGTCGCCGCCTACAATGTGTATCCGGCCGCCGCGGTCTACCAAAACACCATCTAACCGGCCCTTTGCAGGTACCGGTAAGGCAATTTGTTCCACCTCATTATCCCACTTTTTCCTTGAGCAGCTTACTCCTGATTGAAGCAGCAATACCAGGAACACAAAACGAACCGTATACTTAAGGTGCAATTTTCTCACTTTCATTACCAAACTCTACCTGATAAATTTTAATCAACATGATGAAATAAGACAGTAATAAAGGCCCGAAGATCAGGCCGATTACCCCGAAGATATTAAGCCCCAGGATGACCCCAAAAACCGTGATCAGCGGATGTACGTCCCCGAATTTTTTCAGGAACAGGAAGCGGATCACGTTATCGGAAAAACCTACTACCACCAGGCAGTAAATTGTCAGGAAGATACCATAGCCGGTTGCTCCCTGGGCAAACAAGTAGATGCATACCGGCACCCATACCGCCATGGTCCCGATAACAGGGATCACAGAAACAAATGCAGTGAGCAGGGCCCATAATAAGGCGCCGGGTACACCACATATCCAATAGCCCAGTAAAGCGATAAGGCCTTGCGCAATGGCTAAAGCCGGGATACCTACCGCATTGGAAACAACAAGGTTCTTGGTTTCATCCCAAACCTCCTTGCGGCTATCGCGGGCGATAGGCAGGTAATTTTTTACGCTCTGTTCAAACTTCCGCCCTCCTACAAAGAAAAAGTAAGCGATAAACAAAGCCGTAAACAGGTTGGCCACAAGATTGGTCATCGCGTTGAACAAAGAAGGCAGTATACCGATACCCTTTTGAGCAAAACCCAGTATTTGCTCCCTTGAGATGTTTAACTGGGGAAATTTCTCCACTACATAGTTGTATACAGATAATATCTGGGATTTAATCTGATCGGAGTTGGCGATCAGGTCATTTATTTTAGGCGCCAGCACTTCTCCCATCAGGAACAGCGGGAGGATCATGGTGATCAGTAAACCGATCACCATGGTCAGTGCGGCTACCCAGGGTTTCCAGCCCCGTTTGGTCAACAATTTAAAATACCAGGAGCGAAACATGATGTAAATGGCGGTCGCCCCCAAAAAACCAGGGATAAAATAAGCCAGTTTCCAGATGATTACGATCCCGAGGAAGGCAATCAGCAGGATGATCACGACCTGCTTGATCACGTTGTTGCTAATTGAATTCATAGTATGATTTTATGGTAAATTTTATCCAAATTATCATCTTTTTAAGAAAAATCAGGAAAAATTATTAAGATTATCGTAAATTTAGAATATAAACTTGAATAGCAACAAAAGTAGTATAGATTTGTAACAGTAAATACATCTTTAACCTATTAAAATCAAAACATTATGGCAAACAACGCAGGAAAAACAGTAGCAACATTATTATTAGGAACAGTAGTAGGCGCAGCAGTCGGTTATATTTTAGGCACGGACAAAGAAAAGCGTGATGAGCAAATCGACAAACTGAAAGACACTGTTAATAAATTAAAAGATAAGGTGACTAAGAAAGCAAAAGATTTAGAGCAGGAGATTTTCGAAAACTAAGCTCCCATACTTTTGTTTTGGCTTTTCGGCTTTGAAAAAGTATTTTTGTTTCACTTAAAAAAATAAAAGCCTTTGGAAAATCCTATAAAAGCACTTAGACAATATATAACCCATTACATTAATCTTCGTTTTCAGGAATTCCGTTTGGAAGCATTGGAGCGGATCGTTAACGTGATGGGTTATTTGATTATGGGTGCGGTAGCTTTCTTCCTGGTCATGGTTATGTTCGGCTTTGCCGCCTTCGGTCTTGCGGAGTGGCTTTGCTATGTATTCAACAGCAGAACTTTAGGCTACTTTACGGTTTCAGCGGTTGTACTGCTGCTACTGTTCCTGCTTTTCCTGCTCCGGAAAAACCTGTTCAGGTTCCTGGGTGGAAAGATACTCTGGATATTAACCAAGCCGAGAAACGAAAAAGAAGCCGATCAAGAAGACTGATCCGCTTCTTTCTGACACGCTTTTTAATAAAAGCGTTCTTTTAACCCCTAAAACGGAACACATAATGGCCAAACCTCTACGCAGTAAATACCGTACCTTCAAATCCCTTAAAAGCCTAGAAGATGCGCAGGATCGCATTAAAAGAGAGTACAGGGACATAGAGGATAACGCGATCGGCAATATCTTCGACCCGGTAAAAATTGGCATGGACCTGTTACCTTCCGTATTCGGATTATTCAGATCCAGGAAAAATAAACGAAAAATATCAAAACCGGCGAAAGTAAATACCCTGAGCTTATACCCGGCCAACCCCTTAGCGCCTATCCGCGCTTTACCGGAGGCTGGTCAGGCCGGCAAAAAGCCATGCCTCAACATCCTTAATGTTGCTAAAAATAAAGGATTGGGCAGAAAGGTTGCAGCCTCGCTGATCCGCTGGCAATTAATAGAGCTGGGTATCTGGGGAATAAAAAAAATAATCAGCACGAAAAAGTAAATAATAAAAAATCCGGCAGAATCTGCCGGATTTTTTATTATTTACTTAAAAGATATAAAGCTGATTAAGCAATTACTTTCGCTGTGGTAGCAGCTCCGGTTCTTTTATTAAAAGCCTGTGTCATTTCCATGCTGATAGCCTGGCGCTCCACAACTACAGTCGTGTTTCTATCGATCTCTAAAGCTATAGTACCATCTTCATTGGTACGGGTAATTTTTCCGTGGATACCTGAAGTAGTGACTACTTTTTCACCTACCGCAATCGTTTCCGCAAAAGCTTTTTGTTCTTTTGCTCTTTTTTGTTGTGGACGAATCATAAAGAAATACATTACAACGATCATTCCGACCATCATAAAAATTCCCATTCCTCCGCCACCTGGCGCCGCTGCCTGCAACAAAACGTTTGTCAACATAATTTTTTTTATTTTTTAAGGTGCAAAGATAGTCAAAAAAACACTTAAGGAAACATTAAATACCTCTTTATTATTTCCATTGCACCTCTTCCGGTAAAAACTGGCGCACATCGCCATTGTACCGGATCACATCCCGCACGAGAGTCGAAGACACGGTTGAGTATTCCGGGGAGCTAGTCAGGAACACCGTTTCTATATGCTTGCTGAGCATACGGTTCATGTCCGCGATCCCTTTTTCATATTCAAAATCGCTGACATAACGGATGCCCCGCAAAATAAAGCCGGCCCCGATCTTTTCGCAATAGCCTATGGTTAAACCTTCATAAGCATGGGCTTCCACCTTATCTGTGTCTTTAAAGATCTGGTTGATCCAGTTTAATCTTTGCTCAACAGAAAACATGGGCTGCTTGGAAGAGTTCAGGCCCACCCCGATCACTATTTTATCAAACAGGGGCATGGCTCTGCGGATCACATCAACATGACCTAATGTTATCGGGTCAAAGGTCCCCGGGAATAAAGCTATTCGCATAAAATTATTTTAAAAAATTAAAAAGGGCTTTGAAAATCAGTAAACAGTTCAAAAGCTTTATCTCTCGCGGAAATAACCGGGTCTTTTATCTCCCAGTCCATCCCGAAACTATCCCAGCGGATGCCGGTGTCACTGGCCTGGTGATACCCGGAGGAAACGAGGTAATAAGTAATGGCATCGTCATCCAAAGCTTTAAATCCATGGGCAAATCCTTTAGGGATATAATAAGCCCGGTGATTCGCTGCTGATAGCACCTGCGCCTCGAAACGGCCATAGGTAGGCGAAGCTTTACGCAGATCAACGATCACATCCAAAATAGCTCCTTTAGGGCAGAAAACAATCTTGGCGTGATCATGCGGGGGAAGTTGAAAATGCATCCCCCGGATTACCCCCGTTTTAGAGTAGGAAAAATAACTTTCTTTCAACTCAAAGTCGATCCCTGCTTCCTTGAAAATAGCATTGTTGAAGGTTTTCACAAAAGTGCCCCTGTCGTCTGTAAAAGCAGGTAAGGTGATCAACCTGGCGCCGGGCAAACTTAAATCGACAAACTCCATAAAATAATGTGATCTGATGGTAAACAGGGCATCAAAAATAAGGATTAAAATTTACTAAGCCCTTAAATCCGGAAATTATAAAGAATTCAAAAAATGATGAGCTTACTAAACCTTCTCGCTTTCTACAGGTCTACTATTACGTGCTAAGATTAAAAAACGTTGCAACCATAAATAGTACAATCAATTTTAACTTAATAAATCAATTATATTATGAAAGGCAGATTTTTGGGCATTATCGCAGTATTGACTATTTTACTTTCTTTTGGCTTTAACGAGGCCCGGGCGCAGCGTCACGACGGTCGCTACCGACATCACAAATCCGAACTAAGGCACCACAAGAAAAGACACCATCATCCAAGATACATCCGTCCGCGGAGACCGGTGGCGGTTCATCATGGCGCAGGCCGCCACCACCTGAGCTACAGAGAAAGACGTGCAATAGAAAGACACCACAAAATGGCCATCCGTGAGCATAAAAGAGCTTTAAAGCACAGTAAAAACATACGCAGGATACATACCTATGGCTATGTACGCCATTAATCAATAAACAAATTGCATTATAAAGGGAAGCTCAATAGCTTCCCTTTATAATTGCCGGTAATTATTTTAACCGGCCCAACCTTCCCGGTCCAGGCTCCGGTATTGTATGGCTTCCGCGATATGCTCCGCTTTGATCATTGGTGTATCCGCCAGGTCGGCGATCGTTCTGGCGACCTTTAAAATACGGTCATAGGCCCGGGCCGATAAATTCAGTTTTTGCATGGCGACCTTCAGCAGCTTACTCCCTACCGTATCGAGCTGGCAGTACTCCTGCAGCATTTTACTGTTCATCATCGCGTTGCAATATATGCCTTCCGCATGCGTATAACGTTCTGTTTGCCGGTTACGGGCTGCTATTACCCGTTTTCGGATTACCTCGCTTGGCTCCGTCTTGCTTTTTTCAGAAAGCTCATTAAAAGGCACCGGTGTGACTTCCACGTGCAGGTCAATCCTATCCAGCAGCGGGCCCGAGATCCGGCTTAAGTATTTGTGTACAGTTTGAGGCGAACAGGTACATTCTTTTTCCGGGTGGTTGTAATACCCGCAGGGGCAAGGATTCATGGAGGCGATCAGCATAAAGCTGGCGGGATAATCCAGGCTAACTTTTGCCCTGGATATGGTCACCCGGCGCTCCTCCATGGGTTGCCGCATTACTTCAAGTACGGTTCGTTTAAATTCCGGCAATTCATCCAGGAATAAGACACCGTTATGCGCCAGGGATATCTCTCCCGGTTGCGGGAAACCGCCTCCACCTATAAGGCCGGCATCTGAAATAGTATGATGCGGGCTGCGAAAAGGTCGCTGTGCGATCAATGAGGCATTATCGGCCAGCTTACCGGCTACAGAATGGATCTTGGTGGTTTCTAAAGCTTCCTGCAAGGTTATGGGCGGCAATATGGTGGGCAAACGTTTCGCCAGCATGGTTTTGCCTGCGCCGGGCGGACCTATAAGTATGGCGTTATGCCCGCCTGCCGCGGCGATTTCCAGGGCTCTTTTTATATTTTCCTGCCCTTTTACCTCATCAAAATCCAGGTCTATCTGCTCCTGAGCTGTAGCAAATTCTGCCCGGGTATCCACCACGGTAGGCTGCATCCCGGCATTTCCTTCCAGCAATGCGATCACTTCGTTCAGGTGCTGCGCCCCGTATACTTCAAGCTGATTGACCATAGCGGCTTCCCGGGCATTCTGCACCGGAACGATCATGCCTTTAAAACCTTCTTTCCTGGCCTGGATAGCAATAGGGAGGCAGCCTTTCACCGGCCTTAAACTGCCATCCAGCTGGAGCTCGCCCATTATGATATATTCCCCGAGCCGTGTACTGTCGATCTGCTCCGTCGCGGCCAGCATACCTATAGCGATAGGCAGGTCGTATGCCGACCCGGCTTTGCGGATATCAGCCGGCGCCATATTCACCACCATTTTATACCTGGGACTCTTAAACCCGTTGTTTTTATAAGCTGAAAGTATGCGGTCTACACTTTCCTTAACCGCATTATCAGGAAGGCCTACAATATAATACCCAGAACCTGCTACGGTGTCTACTTCAATAGTGATCGTCATCGCTTCCACTCCATGCACTGCGCTGCCAAATACCTTAACCAACATATTCCTGTTACTTTTATACTGCAATTTAACCATTTTTAAAGTTTAATATATGCCTGCCTAAGTATTCTTAGCCGGAAAACGTCTATTAAAATAAATTAATACTACAAGTATTTTTTGATCCAGTCAAAAGCAATTAGCTTTGCTATAGTCTATTTAACATATATAATTATGAAATCCAACAGTATTCAGCTCCTTACCTTACTGGCCCTGGTTACATTTCTCACTTCCTGTGAAAAGGCAGCCAATAAAGGCGGTGGCACGGTAAAAGGCAACTGTAAAGTAAGTGCAGTGACCGGTTATTTTACCAATCCTTTAAGTATCAGCTATGATGCCTCAGGGAGAATAGACACTATGATGACCATAGGTATGCTTAGGACTTACCTGTATGAAGAGGAAGGCAATAAAGTATCAATCTTTACAAGAAAGGAGAATATTCTGGAGCAAAAAGCGGTACTACTCTATAACAAGGACAGCAAAATGCTGGACACCGCCCTGATTACTTTTAAAGACGGCACTAGGGAAACAAGGACTTATGCCTATCAAAACAAAACTACTATTGCCGAATATATCCATGCCGGTACCGATGTGGATACTATCATTTATGAATGGTCCGGCGGCAATATGACCGGTGCCCATGGTTCAAGCGGTATCAATCCGTTAACGGCCATTAAGTATCACAGCAATATGGCGTTCCAGGAAGGTGATTTTAATTACATCAATACACTTATTGAAAGGGGTTATGTACCTGTTGGTAAAACCGCGAATCTTGTTCAATGCAATTATACAGGCAACATCAGTTATAAATTCAACAGTAATGGGTACATTAAACAGGTATCCTCAGTACATGAAGGCTATCCTACTGTTACCTATACTTATGAGTATACTTGTAAATAGGCCATTTTTCTTATAAAAAAGAAGCGCATTGATAATGATCGATGCGCTTCTTTTTATTTTTTTCTAAAATTTTAAAGAAATATTTTGCAGGAATAAAAAAACGATTATCTTTGCAATCCCAAAGCGAAAGAGCTGAGGTTCAAAAGAAAAAGGATTGGTAGTTCAGTTGGTTAGAATGCCGCCCTGTCACGGCGGAGGTCGCGGGTTCGAGTCCCGTCCAGTCCGCAAAACAATTTTATAATTGTTTGCAATTTTCGAAGTGAGATCGAAATAAAATATTTTCACACCAACGAAAGGATTGGTAGTTCAGTTGGTTAGAATGCCGCCCTGTCACGGCGGAGGTCGCGGGTTCGAGTCCCGTCCAGTCCGCAAAAAGAGCTTTACACATGTAGAGCTCTTTTTATTTTATGTTTTTTGTTTACATACTACAGAGCGAGGGATCAAATACAAAAGTTGTGGATTAATAAAAAAATCTAGCTTTGCTGATAGATGAAAAAAGAGATCCAGGAAAATTATTTTGCATTGGCAGAATTATTCTTACCGGAGTCTATAGAACAAGTCCTACTTACCTATCAAGGGCGCTCCGGGAAAAACGTAACAGAATATTAATGCCTGAATTTCCTTCTGAAATAATAATACCTCAAACGTATATAATCGTAAAACAAAGCCACTATAAGCACAACCACCGCTACCAGAAGTGTATGCAACAACAGCTTGCCGTATAGCACTCCGCCCAAAAGGCAGCCTGTAAAAAAGCAAAATATTATAGTTAGCTTCAGCTTGATACTTTGCACCAGCTTTTTAAAATTAAGCTTATTACTCCTGTGAAAGATCAATTGAGACAGCTCAATGCCCAGATCTGTAAAAAGGCCTGTAAGGTGCGTGGTTCTTACAAGAGAATTAGACACTTTAGTAACCAGCGCATTCTGCAATCCCATAGCAAATAACAGCATACAGGCGATCAGACGCACATCAAGAAAGGTAATACCGGCCAGGGCTATTATGGATAAAAAAAGAATTTCTACTGACATAGGCACTATGTAAGCAAACAATATACTTTTCCTGTTCAATATTTCTATCAGCAAATTGGACACAAAAGCTCCCAATAAAAAGGCTAAAATGTACAGCAATGAGACTAAAGCGAATGAATATTTTTGCAATACTATTTCTTCAGAAAAATAAGCGAAGTGTCCTGTAATATTTGTAGTGAGCACACTTAAAGCCATCACGCCACTTATATTTACCATACCTGCCACAAAAGATAACATAGCTGCCAACCTTAGATTATGGGTATAGGTTCTGCTCTTGCCTTTGTGTCGAAACATCTTTTACAAAAAGTTGGTTATAATACCCAAAGGTAGAAATATAAATAAACGGGTGCTACAATACCTTTCTTTACAAGGCCCCTAAGATCAAAACTCATTACCGTGCTATTTCTTCCAGGGATCGTTTCAGGATATCTACAACTACCGGCATTTCCCGCTCCTCCAGGTGACCAAATCCAAGCCGCATCGCGGCTAACTGTTTATTCTGGTAAAGAATATTACGCGGTAAAAACAGGTTATTAATAGCGCACTGCTCTTTAAGGCGTGCTAAATTGACCTGCTTCCTGAATACTACCCAAAAAGCCAGGCCGCCTGCCGGAGGGATAAACCTAATCCATGCCCCCAGCTCAGACTGCAACAATACTGCCATTTTATCCCGCCGCTCTTTGTAAACCTTGATAGACTTCTTAATATGCTTTTGCAATACCCCTTCTTCTATCATTTCACCCAAAGCCTGCTCCATCAATACATCACCTTGCCGGTCTATAATCCCCAGGAATTTCCTCATTTCCCGCATGAGGTTTTGCGGGGCAACAATAAAGCCCGTCCTGAAGCCCGGGACAAGCGATTTTCCAAAAGAGCCTATATAGACCACCATACCTGCAGGATCTGCTGTTGCCAACGGTAGCATTTGCTGCTGCTCGTAATGGAAATCATAATCATGGTCATCTTCAACGATAATAAAACCATATCGCTGCGACAATTGCACTAAAGCCATCCTGCGGGCAGCGCTAAGGTTGACGGTTGTAGGATAATGATTTTGCGGAATAGCATACACCATTCTTACCGGGCATTGTTGACACAACTTTTCCAGTTCAGTAATATTCAGCCCTTCTTCGTCCACCGGGATGGTTAGCACATTTTTGGTATGCTTACGAAAAGCCATGTTGGCCGCGAAATACCCGGGATCCGGCACCACTACATAATCGTGGGGCTGCAGCAGGATCGATGAGATAATAAATAAATTCATCTCAACACTACGGGTAACCAGGATATTCTCCGCAGCTATTTTAAGCCCGCGGGTAACTTTCAAATAATCGCATAAATGCCGCTTAAAGTATTTACTCCCCTCCTGGAAGTAATAGCTCATTTTTTTGCGATTACTTTTTCGTTTCATATTGGCGGTATACAGCCGGGAAAGGTCCTTAAGCTGGGTTAAGCGGATATCGGGAGTACCATCTGTAAACAGGTAGTCACAAGTATTGTTTTCGGTAAAATGATCCAGGATGATAGAGGTCTTAAATGAAAAACCGGTTTGCGCGGGATAGTCCAGCAACTTCCCCTGCCCCCTTCCGATTACAGGCAGTTCTGAAGCAACAAAAGCACCTTTGTTAGGCTCAATCAACAACCAGCCCAGCGCATACAATTCTTCATAAGCAGCCGTAACGGTATTCCGGTGAACCTTAAGTATACCGGCAAGCGCCCTTGTTCCGGGCATTTTCTGCCCGGGTGCTAATAGTCCCTGCTGCACTGCACTAGTAATCTGGTTGGCAATCTGGATAAAAACAGCAATACTACTTGTTCTTTCCAATGTAATAATACGCCGCAGCAGATCACCAACCGGACTAGCTGATATTTTAAAACCGGCACCCTCAACCATCCGGCAAAGCTAATACATTTGCTCAAAATTATCATTTAAGCAATGTCCTTAAAATTCAGCAGCAATTTTCAAAGCAATATTTTAATGGCTCCATCTAAACATTAAAAATACATACACATGAAAGATACACTCGTGACTATCGTCCGCAATGACGAGCTTCATGCCCGGTGGCTCAATACCTTATCTTATTTAGAGAATGTGGGCGCCAGGAAGATCTCCACTTGTGAAAATGACACAACAACCGACCTCGTTCAGCTTAAACATGCCGCGGAAGAACACCGGCATGCTTATTACCTGAAAAAGCAGATCAGCAAGCTGGCACCCAGCGCTTTTACCTGCTATGAAAGTAAAGACTTGTTTGCACCGGTATTTACCAAACAATACCTGCAAAGACTTGACCTGGCCTGCTGCCGTCAGCTGGCAAAACATTACCGTATCTCAGGTCAGCGACTGAAATACGCCGCTTACCTCTTTGTAACCTATGCCATTGAAGTACGGGCCGATGAGCTATACCCTATTTACCAGGAAGTCCTCTCGGAACTACAGTCCAGGATAATGGTCAAATCGATCATTATGGAGGAAGAAGGCCACCTCGAAGAAATGAACCATATGCTGACCTTATTCGACCCGGAATGGAACAAACAGGCCGATAGTATCCTGGCTATAGAAAAAGAATTGTTTACCAATTGGATCACAGCGATAAACGCCGAAATCTTCAGTTATGAAGGCATTAGTACAGCAATGGCATAAGGCCCTGGCTGCCCGGCAGGCACAACATACTTACCGGAGCTTAAAACAATATGATACCGGTATCGATTTCCAGAGCAACGATTACCTGGGATTAAACAGGGACCCGGATTTCCGGCAACTTCTTTTAAAGGAGGTTAAAGAGCACCCCGATTGCTTATCAGGTTCGACCGGCTCCAGACTGATCAGCGGCAACAGTGCAATAGCCGAAACTACAGAATCGTTCATTGCCGCGGAACATGGCGTAGAAGCAGCTCTGTTCTTCCCATCGGGCTACAAGGCTAACCTGTCCCTGTTCTCCTGCACTTTAGGCCGTGCCGACACTATTATTATGGATGAGCTCAGCCACAGGTCGGTGCATGACGGATGCCAGCTATCCCGGGCTAAAAAATGGAAATTCCGGCATAATGATTTAAACCATCTTGAAGTGCTCCTTAATAAAGCTACGGGGAATGTTGTGGTAGCTATAGAAAGCCTCTATTCTGTAGATGGAAACTTTGCACCCCTGAGGGAAACAATAAAACTTTGCCGCCAATATAATGCCGGCTTAATTGTTGATGAAGCCCATGCCATCGGTGTATTCGGCAAAGGAATCGTTCACCAATGCGGGCTTCAAAATGAAGTGCTGGCCACTGTAGTTACTTATGGCAAAGCTATGGGACTCGAGGGGTCGGCCATTTTAGGCAGCCGGTTACTGAAAGATTACCTGGTCAATTATGCCGCACCTTTTATTTATTCCACCGCACCATCGGCCTTACACCTGTTGCGCATAAAATGTGCTTACCGGTACCTGGCTGAAAACCCACAGTTACCGGTCTTATTAAGCCGCAACATTGCTTATTTCAGGTCATTTGGCATTCATAAATACGCAGAAAATGGCAGCCCGGTCCAGCTGGTCCAATTTAAAGACCAGGCTGAATTACTTAAGGCCCACCAGGAATTAAAAGACAGCGGGATAATTACCTATGCTTTATTTGCTCCCACCGTATCCCAGGGAAAAGAACGCCTAAGAATATGTATCCATTCCTTTAATACAAAAGAAGACATTAATGCTCTTTGTAAGATCATAAAAAAATATGCCTATGTCACCTAGTTATTTTATCAGCGGCATCGGTACCGGTGTCGGGAAAACAATCGCCTCCGCTATACTTACACAAGTATGGGCCACTGATTACTGGAAACCCGTACAAGCCGGCGACCTGGATTACAGTGACAGCGATACGGTCCGCAATTTATCCCGGCGGGTAAAAAAGATACATCCCGAACGGTTCCGTTTAAACTTAGCGGCCTCACCCCATGAAGCGGCAGAGGCAGATCATCTATCTATTAGCTTAACCGATTTTGAGCTGCCGATAACTGACAACCGGCTTATTATCGAAGGCGCAGGCGGTTTATTTGTACCCCTCAACGGGCAACATTTTATGATTGACCTGATCGAACGGCTGAAGCTCCCGGTCATATTAGTCATCCGGGATTACCTGGGCTGTATCAATCACTCTTTGTTATCCATTAATGCGCTCAGGGCAAAGAATATACCACTGGCCTATATCCTGTTCAACGGCAATTTTAAGCCGGCCACAAAAAGTATTATCCAAAAGCACCTGCCAGGCGAGGTGCTCACCCTCGATTTTCCTGAGTTAAAACAAGGAGAAGCGACCTTTATAGAAGCGATCAGTGAACACATCAAACAACAATTAAATTATAAAAGTAAATAGTACCATCAATGAATCATTCCACAGAGCTGCGTCATGACTGGACGAAAGCAGAACTTGCAAACATATACCACAGCCCCTTACTGGAACTTGTTTACCAGGCCGCAAGCATACACCGGCAATGGCACCGCCCGGATGAAGTACAGATCTCTACGCTGCTTTCCGTAAAGACCGGCGGTTGCCCGGAAGATTGCTCTTATTGCGGCCAGGCCGCCCGTTATCATACCGACATCAAAGTACAGGCCTTACTACCTGTAGAAACGGTGATCGCTCATGCGCAAAAAGCAAAAGATTTCGGCTCCTCCCGGTTCTGCATGGCTGCCGCATGGCGGGAAGTAAGGGACAACCGGGACTTTGACCGGATCATAGAAATGGTAAAAGGCGTTAATGAACTGGGACTGGAAGTATGCTGTACTTTGGGTATGCTTACCGAAAGCCAGGCGCAACGCTTACAGGAAGCCGGTGTATATGCCTACAACCATAACCTGGACACTTCCGAAGATTATTACAATGAGATCATTTCTACCCGCAAATTCGACAACCGGATCAATACGATCAATAATGTCCGCAAGGCCGGTATGACCGTATGTTCGGGTGGCATTATCGGTTTGGGAGAAAGCCATGAAGACCGCATCTCCATGCTACTCACCCTGGCCAATATGGAAAAGCACCCGGAATCCGTTCCTATCAACGCCCTGGCAAGGGTAAAAGGTACCCCATTGGAAAACAACCCTAAAGTGGATATCTGGGAAATGGTAAGAATGATCGCTACCGCAAGGATTGCGATGCCCGCCTCAATGGTAAGACTGAGTGCCGGAAGAATAGAAATGACGGAAACAGAACAGGCCTGGTGCTTTATGGCCGGTGCCAACTCTATCTTCACAGGAGAGCGGGAAACCTTACTGGTAACGCCGAACCCAGGAGTTACAGAAGACATGCAGATGCTACATAACCTGGGACTGAAACCAATGCCTGTTCAAAAAGAAGTATGCAAGACAACCTGATATTACAACAAAGGGATGCCGCCGTCAACTGGCATCCCTACACCCAGATGAAGACCACCGAAACGATCCCTATCGTATCCGGCCGGGGTGCTTATTTATTCGATGCAGCGGGCAGACGGTATATAGATGCCATATCCTCCTGGTGGGTTACCCTCCACGGGCATGCCCATCCCTATATCGCCGGGCAGGTAGCCACACAGCTCAACACCCTGGAACAGGTCATTTTTGCTGGCTTTACCCATCCTAAAGCAATTGAATTGTCAGAACGGTTATTAGGCCTGTTGCCGGCTAACCAGCAAAAGGTTTTTTATTCTGATAACGGCTCTACCGCCGTAGAAGTAGCGGTAAAAATGTGTATACAGTATTATGCTAACCTGGGCCTGCCCAAAACCAAAATACTGGCCTTCAAAAATGGGTACCACGGTGATACTTTTGGTACCATGTCGCTCAGCGAACGGAATACCTGGACTGCTCCTTTCGCCCAACAGCTGTTTGAAGTAATCTATATAGAAGTACCGGACCGAACCAACATAGAACAGGTTAAAGCAAGCATAGATCTACATGCATCCGAAGCGATCTGTTTTATTTATGAACCCCTCGTACAGGGTGCTGCCGGAATGCTGATGCACGAGGCGCAATACCTTAACCTGCTTCTGAATCATTGCCGTTCAAAAAATATCCTGCTGATACAGGATGAGATCTTCGTTGGCTTTGGCAGGACCGGGTCTTTATTCGCCGCCGACCAGCTGGATTGTACCCCGGATCTCATGTGCTTTTCCAAAGGCCTGACCGGCGGGACTATGCCTATGGGCATAACGACGGCTACCAATGCTATCTATAACGCTTTCCTTTCCGATGAGAAATCAAAAGCCTTTTTCCATGGCCATTCCTTTACGGCCAACCCATTAGCCTGTACCGCCGCATTAGCCAGCCTGGACCTCCTTCTGTCCAGTGACACCCAAGAAAAGATCAACAGTATCTGCACACGCCATAAAACGTTTGTACAGCATTTCCAATCAGCAAAAGCTATCGCAAGACAATGCGGAACGATCCTGGCTGTTGAAATTACTACCGGCGAAAGCTCCTATTTCAACGCGCTGCAACCCTATTTGTATCACTATTTCCTTGAGCGCAATATTATCATAAGACCTTTGGGTAATATCATTTACCTGGTACCGCCCTATTGCATCAGCGCAGAGGACCTGGATTATATTTATGCAACGATTATGGAGCTGATTGATAAAATATAGCAAAATTCCGGCGCTATTTTCTTCCGGCCTGCTAATCTTAATTAATTTTATATTTGCAGCAAATCAGTCAGTCATTCATGAGCCATCGTGTCGTTATAACCGGTATGGGTATTTACTCCTGCCTGGGGGTTAATAAGGAAGAAGTAAGAGATTCATTATTTAATGGAAGATCCGGGATCGTTTATATACCGGAGCGAAAAGAGATCGGTTACCGTTCCGCTTTAGGCGGCCTGGTACCCAAGCCTGAATTAAAAAAATTACTGGACCGCCGTTCCCGGATCATGATGCCGGAACAGGCGGAGTTTGCCTATATGGCCACTCTGGAAGCCCTGGAGCAGGCCGGACTGGACGCCGATTTTATTCACAAAAATGAAACCGGCATTATTTATGGTAATGATAGTACGGCCCAACCTACTATTGAGGGTTTTGATATTGTAAGAGAAAAAAAGGATACCATGATGCTGGGTTCCGGCTCGGTATTCCAGGTCCTGAATTCAACCGTGACGATGAACCTGTCCACTATTTTTAAGCTGACAGGTATTAATTTCTCCCTGAGCGCTGCCTGTGCCAGCGGCTCCCACTCTATCGGCATGGGCTATTTATTCATAAAAAACGGCTTGCAAGACCGGGTGATCTGTGGTGGCGCCCAGGAAATCAACAATTACTCTATGGCCAATTTTGACGCTTTGGGTACTTTCTCCAGCAGGGAATCGGAGCCGGCGAAAGCTTCAAGACCCTTCGACAGGGACCGCGACGGCCTGGTGCCTGGCGGCGGGGCGGCAACAGTTATTATCGAAAGCCTCGAAGCGGCCCAGGCAAGAGGCGCTAATATCCTGGCCGAGATCGTAGGCTATGGCTTTTCTTCCAACGGGGAACATATTTCAAATCCAAGTGCCAACGGGCAGATCGTTTCTATCAATAAAGCATTAAAAGACTCCGGTTTACAGGCCGACAATATCCAATATGTGAACGCCCATGCGACTTCGACCCCTGCCGGGGACGGCGTGGAAGCGGAAGCCATCTTTAATGTCTTCGGATCTAAAGTACCGGTCAGCTCTACCAAGTCGATGACAGGGCATGAGTGCTGGATGGCCGGGGCCAGTGAAATCGTGTACAGCACCCTGATGTTGCAAAACGATTTCATGGCGCCTAATATCAATTTCGAAAACCCGGATGAACATTCCGCAAAGATCAACATCATCCCGGAAACCCTCGAAGGCAGGTTTGATACCTTCCTGTCTAACTCCTTTGGTTTTGGCGGTACAAATTCTTCCCTGATCGTTACCCGGTTTATCCCTTAAATCATGCTGTCTTACTACCTGGCCTACCCTGTTCTATACCTGATCTCGTTGCTTCCGCTGCGGGTGCTTTATGTATTTTCCAGCTTTTTCAAATTTATTTTATTTGATTGCATCGGTTACCGGAAAAAAGTGATCTTAACCAATTTACGCAACTCTTTCCCGGATAAAAGTGAACAGGAAATCCAGGTTATCGCCCAAAAGTTTTACCAATATTTCTGCGACCTGGTGTTTGAAATCGTTAAAAGCCTGTCGATGTCTTATAAAGAGCTGAATAAACGATTTACAATTACCGACAACGTATTAAATATATTTCAAAGCTATGCGGATCAGCAACAGTCGGTAATGGTAACTATCGGTCATCATGGCAATTGGGAATGGGCTGGAAATGCCTATAGTGTGCGGTCACCGCAAACTTTCTACGCCATTTTCAGGCCCTTGCACAACAAAGGTTTTAATAAGATTGTAGAAAAGGTGCGCACGCGTTTTAAAACGCGGTTGATCACAGATAGGGATGTCGTCGGAGCTATGCGTAATGTCCGCAACCAGCAGATCTTAAGCGCGACCGTTTTCCTGACTGACCAGACACCTTCCGGCAAGAATATGTACTGGACCAAATTCCTGAACCAGGATACACCGGTCTTCTGGGGGCCGGAGCGTATTGCCCGTAAGTTTAACTACCCCATCATTTTTGCCGACTTTGTGCGGGAAAAACGCGGTTATTACCGGGCGGAAGCCTACGTTTTGGTTGATGATCCGCAAAAATACCCGGAAGAAGGCGCTATCTCTGAGCTGCATACACGGGCTATTGAAGCCGCCATTTTAAGCCAGCCGGAAACCTGGCTATGGACCCATAGAAGATGGAAAAGAAAAAAGCCCGATCATCTGCCGGGCCATTCTGGAAATAATTAAAGCCAAAGGCTTACTAGTGTTTTTCAAAAATCATGATCAGTCTTGGTGACTTTTCGGCATCGAAATCATTTAAATCGTAATCCCCAAAAGTCCGGATCAGCTTTAAACCGCAGGGCTCAAACATCTTTTGAAAATCAGGCAGGCGGAACTCCGATACCACTTCTTCAAACTGCCAGGCCTTACCGGCAAGGTCATTAAACCGGATTGTTTTGATGATTTTTCCCTGTTCCGATTTACGGTGCAGGCAAAATTTAATCCCTTCCACTTCCACTAATTCTTCTGGTACCAGCTGATCTTTTACCTTATCTACATTCATGTAATCGATCATCAGTTTTCCACCGGGTTTTAAGCTTTTTGCAAAAGAATCGGCAGCGATCACATTATCCCGGTTATGCTTAAAATAACCAAAGCTGGTAAAAAAGTTAAAAGCGTAATCAAAATAATTCAGGCGAAACACATTACGCATATCTTGCTTATAGAAGGCCAGGTTTTCTTTAGCCAGTTGCAGGGCTTTATTGATTCGGTGCTCTGAAAGATCAATCCCGATCACTTCATGCACATAATTTTTCATATAAGCGGCATGCCGGCCGTCACCACAGGCGATATCCAATACGCTGGAATCCGCTGCAGGCTGCAGCCAGGCAAATAATTTATCAATAAAGGCCTTCGCTTCATGCTCATCCCGGCGCTGGTAGAGCATGCCGTGATAAGGAGAATCAAACCAGCTTTCGAACCATTCTTTTGTCTCGGTCATTGTTCAGATATTGTGTAAAGACCGGCAAAAATAAAGCCATTTTCCAACAAAAAGGCTTAAAGAATGTTAAGTCGTAAAAAACTATGCCCGCCTTTCTTTTTAAGTTAAATTTGCAATCAAAATTCAAAATTACATGGCTCTGATCAAATCTATTTCCGGAATAAGAGGCACTATTGGCGGCGTGCCGGGCAATGGGCTTACTCCTGTTGACATAGTAAAATATACGGCTGCTTTCGGTGTGCTGGTCCAAAAAAGAAACGCAGCTAACAAAAAGATAATCATCGGCAGGGACGGCAGGATCTCCGGTGCTATGGTCTCGCAACTTGTAGCCGCTACGCTTCAGTTCATGGGATTTGAAGTGATTGACCTGGGCTTAAGCACTACACCCACGGTTGAAGTAGCCGTAACTATGGCAGAAGCCGCCGGGGGCATCATTTTGACTGCCAGTCATAATCCCAAAGAATGGAACGCGCTTAAGCTACTTAATGAAAAAGGAGAATTTATTAGCGCTGCAGAAGGACAGGAATTGCTGAAACTGGCAGAAGCGGATGAATATACCTTTGAAACAGTCAATAACCTGGGCAGTATAACAGAGGATAACAGTTATATGGAAAAACATATAGCGGCGATTTTAGCACATCCTTTAGTAGACGCTGAAGCGATAAAAAATGCCAACTTCAAGATCGTAGTAGATGCGATCAACTCTACCGGGGCCATATTTGTACCGGCATTACTGGAAGCATTGGGCGTTACACAGATTAATGTATTAAACGAGGCCGTTACCGGCCAGTTTGCCCATAACCCGGAGCCTTTACCAGAGCATTTGAGTGAACTGTGCAGCGTAGTGGAGAAAACCAATGCCAGCCTGGGCATCGCTGTAGACCCGGATGTAGACCGCCTTTGCTTTGTTAATGAGGACGGCAGCCTGTTTGGCGAAGAGTATACGCTCGTAGCCGTAGCCGATTATGTATTGCAACATAAAAAAGGGAATACCGTGTCTAATATGTCTTCCACCAGGGCATTACGGGATGTGACAGAAAAGCACGGTGGCACTTATTACCCAAGCGCAGTAGGAGAGGTGAATGTGGTGACCAAAATGAAAGCCGTAGATGCAGTAATAGGTGGTGAGGGTAACGGTGGTATCATTGATCCGCAATCGCACTATGGGCGTGATGCCCTGATCGGGATCGCGCTTTTCCTGAGCCACCTGGCCAAATTCGGCAAGAGTATTAAAGCCCTGCGCAATACCTATCCGCAATACTATATTTCCAAAAATAAAATGGAATTGAGTGATGACATTGATGTTAAAGCTTTATTTGCCCGTATCGAGGAGAAGTACAAGAACCAGCCCATCAATACAGAGGACGGTTTAAAGATAGAATTCGATAAAGACTGGGTACACCTGCGTACTTCCAATACCGAACCGATCATCAGGATCTATAGCGAAAGTAATTCGGAAACTACGGCAGACAATATCGCCAAACGAATGATCGCAGACATTAAAGAATTGCTGTAATTAAACTATAACAACCAACAAGGGCAGATCAAATGATCTGCCCTTGTTGGTTATGTAATTTAGTATGCTTAATCTTCTTTACCTACCACTCTCAGGTAACCTAAGTGTGACCCTATCGCTTTCGCTAAAGTTGGATACTCATGATAAGGAATATTGTATTTGGCACATACCTGCTGTACGATCCTGCTGATTGCCGGGTAGTGAATATGGCTGATCCTCGGGAACAAGTGGTGCTCTACCTGGAAGTTCAGGCCGCCGGTCATCCAGGATACAAATTTGCTTTTGGTCGAGAAGTTTGCCGTGGTTTGTAATTGATGTACAAACCAGTTTTCCTCTATTTTCAGGGTTTCGGCATCAGGTGTAGGAAAGTCTACATCTTCCACCACGTGGGCCAGCTGGAACACAATACTGATGATGATACCGGTAACACCAGAGATAATCAGGTAACCGATCAAAGCGTTTTTCCAGCCAACAACCAATATCGGCAATACGATAAAGACAGCGATATGGATCACTTTGGTCAACCAGAAACCGATATGCTCCTTAGTTTTCATTTCCGGGATCTTCTTTTCCAGTATTTTACCCGAAAAATATTTCACGAAATCATTATAAGCCCACCAGAATAAATAGGTGATCGAATACAGGAACAGTGCGTAAATATGCTGGAATTTATGGAAGAAATAGCGCTTCTGGTCCTTATTAGTACGGATGAACGGTTTGATATCAATATCGTCATCATGCCCTTCAATATTCGTATAAGTATGGTGTACAATATTATGCTTGAACTTCCAGAAATAGGTGCTTGCGCCCATTACGTTCAGGGAATGCCCCATGATCTCGTTGAGCCATTTTTTATCAGAATAGCTGCCATGACCACCGTCATGCATCACATTAAAACCAATAAAAGCAAAGGTAAAGCCCATCAGCACGCACAGTATTACATTTGCCCAGACCGGTAAGGTACCGAATAGGAGTAATACATATAAAATGATGAGTGCTACAAACAAAACAAGCGTTTTGTGAAAAATGCGCCAGTCCCCGGTTTGCTTTTTGAGGCTGGATTTAAAATAATTATCAACTTCACGCTTTAATTCTTTGGAAAAGTCTGCGTTGATGCTGTTTACAAAGGAAATATTCTTGGCCACTAAACTTTTTTTGAAAAAATACAAATGCAAATTTAGTACTTAATTATGGCATTTTTTTATGATTAATGTCATTATAGGAGGAAATTAACTTTATCCAGACCTTGCTGAAGATTATAGGTTACTAAATTAGGGTAATTATCCTAGTTTTACCGCATGTTAAAAATTGGGATTACCGGTGGCATCGGCTCCGGAAAGAGCGTAGTAACGCGCGTTTTTAGAACATTAGGCATCCCGGTCCTGGATGCGGACAGTTTTGCCAAAGACCTCATGGCCAATAATACTGAAGTCCGTGAACAACTTATAGGGGGTTTTGGCGCATCGATCTTTAAAGCAGGCCAACTGGACCGGCAGGCCTTGTCAAAAATGGCCTTTAATGATAAAGCAATGCTGGCAAGATTAAACGGTATTGTGCACCCGGCAGTAAAAAAGTATGGCAATCAATGGATGGAGGCACAAAATGCTGCTTATGTAGTCAAAGAAGCCGCGCTTTTCTTTGAAAGCGGATCGGACAAAGATATGGATATCATGGTCGGGGTTTCGGCTCCTGAAAGCCTGCGGCTTGCCCGCGCCATGCAAAGAGACAATGCCAATGAAGCCGATATCCGGAAGCGAATGAGTAACCAGATGGATGAAGCGGAAAAGATGGAACGTTGTGATCATATTATATTTAATGATGAGCAGCACTCACTAATTCAACAAGTTGTACATTTGCATCATTTATTTTTAAATCAATCATAAAAATCATATGTCACTTTCATCGGACAGCAATAGTTTGCTCAGCTTAGAAGAGATCAGGAACCTCAGGAATGGCAAGGTAGGTATTATTTATACAGAATGGAATGAAAAGATCATAGCAGAACAGATCGCCGGCGCGCAAAGGATCGCGGCAGAAACCGGCAACGAGATCTGTAAACTGATCAAAGTGCCTGGCTGTTTCGAGATCCCTTATGCCTGCAAAGCCATGTATGAGGCGTCTATCCATGATACGGAGGGGCCTAATGCTATTATCGCTTTCGGGGCTGTGATCCGGGGTGGCACACCGCACTTTGATTATGTATGTAAAGCCGTTACCGAAGGCATCGGTCAATTGAACCTAAGCTTACCGATCCCCGTAATCTTCGGCGTACTTACACTGGACAATGAAGCCCAGGCCTGGGAAAGACTGGGCGGCGTGCATGGGCATAAAGGAGAGGAAGCCATGATCGCGGCTTTGAAAATGATCGATATGAAGAACAAAATCTAAACCTTTTTTAATCCCTTTTTAAAATACCCTATTCCCTTTTTAGCTTTAACTATGAAAATTAAATTTTCCCTGTTTGCCCTGCTTTGCGCATGGGCCCTATCCCTTACTAAAATAAGTTACGGGCAACTGATCCCGGCTTATACTTTTTCTCAACACAATACAACTTATACTTACCTAGGCGACAGTACGCTATTAGGTTCCGGTATTCCTCTAGCAGATCAGACCTACCCTATTTCCCTGCCATTCACCTTTAATTTTGACGGGGTAGACTATACGCAGGTATATGCGTCTGTGAACGGTTATTTAAGTTTAGGCAGTACTGATCCCGGTAGCGGCTTCTGGAAAATTGCTGCTGCGGAAACCGGCACCAGGTATATCAGCGGGTTTGACGCTAACCTGAGAGGCTCTACAACCAGCAATTCCAGTGTTAGTTATAAAATTTCCGGCGTTGCCCCCAACCGTAAGCTAATTGTGCAATGGGGCAATATGGCGATAGCCGGGTTCAATGTAATGAACGCCAACTTCCAGGTTCACTTATCAGAATCCAGTAACCAGGTCGAAATCGTTTATGGCAACTGTACCGTAGGCGGCTGGGGTGAAGTATTCTCTATCCAGGTAGGCTTAAGAGGTTTGAGCAATTCGGTATTCCTAAACCGCACCGGCTACAACTGGTCCACCACGACAGAAGGCAATAATAGTGCCGCCAGTATTTATTATCAAAGTAATAATAACCCGCCAAGCGGCTTAACCTTCAGGTATACCGCACTGCCTTATTGTGCGGCGCCGGCACAACCCTCGGCCATTAACTTTACGCCTGGTTTAAATAATATAAACATTTCCCTGACCCAGGGTAACCCGGCCGCTAATAAATACCTTATCGTACGTACACCGGGCAGCGCAGCGCTTAACACCACACCTACCAATGGCATAACTTATGCTGCAGGGGCCATATTAGGTAATGGAACCGTAGTATATGCCGGTTCAGGTTCAAGCTATAACAATACAGGATTGCCACAAAGCACGAACTACACCTATACCGTTTTCGGGTTTAATGATATGAACTGTATCTTCCCGCCCAAATACAGTACCAATCCTATTTCAGGCGGAACAGGCACCCTGGGGCCACGTACCTATACCTGGAATCCCGTTAGCGGAAGTGCCAGCTTTACAACAGCCACCAACTGGACGCCTAACCGGAATATACCCCATGACAGGGATACATTAATATTTAATAATGGTGGAATAACAACCGCTACCGGTGTTACCGGGCCTTATACTGGTGCACTGCTCGTTAAAAACAATACAACAATAAACCTGAGCAGCAGTACTACTACCAGCCTTACGATGCTGGACACTGGATATATTGAGCAAGGCAGTAAGCTCAATTTAACAGGCACTAATGCTTTGACATTTGGCATATCGGGAATGCAGAAGTATTTCCGGGTTGACGGAGAATTGATCATTTCAGGTAATAGCATATTAAATACAAATGATGGTTACGTCAGTGTCTTTGGTACCGTAAGAGTAGAAGGTTCCGGTTCTGTAAATAATGGCGGCAAAATCGGGTTTGTAAATAATTCTACGTATATGCATAACAGGAACGGGGGGAGTGTTCCTAGTGGAAACTATATGGATAATTCAAACGTACTTATTAACAGTATTACCAATACGGCACCCACTTTTCCAACCTCTCCATTAGGCAATTTGACCTGGGACTGCTCCAATCAATCGGCTGATATCAACTTTGCGAATCCTCCAGGCGCCGTCTTCGGTAATTTCACCATTAATAACACCAACAACTATACCATCAGACTGGGGAATGGGGGTAGTACTAGTTTCACCCATGTCTGGCAAGATTTTATTCAAAACGGGGGTAAATTCCTCGTTACCGGCAATGCCAGTAAATTAAGAGTCCTAGGTAGTGCGTTTTTCAATGCCGGGACATTTGACCTATTAAGCGGCAATACCACGGTGCCCACTTTCATATTGGAAGGTAATTTAAACCAGCAACCTGGACATATTATTACCTCAAGTGGTCCGGGAAAACCAGGAATTGAATTTTCAGGACATACCATTCAAAATGTTGTCATCGCAGGTACTATCAGTAATGCATTAATCAATTACTCCCTGAAAAATCCTGCCGGCGCTGTATTAACCGGCACTATACCTATTCAATCCGGTGCGACCAATTCAATCCTGGCCGGAAAATGGGACGGAACCGGGCAATTTAATTATAATGCAAGCAATACTACCTTAATCTATAACAGCAGCCTTTCTTTGACCCCATCGAATGTGGAATGGCCTGCTATAGATGGCCCGAATAGCCTTACTGTAAACATGACCGGGAGTTCGCCACTCAACCAACTGGTGATGCATGGTTCAAGAACGATCCCGGGTAATGTAGCAATGGAGTACGGTGTGATCATATTGAATCAACATGACCTGACACTTTCCGGCAATAGCGGACAGCTCAGTAACTATTCTATGTTTATAGGCCAGAGCTCCTGCGTTGTGGCAGACAGTACGGGCTTCCTTTACCACAAGTTATTACCAGGCAGCAATCCTTACGGCCCTATGTATAAAACGGCGACCAGAGAAGGAGTCAATATTGTATTCACACCAATTAGCATTGACTATGCTAATAATAATGAAGGGAGACTAGTAGGTGTTCGTGTTAAAAACCAAAAACATTCCTCAGAACCCAATGCCAATCACCATTTAAAAAGATATTGGACTTTCAAAGACCTGGGTAACACTCCGTTTGACTACAGACTTATTTCCTACGCGGTAATCAATGATGTGGTGGGGACGAACCACTTTAGCTTGAACAGATGGAATGGCAATGCCTGGTCGGAACTCCCCAGCCACTCGGAGGTACCCTTTGGCGACCTGGGTATCTTGTGCCCGATATCTTCTAAAATGACACAATATCGTTCTACCGCTAACGAGCCTTTAAATAACGTCGATATTGTGCCCAGAGGAGCTGTTCACAATACTTATTACTGGACTGGCGCTATAGACACCAATTATCAAAATCCTTCAAACTGGCTGCCCAATAGAAACCTGGTCAATCCAAATGACAAATTGGTCTTTAACAGTGGTAATGATCATATTGTCGGTAATGTACCGGTAGAAACAATATCAGGTGTATTAATTACTAATAACACAAAGGTTGCTTTGCGCTCTTCTGTCGTTTCTACAAATGACAATCCGAGTTATATCATCTATGCAGACACCAATGCGACTACCAATGAGCTGCAGATTGATAATGGCTCAAAGTTAATGCTAGACGGCGCCCTGCGCCCTATTAAAATGGCTTTTGCTCAAGCAGGGAGTAAAATATTAGTAGAGGGAACGCTTGAAATCTACAACCTTAGTAATATCAATTCTGATTATACTTATAACAGGATTGACTTTAGAAATAGTAGCGCATTATTTTCTGAAGTTGCCTTATTGAGATTTTCCGGTAATTACGCATATAAAAACTTTATTGCCGATACCAATATCATCATGAACGGGATTTTCGAGCATGATTTCGCATCTGGGTTTGGTAAGATCCCCGATTGTAACTGGGGCAATAATTCAATAGTAAAAATCATTAATGTTATTTCGGCTGTTAGTTCCTCAGCTGGTCAACGTCCCATCAAAAAACTGATCTATGATAACCCGAACCAAACGGGCACATTCAATGCGAGGAACGGTTTTGGTATCGTTCAAGATTCCGTGATCATTAAAAGTACAGGAACCGGCACCTTGCAATTATTCGAAAATGGAAGCCAGGAAATGTCCAGCACTTATGGGAATTACTTACAGGAAAACGGCAAGGTAATTTCAGTGATCAGCCCGACTTCCGGTAACAGGAATATCCGCATTACAAAAAACTTCCTGCAAACGGGCGGGTCCTTCAGCTCTGAAAATTTCACTACCAATACAACAGTCCTTGACTTTGCAGGTACGAACGGCACACAGCAGGTAAGTTTCCACAATAATGCTCCGCTAGGCTCCATGACCTATAAGATCAGTAATCCGGACGGTATCCAGTTAAACGGAAACGGCACTTTCGGATCACAGTTTGAACTGAATGCAAGAGGGGGGATCAACATAGCTACAACAGCAGCAAACCCTATCCAGACAAACTTTAACTTTGTATACGGCCCCAATACAACCTTGACTTATAGCGCAAATGGGAATACAACAGCAAGGCTGATTGAATTTCCGGTAACTTCGGGGCCAACCAATCTGACTATTTTAACACCGGTTACCAGCACCCTTAATATACCTTTCAACAGTACCGTTCCTGGTATTCTGAGAATGAACGGTGGAGATATTAACATTGGTAGCAATGACCTTGCTTTAGGAGTAGCTCCAACAGCTCCGGGTACGCTAGCCTATGTAAGCGGTTACATCAATACAACAACCGGCGGGTTTACCCGCTGGTTCAATACCTCTGGTTTACCAACAACTTCGAATGTTGCCGGATTATTCCCGCTCGGATATAATTTACAAAACAGGAACGTCAACATCGCGTTCAGCAGCAGTAATGCATTAACCAATGGCGGAACGATCACAGCCAGGCATAATAATATTCCCGGGACTACAACAGGATTGACTATTACAGACGGCTCACTTACTATAAATGAACGTACGAATACCAACTGGAGTTTTACACTGGGTAACGGTATCACCGCAGCAAGCGGTACGGCAACCTTATATTTTACCGCGCAACAAGTAGTAAATGTGGGTAATGCCACTTCATTAGCGATTACCAGGACCAATAGTGTAATTGGCAGTCACCAGGCCACCTCGGGCACCTACCCTACTTATTCACTAAGAAGAGCTTTTGTCGGGCTTAATCTACTCGCGGATGAGCCATTCTATATTGGCAATACAGCATCAGGCAGTTTAGATTCCGTATGGTATACCATAGCTAGCGGGCAATGGCAGGATGGTACGATCTGGAACAAAGGTGTCGTTCCGCCAGCCACTGCAAATGCTGTAATTTCTACCAACCATACCGTTACAGCTCCGGCGAATAGTACCGTATCAAGCCTGATCATTAACAGTTACGGTAAGCTTATCTCTAATGTGAATCAAAGTCTAACCGTTAATAATAGCATAACGAATAATGGTACGATCAACCTAATCGATGGAGCGCTTAACCTGGGCCCTATTGGTGGCGGAAAAGCGCCGTTTACCAACAACGATTCATTGATTGTAAATGGCGGTACGTTAACGATAAACGGTAACCTTCAAAACTCGGTACAATCGGCCTTCATACAAAACGGCGGTGATATTTACCTGGATGGCAATGCTAATAATGTAGCGGCTAATAGTGTTCCTTCTGCTACCCCAATCCTTTCGTTTCAGTCTAATAAGATATTCCTGAATAACGGTAATCTAACAATTGTAGACCCACAGGTAGGCGCAAGTGGCATAAGGAATACATCCAGTGGTACTATCAATGCCAGCACCAGCCATAACCTGGTATTCGGTGACGGCAGCTCTAGCACCACCGGTATTTCATTCGATTTACAACCAGGCGGATTAAGATTCGGCAATATCATTGTAAACGGCTCAGCGTCTGCTACAGGTCGGATTGTAAAACAAGGGGGCACCTGCTATGTTGATGGCAACCTGACAATCAATCAAAACGGTGTATATGACATTAACTCTTACCAGTTACTGGCATCCGGAAATATACAGGTAAATAGTGGCGGTACTTTCCTCACTATGGGCAGAATAGATTTTATTAAGAATAATACCGGAAACAATCCGGGGGTTCAAACCATAAGCGGCACGGGTACGATACAGCAATTAGCTACCGGCGGCCGTAATTTCCACTACCTGAACATAAATAATAATGTAGGTGGTGTAGCCCTCAATATCGGCGATGTAAGTATTGAATATACTTTGTCGTTTATAAAAGGATTATTCAACATAGGCGCCAACAACACGCTTTCCGGCCCTACCTCTGTTTTATACGCCGGTGGCAATACGGGCTGGATTGTGGGTAAGCAACAATTAACTCTTCCTTTTAATTTTACCCCTACAGAATATGTGTTTCATATAGGGGATATAAATGCTTACACCCCGATTAAAGTTAACGCCCAGGTGCAGGTAGGCGGAGGCCTTCTGGCCAGCGTTCACAATACAGATCACCCGGAAATAGGAAGTGCTCCCTTAGTGCCAACTGCTACAGTGAATAGGTATTTCACGCTAACACATGTAGGGAGTCTGTATTTTATTAATGGCAGCACTTCTGTAAATGCCAGCTGGGTCAGCGCTGATGTTGATCCGGGCTACTTAGCCACCACTTTTGCCCCGGCAATTTATAAAAATGCAGGTTGGAGTACGGCAGCCAATTATTCTCCCGGATATTTGAGCATGAATATTTCCGGCCTCGGGACGCATTTAAATGGTGATTATGCTTTCGGCAGGTCTTCTATCGCACCTGCTTTTGTAACGCAGCCGGCGAATCAGAATATTTGTGCCGGCCAGAATGCATCTTTCCATGTGATGACAACCGGTGCTACGCATTATCAATGGCAGCTGAATGATGGTAATGGCTGGACGAACATCCAAAATAATGCCACCTTCAACGGCAATACGCAGGATACTTTATATGTTTATAATGCACCTATTTCCTTTAATGGTTATTTATTCAGATGCCTTGCCGCTAATGCAGACGATACTACGATCTCGGCGCCTGCGACTTTCAATGTAGGGCAACAATTTACGCCAGGCCTTACCATTGCTACTGCCTCTTATCAAAGTATCAATGTGTGCATGGGCCAGATGGTTTACTATACCGCGACGCCAACCAATGGTGGCAATAACCCGACCTATCAATGGTATTACAATAACCAGCCGGTACCGAATACGAACAATTCACAATTCATGATGCAGGTACAGAGTATTACTGACCAGGTGCATTGTGTGGTAAGCTATAATACGGCCTGTTTCAATGCTACAGCAACCAGTAACATCTTATACTTGAACGTTTCTACCCCGCAACCACCTACTATTAGTATTCAGAGCAATACGGGTGCAACCGCTTGTAGCGGCAGCCCGGTTACCTTCACCGCAACTACGACGAATGCGGGAGCTACTCCTACTTTCCAATGGATCAAAAATGGTGCGAATGTTGGTACAAATGCTGCTACCTACTCAGACAACGGGCTTATCAGCACTGATGTAATCACTTGCCAGGTAACCAGTTCATCCACCTGCTATAGCAGCAACACTGCTATGAGTAATGCCTTAAGTGTTACGATCTATAATGTACACAGCCCTGTGGTCTCCATTATCCAGCAAGGATCCGGTAATATATGCCAGGGTACAACAGTCGGATTTATCGCATCTTTATCCGATACTGCAGGCAGCCCAGTAATCCAATGGAAGAAAAACGGGGTAAATGTCGGCACGAACAGCTTAACTTATAGTGATGCAAACCTGAACAATAATGATGCCATCAGCTGTCATGTAAGCTTCACACCGAATGCGGTGAACCCATGTTTTGCCTACGCTACTACCAGTGATACGCTTCATGTAAACATTGTACCTATCGTTCATCCGACGGTAACTATTAATACAAGTGCCGCTACAACAATATGCGCAGGCGCTTCATTAACGTTTACTTCTGCAATCAACAATGGCGGCACGAATCCTATCTACCAATGGAAAGTGAACGGGCAAATAGTAGGCACGAATAGTTCCAGTTATACTTCCGCAACCTTACAAAACAGCGATGTTGTAAGCCTGGAAGTGAGCTTCCCGTACGGCTGCTATAGCAATGCTATAAGTAATGGTATCCCGGTAACGGTGCATCCGGTACTTACACCATCGCTTTCAATAAGTACTAATCAAAACAATAGCTGTACCGGCAGTCCTGCGGTCTTTAATGCTACCACGGCAAATATTGGTAACAATCCTGTCTACCAGTGGAAAAAGAACAATATCAATGTAGGCACTAATAGTACCACTTATACTGACCCGGCGCCGGCAAATGGCGACCAGGTTACTTGTGTGCTCACCTTTGATGGTACCGGGCAATGTTATACAAGCACCAGCCTGGGCAGCAATACGATTACCATGACAGTAAACAATTTCGTAACTCCTGCAATTACGATCAATGCTAACCAGGGCAATACTATTTGTGCCGGCCAGTCGGTAAACTTTACTGCCGGTATTACTAATGGCGGTACTGACCCTGTTTATCAATGGAAGAAAAACAATATAAACGTAGGGAACAATGCCAATGTTTATACTGACGCAGCTTTGCAAAATAATGATATCATTACCTGTGATGTAAGCTATAGTACCGGCTGTTACCTTCCCGCATCCAGTAATGCGCTAACCATGAATGTAACCCCGACACAAGTTCCTGCTATAGATATCGCAGCATCGCAAAATAATGTGTGTACAGGTACAAGTATCACCTTTACTGCGAATAGCACTAACGGGGGCGCCAACCCGGTTTATCAATGGAAAAAGAACAATGTTAATGTGGGTACTAACTCCGCGGTATATACCGACGCTACATTGCTCAACAACGATGTCATTACTTGCGTATTAAACAGTAGTATAGCCTGTCCAAGTCAAAGCCAGGTTACCAGTAATAGCATTAATATGACTATTAATAACAACGTAAGCCCAGGCATTACCATAAGCACCGGCACTACAAACTTATGTAGCAACCATAATGGTGTAACCCTAACGGCAAATATTACCAATGGCGGAACTGCTCCTGTTTACCAATGGAAGAAAAACAATATAAATGTAGGTACTAATAGTGCTAGCTACACAGACCTGTCTATTGTAAATGGCGATGCGATCACTTGTGAACTGACCAGTAACGCGACCTGCTTAACGGCTACGCAAGCTTCAAGCAATGTGGTTGCATTTATCGTAAACAATACACAAACAAGCAGCGTTAGCGCCAGCACCTGCGCCAGTGAACCTTATATCTTCGGTAGCCAGACCCTGACAGCTTCCGGTACGTATACAGAAACATTTACGACTTCAGCAGGCTGTGATAGCGTAGTAACCCTTACACTCACAGTATTACCAACGGTTAATCCAACGGTAAGCATTAATGCAAATCCGGGTAATAATGTTACAGGCGGTACCGCGGTAACCTTTACCGCCACACCGGGTAATGCGGGTACTAACCCGGTTTATGTATGGAAACGGAACAATGTAAACATAAACGGGGCAACTTCAGCTACCTGGACCGGGATTGCCGGTACAGACTTCGCTAACGGGGACGAGATCAGCTTAAGCATGACCAGTAATGCAGCTTGTGTGAACCCTGCGACGGCCAATAGTAATAAGATACAGATGACCGTACAAGGCGTAAACATTAAGCCGACTAATGCGCCAAAAGAAATTGTTGTTTTCCCGAATCCTACCAAAGACAAAATAACTATTAAAGGTATTTCAATGCCGGGTACCCTGACGCTATACGACATTACGGGTAAAAAATTAATGGTAGTGAAGGTTAATGCAAATGAAATCGTACTAATAGATCTGAAAGGTTATGCATCCGGGGTTTATACTATAAACTTTGCCGGGGCTCAGGATTCCCTTCAGTGGCATACACAAATAGTAAAAGATTAATTTTTATTTACCTCATTTTTTAAAATGACAAAAGCCTCTGTACAGAGGCTTTTGTCATTTTAAAAAAGCATTGAGCTATTTACAACACCTACGGGATCATAAGTTTATCTCCTATCTATTATTCCGATCTCTTTTCGGCCTGCCGGTCCGCTACAGACAGGTCTTCGGCCATGCCCGCTTTCCAGTAAGAATAGGCGTAAAACATTTTCGCGGTCCAGCCCAGTTCTTCACGGAAGTACCAACGCAGCTCTTTTACCGTCCTGTACTCTGCAGCTACATAAGCAAATGTCATTGCCCCTTTAGGAAGTGCTGCTTTCTTTGCCTCTTCAGTCAGCAAACTACCCTGTTCGGGATGAGGATTGATCAGCCATTCGATTTCTATCCCTTCATGCCGCAGATCAGTATGTATATCCGCAACCGTAGCAACTTCGAGGATACATTTACCTTTGGCTGTTGTCGGTAAAGCTTCCAGTATGCAGGACAGAACAGGTATAGCGGTCGCATCGCCTACTAACAAGTACCAATCCGTTTCAGGTACCAGCGGCGCCGATTTCAGCTTCATGGCCACACCCAGGAAATCGCCGGGAGCAGCTTTATGCGCCCAGTAAGATGCCGGGCCTTCATCGCCATGAAATACAAAATCTATAGTGATTATATTCTGCTCTTTGTCTATTGCACGGTGCGTATAAGTACGTATCAATGGTTTTTCTTCCCCATGAAAAGTGTCCCAATCGGGTACTACAGGCTCCTCTATACGGTGCTTACTCCAATGCCTATGAAGGAAGATCTTATTGTTCGCGCCCAGGGTGCATTGTTCAAAATCACGCGCGCCTTCACCTTGCAATTGTATGCTTATATAATGGGGTGTTTTATAGGTTTTGTTGACTACCCGGAATAAGTGCCGGGCTACTTTTATCGCTTCCGTAATTTATGGTTTTAATAGTTTTTGAATATTGTTCCCATCGTGATCATCAAAGGGCCATCTGCACCTGCCACCATGCATAAAAGTGCGGGAAGGCCTGCTGCCAGTACAATGCGCCGTGTTTACCTGCAGGGTTGATGTCGATAGTCACATTGGCCTGCAAACTACCGGATAACACTTCCCCGATGTGTTCAATCGCTTTATCCATTGCCACAGGCGCGCGGTCTTTTATTTTCCTGTTTTCCAGGCTGCCGCCGTATAAGTAATAGCTTTGCTGCTCCTGCTGTGCCCGTTCATCAGTGGAAAGGGTATCAATAAAGTTGTGCACCTGCATATTGTCCAGCCAGAGAGAAGGGGAAAAAATACCCAGGCAGGCAAAGCTAGCCGGATGTATCAAGCCGGTATACAAGCTCAGCAGGCCTCCTAAAGAACTCCCGGCCATCGCATTATATTTCCGATCGCTCATGCTCCGGTAATGAGCGTCTACATAAGGTTTCAGCGTATGTATAATATCTGCCAGGTACCGCTCGCCCGCAGGTTCAGGCATACCCGCTACCGGCAGTACTACATAATCGTGTAAGCGATCCCGCTCTTCGCCGCCATGCGCAATAGCCACTACGATCGCCTCGTCTGCAGCGCGGTTAATCACTTGATCCACCTGCCATTCCACAGGGCCTTTTCGGCCTACAGCAGTTGCTTCCTCAAACAAATGCTGCCCGTCATGCATATACAATACCGGGTAGCGCTTAACCTTTGAATAGGGGTAACTGGGAGGGAGGTAAATCCAGACCTTGCGATAAGCGTTTAACGCCGGGAAAAAGAAAGCCTCACTTAACCAGTGTACCTGCTCTGTTGCAGTAGGAAACGAAAAATCATCGCTCCAGGCAAAGATGGTTAATTGTAGTGCTGTATCTTCTTCAATAAAGACAGTAAACGGATCAGCTACCGAACCATCAGAGCGACAGGAAACGGCGGACCAGCCGTCCCTGCTCAGCTGGAATTCCAGTAAGCCTCCCGGAACGTTCTTTAATTGTACAATAAGTTCATTTTGCCCTTCGTGGATATGACCCAGCAAAACGCCTTCCTGTTGCCAGTTATTAAGACTACCGATGAGGTATAAAGGATCGCCGGCATGTCCGGGACACGCAAAACGGATAGTCAGCTCAAGGTTAAAAACGTTCATCTTATAAATTAACAGGACAAAGCTATCCAAAGAATAAAGCGCTTTTCCATTTTCACTTTTCGCTAAGCATATTCAGACAAAGGCATGACAAAAGTAAGTCTTTTAAAGGCTTCAGGATATTTCCCGCTTTATGATCTTTAAAATTGGTATAGGATGTAATCTTTCCAGTTATATTAATCTCAAGGTGGCTGATAAGTTTATAGTATTAATATTACGCCCATTATATATACGCCAACTAATGGCGTACTGAAAGATCATCGTGTAAATTTATGATTAATAAAAAATCCCCTGCTTTTAAGGAACAGGGGATTTTTACTAGTATTTAGAAAACCTATTTAGCCAGTTTAGCTTTCAGGTTTTGGTCTAAAGCTTCCAGGAACTCTTCAGTATACAAATAATCCTTACCATGCTCTACTTTATTACCATGGATACATACCGCCAGGTCTTTGGTCATTTTACCGGACTCTACGGTTTCGATACATACAGCTTCCAAAGCATGACAGAAGTCGATCAACTCCTGGTTACTGTCCAGCTTACCTCTGAACTCCAGACCGCGTGTCCATGCAAAAATAGATGCGATCGGGTTAGTAGAAGTCGGTCTGCCTTGTTGGTGCTCCCGGTAGTGACGGGTAACCGTACCGTGCGCCGCTTCTGCTTCCATAGTTTTACCATCCGGTGTTACTAAGGTAGAAGTCATTAAGCCTAATGAACCGAAACCTTGTGCTACGGTATCAGATTGCACATCACCATCATAGTTTTTACAAGCCCATACGAAGTTGCCGTTCCATTTCAATGCTGAAGCCACCATATCATCGATCAGGCGGTGCTCGTAAGTGATACCGGCATCGACAAATTGTGCTTTGAATTCATTCTGATAGATCTCTTCAAAGATATCTTTGAAGCGGCCATCATATTTTTTCAGGATGGTATTTTTTGTAGACAGGTATAAAGGCCATTTTTTGCTTAAAGCCTGGTTGAAACAAGAGCGGGCAAAGCCTTTAATGCTCTCATCGGTATTATACATGGCCAATGCAACGCCATCTCCTTTAAAGTTGTAAACTTCATATTCCTGAACCGTACCGTCCTCACCTTCAAACTTCACGGTCAGCTTACCAGGACCTTTGGTAACGAAATCTGTAGCGCGGTATTGATCTCCAAAAGCGTGACGGCCGATACAGATAGGAGCAGTCCAGTTAGGCACTAAACGTGGTACATTCTCACAAACGATAGGCTCGCGGAATACGGTACCATCAAGTATATTACGGATGGTCCCGTTCGGGGACTTCCACATTTGTTTCAATTTAAACTCTTCTACACGTTGCTCATCGGGCGTAATGGTAGCACATTTAATACCCACACCATATTGTTTAATGGCATTAGCGGCATCAATGGTTACCTGGTCATCAGTAGCATCACGATGTTCCATACCCAGGTCGAAGTATTTAATATCTACATCGATATAAGGAAGGATCAGTTTATCCTTGATAAATTTCCAGATGATACGGGTCATCTCATCTCCGTCCAGTTCCACTACAGGATTTGCTACCTTAATTTTTGAACTCATATAAAATTTGATTTTATGTTTTTAAATGAATATGGATTAGCAATGGGCTAATCTTGGCGAAAATAGGAAAATCAAACGAAAAAATATTTCCGCGTTAATCTTTAGGCCAAAAATTTACAAAAGCTTGTTCTAAAAGCTCAAATCTGAATGTGTAACCTGTTTGCGGCAATACTTTACTGACCACATTATAGCTGTCCAGGGCCAGGGAGTCTTCTGTACCGATCACTTTGGCACCGATCTTTACAGCGAATGCGGGTGCCGGTAAGCCTATAGGTACTTTAAGGGCTTTACGCAATGCTTTCATAAAATACCGGTTAGACACAGGTTTCGGCGCGCATAGGTTTACCGGCGCCGTGATTTCTTTATGCGCTATGATCCAGAGCAGTACCTGGAAATAATCCTCCAGATGTATCCAGGACATCATTTGTTTGCCGGAACCCACGGTGCCACCCAGTCCCAGTTTACATAGTTTGACCAATTCGGCAAGGGAGCCGCCTTCCTTAGCCAGTACAATGCTGGTACGTAAAGCAACTCTCCTGGTTTTCGGTAACTCATATTGGTACAAGGCCGCTTCCCATTGTTTAGCTACTTCAGCCATAAATATACCTTCCTTATCGGTATCACTTTCCTCGGTACATACTTCATCAACAGTACGCGGATAAATAGACATACCGCTGGCATTCAGCCAGAGTTCAGGCGGCTTGCTACACGCCCGAATGCATTCATTCATAATAGCAGTAGTCTTCACCCTGCTTTCCAGGATCTCCCTTTTATTAGCTTCCGTATGCCGGCAATTCACCGATTTACCGGCAAGGTTGATCACCACGGCCGATTGATTTAAAGCGGCAGTAATACCTTCCCCGTCGTCCCAGCTCAACTCATCAGAACGGCCTATCGTTTTCACCTTCCACCCTTCTTCCCGGAATTTGCGGCTGATATACTGTCCTATAAAACCCGATGCCCCTGCAATAAGTATTTGTTTTGCCATATAATCATGTTTAATAAAGAGTGAGTAATGATAAATACTGTTCGATACAGTATTGCTTTTATACGAAAACATAAAAATAAGGGTATAATCTATAGCAGGAATATAAAATACCCCTAAATCTACCCCATAGCCCATAGGTGAATTTTACTAACTTTGAAGGTCTGAATCAGAAAAATTAATAAAAATAAAATATAGAAATGAAAAAAATCACGTTGAGCATTATTGCAGGAATGTTTGTTTTCAGCGCGGCCATGGCCCAGGACAACCTGGTAAAAGCTACCAGCGGCACTAAAGTAGACACTGCAAAGAAAGCGTACCGTTTTACCGAAGTGATCAATATAGATCGTACTGCTGTGGAAAACCAGGGTAGTTCAGGTACCTGCTGGAGTTATGCTACCGGTTCTTTTTTAGAATCTGAAATGATCAAGGCCGGCCGAAAGCCGATCCATTTATCCAAGATCTTTCATGCCCGCAAACAATATGAAGACAAATCCGATGTATATGTGCGCATGGGTGGCAATATAGGCTGGGGCGATGGTGGTGAACCGCACGATGTGATCAACAGCTTACGTAAATATGGTACCGTACCCCAGGAGGTATACAGCGGGCTGACTGCAGGCGCTACGCGTAATAATTTCGGCGAAATGCAGGCAGTGCTGGAAGGTATGCTGAAAGGTGTGGCTGCCAATAAAAACGGTACCATTAACCCGGTTTGGAAATCCTTAGTCAGCAATACCCTGGATGCTTATCTTGGAAAAGTACCGGAATCATTTACTTACGCAGGTAAAAATTACACCCCTAAATCGTTTGCGAAAGAGGTAGTAGGCCTTAACCCCGATGACTATATCGAATTCATGTCCCAGACCAATACCCCTTATTGGGAAAAAGCCATGATGATGGTACCGGACAACTGGTCTTTTGAATGGGTGAATAATATCCCTATGCAGGAAATCACTAATATCATTGACCATGCTTTAAAACAAGGTTATACCGTGACCTGGGCAACAGATGTATCTGAGCCTTACTTCTCCTGGCCAAACGGTGTGGCTTATGTACCGGAAAACGCGATGAACCTGGATGCAAAAAGAATGAAAAAAGAGGAAAAAGATGCCTTGTTTACTGAAGTAAGAAAAGAACTGACGATCACGCCTGAGATCCGCCAGGTAGGCCTGGACAACCAGACTACTACAGATGATCATGGTATGCACATCGTAGGTATGTCTAAAGACCAGAACGGGAAAGAGTATTATATTGTCAAGAACTCCTGGGGGGAAGATAATGACTACAAAGGTTATTTAAATGTATCTAAGGCTTATGTTCAATTAAAGACAACAGCAATACTTCTGAATAAAAAAGGAGTTCCTGCTTCTATCCTGAACAAAGTTCAAAAATAAGTAAAGCAATTAAACATAAAGAAGCCTGGCAGTCGCTGCCAGGCTTCTTTTATTAGCACAAATTAAAAGTTTTGCAAGATTAGAAACGCCAGTAAACACCACCATTTACGATACCTTTGGAACCAAAAGCGATTTCACAAAAACCACCCACTTTTTGACCAAAGTTGGCTCCAATAGCCGTTAATTGCGCACTAGGATAGGCCCAGTTGGTTCGGTCGGTTTCAAACGTAGGATCTACGATATCATCTTTAGCAATGGCATAGCGCCCTACTCCGCCGCCGATCAGCAAACCGCTATACAACGTTATATATTTTTGCTGCCACCATTTATAATTCACCCCGATCAGTAAGCTGGCGAAATTCCGGGTATGATCAGATTGACCCGGGTTATTTTCACTATAATATTTCACCTGCTCAAAACCCGCGTGGATCAAAAATTCGGTATTAACATTACTGCTCCAGGCATATTGCAGGGTCAAAGGAACAATATTGGCTTTCCCCGAAACCGCAGGGTCTAAAGCTTTGGTATACCAGACATTTTTACGGGCCGGCATAGTACCGGGAGCCAATACGCCCAGCTGTAGTTTGTGATAGATCGAACGGTTACGCTCCCCCCGGGCATTCCGGATTGAAACGCCGCCCTCATTGTAGCGCTGTGCCAATGTACCCAGGCTTAAAGCCAGGCCTGTAACCATTAAAATTATCTTCTTCATTTAAATGCTATAAAATGCTCCGGCATAAACTAATCCCTTTGTTCCGTATCCTGCTTCACCGAATAACCCAAAATTCGAGAATTTATATTGGATTCCCAAAGCAATTAACTGAATACTTCCATAACCGACCCTGGAAGTATTGGTATAACCATTGCCATTAATCGTTTCCCGAACTTTTTGAACGGAAGACCCTAGTGTGATACCGGAATACAAACGCAAATGATCCCGGTACAGCCATTTGTAATGCATACCCAGCCCATAGGTACTTTGATCCACTCTGTAGATTGCCTGTAACTGAGGCGTATTGACTCGACCCTCAACTTTTTCGTACAGGTACCGTAAATGAATCGCGATCCTTTGCCAGTTATAGGCATATTCGAATTGCATACCGGGAATAACTACCCGGTAAGTATACCCCTTAGCCGGCCTGAGGCTCCAGGCTATATCCCCGTCATAGTTCAGGCTGCGGATCAAATTAATGCCGGCTGACAACTGGTGGTACTGCTCAAACTCTTGCTCTCCTTTATAAATCCTGCCTTTAATCCGGTTAACATTTACCCCGCTATACTGTTGTGCAAAAAGTACCTTTCCGAACAGGGAAAATATTAAGATGCATATACTTCTCATGCTTTATTCAATTTATAAGAAAAACGATGATGTATAAGCGGTCAATAGTCTATCCGCCGGCCAATGTTTCCAATTCATAGATTTATTTACATAACGCATCATAAGCTCTTTTATACATATCCTTTCCCTTTTTTATCTGCGCGCACGTTTCCAATGTATTGCTCCGCTTTGTACTCATAATTTCGGGGATTAATCTTTACCTTTGTTGGCTAAAAATTACATTTTTTCGAATGCGAAAAGATTTTTCCCAAATACCATTTACCAATGTGCTCGAAGAAAGTACGGCCGGCGAAACGGCTACTTTTACGACCGCAGAAGGTATCCCGGTTAAAAGTAACTTCAGCGAGGCTGATATTAAAAATAAAAAGCAACTGCAGCTGGCTGCCGGTATAGCTCCTTTCCTTAGGGGCCCCTACAGCAGCATGTATGTGCAAAAGCCCTGGACGATCCGCCAATATGCCGGCTTCAGTACCGCGGAAGAAAGTAATGCTTTCTATCGCCGCAACCTGGCTGCCGGGCAGAAAGGCCTTTCCGTAGCCTTTGACCTGGCTACCCACCGGGGCTACGACAGTGATCATGAGCGTGTGGTAGGCGATGTGGGAAAAGCAGGTGTAGCTATTGATTCCATCCTGGATATGAAGATCCTTTTCGACCAGATCCCCCTGGACGAGATGAGCGTTTCCATGACGATGAACGGTGCCGTGTTACCGATCCTGGCCTTCTATGTAGTCGCTGCCGAAGAACAGGGCGTATCTATGGATAAGCTTTCCGGTACCATCCAGAATGATATTCTTAAAGAATTCATGGTACGGAATACTTACGTATACCCGCCGGAGCATTCCATGAAGATCATCGCCGATATTTTTGAGTTTACCTCGCGGAACATGCCTAAATTTAATTCCATTTCCATCAGTGGTTACCACATGCAGGAAGCAGGCGCTACGGCTGATATCGAGCTGGCCTATACGCTGGCAGATGGTTTGGAATATATCCGTACCGGTATCAAGGCAGGTTTGAAAATTGACGATTTCGCGCCCCGCCTGTCTTTCTTCTGGGCCATAGGGATGAACCATTTTATGGAAATCGCCAAAATGCGTGCCGCACGTATGCTTTGGGCGAAAATCGTAAAACAGTTCGACCCGCTCAAAGAAAAAAGTATGGCTTTACGTACCCACTGCCAGACCAGTGGCTGGAGCCTTACCGAGCAGGATCCTTTTAATAATGTAGCGCGTACAGCTATTGAAGCATTGGCCGCAGCTATGGGCCACACCCAAAGCCTGCACACCAATGCCCTGGATGAGGCCATTGCCTTGCCTACCGACTTCAGTGCCCGTATCGCCAGGAATACACAGATCATTTTACAGACCGAAACGGATATCTGCCGTACGGTAGACCCCTGGGGTGGCTCTTACTACGTAGAATACCTGACCGAGCAGATCGCGGAAAAAGCCTGGACACTGATCGAGGAAGTAGAATCCCTGGGTGGTATGGCAAAAGCCATAGAAACCGGGGTACCTAAAATGCGCATCGAAGAAGCGGCAGCGAAAAAACAGGCCCGTGTAGATGGCGGACTGGACACGATTGTAGGGGTCAACAACTATATCACCGATGAAAAATCTGATATTGAGATTCTTGAGGTAGATAATACCAAAGTACGCGAACAGCAGCTGGCGCGCCTGGCGCAGCTTAAAGCGGAAAGAGATAACGCAGCCGTGCAGGAAGCCCTGGACGCACTGACGCAAGCCGCGAAAACCGGTGAAGGTAATTTACTGGCATTAGCCATAGATGCCGCCAGGAAAAGAGCCACCCTGGGCGAAATTTCCTATGCCCTGGAAAAAATATTCGGCCGCTACCAGGCCCGCATCCGGAGTATTTCCGGCGTATATTCAAAAGAGATCGCCATGGATGAAAACTTTAAAAAAGCCCGTGAACTGGCCGACCTGTTTGCGCAGGAAGAAGGGCGCCGCCCCAGGATCATGGTCGCCAAAATGGGCCAGGATGGCCACGACCGCGGCGCGAAAGTGATCGCTACAAGCTTTGCAGACCTTGGCTTTGATGTAGACATCGGGCCATTGTTCCAGACTCCTGCAGAAGCAGCCAAACAAGCAGTAGAGAATGATGTGCATATTCTTGGGGTATCCAGCCTTGCAGCAGGACATAAAACCCTGGTGCCGCAGGTGATCGAAGAGCTAAAAAAATATGGCCGTGAAGACATTATGGTCGTTGCCGGCGGTGTGATCCCGCAGCAGGACTATGATTTCCTGTACCAGGCTGGCGTAAGCTTTGTATTTGGCCCGGGAACCATCATTGCTAAATCGGCGATTGATATCCTGAATAAGCTGCTGGGGACTACCGCATCTTAACAATTATTATCAAATAATATAAAAAGCAATTGTGATCTCTTATTTTTTAGGGCACAATTGCTTTTTCTTTATACGGATGAATAAATTAACCTATAGCACTTTTTCAAAAATAGCAAACTAATTATAGAATTAAATTGGTATCGTTAGAAGCGTTTATTATTAACCTCCTAAGTTTACCACCCGTTGTACACTCTTTTTACTTCCCTCAAGTTCAACTTCAACACAAGGCTGGGTAATAGTACTTTTCTTCCCTTTCAATTTACCTTCCTTGTTATATTCATACGTGGTTACGTTGCATAGCGTACCATCGGCCGAGCAAAACGTTTCCTGGTGTATACTCCCACCTGGCTGATGATAGGAAACACTGTAAAATCGTTTATCAGGCAGCTGCAATTCATAATGAGTTTTTTGCTTAAAATCATTGTACCTTTCTGTATAAAGATAACTTGGACACCAATCAGAAAACTTCCTATACTCCCTGATATCCCCATCTTCAAACCGGGCGATGTATTCCGCATACAAATTGTTAAAATGACTGTAGAAATATTCATTTTTTACGGAATAACTGTCAGGCGGCAGATTGGTAATATGGTGACAGTGTGTGTCCGTAGTAATCCGGGGTAAATTTTTTGACAGATAGAAAAAACGATCTCCATCTGTTTTAATGAAATACTTGTTTCGTTCAATAGTTACAACGCTATCCGTGCTTCGCTTTATTTTTAAGTCAATCATTTGTGTTATTTGGCCACTTTGAGGCATTAACTGTTTACCTGTGCTTATACTGTTCTTCTCGAAATCATTGTAGTAGGTATAAATACTGTCGCCCAGCGCTATACCGTTTGGATTGTAGGTAGCATTTATTTTATAAACCCCTGCAAATAGCGGAACGCCAAAACTGTGGTGGGAAGTATTTTGGGTATGATAATTATAGTAATTTTCAAAATCATTAAGGTAAATACGGACAACAACTTGCTCTAATGGTTTTAGGTATTTGATAGCAACCGTTCCTGTGTCATGAACCATCATATTAAGCATTCTATCTTCTGTGTAACGAAGTAGCAGCGTGTTGTCAGCCTTGTCGTAAGCACTAAGATAAAATAGTTTTTGCCCTGTATTCTGGGTATGCGGCAGCAATACAGGAAGTGTTCTCTCTTTGTCGTTATTAGTAATAGTAATTAAAATCGTTATTTTTTCACCTTCATAATAGCTTTCTTTATCCGTGCTGAGGATAAAGCTAACAGGATGATATTTAAGGTTGGCCAGAGATAAACCAGCATACAACATCAAACTAAAAAATAAAGTCACTGCCCTCATTTAAAAAAAATTTATTGAAATGATTACTTACTGTTCTTATTAACGGTTGGTATTAAAGAATAAAGGAACACAATTCGTGTCCCTTCATTGTTGTAACATCTTATTATAATTACGCCCAGACATACTGCTTTTTATTCATCAAGGTCGCTTCCCCGGTTATGGTCTGCTCCCCTGTGGTTTCATCAAATACCTCGCAGGTATATGTTACCCGGTGCTTCTCTGCATTGATTTCTTTTACCGTAATTACCCCGATATATTTTTGCCCTGTAAACATTGGGCGCAGCCATTTTACACTTTGAGCCATATACACCGTACCATCCGCATACCAAAGTGTACCGAATATACGGGTAAAAATACTGGCGCCTAAAAACCCGTGAATGATCCTGCGGCCAAACATGGAATTTTTGCCGGCTTCTTCATCTATATGTAAAGGATTGGTATCCCCGCTTACTTTGGCATACATATCCACTTCTTCCTGGGTGTAACTGAATTCCTGCTTGAACTGGTCTCCGACTTTAAACATAAGTACTTATTTTTTAGATTTTGGAAAAAATATTGGTTTATAGGCTTCTAAGTAAAGAAAATTCCGGGAATATGCAAAGAATATTAAAATATAAAAAAATAGCTTTTCACTACGCCTTAGTTTGGCGCACCTGCTTCCTTTCTTTGTATGGAAATTAAAGCTCAATATTATGGAAGCGCAACTGCAAAACAGCCCGGCACTATTACATATTGCTCCCGTCCAGGCGGAACAAAATCAAAGTATCAGCTTTTTACCTTACCAGGACCTGATAGTGAAAGCCTTATGTGATTTCAGCAATGATGTTTTATCTTATACCGCTATGCTGGACATAGCAAAGGAAGAAATAGAGCTGCTGCTGATCGCGAAGGCTAATAACCCGGGAAAGATCAATATCGAAAGACTGATTCCACGGAATGTACGCCTGGCCGTGCTCAATAAACTGAATAAATTAATGGCATAAAAAATAAGGGCAGGTCGCTGACCTGCCCTTATCCGCAATTATTTTATGATTGTCTCCACTCTGACGGGTTCGTTCTCCAGTCGCTTAATGCCTCTACCTGGTTTTCGGAGATAATTCCCAGTTTCAGGCCTACTTCCACCAGGGCATTATAATTACTTATGGTGAAAAAAGGTACCCCGGCCTCCTCAAAAGCCTTTTCTGCCGCATCGAAGCCATAAGTGAACAAAGCCACAAGGCCGATCACCTCTGCACCGGCAGCTTTCAGGGCATTTATAGCCGCAATGCTGCTTTTACCGGTGGAGATCAGGTCCTCTACCACAACTACCTTTTGGCCGGGCTCCAAAGCACCTTCGATCTGGTTACCCAAACCGTGCCCTTTCGGCTTATCCCTTACATAAATAAATGGCAAACGCAGCAAGTCGGCTGCCAAAGCACCATGCGGGATACCGGCGGTAGCCACACCGGCAATCACTTCCGCGTCTCCAAACTGGTCCAGGATCAAATTAGCCAATTCACTTTTTACATAGTCCCGAACGTGGGGAAAAGACAATAGTTTACGATTGTCGCAGTACACCGGGGATTTCCATCCTGATGTCCAGGTAAAGGGTTCATCAGCATTCAACTTTAATGCTTTGATCTGTAATAATTTTTCGGCGAAAATATTTGCATTGCTCATGCCTGCAAAAATAATCATTAATGAAACATAATGATAGATTAATAATTATACAACTCATAAGCGGGCAAAACAAATCAGTTTTTAGCAAATATCATGTATCTTCGTTCCATGCATTTTGTACAGAAAATATATATTAATGACAAGCCATTGATATTGACGAACTCCGCAGAAAGTTTTATCAGTCAATATCCCTTAGGCAAAGGTTTTGAGCTGTTTATAGGCGCTTTTCACCGCAATTTCAGAATGGCGAAAAAACAACTGGAAAAACCATTTACACAAGGGGTAATTATAGAAGATATTGATATTGACGTGCTGCAGAAAGAAATCAGCAGCTATTTTAAACCGATCAGCGCCGGCGGTGGTGTGGTACATAATGAAGAAGGGGATATACTGATGATCTACCGCAGGGGGAAATGGGACCTGCCCAAAGGAAAACTGGACGATGGAGAATCCATTGAAGCCTGCGCGGTAAGAGAGGTGCAGGAAGAAACCGGCTTGCATAAGCTCAATTTAGGCAACAAGATCGCAGACACCTTCCATATTTATTCAGAGCATAAAAAAGACATCATAAAAACTACCGTCTGGTTCAACATGAATGTTAGCGGCACCCCGGTATTGACCCCGCAGGCCGAAGAAAATATAGCAGAGGCAAAATGGGTACCCGTCGCACAGCTGCCGGAATACCTTAAATATTCCTACCAGGGCATCAAGGACGTGCTGGCTCAAGCTAAATTATTATAATATCTCCTTTTAAAGTGTTACCTAAAGCATTGACCTATGTCCTGGAGTTTAAAAACTTTTGACACGCTCAGCAATCAGGAGTTATACAGCATCCTGCAAATCAGGAATGCTGTTTTCATTGTGGAGCAAGCCTGTAGTTACCAGGATGTAGATAACAAAGACCTCAACGCTTTACACCTTTTTTATACTAAAGACAATGCGATGCTGGCTTATTGCCGGATACTACCGCCCGGCGTTTCCTATAAAGAAGCCAGCTTTGGCCGTTTTTTGACCGTGCAATCTGCCCGGAACCTGGGTTTAGGTAAAGTAATGATCGGGCAGGCGATCTATCACATCAAAGAGCGCTGGCCAAAAACCAGTATCCGGATCAGCGCGCAACAATACCTGGAAAGGTTTTACCAGGCTTTCGGTTTTAAAACCCAGGGCAATATGTACCTGGAAGACGATATCCCCCATGTGGAAATGCTGCTCGACCTGAGTGTTTCGTTCAACTAGCAATTTCAAAAATATAATCATACCGGTGCTTCAGACCGGGCCTGCCATACATTACCGCTAAATAAAGGCTTAAGCGGTATCCATGGCATTATTTCTTTATCTTTGCACTCCTAACTTTCCACGGGAAATGACTGCTGAACAATTAAAATCAATGCGTGAGCGCCTGGCTCACTTATACCAATTTCTGAACGTTGAAGAAAGAACGGCTAAGGCCGAAAGTGATTTTCAACTCTCCACATCGCCCGGTTTCTGGGACGATGATACGCGCGCTACCGGTATTTTAAAAGAAATAAAGATCAACAAATACTGGACCGGCCTGTACAACCAGACCCGGGACGCCGTAGAAGATTTTGCCATACTGTTTGACTTCTGGAAAGAGGGCGAAGCAACCGAAGAAGAAGTAAAAGCAGCCTACGAACAGGCTATAAAGAACCTGGACGAAGTGGAATTCAAGTCCACCTTAAACGAACCGGAAGATGAGCTGACCGCCATCATACAGATCAATGCCGGTGCCGGTGGCACGGAAAGCCAGGACTGGGCCGAAATGCTCGCGCGTATGTACCGCATGTACGGCCAGAAACAAGGCTGGAAAGTATCCGAGGTAGACTGGCAATGGGGCGATGGGGCCGGGATCAAAACGGCCACCCTGCAATTCGAAGGTGAATTTGCCTATGGCTTGCTCAAAAGTGAAAGCGGTGTGCACCGCCTGGTGCGGATCTCTCCTTTTGACAGCAATGCCCGAAGGCACACTTCTTTTGTTTCTGTATTCGTTTACCCGCTGGTAGATGATACTATCCATATTGAAGTACCGGATTCTGATGTAAAAATGGAAACGTCAAGAAGTGGCGGCGCCGGCGGACAGAATGTAAACAAGGTGGAAACGAAGGTAATGCTCACCCACATCCCGACCGGTATTGTCGTGGTCTGCCAGACCGAGCGGAGCCAGCTGGCTAACCGCGAAAAGGCTATGATGATGCTGAAAAGCCGCTTATATGAAGAAGAATTACGCAAGCGTGAAGCGCTGAAAAATGAAGCGAACGCCAGCAAAAAGAAAATTGAATGGGGATCCCAGATCCGCTCTTACGTGTTCCACCCTTACAAAATGATCAAAGACCACCGTACCGACTATGAAGTAGGTAATGTGCAACCGGTAATGGACGGTGAACTGGACGGTTTTATCAAAGCTTACTTAATGATGGGCAATGAAGTATAATTGGGGACAACAACCTCTTTCTTTTGAACCTTTAATACAACAACAAGCCTGGCAGGACCAGGCTTTCAGGGATTTGTTACAATACCTTAAAGCACATTCACCCTTTTATCAAAAGCTATTCCGTTCGGCTAGTATCGACATTACTACCGTAAAACTTACCGATCTGCCCACGACCTCAAAAGAAGACCTTCAATTGAACAATTGGGATTTTCTCTGTGTTGGCAAAGATAAAATCGCGGAATATACTGCTACCTCGGGAACGCTGGGCACACCGGTAACCATAGCTCTTACGGCCAATGACCTGGAGCGGCTGGCCTATAACGAATATTGCTCTTTCGTAACTATGGGCCTAAGCGAGACAGATACGATACAGCTGTTACTGACCCTGGATAAACAGTTCATGGCCGGGATGGCTTACTACCAGGGCGCCCGCAAGCTGGGAGCTGCTGTGGTACGCACCGGTCCCGGTTCACCGGAAATGCAACTGGAAGTGATCCGTAACCTGGGCGTAAATACTCTGGTCGCAGTACCCTCTTTTCTTTTAAAACTTATTGAAACCGCCAAAGCAAAAGGGATTGATTTAGCAAGCTTTCCGGTAAAAAAAGTACTCGCGATCGGGGAAAGCATGTACGACTCCGAATGGCAGAAAAGTATATTGCATGAACGTATTTGCCAGGATTGGCCGCTTGCGCTTCACAGTACTTACGCCGCTACAGAAATGCAAACCGCCTTCACGGCCTGTAATGCAGAAGCGGGCCTTCATACGAACCCGGAACTGATCATTGTTGAGTTTTTAGACGAAGCCGGTAATGCTGTTGCTGAAGACGAGATCGGGGAAGTTACCATCACCACTTTAGGCGTGGAAGGAATGCCCCTACTCCGTTACCGCACGGGAGACCTTTGTAAGCATACCACGAAAAGCTGCGCCTGCGGGCGACATGCTATTCGTATAGGCCCGGTCTTAGGCCGCAAAAAACAATTAATTAAATATAAGGGTACTTCGGTCTACCCTTCCGCGATCTTCGAGCTGCTCAATAAAGAAACCTGGATCGAAAATTACCTGATCGGTATTCACCAGAATAGTGAGCTGCAGGACGAGATCCGCATACAGGTAGTGAGCAAGTCAGTACATCCCTCGGAAGCACTTGCAGCACTGAAAGCTACTTTCCGGGCGCAGATAAGAGTGGTACCCGAAATAGAGTTTATCAATGCGGCCGCATTGATGGCCTTACAGTTCCCGAATGGCTCCAGGAAACAATTAAGGATCATCGACTACCGTCCATAAGCCGGTCTTTATTTCAGGCATATTATAAAATCACACAATCTCAAAACGCTGTCTCTTATGTCACCCTGAGCATGTCGAAGAGTGAAAGCAAGGTGCCCCACATGCTTCGACATGCTCATCAGCCACCTATTAACAATTACCCATTCGCAAAATCAACAGAGATTGCTCCATGCCTTACGCTACAGTCGAAATGACCTTAAATTGCGTGCTTGCGTTTACTGCCATTGCCAATAAATAATCACCCTGCACTCCCCATTTATGACCCATTAATAGTGCGCCATTCTAATTCATAATATCCTCTTCTTTCGGCGGCTTGCTGCTGATGATCAGGCGTATCGTCGGGTCATTGGTAATAAAGCTCCACATCCAGCTAAAGAAAAGCTTAACGCGGTTTCTAAAACCCGCGATCGGCATAATGTGGATGAACAGCCAGGTAAACCAGGCCAATGCGCCTTTCATAAATCCTTTAGGCAGGTCCACCACAGCTTTAAACTTTGAAATGATCGCCATGCTGCCTTTATCCTTATACTTAAACGCTTTCAAGGGCTGCCCCAGCAATATTTTTTCAAAATTTTTAGCTAAAAGCTTTCCCTGTTGTATTGCCGGCTGCGCTACCTGCGGGTGTCCTTTAGGAAAAGCCGGGTCGGTCATTTGCAGGCAAATATCTCCTATCGCGTAAATATTATCTGTTCCTTCAACCTTATTATAAGCATCTACCAATATCCTGCGGGCATGCCCGATACTCGATGCCGGCAAGCCCTTGGCTTCTTTGGCGATCACCCCCGAAACCCAGATCAGGGTTGGGGTTTTTATGGCTTCACCATTGGCCAGGTAAACCACGTTATTATTAAAATCCTTTACCGCAACCCCCAGTTTCACCTCCACACCCAGGTGTTTCAGCTGCTTAAGGGCTTCATCCTGCGACTTTTTACTCATGGGCCCCAGCAAGGTCTGGGCGGCATCTACCAGGATAATGCGGCTGGGCACACCATTCAATTCCGGGTAATCCTTCTCCATGATATACTTGCCCATTTCCGCCATCATGCCGGCAATCTCAACACCTGTAGGCCCTCCTCCGGATACGACTATCGTCATAATGCACTTAAGCGCTTCCGGGTCTTTGGTACGGCAAGCCTTTTCCAGGTTTGCCAGGATCGTATTACGAACTTCTAAAGCATCATTAATGGTTTTCAAAGCCAGGGCATTATTCCGCACATTTTCCATGCCGAAATAATTGGTCTCCGTACCCATAGCCAGCACCAGCTGATCATATTCGAGGTTCCCTTTATCGGTAACGATGTAATTCCCCGCTTGCTCTATATGTAACAGGCTGGCATTAAAAAAACGAATGTTCTCTTTGTATTGAAACATTCGTCTGAAGGGCAGGCTGATATTGGAAGGCTCTATAAATGAAGAGGCCACCTGGTAAATTAAAGGTGGAAAAAAATTATAATTATTCGTATCCACTAACACGACTTCTATTCCTTGCTTTCCTGCGAGCGATTTGGCCAGGTTGATCCCTGCAAATCCGCCCCCTACTATAACCACTTTCATAATATCCTATTTGTTGTTATCATTAGCTTTTAGAAAAACAGGCCTGCACTTCTAAAAGCGCCCAAAGTTACGAAGGCTTTTCTGCTCTAAATGATAAAGTGCCATTTTCTATTTCGAAAATGGCACTTCTGCTCAATTATTAACAAATATTTCAAATCATGTATGAAATATATTTTACTTTAATGCCAGCTTTTGCATCAGTACCGAATCTTTGCGATAAGGGTCGGTCAGGTACAGCATATTCTTCATAGTACTGTCTGCATTCGCAGTAAAATAGCTGATGTAAACCGGTATTTTATCCGTATTGATCGGCGTGGTCCGGTTCTTTTTAATAATGTTATTGATCGAATCGATGCCTATATTCTGGTGCTCAAGTAGCAGTGCAGCCAGTACTCTGGGTTCCTTTACCCGCACGCATCCATGTGACATATACCGTACTTTATTCCCAAACAGGCTACGGTTAGGGGTGTCATGCAAATAAATATCCCATTTATTAGGCAGGTTGAACTTCACATAACCCAATGCTGCAGACGGTCCCGGTGGCTGCCTTACGGCAAACTGGCGGTAATTGCCCGCATTCACCATACTATTAGGCACCCGCTTACCACCACGGTACACTTCGTACCTCGCCGGTATACGGCCACCGTACTCTTTACCTACAATAGAAAGCGGAACACCCCATGGCGGGCAGATCACGATGTTCTGCATCGGTTTCAGGATCGAGGGGGTCCTGTTGCTCCGGGAGCCGACGATCGTTCTGTTGTGAAACAAATTATTACCGTCCTTATAGTAGTCTATCTCTGCCTGTGGAATGCTTACCCATATATATTGATTATCCAGCTTATTCGGCAGCCAGCGCATACGCTCCATGTTGATCTTAAGCTGTTTGATATAATCATCCGGCTGGCGCCTGGCTACTTTCAGCAGCTCTTCATCTACCTTGCCGCTTGTAGATAAATGGTTCAGGTATTGATAGCTTTTGATCAGCAGGGTATCTGCCTCCTCCGACTGAATTTCTTTCCGGATCAGGTCCTGGAGTGCATTCAGGCTGCCACCCTGTACCAGTTCTTTAAATTTCACATAACTGGTATCGGACTTCAGGCGGGTCCATTTTTCCATCTCTTTTTGCATTAAAGCATAGCGCGGATTGGACGGCCGGAAAACATCCAGGATATTATCCTTATGTAATTTGTCGTCCAGTAATACTTCCGCGAAAGAAAAAATGCTGTCATTATCGGAATGCCACTCTTTATCTACCTCTGCCGGGTTCAGCAGGCCAAAGGTAAGGTCGCTTGCGGCAAGGGCAAGGCTGCGGGTCAGCAATATCTCTGTATTGGCCAGGTTTTCCTCGCTGCTTTCTTTTGCCGTTAAAGCCTGCTGCAGTTTTGAGAACTGGTACTTTTCCGGGTCCAGGCCGTCCAGGCCCAGGCTCCCGATAGAAGCGATCGCTTTTTTTCCTTTTTCAGAAATCGATTTGCCGTCGATCCATAAAGGTTTATTCCCACTTTTTTCATAGATCAGGGCTATCTCGGAACGGATCGTTCCTGCACGTTTATATACTGTTGAATCAAGGTCAAGACCAGTTTGTAATGCTTTTGCTACACTCGCTTCACTCAGCCCGGAATCAAAGACTTCTGACACCCCGGAGAAAATACTTTTTTCTCCCGATCCTGAATTACAGGAAGCCAGTATCAAAGCCATTCCAATGGCTAAAATTCCCAATCGTCGCGTTTTCATATGTGGTTATAAATTTTAAGCTAAGTTTTTTATATCTAGGAAGTTACGGCAAAGATGAATTTTTTCCGCCATTGTAGCAAATTTCCTACAATCGTTTTACAATACGTTAAACGACCAATAAGAGCAGATGAACTTTATAAACAGAAAATAAATGCTTAAGCCATTTTGGGAGCGGAGAAAGCAGTATATTTGTTCTCCTATATTTTATGCATATGAGCAAATTTTCTTCTTTTGATTTTTCGGGCAAAAAAGCCCTTGTTAGAGTAGATTTTAATGTTCCGATTAAAGACGGAAAAATTACTGACGATACACGGATTAAGGCAGCCTTACCAACCATCAAAAAAATATTAAGAGATGGTGGTAGCGTGATCCTGATGAGCCACTGGGGCAGGCCAATAAAAGACCTGGAGAAGAAACCGGAGCTGACACCTGCAGATTTCTCTTTAAGCCGGATCGTTAATCATTTATCCCAGCTGATCGGCGTACCGGTTATTTTTACCGAAGACTGCGTTGGCGAAGACGCGGCCAATAAAGCTGCCGCTTTACAAAAAGGCCAGATCCTTCTTTTAGAAAACCTCCGTTTCCATAAAGAAGAAGAAAAAGGCGATACAGCCTTCGCTGAAAAACTGTCTAAATACGGTAATGTATATGTAAATGACGCTTTCGGTACCGCGCACAGGGCACATGCTTCTACAGCAATTATCGCTAACTATTTTGATAATTCCTCCAAACTTTTCGGCCTGTTAATGGAAGGAGAAGTAAATGCGGCAAAGAAAATATTATCCGAAGCGGAACGCCCGTTCACCGCCATTATTGGTGGTGCCAAGGTATCTGATAAGATCCTGATCATCGAAAACTTACTGGATCGTGCTACGGATATTATCATAGGCGGCGGTATGGCTTATACTTTCGCGAAAGCAATGGGCGGCAACATCGGCCAGTCGCTTTGTGAGGATGACAAACTAGATATGGCACGCGAATTACTGGAAAAAGCAAAAACGAAAGGCGTAAATATCCACCTGCCGGAAGACAGCCTGGCAGCGGATAAATTTGCCAATGACGCGCAAACCCGGATCGCGGATAATAAAAACATTCCTGATGGCTGGATGGGACTGGACATAGGCCCTAAAGCACAGGCTGCTTTCAGAGCGGTTATTCTTAATTCGAAAACCATATTATGGAATGGCCCTATGGGTGTTTTTGAAATGGAAACATTCCAGGCCGGAACAAAAGCGATCGCGGAGGCAGTGGCCGATGCAACAGCCAACGGCGCCTTCAGTTTAGTGGGCGGCGGCGACAGCGTGGCAGCAGTAAACAAATTCGACCTGGCCGATAAAGTAAGCTATGTTTCCACCGGGGGTGGCGCTTTACTGGAGTTCTTTGAAGGTAAGGTACTCCCGGGCATTGCAGCTATCGCTGAATAAAAATAAACAAAAGAGCATATTTTAAACACAATAAAAGCACCTGTACAGGTGCTTTTATTGTGTCCGTGTCCTGGGCCGTATTCAATAAAGTATTTCACGGGCACAATAAAGGCATTGCGTTTGCAATGCCTTTATAAATTAATTTTTCTTTTTACGGTAATCCCCCCGCTGTACTGACTTATAAAAATCGGCCCATTTAAAGGGGTTAAACAAACCTATAGGCGCCTGCTGGCCATAATAAGAGTTTTGATAAGACTGCTGACGCTGCATGAAAGCCGCGCCATCACCCGAGCCTGAAGGCATATTACGCAACATCATCGTGATCACATCCCTGCTGGTATTTTCTTTGATCGCGGCATTAAGATCCGGGTCGTATTCTTTATAGCGCATAGCATAATCAAACTCATCAGCGGTCATGTAAGGTCTCACCACAAATTCGTTTAATACAAAGGTATCCTGTACAAAATATTGCGTTGTGGTATAAAAATTCTTGTCCCAGTTGGCCGGGATTACTAACTCCCGGGTTTGGAACCCTACCCTGCTGAATACAAGCGTATCTCCTTTATAAGCCAGTAAGGAAAACAATCCATTTTCACTACTCAGCGTTCCCGCATTGGAATTTTTTACATAAATCCCCATGTAAGGAATCACATCGCTGGTATCCTGCATCCTTACCACACCTGTAACCTGCACCAGCTTATCATTATTGTTCTGGGCGAATGAAACTGTGGCAAATCCTGCTACAGCAATAACAGCTAATATGGTATGAATCAATTGTCGCATATATCTGGCAAAAATAGTTTATTAAATTGGTTTAAAATTCTAATATTTATCAAAAATGAAAACTATTAATAAAAACTCTATTACCACAATTTTAGTATATAGAAAGCCCGGAGAATACAAGATACTGTAGTAAATTTGCAAAATTCAAACATTTTACAACAATATGATAACAGAAGCTGATGTACTCAAAGCGCTCTCCAATGTGGATGATCCTGATTTCGGGAAAGACATCGTGAGCCTGAACATGGTGAAAGACATCAGGATAGATGGAAAAAAAGTAGCTTTTACCATTGAATTGACGACTCCTGCATGCCCAATGAAAGAAATGATTCATAAGGCTGCAGTAAATGCCATAAAAATTTTTATTGACAAAGAGGCTGAAGTTGAGATCAATATGACCGCCCGTGTACTGGGCGCGCGCAATACGGACGGTTCCGAACTATTGCCCAAAGTAAAAAATATTATCGCGGTGGGATCCGGTAAAGGCGGCGTAGGTAAATCTACGGTTTCCAGCAACCTGGCAATTGCCCTGGCTAAAACCGGTGCAAAAGTGGGCTTAATGGATGCGGATATCTATGGCCCATCAGCCCCGATGATGTTCGGCATACAGGGTGAACGCCCGATGATGCGCGATGTAAACGGAAAAGGCATGATCGAGCCTATGGAGCGCTTTGGCGTTAAAATTATGTCGATCGGTTTGCTGGTAGATGAGAAGCAGGCCGTGATCTGGCGCGGACCTATGGCAACTTCCGCACTGAAGCAATTTGTTTCTGATGTGTATTGGGACGAGCTGGATTACCTGATCATTGATATGCCCCCGGGAACCGGCGACATCCACCTTACCCTGGTGCAAACACTACCGATCACCGGCGCAGTGATCGTCACCACACCGCAAAATGTGGCTATGGCGGATGCGAAGAAAGCGATGATGATGTTCCAGAACGCCAATATCAAGGTGCCTATCCTGGGTGTAGTAGAAAATATGGCCTATTTCACCCCGGCAGAGCTGCCTGACAACAAGTATTACATCTTTGGCCGTGACGGCGGTAAAAACCTGGCCGAGCAGTTTGAAGTACCGTTTATCGGTGAAGTCCCGCTGATCCAAAGCATCCGTGAAGGAGCGGACAGAGGGTTCCCCGCCGTACTGAATGATGAACCGGTATCGTTAAAAGCATTTACCGATATCGCCCAGACAGTGGCCCGGAACATTGCCATGCGCAACGCGAATTTAGACCCGACTAAAATAGTTACGGTGAAACTTTAATAAAGAGCATAAAAGAAGCGGGCTGCCATAAACTGGCAGCCCGCGTCGTTTATGCTTTAGTGTTGTTCTCTATGGATTAAAGCGACAACAGGAAACCTATGGTAAAATTCGCATCCCAGTCAAATACAAACGTATCACAACCGGTCGCGTCTTCAATAGCTTTGTAGATATTAATCCCGCAAGCCAGTTTTTTGCTATCACCCGCCTTGTATTTTTTAGCCGGGTTCAATACCGTATAGCGCTCTTCACCTTCACGGGTCATTTTTGCCATTTCATAAGGTACCCCACCGATGATGAAACAAACCTTACGCTTATTTTCAGGGATCTTAGCCGCTTTTTCTTTTACTTCTTTGTACACCGCATCATCACTCAGGTCTTTTTCGTAGTACTTAGCGCCAGGCGCTTCTATAGCAGTCAGCGCGGCACCATTAGGATAAGTAATTTTTGTATTACCGCTACCTATGTCCACCACAAATGAGTTATCATAATAAGCTTTTGGTAACACTGATTTGAAAGCCAGTTTCCCTTCCTGTTCGGGCGTTACCAGGTTAACCACATAACCCATTTTCTTTAACTCTTCCGCAATCACTTTGGTCTTTTCTATTTTCTGGGCGCCGGAGCTAATCACGAAATGCACGTGATTACTTTTCACGCCTTTCTCTGCCATAGCGGCAATATATTTCTTCAGGCCCAAGCGGATATCTTCGGTGGAAGCCAGGCCTTCGTATACAAAAGACTGACCGAAATCTTTACTCTTGATCTCCCAGTTTTTATCTTTATCTACATTAATCACGAAAGAGTTAAAACCGGAAGCACCTACTTCCACGACTCCTTTCAAAGTACCGTTTACCGGTTTTGCCGGAGAGAAGTTAAAAGGCCTGTGTTCCAGGTCAGCATTCGTATTATTACTTTCTTCTTTAGCTGCTCCCGGCATAGAAGGGCTGTCATTATTGCTGGCAGTACTCGCCGGCTCACCGCCACCTAATTTATCGGCCAGTCCAAACTTTTGTCCCAGCCATAGCAGGGCAAGCAAGGGGATCAAAATAATGATGGCTTTAACGGGCCATCTTAACCTGGACCATGTAGAAGGATTGTTGTCGTTCATATTGATTGTTTTTTGTTTTAGTTCTTGAAAATATACGGTTTGTTAGTCTAAAATATTGAATCCCTTGTCCACTTTTTGCTCGGGACTTAATTCATAAGAGGAGTCGCTCATCTGCTCGATGTTCAGGGTTTCCAGGCGGCCGTTGTCGATCTGCTTTACAAAGGCTTCCAGCTCTGCCTGGCTTACATTCGCCCCTACCGTAATATCGTTATTCTGGTCCAGGAACTCCAGGTTGCTGCGGATCCTGCCTATATTCTGGCTGATGAGCCCGCTGGCCGCGTCCATTGCTTCCTGGTATTTCCAGCCGTCTTTAATCTGGAACACATCTGCCAAACCTTCTGTAGCCGAGCGCATTTTATTAGTCGCCTCCAGTTTCTTGGAGATGATGGTAATAGTGCTGCTTAAAGCATTTACATAGATCCTTGAGCCGCTTTCATTATCTTTCAACACTTCCAGTACTTTGCTGAACTGGTTACTGTATTGTGTATAGTGGCGGGCTGTCTGCTCGGCAGCCTTTCCTTCTTCCATCCTTAAACTGGCATTTACTCTGGTTTCTTTTGCCTCTCTTCTTAAGGCATTACTTTTTTCCTGCATGCCCTTTACCTCCTGCTCTTTCGCATCTTGCTCCAGTTTAGCGGCCGACTCGGTCAGTGCCTTTACCTGCTGGTATTTTTTCTCGGCTTCTTCTTTGCTCCGGGCCGCGTCATCGATCATATTGATCCGCACGCCATCCACAGAAGCGATCTTATCTCTTACCTTTTTTAGAGTATCCTTTGCATCATTCAGTAAAATTTGTAAAGTAATGACCGGGTTATTGCGAACAATGCTCTTTTCTCCTTTAAACAATAAAGTAGTGCCGAGGGTATGCAAAAAGCGGACAATTTTAGGATACAGCATGACCAGTACCACGATGATAATGGACATGATGATCAGCCAGATCGTTTGGCTGGCAAAAGCGATCAGCTTAGGCAGCATGGTATAAAAAAACCAGATCGCACCAATCAAAGCCCCCCAGAAGAAGATCTGGGAAATTGTTTTTTTCGTTTCCGGTTTTGCTAAATTAGTAGGGATCTGGTTACCGATCACCTGGAAGATAGGCAACTGGGTAAGCTCGGCGGGTAAGCTGCGCTTATCAATCACATTAACGGAATTACTCTTATCAGGCATAATTTATAGTTTAATTTTCAAAGACAATATTAAGCATTTCCGGTATTAAACCGGCTTATTTCACCGAATGCTCCACCGTATTTAACACGGCGGAAATCTCTTTGCTCACAATCGCAAGCGCGCTCACGCCCACCCGCATTTTATCATCCAGCACGAAAATAGGCTTGGTATATTTACTGTCTACCAGGGTCAGCTGTGCTTTAGTATCCTGCAGCGCTTTTTGCAGGTTTAAGATCTGTTTTTCCAACTCTTGCTCTTTGGATTGCAGCGAGGCCTTTTCCTGCTGCAGCTGCAATACCAGGTGATCTTTTTCCTGTTGCTTGCTCTGAATATCGGCTTTTATTTTCTGGTCGATTTCCTGCAGGTACTCCCGGCCGGTTTTTAAGGCCAGCTCTTTACTCAATCCAAGTATACTCAGGGTGGTAAAGGCATTCTGGATGTTTACCGGTGTAGCGCCGCCCATTTTTTCCGCCGCGTTCCAAAGTTCGAAAAAGTCTACCCCGGGCTTATTGATGCTTTCAAACAGCTGGTATATTTTTTGGATGAGTTCCTGCTCATCAATATTAGATGATCCTGATTCCGGTGTGGTAAAGTTATTTGCCGGAGCCGGTTCAATAGTTGCTTTTACAGGAACCTCTTCTTGTTGAGGTATTGTCTTGGTAGCTTCTTCTTCAGGACGGATATTTGCGCTACCAGGCACATCATTAAAAATAAGCCTTTTCAGTCCGCCTAATATCCCGCCAAATCGTTTATCATTTTCTGCTTCCATGTACTTTTATTTTTCTGAGTTGAATGATTAATTGATATCTATTTTATCCAAAGCATACTTTTTGGCCACATAAACGGGGAAAAGAATAAAATAACCAATAATGAACGTTAAGGAGCCGATCAGGATGCTTAAGCTTAATGCCAACGGCATACCGGTATGGCGGGTCACGTAACTTTCAAAAAAACCGGCAGTGATGAACACCGGCATCAAGCCTATAATTATTTTTATGCCATGCTTCGCCCCGCGCACAAAAGACTGTGTACGCGTAAAAGTTCCCGGGAATAAAATGGAATTTCCCAGTATGATCCCTGCGGTAGCCGCAAGGATCAGGCCGGAGATTTCTAAAGTGCCGTGGATAAATACGACAAGAATTGATTGAAAGCCCAGGTCATGGGCAAAGAACATCTGCTCGAACACGCCCAACATTAAGGCGTTTCTGAACAAAAGGTAAATAGCCCCGATAGAAAAAAATACACCGAATAAAAATATCCTGAAGGTTACCCCTATATTATTAAAAGTGATCTGCAGGAACATGGTAAACGGATCCTGCTCTTTATAAACTTTAAAAGGATCGCCTTCCGCGATATTGTTCAATGTCATATCTACATAGTCATCGCCCAAAACGCCACGAACAAAAGACTGGTCTTTCCAGGAAGAAAAAATACCGATCAGCATAAACACCAGGAAAAACAGAAAGGTATATAAAAGCGTCTTACGGTTCCGGTACATGATCAGCGGTAATTCCACCATCACGAAATGCTTGATCTTATTCGTTTTTTCCTTTTTGTTCTTATAAATGGACATGTAAATATTAGCCGCAATACTATTAATATATTTAATGGTATTGCTGTTGGGGTAATGTGTTTTGGCATATCCCAGGTCATCTACAAGGTACACAAAACGCTTGGCCAGCTCATCCGGGTCATCTGTTTCAAACAGGTAACTATCCCAGCGTTCTTTATTCTGCCTGATAAATTGCCCTTCTCTCATTTTTCTTAAAAACAATTTAAATTTCGAAAATACCTCTCAAAAATAAGCTATTTTTATACTTAAGCTCAAAGGAAAAATATGTCAGCAGATTTTGAAGTAAAAGGTAATTATATAGATATAAGGAACAGGCAGATCTACCCCGCTCTTGTAAAAGTTTCCGGCCGGAAAATAGCCGGTATTACGAAGCTGGAAGCAGCACAACAACAGTTCATTTTACCCGGGTTTATTGATGCCCACATCCATATCGAAAGCTCGATGGTAAGCCCGGCGGCCTTCAGCCAGGCAGCGGCCGTTTTCGGCACCGTAGCTACAGTATCGGACCCTCATGAAATTGCCAATGTATGTGGCATGGAAGGCATTTATTACATGATCCATAATGCAAAAAAAGCAGCGGTAAAGATACATTTCGGAGCTCCTTCCTGTGTGCCGGCCACTTTTTTTGAAACAGCCGGCGCCGTCATCAGTAAGGAAGATGTTAAAACATTAATGCAAGATCCCGATATTTATTACCTGGCGGAAGTCATGAACTTTCCCGGGGTCTTAAATAATGACCCTGAACTTTTAGCCAAGATAGCTGCCGCGGAAGCCGCCGGCAAACCGGCAGATGGCCATGCGCCCGGGCTTAGAGGGACCGCGGCGGCTCAATATATCGCTGCCGGTATGAGCACCGATCATGAATGTACAACGATAGAAGAAGCTTTGGATAAGCTGGCACATGGTATGAAGATCCTTATCCGGGAAGGCTCCGCCGCCAAAAATTTTGACGCTTTAGTGCCGCTTTTTAAAACCCATCCACAGCAGCTCATGTTCTGCTCCGATGATAAGCACCCGGATGAACTGGTAAAAGGGCACATCAACCGGCTGGTAGCCCGGGCCATTGGCGCAGGCTATGACCTCTTCGATGTTTTGCATGCAGCCTGCCTCGCCCCTATCGATCATTACCAGTTGCAGGTCGGCGATATGAGCATTGGTGCACCCGCCGATTTTATCGTAGTGGAAGATACCAACGCATTTAAAGTATTAAAAACATATATTAACGGGCAATTAGTGGCGGAAAATGGCCAGAGCCTTGAAGTTTATACCCGTCCCGATTTGATCAATCATTTTAACCGGGACCAGGTACAGGCCTCTGACTTCTCCATACAAGTTGATACTACCACCTCTGAGATCCGCGTTAATACCATAGTAGCTCTGGATGGCCAGCTGACCACGCTTTCTGAAGCGGCAACCTTAGCAGTTATAAACGGAGCAATTGGTACTGACCTCAAACAGGACATCCTTAAAATAGCCGTGGTGAACCGCTACCAGGAAGCTGCGGTAAGCATCGGCTTCATCAAAAATTTCGGTTTGCAATATGGTGCTATTGCTTCCAGCGTAGCGCATGACAGCCATAATATTGTAGTGGTGGGCGTAGACGACCAATCCATGTCGGATGCCGTAAATGCGATCATCGCTCACAAAGGCGGCATAAGCCTGAGTAATCAAACAGAAACTTTATGTATGCCTTTACCCATAGCGGGGCTTATGACCGATAAGTCTGCTGCCGAGGCGGCAGCAGAATATGAATTGCTGGATAAAGCCGCGAAACAAACGGGCACAAAACTCAAATCACCCTTTATGACTTTATCTTTCATGGCACTACCGGTAATACCCAGTTTAAAAATGACGGACAAAGGCCTATTTAACGTAGATTCCTTTAACTTTACACCAGTATTTTAGTCTAACTCCCAAATAAGCAGATGATGAATAAAAATATAAAACGCTTTTTACTGATAGCGGTACTTGCCATTCCGGTGGTTATTGCAGGAAGCAGCGTATATGCGCAGACAAAAAATGCGAGTAAAGACCAGGACCCTGACCCGGAATTTATCGGCGGCAAAACAGAGCTGCAGCGCTACCTGGACGCCAACCTTAAATACCCGGCTAAAGCTAAAGAAGCTAAAAAAGAAGGAATCGTTTATGTATCCTTTACCGTAAGCGAAACCGGGAAGGTGATGAATCCAAAGATTGTCCGGAGCATCGGTATGGGTTGTGATGAAGAAGCCTTAAGACTCGTGGAAGAAATGCCCAACTGGAAACCCGGGAAGGAAGACGGCATAGTAAAAGCTTTACCTGTTGTTATACCGGTAGCCTTCAGATTATAAAAAAAGAACCACTTATTACAAAGCCCCCGGAGTACCGGGGCTTTGTAATAAGTATCGCTCTTTGAGCATTGATTATTTATAAATAAAAAATTCGTCTTTAGACGTTCTTACCTTTTTCATATTTACCAGCCAGTCTTTTTCAGCATCTCTGTAGCCTAAAGCCAGGATAGTGGCACTCTTCAGGCCCAGGGCATTTAAGCCCAGCAGCTCATCCAGTTGTTCTTTATTAAAACCTTCCATCGGCGTTGCATCCACCTGCTGCTCCGCAGCCGCCGCAGCAGCAATACCAAAACTGATATAAGCTTGCTTGGCAGTGTGCGCGGCCTGCTCCGCTTCACTCATGCCGGCAAACATGCCCAAAAGCATGGTCCTGTAATCATCGGTAGCGGAAGAAGGTAATCCTCTTTCATTATTGCTATGCTCAAAGACCGCGTTTACGCGCTCTTCAGTATATTTATCCCAGGACGCGAAGATCAGCAGGTGAGAGCCATCTACAATCTGCGGCTGGTTAAAAGCGATAGGCTGTATCTTAGCTTTTAATTCTGGGTCCGTCACCACGATAATTTTGTAGGGCTGCAAACCGGAAGAACTCGGTGCCAGGTGCGCCGCTTCCAATATATAATCAACCTTTTCCTGCGGCACTACCGCTCCGTTCATTGCTTTTGTGGCATAACGCCAGTTTAAATTTTCTACTAAACTCATATCTTTTTCTGATTTTTATTTTTTTTGGAAAGGCAAATATAGGGCGAATACTATACAAAATATACTTGCTAACATAAATATATTACTATACTTTTGTATAGCGACAAAAGCAAAAATTTAACATGAAAACCAAAGGTACCTACCATTCTCTAAAAAAATGCTCTAAAGCTTATGCTTTAGCGATCAACGATACGCTCAATGTCATCAGCGGTAAATGGAAACTATCTATTATAGGAGCGCTTTCCTGCGGCAATAAACGCTTCACAGAGATCCAGAACAGTATTGAAGCCATTACGCCGCGGATGCTCTCCAAAGAGCTGAAAGAATTAGAATTGAACGGGATGATTTCCCGGAATATTTTCAATACCAAACCGGTAACTATTGAGTACAGCCTTACCGATTCGGGTAAAAGATTTGATAAAGTACTCGAAGAAATGATCACATGGGGTCTCGCCCATCGCCAGGCCAACCTGAATCCAAGCCTCCAAGAAGCCGCAATAATTTATGCTGAAAAATAGAAAAGACATAGGACTGTGCCTTTCCGGTGGCGGCTTAAGAGCGATCGCGCACATCGGTGTATTAAAGGCCCTGGAGGAACTACAGATTACCCCCGTAGCCATTAGCGGCACCAGCGCCGGCGCGATTATAGGCTGTTTATTTGCCCATGGCTACAAAGCAACCGAGTTAATGGAGATCGTCGCAAAAGAAACCTTTTTTAGCAGGAAAAGCTTTAAGCTGCAGACTTCCGGTATTTTCAAAACCAGCCTCCTATCCGATATCTATAGTAAATATCTTCCCGAAAATGATTTTAGCGCTTTAAAGATCCCGATGACCATTGCCGCTACAGACATTGGTTTGGGGCAGGAAGTGTTTTTCTCAGCCGGGGAACTTTACGGCCCATTGCTGGCGACCGCCAGCATCCCCTTTATCTTCCCGCCAACGGTAATCAACGATCGTATTTATTGCGATGGCGGACTATTGAATAACCTGCCTATAGAGCCTTTACAGCAGCAGGACTACTATATTATCGCTTCTCATGTGAATGCGGTAAGTCCTATCGACCAGGCAGCATGTAAAAAGCTATCGCCAAGGTCTATGGCCGAGCGATTATTCTACCTGGGCATGGCGAATCATGTCAACCAGAAAAAGAAAGACTGTAATAGCTTCATTGAACCGGCCAACCTGGTGCAATACAGCATGTTTGACAAAAAGAACGCCCCGCTGTTTTTCAACCTGGGCTATGAAGCGGCGATGAACGCATTACGGCCCTAAAAATGGTGTTTAATATCCGGAGTAATGCAAACGGAGCAGGAACGCTTAACAGGTATTAAGGGTTTCTGCTCCGTTTGCAATATGGTATACTTTAGCATCCTGATTAATGATGCAAATTATATTATCTAAAATCTTTCAGGATCTCGTAAAAGCGGTATACATCTTCGTAGGAATTATACATAGGCACTGGCGCTATGCGGATCACGTTAGGTTCCCGCCAGTCGGCCACTACACCATTTTGCTCCAGGAACTCGAACACCTCCCTGCCCTGCTCTGCAAACAGCATGGAAAGCTGGGCTCCCCGCCTATGCGGCTCTGCAGGAGTAATAATTTCAAATTTAAGGTGATCTAACTGCTGCAATAAAAAGTACAGGTAAGCGGTCAGCTTAAGGCTTTTCTCTCTAAGCTTCTGCACCGTAAGTTTATCAAAAATATCCAGCGAAGCTTTATGTGCCACCATGTTAAACACAGGGGCATTACTCATTTGCCAGCTTGCCGCGCCTTTGGCCGGTACAAAGCCTTTACGCATTTTGAATCTTGTACTTTCTTCATTGCCCCACCATCCGGCTAACCTCAGCGTGTCCGGGTTGTCGCCATGCTTTTCATGCACGAAAGCCCCGCCGACACCGCCCGGGCCCGAATTCAGGTATTTATAAGAACACCAGCAGGCAAAGTCAACGCCCCAGTCGTGCAATTGCATCGGTACATTACCCATAGCATGCGCCAGGTCAAAACCGCAAATGGCACCTACTTCATGGGCTGCCTTAGTGATCGCCGCCATATCGTATAGCTGGCCGGTATAATAGTTCACGCCGCCGATCATCACGCAGGCCAGGCTGTCGCCGGCATCGCGGATCGCCTGCAGGATCGCTTCATCTTCCAGGGTATGGGCATTTTCTTTTGGCTTTAATTCAATGATCGCGTCTTCCGGGTCAAACCCATGCATCTTTACCTGGGTCTCGATCGCATATTGATCAGATGGGAAGGCGCCGGCTTCCATAATGATCTTATAACGCTCCTTAGTAGGGCGGTAAAAGGAGATCAATAATAAATGCAGGTTAACGGTAAGTGTATTCATCGCCACCACTTCGGTCGGTTTGGCCCCGACTATTTTAGCCAGGGATTCGCTGAACTGGTTGTGGTAATACATCCAGGGGCTTTGCGCTCTGAAGTGTCCTTCTACCCCATGTGCAGCCCAGTCGTCCAGCTCTTTCTGGAACAGGTAAGCGGCGCTTTTAGGTTGCAATCCTAATGAGTTGCCACAGAAGTAATAGACATCCCGGCCTTCATGCTGGGGAAAGTAAAAGCGTTCCCGGAACCCGTGAAGGGTATCTAAATCGTCTTGAGAACTGGCGTATTCTAAATTAGCTTCAAATTGATGCTGCATAAATATCTTGGAGTTGAAATAAGCTTAAAAATTAATCTAGGATACCGAAGTTTCTTCCACTTTTTTGGAGGCTTTTTCGGCTTCCATTTTAGTCAGGAAAGGCTTCAGTAATTTTTTCTGGAAGACCAGTAAAGTGATGATACCGGTAGAGATCGCGGCATCGGCAAAGTTAAAAATAGGATCAAAAAAAGTAAGCCTGTTACCGCCTACGAAGGGCACCCAGGACGGCCAGGTTGTATCCACCATAGGGAAGTAGAACATGTCTACTACAGAACCGTGCAGCAAACCGGCGTAGCCTTTGCCCGGGGCAAATTTAGCCAGTCCCAGGTAAGACCGGTAATCATTTATTGCCGGGTCATAGGCCAAACCCTTATCAAACCAAAGCCCGTAGAACATGCTATCCACCAGGTTACCCGCAGCGCCGGCCAGGATCAATGCCGCGCATATTTTCGCGCCCGTACCCAAACCTTTTGCTACCAGTTGCTTTAACCAGAAGAAACCAAAACCCACTGCACATAAGCGAAAAACCGTCAGTATGGTTTTGCCCATGGTAGAATCCATGATCTTCATCCCGAAGGCCATACCTGAGTTTTCTATGAAATACAGCTGGCACCATTTCTGTCCCAAAACATATACGCTTTCCCCGTATTCAAAATTCAGTTTTATGTACCATTTAATGGCTTGATCAATCAGGATGATTAAGAATACCAGGCCAATTATATGTTTGTATTTCATTCTATTATAATCAATTTAAATCAGCAGTACGATATCCCGGCCTGCATAAACCCGACAAAAATAGTCAATAGCTGCGGATACGCCAAGCTTAAAATAATAAAAGCGGCCCTTAGAAAAGCCGCTTAAAAAAATATGTTTGCCGCAATAATTTAGCCCGGGATACGGGAAATCTGCTTATTCATTTCTTTTAATTGCTCCAGCACCTCGGCATTGGTAGGCTTGGCTGCTTTTGCCTTGGCAAAATAAAACTTGCAACCCCTGTAATCCCTGCGTTGCGCGCAGATAGAAGACAATTGCATGTAAGCCCTGGCAGTAGTATCGGCATCCGGCAGGCCGATCTTGACAGCTTCCCTGAGCTTCTCGTAAGACTCTTTTAAATTACCTTTCTGGGCAGCGATAAATCCTAGTTGCAGGTAAGCCATTCCTTTGGAATCTTTATCCGTATTCCCTGCTTCCAATCCTTTCCTCAGGTCTTCTTCCGCCTTGTCCAGGTCATTATTCATCGTAGACAGGTTTGCTTTCAGCATATAAAAACCTGACCTTACCTGGGAGAATAACCATTCCGGCTTTTTAACCGAATTGATCAGGCGTTGCGCTTCTTCCACATCCCCGCTCTCTATATATCTTGGTAAAATGGTCATAGGACCTATTAAGAAGTGGGCGACTACCATAATGATACCAATGAGTATAGGCAGCCAACCCAGCCACCAGGTTACCTGTATCCCTAAAAAGATACCCAATCCAACCATCAAAACACTTAACCACAAGCGGTTAAGCACAATAAATCTGCGTAATGCGAACATAAATACGATTTTCGAGCCGCAAAGGTAATCATTTTTCACCGCTTCTCATACCGCAATTATTACAATAACCGATCATGTTTATTGATTTGTTAATATCGGGATAAAAGCTTGGCTATAAAATCAAAACACCTCATTTTTGTTATAGAACTTTTCCAAAGAGTAATAGTACTTTTTCAATTATTCGTAAAAAAGAACATATTTAACTAAACAAAAAAACAAAAAAATGAAAAGGATTATCACAGTATTTGCCGGTTTAAGCCTGGCAGTCGGCGCAACGATCGCAGGGACCTCTTGTAACAAAGAACAGGATTGGAATTGTAAATGTAACGTAAATGGTAATGAAACGACTACCATTATCCGGGACAAAACCAGGAAAGAAGCGAAAGCTGAATGTGACCGGTCCGGAAGCGTATTAGGCGTTGAATACGATTGCAACCTTGAATTATTCTAATTTAATATCAAAAAAGGAAAAGGAGCTGAATCAGCTCCTTTTCCTTTTTTGATACAATTTGATCTCCGGCTCTTGCGCATGTTCCCATAAATAGACTAACCTGGAAATATCGGAATAGCTTTTCAAACCTTTCTTCTGCCCCTGGGATTGCAGCATCCAGTTGTAAATAGCCAGCGCCGTACCTTTAAATATACTTTTATATTGTCCCCGCATCGTCTTAAGCTCTTCCATATCCTGCAGCACTTCAGGCTTGAGCAAATTTAATTTCTGCCCGGCCAAAACAGAATCTTTACGGGCAAGCTCTCTGTTGGCATACAAAAGCAGGTTAAAATAAGCCGAGTATTTCAGGCTTTCGTTCTGGCTTTTCACACACATAACATAAGCCATAAAATTCGCTTCCCCTTCTGCCGCCACACCGGCCTGGTGGGCCATTTCGTGGGCCAGTACAAAGCCCCACATAAATACCGGAAGTGACTGCGCAAACTGGGCCTCTCCCGTTAATGGGTTATAATAACCCTGTATACCGATGTAGTACATGGAACTGCCAAACAAACTGGGCTTTACCTGCAGGTCCGGCACACTTTTCCCCCAATAGCCCTCATACACATGCTTAACCAGGCCATTGGTTTCCTGAAGACTTAAGGTCTGGTCATAATCGGGTAATATATTAAGCGAGCTGATCAGTGTATCATTCAGCGCGGTTAATTGCTCCAGGCTCCAGGCAGTGTCTGTTGTTGGTTGCCAGATCTTGTTACGGGCATAATTAGCGCCCCAGCTGTAAAAATAGAGCAGGTAAACCACGGAAAGGGAAACGATACTTCTCAGCAGCAATTTCCTCAATTCCGTCTTTTTGCGCCGCCAGCGAATAAGGTAGCTGATCAATCGTCCTATAGAAAGCACTAAAACAATGAAAAGCAGGCTATAAAGAATATCTCCTACGCTAAACGGCACTCTGTTAAGTAAGCAGGACCGCAATTGCTGGTAAGGCAAAAAGCAGTACCGTTCGTAAAGACTGAAAATCGTGTCGTTTTTAAAGAAGAAACTCAGTAAAAATAAAAGTGCCAGCAATACAACTAAGCCGACCTTCCATTTGGAGCGAAAAAGCATATTCATATCGTCACTAAATTAGAAGATATCAATGAATATTTAAAGGCTTAACAAATATTTGATACAAAAAAGAAAAACACAAACCCTGTAAGCCGGATTCTGTATACGCCCTAAAGCGCATCGCTATCATTTATCTACGCTTTATATCACTATAAAACTGCATCTGCCTACCCGCAAGCATCGGACGTGCAGCCCTCGATCGCTTGCCTATTGGGCATTTCAGCACGCAAGGTTTACCCATAACCATAGTTACCTATAATTATCGTGCGCTCTTACCGCACATTTTCACCCTTACCCTCCGACAAGCTCGGGGCGGTCATTTTCTGTGGCACTTGCTGTCTTTCCCGGGGGAAATCCCACCCGTTAGGTGGTGCGTTGCACTACGCTGTCCGGACTTTCCTCTTTTTCACCAAAGGTGAAACAGCGATAGCGCGGGTTTGTGTGCCGCAAAGTTAAGTTTAAATTACCGGATTGCACTTTGAATAATTCAGAATGCAGTATAGTTTTAAACAACTTTTATATAATGCCAGGCCCCGGATTTATGAAAATTGTTTAAAAGTTCGTCTATAAAGGAATTCAATTTAAATTTGCAGTATGACAGATAATCATCAGGAAAACAAAAGCAGGATTTTTGACAGCCTGCCGCCGCAGCGTCCCAATCCGATGAAGCGTTTGAGAAAGATCCGGGAAACGGTTATGGGTTTTTTATACCTATTGGTTGCGGCAGCGATGATCTGGGCGACCCAGACCAGGTATACAGAGCTGTTTACCCCTACCTTTGCTTACGGACTGGCCGCTGTTTTCATTATATACGGGCTTTTCCGCCTGTACCGGGCATTAATTAAAAAAGATTAGACATACATGGCGATCCGATATTTTGAAGAAGAAGGCGTACGCTCCAGGTTAAAACAGAAAAGAACTTTAAGTAAGTTCATCAGCGAGGACATTATCCTGAAACACCTGGACGTACAGCAGATAGACATTAACTATATCTTTTGTAATGATGAAAGCCTGCTGGAAAAGAACATAGCTTTCCTCGACCATAATACCCTTACCGATATTATCACTTTTGACCTTTCCGCTACGGAAGACGACCTGATGGCTGAACTATACATCAGTGTGGACCGCGTAGCTGACAATGCAGCTGCTTTTGGCGTAAGTTATGAGCAGGAATTACACCGGGTAATCTTTCATGGTATCCTGCACCTCTGTGGCTTCAAAGACAAGACGGACAAGGAGGCCAAAGAAATGCGGCGCCAGGAAGACCTGTGTATCCGGTCCTATTTTAAACAATAATTCCCTTTTAAAAACCGGCTTGGCCATGTGCCTATGCCGGTTAGCAACATATGAAATTAACAGTCATTTACGAAGACGACAATTTAATCGCTTTTAATAAGCCCAGCGGATTACTGAGTATCCCCGATCGCTTTAACGCCGAAATCCCTAACCTGTACCGTATGGCGCAGGCCAAAAATGAAAACATTATCCCCGTACATCGCCTGGACCGCGATACCAGCGGCGTGATCGTCTATGCCAAAAACGAGGACAGCCACAAATACTTATCCCAATTATTTGAAGGCCGGGAGATCGAAAAGTACTATACAGCCCTGGTAAACGGCAGGCTGATCAAGCATTCAGGCAGTATTATACAGCCTATCGCGGAGAATATGGCTAAACGCGGTACCATGCTGGTACATAAGCGTGGAAAAACGGCCCATACTGATTATGAACTGCTCAAAGAGTGGGCGCAATATAGTTTAGTAAAACTGCAGCTTCATACCGGCAGGACCCACCAGATTAGGGTACACCTGCAATACCTGGGTCATCCGGTGGTAGCCGACCCTGTTTATGGCAACGGCAAAGGCATTTATATTTCCGCCTTAAAAAAGAATTTCAAAAACAACGACCCTTTAGGGGAAGAAAAACCAATCTTGAACCGCCTGGCCCTGCACTCTTCTACCCTAAAGTTTAAAGGGATGAACGGTGAAGAGATCATCATAGATGCTCCTTTCCCGAAAGACATCAGCGCTGCCATCCAGCAGCTGGACAAATGGTCATCTTAATAATTAAACCTATAAGGTTTCAAAAACCCTATAGGTTTGCTTTACTACAGTATGTAGTAAAGCGTCTTCAGGTAGGCCGATTCCGGTATAGATACCGGGTGGTCCCAGTCATGCTGGGTACTCAGGAGGATACGGGGTTTAAGCCCCGCTTTTTTAAACGCGCGCTGGTGTGCTGCCTTAAAATCCTCTAAGGAAACACGGGAAGAACAGGAAGCCAGGACCAGGATACCGCCTTTACTGCAAAGCCCGGCGCCCAGCGTGGCCAGTTTCTCGTACTGCTTCAGGGCCCGCTGTACTTCAGATTGCTGCTTGGCAAAAGACGGCGGATCAATCACCACCACCTCATATTGCCGGCCGTCCTTAACCAAGTCGGCCAACAGCTCAAAAGCATCCCCTTTAAGCGTTTCATGCTGCCCTTTAAACTTATTGAGCGCCGCATTTTCCCGGGCGACTTCCAGCGCCTGCGCGCTGATATCGATACTGGTTACCGCTTCTGCACCGCCTGCTAAGGCATGTACAGAGAAACCACCGGCGTAGGAAAACACATCTAATACGGTTTTACCTTTAGCTAATTGCCCTACTTTATGCCTGTTAAAGCGATGATCCAGGAAGTAACCTGTTTTATGCCCCCTGATCACATGCGCCTGAAACCTAACTCCATATTCCGTAAAACGGACCAGAGGATCATTTAAGGTACCATACAATACATGCCCGTCCTCAAATCCGGTATCCAATTTCGCCACATTCCTGCTGATGCGTAATACTAAAGCTTCAGGTTGCAGCAAGGCTACCAGAGCCTCCTTAAGCAATGCTATATAAGGTATCCAGATGCCGGAATAAAGCTTCATGACCACTACCCGGTCATACACGTCCACGATAACACCGGACAGGCCATCGCCTTCCCCATAGATCAACCGGTAGGCATTAGTGTCTTTGCTGATTCTATCTTTCCTTTTATTAAATGCTGTGGTAATCGTGTCCAGGAAAAACTTTGCATCTACCTGCATAGGGCGGTTGGCCTGCAGTATCTTTATCCGGATAGGAGATTCGGCATCATAGAGCCCTACCCCGATCAGTTTATTGTCCTTTTGTGCAAAGATCACCGCGACATCACCTGTTTGTGCCTCATCCGGTACCTTTATAATACTGTCTGAGAATATCCAGGGGTGTCCTTTCTTTAGAATGGTTTCCGCTTTAGGGTTAAGTTTTACCGCGATACGCCGGGCTTGATGCATAGTTTGATCCGTTTTCCCGGCAAAAGTAAGCTTTTAAGCAGGACCGGCCGTTTTAGCCCACGTCAAAGCGCTTTTTCGAGGGTAAAAACCGTGATCTCAGGGCGTACATTAAAGCGCACCTGGAAGGAATGCCCAAGGGCCCGGTTGATATACAGCTGTCTGCCGTCTTCCAGGTCAATATGCCCCGCAGTATATTTCCGGTTCTTAACCGGTAAGACCGGAGGTGGCAGGAAAGGTGGCTTTACCTGCCCGCCATGGGTATGCCCGGCAAGGATCCAGCCTTTATAGCCGGCCCAGATATCCAGGTCGCAGGCATCCGGGTTATGGCACAGTACGATATTAGCCATTTCCGGTCGATGAGCAGGCATTACCAGTTCGGGTTTAAAGTTTGTAGCCCAGTAATCATCAATGCCCAGGATATTAAAGCCGGGAATAATGGCCACCGATTCGTTACGCAGTATTTTCAGGCCCGCCTTTTCCAGTACACCAATCACTTTTTGGGCCACCTCGGGCTCGCTCCAGGCCCGGCCATAATCATGATTACCCAAAACACCAACGGTGGCCAACCTGCCCTTTACCGCGTGCCGGAAAACGGTTTGCAGGTCTTCCTTTTCAAGAATATCTTCTCTTTTATTAATAAAATCACCGGTGTAGACCACTATATCCGGGTTAAATGCTTTGGCGGCTTCAAAGGAATCGATAATGAATTGCCAGTCGAAACGGTCGCCCACATGCATATCGCTGATCTGCATCAGTGTTTTACCCGCCAGTTCCTCCGGCAGGTTTTTAACCGGCATTTTAAGTGGGACAAATTCCAGCCAGAATGGCTCTATTTGCCAGGAGTAAAGCCCGGAGAGCAATCCCGCGCCTGCAATACCTGCCAGGCTTTTTATGAATGTCCTTCTTTTCATCTCTTTAATGTATCCGCTGTATTAAACGGGGTTTATACCCAAAAATCGTATTGCAAACGGGTTATGTTTGAATAGTCTTACAAAACAACGGCTTAAAAAGGGGAAATCAGCCTGAAAAAAACAGCTATGATGTTTTCAATCTGTTAATATAAGCCCATTTTTGGCACAAGGCTCATGAGCATGCACTTAATCATTTAAATTTGCCGGGAACAAACAAAAGATATTTTTATGAAAAAACTGCTATTCTCTGTTGCTGCAGTGGCTGCTATGGCCCTGACTTCAGTTACTGATGCTTCCGCCCAGGTGATTAAGGGTTTTTACAAACAGCCTTACAAAACACGTAATAACGGTACTTTCGATAAAGGAACCAGTATTTTCTCTCTTGGCCTTGGTGCACCTTATTCCTACGGTGGCTATAGAAACACCTTACCGCCGCTTTACCTGAAATATGAAATGGGTGTTGCAGACGAAATAGGTATTGGCTTTGTAGGTGGTCTGGGTTTAGGCAGACACCGCGCCAACGATGACGCCTACTTCGGTACAGTTGTAGGACTGGTCGGCTACTACCACTTCAATAAAATAATCCCGGTACGTAACCTGGATGTATACGCAGGCCTTGGGTTCGGTATTGACATCAACAACAGAACCTATGACGGAGCTGCTGAAGCCCGTATTGTAGGGCTGTTTAAAGGTGGAGTAAGATATTATTTCACCAATTCATTCGGTATTTACCTGGAATCGGGGTATGACCGCCTGAGTGCTGCGAATTTAGGGGTTACTTTTAGATTCTAAGGTCTAAAATCAATAGAAATAAGCCCATTCTTATCGAATGGGTTTGTTTTTACCCCTGTGACTTATGATGATTATGCTTAAATTTGCCGGACAAACAAAACGAATTTTATGAGAAAACTAATATTTTCTGCAGCTGCTATAGCGGCATTATCTTTTTCTTCTGTAGCTGATGCATCAGCCCAGGTGATCAAAGGTTTTTACAAACAATCGTACAAAGCCCGTAATAACGGTACGTTCGATAAAGGCACCGGGATCTTTTCTATAGGCTTAGGTGCTCCTTATGCTTATGGCGGGTACAGGAATACTTTACCTCCGATTTATGCGAAATATGAAATGGGCATTATGGATGAAGTGGGTATCGGGATTGTTGGCGGTTTGGGTTTAGGTAAAAATCGTTATAGCGATGAAGGTTATTTCGGAACTGTAGTAGGCTTGCTGGGTTACTATCACTTCAACAAATTTATTCCTTTACAAAAACTGGATGTTTACGCCGGCGTTGGATTTGGTTTTGATATCCACAACAGAACTTACAATGGCGATACAGAAGCGGACGTATTACCTTTATTTAAAGTAGGGGCAAGATACTATTTCAGCAACTCTTTCGGTGTTTACCTGGAATCAGGTTACGACCACCTGAGTGCAGCTAATTTAGGGATCACCTTAAGATTCTAAGTCTATAAAATGACTATAAGAAAAGCTACCCATTCACGTTACGAATGGGTAGCTTTTCTTATATAAACTGTAAACGTTTTTAGTCAAATTTCTCCGGGCGCATTTGCGGGAAGAATAATACGTCCTGGATAGAAGGCTGATTGCTCAACAACATACACAGCCTGTCGATACCTATACCGATACCGGATGTGGGCGGCATACCATACTCAAGGGCTCTCAGGAAATCATGATCGATAAACATGGCTTCATCATCTCCCCGCTCCATCAGTTTCATCTGCTCCTCAAAACGTGCGCGCTGGTCTATCGGGTCATTCAGCTCGGTATAAGCATTAGCCAGCTCTTTACCGTTAATCATTAATTCAAAACGCTCTACCAGCCCGTCTTTACTGCGGTGTTTTTTGGTCAATGGCGACATTTCTACCGGGTAGTCGATGATGAAGGTAGGCTGCACGTAAGTGTGCTCGGCTGTTTCTCCAAAGATCTCATCGATCAACTTTCCTTTACCGATATTCGGATCCACAGCGATATTTAATTGTTTACAAACCCCTCTTAAACCTTCTTCATCCATTTCACTGATATCAATACCGGTATTTTCTTTAACGGCATCGAAAATAGTAACCCGCTTGAACGGCGCTTTAAAGCTGATGATATTATCACCTACCGGAACATCTGTTGTACCATGAACCGCGATGGCCAGGGCCTCAAACAATTGCTCGGTGATATCCATCATCCAGAAATAATCTTTATAGGCCGTATACCATTCCAGTACCGTAAATTCAGGGTTATGCGTCCGGTCCATACCTTCATTACGGAAGTTACGGCTGAACTCGTACACCCAGTCGAAACCACCTACTACCAGGCGCTTCAGGTACAGTTCATTAGCGATCCGCAAATAGTAAGGAACGTCCAAAGCATTGTGATGGGTAATGAAAGGTCTTGCGGCTGCCCCACCCGGGATATTTTGCAGTACCGGTGTATCTACTTCCATCGCGCCCCTGGTATTCAGGAATTCGCGGATGGTATTCATGATCGTTGTACGCTGGGTAAACGCCGTACGGGTATGCGGGTTGATGATCAGGTCGGCATAACGCTGGCGGTATCTGAATTCCGGGTCGGTCACTTCATCAAATACATTACCATCGACATCTCTTTTTACCACCGGTAATGGTTTTAAAGATTTGGTCAGTAACGTAAATTCCTGAGCGTGCACAGATATTTCTCCTTTCTGGGTTACAAACACATAACCTTTTATACCGATAATATCACCCAGGTCGATGCCTTTGATCGCCAGGTCCCAAAGCGCGGTATCCGTACCTTCCGGGGCTATCTCATCTTTTTTCAGGTAGATCTGGATAATACCTTTTGTATCCTGGATTTTTAAAAAGCCTGCTTTCCCTTTATTATTATTGCTCATCACCCTACCGGCCACACATACACTGGCAAACTCCTCCTTCTTCTCCTCTGTAAACTGTTTCTTTATATCTTCTGAATAATGAGATACAGGATACAATGGCGCAGGATAAGCTTCTATGCCTGCCGCAGAAAGTGCATTTAATTTTTCTCTTCGCACTAATTCTTGCTCAGATAAGTGTTGAACTTGCATAATAATAGTTGAATGCTTTAAAAATAAGCTGCAAATATAGTTCTATTTTGATTATCGGCTAACAGCTAACCGGGCTTAATTTACTACTCAACAACCCGGAGCTTAAAATATCCGGCAAAAAATAATCTAAAAAAAATTAATTTACACCCCAAACCTTAATCATATCATGGACACAAACAGGCAAGATTCCCTGATCGCCGATATCAACAAGCAAATTGATCTCGGCTTTTCGGAAGAAGAGATCCGCCAGAATTTACACCTTAACGGTTATATGCAAGAAGAAATCACCAAAGGATTGATGCTTGCCCGGCGAAGCCCGGCAGCAAAAGGGCAGGAAAAGAAATCCAGTCCCTGGTCTTTACTGATCTCACTTTTCTTTATCATCCGCGGTATTATGTATCTTTCAAAAGGGCAAAATACAATGGGCTTCCTGATGACCGGCGTAGGGTTCATAGGCTTTATATTAAAAGTGGTAAGCATGAGCCGCAATTAAATAAAAAATGGGTTAACCCTAAAAGGCTAACCCATTTTATGAATGGTACTAACGTTACTTATACGGTCATGATTTCTTTCTCCCTGTCTTTGCAGGCCACATCTACTTTTTCAATATTCTTATCGGTTAATGCCTGGATGCGCCCTTCAGCTTCCTTAGCCGCATCTTCGCTCAGGCCGTCTTTTTGTAATTTTTTGATCGCTTCAATCGCGTCCCGGCGGCTGCCACGAACAGCGATTTTCGCGGTTTCCCCTTCCGCGTATACTTTCTTCACCAATTCCTTCCTGCGTTCTTCTGTAAGCGGGGGTAAAAACAAGCGGATCACTTCACCATCATTCTGGGGAGTAAGGCCAATGTTAGCCATCATGATCGCTCTTTCGATAGGTGCGATCATACTCTTTTCCCAGGGTTGAATCGCGATAGTACGGGCATCGGGAACGGTCACATTAGCTACCTGGTTTACCGGGGTAGGCGCGCCATAATAGTCCACACTGATACCATCTACCATGTTGGGAGCCGCTTTACCGGCACGAATTTTCTGTAATTCGTTGTCCAAATGTGATAATGCCTTTTTCATGCCAGCCGAAGCGCCGCTTACCGCTTCTTCTAATAATTCAGTCATCCTAATGATTTATATGTTTGTTGATAGATTGTTTTAATAAGTTGACAAAAATAAGGAAAGCCTTTCATTTGGCGAACTTTTATCTGAAAGCCGCCAGTATCCTGAAATTATCGTTCAGGTCTTTATGCAAAACGGCCTCCCAACCCGCATCTTTATATAACTCTAAAGTACCGGAAGCAAAAGTCTGGTTCAGCTCTAAAAACACTGCCTGTGCCCTTTTAGATTGCCCTGCCCAATCCAGTATTGCTTTATAAAATTGTTGCGGGTCATTATCCGTTACAAATAATGCGTTGTGCGGCTCAAAGCTTAAAACATGTTTTTCCATAAATGCCGCTTCGGCCTCCAGGATATAAGGCGGGTTACTTACTACAATATCAAAGTCCCCGATCCCGGGCCATTTTGATTGATCCAGGAAGTCGCAGGCTATAAATTGCACCTCCACGCCGTTCATTAAAGCGTTTTCAGCAGCAATTTTTAATGCTGCTTCAGAAATATCCACGCTAAGGAGCTCCAGGTTAGGCGCGTATTTTTTTAAAGCAATAGCGATACAACCGGTACCGGTACCTACTTCCAGCACCTTCAAAGGCTTTTTGCCCACCCAGGCCAGTACTTTTTCCACCAGCTCTTCCGTTTCGGGACGCGGGATCAAAGTATCCTCATTTACCCTGAATTTAAGGCCATAGAAATCGGCCACACCCAATACATACTGCACCGGCCGGCCCGTTTGCAAGGTTTCCAGGAGCTGTTCAAAGTTTGCCTGCTCAGCCTCCCTCATTTCCTGCTGCATGGCCATTCTCAGGCCTAAGCGGTCCAGGCCCGATATATGAGACAATAACATATCCGCGATCACCTGAGCTTCACCCGGTTCATATTGGGAAGCTAAGCCTTTACGGGCTATTTGAAGGGCAGCAGCGATTGTAAGTTTATGTATACTCATATATATAAGGTAAAGCGGGCAAATTTAAGCCCCGGAATCTATTGCTGCAAAATAACAGCATATTCTATTTTAAGCGATCGGCGAAAGCAATGCAATTTTACAATCCTTTTACTTAAATTTGCGCCATTATGTCTACATTACAATTTCACGACCTAACCGTTAAAGATATCAGGCAGGAAACCCCGGATTGCGTTTCTATAGCATTCGAGGTTCCGGAGAACCTCCAGGAAACCTATAATTACCTGCCTGGTCAATACCTGACCTTTAAGACTATAATTGACGGACAGGAAGTGCGCCGCTCCTACTCCATATGTTCCGGCAAATGTGATAACGAGCTCAGGGTCGCTGTAAAAAGCGTAAACCCGCCGGGTAAATTCAGCACCTGGGCCAATACCGAGCTCAAAGTAGGCGACGTGCTTAGCGTAATGCCGCCTTTAGGCAATTTCACGCCCAAAACCAGTGATAAACAAAAAAGAAATTATATCGCTTTTTCCGCAGGAAGTGGTATTACCCCGATCATGAGCATCATGAAAGAGGTCTTATATAATGAGCCGGCCAGTACCTTTACTTTAGTATTTGGTAACTACAACCGGGGTTCTATCATATTTAAAGAAGAGCTGGAAGCGCTTAAAAACCGCTTTATGAGCCGCCTGCGCCTGTTTCACGTGATGAATAAAGAATCCCAGGAGGCCGTATTGCTGAATGGTATCATCACCGCGGAGAAAGCAAAATCATTCCAGGACCTGAAGCTGATCAATTACCAGTCAGTGGACGATGTGTTTATCTGCGGGCCGGAGCCAATGATTGTTGCCTTGAAAGATTATTTCCTGAACGAGGTGAAAATGCCTGCAGAGCGCGTTTATTTTGAGCTCTTCTCCTCCCCCGATCAACCTAAGAAAGTTAATAAAGAGTGGGAAGCCAAACAGCAACAGATCGATCGTACTAAAGTGGCAAAAGTAACGGTAAAACTGGATGGTAACTCCTTCGATATGGACCTTGCCTTTGGCGGTGAAAATATCCTGGATGCGGCGCTTCAAAACGGTGGCGACCTGCCTTATGCCTGTAAAGGCGGGGTTTGCTGTACCTGCAAAGCGAAGTTAGTTTCGGGAGAAGTGGATATGGAAGTAAACTATGGCCTCGAGCCGGATGAGATCGCCAATAATTTCATTCTTACCTGCCAGGCGCACCCGCGCAGCGAGCATGTGGTGGTTGATTTTGATATAAAATAATTTTTTCTTTCAGAAAATAAAGTACTATATTTGCATCCCATTTGAAACAGAATGAGGGGACGGTTCCGTAGCTCAGTTGGATAGAGCAACAGCCTTCTAAGCTGTGGGTCATTGGTTCGAATCCAATCGGGATCACTAAAACGAACAAAGCGAAATCCGAGTTATGCGGGTTTCGCTTTTTTGACGAAAGAAATTGCTCTTTTTGAGTTTGGAAATTAAGACAAATAAGAGTAAATTTAATCGTTAGAAGTACATTTCAGTGTATTTGTCATAATTTAATGTGATTATAGAGATCTTATGGCGGTCAGGACTAAAGTTAATCTTAAAAAGGAATTACAAAAGTATTTCGGATTTGAAAAATTTAAAGGAGAGCAAGAACAGATAATTCAAAGTATTTTATCTGGGAAAGACACTTTCGTGATCATGCCTACAGGTGGCGGCAAATCCCTTTGTTACCAGCTCCCGGCCTTACTGAACGAAGGCGTGGCTTTAATCGTTTCCCCCCTAATCGCTTTGATGAAAAATCAGGTGGACCTGATCCGTGGCTATAGTGATGATGATGATATCGCTCACTTCCTGAACTCGAGCCTGAGCAAAACGCAACAGAAAAAAGTAAAAGAAGACCTGAAATCCGGTAATACCAAACTATTGTATGTAGCGCCGGAAACACTTACCAAACAGGAAAACATTGACTTCTTTTCCGATATAAAAATATCCTTTGTAGCAGTAGATGAAGCACACTGTATTTCTGAGTGGGGACATGATTTTCGCCCGGAATACCGTAAGCTGAGCGATATGATCAAGGAGATCAATCCTGACCTTCCTATTATAGCGCTTACCGCTACGGCAACGCCTAAAGTGCAGGACGACATTATTAAAAACCTGGATCTGCGCGATCCGCAGGTCTTCGTATCTTCCTTTAACCGCCCCAACCTTTATTATGAAGTAATTCCAAAAGCTTCTAAAAAGCAGGTTTTAAAACATATTGTCCGCTTTATTTCCCAACATAAAGGCAAAAGCGGCATTATCTATACCCTGAACCGTAAAACTACGGAAGAACTGGCGAGCACCTTAATGGCGAACAACATTAAGGCGGTAGCTTATCACGCAGGCCTGGACGTGTCTACAAGGGCACAGCGCCAGGACATGTTCCTGCATGAAGAAGTGGAAGTAATCGTAGCTACTATCGCTTTCGGGATGGGTATTGACAAACCTGATGTGCGCTTTGTCATGCACTACAATATCCCGAAATCGATCGAGAACTATTACCAGGAAACCGGCCGCGCCGGCCGCGATGGGCTTGAAGGTAAATGTATCTTATACTATTCTCATAAAGATGTACAGAAACTGGAGCACTTAATGCGCGATAAACCGTTAAGTGAGCGGGAAATGGGCGCGCAGCTGATCGCGGAAACGGTAGCCTATGTTGAATCGGGCGCCTGCCGCAGAAGACAATTATTACACTATTTCGGCGAAATTGACCGCATTGAAAACTGTGGTAATTGCGATAACTGTTGCAATCCCAAGGAAAAACTGGATGTAAAAGACAGTGTAAAGATCGTACTGGATACCGTAAATGCGCTGGACGAACGTTTTGGTATTGATTATGTAGTAGACGTTATTTTAGGTAAGAAAAACCCGCAGATCAGTACTTTTAAGCATAATAAATTACCCGTGTACGGCTCAGGCCTGATCATGGAAATGGATGATAATTTCTGGTATTCCCTGATCCGGCAGATGATGCTGGAAGACTTTGTGCGCAAGGATATTGAAGAGTACGGATTACTTAAAATAACGGACAATGGCCATAAATTCCTGAAAAAACCATTCTCCATTAAAGTGCCGCTGAACCATAAATATGAAGCGGAATCTGATGATGAAGATGAGGTACCGGCAGCAGGCGCTAACGGCGCGGCAGATCCGAAACTGCTGGAAATGCTGATCGACCTCCGTAAACAGGTTGCTAAGGAGAAAAAACTACCGCCATTTGTCATTTTCCTGGAAAATTCACTGGAAGATATGGCATTAAGCTACCCTACTACCATGGAAGAGCTGGAAAAGATCCAGGGGGTGAGCAAAGGGAAAGCGATCAAATTCGGCAAAAAATTCATTGAACTCATAGCGCAATATGTCGAAGAAAATGACATAGAAAAGCCGGATGATTTCGTCATGAAAAATGTTGCGAATAAAAGCGGCCTCAAAGTCTACATTATCCAGAATATTGACAAAAAAATACCGCTTGAAACTATTGCCAAAAACAAAGATCTTTCTGTAGACGAGCTTTTAGGGGCCATGGAAGCGATCGTGGCCAGCGGTACCCGTTTAAATATCGGCTATTGTATTGATGAAGAGTTGGATGAGGATGAGCAGGAAGATATATTTGACTATTTCAGAAGCGCGGAAGATGATGACCTGAATGCCGCTTTTGAAGAATTCAGATCTTCGGATGTTTCTATTGAGCAACTTCAACTCATGCGTATAAAATTCTTAAGCGATTACGCCAACTAGGCCTTTTAAACCTTTTTGTACAAAATCGCTCTAATTATTTAAAGGTCTTTACTACAACAAAGACCTTTTATCATTAAAGGCAAAGAATGATAATTATGTCGTTTTTTACCGGGTGATTTAATTAATCATCATTTTTGTTTTTTTTAACTAAATTTGCAGGCTGAAAAAAGTCGTTATCCTTTGCTGATGGAACAGAAAGAAATTATAGAAAAAATCAATCATTTCCTGGTTGAAGATTTTGAAGTTGAACCGGAAGATATTCAACCCGGATCTAAACTTAAAGAAACATTAGACCTTGATAGCTTAGACTATATTGATCTGATCGTTGTTATTGAAAGTAATTTTGGCTTCAAGGTAAAACCTGAAGATTTCCAGACTATGGAAACCATACAGGATTTTTATACCTACGTTGAGAAAAGGCTGCAAGCAGCTTAAAACCTTATGTGCTATGTCCGGCTGGAGTGGAAAATCTAAAGGCACAGCTTTAGGATACAAAATCTTCATTTACCTGATTAAGAAAGGCGGGCTCAAACCCGCCTATGCTTTATTACGTATTGTAGCCTGGTACTATATCTGCTTTGTACCGGCAGCCCGCCGCCCTATCCTTTATTTATACCAGCGAAGACTGGGCTTCGACAAAAGAACGAGCCGCAAGCTGTTCCGCAAAAATATTTATGTTTTTGGCCAGACCTTACTGGACAAATTCTATGTACTCAGCACGAAAAAAAACCCCTTCTCCGTCACCCGTGATGGTGGCCAGCACCTGAATGATATGGTAGCTGCCGGTCAGGGCGGGATCATCGTAAGTGCCCATATCGGTAATTACGAGCTGGCCGGTCACCTGCTGGAGCGCCTGCATACTACGATCAATATCGTGATGTATGATGGCGAGGACACCCAGATCAAGCAGTACCTGGAAGGCGCTACCGGCCCAAAAAGCTTTAATATCATTTATATCAAAGAGGACATGTCGCATATCTATGAAATGTCCGCGGCTTTACGCCGTAATGAATTGATCTGCCTGCATGCCGACCGGTATGTGCCAGGTTCTCGTACCATCAGCCATGAATTCCTGGGGCAGGAAGCCACCTTCCCTTTTGGCCCGTTTGCGCTGGCCAGCAAACTCAGAGCGCCGGTAAGTATCGTCTTTGCCCTGAAAACAGGGGATAACAGCTATCACTTTACCGCCACAGCCCCCCGACTATTTGAAGGCAGGGGCACCGAGGGCGCGGAAAAAATGCTGGCTGCCTATGTGACCGAGCTGGAACAAAAAGTAAAGGCTTACCCCGAACAGTGGTTTAACTATTTTGACTTCTGGAAGACGGATCTCTGATGATTTTAGGGATTGCACTACTTTTCCCTTAAGAAAATTCGATAACTTTACGACTTAAGTACAAAAAATTCAAAGCCCTTGAAATACATACCCCAGGCTCCGCCTTTCGTGATGATCGACGAGCTCGTGTCGTCTGATGATACACAAACGGTTTGCCGCTTTACCATTACCGCCGATAATATTTTTATAGACAGCAAGGGCTGCTTCGCGGAAGCCGGTCTGGTAGAAAATATGGCGCAAACCGCCGCTGCCGGTACAGGGTTTAAAGCCGCTGCCGGATCGGAAGCTCCGCCGGTCGGCTTTATCGGGCAAATAAAAAGTTTAGCAATTTACAGACTCCCGGTTGTGGGGGATACCATTGAAACGACCATAACACAGCAAAACCAGGTGATGAACGCCATAATGGTACTGGGTACCATCAGGCTTAACCAGGAAGTAATTGCCAGTGCCGAGTATAAAATATTTTTACAGCCATAAGGGATGAAACAAGTATATCATGTAGCAGACGCAGTTTTATGCAGCCTGGGCGATAACAACCAGAGTGTGTTTGAAGCAGTGGCAGCAGGCCAATCCGGCATTCAATCCAGGTCTTTTGATAATGGCCTGACCTACCCGGTAGCGATACTCGCTAAAGCGCAGGAACAAATGTTAGCGGCAAAATATGGTCCGGACTATTCCCGGTTTGAGCAAATGTGCCTGTTCGTTGCAGAACGTGCAATAGAAAAGAGTAATATCAATGTGGCTGCTGAAGATTGCCTTATAATCCTGTCCACCACAAAAGGCAATGTAGCGCAAATCGGCCAGCAAGAGCGTTCCGAAAGCGTTCCTTTACACTACAGCGCAAAAAAAATCGGTAACTATTTCAATAACCCAAACCCGGTAAGCGTTGTTTCAGTAGCCTGTATTTCCGGTGTAGCGGCGCAAATAATGGCTAAACGCTTACTGGAAACCGGTCAATATAAATATATAATCCTCATCGGCTGTGATGAGCTCAGTCCATTCATCCTTTCCGGCTTTCACTCTTTCCAGGCTTTATCGGCCACAGCCTGTCGCCCCTTTGATGCGAGCAGGTCGGGCCTTAACCTGGGCGAAGCTGCGGTATGTATGGTCTTAAGTAATGAGCCGGCTGCAGCTTCCGGGGAGGGTATCCTAGAAGGCGGCGCGATCAGCAATGATGCCAATCATTTATCCGGCCCCTCTAAAACCGGAGAAGAATTAGGTACGGCTATCCGGCAGGCTATGGCGGAAGCTGGGAAAAGCCCGGGAATGATCGGTTTCGTATCGGCCCACGGCACTGCTACCAACTACAATGATGAAATGGAGGCGAAGGCTATCCATCATGCGGGTATACAAGCCCCGGTCAACAGCCTGAAGCCTTATTTTGGCCACACCCTGGGCGCCTCAGGCTTACTGGAAACCCTGATGAGCCTGAAGGCGATGAATGCCGGAATACTGCTCCCTACCCTTCATTTCGAAGCGAGCAATGTAAGCGTCCCGATTACCGTCAACGCAAAGCTCAGCCATAAGGAAATACCTAATTTTGTAAAAACCGCCGCAGGTTTTGGCGGCTGCAATGCAGCTGTACTGTGGTCGAAAATATAATTTGTAACATGACTCAGAAAATTAAAGACATTATTCAAAGATCGATCCGTGTAAAAGAGCAGGTATTGAATGATGCAAGCCTGATCCATAACTTAGATACTTTAGTAGAAAAAATCACGCATACTTTTCAACAAGGCGGCAAAGTTTTGTTTTGCGGTAACGGCGGCAGCGCCGCTGATGCCCAACACCTGGCCGCGGAGTTCAGCGGGCGGTTTTACACCGACAGGGACCCGCTACCCAGTGAGGCCCTGCATTGCAACACCTCTTACCTGACCGCAGTGGCTAATGACTATGGTTATGATTTTGTCTATAGCCGTTTACTGAAAGGCATGGCAAAACCTGGAGATATCCTGGTAGGCTTAAGCACCTCCGGCAACTCTACTAATATTTTGAACGCTTTTGAAATGGCCAGGCAGATCGGGGTAACTACCGTGGGCTTTACCGGCACTACAGGGGGTAAAATGGCCGGTCTTTGCGATATCCTCATCAATGTTCCCTCTGATGATACACCCCGGATCCAGGAAAGCCATATCATGCTGGGCCACATTGCCTGTGAATTGGTAGAACGTAACTTATTTGAACAATAAAGTATGGAATGCATCATTCTCGCCGGTGGCTTTGGCACCCGCTTACAACATATCATTGCTGAAGTTCCTAAATGCCTGGCCCCCGTAAACGGCCAGCCTTTCCTGGCCTACCTGATGGACTACCTTGAGCAGCAATATTGCGATCATGTGATCCTTTCATTAGGCTACAAATATGAAGCTGTCTTAGAGTGGCTTAAAGGCAAAGCCTTCACCTTTAAGGTAAGCTGGGTGATCGAGCAGGAGCCCCTGGGAACTGGCGGTGGTATCAAAAAGGCAATCGGGAAGTGTACGGAGCAGGATTGTTTTGTGCTCAATGGCGACACGATGTACCAGGTCCCGCTTAAACTTCTTTGGGAAGCGAGAAGAGCCGATAGTAAGGCCGTTATCGCACTGAAACCGATGCGGCATTTCGAGAGATACGGCAGGGTAATTACAGATGAGTCCGGTACGATCAGGAGCTTTGAAGAAAAAAAACCATGTGAACAAGGCAATATTAATGGCGGGATTTATTTGTTGCAGGATGTATTCAATATTTTTAAAGGCTTCCCGGATAAATTCTCATTAGAACAGGATTTCTTTGAACCGGAAGCGACAAAGGGCAGCCTTGCCGCCGTAATCGTTGATGAATATTTCATTGATATAGGCGTGGAAGCAGATTACTTAAGGGCCCGGGAAGAATTCAAGTAGTTGATTCCGGGCAATACTATTATTTACCAACAAAACATTTAAAGTGCGGGCATTATTTTTAGACCGGGATGGAGTGATCAATATTGAAAAAGACGGCTGCTATATTTTCAACCCGGATGAACTTCATTTCTACGATGGCGCCCTGGAAGCGATCGCTGCAGCAAGGCAACATTTTGACCTGGTTCTTGTAGTTACTAACCAACGGGGTATAGGTCGCGGGATGATGACCGCTGAAGCCTTGCACGAAATCCATGCCAGCCTGCTGCTTGCGCTTCAAGATAAAGGCGGCCATATTGAGGCTTTCTATTTTGCCCCTTCTGCAGACCGCGATAATGAGCTACGCAAGCCCAATACCGGTATGGCCCTGCTGGCCAAAGCTGATTACCCGGATATCGATTTCAGCCGTTCTGTAATGATCGGCAATAACCTCAGTGATATGGAATTCGGTAAAAAAATGGGTATGCATACGGTATTTCTGCATACCACGAAAGATAAAATCACCTTACCCCATGAGCTGATTGATGAACAGTTTGACAGCTTAGCCTCCTGGTCAAAGGCGCTTTAATTAAAAATCTGTAAAGCTTCTTTTTATTCAATATCACATTAGCCATATACAGGAAGAAACAATGAATATACTATAATGGAAACCAGCCCGGGCAAGAAATCCAGGATCATCTGGTTGCGGCCGGAATAATAGAAGAACTAAAAAATAAAGGGAAGCATTTGAAATGTTTCCCTTTATGCTCTTATAAAGATTTAAAAATGATCGTACTGTTATGACCGCCAAAGCCAAAAGCATTGCTCATAGCCACCTTTACATTTTTCTTCAGCGCCTTATCCAATACTATATTTAAACCCGTCGGCAGTTCCGGGTCCAGCTCCTGTACATTAATGGTTGGCGGGATAGCCGCTTCCTTTATGGACAAAATGGTAGCTATCGCTTCCAGGGCAGCCGCTGCACCCAGCAAGTGTCCCGTCATGGACTTCGTGGCGCTCAGGTGCACATTAGCATTTGTACCAAATACCTTTTTCACTGCTTTTAATTCGGCAATATCGCCCAAGGGCGTTGCCGTAGCGTGCAGGTTCAGGTAATCCACCTCTTCCGGTTGCAAACCCGCTTCTTTAAGGGCCAGTTGCATACATTGGGCCGCAGCGATTCCTTCAGGATGTGGTGAGGTCAGGTGGTAGGCATCGGCGGTCATTGCCGCTCCTACTACTTCGGCATATATTTTTGCTCCCCGGGCCACCGCATGTTCATACTCTTCAAAAATTAATGCTCCGCCACCTTCACCCATTACGAAGCCATCCCGGTCTTTATCGAAAGGCCGGCTGGCGGTCGCCGGGTCATCATTCCGTGTGCTCATGGCTTTCATAGCGGCAAATGCCCCGTAAGATGCCGGGGTGATCGGCGCCTCGGCGCCTCCGGTAATAATTACCTTAGCCTTACCTAGACTTATATAATTAAAGGCATCCATAAAAGCCGTATTAGAGGTGGCACAGGCCGAAGAAGGACAATAGTTAATACCCTGTAAACCATATTTGATAGAGATCATCCCGGCTGCAAGATTAACCAGCAATTTGGGGATAAAAAACGGGTTGAACCGGGGTACATAACCACCGGTGACATAAGATTCCACTTCTTTCTCGAATGTTTCTACGCCCCCCTGCCCTACACCAAAAATAACACCGGCATCAAAGGAATCCATTGCTTTAAAATCTATCCCGGAATCTTCTATGGCCTGTGCGGCGCTGTATATGGCATAACGGATAAACAAGTCGGTGCGCCTGATCTCGTTTTTGTCCAGGTAAATTTCCGGCTCGAAATCTTTGACCTCGGCCCCGCACTGCGCCCGGAATTGAGTCACGTCAAACTTAGTTACAAGGCCCACAGCACCTTTTCCTGCGACTAATGAGGCCCAGGTTGTTTTAATATCGTTTCCTAAAGGGTTTACCGTACCTAAACCCGTCACCACAACTCTCTTCATAATAAATCACTTAGCTAAATATGGCGCAAATATATTGAGATTTTTTTTCCCGGTAACCAACTACCAGCAAAGAGGGATGAAGTTCATCAGAACCTCATCCCTCTTTATTAAATGTATCAGAGATTTCTTATCTTATCAGGTGCAGTTCGCCTTTAAATTCACGGATTTCATCACCGACCCGGATCCTGGAATCATACATGTACAGGCCTCCTTCTGCGGGCTTACCGTTAAGGGTACCATCCCAGCCGGACAAGGCTGCAGATCCATAAGCGCTGTAAACCACCTGGCCCCACCTGTTATAAATATTGAAACGGTCAATATTCACCAGGTTCGGGTAATTGATGGAAGGTACAAAGCGATCATTTTTGCCATCCCCGTTCGGCGTAAAGGCATTCGGGAACATGATCTTTTTCTCTTTATAATTCACATCCAGGTGTAACACTACCGTACTGTCACAACCCAGCTGGGTCAGTAATTTTCTTTTATAAACACCCGGAACATACAATTTACGGCCTACAAATTCATAGTACTCACCTTCGTCTATAGTTTCATGAATATTTACAGAATCAGTAGGGTGAACAATGATGGTTGTAAACGCGGTATCTTTACATCCGAAAGGGGTGGCACCGATAGCCCTGTAAACCGTAGAGATGGTTGGCGAGGCTACTATAGAAAGGCCGGTATTCGAAGAAATGTTCTGATTAGGCGACCAGGTAACATCAGGCGCGCCACTGCAGGTAAGCGAAGCACTGCTTCCGGCACAGAATACGGTAGTATCCGGCATAATCCTTATCACAGGTTTAGGGTGCACGGTTACAGATACGGGTACTCTCGGGCTTTCAATAGGACAGCCGGCATTACTTTGGGTTACATACCAGGTATAAGTACCAGGGGCATTTGTATTAGGTACAGGAGCCGTATAAGCAGCAGTGCCGCCTGTAGCCTGGGTATACCAGCGGTAAACAGGGCTGGGCAGGTTGCCTACAGCAGACAGTTGCGCTGCTGTTTCAAACTGGCAATAGCTGGCCCCGGTTACGGTTACCGGGTCAGGGGTCTGACCACCGGAAATAATCACATCTTTAATACTATGTCCTTCATAATACAAACCGGTAGACGCGGAGAAACCGAAATAACCGGTAGCATTGGTCAGCACCAATGGGCCTGTAATCTGCGGAGTGGCTGCCCCGTCCAGGAATACAGAAATGGTACCTAATTCATAAACGATTTTAGCAGTATGCCATGCGCCATCCGTTATCTGGTTTTGCGCGGTCAGTTCAGAACCGATCAGGCCATTCATTACCCCTTCGGTATAGCCGTTGTTCTGGAACTGTCGCAGCGTGATCAGCGGATTGGCATTGATCACGGGTGTTGCGCTATTATTATCATAAGTATCGAAAATAAGCCCGAAGCCATTCATGACCGTGGGCATACCTATACCGCCCCCTAACTGGAACCCAGAAGGAGGATTGGCGATATACCAGAATGCCAGGCCGTCTGCCGGCGGCGTTCCGGGATTGGTCGTGATCTGGTAACTGAATTCAATAGAGAAAAAGTCACAGGCACTATTCAGATTTTGGGGAATAGTATAGTAAATATACCCATTCTGCGTACCTATATTATTATTCAGATTGATCTGTGTACCAGCATTAGAAGCATTGCCCCCCATGGTCCAGCCGGTCGTATTGATCGGGTTACCGTTAAGGGTATATGTGTACGTTTGAGCAACCGCTCTTTCGCCTGTAAAGAGGCCGGAAAGAGCAAGCACACTTAAGGTTTTAAATAAAAAATTTTTCATTTAATAATGAATTGGAGGTAGAGTGAAAATATTTTGACCAGGTAAATTTTATATTAAACAATAAAAATTAACGACGTTTTAATAAAAAATCACGATGAACATAATACTAAGACTCTAAATTATGCATTAATCGTTGGTTGGCAAATTTTTTTTAACTTTTTTTTAATCTACAATTTTAATGATATGCAGGCAAAATACACTTTTTCAATTCGCAAACACAAAAAAGAAGCATACAGAACGTATGCTTCTTCAATAAAAATATTATATAATTATTTTTTTCTAAAACAACTTCAGCAGGTTATCTCTTCCGGTACCATTTGATACATACTGGATTTTAACTTCCAGGTAATTTTCAAGGAAAGTACAGAAGTTTTTAAACTCAAGCGGTAAGCTTTCTATTGTGGTACATTCACTTGTTTTTACCGGGGACCAGCCCTTAAAGCTTTCATACTGCGCTTCAATATCCGTCTCACAGATATCAAATGGCATTTGCCCGGTTACCAGGTCGCCGATTTTATAGGCAGTAGCCGCTTTAATGGTATCAAAGCCGTCCATAACGTCGGCCTTGGTAACGATCAGGCGGGTAACTCCGCTCAGCATAATCGTATACTTCAAAGCTACGAGATCAATCCAGCCACAACGTCTCGGGCGCTTGGTTACAGCACCAAATTCGCTACCGGCAACTCTTAGCGCTTCTCCTACTTCATCGTGCAATTCTGTAGGGAACGGGCCACTGCCCACGCGGGTACAATAAGCTTTAGTAATACCAAATACATCACCGATAGCAGATGGCGCAATGCCTAAACCGGTACATACACCTGCAGTAATGGTATTGGAGGAAGTGACAAAGGGATAAGTTCCATAATCCACATCCAGCATAGACCCCTGGGCCCCTTCAGCGAGAATTTTTTTACCGGCCCTGATATGCTCATTGATCCAGTATTCCCCGTTTACTATATTCAGGCTTTGCAGGTAGGCCACCGCTTCAAAAAACGCCGGCTCCCACTCTTCCCAGGCTACGCTTTCGCTATACATAGACAACATCGAAAGATGTTTCTGTTTCAGTTTTTCATAACGGGCTTTCCAGTCTTTAGCCAGTATATCGCCTACGCGAAGACCATTTCTGCCGGTTTTATCCATATAGGCAGGGCCAATACCTTTTAAAGTAGAACCGATTTTTTCAGAGCCCTTAGCCTGCTCAGAAGCCGCATCCAGTGCCCTGTGTGTAGGTAAAATAAGGTGCGCTTTATGAGAGATAAACAGGTTATCTTTTAAAGATACACCAATAGTGTTCAGATTTTCGATCTCTTCTTTCAGTGTTACCGGGTCGATCACAACGCCGTTACCGATCAGGTTTAATTTATTTTCCTGGAACACCCCGGAAGGAATGGTCCGCAACACGACTTTTTGTCCATTAACATAAAGTGTATGCCCGGCATTCGGGCCACCCTGAAAGCGCGCAATGATGTCATACCTGGCAGCAAGATAATCCACGATCTTGCCCTTACCTTCGTCGCCCCATTGCAGGCCTAATAAAACGTCTACCATAGTTTATTAAAGTAAAGCGCAAAATTAGACAATCTTTTGGCCTAAAAAAATGAAATTCATTAATGTGAATAAAAAAGCGACACTTAACGGCTTAATTCACTCTTAATTCCATGAGCCTGCAGTTCCGCCTGCAACGCTCCCACATAGTTCCTTACTGCTGTTCCGGTTTACGTCCCCAAGCTTTCCCCGGCAGCAAGACCAGAAAATAGATACTTTACGCATTGTTATGGATGAGACACAAAAATACAGAGGAGAAGGTGCCGAACTTTGTTGTAACAATATTTCAGGACTAGTCAAAGGCTTAACTACCCTTCCTGTTGGAGTCTTTTGGCTGCCTGGGCGAAGACTTTTTTCTGATCGCAAGACCATATTGCTTTTCTGCAATATCAATTACTGTAGTAAGTAGAAGATTCTTCTGCTTTTCCAAATCAAGGGCTGCTTCCAGCTCTTTGATACGTTGTTCGGGTGTTTTTTCTTTAGAGGGCAATTTCCGTAGTTGAGTTAATCACCAATCTAAGGTACCCAATTTTCGTAATAATACCAAAACGGTACTACGCCCTTGGATCCCATATTTACGCTGAGCTTGTTTATAGCTCAGCATGCCTTTTTCTACTTCTTCAACTACACTAAGTTTAAAAGCTAAAGTATAATCTCTCTGACTGCGCTTAACGCGCTGCGGCTCTCTTGATGACATAAATAAGTCGTGTTTGTGTCAACTTATTCCAGGATGGGACACAGACAATAAAAAAGCCCCTCAAAATTGAGGAGCTTTTAGCGGGTACCACGTACGGGAATCGAACCCGTGATTCCTCCGTGAAAGGGAGGCGTCTTAACCCCTTGACCAACGCGGCAAAAACGATAAAATAAAATGGTGGTTTTAAAAACCTAGTACCACGTACGGGAATCGAACCCGTGATTCCTCCGTGAAAGGGAGGCGTCTTAACCCCTTGACCAACGCGGCTTCTATCGTTTTGGGATTGCAAAGGTAAAACGCTTTTTTTAAAAAACAAAATTATTTTATCAAAGATTTTTTATTTTTTCCTTTTCCCGTGTTCCAGCCCTTATCTTTTCCTCCCTCATGCGGCAACCTGGAAGGTATTGCCTTATCCTCCTCCGTCCGTTTAGGCAGTTCAAATTTCTTTTCTTTGAGCAGGTAATCCACCTGGTATTCTCTTTCCAGGATCAGGTGACCTGAGGCCGGATCATAATAGCGCCAGGTACCATGCTTAGTATACCCTCGCTCCGCCGGAACGACCACCATAGTATCTTCCAGCGTAATCGGGTGCGTCACCATAAAAGTATCCAGGTCGTATGGGGTATAAATACCCCGGTAAGTGCCCACACTGACCAGCCGCCCGTTTTCGAAATATTGTGCCGGACCATCGGGTACATCCAGTTTAAAGTTTTCAATCGCAATAAGTTGCTGGTCCCGGGTCATTTTATACCAAAGGCCGGTTTTAAGATCGTCTTTATAAGCACCGAATTCATAATAGCCGGGATCTCCGAAGTGAACCGGGATATCATAAAACCACATCCCCTGTTTGCGCTGTTTGGCATCCCGTTTGTTCAGGTTATCATCCGCAGCAGCTTCTTTTTTAGTCTTTACGGTACTTTGTTTCTGTGCCAAAAGCGGTAGGACAGGTATCAATAACCCTGCCAGGAAAAGAAAACGTTTACAATGGATCATTATAAGATTAAAAGCGTTCATTATGATTAAAACGTAAATATAAACCAAAACATTGTTTTCAGCATATAACAGCCGCAAGTCACCTATACAAAAATTAATGATAAGCTCCGATAAAATGCCTCAATAGCAGCACTTCAGGGTATAAACCCAAAATATGCCGCAGCCAAAACTTGAATAATTACTAGCTTTGCCGTATATTTCGGTTCATGCGTTATCTTCTGCTGCTCTTCATGCTCCTTTCCTCCTTCTGGTCAAAAGGCCAGGAGTTACTCTCTGAGAAGCCCCTCAGGGATGCCAGGGCCATGAGTACCGATGAAATAGGCAATATTTACGTAGTGTATGAAGACAACAGCCTTGTGCAGTATAATGAACATGGCGACAGCCTGACCCATTTCAGGAATATCCAAAATGGTATGCTGGCTCATATAGACACCCGGAACCCATTAAAGCTACTCCTCTTCTACCCCGATTTTTCAAAAATCATTATCCTGGACCGGATGCTGAGCCTTAAAAACGAGATCGACCTGCGGCAATTGAATATCTTCCGGGTAGGTGCAGCAGGCCTGGCTATGGATGGCAATATCTGGGTATATGACCTCAACAATGTGCAGCTTTTAAAAATAGACGACAACCTGAATATCGTCAACAAAAGTGATGACTTAAGGTCTGCTATCCAATCCTTCCCGGACCCAGTCTCATTAGAAGAGAGTGAGCGTAAGGTCTATCTTTTAGATACGGTAAAAGGCATATATGTTTTTGACCAGTTTGCCAACTTCTTAAATACTATAGAACTATTTCCCATAAAACAATTACAGGTCTATAACTCTTTACTGGTGTACGTTTCAGGAGATTCTTTATGGAATTACAACCCGGTAACCGCTGCCAGCCATTCACTTCCACTCCCCCCAACCGACGATTTTATCAGTGCCAGAATTGACCGCGGGAAGCTTTACTTATTGTCCAAAAACAAATTGCGTATTTACAATTTAGCACCTTAAAATTCTGAAATATATTATGGAAGGCTTCAACATCAGCGAAATAGTAACGGTCTCCCTCACCCTGTTTGCGGTGATCGATATCCTGGGCTCCATCCCTTTGCTCATCAATATAAAGCGCAAAATGGGCGGTATCTCCTCCCTTACGGCAACTGTTGTTTCCGGCGCATTAATGATCCTGTTCTTCCTGGCAGGAAATGATATCCTGCGGTTCATGGGCCTGGACGTTTCCTCATTTGCCATTGCCGGCTCCATCATTATCTTTATCCTCGGCCTGGAAATGATCCTGGGCATCGAGTTCTTCAAGCCGGACGGCGGCTCGGCCAAAACCGGCAGTATCGTACCCATAGCCTTCCCGATGATCGCGGGTTCGGGTACTTTAACGACCATACTTTCCTTAAAGGCCTCTTACCACTACTACAATGTGCTGATAGGCATCCTGGTGAACCTGGTCATCATTTTTATCGCGATCCGCTCCCTGAGCCTCCTGGAAAAATTACTGGGGCCTGCGGGTATCCTGGTTATCCGTAAATTCTTCGGGGTGATCCTGATCGCTATCGCGGTAAAAATATTTAAAGAGAACGCCCTGGCGACCTAAAATAATAAAGTAGCTGCAGGTCCTGCTCAAGCTTTCAACCAGGTCGCTTGCGCAGGACCTGTTTTATTGTTTGACCACTTTCACAGTCCCAACTATAACCCCATCCGCCAGGAGCCTGATGGAATAAATACCTGGCTTAAGGTGCCTGGTATTGATTAAAGTTTCATTTTTCCCATACACCAGCTGATGCTGCAGTCTTGAGCTTACAGAACCCCTCACATCAATAAGTTCTATGGTAAGCTTTTTGCCTGATGCCAAACTCCCGTTGTTCACAAAGCTCAAGATAAATTTTTCTTTATGCGGGTTAGGATAACACTCTATTTTTAACCTGTGTTCTTTTCCAAGGTCGTCCACTCCCACCGTAAAGTCCTGATTGCAGGTATCGCTATAGCTACCACCGGTCCATTTAAGCAAAATCCTTTTTGAAAAATCTTCTGGCAGGTTAAAACCACCCAGCAAAAACAATTCATCTTTCCAGCGACCGATACCATAAGCTCCACCCAGAAGCCAGGTATCCATCGTGCACCATTGGCCGCCGTTCCACTTCGCTACTTTACCATAATTATCATTTACATAACGCCCGTTAATAATGGAAAAGAAACCGGCCACCCATAGCTCATCCTGGTAAATATTCAGGTCAAATACAGCCGTGCCGGCTTCGCTAAGCCCCCGTACACCCCGCTGTAGCCGATGCCATTGCTGCCCGTCCCAGGCCACAATACCATTGCCCGGGACTACAGGCGATTCAGTAAATGAGCCGGCCACATATAAAGTATCCCGCCATACCAGCAATCGATTAACATTACCCATGCCACTGCCACCCCAATTGCCCACCTGCTGCCAGCCCTGCCCGTCATGCATCATAAAGTCCGACAGCCAGGGTTTAGCTGCATTGTGCCAGTTGCCGCCTACATACACCCTACCTTTGTAAAAAGCGATATCATCTATAGCATTACCACCTGACGAAACTATACTATCTATCCCCAACAGGCCGGTCCATACCGTATCGTTCCATACACCTATACCACCATATTGCAAAACAGCAGAGGCGGTGTCATAAAAGCCCATCGCGTATAATTTATCATTCCAGACCCGCAGGTTGAAATAAGAGCCGGTATCAATAATATCCCAGGCATTGCCATCCCAGGAGGCCAGAGTAGCACCGTAGCCACACACATAAAGCTTATCGTGGTAACGTACTATACTACGCAGGTTGCCTACACCCGCAGGTGGAGGGACCGGGAAAGGAGTATAGCTCTGCCCGTCGTACACCAGTAACTTACAGGGTGACCCATCGATCTGGGTAAAGGAGCCGCCGATATAACTCTTCTCAGTTACAGAATCATAATACATAACTTCAACAGCATAATTGAAATTAATCCCGGGATGCTCCCAATACTGGTTTTGAGCTATCGCCGGTCCTAATCCGCAAATCAATAGCAACAGGAAGAAAAAGTACTTTCTCATAATTCATTATTCTTTAACCAGTTTAACACTACTCTTTACCTGTTCATTGACCATAGTCAGCAGGTAGGTACCGGGGGGCAATGCGCCAAGGTCCACATTAAAAGCATTATAGCCCGGCCGCACCGTATATTGTGTCTGCGCCATCACCTTGCCGCTAATGTCGCTAACCCGGACCTGCAATACTTTCCCGCTCAGCAGATTGGCATCATTTGTAAAGCCGATCGTAAACAGGCCTTTCCCGGGATTGGGATAAATTTTAAGAGATAGTTCTTCTGCTCCGGGAACTGGTATGCCCACGGTAAAGTCCTGGTTGCAGGTATCGCTATAGCTACCACCAGTCCATTTAAGCAAAATCCTTTTTGAAAAATCTTCTGGCAGGTTAAAACCACCCAGCAAAAACAATTCATCTTTCCAACGACCAATACCGGAAGCTCCGCCCAGCAGCCAGGTATCCATCGTGCACCATTGGCCGCCGTTCCACTTCGCTACTTTACCATAATTATCATTTACATAACGCCCGTTAATAATAGAAAAAAAACCGGCTACCCATAACTCATCCTGGTAAATATTCAGGTCAAACACAGCCGTACCGGCTTCGCTAAGCCCCCGCACGCCACGCTGCAAACGATGCCACTCCTGCCCGTCCCAGGCCACAATACCATTGCCCGGGACTACCGGCGACTCTGTAAAAGAGCCGGCCACATATAAGGTGTCCCGCCATACCAGCAGCCTGTTAACCCCGCCCATGCCACTACCACCCCAGTTGCCCACCTGCTGCCAGCCCTGCCCGTCATGCATCATAAAGTCCGACAGCCAGGGCTTAGCTGCATTGTGCCAGTTGCCGCCTACATACACCTTACCTTTGTAAAAAGCGATATCATGAATTGCATTACCATCCGGTGAAAGTATACTATCTATACCTAATAAGCCGGTCCATACCGTATCGTTCCAGACACCTATACCACCATATTGCCGCACAACTGAACTGGTATCATAAAAGCCCATCGCGTACAGCTTATCATTCCAGACGCGTAGATTAACATAGGGACCAGCGGAATCAATTACCTGCCAGGCATTACCATCCCAGGAGACCAGCCCCCTTCCGCAGACATAAAGTTTATCCCGGTAACGTACGATGCCCCAGATACTGCCTATATCTACTGGTAGCGGAGCCGGAAAAGGAGTATAGCTCTGCCCGTCATATACCAGCAGTTTGCAAGGCGATCCGTTCACTTGGATAAAGGAGCCGCCGATATAGCTCTTCTCGGTTACAGAATCATAATACATAACACGGGCCCCATTATTAAAATCAATCCCGGGATGCTCCCAATACTGGTTTTGAGCTATCGCCGGTCCTAATCCGCAAATCAATAGCAACAGGAAGAAAAAGTACTTTCTCATAATTCATTATTCTTTAAACAGTTTAACACTACTTTTTACCTGGTCATTGACCATAGTCAGCAGGTAGGTACCAGAGGGCAATGCGCCAAGGTCCACATTAAAAGCATTATAGCCCGGCCGCACCGTATATTGTGTCTGCCCCATCACCTTGCCGCTAATGTCGCTAACCCGGACCTGCAATACTTTACCACTCAGCAGGGCGGCATCATTTGTAAAGCCGATCGTAAATATGCCTTTACCGGGATTGGGATAGGCAGAAAGCGTTATAACGTTTTTGCGGTTAACACCCATACTCAAAGGCAGGAGTTTTTTATTAAAGCGGGAAATATAATTATCGATACCTGCATTATAGGTCTGATCGCAGTAGGAGCCCGGAATCAGGTTGCCCAGGCAATGATCATAAGGAGAGTTATTGCAATTGGTCATCCCGGTAACGTAGATAAAGTCGCCCTGGCTGACGATCCCCTGCCCCTGGTCATAGGCGCCGGTGCTGCCCAGGCCGCCGAAAAAAGTAGCCCATTGCAATTGATCACTGCTGTTGAACGCGTAAATAAAATTATCTGTTTTGCCTTCATCATAGCTGCCTGTGGCTGAAGCGGCATTAATGCTCTGCCAGTATGCCCCGTTTAACTGCACCGTAAAAGTAGGGTTGGCCATTGGGTCCAGGGAGGTATACACAAATACCTGGTCTGCTTCATCAATCACCAGCCCGCTATTGCGCTGCTGCGGCTGGAAAAAATAATATGCCCCGGCAGGATAGGCATGCAGCTTGGTAGCCCAGCTGAGCCTGAAGGACGGATCGAATTTTAACAATGCAGCCCCGGCCCTGTTCCATACCGAAGTCTCGTAATAGCCCAGGCCATTATTAAAAGTAGGCACCTTGCCGGATGCATTTGCTGCAGAGGAGCTGGGCTCATAATGCCCTTCCACTACCTGCGACAATAAAACATACAAGTCCCCTTTGGAATTAACATCAATACCCCGAACTCCCAAAGCGGTCCCCAGCAAAGTGCTCCAGACAAGGCGCTTGTCTTCATCAAAACAGGAAATAAAAGCGCTTACAGAATTACACTTATTTTGAAAAAAACTGCCCGGGTAGTTAGCCAGGGGGAATTTATTAAGGCTATGCGTAAGCGCGGGAGAAGGATATTGATCCATGTTTTGAGACTGCGTAATGCCGCCAATGTATAATTTTCCTTTATGCACTTCCGAATAAGTGATCTCGTCTTCTTTATCCCCGCCAAAAAGCGTGCTCCACTTCAGCTGGATGCCGCCTTTGATACTGAGCTGCGCGATAAAGGCGTCATTCCCGTCCGTGTTCAGCACATTTTTAAAATAATAAGCATTCCCGGAGCATAAGGGGAACTGGCCCGATACCTGTGCAGCACAGGAATTGTTGAAACCGGGCATAGAAAATCCAGGCAAAAACAACAGGGAGCCCACAATGTACACATCGCCCTTTTCATGATCGATTGCCAGGTCCTGGATCGACTCTGTCTTTTCCGAGCCAAAATAAGTATTATACTTAAGATGGCCACTCGTTTTGTCGAATGCGGCAATAAGCCCGTCACCCCGGTAAGTATTTGTATTGGCGCCCCCGGCATCATAGCCCTGTTTAAAGAAAGAAGCCGGCACAGTCACATCAACTACGTCATCAGAGGTGGTCATTCCGGCCGCCCATAGATCGCCCATACGGCTTATTTCCCCATCTACTCCTTTATATACCTTCAGGGCAGTCAATTGATCTACCGATGAGCCCCCGTAATAGGTACACCAGTCACGTACCGTATTGGTAAACCTGGAGATACACCAGTCGCCCATATATGCAATACCCGCTGCCGGTTGTTCTTGTTGGCCCGGGGTTTCAGGAAAGCTAATTGCATATTGTGTCATGCCATGATAAACAGACCTGCTGTCCGCATCTATTTTACCGTCTTTTTGCTCGCCGGCATCACCGTAATATACGCTCCAGTCCAGGTTTTCCTGGGCCAAAGGTGTACCACCACCACTGCCACCTACCGCTATAACCAATGTATTGGCACTATTGTAGCTGCCGGTAAAAATATTCACATTTCCACCCCCGCTATGGTTCCAGGCGGGCTGCCAGCTGAGTACGGTAGCCGTATTACTGGCATTATTGATCTCATAAGCATAGGCATTTGGAAAACTCATTTCCCATGAGCCCAAGTACATTGATAATGTTGATGTTATAGCCGTGATGCTATCCTGCCCTTCAAACTGTAACCGGATACTTGCCGGATTTCCGCCCGGTTTTACCACAAAAAACATTTTAGGGCCATAGGCATTGCTGTATAAATGCACATCGATCTCCGGGAAAACATTTTCATAAACGACCCTGGCATAACCCCTGACATCTGTTATGCCCGGGCCACAATGCGGCAGGTAATAATTCAGGTAATCCTGTGATATTTCATAAGACTTTACCGTCGCGCAAGGTAAAGGCATAGCGGCGCTTCCGCGGCCTCCGGTATCTTTATCACAAATAAATTTCATATCAATCCTTCTCAGGGTGTCCGGTGCGGTCAGGCTTGTGTCCCCCGGTAGTATATCCCAAAAAGAAACCTTGTCCTGCATTAAAGCAATAGAAGGATATGTACGCTCGGTATAATACAATACATCATTACGGATACTACCCAGGTGATCGGTGAACTGGCCCTGGTTTTTATAGTAAAAACCGGAGTTAGACGGAGCTTCAGGCATTGGCTCTGGTAATAGACCTTGTCCGGAAACAATTACAGGCATCAGGCTAAGACACCATAAAAAAATTCTTTTCATCAGGTTATAATTTCAATTTGTTAAAGTTGCTCAAATATATAAAAAAGATGTATTATTTCAAGGAACCTGAAATAATTGCCTGCAACAAAAGATTAATTTTTTCCGTTTCGCTATCCTGTACAATTAGCCTATTTTTGAACGTTTAAATTAAAAAATCAAAATCAGCTCAAACAAATGGCAAACAATAAGCAATACGGTATCGGAACCAACATGATTCATGCCGGGGTAACACCCGACCCAAGTACCGGCGCGATCATGACGCCCATCTTTCAAACCTCTACTTATGTGCAATCTGCCCCGGGCGAGCACCAGGGATATGATTATTCCAGGGCCGGTAACCCTACGCGCCAGGCGCTGGAAGATGCATTAGCCGGTATTGAGCATGGAAAATTCGGGCTGGCTTTCGGTAGTGGTGTTGCCGCTACAGATGCTGTTTTAAGGTTATTAGCTCCGGGCGATGAAATCATTGCCGCTAACGATATGTATGGGGGTACTTACCGCCTTTTTGAAAAGGTTTATGTAAAGTTTGGATTGAAATTTACCTATGTAGACATGAAGTCTGTCGATAACATAGCAAATGCCATCACCCCAAACACCAAACTGATCTGGACAGAAACACCGACCAATCCCCTGATCAATATTACAGATATTGCCGCTGTAGCAGCCATCGCAAAAAAACATAATACGCTTTTGTGTGTAGACAATACCTTCGCCTCACCCTACCTGCAAAATCCATTAGACCTGGGTGCGGATATCGTAATGCACTCAGCTACCAAGTACCTGGGCGGCCACAGTGATGTGGTTATGGGTGCCCTGATCGTTAATGATGAGCAATTAAGAGATGAGCTGTTCTTTATCCAGAAAAGCGTAGGCGCCGTACCGGGACCACAAGACTGCTTCCTGGTATTAAGAGGTATTAAAACCCTGCATGTACGTATGGACCGCCATTGTGAAAACGGGGCAAAAGTAGCGCATGCCTTAAAAAATAATGATAAAGTAGCTAAAGTATACTGGGCCGGCTTTGAAGACCACCCGGGCCATGAAATAGCCAAAAAACAAATGCGCAATTTCGGTGGAATGATCAGCTTTGAATTAAAAGATGACAGCCCTGAAAATGTAAAACGGGTACTATGCAGTACAAAACTGATCGCTTTGGCAGAAAGCCTTGGCGGTGTGGAATCCCTGATCAACCACCCGGCTACAATGACCCATGCTTCCATTCCAAGAGAAGAAAGAATCAAAAACGGCCTGAATGATGGCCTGATCCGCTTAAGCGTAGGTATTGAAGATGCTGCCGATCTTATTGAAGACCTGAACCAGGCTATAGGTTAATCGTATTGGATTTTTCATGCCCGCTTACTTTTTAAATCATATATGCAGTTCAACATTAGACCCATTTTTCTCGCCCTGCTCCTGCTCTTAGCTACCCTTGCAGGCTACAGCCAGCAGGTACCAGGCAGGACAGATAGCAGCAAAACAGCGTTTATAGAGATCCTGGAATCTAAGTATACCGATATTATGAAGGTCGGGAATGAAAATGTGACCAAGATCGTGGGCAATGTAAAGCTCAGGAGCGGCACAGATATTCTTTACTGCGACAGCGCCGTGCTGTACCAGGAAAAAAAAATCGCGGAAGCTTTTGGCAACGTATCTATTGAGCAGGCAGATGGCACTACGGCATTTGCCGACTACCTGAAATATACCGGCGGATCCAAACTTGTTTATATGAAGGGAGATGTGGTACTCTCTGACCCCAAAGGCAATACGCTTTGGTCGGAGGAGGTAGACTATAATCTCTCTTCTAAAATAGGCAAATACTATAAAGACGGGACGCTACAGAACGAACAAACTGTTTTATCCAGCCGGCAGGGCGAGTATAACCTTAAGACAAAAGAGGCCCGCTTCAAAGGAGATGTGGTAGTAAACGACCCGGAGTATAATGCTACTTCAGAAGAACTGGGTTATAATACAGACTCCCGCTTCGTGCGCTTTTTTGCGGACGCGATCGTGCAGAATGAAACTACGACCATGTTCCCGAAACCCGGAAGCACTTATGACGCGGAAAAAAAACAGGCCGTCTTTAAAGGCAGGTCTAACATCATCCACGAATCCCAGTTTATAGAAGGCGATGATATGAAGTACAACCAGGTAAGCGGTTGGGCCATTGCCAAAGGAAACGTGGTAGCGATAGATACCGCTGAAAAAGCCACGGTATGGGGTGGCTTGCTGACCTATAATGAGATTAGCGGCAAAATGATGGTTACGGATAAACCGGTACTTAGAAGGTCGGGCGAGGAAGATACTGTTTACATGGTCGGGGATACCGTTTTCTCGGAGCCCATTGCCAACCTGGAGCGCCCCAACCCGGGGCCTGTAGATACTTCAAAACTCTACATGGACCAGCTTATCGAGCGCATGCAGCAGGGCATAGAGGTAGATAGCACAAAAATCCCTTTGCAAAACGATTCAACACGTAGTCTTACTGATACCGCAATCAAGATCAGCGCAATAAAAGATACCCTGTCTGCTATTGATTCTTTAGCTATAATCGATAAAGAGGAGCTAGACACGGTAAAACCGGTATTGGAATTCCCGGATGAAGCGGAGCTCCCTGCTTTAGCAGAGGATGATCCGCAGCGTACCGATAGCAGCGCTATTGTATACATTGATACCAGTATTGCAGACGGGGCAGACAGCAGCCGGGCAGACCGGGCCCGGCGGCCTAAAAATACGATCGGGAAAAACCCAGGCTCTAAAATTTATGATAAGAGCGATGCGGCAAAAGGAGATGAGGAAAATAAGCCGAGGTACTTCCTGGTTTATCATCACGCCAAAGTATTCAGTGATTCGGCCCAGGCTAAATGCGACAGCCTGCGCTATTCCCAGTCCGACTCTTTAATGATCCTGTACCGGGATCCCGTAGTCTGGGGCAGAGAAGCACAGGTACTTGGAGATACGATCTATGCCCTCCTGGACAGCAATAAGATCCATGAAGTATATGTGCCTAAAAACGCCATCCTGATCCAGCAGAACGGCCCTGAAGGAGCCGGAATGTTTGACCAGGTGCAGGGCAACAGGCTGCACGCGTTTTTTGTAAATAACGAGCTGGACTCTGCCCTTGCCTATCCCAATGCGGAAACGATCTATTTCCCTACCGATGAAGACAGCGCCTACCTGGGCGCGTCCAAAGCCTCATCTGAACGATTGAAAATGCGCTTCAAAGAACGTAAAATCTGGCAGGTGCATTATCTTAAAGACTTTAAACAGGTCATGACGCCCATGAAAGACGTAGCCCCGGCTAACTTCCGGCTAAGCCGTTTTAAATGGCGGGGAGCAGAAAAAGCCAAGGACCTGGACGCTTTCCTGGAAGGCATACCCGAGGCCCGAAAAAAACAGGTTTTAGGTGATAAATATAAAGCCCCGGAAGGTGAAACAACAGAACCGGAGCTCACTGCTAAACCCGCGTCCCAAAAGGCCCCGGCAAAGAAGAAAGGTAAAAAGAAGCGCTGACCGTATTCAAATTTATAAAGACAGGCCGGTAACTTATACAGTTACGCCCTGAGGGTGTCTAAAAAGTAAAAATTCTTGTCACATTGAGTTTTTCTAAATGCGTCAAGAATTCATTATAAAATTTTTATATATTTCGACGGATCTCAATATGACAAATTTGGTCACCTTTTTAGACAACGCCTCCAGGAATAAATCTACCTGTTAACATACTCATTTTTTATTATACGTTCTTTTGTCTTCATACAGGCAGCACCAAAAAATCAAGGCTCGAAAAAAATAGGCCACTCCATTATCAAAATTAAAAGCCGGCGCTATCGGACATTCAAAAGCTGACCTGGCCAAGCACATAGCTTAATGGATATTCCATCCGAAAATCGTCTTTGAAACCGATTTTCGGGTCTTTTTTCCTCCACTTTTTGGACAAGCAAAAAGTGGAAAAGAAACTGCTCCTACGCCATTTTTCCATAGGCCACTCCATCGTCCTCCTTTCGACTGTAATGTAATGAAGCTAAGGCTCCGGTCGGAATAACATATTTTTATTCGCTATACAATGATCATTTATCACCTTTCAGTAATTAACCACGACAAGAGATTCCTCCACTACGCTTAAGCTGCAGTCGAAAGGACGCAACAGACCTTTTGGACAGTTTATAAAACTGCTTCATTGATAACTGTTTATATAAACCAGCACCAAACAGATATTTTATTTCTCAATAAAAAAAATTAAAAAACTTGCATTTCATTTTCTTTTGATGTAGCTTAGACCTGAAAAAGCCCCGATTGGGCAGAATCGGGGCGGATAGACCTCATGGTGATAAGGTCTGTGATAGGGTTCTTAATGTTCACCTTAGCGGCTCACAAATTATAAGACTCTTTAACAGCAAAAAAGGTTGGTAAATTTTTAAAGAATTATGGGAATTTCTCATAATTCTTTTTTTTGCATATCATGAATAACAGGAACAGGGGTAAAAATTCAGGTGATGACCAGTTATTTGGTTCAGAAAAAACAGTAAAAATATTACAGGAGGCCATCCGGGATATGCACTATTTACTATCCAGGGGCTTTGCGGAAAATGCTTCAGCTGCACTGGTAGGCAACAGATACCGGCTACGCGCCCGACAGATACAAATGATAAAAGCGGCTTCGGCAGGTGAACAAGAGCTCAATGCACGTAAAATCAAAAAAGTTGAAGCGAAAGCATTAGCCGGAAAGACTATCTATATTGACGGCTTTAACCTGCTCATTCTTTTAGAAAGTTTACTATCCGGGGCCTATATCTTTAAAGGCTGTGACGGCTGCTACCGCGACCTCTCCAGCGTACACGGCAGTTATAAAAGGGTGCAGCAGACAAACCACTCTATAGAATTGGTAGCGCTTTTTCATCAACAGGTTGCCGTATCTAAAATCGTCTGGATATTTGACAAACCGGTTTCTAATAGCGGCCGCTTAAAACAATTGCTACTTGAATATGCACAGGAGCGACAATTAAACTGGGAAGTTTACCTGGAATTTAACCCGGATAGATACCTGGCCGCAGTCCCGGAAACCATTATTTCCTCTGATGCCTGGATCCTGGACCATTGCACGTCCTGGTTTAACCTACCGGATTACCTGGTCCATGGCGAAAGGCTGGCAATAAATTTAGTAGACACATTTAAAGCGTAACATAAGCAGACTATTGTATACAAAGTAAACCGCCGGCAAAATTGCCGGCGGTTTACTTTGTATGTACTTTGGCTTAAAGATTGCCTCTCTTAGCCTGCTCTCTTTCGATACTTTCAAATAAAGCCTTGAAGTTTCCGGCACCAAAGCTCTGCGCACCATGACGCTCAATGATTTCAAAGAATAAAGTCGGGCGGTCTTCTACCGGTTTAGTAAAGATCTGTAATAAATAGCCTTCTTCATCCCTGTCTACCAGGATACCTAAAGATTGTAATTGCTTGATCTCTTCATTGATCTCACCTACCCTTTCCGGCAACATTTCGTAATAAGCCTCCGGCGGAGCTGACAAGAATTCTACACCTCTAGCTTTTAATTCCGTAACTGTCTTAACGATATCTTTAGTCGCTACGGCGATGTGCTGTACCCCTTCTCCTTCATAGTAATCCAGGTATTCCTCGATCTGTGATTTTTTCTTACCTTCTGCAGGCTCGTTGATCGGGAATTTTGAATACCCGTTTCCATTTGACATTACTTTGCTCATCAATGCAGAATATTCCGTATTGATCTGCTTGTCATCAAAAGAAAGAATATTTACAAAACCCATTACTTCCTCATACCATTTAACGGTAGGCAGCATACGGTTCCAGTCTACATTACCCACGCAGTGGTCTACATATAACAAGCCACAATCTGAAGGGTTATAATCGCTTTCCCATTTTTCATAACCCGGCATGAAAGGCCCGGTATAATTTTTACGCTCGATGAACATATGCACGGTCTCGCCATAAGTATAGATACCGGACATACGCAGCTCGCCGAACTCATCGGTCAGGGTAACCGGCTCCAGGTAAGGTTTGCCGCCACGCTTCGTTGTTTCTTCAAATGCGCTATAGGCATCATCTACCCACAAAGCCAGGACTTTAACACCATCGCCGTGTTTTTTTACATGCTCCGAGATCGGGTGATCGGAATTTAATGCGGTAGTCAATACCAAACGGATCTTACCTTGCTGTAATACATAAGAAGCTCTGTCTCTTACTCCGGTTTCAGGGCCTGCATATGCTACGGATTGAAAGCCAAAAGCAGTTTTGTAATAGTGGGCGGCCTGTTTGGCATTACCACAGTAAAACTCGATATAATCTGTACCGTTAATGGGTAAGAAATCCTGCGCTTTAGCAATCTTCTGTGCAAATGTTTCTGTTGCTGACATATTTTAAAATTTTATTTTTTCCAGTATTTAATCTTTCAAAGGTAGTTTTTTTATACGAAAATATCGCCCAGGTATTCCTGCATTTGCCTGATCTGGGGCATGAGCTGCGGCTGCACTTTCAGGCCCCGCATCCGGTCTAAATAAGCCCGGGCGCCATTTTTGTCCTTTTGTATGAGCGAGATGTCTGCAAGGGCCAGTAAAGCTACGGCCTGGTCATGCTCGGTTTTCAATCCGTCATTCAAGGCCAGGTTAAAATAGTGTTTTGCTGTATTGAAATCATCTTTTTCTCTCGCCACGTAAGCTTTTATATAATAATAATAAGCTCTTCTTGTTTTCCTGAGCTGCTCCGGCTTGCGGGTCAGGTCCAGTATTTGCTCCGATTCTTCAAATCTGCCCTTTCTCATTTTATGCAATGCCAGGTATACCGTACCTACATTATAATACCCCCAAAGCAGGCTTAGAGAGAGTAAAGCGGCTACTATTATCACATAATGCCAGCCGCTCAAAGCAGCGATAATGCCGACAATAGTACAAAGAATTAACAGGGTAAAGCGTATAAGGGGTGTAAACACGATAAAAATTTTGACGGCAAAGGTACGCTTTTTCCCAAATGTGACCCTTAAGGTTCATAATCTAAAGGGAGCATTTTATCCAGTTTTTCATAAGACCAATATCCTTCCAGGAACAGGTCATATTGTTCGGTAAAGCTTCCGTTAGCATACACATTGACCGGCTTTTTCTGCTTAAAGATGAGCAGGCTTGTCTGCGGCGCGGGGTCAGGCTTTTTCGCCTTAAAGCGATAAGTATGCTCAATATATTCTTTTTCTTCCAGCTCGTTTTTGTACATCACCTGTATCATGTCTTTGCAAAACAACTGAACTTGCTCACTACCCTTAACCAGGAATGAGTCAACCGGCCAGGGCGTGGTGTAGAGATAGTCAAAAGCTGCCTCTGCCCGCTTTTGCTTCATTTGTTCCATCATTGCAGGATGCTCCTCGGTTGTTTTAAAATTCTTAAACAGGTTATTCACCACGCTGTCGCCAGGAGCTTCCCTTGAAATATCATAATGGGCCACCTTGAAAGTTCCCGCCGGAATCTTTTCCAGCACAAACTTATGTGGATTTACAGGAGCGGTATCTGCTACCGGCTGTCTTAACACAACCGGGCTACCTACCGGTACTGTATCCACCCACTTTTTAATCCCCATCAATAATTTCAATACCGCAGAGTCGTTTATATGAGAGCGGTTCAATGTACTGCCGAACTTAACAAAGAATTTTTTCATAACGGCCGTATCCTTCAAATCCAAAGTATCTGTAGATAAAGGAACCCTTTCCCCATATTCGCCTAATGTAGCCCTGACCACCACATTGAGCTGAAACCCCTGCTCCGCGGTATTTTTTTGAGCTACCGAACGTATAAAATGATTGAGCGAGCCCATAAAAGCTGTTTCCCGGTTAAGCTCCCATTTAGCCAGCTGCTTGTTATTCCTTGGTTTCATGGGTTCAAAACGGGTATAACCCAGGAAATAAACCTCGGAAGTCCTGTAATACTGCATATAATCGGCCAGGTCAAAATGAATAATATAACCCAATGCCTTATTCCGGATCTTTAAAGGACGTTTCGCCGATACATAAAGTATACCTTTTTCTTCGTCTTTTTTAAAAACCAGGTCCTTTTTGTTCAGGATCTCGCACTGCCCCGCGAAAGCGGAGTAGCTGATAAAGTTTTCCATAAAATCTTTTCCATAGCGTTCCCAGCCATCATTAAGCGGGGGCAGGACCTTTACCGCAGGCAATTCGTCCGCTTCCAGGTCCAGCTTTACCGGCGCTATTGTTCCCGCCTGATTTATCCGTACGCTTCGTGTACCATAACTTACTGCCGCGACTACAAGGTCTACCGGGAATACAATATTTCCTTTGAGTATAAAATTTCCTTTTTCATCGGTCAGGGTACCCAGTGTACTGTTATTTATATATACCGTAGCGGCAGGAACAGGACTTCCTGTAACCAGGTCAACAACAGTACCCTTAATTTCTTGTGAAGAAGCAAAGGCAGGCAGGCAACAGAATAGCAACACACACTTTAAAATATTACGCATAGCAGATTGTTTCGGTTTAAAACTAAAACTTTATTAGTAAGTTTAAAAATAGTTCAACGCATTTCCTATCTTTGACGGCTAAGAGAAAGAGCATCTTTAATTTACTTTTTGGATCATTATGAAAAAAAATATTGCCCTTGTTGCCGGCGGTTATAGCGGCGAGTATGTGATTTCCATCAATTCTGCAAAAACTATTGAAAAGCATTTAGACCAGGAAAAATACGCGACCTATAAAGTTATTGTTACCAAAGAAAGCTGGTATTATGAACATAATGATCAAAGGACAGAGGTAGATAAAAATGACTTTTCGATCACCCTTAATGGTCAGAAGATCAATTTTGAAGCTGTTTTTATCGCTATTCATGGCACTCCCGGTGAAGATGGTAAGCTACAGGGTTATTTCGATATGCTGAATTTACCTTATACGACCTGTAATGCCATCGTATCTGCACTTACCTTTAATAAATCATTTTGTAATAAGGTAGTCAACGAGTTTGGTGTTGTGGGCATTGCAAAATCGGTCCACCTCTTTAAAGAAGACGGTTACTCATTAGGTACGGTATTGGAGAAAGTTAAATTACCCGTTTTTGTAAAACCTAATGAAGGCGGTTCCAGTATCGCTACTACTAAAGTTTCTAAAGTAGAAGACCTGCAGCCGGCTATAGACGCGGTATTCAAGGTAGACACCCAGGCATTGATCGAAGAATATATAGAGGGCCGTGAGCTGACCATGGGGGTATACCGGATCGGTAATGAGATCTTCACCCTCCCGCCTACAGAGATCGTAGCACAGAATGAATTTTTCGATTATGCCGCAAAGTATAATAATGAAAGTGAAGAGATCACTCCGGCGCCGATCCCTGATGAATTGCTGGGACAGTTGCAGGAGAAAGGCAAACAAATCTTCCTCCGTCTTAACTGTAAGGGATTTGTAAGAATAGATTTCATCTGGCATAAAACAAGTGGTGAACTTTACTTCCTGGAAGTGAATACCATGCCGGGACAGAGCGAGCAAAGCCTTATCCCGCAACAGGTGCGCGCGGCAGGTATGGAGTTAGGTCATTTCTATAACCAGATGCTGGAGGAATGCCTGCGTGCTAAAAAATAAGCCTACCTTAGCGCATAGTTTTAAACATCAATTGTACAGCAATCTGCATGAAAAATTTATTTAAAAGCTTTTGGTTCAATGTATTGGTAATTATAGCCATTTGTTTTGCCTTATATTTTGCCTTTTTTGCTTCCTTAAGTCAGATTACCCGGCATGGAGAGGAGCTTACGGTACCTGAAATTAATGGTAAAAACATCAAAGAAGTATATGCCCAACTGGAAAAACTTGGCTTTGACATATCAGTAGATTCTGCCTACGATACCACTTTTGCCCCATTAACCGTTTTGGAAGTGCAACCCGAAGCCGGCTCAAAAGTAAAAACAGGAAGGACCATATTTTTAACTGTTAATAAAGTAAGCCCGCCCGAGGTCGAAATGCCCAACCTGTTGAATCTTTCCTTCCGTAACGCGGTATTATTATTGGAGAATAATAAACTGCAGCTCGGCGACACGATCTTCAAACCGGATATGGCTACCGGCGCGGTATTGCAAATGCTTTACAATGGCCGCCCTATCTCGGCCGGTCAAAAGCTCTACCAGGGGTCTAAAATTGATCTTGTAGTAGGTGGTGGCTATGGTAATATGAACCTGGCGGTGCCCAACCTGATCAATATGCCTTACCCCGCTGCCAAAGTTATCCTGGACTCGCTTAACCTGTTTTATACTGAAGTATGGGATGGCAGGATTACAGATTCCAATTCAGCCGTGATCTATTTCCAGATGCCGGCCCATAAAAACGAGCAGGGTTACCCGAATAATATCCTGGCCGGTGAGAATATTGATATCCGCATCAGGCAGCAACCTATAAATGTGGGTGAAGACTCGCTTTCACAATAAAAATTGAAAGAATTGTTAGTTTTTCAAAATTATTATTATTTTTACTAGATAGAAATTTAGAAAACGTATCTTATCAACAACAGTTTTATAATAAACTCTTTGTCACAATGAAGAAATTAGTATTTGCATCATTAGCCCTGGCTACCCTCTTAAGTTCCTGTGAAGAAACAGAACCTAAAGTTGACATTTCTTATGAAAAAGCACTGATGAACAGGAAATGGCAGGTAGTGAAGGTGGAACAAAATGCTAACGTGAACGAGCCGACCAATGTATGGCATGATATTACTAATTCTACTGATCCATGTATCATCGATAACCGCCTGACTTTTGTTTCCAAAACAGACGCACAGCTGGATGAACATTATCGTAAATGTACCGAGTCGGATCCGCAAACACGCGACTATGGCTATGTACTGGAAAACGAAAACACGATCAAGATATTCACCAACAGGGCTGATATTAACGGTACTACCTGGAGAGGCGGCGCTTTTAAATGGTCCGACAGCATTACCCGATTTACGATCGATGAGCGTATAGCCAACCCGGCAACACCAACTGTATTGGTAAGTACTATTTATACTTATCAAAATGTTGCGAATTAATTCATAGCATAATAACGCCACGATATTTTTACCATAAAGGTTTACCTGCAAATTGGTAAACCTTTATTTTTGTACCTTATTGAAGCAGCATACTTAAGATGAACACAGACAATATTGAGATCAGCCTTTATCCGCAACCTGTCTTCAGACAAAAGATCCTTTTCGATGCAGTGGAAATCGCCTATACCGACACCGGTGATCTTAATGCCCCGGTTATCCTTTTCATTCACGGCTTAGGTCATGCCCTTATCGCCTGGAATAAAAATGTAGCCGCACTGTCACAAAAATACCGGTGTATCGCCATTGATCTGCCGGGGAATGGCTTGTCTTCAAAAGATATGGCCTACCCCTATAGCATGGAATTTTTTGCCGAAGCAGTCAGGGACTTCATCCTTCAAAAAGGATTGACCGATGTATTTCTCTGTGGCCACTCTATGGGCGGACAGGTCGCCATGACCCTGGCAGCGATGTCTTTCCCAGGGCTCAGGGGGGTGATCCTGTGCGCGCCGGCCGGCATTGAACAGTTTAATACCGTAGAAAGAAATCTTTACAAGGGCACCATGCTCTTTGTAGATCTTTTAAGCACCGAAGAGAACAGCCTGCGGAAAGCGATCAATAATAGTTTCTATATTATGCCCGACTCTGCACCTTTGCTGATCCAGCAGCTGGTAGCCATCATGCAGTTACAATCAAGGGCGCACTACCGCTTAATGATGGAAAAGTGTATTGTAGGCATGCTGGAAGAGCCGGTATACGATCAGCTGCACACGATAACCGTACCGGTACATATCCTGTTCGGGGAAAAAGATGGTCTCATTCCCAATAAAATCATCCATCCCATAACTCTGAAGCAGATGCTGGACCAGGCTATGGCGCAACTGGCAAACGGAAGCTATACCCTGATCCCGAAATGCGGCCACTTTTTACAATGGGAAAAACCGGAAGATGTAAACTTCTATATTGATACATTTATCAAAGAGACAAGGTCTTAAATCAGAAAACAAGGCACACATGGACAATGCAATCGAAATAAGCGCGCTGACTAAGAAATTTCCGAATGCCGAGTTTTACTCTCTTCAGGGTATGAATTTAAGTTTTCCCAAGGGGCAGATCTCAGGCCTGCTGGGGCCAAACGGTGCCGGGAAGACCACGACGATCTCTATACTCTGTGGCCTGGTAAAGGCAGATAGCGGCCAGGCAAGGGTGCTCGGCATGGATGTCGCCCGGGATTCTACCAGCATACTGGGTAAGACAGGGATCGTTACCCAGCAGGTAGCGCTTTACCCCCTGCTTACTGCCCGCGAAAATTTAAATTACATAGGCAACCTTTATAATATTCCTAAGAAAATACGCAAGGAAAAGATAGATTTTTTCCTCGAAAGGTTTGGCCTTACCGCCAATGCGGATAAGCAGGTACGCCACTACAGCGGAGGTATGAAAAGAAGGTGTAATATCATCGCCTCCCTGCTGCATGAGCCCGAGCTCCTGATCCTGGATGAGCCTACTGCGGGCGTCGATATACATTCCCGCACTATGATACTGGACTTCCTGCAGGAATATAACGCTGCGGGTAACACGATCCTTTATACCTCCCATTTGCTTGAAGAAGCCGAGCGGCTCTGTAAAAATGTGGCTATTGTCGACGGCGGCAAATGTATCGTACAGGATAATATTGAGGCTTTAAAAAAGCAGGTACCGGGGATTAATAACCTGGAAGAACTATTTTTGCATTATACCGGCAGGTCATTAAGGGAGTAAGCGGAAAAATAATTGATGAAAAAAATAACGCCCATAAGCAGAGAGAAAATTAAAGCTACGATTCCCAACCCGGAGTTTGAAGGCCTGACCCTGGGCTGGATCTTTAAAGATGTATTTAAAAACCTGGAGAAGATCCGGCTTTTTGAAAGAGCAGCAGCCATATCTTTTAACCTTATGCTGGCTATACCACCGTCCCTTATATTCTTAGCCTCCCTGGTCCCTTTTTTCCCGGTCGACGACATTGAAACCGGTATCATCAACGCGATCCGCGGCTACATTCCTTCCGAAGCGATCAGCAACAAGATCATACATGTCGTTAAAGATTTTTTATATACCAAAAGAAGAGATCTCTTGTCTTTTGGTCTTTTATTTTCCATCATTTATTCCTCTAATGGTTTGATGGGTATCATGCGGGCCTTTGACCGGGACTCCGATATGCGCAAGTTCCGGACGGCCTTCAACAGGCGTTTGAAAGCGATCTGGCTGACTATTGTACTGATGGTCCTGTTTTTGATCGTTGTGGCCGTGCTTATTGTGCAGTCTAATGTGCTTAACTACCTTGTAGATCAGTTCCCTATGAGCGATACCTTAATGAGGCTAATCACAAATGCCACCCTGGGTATCATTATTTTATTAATGGTCTGTATTATTTACCGTTTTTGCCCCAGCCTCTATACCCGGGTCCGTTTTTTTAACCTCGGGGCATTTATATCCACCCTGCTGATCTGGGGTATTTCCACGATCTTCATTTATTTATCGTCCAATTTTATCCAGTATGACCAGGTGTACGGCTCCCTGGGCACCGTGCTAATGTCGCTGGTGTGGATCAATATTATTGCCATATTGATCATATTAGGCTTCGAGATCAATATGACCATTTTATTGAAAGGCGATCATGCCAAAGAAAGAAAAGGGCTACCAAAAGAAAGGGATGTGGAAAGTATCAAGTAATATTTTTGCAACTTCACCCGGAAATATATGTTTTCTATCACTATCAAGTCCTTAAAGCGCAAAAGCAAATAACCTGTGGGGCATCTCCTACAAAGAAACCCTGGTTATCAATAGTGGCTTAAAATATAATTGATCGCCGCATCCTGCTGTTTTAAAAACTCATCAAGAGAAGGCGCTATAACAATGTCGGGAACGATACCGCTGCCCTTAAGCTGTGTATCGAGCGGCCGTGCATCCTGGTTAACATATACAATAGAAAAACCGGTCTGTATACCGGTATGGGGCAATTGGTAGATAAAGGGCAAATGCCCATTGTGCTCATAATAGCCGCCACAGGTTTCCTGCCCTATAGTAATACAATTAGTATAGGCCTTAACCAGCGAAGCGAGGTGAGCCCCCGCGGATGCTACCTGCTCATCCACCAGTAAAAAAACGGTACCCTTAAAAGGTGTTTTGTGGGGTAAAACCAGGGGGTTAAAGCTATCGCTTAAATAATACTTCCCGTTAACCCCTACCGGGAAGCGCTGTTTCAGGTGTACATCCAGCTCCGCACTATTCGTCACGCCATTGGCCAGGAAAAAGGGGCTGATGACCAGCGCCTCTTTTTCGGGTACTTCATTAAAACTGCTATAAGCAAAATTAGCATCCCGGAACGGCCGGTCGCTCATATAAGAAAATGTCTTTTCATATAAAAAACCCGCTCCCCCGGTGTTATACCTTAGGTCCAGTATCAACCGGTTGTTGCGGTTTTGGTTAAGGATCGTAAAGGCCGAGTCCAGGAATGTTACATACCGGGCATAATTACTATCCTGCTGATGCTGTGCAAAATCAAAACCTCTTATCGAAAGCTGGAACAGGTCCTGCCTGAGGCGGGTAAAGCTATACTTCTCTTTACGCAGCAGGCTGTCCCATCCAAGTGTATGTCTTTTTTCCTGCATTTGTTCAAAAGTACCCACATCAAGCCCCGGAAGGGTCAGTACATTTTCTTTACCTTCCGATTTATATTTTACGCGGTACCGGGTACTGGGGCCGAACTCTATAAGGTATTTTTCTTTTAGCCCTTTCTGGAAGGCCAACCGTTCCTTATAGGGGCGGGAAAATCCGTCTGAATGATAATACTTGGCCAATCGCGCTATCAGCTCCGGGGCAGTTACCTCGTTTACTGATATAATTTCAGCACCCAAAGGAATCTGCTGATGAACGCCGTTGTGGACCAGGGTACCGTTGAGGTTGTGAATGGTAATGGGGAAATAGATGTTTTGCCCGGCGAAATAATCTTTTATTACCTGGGGCAAGTAAGTCACATTATGGCAGCTCCCTTCAAAGTCGGTAAGGATAACGATAACTTTGTAGAAATCAAAGATATGGTTGCAATGCTGTATTACTTCCTCTTCCGCCCATTTATAGATGCTATCTATTTGCTGCCGGCTCCTGTATACCCACAAGCCGGAATTCGCCCGGAAACGGATGCGCTTAAAAGTAGCCAGGTCATCCAGCCATTCATTTTTATCAAATGCTGTTGCTAGCCGGCCGGGCCCGGGTTGCTCCCGGATGAGCAGTTGCATATCCCTTGCCTGCTCCAGGTAAGCAGCCGGCCATATTTTTATAACAGGATTTTTAGCTTTTTTAGGATCAAACAGCAACCGTTCTACAGACCCTATAGCAGGAGCCAGGTCTTGCTCCTGCCACTTCCCGTCCGGAGTGTAATAACCAATGACCAGGTTAGCTTCAGGAGCACTTACCTCCAGCCAGGTAGCTTTGCGGGACTTAACAGTATAGTTGAGCGTATCCCCCTGCTTTAAGATTGTGGCGACCTGGACATATGCTTCCGGGGCATATAAAAAGGGAATAATAAAAAGGATAAGAAAACGGAGCTTCCGGAGCTTAAGCACTGGCGTAATATATTGATCAGGACTAAAAATAGGTATAAATTTAGAAGGTTATGCTCAAAAAGCACATTAACCTAAAAGGTTTGCGTCAATATTAAAATTAAAAGAAAGAGGCAACGGCAACCTGAATTTTTAACCTTACCGGGCTAAAATAAATAAGCAATCATACAGACACTTAAGGTAAATTATACAAAACACTGATTAACAAAACAAAAGAACAAAAGATTAAATAAAAAACCGGTCAAACAACTTTACATAGCAAACATAAACACTTCATATACAATTACTTTTCGGAAATAAACGGCCTGTTCATTTTCTCATCGTCTAATTCTCCCTCCCAGCGGGCAATAACGGCACTGGCCAGGCAGTTGCCGGTTACATTTACCGAAGTCCGGGCCATATCCATCAATTCATCGATACCCAGTATGGCCATGATCGGCAGCATAGGCAGGTCAAAAGAAGTAGCCACACCCATTAGAATGACGAGAGAAGCCCTGGGCACACCGGCCACTCCTTTACTGGTGAGCATAAGTGTAATACCGATCAACAATTGCTCACCGAAAGAAAGGTCCTTGCCCGCTACCTGGGCCACGAATATGCTGGCCAGGGATAAGTAAAGTGTAGTACCGTCCAGGTTAAAAGTATAACCGGTAGGCAGTACAAAGGAAACAATTTTGCGTGGTACTCCTATCTTTTCCATGTTTTCCATAGCCAGGGGAAGTGCCGATTCCGAGCTCGTGGTAGCAAATGCTATAGATACCGGCTCAGCGATGGCGCGCACAAAATTGCGGATATTAATGCGGCAAATGAGGGCGATCGGCAACAAAACAATCAATACAAAAACAATTAATGTGACATAAAGTGTTGCCAGTAATTTTAACAGGGACACCAGCATTTCTACACCCATATGGGCAGAAGTATAAGCTATAGCCCCGCCTACACCCAGTGGTGCAAAGCGCATAATGAAGTTGGTAAAACGAAACATGGTTTCTGCCAAACTTTCAGTAAAGCGCAAAACAGGCTCTTTCTTCTCTATAGATAAATGGGCCAGGGCAATACCGAATATAATACTGAAAACCACGATAGGTAATACATCCCCATGGTACATAGATTTAATAATATTTTCAGGAAATATATTTATAATATGATCTTGCCAGGTCATGGCACTGGCCTGCGGCAGCTCTTCATGAAGGTTAAGCGGAATGACGACCCCGGCACCTGCCTGGGAGATATTGATCGCGATCAGCCCAAGCAAAAGGGCAAGGGTTGTTACCACCTCGAAATACAATAAAGACTTCCAACCCATACGTCCCAATTGCTTCATATTGGAATGTGAAGCGATGCCTACAACGAGTGTCGAAAAAAGGATTGGGGCGATGATGGTCTTGATCAGCCTTAAAAAAATCTTACTCAGGAAATTCATCTTATCGCCGATTTCCGGGAAATAAAGCCCTAACTGGACGCCGAGTATCATGGATAAGATAATCCAGGAAGTAAGCGATTTTTTAAAAAATGAATAAATTATAAATATAACCGTGAAACACAACCAAATTATTTCTAATATAATTTTAGGAAAAGAAAGCCATTCATTAATATATAAAATAGAAACAATACTTGAAAATAAGAAGGAAAGTAGGGTAATTATATTTATTTTATTTTTCATTTTTATATTTTATAATATTAAAAAAATATCTTAAAGATGATCTTGTAAATATACCAAATATAAAGGATTTAACAAATAAAGTTGAGCAATTTTTCAATACAATTTATAAAAAATCATTATTTCAAACACGTTTTTTATATTAAAATTTAAATAACATATTTTTCACTTTATTTACTTAATATAAGTAATTGCAAATCAATTATTAAAAGCTTTTTAATATAAAAATATAAAATAAAATGCCAAAAAGTCATAAATAGTAAAATAAAAATAATAAATATTTCATTTTCATTTTATTATAACAGTTAAATAAAGCTAATTATAGAATACAAATTTCATATCAAATGATTAATAAGGTGTAAAAAATAAAAACAAATTATTATTTTAAATAATTTATAGGCTCAATGACGGGTAATAAAATGACCAGGTCTAAAATAAAGGGGTATAGAAAAGGCTTCTAAATAAATCTGGGTTATTTCATATAAATATTCATAGTTTTTAATTAGTTATTTATTAAATATAAAATTATTAAATAAATAAACCCCACCCTATTTTGCTATAAAAAAGCAATCTTTCATAACATTTTATAATTATTTTTAATAATTATAAAATATAAATTAAATAAATTTCAAATTATTAGATAACAAAATATAAAAGGGGTACACCCTACTGATAAATGACTTAAAAAAGTGCCTTAAAATTCAGCAAAAAATAATAATATTTAAAATAATATCAATTTATAAATTATTTAAATTAAAATAAATAATAATTTTTTAGAAAGAAAAAATAGTTGAATGGAAATATTTTACATAAATAAAATAGTTAAACTAAAATTTAAAAGACATTACCTTATTATCCCTAAGGCCTAGCCCTCCTCCGGGCTTTCACTTTAACACATCTAGCAAAAATGCATATCTCTTACCGGGATATTTATAGAAATAAATATTTATTACAGGTATTGTTTTCGTTATGCTTTATTTCCCAGTCTACTATCAGCCACTCACAGGTACCCCGGTGTACCGACTCTAACGCGGGCAATTACTACCCGGCGGCAACTAAAAATGATGGCCCTTGTCTTTAACCGAAAAGTAATTATCGACCTGTATTTTTGTCAGCCTTTACTGTAACTATCCGGGAGACTTCCGGACGGATCACTTGGGACATAGTTGAGCGAATAATAATATTATCGGAGTAATTTAGGAGCAGCACAGGCGTCCTGTTACTACCAAAAGATAGTAGTAATAGGATCCTGGAAAAAACTAATAGATCTTATAAAGCAAAGAAGAAGATCACTTTTATATAAGTCCGGAACTTATTGTCGCTGTGGATTAAAAGCTAAAATTTCAATTGTCATTTAGCAAGCATTCTAAACTTAAAAGCAGGCCGGCCACTTAAGTAATAAAGAGCCTGTCAATAAATTGACCGGCTGTAGCTTAGCTGATAAGAACAGCTTTTAACCTACAGACCGGAAGGCTAGAAATTGAAGGCAAGCTTCCCGGTCTGTACTAATAAAATACCTAAATAGTGCTAGCCAAATATATAGAGACGCATTTATAATGACTTTACAGTAATTACAACACTTGTACCCTTGCCCACTTCACTTTCAATAGCAATACTGCCATTAATTTTAGCTACTCTATGCTTTAAATTAAGCAGGCCACTCCCTTTTAAGTGAGCTGAATCCGGCACAAAGCCCTTGCCATTGTCTGCAACCTTCAAGGTTATCTGGTCATTTTCCTGATCAAGCGATACCAGGGCTTCTTCAGCAGCTGAATGCTTGCTGATGTTATTAAGCAGCTCCTTGGCAACGGAGAGCAATTCCGCACTTATAGCTTTGCCTATTCTGAGCTCTTCCGGTGCATGGACTTTAATGTTCAGATTTGTTTTCATACTAATGGTCTCGCAGTACTTCCTGATAGCGGTCTTCAGGTCCGCATATTCCAATTCCGAAGGCTTAAGGTTATAGGCTATGTCTCGTACAGAAACAGCGGCTTCCGAAATCAATGTGTAGATCTGGTTTATTTCATCCCGGTCACTAAACTTTTCAAGCATCGCCATTTCAAACCTCAGCCGGATACTTGAAACAAGGCTACCTAAGCTATCATGCAAATCCATCGCGATCCGCTCCCGCTCCTTGTATTCACCTTCCAGGTAAGATTGCATTTTCGTGAGTTCATTTTCTTTCTGCTTCAGCTTTTGCTTATTGGATTGCCGTATGTACACTATAGCAGCTGCCATGGCAATAATTATGGCCGCTGAAATACTGGCCAGCACCCAGTTCCGCTGTTTTTTGAGCAGGTTGTTCTTTTGATTCAATAGTAATTTTGACGCTAAAATATGTTTATCCTTCTCAATGACTTTGTACTTGTAGTCCAGGTAGTTTAACTCTTGTTGCATAGATAATCCGGCTATACTGTCCCGGATGGATATATGCTTTTTATAATGGTCAAGACTCTCTTTATAATGGCCTGTGGCATAAGACAGTTCACTTTTATAAAGGTATAATTTACGCTCATCGGCTATCGAGCCGGGCTTAAACGTATCTACTATATGAGCAGCGGCTGCATAATTCTTGAGTTTGATTAAGGTTGCTATTTGCCAGAGACTGATCTCTTTATAATGTCCCGGATTTCTGAACTGAATAATTTGCTCACTTTCACTAAGCACAGCGAGCGCTTTAGTATAGTCACCTTTATTGAAGTACATTTCACCAATTCCCAGTAAAGCAAGCTGTGCGATGTGGGGTAAATCATGCTTTTTACCTATCTCAACCGCTTCCTGCAATTTAATTAACGCAGAATCCCATAGGTATAACTGGGCGTAAAGCATTCCTGCACCGGATAATGATGTGCCGAGATTATGGTTATTGTTTAGCTGCCTTGCTAGTTTTTCTGCAGTCAGGCAGTATTGCAGGGCTTTTTGAAACCCTTGCGGCTGATTTCTTTCTGACAATACCGTCCATATATGGGCATTGTGCAACGCGATGGCCAGTAAGCCCTCTTTTGATGCCGCGTTTAACTCCGCTGCTTTTTCAAGATATTGCAGTGAAACGAAATAATCTCCTAACTGAATACCTGCTTCTGATACTTTAATGCAGGAAAGTACTTTAAAACTATCCAGCCTCCTGGAACCGCTACGCTCGATAAGGGGTTGTAACAATGCGATCGCTTCACGGGCCTTCCCGACCTGGATCATTTTTATACTCTTAAAAAATGATAAACGCGTTTCGCCTTCTGCATAGTTTATTTTTTTCGATATATCGATCAGTTTATTTACTTCAACCGTATCCAGTGTTTTATTAGGATTGTTTTCTTTTATTCGCTGAATTGCCGCATCAATATATATACGTTCACTACCGGCCTGCGCGGAAGAACAGAAGGTAATGGCTATATTTAAAATAATGAAATAGCCAATAAAACAGATCGTTTTCATATTGTTTCCTACTTATTGTCCCTGATATAGTAATGGCTACACCAGGTAAAAGAATGATCCATAATTGATACTCTAAATCAATTTGAAAATCAATTGCATTAAAGTTAGTTTAATCCATAATTAATTGAAAATAAAAATCTGTATATTTTTTTAAAAATATACAGATTAGACTATTCTGCGGTTCTTTGCAAGTACTATTTTCCTGCCCGGTAAAAGTTTTTAATATATGATAGCTTCAATTTACTACAAATCCATAAAAGCTATGTAGCTTGCTTCGAACTGGTTTATGATGTTAGTAACGTTTATTCAATAAGCCCGTTTTTGCGCGCAAAAGCAACTAATTCCAGTACCGTTTTGCTTTTAGTCTTTTTCATCATATTGCGCTTATGGGTCATCACGGTAAGGGGACTGAGGTAAAGGGTTTCGGCAATCTTTTCAATAGAAAGACCTGCTGCGAAAAGGTTAAGCAATTCAATTTCTCTATTGCTGAGCGGGTTTTGTACAGAACTATGATTTTCTAATACCTGGCGTATGAAGTCTGATAAATACTGCTCTTTCCGGTCAATATGCTTGAGCGCTTCCAGTAGTTGTTCAATACCTTCAGTTTTATTGACAATAGCATCCGGTCTAATCTGTAACATTTCATTAATGATCATCGGGTTGGCGACAGAGCTTAAAAACAGCGTCTTTATTTTTTTATCCATCATCCTGATTTCCTTAATCATACTCAGGCCATTTTTCCCCGGCATATAGTAATCAAGTATAACTAAAGTACCCGATTGATCATATATACTTTTATGTAAAAAAAAACTGGTAACCTCCTCTTCTGTTTTACAGATATGTATGGACTTGAATATTTTAAATCGCTCCAGAACAGAAGAAAGCGACTCTGCAAATAGAACATGATCATCAATAATGATGGCATTGTATTGCTGTAATGTGTTCATACTTTTTTTGTTTTGCAAAAATGAAAGGTAACATCCCCAATATTGCTTTACCAAAGCGCTGTACACAGGAATATATAATCAGCAGCTCCTTCACCTGCAAGAATCATTTGAACGCTTTACTTATTCGTTGCGTGTAAAAGCAATTAGGGGAGCAAAGATAGAAATTGTTTCCATGTTTTAATATTTCTTAATGCTTTTGCTTAAAGATAGTATATATATGGTACTCACCTTATAAGCACTACTTTATTTTAGGTAATTCTACCATTATACAATTACTATTATAAGTAAATATGACCATTGGCTACCATTATAGCGAGTAGCTTAGGAACCTGATTACAAACTTTAGCTGAAAGTCCTATTATTTTGCCCGTAAAATTAATGCTCCTACACAAATAAATTCATTAAAATATGAATATTAAAGATTAATACAACTATACTTTTATTATAGATTATAGCCGCATTCAGCTCCGCTTTTAAAAATAAAAGCACCTACAGATGATGAAAGCCCACCTTCTCAATCATTTTCACATAAACCATGTATCATAAATAAAAAAAAAGCAAGATGAACAAATTTTTCAACCTATTATTATTGCTGGTACTGTCGGCATTCGCCTCCCGGGGACAAAACTGTACCGTCAATGCAGGAGGCAACCAGGACATTTGCCTCGGCGCTTCATTTAACCTCTCAGGGGCTATAGGAGGACCATTTAATGGCAGCTCTGTCCAATGGTCGATAATCAGCCAGCCTGCAGGCGCTGCCAATACCATAGCAAATCCCAATAGCTTTTCAACCTCTGCAGGCGTAGCTACAGTCGCCGGGACTTATGTATTCAGACTAACAGCGACTTGCGGCGACGGCATTACCAATTTTAATGATGTAACCTATACCGTTTCGGCAGTACCCGCCACACCTGCACAGTCCGGAACGGCCTCTTTCTCCTGCTATTCCGGGGCCCCTATAAGCATTTCAGGAACTGCCCCCCTGGCCGGAGAGACGGTATCCTGGAGCGTTGCTAATGGGTCCGGAAGCTTTTCCGCACCGAATGCCAGCACTACCACCTTTACGCCAAACTTTCCTCTTGACGAATGCTCCGGCACACATACGGTACAAATTGTCTATACCAAACGAAATGCTGCCGGTTGTGAGCGTTCTGTAACGCGTAGTTATAGCTTTTCCAGGGCTTATACCTTTGCTGCTACAGCCGAGCCTTTAAACGTATGCGGGAGCCAGACAAAATTAAAAGGCAGCTGTCCGGGAGCCGGCGCTGCATTATGGACAGTAACGGGCACGCCCCCCGGCGCACCTGCTCCTAATATTATTGCGCCTAATAGTCGTGAAACTAATGTGACCAACCTGGTACCGGGTAATTATGTGTTCAATTACACGGTAAGCGGCTCCTGTAACAACGGTTCCACGAATGTGAATGTTTTTGTGGCAAGCGGTGGCGCCGTATCGATGGCAAATGCCGGGGTTGACCAGCATTTCTGCTCAGCGCCAGGCTCAGTTTCTTTAAGCGGTAATCAGCCGGCTGTGGGGGAAACCGGTACCTGGGCTTTATTGAGTGGTGGCACCAGTGTTACCATTGCCAGCCCTAATAGTCCTAACACTACCGCCTCCGGTCTCACAGCGGCAGGTGCTCCTTATCGCTTCACCTATACCTTATCTACTCCCGGAGGCTGCAGCAATGTGGATACTATGATGGTCAGCGTGGAACGTCCATTGGTACTGTCCGGCTTGAACCATACCGATGCCTGTGGTTTCCTGTACCCACCGGGTACCGGGGGGACCGGGGGTGCATTTAACCGTGCTGCACGATTAGGCAATTTTGCGTTTAACGAGATAGATACGCTTACCGTTTCCGTAACCTACCTGTCCGGGCCAGCAGACACGCTGAGCAATTACACAGCTGTAGGCACTTCTGTAAACCCGAACATCACTTCCGATATGCCGGACAGTGAAATACCCTTAGGGCAAACGGTTACTACCAAGTTCTGGAATACCGGGGATATATATGCGGCCAATGAATTATATAAGCCATTCTGGAGTTCCGATGACCGTAAAAACATAAGCTATTATGTTGTGAACAATATTTACCCCACCCTGGTAGGTGTGTACCATTATGTAGTTACCTACCAGACAAAATGCTCCACTTATGTGGCTAATGTTAGCGTAGAAAGAGGTGTGACTACCACTGTAAATGCGGGTTCTGATGTTGCTTTAGCCTGTGGGGCCGGCAGCGCCACCCTGGCAGGCAATATCATTGATCAATTTGCCACCTGGTCTACCGTTTCCATGCCTTCCGGTGCAACGGATCCTATCAATCTTAGCAACAGAGATTTAAGATTTCCTTCCCTATCCGGTTTAATCAACGGTACTTATATCTTCAGGTATGCCAACAAAGCAGGCTCTTCTTGTGTTCAGGCTTTTGACGAAGTGAAGCTGGTCGTATCCAATACTGCACCGCCAATACCGAATGCCGGCGCTAATGCTACTGTTTGTGCCGGGAGCTACATGCTGAATGGTTCCGCCATCCCTGCTACTGCATTAGGTAAATGGAGACTTATTTCCCCGGCAGGATCAACCGTTACTTTTTCAGATTCTACAATAGCCAACCCGGTAGTTTCTGGTATGTTGCCAGGTACTACCTATACATTCAGATATATATATGAGAATGGATGTGGCACTAATTTTGACGATGTGGTCATTACCACAAATGCATCTGCAGGGCCCGCTAAGCCCGGTATCTCAATAAGCGGCGGTAACTGCAGCGCTGTTTCAATAGCAAGCTTCCCAAGTTCTTTATCCCAGACGATTACTCACACTGCGCTACTTGCAGGAGAGTCGGGTACCCTGACCGTTGTAGCCAACCCGGCCTCCGCATTAAGCAGCTGGTCGGAAACAGGGAATACCGCAACAAGTAAAACGGTATCTTTTAACCTGAATAGTGCTGCCGCCATTTCTTACATCTGGTGTGTATCCAGTGCGACCTGTACCGCACAAACATCTTGTGATACTGTAACCAGGTACTATATGGCCACATCAACAGCTTTCACTGCCGGTCCGGACCAAAACCTTTGTTCCGTTACTGCTTTCCCTTATAATGCTGTTTTAGAAGGAACAAGTACCAACATTCCCAAACAGTGGAGCTTGATATATAGTTCCAACGGCCAGAATGTGACATTCGGCAACGCCACAAGTAATACGACTTCCGTTGCTCTGCCTGCCGCCGGAACTTATACATTTAAATATGAACTCGTCAGCGCCGACCCTTCCTGCCAGACAAGAGTTGATTATGTAACCATCGAAGCATCCAGTCCCGGGTCTTTTGCCAACGCCGGTCCTGATATATCCTTTTGCAATACTACAGGTACCACTAACCTTAATGCGGTACCCTTAGCAACCGGAACAGGCAGATGGGAAGTTGTCTCTATCCTTAACGGAGCGCAACCTTCTATTGCTGACCTTACCTCAGCCAACACTGCAATTACATTTACACAATCAGGCATCGTTACACTGAAATGGAGCTCATTTGGTACCAACCCGGCCTGCGGAGCTTCCGGCAGCGACCTGGTAACGGTTAATTATATTGCCCCTGCAAATGCCGGTGCAGATATTGAATTGTGTAATCATACCTCTGCTAATTTGAATGCTATAAACCCGGCACCGGCTGAGGGTACCTGGTCGCAAATAAGCGGGCCTAATACAGCGAATATTTCCGATAACAACAATCCCGAAGCCCTGATCACAGGACTGGTTACCGGTGTGTATACCTTTCAATGGGAGGTACAAAAAGATGGCATATGCGTCACTACAGACGAGGTGACCGTAACAATAGATAATGCCACTTTAGCAAGCAATGCAGGTACAGACTTCACAACCTGTAATGGAAGCGCAGGAAATACCATTGCACTCGACGCGACACCTGCACCTACAGGACTGAGTGGTACCTGGGCGGTAACGAGAATACCGGCTGGTGCTACAGCAGGCACTTTTTCAAATCTTAATGACCCCTCTGCTACCTATTCAGGAGCGGTAGTTCCGGGAGCCTATTCTTTTTCCTGGACCGTTACTGACGGAGCCTGTAGCCTGACCGACATGGTGAATGTAACAGTAGACCCGTCTATATGCTTAAACATCAGCGGAACCATTTTTAACGATAGCAATAGTAATACTATAATAGACTTAGCAGAAGCAGGTGCTGCAACGCCGGCAGGCTTATATATATACCTGGTAAATGACAACGGAATAATTGTTGATAGTGCAATGGTTGCTACTAACGGAACCTATACGCTTACTGCAAATCCAGGTACCAGCTACAACATTTACCTATCCCCGGTAAGCTATCCTGTAGGAACAAGGACAGCTACTACACCCATTAATACCACCCCGCCTAATGGCTGGGAACACACAGGGGAGAACGGCGCAGGGAATACAGGCCCCGGCGACGGCACTCCCGATGGCGTACTGGCTGTTAATGTAGGCACAACTGATGTAAGCCAGCAAAACTTCGGCATCAAAGAGGCTAATCCGCTTCCGGTTACCCTGCTCTCTTTCAAAGCCATCAAATCGGGCGCAGATGCAGTATTGCAATGGATAACGGTAAAAGAAGAAAATAATGCCGGGTTTGTGGTAGAAAATGGTAAAGATGGCGCTCAATGGCTGCCACTAGGCTTTGTACCGGCTCAAAAAGCAGCGGGCGACAGCACTGGCAAGGTGTACTATGACTTTAAACATATTGAACCGGGCACAGGTAAGCAATACTACCGCCTGAAGCAAATAGACGCAGACGGACAAGTACATTACTCTTCAATAAGCATCTTAAATTTTGATGTTGAGCAAGCATTGCATGTTTACCCTAATCCTGCAAAAGCAAACATAACCATTACCGGATTAAAAGGTTATGATAAGCTATGTATTTATGAAATGACAGGCCGTTTAGTAAAAACTATTCACTTAAATGACCAGGATGTACTGGAAATCGATCTCAGTACTTACTCCAGTGGTGTTTACAACCTGAAGGTAAGCGACAAGCAAGGCCTGATGCAAACATTCAGAATAGTTAAAGATTAGTGTGACTTTTTATAAACTTTACCCCTAATGAAATAGTAAGCAAAAACCAGAATTGTAAGTAATACACCTTTTTGTTTCATACTTGACACCCCGGCATTTTCTGTTCTCAGATATGATGTCCGGGGTTTTTGTATAGGGATACTTTCTAAGTATAATTGATTTTTGCCCCTGAAACGCGATTGACTGTTGAAAATTTAGCACACGCTAATGCTAAAGGCTACCTGACTTTTGTAGGAGTTATACTTTTTACACTTCATGCATCAAGCGGATAAGAAGCTTGAAATTTACTCCATAAAAAAAGGTGCATTATTGAAACGGGTTTCAATAATGCACCTTCAAACTTAATACAATAATGCGTTTCAGACCAACCTGCTACTTAGTATAGCATTGTTATAATAATTGTGTCTTTCGCGCAACAGGCAATCTAAAAACCTGCTCTGATTTCAAGACTATACCATTTTATTTACTTCTTTTATGAAGTGCCTGAAGAAGAAGTTGTGCTATGAGGACAATTACCCCACTCCACGCAACAACCTCTTCCCTGGCACTTTATTTTACATTATCAAGCCTGCGTTCAGTTACAAGCTAGTGTTTCACTACTTTAAAGGTAGCTGTGCTTCCATTGCTGTTGATCACTTTGATCAGATACAGCCCGGCAGCATGCTCACTTAAAGATAGCTCATGTGTTGTAGCTTTCGACAAAGAGCGCTTCAGTAGCCTGCCGGTGTAATCCAGCAGCTCTATCGTCTCATTGCCTTCCAATCCGGCAACAAAAACACTCTCATTAGCCGGGTTAGGATAAACACGGAGCGCAGAAACTTTACAGTTCGCCTGTACCATTGCTATTGAGCTATGCTTGTATCTTCCATCGCGATCCAGCATTTTCAGGCGATAGAACAGCTTATCAGCCGTGCTCACTTCTGTAGCATACCGGTAATCGCTATTGCTTCCTTTAGCGGCCACCTCTCCTATAGTTGTAAAAGAATAGGCATCTGTACTCTGTTCCACATAATAGCGGGCGAGATTGTGTTCGATACCACTTTTCCAGCTCAGGTTTACTTTACAATCTCCGTCAGCTGTTGCTGTAAAGGACAGTAGCTCTACCGGTAAAGGCTCTGGAGTTGTTTTTACAAAGTAGCCAAAGGTGCTAAAGCTATTGACCAAAAACTCTACATATGCAACTCCATCTTCGGTTCCTGATGCAATTGGTGTAAGTTCCTGTGCCGTAATGTTAGTCGGGCTCATGCTTGCTACCGTAGCTGTAGCACTGCTTTCAGGGCTTTTAAACCAGCCTTGACGCTCGATAATGGCACCACCTGCAAAAGCATCGGATTGCATGGCCGCTAAATCGGCTGCTGTGTAATAGATGCGTACTACTACCCCTCCATTTACGCTGTAAGTACCCGGAGCTACTACGGTATGTAAACGTTTTGTAATCCTCAAGGTATTAGTTCCGTCCGTTGACTCGTAATAACCGCTACCTGAATTACTAAAAATACCGCTACCACCAGTAAGCGTGCCCTGGTTATTTATTCTTATCTCAGTTGGAGCAAAGGTATTACCATTGGCATCGACAGCAAGTATAGCACTATCTGCATAGCTACCCGTACCTTTGTAATAAGTGTAAGGTAAAGAATCACAGGAAATCACGGATCCATCAGTAACCACACCACCGGGAATGGCAACAGGCGTTGAAGCGCCAATATCGGTCCTGGATACAAAGGTGAAGAACTGGTAGTCATTCAGTGATGCAGGAACAGTATAGTTGGCTTCCCACTCATTGGTTCCCGTATTCAAAGTCATTGGAATCTCAACTTGATTGGCATTGATGCTGAAATCGCTGGTATCATTTACGATCATATAGACTCCTGTTGCGCCCGAAGGCAAAACAGGCAGTTTAGTAGCTTCACTACTACTATTATCCGGGACCGTAATCATTACCTGCTGGTCTGCACCAAAACCTTTCATCCTCCACTCACGTGTTAAGCGATATGCTGCAACACATGAAGTACCACCATACAGTGCCGGGGTCTCTACAGCTGTGGTCCAGTTGACCGCACCATTGTTGTCACCTGCCATTACATAAGTAAGATCCTGTACAAATGTGCCTGTGTTCAAGCTATTATCACTTTCTATTGTGTTTGAAACACTCATCTTCAACAGTGAACCAGTGCCCACACTTCTGCTCTGCTTCTGCAGCAGGCAACCTGCATCATGACGCCCCAAACCAAACATACGGTATATATACCCATTATCAGTCACACTATAAAGTGTAGTACTGGCGGCATTGGTACCATCGTAGGCAGGACTGTAGTAGCCAATATTTTTACTTACCCCATACTTGATGGCTAAATAGGTACCCAACACTTCCCTTTCTGCCTCGCTTAAGCCACGGTTATAGGTAAACCCTTCTGCAAAATCAGTGTTAGTGTAAGTAAGCCCCGTACCGGTGTACCGGGAACCTATACGCAGGTTATACGCATTCGAAGTGGACAGAGTACTTGTAAAACTTGGCGTTATAACATTTGTTCCGTCATAGTGATTAAGAAGCGTGTCCGCTCTTTTAATCGTACCATATACATGGAACTGGCCCGGTGTAGGGACAATTATACCAGATACTGTAGTACGGAACCAGGGTTTATCATAAGTACCAAACGGGCTGGGATCAGCATTTGAATAGCTCATACCAAACAAGCCGTTATTAGCATAGGTAGCATCTGAAAAACCTACGGCATAAGCACTTCCTTCTGTAGCGCTAGCTAAGCTGTTCTGGCTTAATCCTGTTTTAACCAACGATCCGCCAGCCGTAATGGCAAAGTGCTTGTTATAGTTTGAAGCAGGCGAAGCCGCCACTACATTGTAGGTACCAGAACCTGTAGTAGCCAGGTTATTATTGCCCATCCTGTCCACCAGCGCATTCGCGACACCCGTTCCTACCGAGCCCACAGTCATATCATCTGTTTTAAACCAGGAGGTCAATCCTTCAGTAATACCCCCTGGCCCCAGGCAAGTTGTCTGTGTAGCAAAGGTATAATACTGGGCATCGGCAAAGTCGTAGTTTACACTCCAGTCCGTTCCGTTCGGCGTCATTTCTACCGCAGCTAAAGGATTGGCAAAACTTGCCGTGTTGGAAACTAAAAGGTAAACCGTATTTTCCTCCGTTGGTAGTTTGGTAGGTAATGCACTTGCATCGTCCGGAACTTCCAGATATACGGTACCCACCGTACCGGTTTCTTTTACTCTCCAGGTACGATTTAATCTAATCATGCTTTGACCATTGGCAACAATAGCATCGTCGCCGGTCCAGGTCAGGGAACCATCATCATCGCCAAATACTAAGAATGATTTATCTGCTGTAAATTTAGCCGTATTCTCTTTGTTTGATACAGCCATCCCTGCCGGGTCGTTAGAAATTTTCACTAATGCACCGCCTGAAATTACCTGGCTAAAAGATTGCTTCTGATCTAATGCAGAGCAGTCATCCATACCAATACCGGTAATACGGTTCCAATGTGAAGCGTAGTCGTAAGTAACCGTTCCGTCTGATGCTATATAACTGCCTCCAATAGCAACATTACCCAGGGTAAACCCATATTTAATAGCCAGGTAGCTATGCATTCTCTTCATATCATAAGAGTTCGCCGCTCCTTTATCATCATTATAGATTACAAACTCTCCAAGGTAAAAATTTGCCGGGTTTCCACCACCTGTGAGACTTTGGCTGCCAATACGAAAAACACCATCAAATGTGCTCGTAGAATTAGTAGTACCGCCACCTACCGTATTCAGGTTGCTTAAAAGACGGTATCCCAAACCTGGCCCATTCGTATTCAGGTAAGAATAAATCTCGGGATCAGTAAGTGTAGGATTTCTTAATAAATTTGTTGATGAGTTCCAGAAAGCCTGGTTGCGCTCAATAGCAGTTTTATTAACGCCACCTCCATCATCATGAAACCAAAATACATTCTGCGTTCCAGAGCCAAGATTGTAACCTGCCAACACACTGGTCAATTGGGCATTTGACCTGTAATCCAAGGTATTGATATTTCCTGCAGAGCGTAATACATCATTTGAACCATCAAATAAAATACCCGCATTATAGTTAAAAGCAGACTTGTAATACTTTGGTTGATATGCCGCATTACTTTGCTCTACTTTTGTAAATGATGCTCCAAATTTTATATTGTTGATGCTGGCAACATTATCACCATCATTTTGAACATAAGTAGTTTGTGCTACATCGGTAAAAGCGTCATAGTCTGAATTAAACCAAACAGTCATGTTTGATTTAACCCCACCAGGCGCTGCTTCAATATAGGCAAGTGTAAAATACTGGCCATTTGTAAGGGCTACATCATTAAAATAAGCCTTACCATTTAGTACATTAGTATTCTCAACTACTGTGGCTCCGGAATAATCTCCCGGGGTATTAGAAATGAGCAATAAAGGTTTATAAGTAGCGGCATTGATGGTAAGAAAATCTTTTTTACCCATTTCAATACTTACATTTCCTACTGATCCTACGGACTGAACCTTCCACTCTCTTTGCAACCTGGTATAACAACCCGATAAGCCTGTAGGCATGTTGGATACCGTTGTTGTGCTGACATTAACACCATTATGAGCAAATGACATAAAGGTTTTATCATTATCAAACGAATTAGTATTTACCAGGTTGTTTACAGCCAATTCTGTACTGCCTATACCCATTGATACTATATCATCTCCATCGGTGCTGGTGCTTTGCTTTTGGTTTAAAGCGCCACAGTCATCTCTACCTATTACGGTAATGTCCTTGTTAAATGTTGTGGCAGTAGCTGCATTCCAAATCACTGAACCATCACTCGCCACATAATTTGTTGGTGTTGTTTGGTCTAAAGTAGTCCCCCATTTAATTGCCAGATAGGAGTTTATTCTGTGGCGTTCCTCTGTATTCAGCTCCCAGGGGTAGTAAATAACCTCGTTAAGCTTGCCCATGTAATAATTAGTATAGGTAGGTGATGATCCAACCTGGTACTCATCTGTTGCATTAGTACCAAAACGAGTAGATGGGATACTACCCAAAGTACCACTACTTCTTAAGCCGTTATTTGCAAAAATAGATACGCCTGTACCATTGAGTGTTGTTGACAACACATCTAAAGCAGGTCTTGGATAGAAGGCTCCTGAAGCATCATTAAAATTGTTACTTCGTGTAAATAATTGAAGAATACCTGTTCCAAGTCTTGAAAATCCATAAGTGGTTCCGTTAGCTGATCCACCCCTGTTTCCATAACCTGTAAAAATTGTCTCTGTTCCCGATGCTGCTGTATTTGTAGCAGCTACAAATAAACTCCTGGAAACATTTCCATAAGCAAATCCACTTACCAAGCCCGGCCCGTTAAAACGTTCTGCTCTAAAATTCAAAACCGGGTTATAGTTGGATAATTGGCTGGCTGTAGATTGATAATAATCAAAATTGCCTCCTTGACTGGAAAGATGGTTCGCATTACCGGATAAATCATACCAGGCTCTACCCGCTGCCTGTGCCCCTTCATTTAAGGTGTTTAGCAAGTTATCATCAGCCATGTGCCAGGCAGACATACCAGTCATGGTTGTAAAGAAATTAGCATTCGGGATTATTCCATAACCAGTTCCTGATCCATTATTCCATTCCAAATTGAAAAGCTGACCACCTGAGTTCTCCTGACCTATAACTAAAATATCATGATAACCGGCTGTCAAACTAATATCTATGGAGGTTGCTGTACCACTAGTAGTAGTATTAAAAATTACCTGGTTACCTATTACTAAAGCAAAACGATCGTCTGCTAAAGGAGCTCTAAATCTCCAGGTGGCAGTAGTTGAAGGTATGTAAATCTTTCCTTTTAATACCACTGCAAAATTATCGTCCTGAAAATTTTGAAATTGTGTGTGAAAATTATCTGTATTATGATGATATCCTGTACTTCTTAAATTAGCATTAAACAAAGTTGTATTAAACTGGTTTGCGCCATTAAGTAGTGTATTTGTTCCCCCGGGATTTGTAACGGTATAGTATTCATATTTTAACCCGTTAGTATGCACAACACCACCTATTGTTTGTCTTCCTGTACCTACATCTGAAATCGGAGCACTAATACCGCCAGGATAGCCCACCGTGAAAACCAGGGTAAAAACAGCACCGTCTGGTATCGTTACATTATCAAAAGTAGCTACACCAGCATTGAGTGAACTTGGTGTAATCAGGTTAACCGTTCCTGATGTAAAATCAGCATCCCCATCCACATCAATAGCTAATTGCACATTAGACCAGTTACTGCTTAAAGGGAATGTTGCATTACCAAAACGTAATTGCACACCTGCTACATTGCCTGTATTGGCTACTTTCCAGCTTCTAGCATACCTGCTTCCATTACAAGAGCTATAACCGGCAGGCAAATTGGTGCTGGTATAATTTAAAGCCCCACCATCATGTGCCACAACTAAAAACTGGTTGTTCGTAGCAAATGCACTGCTATTAGCCTCATTGGTAGCTGCTATAGCTCCTAAAGCAATGGCCAGGTTGTTGGTCGTAGATTCATTCCATGCGGTTGATTGCTTTTGGAGCAGTCCGCTACAATCGTCTCTGCCTATACCGAAAATATCATTTTTATAGGTAGCGTGTGCCGGCCAAATGATACTGCCATTAGCAGCAACATAGTTCGCCGTTCCATTTGCCAAAGGAATACTGTATTTTACCGCTAAATAAGTGTTTACTCTTGCAATTTCTGCTTCAGACAATGCATCGCTGTAAACAATTAATTCCGGTGAGTAAAAAGTATTAAAGATTCCTGAACCCCCTGAAGCTAAATCGACATCAGAACCAATTATAAAACTTCCTGAAAGAGATAATGATTGCGTTGTAGCTCTTGTATGCACCGTTTCACCATTTACTCTTAAAAGTGCGGCAGTACCACTATGTGTTGAATTGTAAAGTCCTAATTGTCCCATTGCAAGAGCGCCGCTTCCTGAACTTTGCGCAACACCATTTCCGTAAAGACCATATTTCCCTGATAAACTCGTACCGCTATTTTCCCATCTATGATTAGCACCTCCTAAAGTAATAATTTCATTAAAATCTAAAGAAGAAGCACCCAAGCCCTTCAATACGTAAAATTCGGCAAAAGTATTATCACCATTCATACCAAGAGAATTGGTAGTTTCCATCCCTTGCCCCCAATTCACTCCATACCTGATGGCTGGATTGTAGTTAAAAATATTTACATCTTTTCTTACGCCGGCACCAGCAGGTTGACCAAATGCTCTAACTAAATTATTCTGATTAGGACTTAAGTCATTCCAGGTACCTATATTTCCTGTTGCCAGATCCAGATCGTCTGCCTTTGCCCAAAGCTTAAGCCCATTTGCCACACCACCCGGGGCAACAACTGTCCAGGCATAGGTAATCACATCGCCATTGTTAATGGATACATTTTCAAAAGTAGCCACACCATTAAGTACACTGTTTGCCGGAATAGCATCAACAGTACCTGTGGTAAAATCTCCATCTCCATCTCTGTCAATAAGCATGGTAATAGCTGTAGCACTACCTTTAAACAATATGGTGCCCTGCCCGGCACTAAAAGTCAAAGCCCCGGGATTACCGGTGACTTGAGCTTTCCACTCCCGGCCAACTCTGCTTACCGCGCAGCCTGCCGATGTGGCATAGGAAGCCGGTATTTCGGTGGTTTGACTGTTTAGAGCAGTTCCGTTATCACCTATAAGTACAAAATCGCCATCTGCCAAAGCACCTGTATTCGCTGCATTAGAAGCGGCTATTGCTCCTTTTGCAAGCACTAAAAAATCAGAGCCATTGAGCGATTTCATTTGACTCTGGCTCTGCTTTTGGTATAAACCTTGCGCATTTTCTCTGGCTATACCAAAAATTCTATTGGTATAGCCAGTATTTGTTGCCTGATTATAAACTATAGTATTAGCAGCACTCAAATAATTGTGTGGCAAAGCAATACCGTATTTAATAGCCAGGTAAGAATTGACGCGCTGTCTTTGATTTTCACTTAATTCAAAAGGATAATAAATGGCTTCCGGCAATAAAGCGTTATTCATATCGCTAATTGTCAAGCCATCAGACTCTGCATCCACATTTGAAACATGGTTAGTGGCCGTTGCATTTATTCCATTTCCCCCTACAGTTAATGGATTTTGTGTGGTACTAGCAGTTCCTCCCAATTCCTGGCTAACAAAACCATGCAACATTTTTGGCTCGTTAGCAGTATAAGCGGAGGTAATAGTATTTCCACTTCCTGCTACAGCAAACTGTGTCGAAGTATTGTTCTTAAAAAATCCTATTCGCTGACTATTAGAGTTATCTCCATGATAAAACATCCAAGCTCCAGTTTGCCCAACGTTGGATACATACTGATTGACCAGGAACATAGTTTTGGTGGCTCCCCTATAGCTTAAACCCGGTTGCTGACTAGTAAGTGCTCTAAAACGGTCATCACCATCAAAACGAACACCCGGATTAAAGTTAACTAAAGTTGTACTATTACTTTGTGATGTACCTGATCCTGTTCTGGATAAGTTACCTGTACCACTAAAATCAGGTGCCTGGTTCACAAAACCATTAACATTACCTGCACTAAAAGTTAAGTTATCTCCTTTATACCATGCGGTAAGTTTAGCACCTTCATAGCGCACAAACCTGCCATCTAAATTAGTGGCAGTGGTGATGTTACTGCCCGAAGGTCCGTTAGCTATTTGTAGTGTGGCATTATTTGATCCCGCAAGTTCATAATATTTAACTTTAATAGTATGGTCACCTGCTGTTAAATTTACTACACTACTTTGTGTCCCAGTAGTAGAAACTGCCTGCACTATAAGTATATCATCAATATATAGCCAGATCCTGTCGTCTGCCGCCACACTAAAGGTATAATTACCGGCAACCGGGATTTCTACAATACCTGTATATTCAAGAGCGTAGTAGGAATCATCTATTTGGTTAAACTCTGTTCCGGTAATCTTATTGGTGTATCCGTAATTACCAGGCACCGCATTTGTCGTACCTGCACCAAACTGCGATTGGTTGCTAAAAGTACCATTGTAGTAGTCTACCTTATACCCGCGGGTGGTACCGGTAGCTACCCCTCCGGGGTATTGCTGCGCCACAGCGAGCGTTCCCGATAAGGCCGGGAGGCTCATGAGGCAGAGCAACACTTTTATAAATTTGTTAAAATTTTTATACATATTTTCAATTTTTGTTTAGAATCAGCTACAATAATTTTGCAGCTTTAATCTTAATGAAGGCTATGAAGCATCCCAAAGATGCTGCCGCCTGAGCACTTTTAACTGCTCTTCGAAATCGTTGATTTATCGGTCCATACTTTTAAGCTTTAATGAGTGTGAGTAATTTTGTTTCATTGGGCTTAATATTTGAATAAGCCGGCCTTGTTGTTAACCTCTTCTTTTGATTCAAACCATATTTGTAGTAGTATTTAAGGAGTTAAGAAATAATCGGGTCGCCTCGCAAGAGGAAGGGATGAACCAAACAGTAAAAGTTATATCACCCAAATTATTTTAAAGCTCTGTATAGGAACACAAAGAAATAAGCAATATTTAATACTATAATTATCCCGGAACCATAATCATATATTACAGCTACAGGAACATATTAATTTCATTAAAATTAGTGACAGGCAAATGGCACTAAAAGGATAAAAACCAAGGCGTCGATATTTTCACTATAATAAATAGAGTAGCAGCTTTCTTTTCCCGGGCAGATCCACCAGCCAGGTCTTACGCCCTTCTGCATATAAAGATGCGACCTCCAGGTGTACCTCATTAGCTGTTACAGGTAATTCAACAAGTAATTTTCGAGTATCCGTATAGCGCACCGGAACAAAAGTAAATGCATCGCCGTATAACACATCTTCTACACCGACAATAAACAGGTGTATTGATTTTATATGCTTTGTGATACTCACACAACTGGAAGCTACATGTATTTTGTAATCTATTTCGAGCCAGAGCTCCCCGAAATTAAATAGTTGTTTCATATCTTTAATAAACTCAAACAAAACCGGGCATCCCTACCCTTAACATGCCGGAATAATTAAAGCACGGCACATATAACGCCTTATCTATAAACAAGAGCTGGCTCACTTTCTTTAAATAAAAACCACTACTTAATCATCAGGCATGTCTTCCATAAGCCTGTAAACCAAAGCACCTGTAGCTCCTCCCAGTAAAGGCGCTATAAAAAACAACCATAGTTGCGCCAAAGCGGCACCTCCGACAAAAAGTGCCTGGGCTAAAGACCTTGCAGGGTTTACAGATGTATTGGTAATGGGAATGGAGACCATGTGGATAAGGGTAAGTGCCAGGCCGATAATAATGCCCGCAAATTCTGAATTAGCCTGCTTAGCTGTAGCGCCCATAATAATGATCAGGAAAAAAGCAGTTAACAAAAACTCCGTGAAGAAAGCTGCACTTATAGAATAGCTGCGCCCGGAATAACCAGGCATACCATAAAAGTTGGTTGCAAAAGCTCCTGCTCCAGCGGTAGAAAAAGATTCCGCCTCGTTGAGTAATAGATGAAGACATGCCGCGGCTGTAACAGCACCCAAGCACTGTGCCAATATATAGGGCAGAATATCGCTAGGCGGAAACCGCTTTCCTATAGCCAGCCCGAGGGTAACGGCAGGATTAAAATGTCCGCCTGAAATGTGCCCGACTGCATAAGCCATAGTAAGCACACTAAGGCCAAAAGCCAGGGCTACTCCTGCTATACCGATACCCAGGCCCGGGATGCCTGCGGCAAATACAGCGCTGCCGCACCCTGCAAAGACCAGCCAAAAAGTTCCTGTAAACTCTGCCAATAATTTCCTTCTCATATTTTCTTTTTAATTGCGGTATGTAATTAAATAACTGAAATATGCACAGCAATACCACTCCTGCTACATCCCCTTTAAAACCAGTATCTGAAACACTTTATTCTAGAAAAAGCAACTACCCTAACAGCTTTCTCATTCTTCTATTATTACCCTGATCCACTAAAGGTTATTACCTGTTATCTTAGTATCTAAAACATTAACGTTGCAAAGGAAAAAATATAATAACAGGTATTTCTTAACAGGAAGCTAAGTACACAATATATTGTTATATATACTACCTGATTAGCTATTTTTAGTGACAGATTAGAAGTAGATTAATCTTTTTTGACTATGAGTTAAAACGCATCATTTACCTGCTGCAAATGGAGCAAAAATTTATCTACAAAACAGTACAAACATTGAAATATTTTACATTACATTTGTAACAGAAGTAACCTATAGGTTATAGCAACTACCCCATCCTACAATCCGACTCCTATTATTAAAAACATACTGAAATGCCTTGGTTATTTTATTTTCTCAATGCGTATTAATTAACAGCGAAACCATCCGTTTTATTCAGTTCCGTGTAGTTATAAGTTATTGCTGTCGACTATCACAGTATTATTATCCTGTGCTTATTGAAACAATAAAGAAAAATATAAAAAAACCGCTGCCGGATTACATATTATAACCATTAAGTATAAGCAAAAAGTATGAAAGAACTACTAAATGAAAGCATAGCTGTGATATTTGATGATCATGCCATGTTTACCGACCCTTTCAGTGCGGCATTAGAGCGTTATGCGCTTTTCAGAAGAGTATATGCGTTCAATAAAGAGGCGGAATTAATCAGTTTTTTTCTAAACCTGCCTAACCGCACAAGGATATATCTCTTTATTGACTACCAGATGCCCGAGCGCAACGCTCCATCTGTTATACAGGATGTAAAAAGGATTTCCAGGTCAGTAACAGTAATTGTTCTTTCCACGCTTACTAACCCTGTGCTGATAAAAGATCTTTTGCAACATAGCGGTATACAGGGCTTTATCAGCAAAACAAGTGGCTTCAATGAAATAGTTGAATGCCTGCACGCCATCGGCAGAAATGAGCAGTTCATATCCCCTGATATTAAAAACATGTTGAATGATGTTACAGAATATACAGTAAGCTTTACACCGCGGGAATTGGAGATCCTTCAATGCTGCTTACAAGGCTATAGTATTGAAATTACTGCTAAAAAACTTTTTATCAGTATTAATACGGTCATCACTCATAGGAGAAGAATGATGAGAAAAGCAAACTGTAAGTCTACGGGAGAGCTAATCGCTTATGCCAGGAAAATAGGCATAATTTAAAAGGCAAATCGGAGCACTTGAGTATAGCAGTCCATTTGTTCATAAGCTCTTTAAGATACAGTACCTTTCGCCTTGCTTTTCAACAAATGGATGGTACAGATTCCTAAAGGCAACAAATCCCAGCCTTCATCAAAGCCCAGGCCTATTATTCAAGCAGTCTTCATAACAAGTGAAATAAATATATACAAATGAAACAGTTTGGAATATTCTACACTACACTGTCATTAGTCCTATTATTAGGTTGCTCAATTCCCAGCCGTTTACTGGCACAACCTAAAAGTATAGCTTATAATAAATATGACCAGCTTTACCTTTCAGAGCAGATGAGCACAAGCGATTTCCTGGACAGCACCTATGCGCATATCTTAAGGCAACTCCATAACGGCGCAGCGCTTGATAGTGAACAGCTCATCACCCTATTATCATTATACAAAAAAACCGCCTGGAGCAGTAAGCCATTTGATGTACATAAAAGGAACTACTATAAGCTGCTGATCCAAAACGCCCAAAACCAGAACAAAGGCGGAGAAGCCCTGTTTTATATTGACATAATCGAAACGGAAGAGAGGAAGCAGGGAAAAAAAAGATCACTTGCCGGCCTTAATGAAAAGTATGAGTATTTTGCATCTATTGAAGACCATCATAAAATAATCAGCTTGTATGCGCAAGATGCTCCTTTGCTTGCAAATGTTCCTTTTACTCTTAGAGATTCGGCAACATCTCAAAAATACTACTATCATGCGCTCATCATATATACCACTTTAGTCTATGCACTCTCCAATACAGGAGACCGCATGAACCAGATCCCGCTTATTCTAAAAAAAGAAAAAGCTATTAGAGATACCGTTGCTGCTATTTATGGAAAAGAATCGAAACAATACATAATGTCAGCATGGGTTTACGGCCTTTCAGGATATTATAATGCTTTTATCAAACTTAAAGATTATAAGCTGGCAGAACAGATACTACAAGATATGGCTCGTATCATTGATGCTGACCACCAACCTGAACAATCATGGAAAAACAAATTCAGGTTATTGTTATACCATAACAAAACAGACCTGTTTACAAAAATGAGTAAGAATGACAGCGCTACTCACTATCTTAATAAATATAAGGCAGCATTTCCTGATCAGTATGTCTTACCAAGAATTGGACATATGGAAGCAACTTTATATGCTCAATCAGGGCAATACGAGCAAGCCTTTCATGCACTGGAGAAGGCCTATAAAATACAAGATACACAGATTAACTCTATACAGCAAGAAGCCGGCAAAATACTCTATGCTTATACAGAAGCCCGCTATAACAAAGAAAAACTGGAAGAGGCCAGGGCTGCTACACAAAAACGAAGCGGCATCATCATTATAGTATCGCTGGTAGCAGCTTTCCTTTATTGGTATATGAGGAGAAGGCAGAGCAAGTTGAACAATACTATAAAAGAGTTGAATAATATGGCCAATCTCCAGGTTGCCTCTTTAGAAGAAATAAAGCTGCAAGAGCGCATATTGGAACAAAAGCAATTAGGGCTGGAGTTACACGATAGCTATGGATCGGTCATTGCAGGTTTAAAGTTCCAGCTGGAAGAGCTTATAGAGCAGACAAAAGATATACCATTAAAACAAAAAGCAACCGGCATAGAAGAAATCGTTAACAATCTATATGAAACAATCAGAAATAAGAGCCATAAGCTTGCAAGTGCATTTGAGCTTACAGATGCTGAATCCTTTGAAGAAAGGGTAAAAAAACTTGCATATCAATCTTTACCGGTGAATAGATATACTACATTGATCATAGTTGATGATAATTGTTTACAAAAAGTAACGGTAGAAATGAAAATTGGTATCCTGAGAATAATACAGGAGGCGATTACTAACATCCTTAAACATGCCAAAGCTAATATAGTAGAAATAACACTTTTTGAAGAAGATGAAATGCTGCAGCTTAATATTACAGACAATGGTTCAGGCCTGAAAAAAAAATCGAAAAACGGATTAGGCCTGCAATCCATTTCCAGGATTTTAGCAGAACATAATGGCACGATGAATTTGCAAAGCGAGGCAGGTATTACCAGTCTGACTGCCCGCTTCCCGCTTCCAACGGATTCGTATCACGAATAATGATGATTTCACTACTTATTTTTCCTAAAAAATGGTGAACATATAAGCATACAACCATAGACTCCAGGTTTCGCACCTAATTTGCGTCTTGAATTCCCATTTATTATACCTCTTCGACAGAAAGGCCGGGCTTTTGCATCTGGCTTTGTAATTGATAAACATTTGCATTTATTTCTAAAGAAGGTAATAAAGGTTTTGAAAACACGAGCAGCAATGGTAATAAAATATAATATAACACATAATAGCATGAAATATATACGGCAAACACTTGCATATTTTGGAGTCGGCAGTTTTCAGTTTGATAGCATCTTATGGCAAAAATGGCCCCAGAGCAGGGTAACTTTCCTAAAGGATATTCTCAGCGAAAATATAGGGGTAGGAATGAATCCCCGACAGGTATGCGCAACATTCGGGTTCGACAAAAAAGAATATTTACGCGGAGTATGGAGCTACCCTATTCCCAATCTTGCCGGTAAATATAAACGTACGCTTAACTTTTATTTCGGTAACGACAATGTAGTAAATAGTATTAAAATAAAATATAAGCTCTCACGTACTGATTAAAGTAATTAAACTACTACAGTATTTTCAATCTGTAGAAGATACTGTATCATCATTATCCATTAATTACAAAGATCACTTCATCATTATTAGCTAATTCAGCAGCTCAAAAATTAATTGCATTTTCCGGAAACCTACCTTTACATATAAGAATTAATGAAACGCTTGACTGTTAAACCCTAATACAATAAAGTTTTTGTTTCATACTTGTAAGCCCCATCCATAACTTGTTCCCAGGTAAATGGAACGGGGCTTTTTTTAGAAGCATATTAATTCCCGGATAAACAAACAATAATGTAAAATCTACCTTGGATCTTGGATAGCATTCATATAAGTAGAGCTTGCTTAAACAATTAGTGAAACAAAAAATGCTTTATTAACAGACACTATAAAAAGATGATCGCAAATGAATAACAACAAAGTACATAGGTTAACCGGTATACTACGAAAGGAAGGGAGTGAGGGGGTATTGAACTTGCTCATTAAAAGCTTTCAAAATGGCAGGACTAAAGAAAGCATTTGTATTTACCAGAATAGCGACGGATTGGTTTCGCATGTAACAATTAAATACCATAAGAAACCCGGATCAACTTAATATATAGCAGACTCTGCGATTTAAATTGTTTAACATCTTAAAACTTTAACGATATGGCAAAGAAGCTATGTACTGTTTGCTTTATGCTTACAATATTACCTTTAGTAACTACTGCACAAATTATTCTAAACACATCTGTTGGAACTTACAACCAGAATTTTGATGGATTATCAGCTACGGGATTTATTGATAATAGTACCATCACCGGACTATATGCGGGAGGGGTACCTAATGCAAGTGATGGCAGCAATTTCTTCGTAGATGATTACTATAAGTATACCCTAAACTCAGAATATGCATTGGGCGTACAGGTTTCAAACGGCAATCCTAATCGAATGTTTGGTCTCAGGTTTAAAAACACTGCTGGTACGACAATACAATCATTAACGATTACTTACTACGGTGAACAGTGGAGCAGGAGTTCAGACCTAAGCAACACTTTAAATTTTTATTATCAAGTACTTGCTCCCGGCGTTCCTGTTAGCAGCATTCCATCTCTTGCAACGCCTGGTGTCAACTTATATCCGCAACTAGATTATACCGCTGCTGTAGTTGGCCACCTTATCCCATTAGACGGAAATAATCCTTCAAACAGGGTTCAAAAAACAGCAACTATTGCGGTGAATATACCAGATGATACTGAATTTTTCCTGGCCTGGGAAAAAGCAGCTGCGAGTGGCGTAAGCTGCGCTATAGCAGTGGATGATTTTAACCTTACCTGGAGTGAAAACAGCCCATTACCTGTGGGTTTAGCGGGCTTCTCCGTATCTGCCAATGGCGCAGAAAATGTCCTGGAATGGCAAACTATTATGGAGCAGCAAAATAGGGGTTTTGAAATATGGCATAGCCAGGATGCCATTAACTATAATCAACTTGGATTTGTATCTACATTAGCCGAGCAGGGAAATAGTACAGAGCCATTGAACTATGTATACATACATTCCTTTTTAACCAGCAAAAACTACTATAAATTAGTACAGGTAGACAGAGATGGTGTAAAAAAGCATTCGGAAGTAATTATGATAAATAATGCTGCTCCGGATAAAACAAGGAATGTAATGATCTATCCTAATCCAGCTTCTGAAATAGTTTATATTGATATTCAAAAGGAAAAAAATGCAGCCCTTACGATAATAGATTATGTGGGAAGAATAGTGTTCAGTAAATCATGCGTAGAAAATGGAAGACATTACATAGATCTTAGTCAGCTTCAAGCAGGTAAATACTTCGTAAGTATTAATGGTAGGTGTAAGGGTCAGTTCACAAAAAAATAAACCTGGAGAACGTACTGAAAAAGTATTAATATAGATGCTACTTTTCAATAAAGAGAAATACGATTTTTAAATCACTAATTAAGTAAGCTTGTAACTATATTAAGCTATTTAAAAGCAATTATTATCTTAAAAAATAGTTTCCGATAAGGTAGCCAAATTTATCCTATTAAGCTCCGCCGAAATATAGATAATTTAACTGCTTAACAACAAAACAGACTCGGTAGATACACTAAGTGATACAAAATAAAACGCTCTTACATCCATTTGATAACTATATACAGTATAAAGAAAATCAAGTTGCCGCGACATGGAAACGCATATGAAAACAGTAGCAAATCAAGCTCCGAAAATCAATGAATGAAGTCGGGTCAGTATTATTCTACTGTAGAAAGAGATAAGAATTCCGGAGCAGTGCAGCAATTAAGATTAATATTAATTAAGCCAGCTTAGTTTCGGGTTCATCAGTTGATGCAGGAAGCTGGCGCCATGGCTTTGATCAATTACGATCATAAACAGGAAACCATATACCGAACCCCAGAAGTGGGCATCATGCCCTATATGCTGCTCCGGCTTCTTGCTCATCACATAAGAATAGATCAAATAAGCAACCGCGAAGACAAGCGCAGGCATAGGAATTGCAAAAAATAAACGGATTTCCTGCCAGGGCGTTAAATATATTGTGGCAAAAATGATGGCCGCCACGCCACCCGAGGCACCCAATGCAGCATAATTGGGATTATTCATCTGCTTATAGTAAGTAGGAAGATTAGCGACAAGAATTCCACTTAAGTAAAGCATTACAAACATTTCAGTTCCGATCACTACTTCCAGAAACCTCCCGAAAAAGTAGAAAGAAATCATATTGAATGCCAGGTGTACCATATCCATATGTACAAAGCCGGCACTGATCAGGCGGTAGGCTTCCTTTGGACTACGCATCACAACCGGGTAAAGCATTAAACGGGATTGCAGCTGCCGGTTTTGAAAAGCGAGGAAAGAAACCACACAGGTAATAATAATCAATATAATAGTAGCGCTCATTGTTTATTTTTTTGACCGCTGCTAAAATAAACTATTAATGTATAGTAAGCGTTACGCTTATCCTTAATAAAGCGGTAAAATTCTATGCTATTAAATATACCTGCTTAACTATTGTTATATATTTTGCGTATATTATTTCAGCAGACTGATTTTAGCTGCAGCTATCTAATGATTGCCCTTTCAACAATAGAGTATCAAAAACCGGGAATCAATAATTTCGGCATTAAAATAATTACTATTTTAGTCAAAATTTAAATTCCTATGAAAAGTGATAAGCTGATTTATCTTATTTTGCTCTGCACCGGACTCTCCCTATTGATGAGCTGTACCGGTAAAAAGAAGGATGATCCCAAACCAATAGACTCCGTTATTTATCTCTATAAGCTCAACTATGATACTACCTATTATGTATCCAACACGGGGCAAGGCACAGGAGGTACAGCAAATACAATTGATAGCAACATATCTGTCACTTTTGGCGCCAGTGATAGTCTGTTTATCAATAATAGTGGTTTTGCCTATAACAGCCAGATGGATTTATATTTTAATGAAGCGCGTACAACTGTATCTTTTTCAGGAACCGATAAATCATCTATTGCTATAACTTACGTAAACGGTATCGGTAACAGGTCCTATCATGTGTATTTTGGCACGAAGCAATGAGGCTGCCGCAAAGCCAGACCATCCTTAAACCAGCTGGTAGCGAACAGCAATATAATGTTCGAAGGGTTATCATATGATGATATTGAGTGATCAAATAAAGGTCATAAAAATACGGGTTCAATCAATATTCATTTATATACGCTGTAAAACCTGGCCGGTATGTCGACCGTAGTGCTAACGAAGCGGAGATATCTCATAGGATTATTGAGATGTCTTCACTTCACTATGTAATAGTCGAAATAACGGACCAGGCTAAACTTTAAGACAATAATTATTTAAGATTACTTCCTGCCACCCAGCGCCATCGCAATGGCTTCCAGGTGCTCACTAAGCTGGCTGATCTGCAGCATCATCTGCCCGTTGGTATCTGCCTGACCTAAACCAGCCAGCTTATTGTTTTTTACAAAAATGGTTTTGATCGCTTCCCATCTCTCCTGCTCCGCTTCTGTCAGGATACCCATCAGGGATTTCACTTTAAGCAGGTTCGCTTCGGCATCTGAGGTCAGTGTTTGCGACTCCTGTTCATAGTGTGATAATACCAGGGTTTCCACCTCAACGGCATTCATGAGCGGTACCAGGCGACTTACCATCCGGTTCATATTCCGGTAGGAACCCTGCATTTTAAACGGTGGCTCTACCCGGTAAGCATCTTTCATAGCCGCGCTGGCAATATACTGCCGGTTAACCTGTATCACTACATTCCGCACAGCAATGGCATGTCTAAGCACAGCAATAGCATCATCCAGCTCTTGCCGCGAAGCATTGGATTCCAGCTCGGGCAGGAGATCCAGGCCCTGCTCTACATAGTGTACCAGCTGGTAAAAATCACTCATACTTTTTGCCGCGATATTTTGCAGGTAGCGGTTTTCGGCAATAGCATTTTCCAGTAAGCTCAGGTTAAACAGGTGCGCGGTATTGCCTACCACATCGCCCAGGTTATAGACGTCTGAGCGGTTGGCCAGCATATCCGGGATTTTAAAGGCCTCACCACTTTCAGTATAAGGGTTACCCGCCATCACCACACAAAAACGTTTACCCCGCAGGTCATAGGTCTGGCTTTCGCCTTCAAAAATACCTTCCATCTTACGCTGACCATCGGCCAGGGAGATAAACTTCTGCAGGAACTCGGGCGAACAATGTTGGATATCGTCCACATACAGCATCACGTTATCGGCCATTTCCAGGGCCAGGTTGATCTTCTTAAGTTCTTCACGAGCTCCCGAGGTGCGTGCTTCGGCCGGATCAATGGAGGTTATTTGGTGGCCTATAGTAGGCCCATTCACTTTCACAAAGTGTAAGCCCATAGTTTTGGCCAGGTACTCCATCAGGGTAGTCTTACCATAACCCGGAGGTGATACCAGTAGTAGCATACCCATCCTTGCCGTACGCTTATCATCACCGGCGCTCCCGATCTGCTTAGCCAGGTTATTGCCGATCAGGGGAAAATATACTTCATTAATCAGTTTATTGCGCACAAAAGAACTCAATACTTTAGGTTCAAATTCCGCAATTTTCAACGCTTTCTGGTAGGCGGCAACCAGGTTATTTTTCTCTTCGTTGAAAGCCCGGAACGCCGGTACGCTTACAGCACTGAACTGGTTTAATTTTCTTTTAAACCCGTGATAATTTAAAGTATAGGTTTGTTGCACAATCACATTATGCGTGCCTTTCAGCTCGGTTACAGTAACCGTATCTTCAGCCGTACTTGCTTTAAAATCTTTTTCCGGTAAGAGGTACAGCATCACTGCTTCGTCCACATATTCCGGGGCAAGCTCGTGGGTACCGCTCTCATAAAAGGCCATAAGCCAGTGCTGCACGATGACAAAGCGCTCGAAATGATCAAAATCAATTTGTTCGAGATCCGCTTTGAAAGCGCCCTGTTGCTTATGCTGTTGCAGGTGTTGCTCAAATGACTGCTTTAGCTGCAATGCTTGTTTACTGGCCGTAAAATGAGCATCAGTAGCCAGCTCCGCATAGATATAGAAAGCGATATCAGCAGGCGCAACCGTACTGTTCAGCGCCACTTTTGCCTGGTAAAGCCCATCTATCTCTTTTGCTATAAAATCAAACTGGCTGCGTTGGGGAAAATTCTGCTGGATTGCGTAGGCGGTAGCGACCAGCCGGCTTAGCTTTCCGCGCTCTGCTCCAGACAACTGCCACCAGAAGAATAATGCAGCCACCCTGATTTCCGGCGCGAAACGCAAAACGCCCAGGCTTGCTTCCAGCTCTTTCAGTGCTTCATAGATTTTTATTGCATCTGTATTATGGACGCCTTTTAAATAGCCTGCACCGAAATCTTTCTCAGTCTGTGCATTAATATAGTCTGTACCGTTAAAGTCCTGCCCCAGCCTGCTTTCCTGTAATGCCAGGTATGCCAGGTATTCAGAGCGGTACACCGCCGCATTTTCCGACACCAGCTCCTGCTCCCATACCTCGCGGTACTGATACAGTGTTTCTGCCTGAACGGCTTTATAAAAGCTGGTCCCGATCAGGTGATAGAATAACTGATGGTCCCGGCGGATCATACTTAAGCTAAGCGCCTGTTTATTGACCAGGAATTTATGCTCCCCTAAAGCGATCACATTCGCCCCCTCGACAAACAGGTCACTACGATCTTTCAACTGCCTCAGGGCCTCTTCCTGGGTAGTACGCAATATAGTTTCTATATTCTCGGCTTTTGCCACATCACCTAACTCGCGGAGTTCCGCGGCCAGGCTGCGTACTTTATCGATCATCAGATCAGCTGCGAAGAAAGCAAAAATAGCTTCGCGGTTTTCCAGGCGCAGCGCTTTATTTTCTATGTTCTTTAATACGCGCAAACCGATTTGCTCCAGGGAACCTGCCTTACGGTTGAGCTGGGTCTGCAACACCTCTTTCCGGGTATTGAAAGCTTTGATGATTTCATCTCTCTTATCGGCTATTTTGCCAATAAAGTCATCAAAGTCGGCGAAGCGGCTTTCCAGCTCTTCTACCTGTACGCTGATCTTGGTAAAATAATCTTCACATTTTTCCGGCGTATCGGCCAGGTCCATATAGTTAACCAGCGTCTGGTCAAGTAAGGTCATCTGCGCATAAAAAGAGCCTACGGATTCAGCCGTTTTCAGTTCTTTCAAACGCCGGGCCAGGTCGGCCTTCAGCTCATTCAAGGCGGCAAAGATCAGGGAGATCTTCTCTACAATTTTTGTCGTCTGGGTCGTATCTTCAATCTTAAGGCTATTGAGGATATCCACCAGCAACTCCAGCTCAGCCGCTATTTCTTTTATTTCATTTTCTACCGCCTGTCCCTCGATTACCTTTGCTACAGCCGCTACCTTTTCTTTCTGGTACTTTACCCTGTTTTCATAAGGTATTAAAGCCTGATCAGTCAATAAAAAAGCAACCGTATCATCCGATAAGGTGGTATTGTATTCCTGTAATTGTGCTTTCAGCGCCTCGATAGCAGCCGTATCTATATAACGTACGCTTTGCAGGTCGATCAGGGCGCCATGCATTTGCCGCAGCCTTGCCAGCAGGTGCACCAGCTGATCCAGGCTTTCGGCTTTCGTATTTTTGATATCAATGACCAGTGCGGCTGCTTTTTGCTGCGCTTCTTCCAGGATATGTCGGGCATGTGCTCTTTGCTCCTGTACTTTGGCAAACTCATCAATTGCAGTAACCGCAATATTCCTGATCTGCGATAATGGCTCGGACAACTGGAATGTTTCGGGGTCTTTTATCCAGAAATATGCGTCCAGGATACCGGTCGCTTTTTTCTCTATATCTTCATACAAACCTTCATAGGAATCTTCTTTCTGCAATAGCTGCAGGATCTCCTGCGCCTCCGACATCGCATGTACTATATCCTTATTACCGATCTTATACAGCACATTACCGGCCATAGCCTTATTTTCCATTAAGGTAGCCGTATAAGGTGTTTGCCAGATCTGTACCTGGTGATGGCGCACCGCCTCACGGGAGGAGCGAAAGTAGATCAGCTTACCGTCCGGGAACACCGTGAACCCGTTACAGATCACCGGTGTTTCCACCTCCTGCCGGATCACATTGTAAGACATCAATACATAAGTATTGTTGTAGGCTTCGTAAAATACATAAAGCAGGTCCTCGCCGTTAGGCGACAGGATAGTACGGATAAACTGCAAATGGGACAGCTCCGACTCGAAAAGCTTATAAGTGCCTGTCTGCAGGTAATAGCCATTAGAGAAAATGAGCCCCTGGCTGTCGGGTAATACGATGCCTGCTTCCAGCAAAGAAGGAATTGGTGTTACTGTTTTCGTCTTTATATTAAAGACATAAGCTCTTTCATTTTCCTGGTAAGGCTTTATCTTTATGGCGATGATATTACCGAGATCAGCATAATAGTAATCGGCATCATCCAATTGCTGGTCTTTATTTTCTACCGGCTCGGAATAGATACCTTTACCGGTATCGGTGTTATCTTCAATTTTAAAAGTGATATCCCCGTTGATCGCTTCGATAAAAAGTTTATCTAGGATCGAGATATGCGGGTATTTGCCTAAGCGACGGTCTTCCAGGTTAGTTTTGATCCATTTAAAATCATGCTGCGCAGGCTCTTTGACCTCATGTACACTGCGGTCATCCACGTAGTGAAGCGCGCCATCCTTTATCAGCCATTTAAAGGCTTTGCGGTCTTCCGGATTGGCAGAGGTCTGGAAGATCATATAAATATAATGTTCCGTTCTTCTGAATTTCGCGAAAATAGAGTCGCGGTAATATTTGTAGAGATTGGTAAAATCAGTAATAAAGTTTTCGTCTTCTATAATACTTAGCGGCTGAACTTCAAAACTGTTGTCTTTAAATTTATAAACGCTGAATACATCGCTCAGCTTTATGTCGGACCGTAGACCGAAGTGCACATTATAAGCGAAAATGCAGCTATCATTCAAGGCCAGTATACCGCGGGCCACGCCATTATTTTCGGTAGTGATGCGCTGATTGGCGATTAGCTCCATGGATAGAGAGGTAAACACTTCCCTGCGGGCCTGGTTCAGCTGCGACAAACGTTGTCTTAATTGTTGCGCCTGTTCCCGGAGCCGGTTTTGAATAATTTCGTAAGTACCGGAATCTAAGGCTATATTTTCATTTTTTATATCAGTCATGGTGCTACTTGTTTTTATCAATTCACTAATTACTGTCCGCTGAAAAACACAGGCAGTACTTCCTTAACAGGAAATCACCGGATCTTTCTTTTCTTATACTTCACTTCAACTGCATTGTTCACGCTTAAGATCATGTCAATAAAAGCCTGTTTCTCCTTTGGAGAGATCAGCACTCTTTTGCCGTTATCATACTCAATGCGCAAGCGGTCTATAGAAGTGGCCGGCGCGCTGGCAGGGTCGCTGGTTTCCTTGATCCGGGTGATGGTAGCGATACTTATCTTCATATGCATCAGGAAGCCGCAGCGGACACTTAACACATCCCCTTCAATGGTGTAATACGTCGTCAGAAACATATGTATAATAAAAACGGAAGTGATTCCCGGGATAATCAATATGCTCCAGCTATATGCCCCGGCCATCATCAATAGTACAACTACTGTGGTCATGATGATCACCAGCGGAGCTAAAAGTTCCAAGCCAACTTTTGATCTGAATACCTTTTTCATATACACATTTTTTTTATTGCTCTTGATTTATGCTTTACTCTTGAGGCACTGTATGATTAAGCGCTGCAATCCATACTGACCAGGTCAAAAACGGTGAGGTACCATTCATTGTTGGTCCAGGTAAGATAAAACACTACATTTGATTCCGTGTCTACGACCTTGTAGCTGTGGGATTCAATAGTCCTGATTATATCCAAAGTCATCTGTGGCGTTGCTACTGATTCATAATCGCGCAGGAACGCAACAATATTACTGAGCAGGGGTGGTACATTTTTCTCATAGAAAAAACCGTTTTTACTCCATTGTTCTTTATCACAGTCAAAAGCTACAGCCGATAGTTTGAGCTGGCGTTTTTTTGCTTTTAATGTTGCCGTATAGAAATAGGGCGCTGAATAAACACTATCCTTTTCCAGGGTGGTCGTCCGGTAAAATATATCAGGTACGCCCATCCGGTACACTACAAAAAGCTCCAATGTCGGATGTATGTACTTTTTATTGACACTAACAAGGTCATCTTTGGCCAGGTAAGTCATGATTTCGGAAACCGCCTGTTCGAACTTTTGCTGTTTGCTTTGAGCTAAAGCAGCAGTAGTAAGCAACAAAAGGCATGCTAGCGCGAGTATTTTTTTCATACCTAAATTTAAGTCTTTACCACTATAAAACCATTGTTCGTTAAAACCATCATCAGGTGTTTGGCCAGGCCGGATTCCTGTATATAATAGATCCAGTTAAAAAACGGGATAGTCACTGCAGGAATGCCCACACCCAGGCCGATCAACGTTCCAGAACCTTCAACAATGCCTTTGTAAAGAAAACATAAAAAAACAATCAACATAACTACAGTAATCAAAAGTGCATCAATCCGTAACTTATTTTTCAGCACCAATACAGTAGTATTTCCTTTCTTCTTTAGTTCCAGGTAAACAGAAATGGGTTCATAAATTAAGTTATTAATACTACCCACACCTATAGCGCCGTTGCCATGAATGCGGTATTCATTATATTCTTTAGGACCTACTTTATAAAATTCCGAATCCGTTTCATGCATAAATTTATCAAACTGATCTTCATGGTGTAGCACAAACTCTTCGTGTATCTTAAAAGGTCTTTTCATAGTTTTCACAAGTGTAGGTTAGTAGTATAGGTGTAGGTCCAGGTGCTATTTTATGAGCATTAAAGCTGGTTCAGTTTCTTATTGGAAATACCCAGGCTGTTCACCAGGTTGGCCAGGTTCGTAATGCCCGGTTTATCATCAGCGCTTGCATTACTTTGCAATTTCAATAAAAGACTGGCGATCGTCAGGTTCTTCAGGTCATTAGTAGATACATTATACTTCTCCGCAAAGTTGGCAATGCGCTCCATTAAATCCCCGGAACCGTTGCCATCACCTAAAAGCGCCGTTTTGATCTGTGTCGCGTTTTCACTTTCATTGATCAGGCGGTCAAAGCCTTTGGCATTAGAGATCTGGTTGACAATATTCTCGAAGAACATGGTTTCTCCACCCACGATATCGATTTTCGCCGTTTTCAATGCGGTACCCAATACATCTGCCTGTGACTGTGCAATATCTTTCTGGATATTTACCTGTGCCAATGCGATATCCAGGTCTTTTTTCACGAGTATTTTAAACTCTTCGTGGTCTTTACCTACTGCATCGAGTTTCTTCATCGCCTCTGCTTTCTCTTCAATACCCGCGGCTTCGGCCAGCGCTTTTTCTTTCACTACTTCTGCTTCTGCAAGGCCTTCTTTACGTTTCGCTTCGGCTATTTTTTCAATCACGGTAGCGTCTACGGTACCTTGCCTTTCCGCGGCTTCCGCTTTAGCGATCATTACTTCCGCTTCAGATAAACCAAGGGTTGCATCTTCACGGGCCTGTGCTTCAGCCAGTATCTTACGGGCTTCCGCTTGCTTAACTGCCGCTTCTTTACGCGCTTCCGCATCAATGATCAACTGTTTCGCTTTTTCTTCTGCTGCTTTTTTCTCTGCCTCCGCCGCTTTCACGGTGAAGATCAGCTTCTCTTCTGCTTCCTGGCTGGCATGGGTAATACCTACCGCTTTCTCCCGCTCTACCGTCCTGAATGCTTCGATGTCTTTCATTCCCTGCTGCTCTTCCACTACGCCTTTTTCCAGCTTCACGCGCTCGCGGATCACATCCTGGATGTTTTTCTTTTCTACCTCGATGCTCTTCTCTTTCTCGATCTGGGCGAGGGTAACGATCTTCTCTCTTTCGGTTTGCTCCAATGCACGGTCTTTCTCTACACGCTCTGTTTCTACCGCGTCGGTACGCAGTTTGTTCTTCTCTGCTATAATGATCTGGCGCAGTTTATTTTCTTCCTGTACCGCCAACGTTTCATCGGTCTTGATCCTTACGGTTTCCGCTTTCAGTCTTTCTTCTTCTCTTACTTTCTGGATCTCCGCCATTTCACGGGCTTTGATATTGTCGATCTCCCGTTTTTGCTTTTCTTCTTTTTCAGCCATCTGGCGTTCCAGTTCCAGGATCGCTTCCCGTGCTTCCACGTTTTGCTTTTTGATCACTTTTTCTTCTTCCCTGCGGATCAGGTTGGCATTCATATTCTCCCGGGCCGTCAGCTCGGTGATCTTCTTGATCCCCTGCGCGTCCAAGATATTCTGCGGGCTCAGGAATTTCACTTCGGTCTGTTCCAGGTAGTCGATGGCACAGTCGTCCAGGATATACCCGTTCAGGTCGGTACCGATCACGTTAAGTATCTCATCTCGGAATTCACGGCGGGCCTCGTACAATTCTATAAAGTCAAATTTCTTCCCTACTGTTTTTAATGCTTCCGAGAATTTCGCTTCAAATAAGTTCCTTAATGTTTCTACGTCAGAAGCCCTTTCGGTGCCTATGGTCTGGGCCACGTTCAATACGTCGTCCACACTCTTATTCACCCTTACAAAGAAGGCGACTTTTATATCGGCCCGGATATTGTCTTTACAGATAAGACCGTCAAATTCCATCCTGTCGATCTGTAATTTCTTAACTGAAATATCCATGATCTCCATTTTATGTAAGATCGGGATCACGTACATCCCTTTATTGAAGGCTACTTTACCTCCGCCCACACCGGTACGGACTATAGCTTTACCCTGCGGTATCTTTTTATAGAAAGTCGCGAAGGCGAACAGGATAATAAGAAAGAAAAAGATTACACCCCCGATAACGAGGAAAGTAACACTGCCAAAAGCGTCTAATAATGCTCCCATAGATTGTTTGATTTGTTTTAAAGGTTATTGATTTTTGTTGGTTTAAATATTGTTTAAATTGACTTCTGCCTCGACGATATAGATATTCCTTGCTTTTATTTCATCTACGATCGTAACCTCCTGGTTATAGCCGATGCCGGCACCGTCTTTACTTTGTACATTAATGCGGATCAGGTCTGTGCTGATCCTGAGCTCGGCATTGCCGATTTTTGTCCCTGAAATGTCCGAACGCATTACAGCAGTCCGCCCCAGGAGGTCATGCGCCTCTTCTCCGTTATAGCCCATCTGTCGGTAAATTTTTACAAGTGGCCGGGTAGCCAGCCGGGTTAAGAAAAAGGTGAGTATAAATATCGGGATCAGCAGGAGCGCCGATTTCCAGCCCCAGCTAAAGGTATCCAGGGCTACAGAGCTGACCAGTGTACCGATCCAGGCAATAAACTTAAAGACACTCAGCACAACCATAAAAGGTACTTTACCTACATTTATATACTGCATTGCCTTCTCAAAACCGGAAAGCTCCGCTCCGCTATCGACATCGGCACCCACATCTGCACCCAGGTCAACATCTGTATCAAAGTCTACTCCAAAATCCATATGCCCGAAGAAGTCGCCTGCAAGAAAAGTAAAGACCCAATAGAGCGCGGACAGACCGGCCAGGATCGTCATAATGGCATTGGCCGCCGGATGAAATAATAAATTAAATATTCCTGTCATTGGTGATTATTGAATAGTGATGAATGATAAGTGATGAATGATAAGTGATGAATATGGACTATTATTAAATTTAATTCGTAATTCGGAATTCGTAATAATTGACAATTTACCATTAACAATTATCAGGACTTATCCATGCCCAGTTGCTTTTTGATCGCTTCCAGGTCGCTTTCAATGGTCCCGGTTTTATCATTCAGTACTTTTTCAATATCCTCCTTAATGGTCGATTTTTCCCCGGCAATTTCACCATAAGCTTTAGCCAGGGCTTCCTGGTCGTCGGTTTTTTCTTTCATACGTTCCAGCATAGAGATAGTATCGTTGGCATCAAGATGAGCCAGTTGCTTATTAACCTGCAGCGTGGCTTTGCTCACTTTTACTCTTGCTTTCAGCGTCTTCAGTTCCTTCTCCCACTTGGACAGGTTTTCCTTGATTACTTCGATATTTTTCAACATTTCCGCCGCAGATTGCTGGTGCATCGCAGCTTGCTGTTCGAGATCTTCGGATTCTTCTGTGTATTGCATTTTCAGGCGCAGAGCTTCTTTGGCAAGGGTTTCCGCCTTTTCGAGTTCCAGGGAACCATCCTGTGCCTTTTCCATTACCAATACCGCTTTCTGCCCATAGGTAGCTGCTTCTTTCCGGCAAACGTCCCTTTCATTCTGCGTACGGATCGCCAATGCCTTTACCCTGGCATAAGCTTCTGTAGCCTCGTTTAAGTCTTCCCTTAATTCACGCAGGCCTTGTTCGGTCATTTTAACCGGGTCTTCCATTTTTTCTACAGCGGCATGTATCTCTGCCTGCCCTATCCTGAAAATTCTCTTAAAAATGTTCATAGCTTTAATATTTAGAATATTCGATAATATTTGGTGCAAACTCGCTCAGCAGTAGGCCGACCGCGTTTATAGCGCCTTCAAATTCATTATAATCAATTGTTTCGATCTGCATCGTGTAACGAAACAATACTTTAGTCCCCTCCTCGTTTAATACGAAGGCGCCATGTAGCGTATCCCTGTTCTTTTGCAACAATGTTTTAAACATTTGCAGGTTATCTTCTTTAAAAGAAAACAGGTACATTTCCAGGATAAGTATAGGCGGCGCCACACCCAGGATCAGGTTGTGAATACCATCCTGTTCATTCTTCAATACCAATATCCCATCTGCTTCATCCCGGTAGCTGATCTCACATTGCATCTTTTTTGCAAAGCCTTCTATCTTGTCTATATACATCATAAGCTTTTGTTTTGTGCTGTTCCCACAAATTTAGTAATTATTTTGAATATTTGCAAAAATATTTAGCATTAATGATAATTATTTTTACATTATCTTTGTGGGGTTATGACAAAAGTGGGCAGTAATATAAAGAAGATCAGGGCGACCAAAGGGTTATCTCAGCAAGCTTTTGCGGAAATATTTGAATTAACGAGGGGAAATATCTCTTCTTATGAAGAAAATCGCGCTGATCCGAAAATAGAGATCATTGTAAAAATTGCCAATTATTTTAGCATACCTATTGAAGCGCTGATTACGCAAAACCTCACGGTCAACCAGATCCTTAATTTTAAGGGCGATAAACTCATGGCAGAAGAAAAGACGATCGACGCGCTGCAGCTGAAAGAAGTACCTTATATTAATGACAACATCTACGTACAATGCCAGCATGGCAACATAAGTTTTAATGACCAGCACTTGTTTCCCAAACTGGTATTGCCTTCTACCAGCAATCTTAAACTATTAGCGCTTACCTTTAATTCCAACATCCCGCACCCAGGCGAGTTGCCAAAATTCGGCGAACATGATGTGCTCGTTTTTGAGGCGCTTACGGAAACTAATTTCCATTTATGTGAAGATGCCCCGGGCTTGTATGTAGGCGATCGGGAACTGATGCTGGGCTATTACCGGGCCGAAAATAAATCAATGAAGCTGGTATTGAATTCGCTGAAAGCGCATACGCTTCACTTTAAATCCGACCAGCAGTTCTGGAAATTATATGCCAGTTACCAGCACTTGCAACAATGATAGCATAAGAATAAAGCAGCCCGGACATTGGCCCGGGCTGCTTTATTATATATTTAAGCAATGTATTAAAGTACCCTTAAGTAGAATTTCAATTTCCCCCCGAAATAACCTACATGGTTGCCCTCTGTAAACCTGAAATTACTGGCAAAGTCAAAACTGAAGTTGATCGTTTTTCCCACAGGAAAAGTAATGCCCATATAAGCTGCAGATCGGAAATCACGCGCTGTACCGTTCTTTTCAAAAGGTTTTATATTAGCGGCCCCTAAGCGTAAGCCTATTTTCTGCACGGTCATGGCATCCAAACCATTTCCCGAGAAAGCCCCTACATCAAGCCCATGGAAAAGGTATAATCCCCGGTTACCATTAAAGCCGGCATAACCCAGGGAGGCTCCATAACCAATATATGAACTGCTGCCGGGTAATGGACCGGAAGCCATATTATAATACAAGCCACCGTCCAGGGCAGGGTAAGCCGTGCCGTTCATCGCAATACCTATACCAGCACCGGCTATAAGCATAAACCGGGAGGTAAAATTTTTAAAGCCCAAACCTTTTTTCCTGACCGCATTTAAACTGTCAAAGTCCGCTCTCCAATCAGGGCTCAGGTTAAAAACAGACAGGTCTTTTATGGTAAACACATAAATGACCGCGTGCAGGCTGCTATCCTTCCCATTGGGTGCCTTATAAAAATAATCTGCCACTATAATGGAATCCATACGGTGTTTCACACTCAGCACTTCATCATTTATCTCTACAAAATCGGTAGTTTCCGGTTGGATTTTTTTAAAGCGGTATAGGGGCTCTCTGCCATCAGCGCTTAAAGCGATTGTAAGCACATGCTGGCTTAACGGATCATTGATGGAATCCTTTAATAGATATAAGCCTTTTTGAATCGACTGGAATACCCGCTCCGGCTTGCTCTTGTTCCAGTCGCTCCAATAGCCCATATTGACGGTCATATTACCTTCAGGCAACAGTCCATTTTCCAGTTTCAGCGGATAGTCCGCCAAAGAAAAACCAAAATAGTCAAATTGCTTCCGCACCTTGGGATCCGGCTTGTAAGTAATGTTATCACAACACTGCGCCAGCAAGGGTTGATGGATGCATAATTGCAACAGTATAATAAGTATACTGATTGGTTTCATTATTTATAATTTTTTAATACCGAATTAAAAGTCATCGTACTTTTTTCATTGCGTTTTTCTTTTCCTTCTCCGAACGCCCTTCCATAAATCGCAGTGCCTTTTACAGGCACTTCAGCAGGGCGAATATCGGATATATGTACCACTTTCTTAACCGGGGCCGCTTTAGCTATTGCAATAGCTATATCCTGTTCCTGCACCCTGCTATCCGCCGTTTCCGATAAGGGTATCGTTTTACCCGTGTTGCTCGCCGGGCTGGATTTTGCCAGTACTACAGCAGACTGTAGGGGCTTTACCGAAGTCGCCTTGCCTGCAACGCGCTCTATCAACTCCCTGTTGTCCCGTGACGGGGGAATAGGCTTAACTTTGGCAATAGGTTGAGTAAACGGTTTAGACGCGATACCCTGCTCTATCCCGGAAGATTCCTTTTGTAAATCGGGTATTATTTTCTTTTGTGTTTCAGCCGGTGCTACAACAGGAGCGATCAGCTCAGGTTGCGGGGATATCACGAGTGTGTTTTGTAAAGGTGTGCTGCTGCGGTCCCAGATCAACCAGGTACTGAAAGCGCCTATTAAAAGCGCTGCCGCATGGCTCCAGCGCAAGACAAATAATGGCCTGCGTTTTTCTTTAGAAGCAGAGGCTGTTGTATTAATAATTCCAGATCGGACTTTATGCCACATCCTGTCTTTTGATGTAACATCTAATTGTTCCGGGCCTGCAAGAACAGGATTATTCATTTTATCCTGCCAATCCAGTTCGAAATTTTCTTTTTCAACAAAAACTGTGGCAGCGATACGTTCTTTTGTAACTTCATCCAGGAACAATCCGTTCTTCTGGCTGCCTTCTTCCATCTTTTCCCGCCACTGCTGTTCAAATTGCGTTAAGGGTGCCTGCAATTTGTGCCACAGCGCCTGCCTGGCGGCTTCCGTTAAAGCACCTTCCCAGGCCCCGATATCATCCGCTTTTTTTTGCCAATCCTGTTCAAAACCGTTTTTAGAAGCCTGTATCTTTTCCCACATGCCCGCCTTGACCTTTTCATTCAAAAAGTCTTTTTGTCCTCCCGGTTCATCCAATTTTTTCCGCCAATGGTCTTCAAACTTATTCATGGCTTTTGTGTTTTTGCTTCAAAATGTATTCCTGCAACAATTTTCTCGCTTTATATAATTGAGAACGGGAAGTAACTTCTGAAATACCCAGATGAGAAGCTATTTCCGCATGACTCATATCTTCAAAAATGTAAAGGTTGAATACCGTCCGGTAACCGATAGGCATCGTATGTATTACGGCCATGATCTCGTTTACGCTCATATTGGAAAGTGCCTGCTCCTGCTCCGCGCCGAAAAAGACCGGTGATGCGCTGTCAATTGAAATAATTTCCATTTGCTTACGCTTCCTGATCTTCATCAATGCTTCATTCACCGCAATACGTTTCATCCAATACCAGAGACTGCGCTCTCCCCGCCACTCGAAGTTGTGAATATTCCCGAATATCTTTAAAAAGGCTTCCGTTGCCGCATCTTCGGCTTCCATACGTTCTCCCAGGTACCTGAAAGTGGTCGCATACAAAGCATCAGCATACTTTTGATATAAAAGATGCTGTGCGCTGCTTTGTCCCTGCTTACAGTTTTCTACCAGTAATTGTTCGTCCATCCTTGCTTAGCCGACGTCTAAAAAATTTAATAAACGCTTATTCGAAGCTAATTATTTAGCTATAATGCCAGAATGCCGTAGCCTGTTGCCTATCCAAAATTAAAATTACAAAAATACAGCTACAAAATGTAATATTCTGTAGCTGTAAATAACTAATTATAAATTGTTTACATTATTAAACCTGGAATACGCCCTCTTTCCATTCTTTAACTACGGGCGCATGGCTGGCCGCCTTGATCCCTTCTGAAATCACGGTCCTTGTGTGCAAAGGATCTATAATATCATCTACCCAAAGGCGTGCCGCAGCATAATACGGGGTAGTTTGCGCATTGTATTTATCAGTAATGGTCTTCAGCAGCTCTTTTTCTTTTTCCGGGTCGATCTCTTCGCCTTTGGCTTTTAATGAAGCTACCTGGATCTGTAACAGGGTTTTGGCAGCCTGCTCACCACCCATAACGGCGATTTTCGCATTCGGCCAGGCATAGATAAATCGCGGATCATAAGCTTTACCGCACATGGCATAGTTGCCGGCACCAAATGAATTCCCGATAATGATGGTGATCTTCGGCACTACAGAATTGGCCACGGCATTCACCATTTTAGCCCCGTCCTTTGTAATACCCGAATGCTCGCTGCGGGTTCCCACCATAAAGCCGGTAACATCCTGCAGGAAGACCAGAGGTATTTTCTTCTGGTTACAATTCTGGATGAAACGTGCTGCCTTATCTGCGCTCTCACCATAGATCACCCCACCCAGCTGCATTTCTTTTTTACCGTTTTTCACTATTGTACGCTGGTTGGCCACAATACCTACCGCCCAGCCATCGATGCGGGCATAACCGCAAACAATTGTTTTACCATAATCCTGCTTGAACTGGTCGAACTGGGAGTTATCAACGATACGCTCAATCACTTCCACCACATCATAAGGCTTGCTGTTATCGGTGCTCACAAAACCACAGATCTCTTTAGGATCTTTTACCGGCAACGCCGGCTTGGCGCGGTCGAAACCGGCATCTTCAGGCTTTCCTAGTTTATCAACAATACGTTTTACCTGGTCCAGGCATTCTTTTTCTGTATCAAATTTATAGTCGGCGATACCGCTGATCTCGGTATGCGTAGCGGCGCCGCCCAGGGTTTCGGCATCGGCGTCCTCACCAATGGCGGCTTTTACCAGGTAAGGCCCTGCCAGGAATATGGAAGCATTGCCCGTCACCATCAGCGTTTCATCGCTCATAATGGGCAGGTAGGCACCACCGGCCACACAACTGCCGGTAACGGCAGCGATCTGGGTAATGCCCATCGCGCTCATTTGCGCGTTATTGCGAAAAATGCGGCCAAAGTGTTCTTTATCAGGGAAGATCTCATCCTGCATGGGCAGGTACACACCGGCGCTGTCCACGATATAGATCACAGGCAGCCTGTTTTCCATCGCTATTTCCTGCATACGCAGGTTTTTCTTCCCGGTGATCGGGAACCAGGCGCCTGCCTTTACCGTATAATCATTGGCGATGATCATGCATTGGCGGCCGCTGACATAGCCGATTCCGGCTACGGTACCACCTGCCGGGCAGCCGCCATGCTCGGGATACATTTCATAACCGGCAAAAACACCTAATTCCAAAAACTCAGTTCCATCGTCTGTCAGGTACTCAATACGCTCGCGCGGCGACATTTTCCCTTTCAGCTTTGCTTTTTCCAAAGCCTTTTTTCCGCCCCCCTCTTCAATCTTTGATTTACGTTGTTTTACCTGTGCGGTCAACAGACGCATAGCGTCCTCATTTTTGTTGAATTCGATATTCATAAATTAAGTAAAAAGTAAAAGTCAAAAGTAAACATGCTAAAGAACGCCTGTTTTAATGATTCAAGCGTCTAAGATAATGCATTTTGGATAATTCGACCAAAATGTCATAGTATGGTTATCTATAAATTATAAAGTCCCATTTGCCGGTTGCTACTTCCGGCCCATGAGACTTTACAAGACTATAAAAATACTAAAGTTTACTTTCCTATGATCACTTTTTTACTGGTATACCCTGCGCTATCGCTGATCTTAATGATATACATACCATTAGGGATATTAGAAAGATCCAGTGTTTTAACACCGCTCCCGGCCAGCTTCCCACTACTGTTATAAACAGCCCTGCCACTTACGTCAAGTACCACTATCTTTAAATCCACAGCAGCTTTCAGGTTATATTGCAAACGAACGTTACCATCATAACTAGGGTTGGGAAAAACAGTAATATTAGCGTCCAGTTCACTACTGATGGTATTGATGGCTGTTGTCTGCAGGGGCTCACAAGCAGATGTTACCGGGTCCAGTGTGGTTACCCCTGTATTGGCCGGGTCCAGCCAGGGTTTTACGCGCCTGTTATCCGCTGTTCCGTCCACACTATATTCCCAGGCATGTGATAGTTTATCATACCATATGATATCCATAGCATATACTTCATCCCCGTTCCTGTTAAAAAAACAGGAGTCTTCCACATTTTCGGTAATGGAAGCGACAGAGGCAATACCGATCAACCTACCGTCACCATCAAACAGACCGCTACCGGAAGAGCCAGGCGCTAAATAACCCTCACTGATCCACTGAAACCACCTGTTACCGGAAACGCTCGGCGAACCTGATGGCCAGCTCTGCGATTGCACACTCTGGCTGGTGGTCAGCTTCTTATTATCCCCATGCGGATGATGGAAACCTATGAATTTTTTAGGTGCCGTTACCGTAGTTGTAATGGAACTATTCCTGTTCCATCCTGCCAGTATCGCGCCATAAGAGGCCGGTATAGCCTGGCGTAGCCCGTAAACCATAAAGTCCCCGTTTATCTCGTCTACTTCCCAGGAATCATCATAATTTGCCCTGGACAAAACATTCACGCCTGTCATAGAAACGGCGTTTGTACCGATCAAACCGGCACAATCAGGTCTTTCAAAATTGAACCGTACCAGCATCTGATCGAAGTCGGTATTGGCCAGGGAGCCACTACCCTGGCAATGGGTGGCAGTGATGATGTAAGGGGTACAATTTGCCGTTGAGTTACCCGTATTATTGATCAGGGTACCGGAACAGGCACCACCCCCTGGTGACATATCAATAGTTTGAATAGTAGCTTTCCTGCTATTGGCATAATTAGTCCCTTGCGGACAAATCGCGTTTATACTACAGACAGAAGAGCTCCCATTCAACTGGTTATCAAGGGCATCAACAGGGCTGATAAATTGGCTCAAATGTTCAATGGCACGATGAAACACCAATAAGTTATTAATATGCAATTCTATCTTATCCAGGTCAACGGCCGGGTCAATATTCATTTCCACAAATATTTTACCTCCCTGCACCGCATCTATGGCAAATTTCCCGGAAGCCGGATTGTTAGAGGCATCAAAAGCTCCTGCGACCTGGCGCTTATTCGCATTGGTCAGGAAAAGCTTAACGCCTTTGGGCAATTGAAAGCGATCAAACAGGAAACCAATAGCCGGAGCCCCCTCAATCAGGATCGTTGTGCGCCAGATCCTGGTACCGTCGGGCTGGGTTATTAACTGCCCGGAGCCGGGAAAGCTAAGGTCTGTGGCAACATGTATACCTACCGGTAACGGACTGGAGAATTGCTGTTCGGGTGCCTGTTTTTTTCTTTGCTCCAGGTAAGTCTGCCAATCAGGATTAGCAAAGCTATGAACTGAAGTGTTGCCTATTTGCAGTTCTTTTTGCATCGACAAAGGGAAGCCGCCCTGGCTGATTTGCGCCTGAGCAAGATTACTCCATGCTGCAAACGACAGCATCGCCGAGCATAAAAAAAGATGTTTTTTCACAATAAAAACTATTTAAATAAATGGATATTTTAATTCAATCACTACGTTCTATAATATTTAATCGTTCCAAATGGATAAAAGTTACGAAATCCCTTAAAAAGTTTCGGTTAACGTAGTAATCTAACTTAAGAAATGGGCAACTCTTTGCTAAAAAATATTCTATTGCTCAAATTTAAACAATAAGTACTGTTATTTATTTACAGAATACGGAAAAATTTGAAGGCTCCCAGGCCTTAGCTCCGGGCATATTCTTTCTTCTCCTATATTGAAATAGTCCGCATTACTGATTTTAACGTTTTTCTCGCCGAAAAAAAATTGCCGAAAAAAACCAAATCGTACTTTTGATAAATATTATATCCCGGATCTGATGATAGAACTAATTGCAGTTAACAAAACCTATACTAAAGGCGAACATAAGATCATCGCCTCCAATAATATCCATTGCCGGATCAACAAGGGTGAATTTGTGGCCATTGTCGGGAAATCCGGATCGGGTAAATCTACCCTGCTTAACTTACTGGCCGGCCTGGATACCGCTACTTCGGGGCAGATCCTGTTCAATGGGGCCGACATCAGTGCTTTTACCCCTAATCAATACGCGCAACACCGCTTAAATAATATCGGGATCATTTTTCAATCCTTCAACCTGATTTTTTCAAAAACGGCACTGGAAAATGTGATGATGCCGCTCATCTTTGCCGGTATTCCCAAAGCGGAACGCACGAAAAAAGCCAGAGCGGTATTAACACAGGTAGGCCTGGAGCAAAGGATGCAGCATAAAGCTAATGAACTCTCCGGTGGAGAAGCACAAAGGGTGGCCATAGCCCGGGCGCTCGTCAATGAACCGGAGGTATTGCTTGCAGATGAACCTACCGGCAACCTGGATTCTGCCACGACTGAAGAGATCCTGGATATCCTGCTTTCCCTGAAAGCTAAGGGTAAAACGATCATCATGATCACGCACGACCGGGAAATAGCGGAAAAGGTAGCGGACCGCATCCTGACGATAAAGGATGGGGTGTTGAGTGAATAGTGAGTAAGGAGTGAATAGTGATAAGTAAAAAGTCATAAGTGATAAGAGTGAAAAGTGAATAGTGATAAGAGATGGGTTATAGATAGTGAGTGAAGAATGAGAAGACAAAAGTGATGGGTAGTGCATAATGTGTAAAAATGAAGATATTTCTTTCCTAAAATATTGGATCAATGACCTTAACGGATTTAATTATTATGGCCCGCCAGAACCTCTGGCGTACGCGTTTAAGAACTTTACTGACACTGATTGGTGTGATCATCGGTATCGGCGCGCTGATCGCGATGGTCAGCTTTGGCATCGGGCTGGAGAAGAACATTACGGAAAAGTTCAAATCGAATGACCTCTTTACCAGCCTGACGATCTCTACTAAGGCCTTCAACTTTAAAGGCGGCCCCGGGAATCGTAATAAGGCAGAAAAGAAGGAAGCTACAGCGGTTCCTTTAAACGATTCTTTGATCTCGGTCCTGCAAAAAAAACCGGAGGTTGCTATCGTTTATCCAAGAATTAACCTGCCGGTAAAGGTGGTGCTGACAAAAGATACGGCCGCGACCAATTCAGGTAGCCTGCCTATGGCCATGGCCCAACAGCCCCCCTACAATGAATTGTATGCCGGAAGCTATTTCTCGGGCGACTCTGCACGGGAAGCTTTGGTCAGCCTGAATTTCCTGCGCTCCTTAGGCTACGAGGTGCGCACAAAAGAAAAGATAGCAGCCAATACTGAAGTAGATAGCGGCCTCCGGCTGGCCCGGGCAGATACTATTATCGGTAAGGAAATTATTTTACTTAGCACTTCCCTCAAAAGCACCTCGCCCCTGGCCATGATGGCGGGAATCGAAAACGTGATCGGGGAAGAGGCCACTACAATCAAAATTGTTGGCATCCTAAAAGACGAACAGTTTTCTGGCCCGAGTTTAAGGGAAGAGGTCCTGTTACCGGTAGGAACGGCCAAAAGCCTGCCCTCACTTGGCTTTGACCGCATCAGCGATCTTCTTGAAAACAAAACCAGAGGCAACCAGTATGCTTCCATTTATGTAAAAACAAAAAGCATGGAAGACCTGGGCAAGATCAAAACTTACCTGGACGCGCAAAAGATCAATTATTTTGCGGTAGATGACGGCTTGTCGGAAATGAAAAAAGCGTTCCTGATCCTGGATAGTATCCTGGGCATCATAGGGCTTATCAGCCTGCTGGTAGCAGGCTTCGGCATTGTAAATACTATGCTGATGAGTATCCTGGAGCGCAAAAGAGAAATTGGTATCATGAAAGCGGTAGGTGGTAAAAACCGTGATATCCGCATGATCTTTTTCTTTGAAGCCGGCTTTATAGGTTTTGTAGGTGCTATAGGGGGTATTACTTTAGGTTACGGTCTCACCCGCATTGCCAATCTTATTGTGAACAAGCAATATATTAAAAATGCCGACGAGTATGTAGACCTGTTCTCATTCCCGTGGTGGCTGGTAGGCGGTTCCGTTCTTTTCTCGATCCTGATCAGCTTACTGGCCGGCCTATACCCGGCTATTCGCGCTTCCAGTATCCATCCTATTGAAGCATTGAGGCAGGAAGGCTAAAAACCTGCAAAGCGAATGATACTAAATCTCTTTTTTTACTAAAACAGGTATTTTTATGCAGTAATTTTGACTGACAGATGAACACAAAGAATAAGTGGGTACTACTTTTTCAAAGGAATTGATATTTTCAGGCAGGTTACATGCCCGCCACGGCCAGCACATTTAAGAACAACTATTTTTTGTAAAGTGACATTGCCCTTTGATCCTGCAGAGGCTAGGCGGCCTTTATACTGCACTCGAAGAGCAAGCCTATTTCCGCCTAATGCTACTTTTCCTGGTGTGTTTATAAGTTTACAAGGCTGCCGTATTCTCTATGCCCAGCAACTTGTTGTAGTCTTTGGTTTACTGCCCGACTTTATCTCTTTACAAGGCCCCGGCTGCTTTTCTGGTGTCTCTATATCACACAACCTATAGTTATTGTGTCTAGCCTTGCTACCCTGCTTTTCATATGGGGAATATTCAACCATAATACAACTTTGCAGATAAAATGGAGTGTTCTGGTATTGTGGGGCGAGCTCTCGTGGAACGAATCAGAAAGCTTCTTTTCATTTGTTTCCTATCCTGAAATAAGCCAATAGCTTTCCACTGAAAATCCCTACATGTTTTCCTGGTCTACAAACCTGCATTTGCCACAACAGTAAGCTTTAAAAAAATTATTGACTGTGAATGCCTGGAGCTTTAAACTATAGAGTGCACTTGTATGGTGTATTCACTCAGTTGTCTCCCCAAGGTAAGCAGCTACTCATTAGCATTTTGCCCACCTCACTCGGGCACATAATTTTACCCTTGATATATCGTTATCGGGCCCTTGCGATACATCTATCTTAAACCATATAAATCAATAAACTATGTATCGAAAATTAGCTACACGATCAGGTATGAAAATTTTAATTTATGCTGTTTTTATGCTGGGATATGCAATTCCCCTTAGCGCTCAATGGACTCAGGAGCAATCTTTTTTATTTAGAGATTATAATGTAAAACACTATACCATAGACGAGCTTCCAGGAAAAGACCAATACCTTATGGCAGGCACTGTATTTGACGACAATACGACCGGAGATGCCTCGTTTATACATTTTATGTATGTTGATAACGCGGGCAATACAATAGTATCCCGTGCTATCAACGATCCTGCTTATGATCAGCGTGTAGTGGGTGCGCATTACCTGGATGATAACAACGCTTTGATTGTAGCCACTCATATGCATGCAATGTTTCCCGGTAATGGAGATGCTATAGAAGTGGTACGCCTTGATAAATCCGGTAATTTACTTGGTGCTACAAATATTATTTACAGTACTACTGTTGGTTATGAAAATATATACCCATTAAGCAGTTATCAATGGGATGATCAATTTTTATTCATCTGTGGTTATGTAACTCCTTATGGATCACATATGCCACATTTACGTAGTGATAAACGCGCTTTTGTACTTAAGTATGATCTTATTAGTAACCAAGTTATTAATATGCGTAGTTATGAGACAGGCTTATGGGTAGGTACAAACAATGATTTTGATATTGCCAGCCGTATGAAAAGAGTGCGTAGCGGCCTGTGGATAGGAGGCAGTCTTAATGATGGCCCGATGATGAACCGTATTATAGATCCTGTTACGCTTAATGATATTTATGTAGGCACTATGGGCAGGACTATGAGCGATTATAATTATGAAAGCAGTTTTGACATCGTAGAGCAGCCCAATGGAGATTTCATGGTATTTGGTAATACAATTTACATTGACTCGGTACCCGGTGTCTTTAATGCCTGGCATACGCCTGTAGAAGGTTCAATGCATGTTACCGGCATGAGTCCCACCCTGAACATTTACCCGGGTAAAAGTCGGGTATTATTTAATAATACGGAAAAAATATGGGGGATAAATACACTTGAAGGAAGAGATGATTACAGCATTATCATCAGTGGCATGTCGAATAACAGAACCTGTAATGGTCCTTTATCGACTACTCCTGACAATATCAATCCTTTTCTTGCTGAAATGAGGTTTAATATGTCTGGCTCAGACATAATAGTATATCCTTATTATTGGAACACTGTATTATCCCAGTCAGGAACAGGTTACTATAATGAATTGGGAAATCCATATAGCAATCTTATTCATACACCCGTTAATGCAGTAAGAAGCCTGCAAGCAACAGGTGATATTATGCTCACCGCCCCGGTATGGAACTCATACGATAGCTATGTTAACTTTAAATGGATCAGAGCAGACAAATACGGAGAAGTAGGTTCTTGCCTCTGGGCTCCTGCCTGTGATTTTAATTATGCCTATCTAACCGTGTCGCCCGGGTCTACTGCTAGCGTTTTCCCTGCTACCGCAAATAATATAGATCATATCTTTGACATTGATGATTTTGGCGCAGAACAAGTTCTGGACTGTGCTTATTATAATAAGCCTGCGCCTACAAGCATAGCAAATGCACCGCAAACGATCACTGTATCTGTATCGCCTAACCCTGCATCGGAATATATACACGTTCAATTACCTCCAGGTGATGCTACAGAGGGTGAGGTGAACATTAAAATCTCAGATATTACCGGCAGGGCTATAAAGGTGTTGTATACCGGAAAAGGAAATAATGTTCCTGACCAGATTGCACTGCCGACACTGGCTTCCGGTAATTACTTGATTAGTATTAAATATGGTTCGCAAAAAGAAGAAGTGGTCAAGCTGAGCATACAATAATTGAGTATAATCATTATAGCTCATAATTATATGGCACATGTGTCTGACAGATAGCTTAATTACCTAAACATTAAATATTTGAATAACCCTGCCTGAGAAGGGTTATTGTAAAACGACAAAATGAAAGTAGCAGATCCTTGTGGTCTGCTACTTTCATTTTAAAATATGTCTCATTTAACAATATGACCAGGCAGCTCATTCAATAGCTGTGTCCTTTGTTCTTAAGCTTACTTGTTCATTGTAATCAGGAATTCTTCATTATTGCGCGTCCCTTTCAGGTTCTGCATTAAGAACTTCATCGCTTCATCCGTATTCATATCAGCCAGGTGATTGCGCAGGATCCACATTTTACCTAAAGTATCTTTGCTCATCAACAGGTCATCCCGACGCGTAGATGAAGAAGTGATATCTATAGCCGGGAAAATACGCTTATTGGCCAGTTTACGGTCTAATTGCAGCTCCATGTTACCGGTACCTTTAAATTCCTCGAAGATATAATCATCCATACGGGAACCGGTATCGGTAAGGGCGGTAGCCAGGATCGTCAGGGAACCTCCGTTTTCTATCTTACGTGCCGCGCCGAAGAACTGTTTCGGCTTTTGCATCGCGTTAGCTTCCACACCACCGCTCAATACTTTACCGGATGCCGGTGCTACCGTATTGTGCGCACGTGCAAGGCGGGTAATAGAATCCAGCAGGATCACTACATCATGCCCTACTTCCACCAGGCGTTTTGCTTTTTGTAAAGCAATTCCGGAAACTTTTACGTGTTTTTCTGCAGGCTCGTCAAAAGTAGAGGCGATCACCTCTGCATTTACGCTACGCTGCATATCGGTTACCTCTTCCGGGCGCTCATCGATCAAAACGATCATCAGGTACACCTCCGGGTGATTGGTAGCAATCGCGTTGGCGATCTCTTTCAGCAGCATTGTTTTACCGGTTTTGGGCTGCGCTACGATCAGTCCTCTTTGTCCTTTACCGATCGGTGTAAATAAATCCATGATACGCGTGCTCAGGTTATTGGCACCCATATCTAGATTTAATTTTTCGTTCGGGAACAATGGAGTAAGGTAGTCAAAAGGAACGCGGTCGCGGATCTCTTCCGGTAAACGCCCGTTGATAGTAGCCACTTTTAACAGGGCAAAATATTTTTCACCCTCTTTTGGCGGGCGTACATTACCTTTTACGGTATCGCCGGTTTTAAGGCCGAAAAGTTTGATTTGAGAGGGAGAAACGTAGATATCGTCAGGAGAACTCAGGTAATTATAATCGCTGCTTCTTAAGAAGCCATAGCCGTCCGGCATCATTTCTAAAACGCCTTCGCTTTCTATTATACCATCAAATTCTATATTAAAACTGGCAGCATTTTCCTGCTGCTGGTTCCGGTTATTGCTGTTCCGGTTATTTTGATTCTGGTGCTGGTGCCTGTTTTTTTGTTGCTGGCCTTGTCTTTGTTCCTGCGGCGCCGGTTCTGTCACCGGGTTAGGGGCCTGCATTTCGATCACATCTCCTGTTTCTGTAACGATCGGCTTTGTTTCTTCCACTTCAAACAGGGATGGTTTATTTTCCGGTTCAGTTATCTTCTCATCTGTATCATCAAATTCCAGCGCTTTCGCATCATTGATCACTTCGCTTTCCGGCTTTATTTTTTTCAACTGCTTTTTAGGCTTTGCGATCTTCTTTTCTGCCGGGGCCGGGGTTTCTTCTGCTGTTACTGTTGCCGGTTGTTCTGTTACCGGGGCAATTTCAGCACTTGCCGGTTCTGAAGAGTTAATTGCTTTTTTGACTCTGGCTTTCTTGATTCTTTTTACAGGTTTTTCTTCTGCACCTTCGGCCGCTTCTGAGGCTTGTTTATCTATAATTCTATAGATAAGATCCTGCTTTTCTAATTTTTTGAAATTTGCTACGCCAAGCTGCTCTGCAATATCATTGAGCTCAGGAACAATCATGTCTTGAAGTTGATTGATGTCGTAAGGCATTAAAATATGTTTTGTGATAAAACGCACATGTGGTTGATCGGTAAATGTTGTGCGAAAATAAATTAAGAATTGTGGTAAAACTACTTTTGAAATATGTAAATGGATTGGGTAGAGGCTACTTCTTTGAACATTTACATTGCAAGATTAAATAATCTTTTCTGAAATGACAAAAAAATCAGATATTCTTAAGAAAATCTTTTGAAACCCGCTCTACCGTATTTTGCATAGATTGATAGGAGAACCCGGGAAATTGCTGCAAAAATTTATGGTTATCGTAATGGCAAACCGCCTGTGCCGTGCGTATTGTTTCCCTGGTCAGTAATGACTTTTTACCTGCCAGGCCTGCTTTTATGCTCGACAGGACCCAGGCTACTTTACTCATAAAAGCACTGGCATATTTATGCGGCGGCTTCTTCTGCAGGGCATTGGCCATCCAGGTAAATATATCTTTGTAAGAGTGATTGCCTTCTGTGATTACATAACGTTCCGCAACAATATCGCTTTCCATCAGTAATATCGCGGCCCGGGCTACATCTTTTACATCCACCCAGCCATTTACGCCTAAAGTATACCAGGGAAATTCTTCATAAGCAGACTGAAAAAGTTTTGCAGAACCTTCATTATAATTGCCTTCGCCAAGAATGATACCCGGGTTAATGATGGCAGCATCCAGCCCTTCGGCCATCCCTCTCCACACCTCCATCTCCGCCCGGTATTTCCCGATGGCATAAGCGGTATTGGTATTGCTTTCTTCCCAATGGGTTTCCTCAGAGATCAGTTTATTTTCTTTGCTTGCCCGGCCTAAAGCGGCTATAGAGCTGACATGTATCAGCTTTTCCACCCCGGCATTTAATGCTTCATCTACCACATTGGCCGTCGCGCTCCGGTTTTGTTCTATAACACGGTCCCGGTCTTTTTGCTCGAAAGAAACGATAGCCGCACAATGATATACCTGTCGGATACCCTGCATCACGTCTTCCACGGCATATACATCCAGCAGGTCACAGGCTACCCATTCGATGAGGGGATGGCTGAACTGCGGTTGGGTACGGTTGAATAAAGCTCTTACAGAAAGCCCTTTTGCGACCAGAGCCTCCAGAAGATGTTTACCCAAAAAACCACTTGCGCCTGTTACTAAAACCAAAGGAATCGACTATTTATTATTTAATGAAGTATACAATAAGACCTCAAAGTTATACCAGAAAATACTGCTAAAAACTCCGAGGTCAAAATTTATTGCTGAATTGAAGTAAACTGCCTGAGAAAGCGGATATCGTTCTGGGAATAAAGGCGTAAATCATTTACCTGGTACTTGATCTGGGTAATACGCTCCACACCCATACCGAAAGCAAACCCGGAATACTCTTCGGGATCAATATTAAAATTGCGTAACAAATCCGGGTGTACCATACCACAGCCCAGGATCTCTACCCAACCGGTATGCTTACATAAATTACACCCTTTACCACCACAAACGGTACAACTGATATCCATCTCCGCGCTTGGCTCGGTAAAAGGAAAATAGGACGGGCGGAAACGTACTTTGGTGTTACTGCCGAACATTTCTTTTACGAAGTAATACAGCGTTTGTTTCAGGTCGGCAAACGACACCTTTTTATCAATATACAAACCTTCGGTCTGGTGGAAGAAACAGTGTGCCCTTGCACTAATTGTTTCATTCCGATATACACGCCCCGGGCAGATTACGCGAACCGGCAGGTTACCTTCTTCAAGCACACGAGCCTGGGTAGAAGAGGTGTGGGTACGTAACACCCAATCCGGGTTTTGCGCTATATAAAAGGTATCCTGCATATCCCTTGCGGTGTGATCGGCGGGCATATTCAATGAAGTAAAGTTATGCCAGTCATCTTCAATTTCAGGGCCTTCCGCAACGGTAAAGCCGATCTTGCTGAAGATGCTGACAATCTCATTTTCGGTTACTTTCAAAGGATGACGGGTACCCGCCGGCATTTGTAAACCCGGCAAGGAAAAGTCAAGTTGTGCTCCTTTCTTTCCGCCACCTGATTGCAGGTGTTTATTATTTTCAAAATGGGCTTCGGCAAATTGCTTAAACGCGTTCAGTAACTGGCCCGCATCTTTTTTATCAGCCGGTGCCACGTCTTTCATAGCAGCAAAGGCATCTTTCACAAGGCCTTTGGTACCTAAAAATTTGATTCTGTAAGCCTCCAGGGTGGCGGCATCTGTAATAACAGTATTTGAAATCTCAGCCTCTAAAGCTGCTAATTTCTGTTTCAGAGATTCCATAGCTTGCAAAGATAGGAAATTGAAGGATTTGTAAATCAGGGAATTTGAGCGCGCCGGTCAATTAATTAAACCGCTAAAGGGTTTTAAGAAAATCAATTAGTTTATTCATTTCAGCTTCAGGCATCGGGAACGAGGTCATGGCTGTTTTATGCCACAAATTATAGAGTGCTACGGCCTGTGGATCATTACCGGCTATCATTGCCGCCGGGCTCCGGATCCATTTCCTCAACCATTCCTCGGACCTGCGCTTCGTAACGCCTGCCAGTTTAGGTCCGGTAGCATTTTTGTTAGTTTGATGGCAGGAGGTGCAATTTTCCTTAAATATCTGGGCACCGGTTCTGCTGTTATACTTACTAAGCACACTGTCATAAACCGCGGTATTGATAATATTTCGTTGTTTTCTTTCTCCCCAATAATATAGTTCTTTAAAAATCACTTTTTCACCTAGTAGATAATCAATAAAAACAGAGTCATTCCTTTGCACAAACCTGGCCTGATACTTACTTCTCCAGGGATCAACAAAAACTGGTCCCGCCGATAATTCTCCTACCGAGACGCTTCTGGTACTCCTGTCCTCCGGCCAAGAAATACTGATACTAAGCGGCATTGCTTTTCCCATCTTGTAATACGCTATCATCGCAGTATCTTTTTGATTTTCAAAAGCTAAATAGATTCCGTTTTCTGCTTTACTTAACGGGTCGACCTGGAAGCAGGTCAATAATACAGTATCAAATTCCTGGTAATAGCATTTAAACAGTTTATCCCGGGTTTTGTTCCAATTGTATTTGACAATCAGGCCGGTCTCTTCATCGCCCTCCTCCTTTCCTGTCATAGAAGCGCATATAAGTACAGCAAAAAATGAAATCAGGAACGCTAAAAATCGTTTCATAGCAATTGAAATTCACTAACAAAAAAGCCAAAAGCGGGATGCTTTTGGCTTTCTATATTGAATTAGTCCTTACAGGCTTTTAAAGTATTCTGCATCAGGGCGCAAATGGTCATTTTGCCTACCCCGCCCGGTACCGGGGTGATATAGCTGGCTTTTTCCTTAACCGTATCAAAATCCACATCGCCTACCAGCCGGAAGCCGGATTTCTTACTACTGTCCTCGATGCGGTTAATGCCCACATCCACGATAATAGCGCCTTCCTTCACCATATCGGCAGTCACGTATTTAGGACGACCAATTGCGGCGACGATAATATCCGCTTCCAGGCACAATTCTTTAAGGTTCTTTGTTTTAGAGTGGGTCAAAGTCACGGTACAATTACCCGGGTTGGTATTACGGCTCATCAGCAGGCTCATGGGCGTGCCCACGATATTGCTTCTGCCGATCACTACGCAATGTTTACCTACGGTATCAATCCCATAATGTTGTAGCATCATCATAATGCCGTTTGGCGTAGCCGGGATAAAGGTATCTTGTCCTAATACCATTTTACCAATGCTGTTCGGGTGGAAGCCGTCCACATCTTTTTTGGGGTTGATGGTATTGATCACTTTATCTTCCGAAATATGTTTAGGTAAAGGCAATTGCACCAAAATACCATCTATATCACTGTCTGCATTATAAGTTTCGATCAATGCTAAAAGCTCGGCTTCTGTCGTATCTGGAGCCAGGCGGGACAGCGTAGACTTAAACCCTAAATAATCGCAGGTTTTTACTTTTGAAGCCACATAGGTCTGGCTGGCCGGGTCTTCACCCACCAGTATCGCCGCCAGGTGCGGCACTTTCTTGTTGTTTTGAACACGAGCAGCTACCTCGCTCTGGATATTTTTAAGTATTTCTTCGGATACTTTTACACCGTCTAATAATTGCATAGCGCAAAATTAAACAAATTTGAGCTTTATGGAAATTTATGTGTGCAGGAAATGTGTATAAAAAAGGGCCATTACACAATTTATAGGACTTGTAAGTTAAAAAAATATTTTAACTTCGCCTGTCATAGTATTGATAAAAAAACATTAAATTTCAATTAAACATAACAGATAGACACAATGGACAATATCGCAATTATAGGTGCGGTGGTAGTCGGGGTTATATTAGGGATCATCTTAGGGAAGCTAATATTTGCCAAGAATACCGCTAACAAGGTAGCAGAAGCAGAACAACAGGCCCAGAAACTGATAGAAGACGCGAAAGCGAAAGCAGAAACGATCAAAGAAAAGAAAGTACTCGAAGCTAAAGAACATTTTTTACAGTTAAAATCAGACCACGACAAAGAAGCAAATACCCGTAACCAGAAACTAATTGAGCAGGAAAACAAATTAAAGCAAAAAGAACAGTCCTTAAACGACAAATTAAAGTCTGTTCAGACACAGGTTAATGAAAACACGGAACTTAAGACGGAGTTAAACGACCTGATCGAGTCCGCAAAAATAAAGAGGGCCGAACTGGAAAAACACCAGGAAGAGCAGATCAAACGACTGGAAAAAATCGCCAATCTTTCCGCGGAAGAAGCAAAAGCGGAACTTGTGGAAGCGATGAAAGAGGAAGCGCGTACCAACGCCATGGCGCATATCCAGGAGATCGTGGAACAGGCAAAAACCAATGCCAGCAAGGAAGCTAAGAAAATTGTCATTCAAAGTATACAACGTGTTGCCGCGGAGCAAACGATTGAAAATGCCATTACCGTATTCAACCTGGAAAGTGATGAGATCAAAGGCCAGATCATTGGTCGTGAAGGTAGAAACATACGCGCTTTAGAAGCCGCCACCGGTGTTGACCTGGTGATCGACGATACACCGGAAGCAATCGTATTAAGCTGCTTCGACCCACTGAGAAGAGAGGTCGCCCGCTTATCCCTGCAGCGCCTGGTACAGGATGGCCGTATACATCCTGCCCGTATTGAAGAGGTGGTAGAAAAGACTAAAAAGCAAATCGAAGACCAGGTAATGGAAATCGGTGAACGTACGATCATAGAACTGGGTATCCATGGGTTGCATAAAGACCTGGTGAGAATGGTGGGTAAAATGCGCTTCCGTTCTTCTTACGGTCAAAACTTATTAATGCACTCCAAAGAAACCGCGAACCTTTGTGGTATTATGGCTGCAGAACTTGGCCTGGGCCAGAAAGTGGTTAAACTAGCGAAGAGAGCAGGCTTGCTGCACGATATAGGTAAAGTTCCGGATGAAGAAACAGAATTGAGCCACGCATTATTAGGTGCAAAACTGGCTGAAAAAGCCGGCGAACACCCTGCCGTAATCAATGCGATCGGCGCACACCACGATGAGATGGAAATGGCATATATCATCTCCCCGATCATCCAGGCTTGTGATGCCATTAGCGGTGCCCGGCCAGGCGCCCGCCGCGAGATCATGCAAAGCTACCTGCAAAGAATTAAAGATCTTGAAAACTTAGCCGTAGCTTATGATGGCGTGGAAAAAGCTTATGCGATCCAGGCCGGACGTGAGCTACGCGTTATTGTGGAAGCGGATAAAGTAACCGACAGCGATAGCGACCGTTTAAGTTTTGAAATCGCCGATAAGATCCAGAAAGAAATGCAATACCCGGGTCAGATCAAAGTAACGGTGATTCGTGAAAAACGTGCCGTAAATGTTGCCCGGTAATAATAGAGAATAAGTGTAAAAGAGCACCTGATGGTGCTCTTTTCTTTTTAAGGGCTTTAAGAATTGCTATTCCCATTATATTTATCCGGCCAATGGCTTTATGAGTAATAAATAACTTTGCCACGAAAGAAAAATTAGGTATTCCCATTATAATTTTTATCTTATTTTTGAACGATGTATTGTGTTATTCATCATCCCTAATGCTTAAAATAGGCATATTACCTCAAACATCAGAACAGTTAATTACCGGATTATGAATATCAATTAATCAACAAACCCTTAATCAGCCAATATCTCCAGTCAAACGTTATTATGATAAAAATTATCAGGATGTTCGCAGCCTTGTCGCCTTTTGTGAAACGGCTAGGTTTTTTTAAAGGTGTTGTCACCCTGGTCAAGTATAAACAGAAAAGGCTCAAAACAGTAAAGCTGCCGGGCATTGCTCATCCATTTACACTAAGACCTCATACCTCCGACCAGCCTACATTCCGCCAGGTGTTCATCACTGAAGAATATAATATCCCAATAAAAGAGCAACCAGCTTACATTATTGATGGCGGTGCCAACATCGGCCTTTTTGCTATTTACATCAAAAACAGGTACCCGGATGCCCGGATTATCTGTATAGAGCCAGACCCGGAAAATTTTAAACTTTTACAGCAAAATCTTGCGCCCTACCCCGATGTGCATTGTATACAATATGGTATTTGGGATAAAGATACCCGGCTAAGGGTGTATGACAAATATGATTCCGGAAAATGGGGCATGGTGGTGGAAGAAGATATGGAACATGGAACCATCAATAGTATTACGATAAGTTCGCTGATCAAGAACTATCAGCTACCTCATATTGATATTTTAAAGCTGGATATTGAAACCAGTGAAAAACAGGTCTTTTCCAATGAAACGCTTGATTGGCTACAGTCAGTCCACATGATGATTGTTGAGCTGCATGACGGGATGGAGCCCGGATGCTCGAAAGCATTTTTCGATGCGCTCAGTCGCAATAATCAGCCTTATTATTATAGCACCATTGGAGAAAATACGGTCATTCAATTATAGCCTTCTTATTACGACCTTGATAAGTAGGCCAGATTATTAATACAAAATAAAAATCCCCGATTTTTATTTTGTATTATAGCTTAAAATTACTGATTTAAAGCCATTTATTTAGCCCTATCAATTTCTTTTTGCAGTTTATTCTCTTCCGTTATAAAATTATAGCTTTGAGCAAACTGCTTTTGAGCTCGCGCGAACTTAAGATCGTATTTTTCTTCTTCTTTGGTAAAACGGGCTACCAGCGCGTTTATTTTATCAGCATGACCGGCTGGCTTATCTTGTGTGTAGGCTAAAGCGATCAACGTTTCATAATCCTTAGCCACCACCTTTTTGTAGAACTGCAGTAAGTCCATAAAGGCCATTTTAAATCGCTTATCATCACCTTCAAATTTTAGCTGCTGCGCCTTCCTTATCCCTTCTTCTACTTGTCTTAAAACCCGGAGGCGGGCTGCCTGCGCATTTGCGCTATCCATATCCTCGATTTCTTTTGTAAAGCTCAGGAATTTTACGATGATATCATTTTGTATCGTTACTATCTGGTCATTATAAGCTACCGCTTTTCGGGTATCCTGGCAACCGGACAGAAGGAAAGCAAAACAAAGTGCTGCCACGAGCCGGATTTTACTACTGATTAAGTTCATATACTGTTTATTTTAAAAATGCAGCGGCTATCCCGGCAAACCTGTAAAAGGCCGCATCCACCTCTTGCTTATATTTATGTACTAAAGAAAAAGGATTCATATGCGAATAAGGATAGGAATAATCATCAACGATCACTTCTATTGGTATATCCCGGTAACCGCCTTTCAGGGTATTGAGTGCTTCTACAGGTGGCGCTACTTCATCCTGCTTTAAGACCAGGGCTTTAATCTGGGGGCTCAGGTTTCGCAGTAATGCTTCCCGCTCTTTCAGGAAATAGTTGTAGCGCAGCATGGTTTTAAACCAGGCTTCTTCGGGGTGATGCTCCCAGTTTTGAAAATGCGCCAGGCGTTTATCGGTAGCAAAGTTTGAGCTTAAAAGTTCTGCATAACTCCTTTGCATAGCAATGGCCGCACTCGCGTCCATAATATATTTAGACACCGGGAACATGCGGTCTATCGTCATCCCACCGCAGAAGCAGAATAATCTGGCCTCCCTGAAATAGTCCGAAGGATTGGCCATTTTTAAAATACTGGCAAAAAAGGCCCCTATGGAATAACCGAATAAATCAACAGTAGCTCCGGGGTCTATTTCCGGCACTTTGTTGTCCCGGATTGATCCTATCAGTTGGACCACATCTGCATAGGTCTGCAATCCCGACCAGAATAAGCGTTGCGGAAAATACTCGAGCCGGCTGCTGATTGCCGCGTTAATAAAAGAGGAAGAAGTACTGTTCTCCGGGTATTGCATTGCCCTGTTCCTGGCAATTTCCAGCATGCGATGCTTATCACTCCAGTCTTCAGGAGCGCGGTCCATATGGAAAGCTATAGGGAAAAGGATTATCGCTTTGCCGGTTTGCCTGGCCAGCTCGTAAGCCCAGGGCAGGTATTTATCCCACCTTTTTTCATTCAGCCCGTGAAAGAACAGGATAAAACCTTTAGCGCGGTCCGGTTCTGCACTTTTAATGATGTAATAAGAAAAAGATTGATTACAGCGGATCTCAAAATCACTTAACCCGATATCGCTTTCCTTATTGTAGCCTTTCCTGCAATCTTCAGGGAAACCCAGCTCATGGGTATTACATTGTAACTGATCACTACCGGATAAGAATAAGGCTGCTTCCCGGGATTCAAAAATATATCTTTTGATCTCTATCCCTAATTCCGGTATTACGGACTGTGTTCCGGTTTCCGGGAAATTATTTTTCAGTAAAGCATATAGCTCATAATAATGCATGGAGAACAATTTTAATGGTTCGCTTACCACAGAAAGCAATTGCATTAAAAATACAACTTTTACCAGGCTAAAGCAAAAACGGGAGCATACGATATACCTTATTTGCAGATTTTTATTTTTGACGGGTAGCCAGGTCAAAGACGATACCCGCGGCATTTTCAGAGGCTTTGCCATCGTGTACCAGCATTTGCCAGACTTTTGAGTAATCCGTTTGCATACGGTCTATATTATCGCGGTTAACTGTAATATCAGCCATTGCCTGCTGCAAGCTGGACAGTGTGAAATCATTCTGCAACAACTCTACCACAGCAAGTTTGCCTAAAATAATATTGGGTAATGCCACATATTCGGTCTTAGCCATAGCTTTTACGATTTTAAACGTTAAAGGGCTGGTCTTGTACACCACCACCTGCGGCACGCCAAGTAAAGCCGTTTCCAGTGTTGCTGTACCGGAAGCTACGATAGCAGCATCTGCTATTTTCAGGATATCATATGTTTTGCCTTTAACCAAGGACACCGCATTATTACCATTGATAATAGCCTCATAAAGTGCTTCATTCTGTGCCGGGGCCTGCGCAATCAGCACCTCATAATCAGGCATGGTAGCAGCTACCTCCAACATCAGCGGTAATAACTTTTTGATTTCCTGAGTGCGGCTTCCCGGTAATAATGCCAGCATTTTTTTCTCTTTGGCAAGGCCGGAAGGCTTTTGCAATTCGGCTTCCATTACTTCTATCAATGGATGCCCTACATAATGCACCGGGTAGTTATACTTCGCATAAAATGGCTTTTCAAAAGGCAGGATCACCATCATTTCATCAACATATTTGTTGATATGATGCACCCGGTTCTCTTTCCAGGCCCATACGGTAGGGGAAATATAATAAGCGGTACGGAATCCCTGCTGATGCGCCCATTTCGCGATACGCATATTAAAGCCAGGGTAATCTACGAACAGGACCACATCGGGTTGGAATGCCTGTATATCCGATTTACAGAAAGATATATTTTTAAGAATAGTGCCCAGGTGCTTGAGTACTTCTACCAGGCCCATAAAGGCAAGGTCCCTGTAGTGTTTTACAATATCGGCACCAGCAGCATGCATCAGGTCTCCGCCCCAGGCCCTTATCCTGGCCTCCGGATCTTTCTGTTGCAATGCCTTGATCAGGTTGGCCGCATGCAAGTCTCCGCTTGCTTCGCCTGCTATGATATAATATTTCACTTAGATCAGCTTATGAACATTCACTGGACGACTTCCCGGTCAATTTTATTGCGCCAGCCCCATTTATTGAAGTAATAAAGGGAGGACCTGAACCCATACCAGGTTAATAAAGTACTTTTATGCACGCCCCCTTTGAAATCATGTACGACCACTGCCTCCGGGAAGTATGCCGTTTCCGCTATTTTCAGGATCCGCCTGCTTAGATCAGCATCTTCGGTGTACATGAAGATGCGTTCATCAAATAAACCGGCCTGTTGCAATGTAGTGCATCTCAGGAACATAAAACAGCCGGATAAGAAAGGGATATGAAACATTGGTTTTTCATAATCCTTATCTTTATTTTCGAAAAAATAAAGCGCTTCTTCCATCCGTTTCTGCCCCAGGCCTTTCATAAAACGCCGGGCCAGCAAAATATAAGGAGTAGGATTATTTTTACAAAGATACTGAATACGACCATCAGGATAGATTATTTTTGGCATAACCAGGCCTACATGAGCATTTTCTTCCATAAAACACCCTAAAGACTCCAGGCATTTTCCATCAAATAAAAGATCGGGGTTTAATACCACATGATAGTCCGAGCTATTCATGGTCTCCCGCATGGCCACGTTGTGGGCTTTGCCATATCCCAGGTTTCTAGGGAAATGCATATAAATTATTCTATTGTCAAACTTGAGTTTAGAACTTATCTGATCAATTGCAGAATTATCTATTACATAGAGTTGCGTCACTTTCTTACTTTGCAAAAAAGACTTACACACCTGCAATACTTCAGTCAATGATGTATTATATGTTACAATAGAACCTGTTATCTTCATAAATAAACAAATCGGCCTGCCGGCTAACACACTTCAATACTGCTCCAGTATCAATAGCCCATCAAGCCCATTCAATACTTTTCGCATCATAATGATGCCTATTACAAACCGGACATTAAAAAACATCCATTTATACCTTTGCTGAAACAAGGTCTTTATACCTTACAGTTTCAATCATCCCGGATTTCATCTTCTATACAACAAGACGCTCAAACTATATTATTTCTTATTAAGGCAGCGCAAATATACAAAAGTATAGCATTAAGAGCCTGACAATATTATAACTAGAAAACGCTAAGCTTTTAACAATTATTATAACAATATTATCTTTTTTTCTCCGTTGTACTACCTGCGGGCTCTGTTAAATTCTTTATAAGCAGCTTGTCATGCATAACATTAGCTTAACTTTGCCTGTATATAACCTCTGACGCGACTACATAATATATAGATTACGTAAAGCACCTTACTCATGTTTTCCATCTTTAAAAAAAATAAAAAAATAAACGTAAACTTCGCCGCGTTTTTAGGCCAGGATATGCACTCCCATATTCTACCGGGTATTGACGACGGCGCGCCGGACACCGATACTTCCATCGCGCTGATACGGGGTATGATGAGCGCCGGTATCAAAAATTTTATTGGCACGCCACATATTATGGCGGATATTCACCGCAACACCCGGGAAACGATTACTGCCGCTTACGACAAATTACAAAAAGCGCTTATTGCAAACAACATGAACATTAATGTAAAGTTTGCCGCGGAATATATGATTGATGAAGGTTTCCCTGATCATTTAAAAGCAGGTAACCTCCTTACTGTTTTTGACAATAAAATACTTGTTGAAACGCCTTTTTATCACGAGCCCATTGATATAGAGGATGTACTTTTCCAGATCGAAACAGCCGGCTATCAAGCGATCCTGGCACATCCCGAAAGGTATCACTTTATCGACGATAAACTTAAAGTATTGGATAAATATCTGGACCGTGATATTGCTTTACAGCTCAACATTTTATCCTTAAGCGGCTATTATGGCAGCAGGGAAAAAGAAGTGGCTAACAGGCTCCTGGATGCCGGACTATACCGCTTTGTAGGCAGTGACTTGCACCATGGCCGGCACCTGAACCGTATCACTAATATGGTACTGGACCGGAAAGTGGTGGACAAGCTGGAAAAGCTGGCCTGGGAGAATCAGCAAATCAGAGATTTTGTTCCGAGTGTATAAGTTCTATCATTTTTTGATAAAACTTATACCAGCCTTTATGCTCCCTACCTGATCCCAGGTTGTTGTTATGGAAGATGCTTATCAATTTACCCCGGCTTTGCTTAAGGGTAAAAACAAGGCGTTCCAACTCCGCATAGGCCTCGGTTTTCGAATTATTGTAATGATTTATAGCAGTGGTTTCCATAAAACAAAAGGGATGCACTCTTAATTCAGATTTTGTTTCGTTAGAAAGATCATACCACATAAAGGACCTGGACGTGCCTGCCCTGAAGCCGTTTACAGCAGGGTAGCCCATGGAATAATCGTTTTGAATACCCATACTTTCCAGTTGCCGGTAAGTATCCGGCAGGCTCATTTTAATATAATGTTGCCTGGATTTCCAAACCGGTTTATCCAGGATGCTTTCTAATGTATGCAATTCTTTCTCCATTACAGATTGCTGTAAATAAGAACCGTAAGAAGGGTGCAAACCGACCTGGGCATGTGTGGAAGTATGCCTGATTAAAGCCTGCATCTCTGGATGAGCCGGGCTGATATTGCGGTCGTAAGTACCGTTAGCACCCACCAGGAAGAAATAAACAGGCTGTAAACCATAATACTGCTGCAGGTCTTCCATCCACTTAAACGCGTCGTAAGGGTCCTGTCTTCCCGATGAAGCTACCAGTATACGGTCGAAAAACCAGCCAATCCGAAGTCTCAGCAGGTCTCTTAAAGCCCCGCCAATATTTTGCTTCCTGGGCTTGTTCTTGTAAGCCCAGGCAATGTCGATATCGTAAGTGGGTTGAAATTCAAATGATTGCTGGGGTAATAATAGTTTAAATTTCTTTTCGAGGATACTTCTCAGGGCATTGATCCACTCATCCACTACCGGTTGCTGGATAAAGGCATATTGAAAGGCAGCCGAATTGCTATGCAGGTACCTGCCGTGACCATCCTTTTTATGCGGGAGGTATTCCTCGTACCTGGATATAAGGTAAAAGACGGCAGAAAAGATATCAAAGGGAATAAGCGCTCCAGGCTGGTTATAAAACAATACGGTACTCTTCTTCCACCTGTTGATATTCAGTTGCTGAACGGTTTCCCCTACCTCATAGATCAGGCGATGAGGCCGTACCAGGATATCTTCCACACCGATACGCTTTTCAGAATAGTTGATTTTCAAGCCATCATAAGCCTTCCAGTGCGCCACATCATAGGTGACCCGGAAGTCCATCTGCAACTGCTCCTGGAAGATCCACTCCAACACGTACTGAAGCCGATGGCTGATCTGCTCACAATAAATAAGTACCTGGTGCTGGAATGCGGACATATTGAAGTGGGATTAATGGTTAAACCGGTCAGGTAAGCTCGGCATTCGCCTCTGCCAGGCCGACAATGCTCTCTTTTAAAATAGTATTTACTTCATCCAGGGTTGCCGCGTTCACGAGGCGCATACGGTATTCTTTGGCATTTCTCAGGCCTTTAAAGTAGGTCGCGTAGTGGCGGCGCATCTCTAATATGCCCAGCTTCTCTCCTTTCCATTCACAGGATTTCTCCACATGTTTCCCGCAAACCTTTATCCGCTCTTCAACAGTAGGTGGCGGTAAAATTTCACCGGTGGCAAAATAATGCTTCACCTCACGGAAAAACCAGGGATAACCGATAGCTGCACGGCCGATCATAATGCCATCCACCCCATACCTGTTCTTATACTCCAGGGCTTTTTGCGGACTGTCTATATCGCCGTTCCCGAAAATAGGTATTCTTATCCTTTGATTGTTCTTTACTTTAGCAATAAGGGTCCAGTCGGCCTCTCCTTTATACATCTGCATCCGGGTGCGCCCGTGTATGGATAGCGCTTTAATCCCTGCATCCTGCAGGCGCTCAGCCACTTCCTCGATATTCTTGGTACTTTCATCCCAACCCAGCCTTGTTTTTACCGTAACCGGTAAATCGGTCGAGTCTACGACCGCTTTGGTCAGCTGGATCATTTTAGGAATATCTTTCAGAATTCCGGCGCCGGCGCCTTTACATACTACTTTTTTAACCGGGCAGCCAAAATTAATATCGATCAGGTCGGGATTGGTAGCGGCGCATATTTTAGCCGACAAGGCCATAGCCTCTTCATCCCCCCCAAATATCTGGATACCGATGGGACGTTCATAATCAAATATATCCAGTTTCTGGCGGCTTTTGATCGCATCGCGGATCAGGCCTTCAGAGGATATGAATTCGGTGTACATAAAATCCACACCCTGCTCTTTGCACACTGCACGAAAAGGCGGATCGCTCACGTCCTCCATAGGAGCGAGCAATAGAGGAAATTCGCCTAATTCTATATTGCCAATTTTCACCATAAGAATTGCAAAGTTACGCAATTAGCAAATTAGTGAATTTGTAAAATTGTGTGTTCTCTTAAAAACATTAATACACGTTACTTAAAGTTTAAAAGATTCCCATTAATATTGCAGCTTAAATTTTATACATCTTATATGGAACAAGAAGCTTACATTGAAGAGGAAGCAATTTTTGAAACGGACCTGCAATTAGATATGGAAAGCAGGACTTACCTAAAGGAGGCAGCAAAATGGGCCAGGTTTCTGGGTATTTTAGGGTTTATTGGCAGTGGATTCATACTGCTGGCCATACTGATCATCTGGTATAGCAGCAGCCAGGCTTTTGGCTTATTGGGCAACAGCAGCCTAGCGCTGGCTTCAATGGGCATGGGCATTTTGATATTCATATACCTCCTGCTTGCCGTAATAAGCTTTTTGGTTGCTTTGTTTACTTTCCGGTTCGGACAACGCACTTCCCGGGCTTTACTTAATGACCAGCAAATGGATCTAAAATCAGGATTATCTAATTTAAGGTTTATTTTCCGGACCTATGGTATTATGGCCATTACTTATATTTCCATCATGATCCTGGCTATGATATTTGGCGCACTATCTTAATGACTCCCTGTGCAAAAGCAAATGCCTGCATGAACCATTAGTAATGCAGGCATTTGCTTTTTTCCGGTACGCTGAAAGCAAAAATCACTGTCGGGACACCGGATGAAGACCATTAAAAGTCTAAAATCTTCTACTCCCTTTCCACCCAGGCCCCGTTATCTTTAATCAACTGGATCAGCTCTTCTACCGCTACCTCGCTGTCTACATTACGCTTCACGACCTCCTGGCCTTTGTATAAGGTGATCTTACCCACACCTGAACCTACATAACCGAAATCGGCATCCGCCATCTCGCCGGGCCCGTTTACGATACAACCCATGATACCGATCTTCAGCCCTTTCAAATGATAGGTGGCCGCACGGATTTTAGCCGTGGTTTCCTGTAATTCAAATAAAGTACGGCCACAGCTCGGACAGGAAATATATTCTGTTTTGGAAATACGCGTACGGGTGGCCTGCAGGATGCCAAAAGCGGCATCGTTCAACAGTTTTTCTATATTTTCTCCGGCTAATGCGTCATAAGCCTGCTGTTTTACGCCTAATGACAAGCCATCTCCAAAACCATCTATCAGTAAAGCCCCGCACTCCGTGGCAAAATGGATCAGGTGCTCATCTGCCGTTTGCCAATAAGAGTCATTCATCAGGATAACCGGATGTTCCAGTCCCATTTCCATTAAAGCGATGCCCATACGGCGTATGGCCTGCATGGCATTTTTATGCTCCGAGCTCAGGCAGAACACGACCGTTTTATCGCCTTTGAGCAATTTAAGGTCTTCGGTATTAAACGGGAACTCACTACTATAGCAATCGATCATTACGAAATTGATCCGGCTGCTCTTATCCGTTGCCTGTAAATAATCTTCTAATAAAAAGATAGGAAAATTGTCTTTTTTTTGTGCTGCTGCCTGCTTTTGCCAGGCCTCCGACCAGGTAATGACTTTAAGCGTACCAGGAATAGCGAATCCCAGTCCGGGATCATTCACAAAAATATAATCGGCTGCCGCATCCGCTATCTGCCATTTATCCAGCGCTTCTGAATAGTTGTACCCGATTGCGGATAAAGCATAAGGAGATTTTTCACCTTTATATTTTGAGTAATCGGCAATCACGACAGGTACCTGCTGCCCGCCGATATTTTCAACCGCGAAAGTAGGCCTGCGTTTATACTCAAAAGGGTTATAGGTCAGCTTCTGGATGGCCGGTATATGCGCCTCGCTCAAGTTGTAAGGATTGGTTTCATAACGCTTCACCAGGTCCCGGCACACGGGGATTTCGAATTCCGGATCTTCCGTAAGGGATACCCTTACCGTATCGCCGATACCATCCTCCAGCAAGGTGCCGATGCCTACCGCACTTTTAATGCGGCCATCTTCTCCATCACCGGCCTCGGTCACCCCCAGGTGTAAAGGATAACACATGCCAAACTCTTCGTTCATAGTCTTAACCAGTAGCCGGTAAGCATGCACCATAACCTGTGGATTGCTCGACTTCATAGAGATGACCAGGTTATGAAAGTCCTGTGCACGTGCGATCCGCAGGAATTCCATTGCGCTCTCCACCATACCGGTATGTGTATCGCCATAGCGGCTCATGATACGGTCGCTTAAAGATCCATGATTGGTACCTATACGGATAGCGGTACCATATTGTTTACAAATATCCAGCAATGGAATAAACTTCTTAGCGATCCGGTCCAGCTCTTCCTGGTATTCCTCATCCGTATAAGTAATACTTTCAAACTTTTTTTTGTCTACATAATTGCCGGGGTTAACGCGCACTTTCTGGATCAGGCGTGCCGCTATTTCCGCCGCGTTAGGCGTGTAATGAATATCGGCTACCAGGGGTACCTGATAACCCGCGGCCTCAATCCCGGCCCTGATATTAGCCAGGTTCTCAGCCTCTTTTTTCGAAGGCGCGGTAATACGCACCAGCTCTGCGCCCGCTTTGATACAAGAAATCGTTTCTGCTACAGAACCTTCGGTATCCATAGTATCCTTGGTAGTCATGGTCTGCAGGCGAATAGGATGCCCGTTGCCGATGCGCAAGCCGCCTACATTTACTTCAACAGTGGGTAATCTTTTATAGGAGATCAGGGAGCTGGAATAAAATTGCATACAGCAAAATTAGGATAATTTTTGATCTGCCGGTTTGATAATTAGAGAATAAGGAAAGGCTAAATGGAGACTTGTACACATAGGTATTCCTGGCGATAAGCATTAGTCACTCCATTCATTAAATTACCTAACTGACTGACTACAAAACACTTGCTCATTATTAATATACAACAATAATACCAACTAGGTCTTTATTACACCTGTCTTAACTAATGAGCAAACCCAATCTATTATGAAATCAATTGTATCCTTATGTCTTGGCTTAAGCCTCACAAGCACCTTTATACATGCGCAGGAGCCTTACATCCTTGACCCTTATTTTGGCAACAATGGTGTTACTATCAGTAGTAATCCACCCTGGGGCAATAATCAATACAGGTCCTATAATGTAAAAAATATGACCATTGCCCCCGACAATAAAATTGTTTTGGCAGGTAATCAAAGTCCCAATTTTGCGCCCCATTTTATTTCGGGGGGAAATTATGCCATTACCCGGCTGAACGTTGATGGAACACTGGATAGTTCCTTTGCAGGAACGGGGCACAAAGTATTTCAAAGTGGTGCGAATGGTGCGCCGATTTTAGAATTGAACCACCTGATCGTTTTACCCGACAACAAGATTCTCTACGCCGGCACATCCACGTCTACCTTTCCATCGAAGATGGTGGTTTATAAAGTAAATGTAGATGGGAGCTTTGATGCTACTTTTGGTAGCAACGGGCAAGTAGTTTTTAGTTCCGGGCCCTTGTCCTGGCATTCCCTGGATGCCCTCGGCGTTCAGAGTAGTGGAAAAGTATTGCTTTTAGGGAAAAACTTTGATAACAATGCGCCTACTGTAGGCTCTATTTCCCGTTTAAATGCGAATGGCAGTACAGATAACAGTTTTGGCAACAACGGAGTACTGATACCTAATTTAGGCTTCAGTGACAACCACGTTACCTACAGTATGATCAAGGTATTAAGTGACAATTCCTTTCTGGTAACCGGCACTCATGTACAGCAATCACCAGCAGTCCGTCAAAATTTTGTCGCCAAGTTTGACGCCAACGGCGTATTACAGACCAGCTTTGGCAATAACGGGAAAGTAATCCTGCCCATAGCCAGCGGGGAGCGTTTATACTTCTACAATAATGATATAGAGGTGGCCAGTGATGGTGCTATTTATATCAATTGCTCGACTAACGGCGGAGGCGCTAATAATGAATCGGTATTAGTGTATAAATTAAGTAACAGTGGAATACTGATCAATAATTACGGGCAAAACGGGCGCCTGAGTCTTCCCGGTTTCCATTTTGACAGCTGGTATTTTTATGATGCACAACTGCAAGACGACAAACTGCTGGTTGCCGGCATGATCGATACCGGTTTAAATGCGGCTTACCGGCTACAAAGATTTAATGCGGACGGCACAGAGGATCTCACATTTGTTAATCCCCTAAGCCATACCACCGCAACACGTAATGCCTTAGACCACTCCTTTTACCTGGGCCTGCAAAGCAACAATAAAATAATGTTGGGTGGCTACGGCAAAAGAGACAATAAAGCGGGCGATTCCATTTTCCCCGTGGTGATGCGTTTTCTGGAACGGGGTACAGAACAACCACCAGTAGACACCGGCACTTCTGTGGTCAATGTCAGGGATCAAAGTCAGGTCAAAATATTCCCGAACCCGGTAAATAACCTGATTTACATCCAGGGCGTAAAAAGTAATACTGAAGCCCGGTTCTACGACCTGAGCGGGAAACTGGTATTAAGCGCCCTGATTTCAGACAAAAACTTTGGAACAGTTGATTGCGGCTCATTACCGGCCGGCATCTATGGACTATACCTGAAAGAGGCAAACAGCAAAATTATTTACGCTCATAAATTATTGAAACAGTAAAGGACGCAAAACTGTAGCCCGCAAGGCGTTGTCTAGAAAGGTGACCAAATTTGTCATATTGAGCTCCGTCGAAATATAGACAAATTTGATACTGAATTCTTCTTGATGCATTTCGACAAACTCAATGTGACAAGAATTTTTACTTTTTAGACACTGTCTTTTTAGGTAAACACTCCTGATTAAAAAAATGCTGCAATTAAAGCATTGATTGTAGTACCATTCCATATATCACAGCCAACCATTTTTTTTAAATAGAAGTCTTTGATGAGTATACCCATTTCCCTGAATCAACATGAAACAATTCTTTATCCTAAGTTTAAGCGCCCTCATCGGCAGCTATGTAAGCCAAGCCCAGTCTCCTTATTTTTTGGACCCTAACTTTGGCGATGGCGGCGTGGAAGTCGTCCGCAACAATGAATGGACGCCGCAATTCGGCCCTTATGTAACCTATAAAGTACGCAACATGATTGTAGGCGCGGATGATAAAATATGGCTCAGCGGTAATGTAGCGGCTATTTATTCTGTTGAAGGGGTAAGTACCGATCATGCCCTCACCCGCCTGCTGCCGAACGGCAAACCCGATTCCAGCTTTAATGGTACGGGGCACTTAAATTTTGGCGCGACCAACCAGCCCGATGTAAAATGGCTGGACAATATGGTTTTACTGCCTGGTAACAAACTGCTGTATGCCGGCAATTCTACCCAAAATAACGCCTCCAGGACTATCATCTACAAAGTAAATAATAACGGCACTTTCGATAATACTTTTGGCACAAGCGGTGTAGTGCGCCATAGCGGTCCCCTGCCTTTCAATGATTTAAAAACACTGGATGTACAAAGTACAGGAAAAATTATTGCCTTAACGGCAAGCTTCAATAATACCGTTTCTACCGGGGTTATATTAAGACTCAACAGTAATGGCAGCATAGACAATACGTTTGGGTCAAATGGCTTTATGCAACCTGCTATTGGCTTCCCGGACACCAGGATCGATTTCGGCATGATAAAAATACTGCCGGACAATTCTTTCTTAGTGGTTGGCACCCATGTGGCTGATGCCGCGAGCGGGGCGCCACCCTACAGCGCCCACCAGGATTTTATCGCTAAGTTCAGTGCCGATGGGGTATTGCAAACAAGCTTCGGCACAAATGGGAAAACCATCTTACCGAAAGGCAGTAATGATCGGCTTTCTTTTTTGAATAAATATATCGATGTAGACAATAATGGCAATATTTATATCAACTGCTCGGTACAAGACCTGACCCCTACCCCTGGGATAAGTACCTTCCCGGTTGAAGTAACGGTTTATAAACTCAATGCCAATGGCACTTTAGCGAGCAGTTATGGGCAGAACGGCCGTTTAGGTATTCCGGGTACTTATGCCGGTAGTTTCCATTATTATGACGCGCAGGTGCAGAACGGAGATCAACTACTGGTAGCCTCTATGACCGATACCGGCATGAATGCCAATTACCTGGTAAAACGTATCAATGCCGATGGCAGCGATGACCTTACCTTCACCGGTAATTCATCAATCATTACAGGTACCAGAAATGCTTTAGACCACTTCCATTTCCTGGGTATGCAAAGCGATAATAAAATCATTGTAGGCGGCTGGGGCCGTAAAGCAAAAACAATAGGGTCGGATACCCTGCACCCGGTCCTGATGCGTATTGTAGACCATGAAACGGTAGATACCAGCACGACTGTAGTCAACATCAAGGACCAGCAACAGATCAAGGTATTTCCCAACCCAATGGGCAATAACCTATACATCAGTGGGATGGAAAATAATGCTCAAATCATGATCTTTGACATCAGCGGCAAAGCAATACTCCGTACGACCCTTTCCGCTGTTGCACCGGAACCGGTGGATTGCAGCCGGCTGGCAGCGGGTATCTACTGGCTGCAGCTTAAAGAAGAGCGGAGCACCATTATCTACACCCAAAAGCTGATTAAACAATAGGAACAGCTACATAAAAGAAAGTATACATTAGGGCTTTTCTCTTTGGAGAAAAGCCCTATTCTTTTCCTCCAGATTTCCGACAAAAACAAAAGATCTATCTCATTATTTGAAGAAAGGCCTTTTGTTTTAATATATTGGAACAGCTCAATACAAAGTAAAAACACCTAAAAAAGAATTAACTTTTTTATTATACGTAATTTTTATTAAAAAAAGAACAATTTCACAATTTACAAACAAACCTTTCGGGGCTTATTAACTGTCTATATAGACGTATCTGCCAGAGTAAAAAATCTTTAATACATATACAACGAAATGCTCATAAAAAGCATTAAGCAAGAATAACCTCTTGTTACTACCATGATTTCACTAGGGTTAATGGGCAGTTATTTTATCTAAAAAGATCTATTATTTCTTATTCAATAATAAATTTTTTACAAATAACACAAAAAGCTATCCAATATGGAACTTTTTTGTTAAAAAAATAAATAAATATCAACAAAGATGAAAAAATCCATTTTTACACTCTTTAGCCTAATGATCCCATTGCTGTATACATCTGTAAGCCATGGCCAGCAGGCTAAAGTTCACTACTCCTCCACCAAGGTGGTACACCCGGTTGCCGAAACGGCACAAGCTATCAATTATACATACAAAATATTTAAAAATGACGATGGAACGTTTGGCTATGAAATCCTTGCCAATGGTAAAACTTACTTTTACCAGGACTGCTATCCAGGCCGGACAACAGGATTCCGGGAAAAGAAAACCTGCGATGCCGTTGCTACTTTAATCATCAGGAAAATCAATTCCGGTAAGATGATCCCTGCAGTGAACGACAGGGAGCTGAATGCTTACGGTATCACACAATAGTATACATCTATCCCTTTTTACAATAATCACTTTTGTATGAAAAAGACATTTCGTAATGTAATTTTATGCTTATCTGCCTTCTGTAGCTACAGCAGCAATACCCAGGCGCAATTACCCACTTGTGCTAATATTTATTATGATGACTATGACGCTACGCTGATCAGCATATTCGGGTTCGTAATTCCATTCGTAGGTAACCCTACCGGTAAATTATACTCCTATGACCCTGCAGTTGCGGTATCCCCTGCCAACCCTTCATTAAATACGATTTCACTCCCTCCGGGCTATGTGGGCGGGCTCACTTTATGTGAAGTACTTAATTCTGGTAATGCTACCCAAACCTTCTACTGTGTTACCGGTACGACTACCGCTAATATCAGGTATAATTACTATGATCCGGCTACCAGCTCCTGGGTCAATACGGGGCACAATCCTGCTGCGGTAAATATTGCGGCGGGTGGTAACGGGAATATCTATAGCCTGGACGGGGCCACCGGGAGAGTATATAAATATGACGGTACCGGAAATGCTGCATTACTCATCCAGGTGCCCGGGTTTATGAATGAAGGCCCTTATGACCTGATCGCAGACTGTGAAGGCGATTGGTATATCCTGAACTTCACAGGAATGAACACGCCACCGTTTCTTAGAAAATACTCCTCTGCCGGCGTATTACTGGAAAGCTGGACGGTTACCAATCCTAACAATTACGAAATGCGCTATGGCGGCGGTTTTGCCATCGTAAACAATACTATTTATGCAGATGCAATTATTCCCGGGACCAATGATATAGGTATGGCCTATGCGACCCTTACGCCGGGCAATATTACCTTCAATAATATTACCGCTGCCTTCCCGAGTGGTACTGCTGTACCTGCCGGGGCCGGAATATTTACCCAAAACATTTTTGCGGACCTGGGCAGCTGTGCAGGCGCTATCCCCACCATTGCCTCTATCGCCATTACCGCGAACCCCGATGCCCTCTGTGCCGGCACCAGTGTAACCTATACTTCAGTTATTACCGGCGGTGGGAATAATCCGCAATACCAATGGTTTGTCAATGGAACAGCAGTACCCGGAGCTACAGCAGCTACGTTTACTCATAATACCGGGTTGAATGAGCAGATAACCTGCCAGCTGACCAGTAGTTCCCTATGCGTTCCGGACCGCATCGTTATGAGTTCACCTGCCGTAATTGATGTGGTAGATGGCGCTACACCGGTATTAAGCTACGAGATTGACAAGATATGCACCGGAGAAGCGATACAAATTGAACCGATCACTTTTACCCCCAAAGCAGGCACCTTCAGTGTGAGCCCTTCAACCGGGCTTACTGTAAACACGACCACCGGGACCATTGACTTCAGGGGGGCCGCAGTGGGTGACTATACCATCTCCTACACTACAAAAGGTAACCGGAACTGCCCTTCTAAAACCGCGACGGCCTCCATGAAGGTTTTAGCCACGCCTTTAGTGCAGATCAAACAAATGAACGAAGTCAAAAGTCTTTGCGAGGGATCGGAGATCCGCCTTTCAACAAACCATTATCCCAATGCGACCTATCATTGGTGGCCACAGAGACATTTTGAAGAGAATTTCTTCGAAAGTGAAGTGAGCGGTAAATTCCCGGAAGGCACCACTACGGTAAGTGTATTTGTCGAGGATGAGAATGGCTGTGTATCCAGGGATACAACTACAGTAAAGCTGGAGCCTTGCTGTAAATTCGATATCCCCAACGCGTTTACCCCAAATGGAGATGGCCGTAACGACTATTTTGGCCCGGTATCCATGACCGACCTTGCCATTATTGATTTTTCAATTTATAACCGCTGGGGTGAACTGGTCTACAAAGGAGCAGGCCCTAATGTAAGCTGGGACGGGAAACTTAAAGGTAAAACATTGGCCCAGGGCGTTTACACTTATAACCTGGAGTTCAGATGTGACGGTGTACAATATAACCGTAAAGGCGATGTATCGCTTATAAGGTAATAAAATCAGATTCAATAGTAAAGCAAGGCCTGTTCGCATCATCAACGAGCAGGCCTTACTTAATTATATAATAGCCTTCTTACTTACAGGAGCAGCTACCCAATTTAAATTGCTTCGCTTTGTTCTCTAAAACCTGGCCTTTCTAAGGCAGGTTTTAGAGACATCCTGCTTGCCTGGCGCCTTCATAACAAATATTTGGCTATATAAAAAGATAGCTTTACCTTTGCCCTCCATTTTAAAAAATCCAGGTCTGAAAATCTAAAGTTCTTTCCTATACGTGGAACTGAACACGGGTCCGGGTTATTTAAAACATTAAATAACTTTCTTAAATTTTTTAAACATGTCTCGTATAGGCAAAAAGGTAATTACATTACCAGCAAACGTTACATTAACAGTATCTCCTTCTAATGAAGTAACTGTTAAAGGCCCTAAAGGTGAATTGAAACAACAATTAGACCGTGATCTTAAAGTAGAGATCGAAGGTACTGAAGTAACAATCACCCGTCCTACTGACCAGATCCGTCACCGCGCATTACACGGTCTTTCCCGTTCTTTAGTAAATAACATGGTGGTTGGTGTAACCGACGGTTATGAGTTGAAACTGGAGTTAGTGGGTGTGGGTTACCGTGCCGCTGTAACCGGTCAGCAATTAGACCTGTCTTTAGGTTATTCTCACAACATCATCATTGAAATGCCAAAAGAAGTAACTGCTACCGCGGTTATGGAAAAAGGTAAGCCGCCATTGGTAACTTTAACTTCAATCGATAAGCAATTAGTAGGCCAGGTAGCCGCTAAAGTACGTAGCATGCGTAAACCAGAGCCGTACAAAGGTAAAGGTGTTCGCTTCCAGGGTGAAGTTATCCGTCGTAAGGCTGGTAAAACCGCTGGTAAATAATATTTTAATGGTTAATGTTGACTGGTTAACGATCAATTATCTGAAAGCCGTTTAACATTAACCATTGACCATTCTCAATTAATCATTAACCTTCGGAAGCCTTCTTTAAGTCTTGTATGGTGTTGCGGATGCCAAAAAGGTATTTTAGCTAAACACTAAAACATCCCGGTGCCAAGATTGCAAACCTAAAGTAGAGCCCGTACAAATAGCAAATAAAATGGCAAAAACAGCAAAAAGCGTATTGCGTCGTAACAAATTACGCGCAAGAGTACGTAAAAATGTAAGCGGTACTACACAGAAACCACGTCTTTGTGTATTCCGTTCTAACAAAGACATCTATGCGCAAATCATAGATGACACTACCGGTAACACAATTTGTGCCGCTAACAGCCGTCAGAAAGACATCGTTGCGCAAACCGGTACAAAAACTGAAAAAGCGGCATTAGTAGGTAAAACTATCGCTAATAAAGCTAAAGAATTAGGCGTAGAAGCAATCGTATTTGACAGAGGTGGTTATTTATACCACGGTCGTGTTAAGTCATTGGCAGACGGCGCTCGTGAAGCAGGTCTTAAATTCTAATTCTTAAAAAAAATATTCAGTAGAGGCTTTGCCTCATTAAAAAATTTATCAAAATGACAAATTCAAATAAAAACCAAATCAAAACTGGTGAAGTAGAGTTGAAAGACAAGGTTGTTGCAATCAACCGCGTAGTAAAAACTACTAGTGGTGGTCGTACTTTCTCTTTCTCTGCTTTAGTAGTAGTAGGTGATGGTAATGGTGTTATCGGTCAAGGTCTTGGAAAAGCTAAAGAAGTTCAGGAAGCGATCCAGAAAGGTATTGACGATGCAAAGAAAAACTTAGTAAAAGTTCCGGTAATGAAAGGTACTGTTCCTCACGACCAGTTCACTAAATTAGGTTCTGCTAAAGTTTTGATCAAACCAGCGGCACAAGGTACCGGAGTTCTTTCCGGAGGTAGCATGCGTGCCGTATTAGAGGTTGCCGGTTATACCGATATCCTGGCAAAATCTTTAGGTTCTGCTAACCCGCACAATGTTGTTAAAGCTACTATTAAAGCATTAACTTCTATGCGCCAGCCGATCGAAGTTGCTAAAGAGCGCGGTATCGGTCTTAAAAAAGTATTTAACGGGTAATTGAATTTCAATTATCATCATTCGATTATCTTTTAAAATAACAAAGAAATGACTAAAGTAAAAATCACTCAAGTAAAAAGCGGCATCGATCGTCCTGAGCGTCAAAAACGTACTTTGAAGGCTTTAGGCTTGAACAAAATGCATGCTACTGTTGAAAAAGAGGTAACTCCTCAGATTCAAGGTATGATTACTAAAGTTCTTCACTTAGTAAAAGTGGAAGAAGTAAAATAAATTTACCGGGTTTCCCGTTATATATTCATTAACATTGCGAGCGGATGTGTTTCCGCGTAAGTAAACAAAAACAAATTTCAATTATGCAATTGCACAATTTAAAACCGGCAGCAGGCAGTACACATCATTCTAAACGTGTTGGACGTGGTGAAGGTTCTGGTTATGGCGTTACAGCAGGTAAAGGTAATAAAGGTCAACAATCCCGTACCGGTTACCAATCTAAAATCGGTCACGAAGGTGGTCAGATGCCGATCCAGCGTCGTATGCCTAAACGTGGTTTCAAAACCATGAACCGTGTAGAGTTCAAAGTGTTCAACTTAGGTGCTATCGAATATTTCGTTGAAAAATACGGTTTGACAGAATTCTCTCTGGAAAACCTGTATATCAATGGTTTGATCAGCCGTACTGATGCCGTAAAAGTATTAGGTACCGGTGAACTTAAAGCTAAAGTAACAGTGAAAGTGAATGCAGTATCTGCAAGCGCTAAAGCTGCTATCGAAGCTGCAGGTGGTACTGTAGACTTAGGTTAATATAATTTATAAAAACGCATTTTACACTAGTTGTTAATAAATAACAAAGTAATCTTAATAACAAATTGATATTAAGGTTTGGTAAAATGCGTTTTTTGTTGTTTATTCGCAGCTCGTTTAAATACTTAATTCGTGAAAAAATTTATCGAAAAAATTAAAGACATCTGGAGTATTGAAGAATTACGTAACCGTATACTTCTTACTCTTGGTCTTATTTTGGTATATCGTCTGGGATCATTCATCGTGCTTCCCGGTATCGACCCTATTACTCTAAGTGAAAAGAATAATGCCCAGGATGGTCTTCTTGGCCTGATCAACATGTTTGCAGGTGGTGCGTTCAGTAACGCGTCCATTTTTGCATTGGGGGTAATGCCCTACATCTCGGCATCCATCTTTATGCAGCTGGCCGGAATTGTAATCCCTCAATTCGCCAAAATGCAAAAAGAAGAAAGCGGCAGACAAAAAATTAACCAATATACGCGTTACCTGACGATTGTCGTAACCGTGTTCCAGGCAGCAGCCTACATAACTTACCTTAAAACACAAACTAACGGTGCTATTGTTACCGACAGTATGATGTTCTACGTATCCACTGTTGTCATCTTAACAGCAGGTACGCTATTTGTAATGTGGCTGGGTGAAAAAATTACAGATAAAGGTATCGGAAATGGTGTATCCATCATGATCATGGTAGGTATCCTTGCCCGTTTACCCCACTCTTTAATCCAGGAGGTGACTACAAAAGTAGGACAGGATAAGATCCTTTTCCTGCTGATCGAATTAGCCATGTTTATCGCGGTGATTATCGGGTTGGTATTATTAACCCAGGGTGTTCGTAAGATCCCGCTGAACTATGCCCGCCGTATTGTTGGTAATAATGCCGCTAAAGAAATTGGCGGAGCACGTAACTTCATTCCTTTGAAAGTAAACTCCGCAGGTGTAATGCCGATCATCTTTGCCCAGGCATTGATGTTTATCCCGGCTATGCTGGCAGGCTTTGCTACAGATGAGACCTCTACAGCCTCCGGCTGGTTAAGAAATATGTCTGATCATACTTCAATGACCTATAACATCATTTACGCGGTATTAGTGATCCTGTTCACCTATTTCTACACGGCTTTGATCTTCAATCCTACAGAAATGGCAGAAAACCTGAAGCGTAACAACAGCTTTATTCCTGGTATCCAACCGGGTCAGCCTACCGCTGATTATATAGGTGCCATTATGGACCGTATTACCTTACCAGGCTCTATCTTCCTGGCAGTTGCCGGTATCTTACCGGGTATTGCGGCCTTACTGGGCGTAACCAGTGGTTTTGCAACCTTCTTTGGAGGTACTTCCATGCTGATTGGTGTAGCTGTAATCTTAGATACGATCCAGCAGATTGACAGTTATTTATTGATGCGTCAATATGATGGTATGATGAAATCCGGAAGAGTATCCGGACGCCAGGCCGTTCAACTATAAGCTCAATATTTTTTAGAATATAGGAAGCCGGCTACCTCATGTAGCCGGCTTTTTTGTTTTTACGCCTTCTTAAAACGCGATTTATCAAAAACTGAAATTACACATGTGTTACTACCTGAAAGTGGCCGCGACGGCTAAAAAGCTGGCGGAACAATATAACAAAGAAATTAATGTTGATTTTACCCCGGGAGACTTCAATGGATTTGAGCACCCGCTTACACCCGTGATTGCAAATGCACAACCGGAAGCGATCCAACTCGCCCAATGGGGCCTTGTGCCGCACTGGGCCGACAGGAGTTTCGAAGCGCGGAATACATTAAACGCCCGTATCGAGACGCTCACGGATAAAGCTTCCTTCAGCCCTTATTTATCTAACCGCTGCCTGGTACTCGTGTCTGGCTTTTATGAATGGCAATGGCTGGATAAACAAGGTAAGCGCAAACAGAAATATTACATTACCGGGGCATCAGAAACTTTTGCCCTGGCCGGCCTATGGTCAGTCTACGACCGGCAACTGACCTACAGTATTGTAACGACTGCAGCCAATCCACAGATGGCAGTTATTCACAATTCCAAAGAAAGAATGCCGGTAGTGTTATCCGGCACACAGGAGGCCGACTGGCTTGCCTGCGCCCCGGTTGCCACCTTCCGGGATTGCCAGGCCCTGTTGTACCCGCAGGCAGTCCTGGAAGCCGGTACTAACCAACAATTAAGTCTATTTTAAACTTAAAAAAACAAATCATGAACCCTACTGAAAATTATATAAATATCAATAAAGCTTTATGGAATGATAAAGTAGCCCATCATATCAGTTCTGACTTCTATAACATGGAAGCTTTTCTTGCCGGGAGCACTTCTTTAAACCCGGTAGAACTGGAGCTGTTAGGTGATATTGCAGGCAAACGTATTTTACACCTTCAATGCCATTTCGGGCAGGATACCCTTTCCCTGGCCAGGATGGGCGCCCGGGTTACGGGAGTTGATTTTTCCGATACAGCGATTACCTATGCCCAAAAGCTGGCAGAAGACCATACTCCGGACGCAACTTTTATTTGCTGTGATCTTTACGAATTACCAAAGTACCTGAATGAAACATTTGATATTGTCTTTACCAGCTATGGTACTATAGGCTGGCTGCCAGACCTGGAAAAATGGGCCGCTATCGTCAACCGTTACCTGAAACCGGGCGGAAAGTTCATCTTCGTGGAATTCCACCCTGTAGTATGGATGCTGGATGAAGACTTTCAACAGGTCAAATACCGCTATTTTAAAGATGAACCTATCGTAGAAACCACAGTGGGTACTTATGCCGACAGGAATGCCCCTATTGCACATCAAAGCGTTTCCTGGAACTTCAGCTTATCGGAAATGATGACCTCACTTTTAAAGCAGGACCTTACGATCAGGCATTTTGAAGAATTTGACTATTCGCCCTACCCTTGCTTTAAGGAGGTAGAAGCATTCGAACCAGGGAAATTCAGGATCAGGCATCTGGGCAATAAAATACCTATGCTGTTTTCATTAGTCGCGACAAAGGCTTAAGCGTGTATTAAAATAATCGCAAAAGCTTATTGCTATACAATTTAAACTTTATACACAAAAGCATTGATATTCATCCCTGCTCCTACAGAGGCGAATAAGATAATATTCCCGGTTTGGAGCCTATGATCCGGTAACTCTCCTTTTAATATCATGGTGAGCAGGGAAGGGATCGTGGCAACGCTGCTATTGCCTAGCTTCTGGATGACCATAGGCATAATATGCTCAGGAACTGCTGCATCATATAATTTATAAAACCTCTGTACTATTGCTTCATCCATTTTTTCATTAGCCTGGTGTATGATTATTTTATCCAGCTCCTGAATAGTATAACCACTATCATCCAAACATTTTTTCATCGCAGCCGGCACCTGTGACAGGGCAAATTCATAGATCTTCCTGCCATTCATTTTAATATACCGGATATCCGGGCTGCTTTCATTATGGTAGGATTTTCCAAAATACAGGTAATCTTTTTCTTCCTGCGTAAAAGAGGCCGATAAGTGAGACTTTATCCCTGAGGCTTCATTACTCATTGCTACAACCGCAGCTCCGGCCCCATCGGCATAGATCATACTATCCCTGTCGTGCATATCTACCACCCGGGAGAGCGTTTCCGCGCCTATAACCAGGCATTTCTTAGCCATGCCGGCTTTAATAAACGCATGGGCCTGTATGACGCCTTCGACCCAGCCGGGGCATCCGAATACCAGGTCATAAGCAACACAGAAATTATTCTTAATCTGCAACAGGTGCTTTACCCGGGCTGCCAGGCTGGGCACCATATCTGACTGTACGGTACCAAAACGAACATCGCCAAAATTATGGGCAAAAATGATGTAATCTAAAGTCTCCGGATCTATTCCGGCGTCCTCTATAGCTGCCCGGGCTGCTATAAAACCAAGGTCTGAGTTTAGCTGATCGTTACCGGCATAGCGGCGCTCTTCAATACCTGTAATTGCTTTCAATTTCCCGGCGATGGTAGCATTATCCTGCTTTAAGGTAATGCCGCTTTCATCTAAGAAGAGGTGTTGGCTAAAAAACAGGTTGCTGATAGTTTGTGAAGGAATATAATTACCCACACCAATTATTTTACTTGTCATATTTTAAAAGGCTTTCCAGGTATATGCCGTATGGCGAATCGGCGTTTAAAATGGCTTTATAAATGTAAGGAATAAAAACTTACAAGCTGATGGGTTGCATTCTTTTAACTGAATAATAGCTATAATACTTAAGCGATAATAGGTTATTATCTTGACGTGATTCGCTAACATTTCATTAGAGTTTTTAACGCGTTATTTGTCATAATTTAGCATAACAAAACAAAAATTTCATGAAAAAGCAATCTTTTTTACTGCTCCTGCTGGTTGCAGCCACAATTTTCGGTTTCGTCCGTTGTAATAAGGATGATAACAACAAACAAAAAGCCCGCGTAGAATTGCGTTTGACCGATGGCCCCGCTGACTATGACGCGGTCCTTATTGATGTGCAACAAGTGGAAATCAATACAGAGGCAGGCTGGCAGACTTTCCCGGTACTCCATCCCGGGGTTTATGACCTGCTGCAATTAAATAATGGTTTAGATACCTTATTATGCAACAGTGAGCTTCCGGTAGGTAATATCTCCCAGATCCGGCTTGTTTTAGGCAGTAATAACTCTATCGTGGTGAATGGCGTAAGTCATCCCCTGCAAACGCCTTCTGCACAACAAAGCGGCTTAAAGATCAACATACACCAGACACTGGAAGCCGGCATGGTGTATAAAATATGGCTGGATTTTGATGCCGGTAAGTCGATCGTAGAGCAAGGCAATGGCGGCTATTTGCTGAAGCCTGTCATCCGCGGCTATACAGAACTTACTAACGGCATTATCTCCGGCACCATACAACCTGTAGTAGCTTTACCGGTTGTCTATGCGCTGCAAAATAGCGATACGCTGGCAACAGCAATTCCTAATGCAAGTGGTTATTTCAAATTCTGTGGTCTGCCGGCGGGTAGTTATACCATTGCGATAGTACCTTCAGTACCCAATTTCTCGCCACTTATTATACCGAATGTTACCGTTACTTTCGGTGTAGCAAATGACCTGGGCATTTTGACAATACTGCCTTAATAATAAACCTTTGTAGCAAAGAATTCTAAAAATTTATATTAATCCTCCGGCTATCCGGGGGATTTTTTATTGTCAGGAATATTCAATCAAATTCCGTATTTCTTTAATACCTCGACTCAAGTACTACGAACCTTTTTCTTCATATTAATAAATAAATATTATTTCGTTTTAATTATTTATTATAATGAACAATATGAAACAAAACATTTTCCTTTCCGTTTTAAGGAAACTCATGCTGCTATGCGTGAGCTCCATCCTTACTGTAACTGCAGTAGCACAAACAACTACCAGTATTAGTGGTACCGTATTTAATGACGCCAATCGCAATACCAGGATTGATGCCGGCGAATCTTTTACCAACCTGCCCGCGCCTCTATATGTATACCTGGTCCGTGCCAATGTAATAAGGGCGGTCGCCACCGTAGCCAGTAATGGTACTTATAGCTTAACAGGTACAACAGGTTTTACTTATACCCTGGAGCTCTCTACCCAATCTTACCCGAATGGCACAAACGTCACCACAACGCCTATAGATCACAGTCCGCCAAGCGGCTGGGTGACTACCGGGGAAAATTCGAGCGGTACCAATACCGGTAACGGGGACCTTAACCCTAATGGTATTATGCAGATTACTTTAGGAATGACCGCGCTTACGGGCAGAAATTTTGGTATAACCTGCCAAAGCGCCGGGACCAGCCGAAGCGCGGATATCTGCGCCAATGAGCCCTCGGTAATGGCTCTCGCAGACTTTATTAATGATGAGGATGCAGGTGGAACCTGGTCTTACCAATCCGGGTCGGGTATCACTTTCGATCCTGTAGCCGCCACCATTCAATTGGGCGCTAACCCTACTACAAGCACTTATCGATATGATATCACGGGTACAGGTAGCTGCCCGGCCAGCTCCAGTATTTTAACGATCCTTATTCGCCCGATACCGGTCAGTAACCAGAACCTGAGTATCTGTGCCGGAGATTCGGTATGTATTGTTAATGTAAATACCGGTAGCAGGACCTTAAACCCCAATGAAAAAGTATGTTATACTACAGCCGGCACCTATACGGATACCTTAAAATATGCTTCCGAATATGGCTGTGATAGCATTGTCATCACCAACCTGACGGTGAACAGCTGTGGCACGATCAATATCAATGGTAGTGTATTCAATGATGTAAATACTAATAGAATCATCGATGCCGGTGAAGGCTTCAGCAGTTTACCCGAACCTATGTATGTCTACCTGGTCAACAGTGATAATATTGTGATCGGTACTGCAGCGGTGGCCGTTAACGGCAGCTATACGATACAGGGTTCCCCCAACCAGAACTATACCCTTCAACTTTCTACCCAGCAATATCCTTTAGGGACAAAAGTAACGACCACCCCTATCAACACTATTCCACCAACCGGATGGGTAACTACGGGAGAAAATGGTAATAATAATACCGGTAGCGGTGACGGTACCCCGGATGGCTCGCTGTCGCTGAGCCTGGGCACTACTACGCTGAATGACCAGAATTTTGGCATTGCCAACTCTGCCCCATTAGCCGTAAACCTGCTATCTTTTAAAGCCTCTATCATCAATACCATGGTACAATTGGATTGGGCTACTGCCGGTGAACGTAATAACAAAGGCTTCGGTATAGAAAGAAGTACCGACCAGACCAACTGGGCAGAGATCAGCTTTATAAACAGCCAATCGAACAGTGAGAACGTATCAACCTACCGTTTCATAGACAGAACCGCTGAACAAGGTAAGAACTTCTACCGCTTAAAATCATTGGATCTTAACGGAAGCCTGGCATATAGTAGTATCGCCATGATTACATTAAATAAAGATCAGCAAATAATGGTTTACCCGAACCCGGCAACAGAAGCCCTGATGGTAGCCGGTATAGAAGACTCTGTGCTATTAAGCATCGTTAATGCTTTAGGCCAGGAATTAAAAGTTCCTGCTGTAGCAGTAGCGGATAAGACTGCGCGCCTGGATGTATCTACCTTACCTGCAGGAGTTTATTATCTTATGGTTAAAGACCAAGGGCGCAATGTATTGAGCCGTCAATTATTTATTAAACAATAAAACAATTGAGTAGACAATAAATAAGCGTGGCACTTCTTATAGAGGTGCCACGCTTTTAATTGACATAAATAATAGCATCAACAGTTTTTGGCAGACTTTGCAGTTGCATAAAAAAACAGACCAAACAATTGATCTGTTTTTTATTCGGTGGGCAATACCGGGTTCGAACCAGTGACCCCTACCTTGTCGAGGTAGTGCTCTAAACCAGCTGAGCTAATTGCCCTTAAAATAAAAGCCCACTACAAGAGCGGGCTTTGAGGGTGGAGAATACCGGAATCGAACCGGTCACCTCTTGCATGCCATGCAAGCGCTCTACCAAATGAGCTAATTCCCCTGCTTGGAGTGCAAATATACATAGTTCTGGCATTGTACCAAATTTATTTTTCCGTATACCACCATGCGCCATCCGTTTGTGTATTATGCACCCGGAATCCCTGCTGCTCCAAGGCCGCTGCACACCTCAGAGATGCGGCCCTGCCAAAACTACCGTCTAAAATCACCTGCCTGGGTTGTAACCGGCCCAATACTTCATCAGCCCCTGCCACAGCATTTTTTGAAAGCACCAGGTAATCGACTTTGGCATCCGGTAAGCTGTCTGCATTATACAAAAACAGTATACTACAGCCTGGCAACCTCCAGTAGGTATTTTGTAAGGGCAATGTTTTGCCGTCCTTCACCCTGTATTTAAGTCTTGCCGGTTGTATCGCGTATTTAAAACTATTATCCGTTAATGAATCAATCAGCAGTACAGAAAATTTCCCCTTAATGTGCTCCACTGCCGATTGCCGGGTACCGGCATATACAATGACCCGGTCTTGCCGGGCTGCCGTAATGTCTTGCAATAACAGGTTCAGTAAAAAAGTAAATACAGCGATAAGCCCGGCATACAGGGCCCATAAATGCTTTTGTAACCAGAAGACGGCTAACAAAACAATCATCAATAACAGCAGCCAGAAATCCAGGGTATCCAGTGGAATCATACGGCTTAAGTCCGGGGAGTACAGGTTCAGCCAATTAATGAACCGGTTAAAATGTGTGGTCAGCAAGACCAGCACTTCGCCCAGGAAAGCAGCCACTGTAGCAAGCTGTAACGTGCCTGCAAGCATGAGCAATACAGCGATCCCCATCTGCAGCACAGAGAATAATGCCGCGAAACAATTGGCCACCAAAAACCATACAGGGAACTGGTGGAAATAGTATAATACTAAAGGAAAGACCAATACCTGTACCGCGAGACTAACAGCAACAGTATCCCACAATAGATTTAGCACTATATATTTACTTCCGTACCATTTTTTAATAGGCGGGTAAAAAATAAAAATAGACAAAACAGCCAGGAAAGACAATTGTACCCCGATGTGAAAAAGCAGCATGGGTTCCGCTATCAATAAGATCAGCGCATTGATACAGAGTAAATGTATATTGTCCTGCGGCCTTTTCAATATAATAGTAAAGGTGATCAGGGTAAAACCTATAGCCGCCCGGACCGCGGAAGGCGGATAGTTACACAAAGAGATATACAGCCAAACGAAAGGCACTACCATTAAGTATTTCAACCATAACCTACGCCTGTCTTTAAGCCAAAGTAAAGGCAACATGAACAGTGCGAACAGCATATTGACGTGCATACCGGATATGGCAATAATATGGCTGATGCCTGTATTGGCATAATCCTGCTGCATTTGCGTATCCATATCATCAGCCTCATTAAACAAAGTCGCCCGCGTCAATGACCGGGTGACCGGTTCCCGGATATATGTATCCAGCTGACCTAATAAGCGTGCTCTTAATGTTGTTGTTTGCCTTCTTGCCGCAGGTAAAACTGTAAGCTGGTCCCTGCTTAAAAATACCTGGAAATAAATACCGGATCTTTGTAGTTGCTGCGCGAAATTAAAGGCACCTGGATTGTTGTTATGAGTAATTGGTACAAGCCGCGCCGGGACCAGCAGGCGATCGCCTTTTATCAAACCCGGTATGCTGTCGCTTTTATATACATACACTTTTATCTTGCCTTTCAGCGGCAACCAGCTACCTGCTCTCAGGCCCGAGGTAACCTCGGCGGGCAATAAGAACGTACGGGCTTTTTCTTCCGGTTTAGCGCTAAGGCGGAGTACAAGATGAGTATACTGTTCCGGTTGCCTGCCCAACCATCGTGCATCAGAACGCACGTCGTTAAAGGCCGTATTCAGGACCCCTAAAAAACAGATCAGCACCAGGAGCATACCGAGATTTAGCCTTGAATATTGAGCCAGCCTCTTAGCTTTAAACAGCAAGACCAGGATAAGTAATAAGCCTGTGCCGGCAATTAATAGATAGGTCCATCGGAAAACCAGCTGAAGGAGGAAAGTTTGCAGCAGGATACCGGCTATATAAGCAAGCAGGACCGGCAACAGCGGCAGCCGTTGCATATTATAGGTGGTTTTAGTTTTCATAACAAAATGCCTTACGGGTAATTAATAGTTATGACAAAACTAAAATACATAAAAAATCCCCTATACGATTCGTACAGGGGATTTTACTTTACTAAAAATATGTTATTTTCTAATAATATTAGTTATTTAACTGGCGTTTAAACTCATCCATACCACGGTCTTCGTAGTTGTACCAGATCGTACAGGCATGACCTACCACCATAAGTCCCCAGGTAGCGATCACCCAGGCCGGCCATGGATAATCATTAGGGCCCAAGGAGAACCACATAGCTGCAGATGCTACTAAATAAACAATCAAATGCACTATAAACATAGATACCTGCTTCTTGGTGTGCTTAATCTTTTTTGGCATAATTCATTTTTTAATGCTGCAAATATAGACCAAATTGGGATTTCTTTTACAATTTTCTTACAATATTTCTTCAAATTCTTCGACAGTATCCATCCCCCGGGCATTTAATAAATATTGGCGTACCCGGCTGTCAAATGCCTCCCCTTCTTTATTCAAAAATGCGATCTCTATAGGTAATACCCAGATATCGATTTGCCATTCTTTTAATAAGTCCCGCTTCAGGGCCAGTCTTGTAGCGTCTTTTTCTGTAGTCACGATAACCGGGCGTTTATCTTTCCAGTTGCTACAGGTTTGCCGGATCTCGTCCAGGTTGGCCGCTGTAAAATAATGATGATCGGGGTATTTCAATAAGTGCACCGCCCCTACCCGCTCCTCTATATATCGCTGCATAGGTTCGGGCTTTGCTATACCACTCACCAGTACGATATCCTGGGCTTTGTGCAATACTTCTTCCTGCCCGGTGAAAAAATTGTAACATTTACCATATCGGATCTTGGTAAAATAAACCTGCTGCTCCGGCGATGGTTGTATTTCCCTTATCATCTTTTGCTGCGCTTCCCGGTCCAGGTCTTCCGGGCATTTGGAAACGATAATGATATGTGCTCTTTTTGCCGCGCTTCTTTGCTCCCGTAAGTTGCCAAAGGGCAGGATGTAATCGTTATAAAACGGTTGTGCATAATCAGTGATCAGGATATTGAGGCCCGCCTTAACGGAACGATGCTGGAAGGCATCATCAAGCAGTACCACATCAATTTCCGGGCGGACGGCCAGCAGGGAAGGAATGCCCGTCATTCTTTCCTCGCACACACTTACCGCAATTTCAGGAAACTTCAGGTGAAACTGCATAGGCTCATCGCCCAGGTCAAAAGCTGTAGAGGAAGAACCGGCCAGTTTGAAGCCCCGGCTACGGCGTTTATAGCCCCGGCTCTGGGTTCCGATATTGTATTCATACCGGAGCAGGCGTACCAGGTATTCTATATGCGGCGTCTTACCGGTACCACCGGTAGACAGGTTACCTACACAGATGACGGGAATACTGAATTGTATAGAAGAATAAAAACCGGTATCATATAAACGGTTGCGCAACCACATGATCATCCCATACAGGACGGCAAAGGGATACAATAAAAACTTCAGCATGAAAGTAAAAACATTAAGTACTAAGACAATGAAGCGAAATTAAAGGGAAAAAATGAGCCCGGCTTTACATTTAATTTTTTTGAATTAATGCCAAAGTAAACAAAATAGCCGAAATTCGCAGCCGACAAACAATAATCCCTTTCTTTCAGCCCAAAAAGGAGACATTATGGAAGCAAATATCCAATCCATAATTGAGCAGACAGAGCACCTGATCGCCTATGGTACAGATGCCGACCTGCAGTATTTTTTAGAAGAGCAAAACATTTCTGATGTAAAAGAACTGGTGGATGAACTCCCTGAGGAGGCTTCGCGTATTTTCGAAGTATTGCCGATCACCCGTTCCGTTCATGTATTCCGGATCCTGGACTTTCCTACGCAGGAACGTATTCTGAAAAAGCTTTCCGGGCAAAAAATCTCGGAGCTGATCAATGAGCTTCCTCCAGATGACCTTACCGCTTTATTCAGTGAATTGCATGGCGATGCTGTAAAAAAACTGATTATCCTGCTCCCTGAAAGAGAAAGAAAAGAAGCCTTAAAGCTCCTGGGCTACCAGGAAAACAGTGTGGGCCGGCTGATGACCCCTGATTATGTCGCGGTAAAAAAAGACTGGACCCTTAGCCGGGTATTGGACCATATCAGGAGATACGGTAAAAATTCCGAGACGATCAATGTTATTTATGTTATTGACGACAAAGGAGCTCTTGTAGATGACCTGCAGATCCAGAAGATCTTACTGGAAAACCCGGATACTATTGTTGCAGATATCGTAGATAGCCGCCTGGTTTCTTTGAATGCCAATGATGACCAGGAAGAGGCGGTACAGATCTTCAGGATGAACAACAGGGTCGCTTTACCCGTAGTAGATGACGCGAATATTTTGTTGGGCATCGTTACGGTGGATGACATTCTTTGGGTAGCCAACGAAGAGTATACGGAAGATATCCAGAAGATCGGGGGTACAGAGGCATTGGATGAACCTTATTTAGATACGCCGATATTCGGGCTGGTGAGAAGACGGGTAGGCTGGCTGGCGATTTTGATGCTGGGCCAGATGCTGACCTTCCAGGCCATGGAGATCTTCCAGAATGATATCGAAAAACTAGTCGTTTTATCGCTTTTTGTACCTATGATCATTTCCTGTGGCGGCAACAGCGGTTCGCAGGCTTCCACGTTGATCATACAAGCGATGGCGCTGGGCGAGATCACGATTAAAGACTGGTGGCGGGTTATGAAGAAGGAGCTTCTTTCGGGCGCGCTCCTGGGGCTTGTACTCGCGGTAATCGGTTTTGGCAGGATCGCTATTGGCTACGCCATTGAGCCGGTCATTTACCAGGGCATCTGGATTCCTTTATCACTGTGTATCGCTACTTCGGTATTTTTCATTGTGCTTTGGGGGTCCTTATCGGGCTCTATGCTCCCTTTATTTTTAAAACGCCTGGGTTTGGACCCGGCCAATAGTTCCGCCCCATTTGTAGCCACATTAGTTGATGTTACGGGAGTTTTGATCTATTTTAGCTGTGCCCTGCTTTTCCTGGGACAATACCTGTAATTAAAAATTGAAATTATAATATGACTAAAATTGAAATGTACAAGCTGATCGTACTTGCTTTGCTGGCGGTTGTAGCCATAGTAAGATGGGTGCGTTTTTTCAGGGCAAAGAAAAAAGGCGAAGAGCACCAGTTCACACGCTGGGAAAGCCTGAGCGTATTGATCCTTATGGGCCTGTTTGCCTACCTGACTTTCTTTTATAAAGGATAATTAACCGCAATAAAAAACAAAGACCGGAATTCATTATTCCGGTCTTTTACTCTTTAGCAAAACGTTTATTTGCCAAAATATTTTTTCGCCAATGCTTTTCCCGCCATGGCATAGCTTTCTTCAAGCCGCTCCCCGGTATCATAATCATTGCCACCAAAGCTCCTTCCCGGCGCCCCGGACATCTGGATCTTTGCCACGACATTTCCCGAAGGATCAAGGATAGTAAAGGTAGCGTCAATAGAAGCATTTTTTCTATGAACAACTACATTATAGCCCGGCTCCGTAAAAGTCGTATGCATAATCATTTTATAAGTACCGCCAGGAGTGATCTGCGCACTTTTAGCATGTTTATTGAACAGCTCTTCAAATGAAGGTTCAAAACGCTTTTGTCGATCCGCGATCCAGGATTTTTTCCAGCGGCTGCCCCTCCCGGATTCTTTTTCATTGTACTCTTTTACTTTCTTGTCAAGATAATCGGCCTCATCATCAAATTTACCTACGCTCATTGGCGTGTAAACGTACTCCATCTTTAAACCGGAGATACTGCTCAGCGCTTTCACATCGCCTTCCAGCACTTTGAACTTTTGTGCCTTTGCCGCCGGAACGATCAGGAGCAACAGGGTCGCTAATCCCAATAGGGTCAAAACTTTTTTCATAAAAAGGAAATTAAAAATTTAATGCCGCTAATGTAGACAAATTTTATAATTTATCATTATTGATATGGCGGTCTTTATCCCTTTTTGTTTTCTTTTCCATGTTCTTTTTAAAAGCCTCCTGCAAATCTACGCCGGTCTGGTTGGCCAGGCAGATCAGCACCCAGAGCACATCTGCCATCTCATCACCGAGGTCTTTCCCTTTATCGCTTTCTTTAAAGGATTGCTCCCCGAACCGGCGTACCATAATACGGGATAATTCCCCGACCTCTTCCATCAGTATACCCAGGTTGGTAAGCTCGTTGAAGTAACGTACCCCGATCGTTTTGATCCATTCATCTACCTGTTGTTGCGCTTCCGCAATGCTTATTTGTTCTGCCATTGTATTATTTTTTGTTTTGAAGACAATATTGCTCCAGCTTATCGGTAAAGGCTTTGAGCATTTCTATTTCCACATGCTCCATCACCACGATCTTATACCAGCTAGCCGCTCCGTCATGCGTATCGGGTACTAAACCAAACTCTTCTGCAAGGCTTAAAGGCATATCTTCCGCGCAGATGGTGATGATATTCATTTTAGGATGCCGGTAGTAACGCACGCCGCAGAGGTCTAAGTGATAACAGCAGCGATCGGTACGGTACAGCAAGGTATTCAGCTTTTCCAACCAGCCATACGGGCCGTAGGTTTTCAAGATCATCCATACCGCTATGGCATTAGCGCCGGACCTGCTGCCACAAAGCGTGATATCCATCCCGTTCACATATTGCGCCTCTTTGGTGTACACATTGTTGATCAGGCCTTTCCGCGCCAGGAACACACCGGTGCCATAAGGCGCCTGCAGCATTTTATGTGCATCAAGGGTAATGGAAGAAACATTAGGATTTTTAAACCCTACATTATGCTCCCCATCGACTAAAGGATAAATGAAGCCGCCGAAAGCCGCGTCCATATGGATTTTAAAATGCAGTTCATGTAGCGAAAGGATACGGGCATAATCATCAGGGTTATCAATACTGCCAAACATGGTCGTGCCTACATTAGAGATCACAATTACATATTTTATACCCAGGCCTTTTTCTTCCGCGATGATCGATTCCAAAACAGGAAGATCGATTTGCCGATCATTTATAGTTACCGGTACGCTGCGGTGTTTTATTTGTAACAGGTTGGAAGCCTTTGCTACGGAGTAATGCGTATCTTCTGAAGCCAGTAGTAAGATCTCGCCCGGGCTGGCTTTATACTCATTCATGAATAAGTTACGGTACATCCACACGGCCTGGATATTAGCTTCGGTACCGCCTGATGCGATATAACCGTCACAGGCGTTTTCTTCCGCGTTAAAAATGTCTTCGCTGAGCATCTGGATCACCTCCCGCTCGATCGCCTGGGTGCCGGCAAAGTAATGTTCCGATTCCCCTAAAGTATGACAACCGATATGATTAGGGTTCTGTACGATAGCCTGTAAAAACGGCGCGTCCTTTAAAAAGGTAGCCTGGTCGTAAAATACTTTACCGTCCAGCTTGGAAGCCGGTATACCTAAGGAAGTTTTATGCTTGAAATCAATGTTATGCTCAAGGGCTGCACTTATTCTGCTTTGCTGTGCCTGCGGGTCTAGTTTAACCCAATGCCTCATGGAATGATAATGCTTCATGCGCGCAAAGTTACACGCTAAAACAGGCATCATAAAATAAAAAGAATATGATTTTGGTCATATTCTTTTACATATGCTTATACACAATTACCTTCTTTTAATTGACTTTTTAACTGCCGCAGCGATGTAGCCAATAACTACCCCAAAACGCTATAGCAACATGAGCAGGAAAAACACAAATATTGAAGTGACAAAAACACGCCAGTTCATTTTTGTTTTATGGAGCGTATAGGTGAGCACATTTAAACAACAGAGCAACAAACTACCGGAAATAATCAGCAAGTGATGCAATAATGCCGGCCTTACGACGAAGTAATAACAATCGACCAGCTTATAATGGTTCAATCCAAAGCTGAATACAGGTTCTTGCTTTAAGGTCCTGCTCTTATCTGCTTCCCGGATATAAATCAAACTGCGGAATTCAATTTCGGTGCCGGTTTAAACAGGCTTAAAGTACCATTCCCTTCATTGAGAAAAGGGCTCCTATGTTCCTTCAGGTAAACGGTATAAACAGGAATGCGATCTCTTGACTTTTCGACCTTCGCAATTGTTCCCTGTACCGGTTCCAGCGAGCAATAAACTGTAATTATACGGACCGTGATATACAGCCAGAATAAACAGGTAGCGATCCAGCTAAAGTATAGTAATTTTCCTTTGCGCATAATTCAGGCCAAAAGCGAAACTAAGTTAATCAAAAAACCGGAGCTGCCACTCCGGTATAGTAATTCGTCTCATGCGACTGATAGGGTACAGGAAATATCGCTTTATTTTTCGCCCCTCCCGGATCTAAAATAAAGCTATAACCTTCTGAAACGCATTTACGATTTCCTCATTGCATAAATTACCGATACTACCTTCATGTGTATGCTGTAAAGTGCCCTCAAAACGGAACTCACCTTGCTCAATTTGCTCCGCGACCTGTTGATAGGCGGTCCTGAAGGGTACACCTTGTAAAACCAGTTGATTCAGCACTTCTACACTAAACATGTAGCGGTAACGCTCCTCTTCCACAATAGTCTCTTTCACCTCTAAATTGGACATCATTAAATGCATCATTTGTAAACAATGGATCAATGTTTCAATCGCCGGAAATAGTATTTCTTTGGTCAGTTGCAGCTCCCTGTGGTATCCACTGGGCAAATTGGTCAACATCAGGTTCAGCTCATTGGGAATACTTTGCAGCCGATTACATTTACCACGGATCAATTCAAAAACATCCGGGTTTTTCTTATGCGGCATAATGCTGCTGCCTGTGGTCAGCGCTTCCGGAAATGAGATAAAGCCGAAATTCTGGCTTAGATATAAGCAACAATCCATCGACAAACGTGCGAGACTGGACGCAATGGCCGCAATGGCATTGGCTACAAACTTTTCTGTTTTACCCCGGCTCATTTGCGCATATACACTATTCCAGTGCAGCGTTTCGAAACCCAGCAATTCAGTAGTGCGTTTACGGTTGAGCGGGAAAGAGGAGCCGTAACCCGCACCACTTCCCAACGGGTTTTTATTACACATATTATAAGCCGCGTACAATAAAGACACATCATCGGCCAGGCTTTCGGCGTAAGCGCCCAGCCAAAGCCCTATTGAAGAAGGCATCGCCACCTGCAGGTGCGTATAGCCCGGGATCAATACCTCTTTGAATTGATCGCTCTTTTCAATCAACAGCTCAAATACTTTACTAAGCTCCGATTTGATTTGCAAACAGGCATCTTTCAAAAATAGTTTTATATCCACCGCAACCTGGTCATTACGGCTCCGGCCACTATGGATCATTTTACCAATATCCCCTACCCTCCGGGTCAGCAGCAGTTCTACCTGGGAATGAATATCCTCCACTCCTGTTTCGATCTCAAATTGCCCGGCTTCTATTTCGGCCCCGATCTTCTTTAAGCCCTCAATAGCTGCAGCAGCCTGTTCTTGCTGCATCAGGCCTACTTCTCCCAACATCTGCACATGTGCGATAGAACCCTGGACGTCATAGCGGGCCAGCTGCAGGTCAAAATCCAGGTCTTTACCTACGGTGAAACGCTCCACCTGAGCTGCAACAGCCGTGCTTTCTTTTTGCCATAATTTATTCATAGTATGTTTGTGCTTTTTCTAATAATGAAATATATCCTATGACACCCGACCTGATCTCGTCCAGGTAGATAAACTCATCTGCCGTATGAGAGCGGGCGCTGTCTCCCGGCCCCATTTTCAATGCCGGGAAAGGCATTAAGGCCTTATCACTCGTGGTCGGTGAGCCATAACAGGTTTTACCCGATACCAAACCTGCCCGTACCAGCGGATGTTCCAAAGCAATAGCCGTCGGGCGTAAGCGCATACTCCTCGCTTTCAATTCACTCTTCATATTTTGCTGCAAATACCTTAGCATCGCTTCCGGTTGATACAATTCGTTTAAACGTATATCAATTACAAAATGACATACAGCAGGTACCACATTATGTTGTTTATTATCTGTATCAATGACAGTGACTGTAGCTTTAACCGGGCCTAAAAAGGAACTGACCTGGCCCATCTCCAAACCGGCCAAAAACTGTATATCCTGCATGGCAACATAAAGCGCGTTTACCCCCTCTTCTCTTGCTGCGTGGCCCGCTTGTCCATAAGCATAAGCATCAATGACCAGCAAGCCTTTTTCGGCTACAGCCATTTCCATTAAAGTAGGCTCGCCAACGATCGCCGACCAATTTGCTTCCCTACCATACCCTGTGTATGCCGCAAAAGCTTTACTGCTCAATACCATTTCAATGCCACCACATCCACTGATCTCTTCTTCCGCACTTGCGGCAAGCACCAGATTAAAAGGCAGGTCTTCTTTCTGATAGTAATGTACAAAGGCCATCACCAGGCTCACCAATGCGGCCCCGGCATCGTTACTGCCCAGCCCATAAAGCTTTCCATCTTTAATCAATGGATCAAAAGGGTCTAAGCTATAGGCGTAATTGGGTTTTACCGTATCGTGATGCGAGTTCAGTAAAATGCAAGGTTTACGATTATCAAAATGTACATTTTTAGCGATAATATTGTTACCAACCTGTATTGCTTCAATATTTTGTCCTTGTAAAAAATCCTTTATAATCACCGCACTCTTATCTTCTTCCCGGCTAAAAGAGGGCGTACCGATCAATCGTTGCAGGAGTATAATAGCGGCTTCCTGTAGCTGATGAGGGTCAGTCATTATAAAACTATTTTAGTACCGCAGTTGCCCGCGATCAAATCCTTCAAATCTTTTGCCTCGCCTATATAAACCGCCGCTACCCCATCTTTCAACGCCTGGAAAGCATTATCAAGCTTGGGGATCATACCCGCAAATATTTTCTCTTCTTTTTTGAGTACTTTATAGTAGGCCTTATCCAGTTTGTGGATCACACTTTCCTCATCATTCACATCCAAAAGCACGCCGGTCTTTTCAAAAGTATAGATCAGTTTTGTGTAATAATCATGCGACAAAGCTTTGGCGATCTCCTGGGCAATAGTGTCCGCGTTGGTATTCAATAATTGTCCCTGGTCATCTATAGTAATGGGTGCGATGACAATGGTACCGAATGTATCCAGTAAAGCTACCAGCTTCTCTATATTCACCGAGTCTATATCTCCGACAAACCCGTAGTCTATAGCCGAGTCACGTTTATGTGCTTCTATGATATCGCCATCCGCACCGCTGATGCCCAGCGCATCACAATGGTTGGCGTGCAGCTGTGCCACAATACTTTTATTGATATAACCGGCATACACCATAGTAACGATCTTAAGCGTTGCATCATCGGTAATCCTACGGCCTTCGATCATCTGTTGCGGTACATTCAATTGCACAGCCAGCTCTGTGGCCAGTTTGCCACCGCCATGCACCAGGATCTTCTTACCTTCAATGGCCGCGAAGTCTTTTAAAAAATCCTGTAATAAGGTATCATCATTAATGATATTCCCGCCTATTTTCACTACTCTAATCTGCTCCATAATTCGATTTTAAAATTTCAGCCAAAACGGCCTGAGCGGCCCAAACCCGGTTCGCTGCCTGCCGCGTAACTATACTACTTGCCCCATCCAAAATGAAATCACTCAATTCAACATTCCGGCGTACAGGCAGGCAATGCATGACTTTCGCTTTATTAGTAAGCGCCATTGCAGCCTCATCCAGCATCCAGTCATTGGCCACCTCCGGCATGGCGCCATAATCACCATAAGCGCTCCAGTTTTTCACATAAACTATATCTGCATTTTCCAATGCTTCCAATTGATTGTAGATTACCGGCGCTCCCTGCACAAATTCAGGGGCCAGCTCGTACCCTTCAGGATGCGTGATCACCAGGTCTACCTCGTCCCAGGCATTGGCCCATTGCGCAAAACTGTTAGCCACGCATTGCGGCAAAGGTTTAATGTGCGGCGCCCAGCTTAATACTACTTTAGGCCGCCGGATAGCCAGTTCCTTAATTGTAACCAGGTCGGCGAAAGACTGTAAAGGGTGTAAGGTAGCGCTTTCCAGGCTCAGTACCGGGACCGTAGCATACTTTATGAAACTATTCAAAACAGTCTCGGTATAATCACTCAGTCGATCTTCAAGGCCCGGGAAAGTACGAATCGCCAATACATCAAAATATTGACTCAACACTGGTACGGCATCTTTAATATGCTCTACAGAAGTCCCGCTCATAATTGCGCCTTCTTCCAGTTCCCAGGACCATCCCTCGGAGCCTATGTTAAAAACGACCGGCTTCATGCCTAATTGTTCTGCTGCGATCTGTGTACTCATCCTTGTACGTAAGCTGGGATTCAGAAACAGGATCCCGATCCGTCTTCGTGCTCCCAAACCCATGTCCCGCCAGGGATCCTGTTTATAAGCCAAAGCCTTTTCTATCATTAAGTCAATGGATTGAGACAATCCCAATCCGGGGACGGACACATCATCAACAGCAGTGAATTTTTTCATTCTTTATTGGTTCAAAAATTATGTTTAATTGTTCAGGTCATCAATGGCGGCCTGTAAGGCCTGTAAAAAGGTATCTGCGATCACCCGGTCAATAGTCATAGCCGGTAATAAGCGGATCACATTGGGTGCAGCTTCCCCGGTCAGTATCCGGTATTGCTTAAAAAGATGTAGCTTCAAGGTCTTCAATTGTTCCGGCACATCAAAGCCGATCATCAGGCCTTTTCCACGTACATTTTCAATCCCCTTAATTTCCTGTAAAGAACGCAGCAGGTAATCACCCGTTACCGCGGCATTATGCACCAGGTTTTCCTGCTCCATAGTTTCTATCACTGCCAGTGCAGCAGCGCAGGCAAGATGATTGCCGCCGAAAGTGGTACCCAGCATCCCATACTGTGCATTTATATGAGGGGCTATTAACAGGCCGGCAACCGGGAACCCGTTGCCCATACCTTTAGCCATGGTGTAAATATCAGCCTGCAGCCCGGTATGATCAAGACTAAAGAATTTCCCGGAACGACCACAACCACACTGTACTTCATCGGCTATAAAAACCGCATTATAAGTATCACACAGGTCCCGGATAGCCTGCAGCATTTCATCAGAAGCGACGTGAATGCCTCCCACACCCTGGATACCTTCAATAATCACTGCAGCAATATCATTACCGTTTAAAGAGAAGTACGCTCTTAAGGCTGCAACATCATTAAAAGGTAAAAACACAACATGTTCGGTTTCGTTTACCGGGGCCGTATATTTAGGATTATCCGTTGCCGCCACGGCCAGCGAAGTCCTCCCATGAAATGCTTTACTAAAGGCAACTATTTTTTTCCGGCCGGTATGGAAGGAGGCCAGCTTAAGTGCATTCTCATTAGCTTCCGCGCCACTGTTACACAGAAACAAGCGATACGCTTCTTTACCTGAAATCTGCGCTAATTTTTCCGCCAGCTCCGTTTGCAGCTCATTAATTACTGCATTGGAATAGAAAGCGATCTTATCCATCTGCCCGGCGATCCTCTGTTTCCAATGAGGATGTCCATGGCCAATACTGATCACGGCATGACCGCCATAAAGATCTAAGAAAGCATTATCCTGTTCATCATAAACATAATTGCCGGCAGCTCTTACAATATTCAAATCCATTAAAGGATATACATCAAATAGTTTCATTTTTCGCATTTAAAAACAGGAAGCTTTTAATAATAATCCGGTAGTTTCTTCCTGGTCAAACATTAAGTTCATATTCTGTACCGCCTGTCCTACCGCGCCTTTTAATAAGTTATCTATAGCCACATGGATGACCAGGTTATCGTCCTCCATCTCCAGCTGTAGCAGGCAACGGTTTGTATTCACCACCTGTTTAAGATGGATTGGCCGATCACTGCAGTGTACGAAAGGATGTCCTGAGTAAAAATCCTTGTACCATTGTTTAATTTCTGTAAGCATAAAGGGCACTTTAACTTGTGTGCTGATAAAAATGCCGCGGGCGAAATCGCCCCGCCAGGGAACAAAGTGTATCGAAGACTTTTGAAGACCGTGCTGTACCGTACTTAGAGTTTTACTCACTTCATCCAGGTGCTGATGTACAAGCGTTTTATAAGCCTGTATATTGTTTTGCCGCCAGCTGAAATGGGATGACCTGGATAATGCTTGCCCCGCTCCTGTACTCCCTGTAATGCCCGTGATATAAATATCGGGAATTTTGTGCTGTGCTAACAAGGGCAATAGAGACAATTGGATAGCTGTCGCGAAGCAGCCGGGATTAGCAATCGCATCAGCCGTTTTAATAAGCTCTTTATTTACTTCGGGCAACCCATAAATGAAATTCCTTTTACCCGCTCCGGTATCAGGATCAACCCTGAAATCGTTGGTGAGATCAATAATTTTCACCTTATCCTCAATATTATGCGCTGCAAAAAACGAGCGGGATTCACCGTGCCCCAAACACAAAAACAATACATCGATCCCTAGTTGTACCTGATCCGTAAAATGCAGTTCACATAATCCTTCAAGATCGTCGTGAATAACTGATATTGCTTTACCGCTATTGCTCCGGCTATGAACAAAGACCAGTTCTACAGCAGGATGTCCCAATAAAAGCCGGATCAACTCTCCGCCTGTATAGCCCGCGCCGCCAATAATACCGGCTTTAATTTTCTTCATGAACTATTGTTTTATGTGTCTGATGAATGCTGTTCCATATCTTCACCTGGTTGCCAAAAATGGTACTGAATCCTCTTACATCATTACCGGTGTACCCTTCATTCATCTCTCCATACTGTCCAAAAGCAGCACCCATAAGGTCATTATCGGATTCGATACCATTTACCTGGAAGCGGTAAGGATACAGTTGAATAAATACCTTACCACTCACCGCCTGTTGGCTGTGTTCGAAAAAGCTTTCTATATCACGCATCACCGGATCCAGGATTTGCCCTTCATGCAGCCAGTTGGCATAAAACTGTGCCAGGGAGTCTTTCCAGCTCAATTGCCATTTAGTCAGTACATGTTTCTCGAGGGTATGGTGCGCTTTTAAGATCAGCATCGGTGCGGCCGCTTCAAAAGCTACCCGGCCTTTTATGCCGATGATCGTATCGCCCACATGCACATCTCTTCCAATAGCATAGGAGCCTGCTATTTCCTGTAAAGCCTTTATGGCAGCTACCGGGTGCGGATAACGAATCTCATTCAAACCGATCAATTCCCCGGCTTCAAAATGCAATACAATTTCTTCTGTTCCTGTTTGCGTACAGGCAGAAGGCCAGGCCTCTTCCGGGATCATACCATAACTCTTCAGGGTTTCTTTGCCGCCGATACTTGTACCCCATAAGCCTTTATTGATACTATATTCCGCCTTTTCAAAATTCATCTGTATGCCTTTTCCTTTCAGGTATTCAATTTCCTCCTGCCGGCTCAGCTGATGATCCCTGATGGGCGTAATGATCTCGATGCCCGGGATCATCTGGTGAAAGATCATATCAAAACGCACCTGGTCATTTCCGGCACCGGTACTGCCATGCGCCACCGCGTCAGCAGCCAGCAGACGGGCCTGTTTGGCGATTTCGGCAGCCTGGCACAAGCGTTCGGCACTTACGCTCAAAGGATACGTATTATTCTTTAAGCAGTTTCCGAAAACGAGGTATTTTACCATACCCTGGTAGTAATCCTGCACGGCATCAACCGTAGTATGTGTAGTCACACCCAGGTTTAAAGCATGCTGTTCTATTTGCTCCAGTTCAGCAGCATCAAATCCACCGGTATTGACCAGTACACTATGCACCTCATAGTCCAGTTCTTCGCTTAAATATTTTGCGCAATAACTGGTATCCAATCCTCCGCTGAATCCCAGAACGACTTTCTTTTTCATTGATTTTATATTTTCAAAAGTTTATGCCAGTAAAGGCATTAATGTTTTTTTCTTAAACCTGGAACGGATCGCGGTAACGGCTTTAGCCGCGATCTTGTGTTCACGGGGCCGGTACAGCATTGCCGTACAAAGACAATTTTTCCTTTCCTTAGCCATAAGAATATCATAATTGACACAGCTCCGGCAACCCGCCCAGAAAGCTTCGTCCTGGGTCAGCTCACTGTAGGTCACCGGCTCATAACCCAGGTCACTATTGATCTTCATTACCGCAAGGCCTGTGGTCAGGCCAAAAATTTTTGCCTGGGGATATAATTTACGACTCAGTTTGAAGATGCGGGTTTTCACTTTCCGGGCAACGCCCATATCCCTGAATACGGGGTTTACGATCAATCCGCTGTTCGCTACAAACCGGCCATGACTCCAGGTCTCGATATAGGAGAACCCGGCCCAGGTACCGTTATGGGCAATGGCAATGATCGCTTTTCCCTCTATCATTTTCTGAACGAGGTATTCTACAGAACGCTTGGCAATACCGGTGCCTCTTACACGGGCACTATTTTCCATTTCTAAACAAATGGCTTCAGCATACTGCACATCTGATAATGAAGCAGTACGAAAAAGAATCTTCTGATTTTTTTTCACCTTAAAAAAATAAATTAATCGAAAATAATTACGAAGTCTTAACCAGTATTTTAAATGCTGATTAAAAAATTGCAAAGATTTGGGGCAACGTTCTTAGCGGGTTTACGCTACTATCTGCCCTATCGTCGTGATGCTCCGGGGAATGGAATAGCGGGGACGGTATACCTGGGTATACATCTGTTGAATTGATATGTAAAATTCGTCTCCACTTATGTTTGAATAATTAAAATTCGGGACAAATGTAGTAAATAATTTTATTGCACAAATTATTTTTTTAGAACTTTATACTAAGATACTCTTCTTGTTTTGTTTATCGATTATCTACAGAAAGATTAAAAACAAAATACCGGGCATGAAAATACCCGGTCTGCAACAACAACAAATTATATTTTTAATGACAGGAGCTCACTGTGTGCTTAGCCCCTTCTTCAGGGGATTTTGCACCGCAACAGGAAGGCTGCTCCGCCTTTACGGTATCCATTTTAGGGCTGATATAAGGGATGCCCAGGTTCAGGCCGCGCGCAATCAACAATCCGCCTACCAGTATGGAAAATACAAGGCTAACCGGTTTCAGCTTTCGTCTCAAATTCCAGCTTAATTTACCTTTCAATAAGGCTACCCCCCATAACACTACACTGGTACCTGTACCAAATAACATCATAGCTATAAATCCCTGCAAAGGACCGCCACTGGCCAGTGCAGCGGTAAGCGCGACATACACCATACCACAAGGCAACAAACCATTCAGGAAGCCAAGCTGGATAAAATGAACCCAACGGGGATTATCCTGTATACGGTTAAAAACGCTTGCAAAAGTTTTTTGAAATGGAAACTTCAGGCGTGTTCTGCGAAGCAAAGGCAACAAAATAAGCAGTACGATCAATATACCGGAAATGATGGACACATAACGTTGTGCTTCTCCCCAGATCGCCTTTAAGCCGAGTACGCCTATTACTGCGCCTAAAGACCCGTAAGACAGGGATTTCCCCAGGAAATAAAAAAACTTGTAAGTCCAGGCCTTATTTTTTACGGGGAAAGGAACGGCCATGATTAAAGGGCCACACATGCCAAGGCAATGCAGGCTGCTGGCCAGGCCTAACAACAATGATGATATTAAAACGACGGTATTCATAAAACCCGATTAAAACGATCTCTTATTGTAACCTGAACTCTTTATAATAATCTTTTCCCTTTGCAGAAAAATAAACTTTCACAATGTAATTATGACCCGGTGCTACTGCTTCTTTATTGAATACATATAGACCATCCGGATTCTTTTGTAATACCTGCTTCGTATCTTGCCCGGCATCGGAAAGACAGAAAAATTCCGCGCGCCCGTTTTCCATACCCGCACTAAGGGTGGCAGGTAAATTCAGGCTTAGCTTAGCTCCTTCCGCTTTAAAACTAAAACTGTCGCCCAATTCCCTTGCCAGCTGTTCCGCGGCCAGCTTTTTGTCATAACTTACTTCCTGCTGGTAATAATCACCCTCAACAGCCATATCAAATTTAACTTGCGTAGCCATATATACAAGACTTAATAAGCCTAATGCCATAACCACAAACCCTGCCAGGATAAGGTTTCCCGGATGTCTTAATGCTTTCATTGCTATTTCACTTTATTAATAACTTCCTAAAAAGGATACTTTTTTTGTTTGAATAACTTTATCACCGGACCTGATCTGCACATGTAGCGTCGTCTTTCTTGAGCTCAGCTGATCGGCTTTTTGGCGGATAAAAAAGGTAGCCTCTGTATGCACTCCTGTTTTTAAGGAATCAATAGGCTGGCCTACAAATTCTATATGTGCCCCGCCCTCTTCCAGACCCAATGAAAAAGGTAAAGTCTCTGCGCTTTTATTAACTACTTTAACCCGGTAAAGATTAGTAACCGTACCATCTTTATGCTCCTGGAATAGCTGACCCGGCACCCGTAAAACCGTCGCATCAAATACAGTGCGGCTCATCATCATACCCGTCAATAAAACCAGCAATAACCCAAGCACCACCATATACAGCTTTGACCTGTAATTCAGTTTACGCCGGCCAACCGTATTGTTTTCAAGCTGGTATTCACTCGCGAAAGTGATCAGGTTTTCCGCCTTACCCACTTTTTGCATCATCCTATTACAGGCATCAATACAGGCAGTACAGTTCACACATTCCATCTGTAAACCGTTACGGATATCTATACCGGTCGGACACACATTGACGCACATACCACAATCAATACAATCACCATGTTCTTCCTCTGTATTCCTCCTTTTACTCCTGGGTTCTCCGCGGTTATAGTCATAAGCAACTGCAATAGACTGCTTATCCAATAACACACTCTGCAACCTTCCATAAGGGCATACAACAGTACAAACGATCTCCCGTACATGGGCAAATACAGCATAAAATATCGTTGTAAACCCAAGTATAGACAGCAGGCCAACGATATGCTCCGACAACTTACCGGTAATAATCTTAAACAACTCATCCACACCTATAATATAAGACAGGAAAGTATTCGCGATCAAAAAGGACAACAGGAAAAAGATAATATGCTTGATCACTTTTCTTGTATAGTAACCCGCCGGCTTTTCCTTCTTTTTAGCCAGGGCCATTTGTTTATGTGCCGGACCTTCTATCCAGAATTCAACCTTTCTGAATATCATTTCCAGGAAGATGGTCTGCGGGCAGACCCAACCGCAAAAGACTCTTCCAAATAGCAGTGTAAAAACGATAATAAACACCAGGACCACGAGCATAGCTACACCCAATATCATAAAATCCTGGGGCAGGAAGAGCTGTCCGAATAATATAAAAGTGCGTTCCGGGATATTAAACAAAAACAAGGGATTGCCATTTACCTTGATAAATGGCATCCCAAACAACAACAACAAATATCCCCAGGTGATCCAGGTCCTGATTTTATATAATTTCCCCTGGGGTTGGAACGCATAGATCCATTTACGCTTCCCAACTTTATCCAGGCCGGCAAGCCGGTTCCCATAATGTGTTTCTGTATTTAATTCATGATCTGACATGCGCCTGAATTTACTTAAATGGCCTTCGCAGTTTCAGCCGGTGCAGCAGGAGCTCCCTCATCTGCTTTCACTTCCTTTTGCTCCGCATTAGCCTCTTCCGAATATAATTCACCTTCTTTGTCCTTCGCATCAGGCGGGTTGGAACCGGCCAGGGATTTCACATAGCTGGCCAGCTGGGCAATCTGTGCGGGGGAAAAATCAGATTGCCAGGATTTCATTCCTTTTTCCGGCCAACCATATTTAATACTGTAGAAAACATCTTTTATACCACCTTTATGCAGCCAGTACTCATCGGTAAGATTGGGGCCTATAGTACCTCCGCCGCCGCTGCCATGACAAGCTACACAGTTCTTGGCAAATAATTCTTTACCCTGCGCAATCCCACCTGCATCCAACATTACTACAGAATTTTCATCTACATTATTCGCTGAGTTTTTCAAATATTCCGCTATTTTGATCGCGGCTACACGCTGATCTTCCTCTAATTCCGAAACCTGGTCAGGTAAGCTACCTGTAACAAACATCCTGAAGAGATAAATAATACCGATCACCACGGTACCCCCAAAGGCCAGCTGCCACCATTTGGGAATATTATTATCCAACTCGCGGATCCCATCATATTCATGATTCAGGTCCAGGCTGGCCACATCATCCGTAGCTTTATTGGCACCCAGTTTTTCGAGCAGGCGTGCCCAGGAAAAGCCTGCAGCGGAAGGTTTGGCGGCTTCTATTGTTTTTTCTTTTAAAAGCTTGATCTGTACCCTTACCAAAACAAATATGACCATCAACTCTACCAGGATGACCAGGATAGTGATCAGCATATCATTGGGTGCGGTATTGAAAAGGTTAGCCCAAAACCCGGGCGCCTCTTCTACAACTTCCTTAACCACTGCATCCTCGGCAAAAACAGGTTGCGCAGCCATCAGCCCTAAGCATAAGAACAGTATTCCCAATGCCTTCGGCGCCTTATTATTTTTCAGGAACTGTTTCCTTTTGATCTGCAACGAGGCCTGGATCGCATAGCCTAAGGCAATAATGACAAACAGTAATAAAACCGCAAAGCCGAACAATACATACCTGATGGTATCGTATGCACCCGTAGCAGGTGTTTCCGCGGCAGGAGCGACACTAAGTGCAAAGCTTACAGCCGGTATACCGAATAATAAGCAGGAACAGAATAATAGTTTTTTATAAATTGGATTCATTTGTTTTTGTTTTTAGTTCAAAGGGATATTGGCGTTATCCTTCATCTTCTTTTTATCCGCGGAAAAAGCATATATAGCGGCAACAGCAAATATGGTTACGAAAATCACAAGAGAAATAATCGGGAATATGGCCACATTATCGATCTCGGTCAGATAGTTTTTAAATTTCATGTTCTGCGATTTTTAAATTTTATGAATGAAAAATATTACTCGGCAGATGCAGTTGTTTTTCCTTTATCCAACTGTTTGATATCCGTACCCAGGCGCTGCATATAAGCGATCAGGGCGATGATCTCCTTATCCGCTGTTGCACCTTTGATCTTTTCTGATTTTAATTTATCTGTTATTTGCTTCGCCTGTTTTTCATATTCAGCAATAGCCACTTCATCATATCCTTCAGGGTAAGGCACACCCAGTTTGCGCAGTGTTCTGATTTTATTGGGCAATAAGCTGGTATTAGCTTTATTCTCCAGCAACCATGGATAAGCCGGCATAATAGAACCGGGAGAAATTTCCTGTGGATTGTCCATATGCGCATAGTGCCAGGAATCGGAGTATTTACCACCTACTCTATGCAAGTCCGGCCCGGTGCGTTTACTCCCCCATTGGAAAGGCCGGTCGTAGATAAACTCTCCTGCTTTGGAGTATTCACCATAACGCGCGATTTCATCCCGGAAAGGTCTTACCATTTGTGAGTGACAGTTATAACAACCTTCACGTACATAAATATCTCGTCCTGCTAATTCAAGTGGGGTATATGGTTTCACCACAGAGATCACCGGGACATCTTTATCCACCAGCAAGGAAGGAGTTAATTCCACCAGGCCACCTATTGCTACGGCTACAAGGCTCAATATCGTAAGCGTTACCGGGCGACGTTCAATAAGACGGGTATGCCAATGCACTTTATGTCCTTCCAGCTCCGGCACCGGTATTGATCTGAAAGGTACAGCAGATGCTGCCTCATTGGCCACGAAGGCTCCTTTCTTCATTGTTTTGGCCAGGTTGTACACGGCCATGCTGGCACCGAATAAGTATAAGGCTCCGCCAAATGCCCGGATCATATAGGCCGGCACAATATGCGTTACGGTTTCCAGGAACTGGTATTTTAATTGCCCCGATTCGGTAAACTGCTTCCACATCAGGCTTTGTGTAAATGCCGCCCAATACAGAGGAATGGCATATAATAAGATACCAACTGTCCCGATAAGGAAATGCGTATTCGCCATTTTCTTTGAGTACAGTTCCGTATGCCACATTTTAGGGATCATGTAATATAACATACCGAATACCAGGAAACCATTGAAACCTAAAGCACCTATATGCACATGGGCTACGGTCCAGTCGGTATAGTGAGAAATCGCATTCAGTGATTTAATAGATAATAAGGGACCTTCTAAAGTAGCCATACCATAACAGGTCAGCGCCACGATGAACATTTTCAGGATCGGGTCCTCTTTTACCTTATCCCAGGCACCGCGTATAGTGAAAAGGCCATTCAGCATACCACCCCAGCTTGGCAGGATCAGCATAATACTGAACACGGTACCCAAAGCCTGTGCCCATCCCGGCAAAGCGGTGTATAAAAGATGGTGCGGACCAGCCCAGATATAAATAAAGATCAAAGCCCAGAAGTGAATAATACTCCAGCGATAAGAATATACCGGGCGGTTAGCCGCCTTGGGTACGAAGTAGTACATGAGCCCCAGGAAAGGAGTGGTCAGGAAAAAGGCTACGGCATTATGACCATACCACCATTGTACCAATGCATCCTGGACGCCTGCGAAAGCGCTGTAGGAACCGAACCAGCTATAAGGTAAAGCAAAAGAATTGACGATGTGCAACATCGCTACCGCTACCCAGGTACCGATAAAGAACCAGATCGCCACATACATATGCCGCTCCCTGCGCTTGATCATGGTGCCCATCATATTGATACCGAATACGACCCAGATCAGCGTAATAGCAATATCTATAGGCCATTCCAGCTCTGCATACTCTTTACTGGTTGTATACCCCAGGGCCAGGGAAATGGCCCCCGCAACAATGATCAGCTGCCAGCCCCAAAGGTGAATCTTACTCAACACATCACTGTACATCCTGGCTTTAAGTACTCTTTGAAAAATGTAATAAGCACCGGCGAACACCGCGTTACCCACGAACGCGAAGATCACGGCATTGGTATGGATCGGCCTTAAACGACCGAAAGTGGTATAAGGAATACCCAGGTTTAAAGATGGAAAAGCAAGCTGTAAGGCAATAATTACCCCGACCAGCATACCGACAATTCCCCAAACCATGGTCGCAATACCAAATTGCTTCACGATCTTGTTGTCATAAAAGAACTGTTCTTTCTGAATCATAATCTTTGTTGTTTATTATTTGTTTTTGCTTTTAGGTTCAATTTTATCATCGAAGAAGATCCGGTGCGCCGGGGAATAATCATCATCAAACTGGCCCGACTTAACGCCCCATATATATACACATAGAAAGAATATGGCAACCAGGAGCGAAACACTGAGCAGAAAAATAACGATACCCATAACCTTTGTCTTTAGCTGCAAAGTTCATTTTAACAAGGTTGATATTTCATGTCGGGCATTAGACCTAAACATGATTTTTGTCATCTTTTTGTCACGCCACAACATGAAGGCGGATTAGGCATTCAGCCGGGCCATATGACGCACACCCAGGTAAGCGATCAATATGATTCCGAGCGACGACGACGGCATCAGTATAGCCGCCACAAGGGGCGAAAGATTACCGGTAACCGCAAACCCAAGACCTATAATATTAAATAGCAGCGAATAAATAAACCCGGCAGTGATCAGCCGTTTCCCGCCCTTAGCCCAGGCTATAAATTGCGGCAGGAAGCGCAGCTTTTCCGCTTCCATGATCACATCACAGGCCGGGCTGAAAGCAAAGGCGCTTTTCACCACAGCTACACCTACATCACTTTGCTGTAAAGCCCCGGCATCATTAAGCCCGTCGCCTACCATCATCACTTGCTTACCGGATTCCTGCACCTGCTTAATATAATACAGCTTTTCTGCAGGCTTCATATTATAGCTTAGTTTACTTGTCTTGCCAAATACACCTTCCAGGTATTGACGGGAAGCATCGTTGTCACCGCTCAATAAGGAAAGTTCGTATTCAGCGGAAAGCTTTTTGATAAGGACCGCAGCACCCGGTATCAATGCCACTTCAAACGAATACTGCGCTTTAAGCACACCATCAACCGTGACATAGACGCGTGTATCATTGCTGTTAACTTCAGCGGTACCTCTTGCGAACAGGGCATTACCGATCTTATAATGCTTATCCTCAGCCCAGGCCTCGATACCGGCACCGGGGATTTCTTTAATGGTTACCGTTCTATAGTTGTGCTCCTGGTATTGATAATGTTGTACGATCGCGCGGCTTAAGGGATGCAGGCTTTGAGACAGCGCGTATAGTACCGCGTCCAGTTCTTCAGCTTCCAAAATCATTTTGTCTATCTTCAATCCTGATGCGTTCGCTGCGGTCAGGGTACCGGTTTTATCAAAGGCTATGTGCTGTATGCGGGTCATCTGCTCCAGTACCCGGGCATTTTTCAGGTAACAGCCTACACGTGCCAGCCGCTCTAAAAGATAACCGTTAGTGAACGAAGAGGTCAGCAATAAGGAACAGGGACAGGCAACGATGAGTACCGCCGTAGCCGCTTTCCAGGCGATCGCAGGCGCTATGAATTGCCAGGCGATAAATGTACCCATGGCGATCAATAAAACCGCCAGGGAGAAATATTTACTGATCAGCGTAATGCGACTCTCTTTATCATCAACCTGCTTTTGAAATACACTACTGTTCCAAAGTTGGGTAAAACTGTTTTGGCTGAATGACTTTACGGTCAATACCTCAATCGCCGCGCCCACATTCCGGCCTCCGGCATAGATCACAGCGCCTTTATCGATCCATTCGGCCTTATCTTCACCTGTTACAAAACTATAGTCAATCTTAGCGTTTCCTTTAGACAATAAACAATCGGTAGGAATCACTTCCTGGTGATGAATCATTAAAACATTGTTCGTTTCTATCTCTTCAAGTTTGATCAGGACTTTTTTCCCATCTTCTATCCGGCTTACCGCAACGGGGAAATAAGATTTATAATCCCGGTTAAAACGAAGTGTGGTATAGCTACGATTTTGCAGTGTACGTCCCAGGAGCATAAAAAAGACGATCCCCGACATGCTATCAAAATAACCGGCACCGGTATTACTCCACACTTCATATAAACTCCTGCCAAAAGTGACCGCCACCGCAAGAGCGATCGGCGCGTCAATATTGAGATAGCGTTGCCGGTAGCTGTACCAGGCATTGACAAAAAACTCCCTGGCACCATAAAATACTACAGGCAGTGCCAGAAGCACATTAGCGATCTTAAAAAATAAGGCAAGACCGGGTTGGGTTTCCGGGTCCAGGCCCAGGTATTCCGGGAACGCGATCAGCATAATATTGGCAAAACAAAAGCCGGTGATGCCCAGTTTCAGGTAAGCCCTCTTTGAATTGTATTTATCTTTTTCCGCTTTATCTTCATAGATATCGATCACCGGTTCATATCCGATCCTCGCTAATAATTCTGCCAGTGCACGCAGTGATAAGTGTTCAATCTGGAAGGTAACCTTAAGGGTTTTAGTATTAAAATTCACCTGGCTGCCAATGATATTTTTATCCAGCTCTGACAGGTGCTCCAGGAGCCAGAGGCAAGAGCTGCAATACATTTGCGGCAAATAAAAAGAAACCTGTGCCTGCTGTTCGTTGCGGAATAATAATAGCTTTTGAATAACCGTTACCTCCTCCAGGAAAGCAAATTTTTCAAGCGGAACAGATTTTATTTTCTGACCAGGGGCCTGGTTCAGGCAATAGTAATCCTCCAGTTCATTCTGATGCAGCAACTGGTAAACATTCATACAGCCATTACAACAAAAAGATTTATCCGCTACCCTCAGAGGTTCTGTATCGCATTCATCCCCGCAGTGATAACAGGTCGCTATTAGCTTATCTTCCACCATTGTTTTAAACTTTAGTTTTTGATCAGAAAGCAAAGCAGGCAAATAACTGCATTCTCTGATAACAAAGGGCTTTCCAGGATTGTTCGAATGCCTGGAAAGCAGCCAGCATCTGCACTTCTGTTACTATATTTTTTGTTTCCGGGGCCGCACCTGTGAGCTCTGCTTTAAAATACCGGACCATTTTGGAAGCCCGCTGTCCTTCTTCTATTGAAGCATTTATTGCAGCAACGGTTCGTCCTTTACCATCCGGGGTAAAGTGTTTTTCCAGGTATGGGAACAGTACAATTTTTTCTTTGTAAAAAAGACGTTCAATCGCATTATAAATACCGTCCATATAGCTTTTCAACAAACGGATATCATCACTTTGCTCCAGTTCTCCTGCAGCGGCAATTACAGCGTCACCGCAGTGAAATACCTCCGGATAAGATGCTGAAAGTATCAGTGTCATCAGCTCTTTAAGCGCTGATGTGGTAGTGACGGATAAAGTGTGAAAGCCCTCCATTCGATGTTGTTTTGAAACCAGATTTGATCAGGTACAAAATTCACGGGAATCGCGGGATAAAAATATGATGAATGAAAACCCGGAATATGATTTTTATCATGTTTCCGGAAAAGAGGGAAATAGTTAATCAAATACATTGGCGACCTTGATCAGCTTCTCCAAATCCAGGATGCTGATTTTTTTACCGCTCAATTTGATGATGCTATCTTTATTGAGCTCTGAAAGCAGGCGTATGGCCGTTTCGGTAGCAGTACCTACAATATTGGCGATATCTTCCCGGCTGAAAGAAGCATTGATCGTCATGCCGTCGCTTTCAAAGCCATAAGTTTCTTTAATAAACAATAATGCTTCCGCTACCCTTTCCCGGACCGGCTTCTGGGCTAAATGGGTCAATTGGAGCTCCGCCTTTTTGAGATCATCAGAAAGGAGTCTCAGCATTTCAAAAGTCAGGTCACTATCTTTAGCCAGAATGCCAATAAACAATTCTTTAGGGATAAAACACACACCACTATCCTCGATAGCGATCGCGCTGGCATTATATTTATCCCCGCTTAACAAGGAACGGTAGCCCAGGGGATCTCCGGGGCGTACCAGGCGTACAATATGCTCTCTGCCGTCATCACCTGTTTTTACCAGTTTGATCTTCCCCCTGTTCAGGCAAAAGATACCAAAAGGCCGGGCACCCTCTTTAAAGATGACTTCTCCTTTCTTGTAAAAGCTGCAGATCTTTTCTTTTTCTATATCCTGCAGGGCATCATATTTAGCTCTACAAAAAACATTTGTAAAGCGCTCAGAACACCTGCTGCATTTAGGATCTAGATCATGATGTTGAAACGAAGCCATAACGGATTACAAGGAATCAGGACAAAAGTGTGACAAAGTTAGTCATTAATATCCGATAACAAAAGTCTTCTTCAGTAAAGTACCGGTAATACGAACCTGCAAATAGCTGAAAAGGAGCAGGCGGCCGACCTACCGGTCGACCGCCTGCTCAAAAAGTAATATAATGGCTTATAAACTGAACTTAGAATCCAGGACAGTCACTTCTCCTTTTTCTACATCGTACATCGCGCCAACCAATAACACTTTTCCTTCTTTAACTAAGTCCCTGATAATCGGGCTTTGGTCCAAAATAGATTGTTTGGCATTATGCACATTTAATGCTGCAACAGTATTCACATATGCTTTATCGGAGCTGGCACAGTCTTTTCCATCTGTACACGCCTCTTTTACCGCCGGGCGGATTTTTTCCAATAACTGGGTAAGGTTACCTAATGCTACATTATCAATAGCTCCTTTTACCGCACCACAGTTCGTGTGCCCCAGTACCATCAATAATTTAGAACCAACTACGCCAGTAGCATATTCAAGGGAACCCAATACGTTCTCAGAAGTAACATTGCCCGCCATTCTCACGCTAAACACATCACCAATACCCTGATCGAAGATAATTTCAACAGGTGCACGGGAATCCATACAACTTAAGATTGCGGCAAAAGGGTTCTGGCTGTTACCGGTCAGCTCGACTTTACTCAGTAAGTCTTTATTTACACTAATTCCGTTCGTAAAGCGCTTGTTACCATCCAGTAAAATCTGTAATGCATCTTGTGCCGTAATTGAGTTTAAGTCGTTGTTATACTTTTGTAACATTAAAATTTGTTTTAAATAAATAAAATAAAAGGGATTTAGACCAGCAACCCTGTACTTGAATTATGATTCAAGCTCTTTCAATAATTTGCTGTGATTTCCAGCCCATTTTTTAGCATCTTCACTCTGCTCTAATTTGTCCATCATAACACGTACACTCGTACCGGAAGGGATTTTATACTCATTCCTGAACCCGACCAGGGAAACCGTGATATTTTTACTCGGCGCCTTAACGGTGTAGAATTCCCTGATTTCTTCCAGTACGTCATAATCGATATATTCAGAATTAGTAGCGTCAATTACGATCGTACTACCCTCGGGGAAATTATCCAGTGTTTTCTTAATACTGCCTTTGTTCAGGAACGAAACCTCCTGCGCCAGCTCCAATGTGATCAGGTCCTGGTCTTTAGCCTGGATCCTTTTGTAATAATACGGGATCCTGGTATTGGCGCGTAAGAGGTAAAAGATGCTGATGACCATACCCAGTCCTACCCCATTCAGTAAACCTAAGAATGGTAATGCAACCGCTACGGCTGTAACCACAAACGGGATAAACTCTGTCCGGCCTACATGGTACATATGTACGAATATGGCCGGGCGTGCCAGGCGATAACCGGTAAAGATCAATATAGCCGCCAATGCTGATTTAGGAATCATGTTCAACACCATCGGGATGGTAGCTACGCAGCCAAATAAAAGTACACCGTGGACAATCGTGGACAACTTGGACTTGGCACCCGCGTTAATATTCGCGCTGGAACGCACGATTACCGAAGTAATCGGCAAACCCCCGATCAGGCCGCTGGCCATATTGCCGACACCCTGGGCAATCAGTTCCTTGTTACCTGAAGTATTGCGCTTTAAAGGGTCCATTTTATCGGTCGCCTCGATACACAGTAAGGTTTCGATAGATGCTACTACCGCGATGATCAATCCGTATTTCCATACGGCCGGGTTGGCAAAGCCACTGAAATCGGGAAGGGTAAACTGGGCGAAAAACGCTTCCGCGGAAGTCGGCACTTCCAGCTGTACCAGGTACTCTTCATCTAAATGCAGCATACCGCTTGTTTTATTAAACAATACATTCAGCAGGGTACCCACAATTACTACTATAAGGCCCGCAGGAACCATTTGCAGCTTACGGAAGGGTTTGGTACTCCATAAGATTAAAATACCAAGACAAACTATAGTGATCACTACCGCGCCCAAGTGTATATTATCCATTACTCCCGATAATAAACCAAAATCCATACCGCGCTCGCCGTCCAGCATACCTACTCTTCCATCATTATAACCAACCGCATCCCGCAATTGCTTATAGATGATCGTCAGGCCGATACCTGCCAGCATACCTTCAATTACGCTTGAAGGGAAAAAATTGGCAAACGTACCGGCTTTTATAATGCCCAGTAAAAGCTGGAAAGCACCGGCCAGCATCACCGCGCACAGGAAGATCTCAAAAGCACCCAGTTCTGTAAGCGCTCCGACAACAATAGATACTAAACCCGCTGCGGGGCCACTCACACTGAAGGTGCTTTTACTTAAAATACCAATAACAATACCGCCTACCACGCCCGCAACAATACCGGAGAAGAGGGGTGCTCCCGAGGCCTGGGCAATACCAAGGCAAAGAGGGAGCGCAATCAGGAATACGATTAATCCTGCCAGGAAATCATTCTTGGCATAAGAGAATAAGGACTTTTTATGAGTCATTTTTTTAGGTCTGAATAAAGTGTTTGTAGAAAAATTGAGTATACAGCAGTATTAGAGGAATACACCAAAAACAGGCATACAGTGATGCTGTTTGGTATCCTACGATCTGTTTATCAATAAATAAAATTCTTCAACGTCTCTTGTACTACCTAAATATCTATACATCGGCATACATGAAAATCAAGACAATTGCAGAGCAAAGTAGAGCCTAAGCCAGGGAAAGGAAATTTGGAGGTTGGGTGAGTACTTCCAGATGAAAACACTTGATCAGCGCTTCATCGACAATAATAAAGGATTGCTGGTTCTTTTGGTCAAACTGGTCGGTAGAAGTGGTAAAATCAAGGTACCACAACCGGTTGATGGGTTGCAATTTATGCACCAGGTTTTGAGGGGTAACTTCCTCTTCTGCCATGGTCTGACTCCATAAGTTCTTACCTACTTCCTTCACAGGTATCAGCTGTGTGGACAGTAGCAAAAAGAAAAATATGGAAATCAGTATCCTCATCGTAGCAAAGATAATATAGCATTGCGTTTTACCGCATATTCCTTTAGTTAATTTTTTTTTAAGTTGGTAAAAAAAGATAGGCCGTCATTATATAATAACAACGGCCTATGCTTTTAAATTCAGCGCTATTTTAGAAGGTTGATGTGATCATTAATTTCAACCCGTTAAAGGCAGGCTCATAACGACATACCCCACCGGTACAGTTGATCCCCTCCACCTGTTTAACCCAGGCAGCAGAGAAGCGGTTTGGTCCTCTTGTATGGGCCAGGAAGAAGTTGTAGTAGTGCTGACCATCGTCACCGGCATGGGCAGGTTTCACGTTATACATATCGGAAACGGCAAAGGACCATTTTGGCGCGATCGCGTATTCCAACTGTAAGAATGCCCAGCTGCCAAAATCCTGTTTGGTATCCATATATTGTGCCTGTACCGAGATGGATTGCTTAGGCGATATTTTATACACGAACTCGGCAAATGGTGTCCATGCGACTACCATAGGCACTCCCGGTTTGAATTGATAGTACTCCTGGTTATATTCCATGTAGTGCAACCCTAAAGTCAGCCTGATATCTTTCAGGCTCCGGATGTTTGTTTCAAAATAAGCTTCACGGTACAGCTTTTCATTATCCAGTTTATTAATATGCGTATAGCTTACATTAAAATCATAATCATCATTAGGCACATACATCACGTTACCGTTCAATGCCAGCTCGCTCCAATCCAGGGACTGCGGCATATAACGCGCGATCAGTCTTTGCGGCCTGATCTGGGCGACTAAAGGCTGCCAGCCTACCATACCTAAATTCGCGCTTTCGGACGGCGAGGTCCGCATTACAAAATTCTGTGTCCGCTTACCGGTAAAGTTGATCGCTAAACCTTCCATAGCATAGCCCAGGGTCGTATACAGGAAGGAACCGGGATTGTACTCCAGGTCACCGGTATAATTATTATAAGCTTCTTCTGATTTTAAAGCACCTTCAACATACCAGGAAAACCCACCTACAGACAAAGTGTTATATACCGAACCGGCATACATATTATATTTAGCCTCTCTCCTGTCCTCGAGGGGTAAACCATTGGTCCTGGTTACCACCGCATCCAGACTGGCTTTGTCCAGCGTACGGTTCACGACGCCAAAACCAGGGTTCAGGAATACTTTATTCTTTATATTATAGTTACCGTCTACACTCAATCCTTTAATGATTGGCTTATAACGTTCAAACAGGAATTTCTGCTGCCCGGTAAATGCTTTTACTGTAAGATTATCGTTTATCTGGTATTTCAAACGCAGGCCCACCAAAGCATTATCGATCAGTAAGCCGCGGTCCTCGTAAGCCCTGAAGATGCTTCCGCTACCAATCTGGTCATAGATATAGCCACCTGTAATGTTCAACTTCTGGATATCTTTTGAAATCCCCCATGCACCGATACCAAAACCGGTAGTAGGCTGCGTAGGTACCAGCAGGTTAGAATTATTAAATACATCCATACGCACGAACGCATCAAAACCTTCCTGGGAATAACGTAAGCCCAGCCAGGCCTCGCCGCCACTTAACAAGTTGTCATACATCGGGTTATCCGATGCCTTAATTGTCGTATCTCTGCTGAAAAAATTCATATTGGTCATCAGGTCCCCGGAAATTTTACCGGGTAGCAGACCTTGGCCATAAGTCACAGATGCGGCACCTACAGATGCAATAAATAATAGAGATAATGCTTTCATTCGTGTAATTGAATAACAATTTATTTTAACACATTTATTTAAACCCTGCCTAAAAAATGTTGTCTAAACAGGAACTCCTTCAAATATTAAATTTGATATTTTAACAAGCTAAAGTAAATCTTTTTAAGTACATTTGGTCTTATTTTTTTAAAAGGTCAACAAAACAGAAAACAATATATAATTATGAAAAAAGTAGCCGCATTCATAACTGGTTTAGTATTAGCCTTCCAGGTACAGGCACAACAGTCCGCTTTACCATCTACTTCGGTAAAGGATCTTAATGGTACTTCCATTGCCTTCAACCAAACAGTAGAAAAAGGAAAAATAACGCTGATCAGTTTCTGGGCAACCTGGTGTATTCCCTGTAAAAAAGAGATCAAAAATATCAGGGGCAAACTGGCGGATTGGCAAAAGGAAACTCCGGAGTTTAACTATATGACCGTATCTATGGATGACGCCCGCGCTACTGCACAGGTACGTTCTTATGCAAAATCCCAGGGTTGGAACTTCCCGGTTTTCCAGGACCCCAATTCAGACCTTAAACGTTCTCTGAACTTCCAGAATGTTCCGTTTACCCTTATCGTTGACCAGGAAGGCAAGATAGCTTTGATGCATACCGGCTATGAAGAAGGTGGTGAAGATATTCTTTATGAAAAAGTAAAAGAGCTTGCCGCAAAAAAATAAGGCATCCGGTACTAAAAAATCAGTTTAACATATATCATTAAACAGTAGCAGGTCATTGACAGCTACTGTTTTTTTTTTGCCTTTTCAGGCAACTGGTTGATGCATTAAGACAGATTAACCATTTAATAACATGTAGAAAATGTTGCCATAATACGATATACCCAATTTCGCCCGCGCAAAATTGAGCATCATTTATGACAAGATTTTTTCTATTCGCAGCATTGTTGCTGTGTAACCTGTTCACTACAATAAGAACACTTCATGCCCAAAACATTGACCCCTATCTGCAGGCCATTCAATCTACGGGTATCGTGGTTAACTGGAAAACCAGCATCACAGTAAACAATCCTGTCGTACGTTACGGCTTAACAGAAAACAGCCTGGATAATATCGCGACCGGGGTATGTAATTTAATCACCGGCACCGGGTATAACAATAATTATTTTTACAATACCGTAAAGCTTAGAGGCTTACAGCCGGCTACCAAGTATTATTACCGGGTAGTCAGTGACAATGACTCCAGTGCTATAAACTCTTTCCATACTTTACCTCAGCCAGGTATGGCACCTAATCTAAGCGGCAAATTAAGGTTCCTGATTATTGGTGACAACCAACTCCGCAACTCGTTCCGGTACGACAGTTTGATGATAGCGGCCAAAAGAAAAATGACAGAACTATACGGCCCTCATTTTAATGATTCTATTTCTTTCATATTGAACCTTGGCGACCAGGTAGATAATGGCAGCCTCGATCATTATGAAAACCTGCATCTTAAAAAATCAAGGTACCTGTCCGGGGTTTTACCGATACAGACCGCTGTAGGTAATCATGAAACTTATCAGCCGGAAGGTATCCGTACCTATTATGAACATTTTGTATTGGATAGTATGCATTACAAAGGCATTTATTCCGGGCAGGAAGGGTATTACTCTTTCCAGGCAGGTAATGTAGTCGTAATTTATACCAATACTGATGCTGTGAATACAGCGCAGCTTAACTGGGCAAAAAAAGTAGTAGATACGGCCAACGCCGACCCTACTGTAAAATGGATTATCACTATCGGGCACCGGCCATATAGAGCAGAGCAATATGTATCCGACGTTTCTCCCTGGCTAAGAGATCAGCTCATTCCATACTGCATGACTTCCCCTAAGTTCCTGTTGAATGTAGGAGCGCACCATCACCTCTATGCCCGCGGGCAGTTTATGGAGGCGCCTGCCTACCATATTATTTCCGGCGGTACGGCCTGGGACCAATACTGGGGCAACACCGCAGAGGAGGCAAATGCCGAAGATGTACAAAAAACGATCGCCAACTGGGCTTACCAGCTGGTAGAAGTAGATATGGTTAACGACAAGGCTGACGTCTACACTTATTCTATCGGAGGAAAGAAGATCAAGACCGCCAGCTCTGATGATACCGAAATAGATTGGCAGAACAACGTATTGATCGACGCTTTTCACCGGTATAAAAATATTCCACCGCCGGCAACACCTGAAATCTCTAATATTTTCCCGGATTCGCTGCAGTTACCGGTAACGATCCAGGGTTCAGCTTTTGCATCCCCGGGTAACGAATTACTGAATTCTACAGAGTTTCAGATAAGTGCGACCCGTAATTTCAGTGTTATCGAAAAAAGGAGTTTCCGCAACTTTGAAGATCTATATGGCCGGCCGCAGGGGCAGTATGAATGTGCCTTATCGGTTGATCAGAATGCGGGGGTAGATATAACCCAATATACTTTGCCGGCCGGATCCGTGGGTAATGGCTGGCATTATGTGCGTACCCGGTATCGGGACCGCAACCAGTCCTGGTCAGCCTGGTCTGTCACAGACTCTTTTAAGGTGTATAACAGTGTCGTTTTTAATCCTGCACTTTCCTTAGACAGCAGCAGGTATAGCAGCCGTACAGTGCAGGTCACTTTTACTAACGGATCGGCAGACCCGAACGCATGGATAGGTATCTATAAAAAAGGCCAGACACCCGGCTCTGGCTCCCCATCTATCGTTTGGCAAAATACCGGAAGTACCAACGGTGTATTAAACTTTACACTCCCTGCCAGTTTGCAACCGGGAGAATATTACGCAGCTTATTTTGGCAATGGCGGTTACACCCAGATCACGCCAAAGGTTTCTTTTTATTATGGCCCCATACCCGTATTAAGCACAACAACTTATAATTTCGACCTGGGCGTTACCGTTCCTATACATTTCAGTAATGCACCTAATTTAACCAATGACTGGATCGGGGTATACAAAATCAGTGATGTACCCGGCGGAGGTACGAATTCTACTAAATGGGATTATGTAAGGAATACAAGCGGCGGCGTTTTTAATGCCAACGGGCTGGCTAAAGGTTACTATTTTGCTTCCTATTTCTTACAGGATCAATATGCCGAAGCTTCAGAACGTATCTATTTTTCTGTTGGCGACAGTATTACCACATTATCTATCGCAGGTGCGGAACCGCACCAGTTTTACCTGGGTGAATATATTACTACCTCGTGGATGGATGCACCCGGGCTTACCAAGGATTGGTTAGGTATATACAGCGATACGGTTACGCAACCAAGCAGCGAATTCATTAGCTATACCTATTTTGACGGACATACCTCCGGCACCAAGGATATACCCGTATTGAATATGCCACAAACCCTGGGTAATTATTACCTTGTAATGTTAACCAACGACTCTTATACTGAGGTATCTAACAGAGTGCATTTTGAAATGATCCCGGGTGTTCCTTTACCTGATCATCTGCTGGACTTCTCCGGCCGCCTCGAAGACGACAGGGCACACCTGCTCAGCTGGACCGTCGTTAATGAAGCTCCGGGGGAACAGTATACCCTGCAGTACAGTAAGGATGGCAAAAACTTCAATACGGACCTTTATACGACACCGGTTAACGGCGCATTAAATGGTAAATACAGTTACCTGTATCAGCATGCGGCAATTGGCAATAATTATTACCGTTTAAAAATGACCATAGATGGTACAGAAAATTATTCGAAGATGGTAAAAATACGGCAGGTTACCGATCGCGATGCAGAGGCCGGAAAGAATATGATCAATGTTTACCCGAACCCTTCCCGGTCAAATGGCAACAGTATTATCGAGTCGCCTTATCCTATTACACAAATAGATGTGCTGGATATGCAGGGCAGAATGATCTATCAAACTAAGAATGTAAACAATAATAAATATTCTTTTTTCAATCAGTCCCTGCCTGTAGGTACCTATATTTTAAAAATACATTCTAAAGAAATATATACTGCAAAACTGGTTATATCAAGATAAAGCAGATCACCTGTGTCCTGCACAAAAATGCTTTTTGTAAGGGTTATCAATACGCTTTCCTGTTTGTTTAAAAACTTTTCAAGCCTTTCCGGGCCTGGAAAGTTTTTTTGTTTCTAAGCACTATCCCACTTCTATGTGAACAATAAAATTATCGCGTTGATTAAGACCATATGAGTGTGAAATACCGGGAACTAAAATAAATTTAGGGTAACCTAGCGAGTAAGTATTAGCTTTGCAAATACATTAAAAAACAATTATGAGTTTTTCATTTAACCTATCGGATATACTTTCAGTACTCGGTTTTGAGTCTTTAAATCAAATGCAACAAGAGGCTATTGAAGCTGCCGAACAGCATAAAAATGTCAAATTGCTTTCCGCTACAGGTTCCGGGAAAACGCTTGCTTTTTTAATCCCGATCCTCAAATCCTTAAACACTTCGGTAAAATCTACCCAGGCCCTGATCGTAGTGCCTTCACGGGAACTGGCTATGCAGATCGAGAAAGTGTTTAAATCCATGCGTACCGGCATAAAAATAACCTGTTGCTATGGTGGTCATAAGAGAGAGATCGAAGAAAATGAACTGGTTGAAGCCCCTTATATTATCGTGGGTACACCCGGCCGTTTAGGCGACCATATCCGCAGGCAGAATATTGATACTTCCGGCATCACTTACTTAGTCTTTGATGAGTTTGACAAAACACTGGAATTAGGCTTCCAGGAAGAGATCCTGTTTATTACAGATCACCTGCCGAATGTCGAAAGGCGCATGCTTACTTCGGCAACCGCAGCGGTTGAAGTGCCTGAATTCATCGGCTTAACCGATCCAAAAGTACTCAGCTATATTACCGACGACAATAAGCCGGAGGCATTAAGTATTCAGCAGTTAAAAAGTGATGATAAAGATAAGGCACAGACCTTAGTGAACCTGGTTTGTCAATTAGGCGCACGCCCTATGATCATTTTCTGTAACCACAGGGAATCGGTAGAGCGCCTGAGCTATCACCTCTGGCAAAGAGGCATTACCAATGAATATTACCATGGCGCTATGGAACAAAGAGACCGGGATGCGGCGCTCAGCAAGTTCCGCAATGGCAGTACTTTTATCCTGGTCACTACAGACCTGGCTGCGCGCGGCCTGGACATTCCCCATATAAGATATATTATTCATTACCATTTACCGGTTTCTGAAGATGCCTATACGCACAGGAATGGCCGTACCGCAAGGATGGAGGCCAGTGGTACCGCGATCTTGCTGATCGGGCCGGAAGAATATTTACCGGAATACTTATCGGGGGAAACAATTCCTGAAATTACCCTCCAGCCTCCTTTTGAAATTCCTGAAAAGCCGAAATGGGTTACCCTCTATATTCCTTTAGGGAAAAAAGATAAGGTGAATAAAATTGATGTGGTTGGCTTTTTATCGAATGTAGGGGAACTCAAAAAAGAGGATATTGGCATTATCGAATCAAAAGATTACCATACGTTTGTAGGTATCCGTAAAACCAAAGCGGCACATACGTTTACCCTCATCAAAGAGGCCCGTATCAAGGGAAAAAAAGCGAAGCCGGAGATTGTGAAACAACAATTCATCCAAAGCTAAACTCTATGAGGTATTGGTGGCTGCTTCTTTGTATCGCGGCTCTAACAGGCTGTAACACTTCCGGCTCAGAAAAGCCGGTTGAGCAGCCTGGCCCTGCTATAAAAAGTGAAACCCCATCAACAGCGGTTCCGGGCAAGGAAGAAAAATTCCTGGTTTTTACCTGTAAGCCTGCTGATGTAAATATGTTCTGGAAAGCCGAAGACGGTCATATTTTCAGGAATTTCGACTCCCTGGACCAATGGCTTTCTGTAAAGCGCAGGCAACAATTGATCTTTGCCATGAACGGCGGTATGTATATGGAGGACAATAGTCCATTAGGGCTATATATTGAAAACGGCAAAACACTGCGTAAGCTGAATAAAATGAATGGCGGTGGTAACTTCTATATGAAGCCTAACGGCGTATTTTATATAACGGAAAAAGGAACGGCACATATTACGGCCAGAGAAGCTTTCAACGCTACAGGCGTAAATTTTGCGACCCAATCCGGGCCGATGGTGTTAATGGACGGCATGGTAAATCCTTTGTTCAACAAAGGTTCAGAGAATTTAAATATCAGGAACGGGGTGGGTATCCTGCCCAATGGCGATTGTATTTTTATGATGTCCCGGTCTTTGATCAATTTCTATGATTTTGCCTTATTTTTTAAAGAGCAGGGGTGTAAGAGCGCGCTTTACCTGGATGGCGCGATCAGCCAAACCTATCTGCCGGGGCAATCTTACTCCGCAAAGGGCGGCAACTTCGGTGTGATCATCGGGGTAACAAAGGCCTTATGAGATGAAGCGGAAAATACTACTTCTTATAGTACTGTTATGTATTGATCTTGCTGTTATAGCTTTAGTGTTAAGGCAAGACCTCGCCTCTAAGGATTTTACTATTGTTATTCCATTTATCTATGCAATCCTGCTCAATTTCCTGTTAGCCGGGGTCCTGTCCAGAACTAAAATAGGCCAGTACAGCGGCTTATTTGTGATCAATGCCATCGCAATGCCCTTGCTTATGTATTTGTATACATAAGCAAAAAAGCGTTTTATAAAAATCCACATCGGTGGTCTTCGGGAAATAAATCGGGGAAAACGGGCTAAGTTTATAAGATCATACTTCGTCTACTAATTAAAAACCTCTAGTTTATGAAAACCCGGCTATATACTACGCTACTCCTGTCTTTATTTTCATTAACCGGCTTTGCACAAAAGCCAGGGTCAACAGAACACTTTATCAAAATTCAACCCTTATCTATTGCAGAACGCCACTTTGGTTGTGGCCTGGGCGCCGGTTACGAATTTATCACCGGTAAAAAAGTAAAGTACGGTATTTCCTTTCCGGTCAATTTCTACCATGGTCTATTTGCACAAATTGGGAAACCGGCAGCCTTGTATCCTGATGTAAAAAGCAGGTATGCCACCTTTTCACCCACTTTCCAGCTTTTTCCAGTCTATAAGAGCAGGATCAGCTATGGCATTGGAATAGGTTTGCAAATGATGTATGCTTACGGCACAAGAGCCGTACGGGCAGAAGGCATTGATCCTACCCCGGAGTATATTCCCGAACATTACAAGTCCTTCAGGCTGGGCAGCTTTGTTCATAACCAATTTGCGGTAAAGATGGGAAAGGGTAATAACCGGTTTAACATAGACCTGGGGCTCGGCGCCCCCCTTTATGACCAGATACCGGGTAATAATTCCTCTGTAATAGTAAGATTTAACCTTGGTTTCGCTTTCGCATTATAATTAGTGAGCGCTCTTAACGGCTCATTTCTTTTTATCGCCAAAAAATTTCAGGATAAAGAACAATAAAATACCTAAAACTGCACCTATAGCATCGGCAAGCGCATCGTAATGATCGAAGCTGCGCCCTGCCGTAATACCACTGCCCTGGAGCAGTTCTACAAAATAGCCATAAGCCGTACAGGAAAGAAAAACAATAAGGCCTTCTTTTTTAAGCATGGGATTACGAAACAGCAACAGGAGAAGAAAAGCCAGCAAAGCGAAGATGGCGAAATGGATCAGCTTATCATGTTGGAAAATCGACAGGCTGGGCACATCTTTCCCCGGCAGTAAACAGGCAGCAAAAATAATTGCAGCCCATGTATAAAAACAAAGAGCTGCAATTTTTTTATGATCGCGTAACCAATTAAAAATGGTCAACATTAAGCGGTTCTTATTATTAGCCAATCAGGGACTGATAAGCTTCCGCATCCAATAATGCCGCTACATCTTCCGGATTGTCTACTTTTAATTTGATCATCCAGCCGTTTCCGTAAGGATCGTTGTTTACTGCTTCCGGCTCAGAAGCCAAAGCCGCATTTAATTCCAATACGGTACCAGCAACCGGCAAATACAGGTCAGAAACCGTTTTAACAGCTTCCACTGTACCGAAAACTTCGTTAGCCCCTAATTGTTGACCTACGGTTTCTACTTCAACAAATACGATATCACCTAACTCTTTCTGTGCGAAATCTGTGATACCAATGGTGGCTACATCACCTTCTAAAGCTATCCACTCATGCTCTTTGGTGTACTTTAAATTTGCTGGAACGCTCATATTCTTTTTGTTTTTAAAATTTACTGTGTGTGAAATTAATAATATTATTGAATTGGAGTTCAGATTTTCCAAATATTAATTATTCTTGCAATTGATAAATGCTGGGAATATTCCTGCCCAGGCCATCAAAATCAAGGCCATAGCCCAGTACAAACTTATCCGGGATCTCAAAGCCCAGGTAATCGGGTTGCACATCAAATAAGCGCGCGGTAGGCTTGGTCAGCAAAGTAGCTATTTTAAGGGATTTAGGATTCTGATTATATAATTCAGGCAAAAACTGGTACAATGTTCTTCCCGTATCCAGGATGTCTTCAATAATAATTACATGACGGTCCTTTACGCGCTCATCAAGACCAATAGCCGTAACTACGTTACCGGTAGAAGTAGTCCCTTTATAAGACACCAGTTTGATAAACGATATTTCCGCTTCGAGGTCGATATGGCGAAACATATCTGCCGCAAATAAGAAAGAGCCATTAAGGATCGCGATGAACAAAGGCTTTTCGTCCCTATAATCATTATTGATCTTAACTGCGATCTCAAAACATTTGGCTTGAATTTCCTCAGCGGAAATGTAAGGTATAAATGTCTTACCGTGCACTACTATTGATTCCATGCTACTTTGTGGATTATTTGTAGGGCAAAAGTAAGTTTTATAAATGAATTAAGTATTGGCTTTTAAAATTTCCAGGATACCTTCATGCTGCAGGACCAGGAAACCGATCTTATCATTTGAAACGCCTTCTTTTAGTTCGTAGGTAAACGTATAATTCCCGGCAGTATCAATGTTCGTATTACAATAGCGGAAAGCAATGCCCGACTCCTGCTTCAGCTCGTCGTATAACTCATATAGATGGGTAGACAAAGCCAGCAAATTATGCCTATGCCGGATCAAATGCTGGATAACGGCTTTGCTGCACTCATAGGCGTCATGCACATTAGTACCTTTAAACAGCTCATCCATCAATACCAGGTGACGGGTACTTTGCTGAATTTTCTGGGCGGTGATCTTCATCCTTTGCACTTCAGCGAAGAAGTAGCTTTCGCCTTTGAAAATATTATCTTCCACCTGCATATTCGTAATAATACCTTCCAGGAAGCTGATCCTGTATTCCCGGGCAGGTACCCCCATACCGATATGTGCCAGGAGCGCGCTCAAGCCCAGGCTTCGCAACAAGGTACTTTTTCCCGACATATTGGCCCCGGTCAGGAAAAGCATGTGTTTATCCCTGCCCAGCTCAATATCATACGGTACCGCCTGCTTTAATAGTGGGTGAAAAAGCCCTTTAGCAGACAAAGACACCTGTTCGTCCCGGCTTATTTCAGGCATCGTGAACCCTAATCGCTTTCCTGCTTTAGCCATAGCATGCCAGCAATCCATATTCGCAAACTGTTCAAAAAGTGTTGTAACAAACTTTTTCAACTGCCTGCGTCCATGATAACCGGCATGCATCAGGGCCCTTAGGGGCGACTGGCGGTCCAGCGTCAACAATTCGCGGCTGGCTTTATGTGCCAGGAAAGTTTCAAAAACGGCTCTTGCCTGCTGTACCAGTACCGGGGTATGAGCATCCTCGATACTCAATATCTGTTGTAAGCCTTTTGCCAGGTCGATCAGGTGAAAGACCGAGAACTGTAACAGGGAATAAGCATTCTTATTAAAAATACGCTGTAAAGCCGCGTCAATAGAAAACATCCAGGAACTGGGTTTGTAATGCAGTCCATCAGAAGATTCAAAAAAATCTTTCAGCATGACCAGGGTACCATTGGAAATAGCCGAGTCCCACTCCGTCTCATGCCGCTCCCAGTACTTTACGGCATCCTGGATATCCATCAGGCTGTTATAATCCTGGGGCGGCCTTTGTAAATATTGCTTTAAACGGGCCGCACCAAGGTGCGAAGTAGTCTGGTCAATTAAGTCGAAGACATTCAACTCGCCATTAAAAACTGATAAATCCTTGAGAGTGACCGCGTCTATTTGCACAGGAAAAAAGTATTGTTGAATATTGATGACGAAAATAACTCAAAATTACCCAAAATTAACGCTATTAATTATGTGCCGCCTCCAGAACAGGTATTTTCACCTTACGTAAATGCCTTGCTTTGAGCAATAATTAACCATTGCATTTATCGGGTTTATCCTACCTTTGGCAGCATAAATAATACATATTATTATGCCTTTAAGCAATATAGAACCAAAGGTTATCTGGAAGAACTTTTCCAAATTGAATGCTGTTCCCCGCCCTTCCAAAAAAGAAGAACGCGTGATCGAATTCGCGGCCTCCTTCGGGAAATCGCTGGGACTGGAAACGACCGTTGATGCGGTAGGTAATGTAATCATTAAAAAGTCTGCCACTCCGGGTATGGAAGACCGTAAGCCGGTCATCTTGCAATCTCACCTGGATATGGTTTGCCAGAAAAACAATGATACCGTTTTTGATTTTGAAACCCAGGGCATTATTATGAAAATTGAAGGCGACTGGGTAAAAGCGGAAGGAACTACCCTGGGCGCTGATAACGGTATCGGCGTTGCCACGATCATGAGCATCCTGGAGTCCAACGATATTCCGCACCCGGCGATTGAGGCCCTGTTCACCATTGATGAAGAAACCGGCATGACCGGCGCTTTGGGTTTACAGCCTGGTCAGTTGCAGGGCGATATATTATTAAACTTAGATACAGAGGAAGACGATGCGTTTAGTATAGGCTGCGCCGGTGGTGTTGACGTTACTGCTACGCAAACTTATGAACTGGAAGCAGGCATCGGAGAAGCGGCAAAAATCGTGATCAAAGGCCTGAAAGGCGGCCACTCCGGTATGGACATCCATAAAGGCTTAGGCAACGCCAATGTGATCTTGGGGCGTTTTTTATATCTTGATGTAGATGATATTCAATTGATCGCTATTGATGGCGGCGGATTGCGCAACGCGATCCCGAGAGAAGCGCAGGCCCATTTTTACTGCGGTAATTTTGATGCTTACCAGGCTAATTTCGAAACGCTGAAAGCAGAGATCATGCAGGAATTTGCTGCATTAGAGCCGGGCTTAAGTATTGAACTGGCCGCTTCCGAAACCTCGGCCCAGGCTTTATCCCAGGAAGATTCCGCGAAAATTATTTACGCGCTTAAGGCAATCCACAATGGCGTATACCGCATGAGCCCGGATATTGAAGGCCTGGTGGAAACTTCCAACAATCTTGCCCGTGTAGCTTTGAAAGAGGGCGATTTGCAGATCTTATGCCTGACGCGCTCTTCTGTTGAGTCTACAAAAGTGGCGCTTGCAGAACAGATCGAAGCGGTATGCGAGCTGGCAGAATTAAGTGTGAATACATCAGGAGATTACCCTGGCTGGAAGCCGGACCCCAACAGCTCCATTCTCACTGTAATGAAAGACTTGTATACCAGTAAATTTGGCGCAGCACCGATCGTAGAGGCCTGCCATGCCGGGCTGGAATGTGGTATTATCGGGGCGCATTATCCCAATATGGAGATGATCTCATTTGGCCCTACGATTAAAGGAGCGCACTCTCCCGAGGAAAGAGTCAGCATCAGTTCCGTTCAAAAATTCTGGGATTTTGTACAGGATATACTGGCCCATATTCCTAAAAAATAAAACAACTCATTAAGGCGCAATTTTTTGCGCCTTAATTATGCTTACCCTATCGGTAGTTAAAGAATCAACAGATAAAATATTAAATCACAAACATGCAATCATTACAAGGCAAAACAGCTTTAATTACAGGTGCCGGCAAAGGTTTGGGAAAATCAATGGCATTGGCCCTGGCCGCAGAAGGCGTCAATTTAGGTTTGATCGCCAGGACCGAAGCGGACCTTATCGCTGTAAAAGAGCAGGCACTAAGTGTCAATCCCGCTATAAAAGTAGCTTATCATACCGCTGATGTAAGCGAATATGAACAGGTACAGGCCGCGATAAAAAACATTACGAATGAATTAAGTGGCGTAAATATCCTGATCAACAATGCCGGTATACTTAAAGTCGGTAGTTTTAAAGATACACCGGTTAAGGAATGGGAGCAGGTAATTAAAACCAATGTTTTCGGTGCTTATTATACCATCATGGAAACCTTACCTCACTTACTGGCGCAAAACAGCGGTGATGTGATCAATATCGGCTCTACAGCCGGGTTGAAAGGCAATGCCAATCTAAGTGCTTACGGCGCTTCAAAGGCTGCGGTAAACAATCTTTCCGAGGCTTTGATGCAGGAGTTACGTAAATCAAACATTCGTGTGTCTACAGTTAATCCAAGTACTATTGCTACAGAAATGACCATGAGCGCCAATTTTACCGATGGCAACGAAGAGAAAGTACTGCAACCCGAAGACCTGGCACAACTCATTGTTGACCACCTGAAGTTACCACAACGCGCTTTAGTGAAAGATTTTAGTTTATGGTCCACTAATCCTTAAGTAAATTCAATCAAATATTAAAGAAGAAGGTGCTGCGATCGCGGTACCTTCTTCTTTTTAATATGCAGCACAAAAAAAAATTAAATTATTATATGATAAATAATTAATAAAACCCTTTATTTGCAAAAAATAATTCATTCATGAAAAAAGCTACCTTAACGATTTTAACCCTGTCTGCTATCAGTCTCGGGTCCCTGAAAGCACAGCAACTACCCTCCTATGTACCCGTTCCCCAGCTCAAAGCATGGTATTCTTTTACGAACAATTATAATGACCTTAGCGGCAATAATAACCATGCAACAAATTACGGTACCATATTTACCCCCGACCGTTGCCAGAATACGGACGCAGCTCTTTACTTTGACGGTAACTATAAAAAGCTGATCATTCAAAACAGTATTTTACCCGATACGCCAACCTCTTTTACGATTGCTTTCTGGGTAAAAAGAACACCTGTACCCGGTACAGGACAGGACATTGTAGCAGACCGTGGTACGGCCAACTATGATCATAAATACCGGATCACCATAGGCGACCCGACTTCATCATTTCCACATAATTATACCTATTGTTTACACCACCATAAGAATACAGAATTCAAGTACCCCGTTGTTACACCTGTAACCTCGGAATGGCAGCATGTTACTTTTGTATATGATAAAAATCTGAACCAGAATTTCATTTATACTGATGGAAATTTAATGATTACCAATAACCTTCCGGCTAATGTGTATCCGCAAAATCAAAACCCAACCTGGATAGGAGGTATTGATATACCACCAGGAGGCCCTAGTTATCTGGATGCCCCGTTTAAAGGATATCTCGACGATCTCGGATTTTGGTCCAGGGCTTTGGATATTAAAGAAATTATTGAACTTGCGAATGCCGATTGTTCTAATACGACCTCAATTAAAACTAATAAATTTAATAATCAGCTGAATATTTACCCTAACCCGGCAAGTAGGAAAATTACAATAGAAAATACTGCATTTGCAGACCGTGATTACAGTATCAGAATAATCAATAATACCGGGCAAGAAGTTTATACGAATAGCTTCAACATGCAAAAAGTAAATATTGATCTCCCGGAAACAATATCGGCGGGCGTATACTATATCTATTTAATTGCTGATGAGCAGCTGCAATCTGTAAAAGAAATAAGTATTCAATAATAAAGATTGCCGTATTTAATAAACAATAATCAAAAGGAGCTTGATCCATTCAAGCTCCTTTTGCTATTATAATATTGGCATGACAGGCTTCTGTTAAGTTAAATCCGGCCGCTTAGTACCGGTATTGTCTTCATCCTTTGCCAGTATTCTTGAACCTTGCGCTACCGCCATTAATTCCTTCATAGTACGTTGCATACTATCATTACTACCGTCCAGGAAAATGGTATTACCCTTCCCGTTTTCCGCAAAATGTTTAATCGCGTCGGTCCACATTGAGAATAAAATAAAGGAAGCATCCAGGTTAGCCTGTTCCATTTCTTTTGCCGCAGCGGCCATACCATGTGCTACTTCTTCGCGGAACAAGGCAACCCCCTGCCCTCTTAACTGTGCAGCCTGGCGCTCTGCCTCAGCCTGTATCTTGATCGCGTTACCCTCGGCCTCCGCGCTTTTCGTTTTAGTGATCAGCAATGCCTGGCCTTCATTCTCTGCAGCCGCTTTCAGGTTGTTAGACGCTACTACCTGGGCCATAGAGCGCATAATGACCTCATCAAAAGTAATATCATTGATTTGCAGGTCGATCAGGTGATAGCCCCATTCTTCCAGGGATTTGTCCAGTTGTTCTTTCACGTGCAAAATGATCTCCGTACGTAAAGAAAGGATTTCACTTTGTCTTTTTGTCGCTACATAAGAACGTACAGAACCTTCTACAGAACGCACCAGTGCCTGCATCAGACTACGTTCATCCATAAACTTAAAGGCCACATTTTTAATGGTTTCTTCTTCCTGGTTGAACACCGCATACAGCAGCATGGCTGAAAAGTTCACATTTGCCTGGTCCTGGGTAATAGCCTGGAATTTTAATTCAATAGAACGATTCTGTATAGAAATACGGCGATTGATCTGCTCAATAAAAGGAATACGCATATTCAGGCCCGGGCGCAAGATGCGGCGGAATTTCCCGAAAATGGTGATCACGGCAACAGTACCCTGTTTGACGGTCACAAAAAATGAAAACAACAATAATAATATAACGATTGCTACGATAATTCCGGGACTCATAAACTGGGGTTTTGTTTTTAAGGATTAAATGATTGAGCTAAAATAAGTAATTTTGAGGAGTATTTTGAGCAAGATAAATTATGGTAAAGCAACAGTTATTATCCCTGGAAAGTATTGACACTTTCTATTTTGATGATTGTCAGCTTTTAGGCATACAAACAAAGCTGGGCGCCACGCAGCTTTGCTATACCCTGGAAGCCCACCTGGGAATGCCTTTCCACCGCAAGTTAACTAATGATGTAGCCATAAATTTTATCTCCGGGAAAGATTCGGGCCTGGGTATTGCAGGCACCCTTTTCGAAAATGTCCCGGTTGAAGAGCTGGTACATTTTGCTCTATTTGAGCACCAGTTAAGTTTTTCTGATGCCCATATCTATATTTATCAAAATCAGCAACGGGGCTATTTCTTGATCCCGGAGCAAAAGCAGTTTCAATACTTCATGCTGATCCAGGATGAATGCCTGCAGCTTGCCCGCCAGCCTTTGCAACATTGGATCAACCAAATCCCCGACATTCATTCCTGCCGCAGGATAGATATTGAAGCATTGGGGAAAAGCAAGGAGAATTTGATTATTTAGTTTTTACAGCGACAGTTATCATATTTTAATAGTCCCCGCATTTATATTGTTGTATCCATTTCATCTTGCGCCAACTGATGAAGAATAAAACAGTATTTCAAATAACCATTTCAAAAAATCAGTTTTAAAAAATTTTAAATTTATAACCCATAAGTAATACTTTTGCACCAAACAACAATCATGAAAAAAATAATACCTATTCTACTGCTATTAAGCACTATGGAACTTAACGCTCAAACAGCACTTCCTTCTTATGTTCCATTAATAGGGCTTGAAGCCTGGCTTCCCTTTGACAGTCAGTATAACGACATAAGTGGCAATAATAACCATGCGACTAATTACGGTACTGTTTTTACAGAAGACCGCTGTCAAAATGCAGGTAACGCCTTGTACTTTGATGGCAATTATCAAAAGCTCATCATTGATAATGCCATCCTGCCTGACACGCCAAGCTCTTACTCGATCTCCTTTTGGGTAAAAAGAGTACCTGAACTTAATAATAAAGTAGAAATAATCAATGACAGGGGAACAAATTCCTGGAACTACAAATATAGAATTTTGTTAAGTTCCAATAATTCCAGCAGTCCTCAGGATTTTTCTCATCTATTGATTAGCTATGTTTACCCTTATAGTACAGAAGGCCTTTATGCGCATGAGCCGGAAACAACGACTTGGGAACATGTTGTTATGACCTATAATAAAGATTTACAGCAACAATATATCTATTCAAACGGTACGCAAATTGCCAGTAGAAATGTTGTGGCGGAACGATATCCTCAACATTCAAACGCGACCTATATCGGCTACTCTACGGTACCTACTGGCGGTACTAATGAGGACAATCCTTTTAAAGGAAGTTTAGATGATATCGGCTTTTGGTCTAGAGCTTTAGACATCAAAGAAATCATAGCCTTATACCGGGGAAGTTGTACCTCTACAGACACCAGCACCGGCATCTCTATAGGTAACAGACTTTATAACAATGAAAAACTAGCGGTTTATCCTAACCCGGCAACACAGTTCCTTAATATTGAAAATAGAAATTTTAATAATGAGCCTTATACCATAAAAATTATTAATAACCAGGGACAAGAGGTTTCTAAAAAATTACTGGATAAAAAAATTGAAACCATTCAAATAGATAAAAATATTACCCCGGGAATACACTTCATCTATTTGATCAATAACCGGAACCAGATATTAAGCGTTAAAGAGATTGTCATAAAATAGCCAAGCAGCTTCCCGACATTCATTCCTCCAGGGCTACGATGTAACAGCGCTTGGCAAAAAAGTCTCATTATATAAATTTAATAGGCATTAATATTGTGCTTAAAGATCACTTATTAAAAAATAAAAATTTACTATGAAATTAATTAGATTATTGTGTCTGGGCCTGATCGCTTCAAAAACTAGCCAGGCGCAAACCATTCCTAATTACGTCCCCTTGTCCCACCTGGAAGCGTGGCTTCCTTTTGAAGGTAACTATGATGATATTAGTGGCAACTCCAATGACGCTACTAATTACGGAACTACTTACACAACGGACAGATGTGGGAACAACAATAACGCTATTTATTTTAATGGTAATTACCAGAAACTGGTCATCCAGAATAATATACTTCCAGATACCCCAACTTCGTTTTCAATTGCCTTCTGGGTAAAAAAAGATACTTCCGGTATCAACCCGGAGATCATTAATGACAGAGGGACCAATAGCTATTCCCACAAATACAGGATCACGTTAGGAAGCCCTAACTCCGCCTGGGGATTTAACTATCGCTTTATGATAGCTAACTATGCTACTAGTAATATAAGCAACCTGACCAGCGACTCATCTATTAGTAATGCCTGGGAACATGTAGTAGTTACTTATGATAAAACTACACAAACTAAACAGATTTATAGAAATGCCATTTTAATCGCTAGCGGCAATAGTTCCGCTTACCCCTCGGTTGCTGCAGCAACAACTATAGGGTATTCTAACAGTCCCAATCAAAATACTAATACCGATGAACCGTTTAAAGGCAGCCTGGACGATATTGGCTTCTGGTCCCGCTCTTTAGACGTCAAGGAGATTATAAAGCTGTATAATGGAGGCTGCAACAGCACTTCTATAAATAACAGTATCTATAAAAATGACAAACTTTCTGTTTACCCTAACCCTTCAGCAGCTGTTTTTACAGTGTTTAATAACAGTTTTGATCAGAAGCAGTATCGTATTAAGATCATCAGCAATCTTGGCCAGACAGTGTACCAGAAAGATCATAATACCCAGTCTGTCCCTGTTGACTTGGGCCGATGTAATGCCGGTGTTTACTACGTTTATCTAATTGACAATAAAAATGCAATACGAAGTATAAAAGAAATCATACTCAAATAAAAAGATGCCCTTAATTATTGTAAGGGCATCTTTTTATTTGAGGTTTATTAAATCCCAATAACAGCGTTAATGTGCCGTCCAGCCTGCATCTACCGGTAAAGCTATCCCGGTGGTCACCGAGGCCGCAGCACTATCGGTCAGGAATAATACCGCTTCTGCAATAGCATCAACAGTAATAAATTCTTTAACCGCATGCTCTTTCAAAAATACTTTTTCAATCACCTCTTCACGGGTCATATTATGCGTTTTCATCTGGTCGGGTATCTGGTTTTCCACGATTGGGGTGAATACATAACCCGGGCATACCGCGTTGGCCGTAATACCCACAGGTCCACCTTCCAGAGCAAGTGTCTTGGTGAAGCCAACTATACCGAATTTAGCTGACACGTAAGCACTTTTAAACGGTGAAGCGATCAATCCATGTGCGGAAGCCATATTCACGATGCGGCCGAATTTATTTTCCACCATTTTAGGCCATAAAGCTTTTGTCATATGGAAAGCCGCATTCAGGTTGATATCTATAATCGCGTCCCATTTGGCCTCAGGAAAACTTTCTACCGGCGACACGAACTGGATACCGGCGTTGTTGACCAGGATATCCACCGATCCAAAACGCTGCAGGCTATCGGCTGCCATAGCAGTGATCTGTGCCGGGTCCGCCATATTGGCCGGGAAGAACAAATGCTCTATTTGGTACTCGTCCGCTACCGACTGGGCAATTTCTGCACCGTTTGGCTCCAGGCCATTGAATACAAGGTTATACCCTTTTGCCGCGTAACGTTTTGCGATGGCTAAACCGATACCACTTGTACTACCGGTAATCAAAGCCGTTTTTTTCCCGTTCATAATTATTTTTAATGGTTTAAAAGTAAATTATCAATCAGCCTTACCTCGCCGATAAAAGCCGCTATCAGCGCGATCATTTTTTTTGAAGGGTCATAATCGGCCAGGGGTTCCAGCGTTACCGCATCGGCCAATGCCACATAATCGGGTGTAAACCCTTTATGGGTCAGCAGGTCTATGCATTCTTTCTGAACTACGGCAAAAGACTTCCTGTCCTGTTGCGCCTCGATGGAAACCAGGCACTGATAGAGTAAAGATGCCAGCGCCCTTTGGTTATCATTCAGCCTGCGGTTCCTGGAGCTCATAGCCAGCCCGTCCGGTTCCCTTTGTGTAGGTACAAAATGCAGGTTAAAAGTATCTTTCCTCAGCTTCATAAGCCGTTGGATCACCAGGCATTGCTGGTAATCTTTCTGGCCCATATACACATCATCGGGCTGTACCGCATCAAACAGGCGGCTGACCACCTGCGCTACGCCCTGGAAGTGCCCGGGGCGGGAAGCTCCGTCCAGTACCGTTTCTACATAACCCAGCTCATAAGCTTCCAGTTGGTCCGTACCATTGGGATAAATCTCCCCCACTCCCGGTAAGAATAAAATATCACAATCGGTATCCAGGAGCTTAGCGATATCTTCTTCCAACGTTACAGGGTATTTTTCAAAATCCTGTTTGTCGTTGAACTGTGTCGGGTTCACAAAAATACTGCAAACCACCGCCTGCCCGTTTTGCCGGGCCGCTGCCAGTAAACTTAAATGTCCCGGGTGTAAAGCGCCCATGGTGGGTATAAAACCAATGGTCTTATGTTCTTCGCGCAATAAGTTAATGGCCTTTTGAAGTTCCGCTTTAGATTTTATTATTTTCATTACAGAAATTGATAATCAATTGATTTACAGGAAGATATTATAAAAAGCCTTATCTATTCCGGAAAAAAGCAATGCTTTTTTAAATGTAAAATCCGTGCAAGGTACGCAGATATGCGAGAAAATTCACATAAATTTCGTATCTTTGCAAATTAAAACAATTAATTTTTGTTTGATAAAGAACAAAGGTTAAAAAAAGTTGTGACAATTGAAACGGACCGGCCGTTTTTAGTGGTTAAGAAATTACCTTTTTTGAATAACCATTTGTTGCGATCTGAAATTGTAAAAATAAACTGTGTTTGAATGTCTAAGAAAAGAGTTTTAATCATCACAAGTGAACTTGCGCCCTATTTAGAATCCTCTGATTTTGCAGAATTACTAAACAAATTATCCGTTAAGACCTTTGACTCCGGAATGGAGATAAGGGTTATTATGCCAAGGTTCGGAACTATTAATGAACGTCGCCACCGCTTGCATGAAGTCGTGCGCCTGTCGGGGATCAATGTTGTAGTGGATAAAGAAGATCATCCATTACTGATCAAGGTAGCTTCGCTTCCCAACGCCCGTTTGCAGGTTTATTTCATGGATAATGAAGATTTCTTTAAACGTAAATTCGTTTACCGGGACGCGGAAGAAAAATTCTATACCGACAATACAGAACGTATGATCTTTTTTGCAAAAAGCTCTCTCGAAATTGTAAAAAAATTCGGATGGCCTCCTGATATCATACATTGTCATGGCTGGATGACCAGCTTAGTACCCATGTTCTTAAAAACTGCGTATAAAAAAGAGCCGGTATTCTCCCAGTCAAAATCTGTTTTTACCGCTCAGCCAAAACAATTTGAAGAAAAATTGTCGGAGGATATGTTTAAAATGGTACTAAATAGCGTTCCTATTAAAGATAAGGATCTGGAACCTTACGGAAATGACAATGAAGGTCTGATGTACGGTGCCTGCAAATATGCAGACGTTGTAATCCATGCAGAGGGTAAGTTAAGCGATAATATTATGAATGATTTCAAATCATCCAAATCAAAGAAAGTCGTACCTTATAACAATGAATGGAGCGAAGATATCAGTAGTCTTTTCGAAATTTACCAAACCTTAACAGTAGATTAAGTATAATTAATTCATTTTCGCTAAAAATTGACCTTAAGTTGATATCACATTATTCAAAAAGTCTGATAAAAGCCTTAGCTGTGTGCACAGGCTTTTTTTCTTTAATCGCCTGCAAAGAGAGCTCCGTCACCAAATCCGGTGGTTTAATACCTGAAGTGGATAACATCAATACATTTGCAAAATCGGCAAGTGATTTTGATATTACGTTTAGCCATGGTACTACGGATGCCATTATTACCAGTAGCTTCACTTATGACCATAATGGCAGTTCAAGCCCTTTAAACGCAGTTGCTATCGGGGCCTATACGGATCCCTTCTTCGGTCAGACCGTGGCTTCCGCACATTTGCAAATGACCCCCTATGGGCCTGCTTTTGAATTTCCTGCCGATGCGGTGATTGACTCCGCGGTTTTAGTATTACCTTACATAATAAATAGTATTGCTGGTAGCTATTACGGCGATACAAACGCCGTAAGTATCTGGAATATTTATAAAAATGACGCGGCTATGGAAAAAAAGGTTTATTACTCATCAGACAGTATAAAAACCGGACAATTAATAGGCAAGGGAACCATAAATTACCAACAGTTCAAAAGCGGTGCACAACAAATTTTAGCGGCAACAAACGATACGACGACCTCACAATTGCGCATAAAGTTAAACCAAAGCTTTGCAGCAGAGGTGTTTGCAGCAGATACTTCTGTCTTTGAAAATTCTACTAATTTTTTTAATTATTTAAAAGGCATTACCATTAGTCCAGACCTGACACAGGAGCAAAAGTTCTTAGCTTATTTCCTGCTTCCATCAGGCACAACAATTGAACAGAAAATGTTATCTAATGCCAGAATAGAATTTCACTACCATACGCCAACGGACACTACGTTCTCTAGCATAGTGGTCAGGCCGAGTGTTTGCGCCTATTTCTCCGGTATACAACAAAAAAACAACAACTTCCCGGTAGCCAACCTGCTCACACGCAATTCGGATTCCATACTTATGCAAAGCCAGCCGGGACTGAGAACCGACCTTACCATAACCGGTTTAAATGATATCCCGCTTTCTGTGATCAATAAAGCAGAGTTTGTATTTACGGTTCAGAACCCGCCCCTGGGTTACCTGCTGCCATTCAGCCCTATAATTCCTGTGATCGTTAACGACGCGGGTACAGAGGTACCACTTTACGAGCGTATTGATAATAACGGCTCTGCGAATGATGCCGGTATCACTATGGTTAATCCGTATGCACAGAAAGTTGACATCGGCGGGGTATCCTATACACAATTTAAGATCAATCTCCCCAGGACGGTACAACAATATATCCTGGAACGGAAAGACAAAATAACGATTCGTCTCAAAGGAACAAATTACAACCCGGGCATGTACCGGATCCTTGCCTACGGACTGAATAGCAGTGATGACCTGAAGTTTAAGTTTAATCTAATTTACACAAAAAAATAACTAAAAATTTATGTGCGGTATAGTTGCATACTTAGGAGAAAGAGAAGCATACCCGGTATTGATCAAAGGCTTAAAAAGATTAGAGTACAGAGGATACGACAGCGCCGGCATAGCATTATTGAACACGGACCTGAATGTCTATAAAAAAGCAGGAAAGGTATCAGAACTGGAGCATTTCGTAGCGGATAAAAACATCAAGGGGAATATTGGCATAGGTCATACCCGCTGGGCTACACACGGTGTTCCTAATGATACCAACGCGCATCCGCACATGTCCAATTCAGGACAGTTTGCCTTAGTACATAACGGCATTATTGAAAACTATGCTCCTTTAAAAGAGCAATTACAAAAAAGCGGTTATGTCTTCCATTCACAAACGGATACTGAAGTCCTTGTTAATCTTATTGAAGAAGTAAAAAAACAAGAAAACGTATCCCTCGAAGATGCAGTGCGTATCGCATTAAACCAGGTAATCGGCGCTTACGCGATTGTGGTGATCGATAAAGAAAATAATGATCGACTGATCGCCGCCCGTAAAGGAAGCCCTTTGGTGGTAGGTATCGGCGAGTCTGAATTTTTTGTAGCTTCAGATGCCTCCCCGATCATTGAATATACCAAGCACGTGGTCTACCTGGATGACCAGGAATACGCGATTATCGACCGGGACGGCACCTTTACTGTAAAGACCCTGGGCAACGTGGAAATCTCTCCTTTTATACAGCAATTACAATTAGACCTTGAGTCTATTGAGAAAGGCGGCTTTGAGCATTTCATGCTGAAAGAAATTTATGAACAACCTAAAGTGATCAAAGATGCGATCAGGGGCAGGATGAATGCTACCGATGGCTGGATTAAACTGGGCGGGGTAAGCGAATTTGCCAACAGGATCAATAATGCCAAGCGCATTATCATTACCGCCTGTGGTACATCCTGGCACTCCGGCCTTATCGCTGAATACCTGATTGAGACCCTGGCCCGTGTACCGGTAGAAGTAGAATATGCTTCAGAATTCAGGTACCGCAACCCGATCGTTAATGAATCGGATGTGGTAATAGCCATCTCTCAATCCGGAGAAACGGCGGATACCCTGGCAGCTATCGAGATCGCTAAAGAGCGCCAGGCGCTGGTATATGGTATTTGTAATGTGATCGGCTCTTCGATCGCCCGCGCTACCCATGCCGGTTCTTATACCCATGCCGGACCTGAGATTGGTGTTGCTTCAACAAAAGCATTCACTACACAGGTAGTTATTTTAACTTTAATGGCTTTACAATTAGCCCAGCAAAAAGGTACCATTTCCCTTTCTTATTTAAGACAAGTACTTTACGAATTGGAGAACCTGCATGAAAAACTGGAGGCGACCCTTAAGCTGGATAGTCATATCAAAGAAATAGCATCAAAAATTAAAGATGTGGAGAATGCCCTGTACCTGGGTCGCGGCTATAACTTCCCGGTTGCGCTGGAAGGTGCGCTAAAGCTAAAAGAGATCTCTTATATCCACGCGGAAGGGTATCCTGCGGCAGAGATGAAGCATGGCCCAATCGCTTTAATTGATGAAAACCTGCCGGTAATTATCCTGGCGACCAATGAAAGTGCTTATGAGAAAATCGTTTCTAACGTACAGGAAGTAAAAGCCAGAAAAGGTATCGTAATCGCGGTCGTGAATGAAGGGGATACACAAATCAAGCAAATGGCAGACTATGTGATCGAAGTGCCAAAAACAGAAGAGGTACTCAGTCCTTTGGTAACCATGATCCCGCTGCAATTATTGTCTTACCACATAGCCGTTATGCGCGGCGCGAATGTAGACCAACCAAGAAACCTGGCTAAGTCTGTAACCGTAGAATAATAAGCATTTCAAATGCACTGATATTAAAAATGCCTGCTATCAAAAAGCAGGCATTTTTAATTGTATCTATTCTCCCATTTTTGCTTGGCCTATTCATCCAGAAACAGATCAGTATAGAGCGCGGCCCCAGGTATTACCGAATATTTTGAAAAGTCGCTTATACCTTCGTTACGTAACACGGCTTCATCAATCAACGTCTGGCCGTTATAGGCTTTATTTTCTTTACTCAAAATAGCCAATGCTGCATCAGCCATAATATCGGGTGTACGGCTTTTATGGGCTAATGTTTCACCACCCAGCAGGTTACGCACCGCGGCTGTATCAATGGTTGTTTTAGGCCATAAAGTATTAGAGGCCACATTATAGCCTTCCAGCTCTTCTGCCCAACCCAGTGCCAGCATGGTCATACCATATTTGGCAATGGTGTAGGCAGCATGTTTGCCCAACCACTTCGGATTCAGATTGATGGGCGGAGACAAAGTAAGTATGTGCCCGGCTTGCGATTTTTTCAGGTAAGGTAAACAGGCTTTTCCTACCAGGAAAGTGCCCCTGATATTAATATCATGCATCAGGTCAAATTGTTTAGCGCTCAGCATTTCTGTTGGACTGAGGTAAATGGCAGACGCATTATTGATCAATATATCAATACCATTGAAAGTTGCCGCTGTCTTTTCAACCGCATCTAGGATGGCCGCCTCATCCCTGATATCACATTGAATAGGCAAGGCTTTGCCACCCGCCTTTTCAATCGCTTCAGTCACGGAATAAATAGTCCCTCCCAGCCTGGGGTCTTCCACTACCGATTTAGCAGCGATGGCCACATTGGCGCCGGATGCAGCTAGCTTTAAAGCTATAGCCGCTCCTATTCCCCTGCTGCCACCCGTTATAAATACTGTTTTATTGTTTAATTGCATAGTTGCTCATTTAATCTTCCGTGGCCAGCAGGCTGGTCACCAGGTCTACGTATTTTTCCTTTGACACTTCACTTGATTGCCCTTTTAATTCCAGCCAGGCATTGTGCTTCGCCTTAGCCACAAAGTCAAACATATTGTAATCCCCTTTTTCAGGGGCATCCCCTTCGGTTGCTTGCTTGAACAGGCTGTAGAGCTCTAACAACACATCGTTGGAAGGTTTTTCTTTTAAGGTCTTACTTAAAACGACCGCTTCTTCAAAATTCATATCCATTGTTTTTAACAGGAACCCACTATCGGGTGGTCCGGGTCCAGACCGTAGTTCTACCTAATAAACTGATACCCACATAGCCCCGTATGTTCAATTTATTATTGCCGTCAGGTGTGATCTTACAGGAGTAGCTTTTCCCGTTTTTAGGATCATAGATCGTCCCGTCTTCATAAATACTACCGCTTTTCTTAAACCCGCTCAGGATATTTAAACCCATGATAGGCCTGGTTTTCAGTTTCGCATTAGTGTTGAACTTATCTACTTTGGGCTTGCCGTCCCTGTTAGGCTCTTTCAGCCAGACGATCTTCCCGTAATATTTACCATCAGTAGCTTTGAAGATCTCTATTTTAGCATCTTTGACATCGTTAAACCAAAAACCCGTAATCTCCTGCGCTTTGGCAGATACCATAAAGATCAACAAAGAAAGAATGAGTAACAGACTTATTTTCTTAAACATAATTGCTGCATTTTATTCGTTAAAAATATATTATCTAAGGGAATTTCACCCCGCCATAACCAGAGGCATCTACCAGTGGCACAAAGGCATTATATTTTGTATTGATTGCTTTGATAAATTCATTGGCCAGCAGCACATTCCCGATCGGCGTAAGGTGTATACCGTCCAGGGAGAAAGCCCCGCCTGTAACAAATGTAGTACCTATTTTACGGCCATTCACTTCTACCCCCACTGTTTTCACATGTTGTAAAAAGCTTGCCACATCTACATAAGCCAGTCCCTTTTCTGTAGCTACAGAACGGATCTTTTGGTTAAAATTCGTAGTCGCGGTCCTGATTTGGCTTAATTCTGCTGTAGTGAGAATATACTGATTCGCGATAGGCTTGCTGGAGCCCCAGCCCGCTTTTAAAGAATCCTGTGGTGTACTTAATAATACCAGCTCTCCCGGTTTCATTTGCCGGAGGCCCGATGGCGCATCCGCATCAGCTATAATAAAGCCATTTGCCCCTATTTTAAACGATGCAACCAGGCCTGCAGTAATCAATGGAGCATAGGCATTATTAAGCGCATCGGCCTGTGCCTGCGCGGTAAGTACCAAACCATTATATGGAATTGTCGTAAAGAAAGGAGCAGTTGTTACATCCGCGATATTGGCCAAAGCACCCTTAGCCCCACCCGCTACCAAAGTGGTCACCAGAGCATCGTAGCTGGCCGAGAAGCCGATACCCGGGGCGCCTTCCATTGGGGTAATACTACTTCCGGCACCACCACTCGTAGCATAACCAAGCACATCATTACTACCCAGGAATACGGTAAAGAAAGTAGGATGTTGTGCCGCTGCATCGCTAAGCATAGATGCGGTAGCAGGCGCCGTGGTCATCCTGGTAAAAAACGGGTTATAATTGCCTGCACCGTTAGCCGGGTTACCGTAACCCGGAAAAATGGCTGTCGTAACTTTAGCCCCGGGCACGCCCATATTATTGAAAGGCCCCTGGTTAGCAACACTGCTGGTAAAAATGGTCATATCACCGCTTGGCGCTACCGGCCTCGGGGTAAGGGCGCCATTGACTACAGATAAGGCCAGGCGTGCATTACCTGAGATTCCGACCCCTACAGACGACCGGTCGACCAAAGGTTGCCTGAACTCGCCGCCGCCTACCTGCCTTAACTGCTGGGCAATCAGGTAAGGATAAGCAACCATCTGACCATCATAATAAAGGGCATTATCGGCATAGCCGGCGGTGAGCGAATTACCGATCGCTACGTATTTTGTAAAGTCGGCATCACCAGCACTTACTTTGGTTTTGGCATCTTTTTTACAGGATGCCCAACTTAAAGCTGTTATGGCTATTACCGTCATGAATAGATTGAACCGTTTCATAAAATAAAATTTTGAATCATTAACAAGCTTTAAAATTTATAAGTAAGGCCTACAGAAGGCAACCAGATCGTGAAATTGTAAGTACCGTTGATACCACTGACGATATTTTCATCTTTGCGGTTAATAAACTCTGCCAATAAAGCCGCATCTACCCGGAATCTTTTGGTAAAGTTATAGCTCGCGCCTATAGACGGGTTAATACGGTTCGCATCCGGCACATCTGGATTGACATAGCCATCCGGTATCGGGGATTTACTGAAAAAAGCACCTGCTCTTAATTCGTATTTATTTTCTGAAAGGTATTCTACCCCGGCCCTGACAGAGAAACCTGTATTATATTCCCTTATCAGGTCGCTGCTCATTGAGCCGGCAACAGGGGCCGTTTCATAATTGATACGCACGGTGTCATATTTTGACCAATCCGACAAATAGCCTTCGAGATTAACGGTCCAGTTTTTAGTAGGTTTATACGTCATCCCCAGACCGAATATTTGTGGTAAAGGTAAGGTAGCGTTGACGTCCTGATTGGGAAAATTACCGGAGACAGAAGCCGGAACATTGAACTCGGCAGTACCGCTACTGGTCTTCATATTAAGCGCTGATCGGTAGGTAAGGGCCAATGCCAGCTGATTGGTGACCGCATAATAGAGCCCCGCGTTTACACCAAAGCCATTTGCCCTGCAATCAATAGATGCCGTTCCGAAATCGCCATTACTGAATTGTACGGGTACATCTTTCTGGATCTGAACATGGCCATAAGTATACACCAATCCCAACCCAACACCCAGCTTATTGGAAATCCTATAGCTTACCGTAGGCTGAAAAGAGATAGAAAGCAGCGCAATTTCACGGGTTTCAAACCTTCCCGCAGAACCTGGTTCCCATCTCATGGTGCTGCCAAATGGGGTATAAATGGAAAGACCATATTTAAACCGGCTCTTTTCCCTGCCATAAGCCGCACTTAAGTTGAAGGGTGTGACCACAGGGTTATCGGAATGGCTTTCCACGTTAGTGTTCGCATCGGTAAACGTTCCTTTTGAAAAAGCAGGAGTAATACCGAAAGTAATATCATTGGCGGCTAAAAACGCAGTGCTACCGGGGTTGGTAAACATAGCGGTAGCATCTGTAGGATCGGCAAGACCGGTGCTTCCCTTTCCTATTTGCCGGGTACCCTGTAGATTGAGTTGATAGCCCTGGGCAAAGACCGCCATAGGTGCTAAAAGTGCAAAACCTGTAAATAGTTTTTTCATCCTGACACTTATTTTAATGGGTTAATAAATAGAATTTAATATACTCAACTGTTGTAGGAATACGGTTCTTGCTAAGCCGGTGTAGCTACTTTATTCCAGGCTTTCAGCTGCCATTCGATCTCTCCCGTACAAATATGGTTCCCCGATTCATCATACACTTTAGCTACAAAAGTTTTTGTGAGGGCATTCTCAATTTTCAAACCCTCTATGATTTTTTCGAGCTCCTCTTCGCTAATTCCCCAGCGTATATGCACTTTAGACCTGGCCTGGTAATGGTAAGTCATCCTGATCGACTTCAGCAATAAGCGGTACTGCTTCGGATCGATACGCAACATCAGGCTTAATCCTACCGTGTATTCACATAGTGTGGCCAGCAGGCAGGCATGTATCCCTTTGACATGATTCCGGTTTGCTTTGCTATATGGCGCTTCTACCATTAAGGCCTCTTCTTCAAAACCAGTAACCTTAAGTTTATGCGGGTGGTTAAAAGGTACAGTATGCCACAGTATACGGTTGAACAGCCACCTGAAAAAAGGACTGTCCCTGCCTTTCCGGTAATAGAGCTGGAGCTTGTTCATGGCTATGCTTTAAGATCTGCTTCCTTAGTATAAACTTCAAAATCCGCAGTCTTGGGTATTTTAATGAAAGCCTCCTGCATAGCTTCGGGTAAGGTACAGAGCTTTCTGTGCTTTAGATCCAGCCAGGCGCCCTCTACTGCCACTACAGCACACAAAGCGCCGTCAGCGCGTATGATCTGGCTTACGAGACTGTATCGTGCCCCGTCGGAGCGGTATCTTTTCAATTCAACGGTTACCTTAACATCTTCGTTCATCCGCACCTCCTTCAGGTAAGTCAATTCTTCTTTAAAAAGGATCGGACCTATACGCAGGTGGGCGATCTCGTTCGCCAACCCTAATGCGGCCAATACATTTACTCTTGCCTGGGCCGCCAGGTCAGCATAGGCTGAGTGTCGTAAATGCCCGTTGGCATCTATCATCGACCATAATATCTGTGTTGCTAAAAATACGTTCTGCGTTTCCATTAGGCTAATTTTAACCGGCTAATCTTCATAAAAACTATTGATCTGTTGCTGAAACCTGCTTACAATGGCTTTACGCTTCATTTTAAGGCTCGGCGTCAGCTCACCGCCATCGACGGTCCACTCTGTGGGTAGCAATATAAATTTCCGGATCTGCTCCACATGGTTAAACTGCTCATTATCGCGGTCAATGATGCTTTGAAAATAGGCCAGTACTTTTTCGTTTTTAATGGCCGCTTCTTTGCTTTCAAACTTTACTTCATTACGTACACACCAGGAGCGCACCGCATCAAAATTGGGCACGATCAATGCCGACACAAATTTTTGCCCTTCGCCGACCAACATTACCTGCTCTATGGCAAAGTTTTCTTTCAATTTATTTTCTATAGGTTGCGGCACGACGAATTTACCGCCAGAAGTTTTAAAGATCTCTTTTTTACGATCTGTAATCTTTAAAATGCGCCCATTCAATTCGCCCACATCGCCGGTCTTAAACCAGCCATCGTCCATCACTTCAGCCGTTTCCGCAGGTTTCTTGTAATAACCTACCATCACATTATCTCCTTTGGCGCAGATCTCACCATCTGCTAATATTTTTACCTGCACGGTGTCCAGTACTTTACCTACCGTACCTACAATGCGTTCTTTAAGGTCCAGGCGGTTTACCGAGATCACGGGGGAAGTTTCGGTAAGACCATAGCCTTCCAGGATATTGATCCCGGCAGCGGCGAAAATCTGTATCAACCGGGGCTGGCAGGCTGCGCCGCCCACCACGATCACTTTTACATTACCGCCAAGCGCGGCCCGCCATTTACTAAAAATAAGCGCGTCTGCAATCTTTAGCTGCAGCCGGTACCAAAGAGAACCCGGGACGCCGAGTTGATACTTTTGTGCCAGGCCTACCGCCCAGAAGAAGAGCATACTCTTGATCCCTTTTAGCGCCCGGCCTTTAGAAATGATTTTTTCATACACTTTCTCCAATAAACGGGGTACGGTAACAAATATGTAGGGTTTCCGCTCCTGCAGGTTCTCGGCAATGGTTTCTACGCTTTGCGCGAAGGTTACGGAGAAATTATTGAACAGATAAACATACATGATCATCTTCTCAAGAATATGATTCAGCGGGAGAAAACTCAATGATTCGTTTTTGCCCAGGTAGAAGTAGTCAAATACTTCTGCCGAGCAGGATTTGATATTGGATAAAATATTTTTATGAGAAAGCATTACTCCTTTAGGGGCTCCGGTGGTGCCGGAGGTATAAATGATCGTGGCTACGTCTTCCCCTTTTACTGCAGCGCTGTTGCGCCACACCCGCTGCTCCAGTGTTTCGGAGAAAGGAACAATCAAATTACGCCAATTCATTCCGGGAGTTTCGGGTTCATCAAAAACATACAATTCTTCCAGGGACGGGATTTGCGCTCTTACTTCCTGTATCTTATTATAAATGCTCATATCGCCGACGAAACAGATCTTAAGGCCCGTTTCATTGAAAATGTTGACGATCTCGGATGCGACAATATTGGGATACAAGGGTACTAAAAGCGCTCCGGTAAGTTGTGTCGCCAGGTCAACTACCAACCAGTTGGGCCTGGAAAAGCAGATCAGGCCTACCTTCTCCTTTTCTTCGGGGTTGCCGTTAATATTCCTGTTATACCCTTTTTGGATCAGGTAATCGGCCAGCCCGAAAGAAAGCTCTTTCAATACCTGCGGGGTATAATGCAACCAGGCACCATCCCGCTTGTAACGCAAAAACTCTTCGGGCAGCTGTTTAAAATTTTCCGGTAAAAAAATATCAAACAAACGTTGGGACTGCATATTCATACGACACAAAATTTTAAGGTAAGCTAATTTTTAAACAGGCACTATAAAGTGTACTTATTATTTTCGATCAGGTGTAGCGCGATACGCTGGCGCGCTTCTTTTATGTTATAAGGATCTTGTTTTGTGTAACGTTTCAAGCCCATCAGCATCATTCTAAGTTCATCACCTTCTCCAAAACTGTTCAAAGCATCTTTCCCTGATTTCCATACTCTATCTACCGCATCACTTAAGTAAGCACGGGCGATATCCAGTTTAATACCAGCGGCAGCTGCTCCCTGCATACTTACCAGCTTTTCCACTCTTAACAAACAAGATTCGGCTGCATAGATTTCTATGGCCATATCCGCGATATTCATCAATACCTCTTCTTCTTTAGATAAAGATTGCATGAATTTCTGTACAGCAGCACCAGCCACCATCAATAATGCTTTTTTAAGCTTTGCCAATTGCTCTTTTTCTTTAGCGAACAGTTCCTCTTCATCAATCGTATTAAAATCCGGGATCGAAGTTAATTCCTGGGCTACCGCCTGGGCAGGGCCCATGAGGTCCAGCTCCCCTTTCAGGGCTCTTTTCAACACCATATCTACGATCAATAGGCGATTGATCTCATTAGTCCCTTCAAAGATGCGGTTGATACGGCTATCGCGGTAAGCACGGTCCATAGGCGCCTCGGCGCTGAAGCCCATACCGCCATAGATCTGTACGCCTTCATCTACCACATAATCCAGTACTTCAGAGCAATGTACTTTTAAAATCGCGCATTCAATGGCAAATTGTTCAATCCCTTTTAGTTTGGCCTTACCGGCTTCCATACCGCCCTGCTCTAAGGCATGTACCGCGTCATCAATATTCTGTGAAGCCCGGTAAAGCGCGCTTTCGCTGGCATAGGTACGTATGGCCTGCTCCGCAATTTTATGGCGTATCGCGCCGTATTTGGAAATAGGACGACCGAATTGTTCCCGTTCATTTGCGTATTTAACAGACTGTCCGATTACAGCTTTAGCCGCACCTATCGCGGCACCGCCCAGTTTAATCCGGCCAATGTTGAGAATATTCACCGCTATTTTAAACCCATTTCCCCGCTCTGAAAGTAAATTCTCTACAGGGATCTTACAGTCATTAAAGAATACCTGCCTTGTAGAGCTGCCCTTGATCCCCATTTTCTTTTCCTCGGCATTAAGTGATAAGCCGGGAGCGTCTTTTTCAACAATAAACGCGCTCAGGTTAGCATCATCATCAATCTTAGCGAACACGGTAAATACATCCGCGAAGCCCGCATTAGTGATCCACATTTTTTGTCCGTTCAAAATCCAATACTTACCATCTTCGGACAAAACGGCTTTTGTTTTACCACTATTGGCGTCCGAACCTGCATTCGGTTCGGTGAGGCAATAAGCACCTTTCCATGCTCCGGTCGCCAGCTTTGGAATATACTTTTCTTTTTGCGCTTCGGTACCGTAGTATAAAATCGGCAGGGTCCCGATACCGGTATGGGCCATTAAAGCAACCGCTGTAGAGTGTCCGGCACCCACGGTTTCCGCGGTCAGCATACTGGTCACAAAGTCCAGGCCTAAACCACCATAGTTTTCGGGGATACTAATACTCAGCAAACCTAAAGCGCCGGCCTTTTCAACGATTGAAGGCATCAGGCCTTCTTCCAGGCTATCAATCCGGTCCAGGTTAGGAAACACTTCCTGCTCCAGGAAATCCTGTGCGGTCTGTTTCAGCATTTGCTGTTCTTCCGTCCATTGTTCGGGAATAAAAATATCCTCTGCCGCTGTGGCCTTAATAATAAACTCCCCTCCTTTTATTGCTTGCTTTGACATTTTATATTTCTTTTTATTGTTTACTAATTTGATTAATTAGCTGCACCCTTTTATTAATACAGCATTTCAAAAATACCGGCCGCGCCCTGCCCGGTGCCCACACACATAGTTACCATACCATATTTCTGTTTCCGCCGCTGCAGTTCGTTAAAGATCTGTACCGATAGTTTTGCCCCGGTACAGCCCAGGGGATGGCCTAAAGCTATCGCGCCGCCATTTACATTGACCACTTCGGGGTTAAGGTCTAATGTACGCATCACCGCCAGGGATTGTGATGCGAAAGCTTCATTAAGTTCTATAAGATCAATATCATTCAGCTTCAATCCTGCTTGTTTCAGGGCTTTTGGAATAGCCTCCACTGGTCCTATTCCCATAATACGCGGCGGTACGCCTGCTACAGCATGCGACACCATCCTCGCTATAGGTTTAAGCTTATGATCTTTCAGGAACTGCTCACTCACCACCATCACAAAAGCGGCACCATCACTGGTCTGCGAGGAGTTACCCGCGGTCACGGAGCCATCTGCCGCGAATACCGGTTTCAGCTTAGCCAGCGCGTCCATCGAAGTATCGGCTCTTGGCCCTTCATCCGTATCAGCAGGCAATATTCTTTTGCTCCGCTGTTGCTTTTCGTCCAGGTAAATTTCTTCCACCTTCAGGGGTACGATCTCATCCGCAAACTTACCGGCTGCTATAGCGCTTACTGCCTTTTGATGCGAGTTGAAGCTGAACAGGTCCTGGTCTTCCCGGCTGATATTATATTCTTTAGCTACGGCTTCAGCGGTGAGGCCCATACCCCAGTACCAATCGGGGTTTTCTTTAGCGACCTTAGCATTCGGCGATACCCGCCAGCCGCCCATTGGGATCAGGCTCATTGTTTCCGCACCACCCGCGATGATACAATCGGCCAGGCCCGCATTGATCTTGGCTGCAGCTATGGCAATAGTTTCCAGGCCGGAAGCACAATAGCGGTTTACCGTCATACCCGGCACTTTATCAGTATCCAGTGCCATCAAAGAGATCAAACGGGCTACATTCAGCCCCTGCTCGGCCTCGGGCATGGCATTGCCGACTATTACGTCATCGATCAACAGTTTATCCACCTGCGGCACAGAAGCGACGAGGTGCCGGATCACATCCGCGGCCAGGTCATCCGGGCGGTATGCTTTAAAGAAACCCCTGCCTGCTTTTCCTACAGCCGACCTGTATCCTGCTACAATATATGCGTTCATCTTTTCAGTTTTTTATTTTAATTTCTTAATACTTTACCACCATTCAGAATAGATTGCAGGCGCTCTAATGTCTTGCGCTCCGCGCACAGTTCCACAAAGGCTTTACGCTCCAGGTCGAGGAGGTACTGCTCGGAAACCATTGCCGGTGCAGAGAGGTCGGCACCGGCTAGAACAAAGCCTAGCTTTTCTGAAATTTTCTGGTCATGATCACTGATATAATTACCCGAGCGCATAGAATTAGCACCCACATAAACAATTCCTAAAGCCTGTTGCCCCATCACTCTGATATCGGTCCTTGGTACCGGCTGCTGATAACCCGCATCTGCCAGTCGTAAGCAGGCGGCCTTTGCTTCAGAGAGCAGCAGCTCTCTTGACACCACTACTTCATCAATGCCCGGGCGCAGATAACCCAGGTCAAAGGCTTCATGGGCCGAGGTGGATACTTTTGCCTGGCCTATGGTCAGGAATTTTTCCCGGAATACATTCAGGTCTACATCATCCGGGCGGTGCGCATCCGAGATCCTTACGGCAAATTCCTTGGTACCGCCTCCGCCCGGGATCAGGCCTACGCCAAATTCGACCAGGCCAATATAAGATTCCGCGTGGGCGACTACTTTATCAGCATGCAGGCAGATCTCACAACCACCGCCCAGGGTGAGGTTATGCGTAGCTACTACTACCGGAATAGCGGAATAGCGCAGTCGCATGGTAGTTTTCTGGAATAAGCGTACCGTAAAGTCTATCTCGTCATAATCCTGCTCTACGGCCATCATAAAGATCATCCCTACGTTAGCACCGGCAGAGAAGTTAGCGCCGTTATTGCTGATCACGATGCCTTTATAACCGGCTTCCGCTATATCTATGGCTTTATTGATACCGGCCAGTATATCCCCGCCAATCGCGTTCATCTTGGTATGGAACTCAACATTCAGAATGCCATTGCCAATATCAATTACAGAAACGCCCGCGTTTTTGAATACAGTATGCTCGGCTCTTAAAGCATCCAGGTTGATGATATCTTCGGTACCCGGGATTATTTGATAAGACCGGGAGGTAATATCGTAATAAAGACTTTGTCCTTTTTCTGTTTTATAAAAGCTTTCGTGTCCTGCAGCTAACATATCAGTTACCCATTGGGCCGGCTTTTTGCCTTCGGCTTCCATCATTTTAATGCCCTCTTTTACGCCAATAGCGTCCCAGGTCTTAAAGGGGCCTATTTCCCAGCCGAAACCCGCTTCTATAGCATCATCAATCTGGTGTAAATCATTGGCGATCTCGGGTATCCTATTGGAAACATACTGGAACAGGCCGGAGAAGGATGCCCGGTAAAATGCCCCGGCTTTGTCTTTCCCGGTAACCAATACTTTCAGTCTTGCTTTCAGGTCGGTAATCGGTTTAACCATTTCCAGGGTTGCCGATTTTACTTTTTGGGCACTACGGTATTCAAAGGTATTAAGATCAAGGGCCAGGATCTCAGACTTACCCTGTTCGTTCTTTACCTTTTTATAGAACCCTTGTTTTGTTTTATCTCCCAGCCATTTATTCTGGTTAAGCTTGTCCATGAATGCCGGCGGTTGAAATAAATCCCGGGCTTCATCGTCCGGGCAATTTTCATACAGGCCATTAGCCACATGTACCAGGGTATCCAGGCCCACTACATCACTGGTACGGAAAGTTGCCGATTTAGGATGACCAATAACAGGGCCGGTAAATTTATCGACCTCTTCTACCGTAAGCTCCAGCGGCCCTACCAGGTGCGCGATATCCATTATACCGAATACGCCGACCCGGTTGGCGACAAAGGCCGGCGTATCTTTACAGATCACGATGCTTTTGCCTAATACGCGTTTACCAAAACCCGACAGAAAACGAATCACTTCAGGATCGGTATGCTGAGAAGGGATAATTTCCAAAAGGCGCAGGTAGCGTGGCGGGTTAAAAAAGTGGGTACCGCAAAAGTGTTGTATAAAGTCTTCGCTTCTGCCCTCTGTAAGCTGGTGGATGGGGATACCTGAAGTATTAGAGGTAATTAATGTTCCCGGTTTCCGGTATTGCTCTACCTGTTCAAAAATGTGTTGCTTGATCTTCAGGTTTTCCACGACAACTTCGATCACCCAATCACAGGCCGCAATATCTTTCATATTATCGTCGAAGTTGCCCGTGCTTATCCTGCTGGCAAAAGATTGCCGGTAGATGGGGGATGGATTGGACTTCAGGGCGCTCTGCAGCGCTTCATTAACGATCCGGTTGCGCACAGCTTTATGTTCTATGGTCCATCCTTTTCCCTGTTCTGCCGCGGTAAGCTCTTTGGGTACAATGTCCAGCAGCAGTACTTCAATACCTACATTGGCGAAATGGCAGGCTATACGGCTACCCATCACCCCGGAACCTAAAACGGCTACTTTCCTGATAATTCTCTTCATCTTAATATATATAATTAGATTAATAGTTGACGACTCAATCTTTACTGCAATTAAGTTCTATTTCTTTACTTTTTTTTTGACCTATATCAAAAAGCGGGATTTTAATTTAAGATTATGATATGGATCAAATTTTGTATTTTCATAGTATTATTTGGTGGATATCATTGATGTATAGAAAATACTTTTTATAAACAAACACCCTACTTCATTTCAAATCAGGAAAAGAGCAACAATGAAAACATTGCAGGAAGCCATATTGGAATACACGGCTATCGATGAAAGTATTTTACCGGATATCTTAAGCCGGTTCAGGGAAGAGCAGTTTAAGAAAAAGCAAATCGTGGAACGCAGCGGTTCGACCTATAGAAAGCTCTATTATATCGCTGAAGGAATGGCGAAATTATATTATCAGCGGGATGGTAAGGATATTACGGGCTGGTTCAGTAAAGAGGGTGATTTTATTACAGCCAATGACAGCTTTTTTCAAAAGAAACCCAGCCTGCTGAACCTTGAATTCCTGGAGGACTCAGTGGTCTATACCATCACGGTACAGGAACTGGAAGACCTGTTTATGCAATACCACCAGTTTGAACGTTTTGGCAGGAAGCTGACTTATGAGCTCCTGGTTGTACTTTCTGAAAAAATGTATTCCATGTTATTCCAGCCTGCTGAAAAGCGCTACCAGCTGCTTACGGTACATGCACCGGAAGTGGTAGCCCGTGCACCTTTAGGGGATATAGCCTCTTACCTGGGTATTTCGCAGGAAACCCTGAGCCGCATCAGGGCACAGAAAGCCACTAAGAAAAAAGATAAAGCAGGCCCGGTAGAAGATACGCCCGCTTAATTGTTTTTAACAAACAATACTTTTCAACTGAGCAGGAATACATCCTAGCTCAATTCAAATACAGACCAGTATTCTTTAAACTGGTTCACTACAAGCACAGGGCATTGCTCTTGCTGGCAGGTTTTAGCACCGATTACCAGGGCTTGTGCCGCACCGGTAGGATTATAACCGATAAGACCGGAAACGTCTACTATTTTAGAAGTATAGTTTAGTATACCCGGGTTCAGGCTGTTCCATATAATGATAGGGCATTCCCCGCTTTGCCGGCCAATGATTTGTTTCAGTTGCTCTGAAGCAATATCCGGGTTTTTGGTTTTGAAAATTCGGGTCGCGGTCAATTGACAGATCGCATTATCCGGTTTGTTGCTCAGCAGCAGGAAGGCAGCCCCTTCGCCTATAGGCAGCTCTTCAGTTGCTTTACTGGTCAACAGCCATTCCAATACAGGCACCTTCTCTTCTACGGCACCCAGTAATACACAACCTGCTTCATTGCCGGCTAAAACCAGCTCTGTATCTTTTACCGCGCTTTCGAAGGAATGTCCTTTCTGCGTAAAGGTCATGTTGTGCACATGGCTTTTAAGCGATAAAGCTATGGCCCCCGATACCGTGTTATGCGTGCTCTGGATGAACGCGGTAGGGGTAAGCGCAGTTTCCTGGTGAACGATCATATTATCCAGGAAGGTTTCGCTGTCTTTCAGCAAACCATAAGAAGTCCCCACTTCAATAGCTTTTAATTGCTCCGGGCTCACACCAGATTCCTGCAGGCAATTTAATGCCGCGGTAAGACCCATTTTTAATCCTTTGCTCATACGACGGGATTGCATGGGCGGGATATAGTCCGCATAGTTCGGCTCCTGTACTTCAGGAGCAAAGGTTCCAGCCAGTTCTGGCAAAGGTTCACCTGTCTTGATTACCGGGAACCTGCTGATGCTACAAACGCTGTGGATATACATGGGTGATGGGTGATTGGTGATTGGTGATAAGTGAATAGTAAAAAGTAAAAAGTAAAAAGTGAAAAGTGAAAAGTGTCAATAGTTCGTCTTACAAAGATAAAGAATTGATCAGGTATCCGGGGCATTAAAACCGGTATAATGGAAAGTTTTTGCAGTAGAGGTAGCTGCTTTGCTGGTATTAAATCTTACTAGCTGTAAAAGAAGAAAACTACTCTTCGGAAGTGATATCCAGCTGCTCCAGTGCCTTTTGTGCGGCGGTTTGCCCGGCAGCCTTTTTATTGTAGCCGGTAGCTTTGATGAACAGCTCGCCATCTACCTCAATACCGACAGTAAAAACCCGCCTTCCCGCTTCATTACTTTCGCCTAAAGTGACAAAGTCCAGCACATGATTATTCACCTGGGCCCAGTTATAAAGTTTGTTTTTGAAGTTAAAGTCGGTGATCTCCAGGTCATCGATATCGATGTAGTTGTAGAGCATGTTCTTTAAAATAAACTTGCGGGTCTTCTCGAAGCCTTTGTCGAGGTAAATAGCACCTACCAAAGCTTCCAGGCAGTTACCGAAGATATTACTGCGGCGCAGCATTTTATCGTTTTTATTAAAACGGATCAGTTTTTGCAAACCCATCTTCAGGGCGATATCGTTCAGCGAGTTGCGGCTAACGATCTTGGAGCGCATTTCGGTCAGGAAACCTTCGTCTTTGTTGGGATATTTTTTAAACAGGTATTCTCCTACAATACTACCGATGTAAGCATCACCCAGGAATTCCAGGCGCTCATTATTGGCCACCAGGTCTTCATTGGAAGAGCGATGGGTAAAGGCAGTAATATAAAATTGCAAATGACCCGGCTGAAACCCTAAAATATTCTTTAAGGCCTTCTTAAGTTCTTTATCGTCTGCGCTTGTCTTAAGAAACATAATAATACTTTCCGATAAAAGTTAGCCTAAGGTCCTTTAGAGGTAAATCCGAAATGCCTAAGGTTGGTATTGCTTAAATACAACAGAGGCATTATGGCCACCAAACCCGAAAGTGTTACTTATTGCCGCATTGATGGTTCTTTCCTGGGCAGTATTTAAAGTAAGGTTCAATTTCGGATCAATAGCAGGGTCTGCTGTTGTATGGTTAATGGTAGGAGGTACGATACCATTTTTTATCGCAAGGATAGTCGCTACAGCCTCTACCGCTCCCGCAGCACCCAAAAGGTGTCCGGTCATAGATTTGGTAGAACTGATGTTCAGGTCATAAACACTATCTCCAAATACTTTTTTAATGGCGGTTAATTCTGCAATATCTCCCAATGGTGTAGCAGTACCGTGCACATTGATATAGTCAATGTCTTCCGGTTTAAGGTTAGCGTCGCTTAAGGCCTCGTTCATTACGTTGATCACGCCTAATCCTTCAGGATGGGGTGCGGTCAGGTGATAGGCATCGGCAGACATCCCGCCGCCAACCATTTCACAAATAATGTTGGCGCCTCTTGCTTTAGCATGTTCCAGTTCTTCTAAAATCAGGCCAGCTCCACCTTCACCCAGGACAAAACCGTCACGGGTAACATCAAATGGACGGCTGGCGGTAGCGGCATCATCATTGCGTTCAGACAGGGCTTTCATAGCGTTAAAGCCACCGATACCGGCTTGTGTTACCACAGCCTCTGAACCACCAACAACAAAAGCGTTAGCCTTACCCAGGCGGATATAGTTAAATGCGTCGATCATGGCATGTGTCGAGGAGGCACAGGCGCTCACGGTCGCATAGTTAGGGCCACGGAAGCCATATTTCATGGAAATATGTCCTGCCGCGATATCCAGGATCAGTTTAGGAATAAAGAAGGGATTGAATCTCGGCGTTCCATCTCCTGCATTGAAGTTACTCATTTCTTCAATAAAGGTGATCATACCACCGATACCTGAGGTCCAGATCACTCCTACCCTGTCTTTATTGATGCCTTCCGCGTCCAGGCCGGCGTCTTTCACCGCCTGGTCGGCAGCGACCATAGCGATCTGGGAAAAACGGTCCAGTTTACGGGCTTCTTTGCGCTCAATAAAATCTTCAGGGTTGAAATTTTTCAGTTCACAGGCAAATCTTGTTTTAAATTTAGAAGCATCAAACTGTTTAATGAAATCGGCGCCCGAAACACCTTTGACCAAACCATCCCAATATTCTGAAACGCTATTGCCAATGGGAGTTAGGGCACCGAGCCCCGTTACTACTACTCGTTTTAACGGATAATTCATTAAGTTGTACTGTTTAAATTTAAAACGTAAAAATGTTTAAGTTTTCTGACTTATTATTTTGCATGCTCTTCTAAGTAAGAGATAGCCTGGCCTACTGAAGTGATGTTTTCAGCCTGATCGTCCGGGATAGAGATGTTGAATTCTTTTTCGAACTCCATCATTAACTCCACTGTATCCAAAGAATCAGCTCCTAAATCATTAGTGAAGCTAGCTTCTGGAGTTACTTCTGATTCGTCAACGCCTAATTTGTCAACGATGATTTTCTTTACGCGATTTGCAACTTCTGACATGTTTGTTGAAATTTAAGATTTTGTGCAAAAATACCCTTTTATTTAAAATTTCCAATTTTCTACTTCTCTTTTTTGCACTATGGAGGATGCTGCCGTTTAAGAGGTACAGTACCGGAATTATAAATTGCAGGAATGTTCACTTTAGGTCCCACCTATTTACCGGGACAGTATTAGAAATAAATCTTAATGGGTATTTATCTAATTATCAGAAAAATAATTGGCTTATTCAGTATAATCCTTTGCAGAATCACTTATTTTTGCAATAACCTTAATTCTTTATTTTGTATGAAGCTCAAAACTCTATTTTTAACCTTACTCATGGCATTAAGCGGCCTTGTCTATGCCCAAAAGACGGAAAAAGAAACCGACTTTGCCCTTGCTTTCAATGATTACTGCGCCAGCCTTACCGATTCTCTTTATACTTATGGTACCGCCTGGGGGCAAGCCTTCGGGGAAGCTTACGAGTCCAATAATTTTGCCCAGTTAACCAAGCATTCCAACAAAATATTCTCTTTTATTGAAAAAAGCCAGAAAGACCTGATCAAGCGTAAGGTCAACCCCGACATGGAAGACCTTAAGCTCGCCGTACTGGATTTCCTGGCTTTTGAAAAAGCTATGATACAGGAAGCCTTTAAGCCTTTTGAACAATTTACCGACAAGACAAGTGATGAAACCATAAAAGCGCAACTTGATCTTTTAACCTCAAAAACTGCTCAAGAGGAAAAAGTACTTACTGCAGTACGGGCCGAACAGGAAAAGGTAGCCCAGCTTTACGATTTTACAATGGAAGCTTACAACGGCGAATAAATTTTCTATAACCTCATTTTTATCAAAAGGTAATTGTTGTTAAGACAGTTACCTTTTTTTATTTTACATAAACCCGAGTATTCCTAATATTTCTCTAACAGATCCCGTCTATATCTTCAGCCAACTACTTAAACCTAAAAAATGAAAAACGGCATTTATATCCTTATCCTTTTTGGCATTTCAATGCTTCTTGGCGCTTGCGACAAGCACAAAAAGTTCTTTTCGCTGAAAACACAATTGTTTTATAATTGTAGCGGCAGCCCGGCAGCTAATGCAAGGGTGACTATATACCGTTATAAATGGAATAACTTTCCCCCGGAAAAAGAAGTATTAAGCACAGGGTTTACAGACTCCAGTGGCCATATTTTGCTGGAAAACATACCACTGAATCATTACAAAAATTTCAAACTCGAGGTCGGCAATAAAGAATGGACAGACAAAACATTAAGCCGGAAACCGTTGGACGGGGAGACAATAGACCTGGGGCGGCTCTACCAGTCGCCTGAAATGCACACCAATATACAACTGCAAACTTCCGGCAACTGGGGAATAAGAGACACCCTGTACCTGGGGCATACAAGTTATTATCCCATTATTATCTACCCCGTCACCGACTCCATAATACACCATATATTCACAGATTACCGGCAGTTCCCCGAACTTCCTTATCAGTCCGGTGTAGTTACCATGTACTGGGGCATTGGCAATGCAGATTTTTTAAAAATGTTCGAAAAAGAGAAGCCTTATAACTTTGAAGGCAGGAAAGTTGAGGTATACACCAGGTCCTGCCAGATCCCGCCGGTACCGACCCTCATCCAAATCAACAAATAAGCGCCAAAAAGCATTAATAGTTGGTCCCCCGGTGCTTTTAGAGGCCTTGCGTTAACAAGGGCCGGAATATAATACGCCTTAAAGCGTTCTTACAAAACTCCTATTATAATACAATTAAAATAGCATTAAATTTTAATTAAAATTTCAATAACATTGCAGCATTAAAAATAGAGCTCATTTTAAATTACCCTAACTAATGCCGAAAAACCGTTTTCTGATCGCATTATTCTATTTTGCTTTCTGGTATTTTTATTTCGTATTGGTCCGGATCGCTTTCCTGCTCACCTATATAGAAGATGCCGCTCAACTCAGCTCCGGGGAATTACTCCGCACCTTTTGGTATGGCTTTAAACTGGATGCCTCAGCAGCCGCTTATGCCGGTTTTATACCCGCTTTATTATTGATAGTGACCGCTCCATGGGAAGCAAAGTGGCTCAGGCTATTCTATAATATATACAGCGCCATCATCATCCTGTTCTTTACGAGTATTGCCTTAGGCGACCTGGTGCTTTACGGGCATTGGGGCATACGGCTGGACGCTACCCCATTCTTTTACCTTAAAGATATCCGCACCGCAAGCGCGAGCCTGGATACCGGCAGTATTGCAGGCTATATACTATTACTCTTCCTCCTTTCAGCAGGTGTATACCTCCTTTACCATTTCCTTTTCCGGAACAGGTTCCGGCAGCTGAAGAGTATTAAAAGTCTTTGGTTTACTGTGCCAGCTTTTTTAATGCTGGGCATTACGATCAGGGGCGGCCTGGGCGTATCGCCGCTAAATGTCAGCTATGCTTATTTTTGTAATAATTTATTTGCCAATCATGCCGCTATCAACCCGGTATGGAATGTAGGCGCAGGCATCTTTGACTACCAGCAATTGAATAAAAGCTATGCCTACTTCCCGGAAGCCGAAGAAAACACTTACCTGGCAGCGCTAAGCGCTAAAAAAGAAGACCATACCCGCCTGCTCAAAACAAACAAGCCTAATATCCTTTTAGTGATCGTGGAAAGCTTTACCTCTAAAGTACTGCAACGCTATGGTGCTCATCCTGAGATTATGCCCGAGTTTAACCGGCTGATACAGGAAGGTATTTTCTTTGACCAGATCTACGCAGCCTCCGACCGGACAGATAAAGGCATAGCGGCTGTTATCTCGGGCTACCCCTCCCTACCGGCATCCAGCCCGCTGAAGTACCCTAACATATTATCCAAGATGCCTTCTTTAGCCCGGTCATTAGATAGTGCCGGTTACCAGTCCACTTTTATATATGGCGGCACTTTAGAGTTTGCCAATTACAAAAGTTACCTGGTACAGGCAGGTTATAAAGCCCTGGTTTCTGACATAGATTTCCCCCGGCAGCAGCTGGAAACAAAATGGGGCGCTTATGATGAAAAAGTACTGGATAAAACACTTGAAGTCATACAAGGGAATAAAGCACCTTTTTTTGTCACTACCCTGACCTTAAGCAGCCATGATCCTTTTACGATACCTATTGCTCCTTTATACCAGGGCAATGACAGGGATACCTTATTTTTAAACGCGATACACTACACGGATCAATGTATAGGAAAATTTATTGCTAAAGCGAAACAGCAAGCCTGGTGGGAAAATACCCTGGTCATTTTTATCGCGGACCATGGAAGCCCTTCCCCGGGCAACAGCTCGCCTGAAGATACGCGGAAGTACCATATCCCGATGCTGTGGCTGGGCGGCGCCATAGCCTGTAAAGATACCGTGATCAATACACTGGGCGCCCAGACAGACCTCGCAGCTACCCTTTTACACCAGCTGCAGCTCCCGGCTTCACCTTTCACGTTCAGCCATAATATTTTTGCGCAGACTAACCCCTATGCCCTGTCTACCTACGGTGAAGGTTTTGTCTTTATTAGTGGCGCAGACACGCTCAGGTACAATACGATCAACAATACGTTTAAACAGGCGGTACCGGCCAAGGAAAATCTATCCAAAGCTTACTTGCAGCAGCTTTATACCGATCTGAAAAAGAAAAACACTTATTAAAAAGTTAAGGACGACCTGGCAGGTCGTCCTTAACTTTTTATGTCATTCTAAATAGTCAACTATTTGATGTCGCCGCACATAGCTGCCGGCACTACCCACTCGTCAAACTGGGCTTCGGTCATGTGCTCAAAATCCAGACCCTGTAATTTATATTCCAGAGCAGCCTGCTTCAGGGTAATACCCCGCTTGTGCGCGTCCTGCGCGATCGCCGCAGCATTGTAGTAACCGATTTTAGTGTTTAAAGCAGTTACCAACATCAGGGAGTTGTTTACGTGCGCATCAATATTTTTTTGAATCGGCTCGATACCTACCGCACATTTATCATTAAAGCTTACCGCGCCTTCACCTATCAGGCGGGCAGAGTGTAAGAAATTATAGATCATTACCGGCTTAAACACGTTCAATTCAAAATGACCGGTTGCACCGCCTACATTGATGGCCACATCATTACCCAGCACCTGGGCCGCGATCATGGTCAACGCTTCACACTGTGTAGGGTTCACTTTACCCGGCATGATGGAAGAACCCGGCTCATTATCCGGGATATGTAACTCGCCGATACCTGCACGGGGACCGGAAGCCAGCATACGCACGTCATTTGCGATCTTCATCAGGCTGCATGCTACCGTTTTCAGGGCGCCATGAGACTCTACGATCGCGTCATGCGCGGCTAATGATTCAAATTTATTAGGCGCAGTCACGAAAGGCAGCCCGGTTAGACCGGCGATTTTCTCCGCTACCAGAACATCATATCCTTTTGGCGTGTTCAGCCCTGTACCTACAGCGGTACCGCCTAAAGCAAGTTCCGCAAGGTGGGGTAAAGTATTTTTAATAGCTTTAATACCATAGTTCAGCTGGGCTACATAGCCGGAGATTTCCTGGCCTAAGGTAAGCGGTGTAGCGTCCATTAAGTGGGTACGGCCGATCTTCACCACGTGCATGTAGGCTTTAGATTTCTCCGCTAAAGTATCGCGCAGTTTTTCCAGGCCCGGGATGGTAGTTTCTACCAGCATTTTGTAGGCAGCGATGTGCATCGCTGTCGGGAAGGTATCGTTAGAGGATTGAGACTTATTGACATCGTCATTCGGGTTCAATACTTTCTTCTCATCGGTTAATTTACCACCGGAAAGTACGTGGCCACGGTAAGCGATCACTTCATTACAGTTCATATTGGATTGGGTACCGGAACCGGTTTGCCACACTACTAATGGGAATTGGTCGGCTAATTGCCCGTCCAGGATCTCGTCACATACCTGGGCGATCAATGCAGATTTTTCTGCCGGTAAAACACCCAGGTCCGTATTGGTCAGTGCAGCCGCTTTTTTCAGGTAAGCGAATGCCTGGATGATCTCTTTCGGCATCCTGTTGATGTCCTGCGCAATCTTAAAATTTTCTACTGAACGTTGTGTTTGTGCGCCATAATACGCATCAACAGGGACTTTTACCTCGCCCATGGTGTCTTTCTCAATACGAAATTCCATTATGATTGTAATTTTTTGTGTTTAATGAAAAAACAAATAATTGGCCGCCCGGGGAAGGCCTTTTGCTGCGCAAATGTACGGCAAAAAATGAATAAGCGAAAGTCGACCGATTGCTGGCTGAACAGGAATGTGTAAAATTATTATAGCAAAACGCCGAATCTTATAAAAACCGCTGGCAAACAACAATATTGTTTAGCCAGTCTCCTAGTAAGTACAAAAAAAATTTCATAAAAGTTACAAAGGAGTCCATAAAATCCCTTTCTATCTAGGGTAAGCCTAAGGCTCTAAACCGGACTGTGAGAAACGTTATTTACATAAAAAAGTCGGAATATTCAGCCTTTCATACACTACTTTGTAGGGTAATTTGCATAAATGAGGTGCTACATTTGTAAAAGAGACGGCTCGTGAGCCATCTCTTTTATATTTTTTACTTCCTAAAATGTAAAAAGATTAACTCCTATTTTCAATCCTATAGAAACGAATTTGTTCCTAACTACTTCGTAATAATTCTCTTGCCCCTCACTTCCATATCTCTCTCCCCAAGGACCAATAACGAAATCTTTTAGAATAAAATTTCCATTTTGAACTCTTTCCAAGCCAGAGGGTTGGCTAAAACTGTTAGAACTAAGAGTGCTCATTATACCTACATAATATTTTCTTTTACCCCTGGCCGAATTGAAATGATATGTAATAGCACCTTCTATCAGCAACGGTCCGATAAAGGAGTATCCTTCGTTGGTAAATTTGCGATCATAAAATGCAAAAGCCGATGTTTCATTATTAAGGTTATCAAGCGCAGTAACAGGAACGTTTTCTTTATTAGAAGTCAAGGGAATTATTTTCTTTGCGGCAAATTCAACCCAAAAACTGCTGGAACTATTCATCCTGAATTCATACCCGACTGTTGGGCCAACAGCAAAGTACGCAAAGCCGGTATTTATATCTTCATTGAAAATCATGCCACTAAATTCTCCATCAAATCTCATTAGGTTTAATTTTGGATAGTAGAGATTTATTCGTTCAGCATGATAGCCAAAATCTATTGATCCTCCATAGGTAAATCCAAATTTAGTTATCCTTTGGTATCCTATTTCAACACTTCCTCCTATTTGATTTTTCGAATGTACGGCATCATCTAAAAAGTCATCATGGCTGACATCTACTTTGTTGAATAAGAGTTTTGGTTTTAAACTTAGGTTGACTTGATTTTCTTGTGATATCGCATTATTAAAATAGCATGTGCACCCGACAACAACAAATAATGATTTTTTCATTTTTTAGACTTGTTTACCCTTCTGCTTTGGAATAGATTTATCAAAAAGTGTTCTACTGATTATATTTAATAAGTGCGCGGAAGAATTTGATGAAAGAATTAAATTTTCTACTAAATTCTATTTTACCATTACTTGCGTCCAAAAAAATTTCATGTGTCCAGTAGAGAGTCTTATCGTTAAATAGCATGATTGAAATTTTATCCATTGGTCCAAAATTCAATAATGAACCATAAGTAATATTAATTACAGATTTTTCCTTACCCGAGATAAATAGGTCATTGACATAATGTATCAACATTTTGATTGTATCTGCGTCTTTTACTACTCGCGCGGAAATAAAAGGGGAAGAAGAATTTAGAGAAATTGAATCACGGTTGAATGTTATTATATGTTGAATAGGATTTTTCAAAATATTCGAATTCGATTAACAGTCCGTACTAAATTTATTGATTTCCTTAAGTACTGCTTGACTGATTATATGGATGAAACGGATTTGAATTATAGGGTGTAGGGAAGAAATTAAGGACGGCTATTGCGTCCTTTGCTATACAAGTTATTTTGTTATTGTTTTATGAATATAAAGTCTTCTGTGCCACCTGCGTAACGCAAAATCAACCTATCATCAAGAATTCTCCCTCTCATGAAATTTGTTCTTAATGAATCTCCTTCAACCCTATAGTAAACAACATAGAGCGTAGAGGAATCGACTTCGTTATTAATGACATTGTAAAAATGGGATTTTTCGGAATCTATAAAATGGAATAGAAAATCTTCACTTTTATAAATGTTATTGAGCACTTTTTCGTAGCCTACTTTTTCCTTTTCTTTTTCTTTCTTTTTGCAGGAAGCAAAAACGAATACTGATAGAATTGTTAATAATAAAGCGCTTCGCATAAGCTTTGTTTTAGTCTTTTATTAAATTGTAAATAGGAGGCTTACTACCTTGAGGCATAAGCTCTGTATTTATTTCCGCATCTCGACCGTTATACTTAATGACCGTAAATGGGTTGTTACATTGACAGACATCCTGCATACCTTCTTTGTTGCTCACGTTTCTACTTTCGACATAAAGTGTATCCACATCACCATCGGGGAATTCAAAATACCAATAGTTATGTATTACACCAAAGGAATTCACATTTACACAAATCCGTACTCCTTGTTCATCCCAAAAGGTATTACCCGAATAATAAGAAGGTTTGAGTAGATGATTTGCAGTTGAGCTATCATTTCCAGGGCTCCTGTAATATTTTGTACTGCCTACCATATAGTACATTTTAAGGTTATCAATGATACTATCCGGAAGTTTGTCTCCATTTTGAACAATACGATAAGCAAAAATATTTATATCAAGGCCATACTTATTCGGGTCTTCTTTTGGCCGGCAAGAGGATAATGTAGCAAAAGAAAATAATGAGACGGTCAAAAATTTCTTAATCATTTAATAAGTATTAGGGGTATATATTTTTGATGATCGTCCTTTGATATTGGTAGTTTTTTCCTGGATAAGGTGCCCACTCAGACTCATAGAACCAATCATTGTAGTGCCCGTAATATCCCCAATTCATGTGGAACCAAAACTCATTGAAACAATTAATATTGTTTCTCCTAAAACCATCAACCAACCATGCGTGAATGTCATCATATTCAGTAGTTTTAAAAATAAGGAAACCTTTATGAATAGCCTTTGCCGCACCACCAACGTAAACGACTCTGTTGTCTAGAATATTATTTCTGATATTATATCTTTCGGAATTGACATATTGTATAAAATCTCCACCAGATGCAAATGCGTAATAATATTCCAATGTAGGTGAAACTCTCGCGGATGGTGCCGATGTTTCGCTACAACCAAAATTTGCCTGTAATTGGGAATTGGTACATAAATCTGCGATTAATCTTTGTGACTCTGTGGTAGCGCTTATATTATACATACCCGCATAATTATAATTTGGATTTGGCTTGCTCCAATGCTTTAATATTTGGGCTGTAGCGATGGGTACACAGCCCGATAAAGGCTTATTGCCATTGCAAGAAGTAGATGTATTGAGTAAATAATTGAAATCATTTTGTGGTAAAATAGCAAAACCATTACCCTGTCCCCACTTGGTTTGTGTCAATGGTCCAACGACTTCGTTGGTCTGATTGTCCCAGTTTACGCATGGGCTTGGTGAAGGAGTCCAATTTTCCGGATGAATACAACAATCATTAAGTTGCATATGATCGATGGTATATGCCCAGGTGGAATAGGCAGCCTCGAATTTATCTTTATCATTCAAGCTTCCCTCACGTATAAGGTCAATGTTTTCCAGGTTACTCATCATCCATTCATACATACCTGCAGGAATTGAATCGCCTACATTTAGCGAGCCCGACTCACCAAATGCCAAAATTGGTTCATAACGGTAGTCGGCTGAAATAATGGTATATCCTTCGCCATTTGCATAGTTGAATACGTATGCTGTAGGAGGTAAATCAGGGTCAGTACGAAGGGGGAAAAAACTGGTTATCTCCCTGCCATCACCGGTTATAAACGCATCTGATTCATTCTGAAAATGGTTTTGTGGCAAGCGTTCTGCTATTAATTGCGCCATTTCCATATCCACGAAATTGGAATCAAGGATTATGTCGGAATTGGTTGTAAGCAATGATGGCGGTTGCCTTTCCAATTCATTGCTTTTCGTACAACTTGTCAGGGATGCTATTGTTAAGCCTATAATGGGTAAGATCGTTAAAAGGTTTTTGGTTAATGGTTTCATTAATGGTTTGGTTGGTTTGAATAGGTTACTATTAGTAAATATTATTGTTTTTTAATATAACTTAGTTCATGCGGTTTTGGCAGACTTCCTTTGTTGTGGATATTCACCCTGCTAGAACCCTTTGATGATTTTTTAGTTTGAGACTATTTATTTTGGTTAGAATTAGGTGAGTTCGTTTTTTTTGAGGATGAGATCGTGATGTCTGATTCGCTAATATTTAACTTGTTATCGCTAATTATATTAATGGTTTTTGGATTGTTCTGTGCACTAGAAATAAATGAGCAGTATAATAACGTAACGAAAATGTTTACTATCTTCTTCATGTAATTTTATTGATTTATATATTCAATAATTGGTTAGTCGACTAAATTTGTAATGTTATTTTATCTATCTCTTTAAGAGATAATTTTCACATTACAATTTCCTCGATAAATTTTAGAAATGAAATAAATTTAGGATTGTATTCTATGATATAATCCTCAGAGCCAATTTTGTTTGAAAACACTTCTGTTTCTGCATTTTTATAATATAAAGTAATTTTAATAGTTGAATATTCGCCAGTAATTGGACCTTCTATTTTGGTTCTTTTTAATTCTATTGTTTCTGATTCGTCAACATAAAACTGCTGTAAATAGGATTGGATAATAGCAATTGTATCCTTATTGTAAACTTTTTTGTTAGTTATTTTAAATCCATTTGATGTTATATATATATACTTTGGATAATACGAGATCTTGGAAAATATGGTATTGGTCATATCATCATATTCTATCAATGCATGTTCTAACCTCTTTACAACTTTATTTGATTTTGCACAATAAATTGTACTATCAATTTTTGGTTGAAATTTAGTTGCATCCTCCGAGAATAATAGTAAAAAAAACAAATTCTGTAACATAATTAAATATTTAGAGTTAACTACTGTCCTAATCTTTTACGATTTTCATGATAATATTTGTCTAATAGTTTTTGATTTTCAGGGCTTAATTCCTGGTCTAGCTCATCACAGTAATACTTTTTAAGATTATTTAACATGTAAAATTTATATGAGGGCGTTGTCTTTTCCCAAAGTTCATGTTTCATCACATTTTCGTACGCTAGACAGTGATTACCAGGGGTTGTACCCCCTTCAATTTTATCCCTAATTCCTAATATCATGTGTGAGTACCATTCATGCACGAAAAGTGAAGCAGCAATATTTTCAACTGTTGTTTCATAATGATATCTTCCTGTTCCACTTATTTCATCATTAATCCTAATTGTATTCCAGGCACCCGGCCTATTAGCAACAAAATGAATTTTTCCTCCATTGGCATTATCGTATTGACGGCTCTGTTATTAGCGTACCTATACGGATTAAAAATCCGAATGGATTAAGCCTGAAAGTATACAAAGCACAAAATCTTCTATAATAGTGGATTTCATGCTTTTAGTAAACATAAACAATGCTATATGCCATTATTCTTTTCTCCAAGTTCTATACTGAATATCAAACTCATTGGGAAAATCATGGTTATCCATATTTTCATAATTAATTAAGAAGGAATATTTGTAATTCACATTTAGCACAAAACAAGTATGTCCGTCATCTTTAAAAGCAACGTTCAGAGCATTATGCAAGGCGACTTCGCCTTTAGACAAGAACATCCCACAATACTCATAATGATCTGTATAAATATAACAATCCTCACCTCCTAAGTTTTTACAAATAGTATATAAAAGTTTTGATTGTTCAAAATTTTTAGAATTCCCGGAAATAGACTCATATTCTGTTTGAACTCTATGAGCCATAGATTTGAGCGTTTTCATAACCTCATCTGTCTTCTCCAAGTCTACATATTTCAGATCTTCTTCTTGAAAACCCGACTGTAAAAATACATTCCGATAAACAGAGAACATTTTATCTCCTTTATTTTTTCGCAGTAAATAATCTAATCGTCTGGTCATTTTTTTATGTTTTATTCCATTTTTTATGTTTTATTCCATTCAAATTTAGCAGGAGGTAGCTGTGTTTTAGCAGGTTTTGGTTTGTAATAAGATTTCCCTTTAGGCGCTTTCATCTGGGGTTTATTGTTACTTCCACTACGGTTTAAGCCGTCAGGCTTGGTATTATCCTTCTTGGTTTTTCCTGCTTCCCAGTGAGGTTTCCCTTGATGAGATACATCATTTCTAGCATTCTGAACAGTATATTCTCCATCTCTTGTAATAAAAACCTCATCCTCCGATTTGGTATCTTTATCTTTGATTAGAGGTTGACTGGTAGGTACTCCTCCTTCTCGCATCGCACCCCGTCTAGCTGCTCGGCTAGTTTCGTGAGGATTTTCTTCACTTCCTACTTCTGCTTCTTTTTTCTCTGAAGAATTTAACAGAACTGGTGCATTTGATTCAGTGGTTTGTGAAAAACCACTAAAATGAGTAGGATCGTACGTTCCATAAGTAGTAGAAGTCCCCATAGAACTCCAAGGGGCACCATAATTATTCGAGCCTAAATAAGACTGTTTAACAGTTTCGTAAAAATAATACGCACTTAGTGTTACCAATGTGGCTTGTATTGCTGGAATGATAAATGGAACTAGAAAAACTAAATCTCCTTCTGGGTCTATATAGCTAACAGGATTGTTGTTCATACTTACATAAGGACTAAGAGAATAAAATTGTTCAGCTTCTGGATCAATACTATTGAAACGTCCCAATTGTGGATCTAGGCCTCTATAAAAAGTTTCATAAGTTTCCAATCCAAAGTGTTTTTCTAGCTCGATCCCTTGATATTTCAATGGCTGCTGCGTAATCCCCATAGCTGTTGTGCTCAAGGTCAGCCCGAATGGATAGTAATGGTTCTCTTCAAGTACCTGTGTATTGTAATGCAGCACCTGCACATTATCGAACCATACATCTTTTCCCATCGTCTGGTTGTCCACATAAACGACTAAAATTCCAGGTTCGGTTGTCGTTACCCGCTCCGAAGAGAGGTTGTCAAACAGTCCCGGGTAAGCCGGTCCTACAGAAAGCCTCCCACTGCCCGACAGCAGGTTCATCTGCTCATCAAAGAACAGGTAGTTCAGTCCGGCCCTTGGAGCTGTACTCGAAGTAGTACTGCTATTTAATATGTTCTCAATACCTGTTATCGTTTCCGGCCTGGTGAACATCTCGTTAAGCAACTCGTTGGTCGGTGTTTCGCTAACTGGCTTGCCACCAACCGTTCCGCCCGATAAAGTCGCCAGTAACGAAGATACGATATCTTCTGCTGAAGTGTGTTCGTAATCCTGAGGATCTTGATCGGCTTCGTAATAGACATCTGTAGCAAAGGTAAACTGGTCGCCCGGCATCACCCGTAGCATAATGGCTGTACCAATCCTGCGGTCCGGGTCATCGGCATTCAACCTTGCCGCTTTCAGGTCATCCATGTTTATACTGCCCGGCTTATCGTCCCTTACCGAGGCTATGTTATCAAATAGCAGCTGTTCACTGTTAGCTGTGGCCAACTCGTGCATGGCATAGTATTCATGGGAGGCTGGCTCTGCCGCCAGTGTCGTGCGTACATTACCCAGGTGATCCTTGATAAAGTAGTCATATACAAATTTGGTTGCTCCTGTCTGGGTACCTGTAGTAATGGCTTCCGGACGGCTGCGGCCTTCTTCATTGAGGATATACTGTAATACACTGTCTTTGTAAATGAACCCCTCTATATAGTCCCAGGTTGAGGTGGTCTGTGCCTCGAAATCACGCACGCGTTTCTGGAGTTTTTTTCCTTGGGCATCATATACATAAGTAATGCTGCCCTTACCATCCACGGTGATCACCATAGGTTTGTTCAGGTGGTTATAGGTAATGGAAGTGATAGCTTTGTTGGCATCTGTAAGCAGGTTGCCGTTATCATCATAGGTGTATTCTACAGGAAGGTTAGCATCGTCCTTAAAGTCCGGCAATGTCGTGCCCGTAGCCCCATAATCGCTTACTTTGATCAGCTTATTACTGTTGGGTGCATATGAGTAATTGAGCTTGTCCATGTCTACGATGCCATGCGGATCATTGCCCATTTGGTTCATTGTTAATAAATTTCCGCGATCATCGTAAGTGATCTCGGAAGCTGTATAGTCTTTGTTCTGGTTTGTCCAGCCGGAATGAAAAGGATTATTCCGGTACTCGGCATGGATAAGCCTTCCGCTCCTGTCGTAGCTATAACCATAAGCATTGCGCCCTACATCGTTGGTTGGAATTACCCCATAGTTGTTCCAGGTGATACCGGCTATATTTCCGCTGTAGAGTTTACTCTCGAAACCATCATCATAATACAACTGCTCCCGGAAGTAAGTACTGTCGGGGTACATCGGGTTGCGCGCATGGATCAGCTTCAACCAGCCCCGAGTATTGTACTCTTTTAACACATTTACCATTGAAAATTGCTTGATCACATTTCGCCCCAGATGGTCATAATCATAGTAGGCCAGGTTGTAGGGGGTGCCATCATTGATGCTCTGCTGCAGCTGCCATACCAGCTCATTGCCGCCCGTTCCGAGGTTGCGCTTCGACTTTTTATCCAGTTTGATATGGTTCAATGTCGCGGTGGCTCCCGGTATTGTCTTCGCCCCGGGATTATGGTGATGCGTTACTGACTGGTAGGGTAAATCCTGGAAGTAGTACAACTGGCTATTGTAATCCATGCCGCCAACCAGGTTGTTTGACACCATCTGTATCACCCTTCCCTTGGCATCGTAATAATAAGCTGTGGTAATCCACTGTCCTGTTGTAAGGTTATCCGGGTCCAGCACCTTTACCCGGGTACCGGTCAGCTGCCCGCGGGTTGCATTGCTTTTGACAGACGCCACTACGCTGGCGTCTCCACTGGGGGCTGCGGGTATCCTGGCCGCATCAAATGAATTGCTTACCAGGCTATAGTCGTCAAAATAATTATAGCTCAGGATTTCAGCCCCAATCATAGAGAGCGGGTATAAACCATATGGTTGTGGCGGATCGTTGTAGTTGATTACATAATAGCGCCAGGAATTAGTAGGTATGAAGCTGGCAGGTTCCGTAGCCTGCGTTTGCAGGCTGGCACGGCTGTCCGTCAGGGTAACCAGTCCCGTAACTGTAGATCTGTTCTGCCCATCATAAAATCCGAAGGCCCATTTATTCTGCAGCCTCAGGTTCCCATCCTGTCTGAGCACCAGCCGATCTCTGTCGTCATATACAAAGTATTCCACGGCCTTACCGGGAATCTTCTTCTCGATTACCCTGCCTCTTTTGTCATATCGGTACTGGTAGCACAGCTCGTTCAGCTGATTGGTTCCCGGTACGTTCCAGTGATAATTGTAAATATGACGGGTAAGTGTATTGCCCTGTATATTGATGACCGACTGTTCGGTACTTATTATTGGAATGCCAATAAGGTCCTGGGGCGGCAAAACGAAACAAAGCCTTCCCAATTCATCGTAAATGTAAAAGGTATAAAGATAATTTGCGGGGTTCAGTTCAAGGGAAGCATTGGCGGGGAACTGGATAGGCAGGTTGGACTTTAAAAAGACCCTGCTCATCAGCAGCCTGCCACTCTTATCCTTAATCTCCTCCTTTAGGTGATCGTCTTCATCGCGTACCCGGGTGATAAAAAGCTCGCCTTCAGCGTAATTTCCTTCATACGATACACTATGGTCGTCTGTATTGTATAGATATTTGGGGTAGGCGCCTTTGATCACATAATGTACCGGGTTGGTACCGGGAATAATGTGTTTAGGGTCCGTATTGGGGTTATAGTTCATCAATACACCTCTTCCGCTACCTACCCATGACTTACCTGGAGCCATTACCTTCTTTGGGCGGCTAAGCGGGGATTGCTCATATTCCGTTAAGGAATAGGGTTGCTCGCCCTGGCTAAGCGGGTAGAATTGTTCAATACGGTGCTTAGGCGTATAATCAAAATTACCCTGCGAGTTATGGGCTAGCCGGGCAAAGGGAAGATACTGTACACTCTCCCTTCCGCTGGCATCATAGACATGGTGATTTACAATATCGTTGCCATCGGCATGTGCCTTTTTGTTTACTTCCTGCAGTGGGCGGCCCAAACCGTCAAAATAGCGGGTCTGCTGGCGGTGCTTCAGGTTGTCGTTCTTCTCGGGCATAGGCTGGTCGGGTATCCAGGTACGGATATAGTTCAACTTGGGCTCACCATAATTTAGGTTGTAAAGTGCAGGATAGGAGCCTACCGGTGTAGGTGCGGCCGGTGTTACAGGTATATTATCCTGGGGATTAGACACCTGTTGGGCATTTATTATAGCTGGCAATCCCACTACTAAACATGTTAAGGGAAGCAGTTTGTTACGAATAATATTTAATAATTGATACATTTTCATCTTTGATAATTTTAGTACGCGCTTTGAATTTTGTATTCATGATCAGTTACCAGGTGTCCATTCTCATCCTTTATTTTGATCAACCTATGAAAGACATCGTATTCAAATAGCTGTAGGTGACCAAAACCGTCATTAATAGATAAGATCTGTCCGGTAGCTGCATCGTAACTGGCGCTTTTAAAAGCCGATCCTACCGGGAATAGCGCTATTTCATCAATAGGCGCGATGTATGAGGGGCCAGTGCCGGTAGGTGCACGGTAGCAAATTAAGCCTATGTTACCATTTCCATTGGCTGTAAAGTCCATTTCAAAATAGCTTAGGCCATTTGCTCCGGTTTTCAGTGGTTGAACCTGTGTGATGTTACCATTATAAGCACTGTAGTATTCACAATTGTTAGTTGTGGGCGCCCAGAAGCACAGGCGGTATTTTTTCCCATTTTGCAAGTTGATCGCACTATTGATAAATACGTCGGAGAGGGTCTTGGTCGTAGATGGTGTAATGAAAATAGCCCCTTTGCCAATATATACCGCTGTGCCTTGGAAGTTAGCACCGCTAAATTGCCAGCCGTTTTTAAATTCACCATTTGTACCGTTATAATCACCTTCAAAACCGGTATAGGCTACTTCTTCAGCTGTTGTGTTCTGGAAGATAGCTACCGGGTATTTTCCGGCATAGTCCCATAGCAGCGCTTCATTTTCAGCTTTCCCAATAATAGTTTTAGGCTTATTGGCGAATAATTGATTGGTATATTGAGGATAGCTTTTCTGCAACACAAAGCGACTGTCTATTTCCCAAACCCCGCTACCATTAATTTTTGAACTTTTAAGCCCATTAGGGTTGGTGCCGCTGTTCATCCCGTCAATCGGAGCATCCAGTTCTAATACATATTCTTTATCTAATACGGGTTTATTGGACTTATATACAAGTTCGGTCCCGGCAATGATCCTGCTCAGACCATTGGAATTGGGTGATGGGATCTGCTGATCAGTATATACCAATTGTTCAACCGGGTAGTTCTTAATGCCCAGTGTATTAAGCAGTTTCAAGCCTAAAGCTTCGGACCCTGAAACTGTTGTAGCACTATAATCAGCATGGCTGTTAAATTTGGTAGCTTTAGAAATTATTTTGCCATCACTTGTCGTTTCGGTTGCTAATACCAGGTTGCCGTATTGATCGTAATTAAAGTTCTTTTCCTGCGTAAAAGCCACAGTACCATCCTCCTCAAAGGTTTTTTCAACTGTTTTAATCAGTGGGTTTTTATACGTATAGATCTTGTAAGCCCAGGCGCGATGGTTAGGAACTCCACTGCCCCAGTTGCCCATTGTCAATAAAGTCTGTTTTGAAATTGCTTTTATATAGTCATTTTTCCTGTTTGGATTATTTTCATAGGTCATCACTTGCTCTTTCAATAATTTATGGTTACTGTTGTAATAACTTACTTGTTTTAGTTTACCCCTGTCCAGATCAGAAGACGATAACCTGAAATTGCTTTGTGCCACAACATGATCGGTGCCATAACCGGCATGAATTTCATCCCTGTATTGCGGATCTTCTGAATTGGTATATTTATAAATGGTATAGCCATTTCCGGGAGTAACTTCAACAACCTCACTATAATTTACAATACCACCTCTAAATTGGTTCACAAACTGCTGATAACCCAATGTTGATCTATTGGCCAATGTGACAGTAGAGCCATTATTATTAACTGTGATAATATCACCTTCTAGATGGTCGAAATTTAAAATACCGCTTGAAGAACTGGAATAAGGGTAGTTGGTAACATACTTATACTCTTTAATAACAGGTTCTGCCCCAAAGTAGTCCTGTTTTTTGATCTGGCTGATCCTCGCGCCTGGAGTCGCATGAATATCAAAGTTGTTAATATTAGCAACATTTACGGTATTATTGGGAACATCAACTTTTATTTTCTTTAGGTAGGTATTAGGTTCGTAGCTCAATTCTGTAATGCCGCCCAATGGATTTTTGATACTTTTTAAATATCCCTTCGCGGACGCATAGGGAAAACTAGTTGGGATATCCATAAATTCATTAAAAGCACACCTGGGCTGATCTGCGCTTGAAGAGGCATAATTGGGGAATCCCCAGAAATCTCTATTGATGGACATTAGCTCCGGCAATTCAGTTATGCTTTGATAAGTAAATTCATAATTATTGTCAATCTGACTATTCTGGAAATTAAACTTGAAATAGCCATTTAAAGTTCTTCTTTGATTAGTACTGGTGCTATGCAGCAGCTTATAGCCGTAAACCCTGGCATTTGTAGTCTTATCAAATAATATAATAGAATCTAATTGTTGATTGTAGTTAGGGAGCATCTTGTCGGGATTGGTTGAGACTCCCGAATTGATATAGCCAACAGCAGTGCCCCCGTACATGTCTTCATGCATTACCGCAAAAGAAAAGTCGCTATTAGTTGCAATCGGGTGGTTATAGCCCGATGGAATCGGCATAAAATTACAACCTATATTTTCCAGCTTTTGATACCATTTCTCAACCGCCTGAGATCGCTTAAAATAAATTATTTGTCTGCTGGTTTCAACTTTGCTGAGATAAACCGGGTAGGTGACACTTGCACTATGATGAAGCACGGGACTCGTAAAATTTCCGTTTGATTGAAAAACTTCATTTACAAAATCTTTTGTCAAGTGAAACAGTATTTTACCCCTGTTATAAGTTAGGTTGATTTCTTCTCCGGTTGGAGCTTGAATCTTGGTCAGCTTCCATGAGTTAACAGAATATTGCATATAAAAAAGTGCATGGACACTAAGCATTCCATAATTGTCTTGTAATATTCCCCTATTAACTTCCATAGCAGAATCAACGCCACCAAATGTATACCTGTAGCCATCGGGTGTAGTGATAACAAATTTGGTAAATAAAAAATGTAGATTCATTACCTTGTGTGGATTTGAGAATTTATCCAGGGTAAAAGGATATAGCGCATCTATCGGGTATCCGTCTGCAAACACCTCATGTTCAACATCGATCTTAAGATTATCTTTGGATTTAACCCTCCAGCCGTTTGGGTCTTCAGGACCAGCTTTTTCGGAACGGTAGAAACTTCCACTTATACCACCCGGAAGATTGAATATAAACTCGTCCGGTTCGGAGTCAAGAATCAATCTCCGGGCTTGTTGTGCATTTGAGCTACCACTCCAAAAACCCGGGTTAAATTCTGTATTTAAGAAGGATGTAGTATTCCAATTGGTATTATCCAGTTGCTCTTTAGCACTATAAAAATAGCCACGATCGAGTCTTTGATCATGTACTATATTACGTTTATTGAATCGTTCATCCGGTATATCGTTAACCTTCCTCACTACCTGATATTCACCGGCCAAATTCCAGTTTAAACCGACCCAACCTGCGGTTTCATTTACTTTAATGCCCCCACCATTATAGCTCAATCCGATATCAAAATTCATATCATTGCCCTGAGCGGTAAGTAATGGATGGTAAAGTGTAGGCAGGCCATTGAACATATCTACACTCACTTCATGGATGCGATCAAAAGAAGCCACATTAGGAGCCTGTATTCTTCCTGGGTGTGCAGTAAGTATCTGATGGCCGGTAAAAGTACCATCTGTTGAACTCATTGGAATTGTTTGGGCATTTAGACTCAAACTACTCATAGAAATAACAGACAAGTATAGCGTTGTCAGTAATTGTTTTTTGATTGACATAGATTAAATTTTCAATTTTATAATTTCCAGCCCAGCCTTACTATCCAGGGGGAGCTGATCCTTGTTTTATCGTTTAAAAAATTATAGCCTACCAGCATGGTGCCCTGCATTTTGCTGCTGACCCGGTAGCTCTTCATGATACCCAGGTAAGCCGCATCCTGCAGCAAACCCATTGCCGTCTTTACATTGCTAGGATGCCCATATTGCTCCTGCAGTTGGGTATAGGCACGGTTCATAGGCCTTAAACTTTTTTCATAACCACCCTGCAGGCTGATGCCCCATACCAGTTTATGGTCCAGGAAGGCTCTGCCAATTAAGCCTTCATAGCTCAAGCGCAAATGCTGCCAGTCGCTACCCAGCCCCAGGCTGCCATCCAGGCCTATACCTATACTCAAAGCCTTACTTTGGCGATAGCTCAGGTTCAATCCCAGTTGCAGCATTACCGGCCTTGTACCATCCGGTGAGGCCCTTTGCGTCTGGAAGTTATACTGTCTTTCAAATCTTTGCCAGAAGGGTATGCCCCGCATCGGGTTCTTAAACCCAACAGGTCGCTTTAAGCTGTTTTTAGCCGATTGCAGGCTGTTTTTACCTTCCTCTAGTTGGGCTTTACCGTCTTTAATCTTTTGCTTTACCTGCTTAACCTCTTGCAAGGGTTTATCCAGTGCAGCCGTGTATTCCTTCAACTGCTCACCGGCCTTTTGACTCATGCTGCCCAGCTGATCGCCGAATTGCTGCTGCAATTGTTCGCCCACTTTAGCCTTGGTCTGGTAGCCCGTCGCTTCCAGCTCTGCGGCTGACTTACCGGCCAGGCCACTGCCTTTATTCGGGTTCAACTGTTCTTCAAACCCCTCTATGCCCCGCAGGTAATCCAGGGCCTTTTCTTCCGCAGCATCGGGTTCTTCCAGCACCTGTTTCCAGTAGCCGGCCTGTTGCTTGTATTGTAACCCGGTACTATTTAATTGGCTGCCATAACCTTCCAGTTGAGTACCCTTCAGCAATCTTTCCAATGCGCCGGTACGTGCCGCTACCTGTTGTTGCAGGTATTGCTGTAAAGCTGCTTTTTGCTGCAGGTCTGATACCTTCAAAGCATCGCCCAATGGATTGTTACCCAAATTCCCCATAAAGCTTTGCAGGCCCTGCAAGGTATCCGGGACAGTCCTGACCCTGCGGGCCGTAGTGTTCAGCTTATGCATAAAGGCGGAATCTGTGGACTGTAGCAATAAGCTATCCATACCCGGGCTCTTTAAGGCCAGGTATTGCCGGTATTTTAAGGAATCGGTTTGCTTAAGCCTGGATTTAATACGTGCTTCCTGCTTTTTGAGCCTTTTCAGGAATAAAGCATTCGTTGCCTCCAGTTTGCGGTAATAGCGCTTGCTTTTGGAAATTTTCTTTTGAAAAACGGTATGGGCCGCCTGCTCTATAGCCAGGCTGTCGGTGGGGAATACGGGATTGGGAAAAATAATTGTCGTATCCGTAATTGGAGCAGCATACGAAACTGAAGAAGTACCGACTGCAAAGCCGGATATCCCTATCAACCACAAAAACGTTAAGACCTTTACTATCAATGCATAGGTTTTTCCAAAATAAGCAATATAATAAAATACTGATGGTGAATTAACGATATGATCAGTAAGCTATTATTTTTTTATTGTGTTCAGCGTCACTAATTCAGCTCTTCTAACAGTCTGGCAAAACAAAGTGGCGATAAACCTTATTTTGACAAAGCACACTGAAATAGATGTACAATTGTCTAAATAAGTTGGATGTTCATACTTGTTGATGGATGATATAGAGATATCAATATGTTTTGTTAAAAACAGATCGCGGCAAAACTATAGGATATTTTTAATATGAGCAATAGGGGAATTCCCGTATTTTCTTTTACCTCAATGCAAAAATAAACTTGCTATACGCCAAACTATGACGTATTAGCCTGTTTATTAATTCACTAACGCCGTAAAACAAATTGGCTAAAACGTTTACAATTCCGTGCACACAGAATCTTCAGGCAATAAAAAAAGGACTGAGTTATCAGTCCTTTTTGTCTTTTGTAGCCTCGCCAAGAATCGAACTTGGATCTAAAGTTTAGGAAACTTCTATTCTATCCATTGAACTACGAGGCCAGGGAGCGTATTGATCACGCTGTCCTTTTAAAGCGCTGCAAATTTAAGCAAATTTTTATCTAAACTGCAAGGTATTTATCATATGCTCGATATCTTTTTTCAAAAATTCCGCGGCCGGCGCTACCGAATCCGCATTGGGCTGGCTGTTGAAGTATAAAGAGCCCCGGATGAAGTTCGCTTTATTGTCCGTAACATAAAACTGGTAAGCGCTTGCAGCATTACCTCCAACAGTATAAAACACGCCCCTGAGCCCTGATGGCGTGGTAAAATCAGGCGCCTCTATAAAATCGGCTTTCGTGTTATGGGCATTGGTCAGCTTATAGCTTTCCTGTACCAGGCCATTAAGCGATACGCCCGGCTTAATCGCTTTATAGCTGAGGTAGACCATAGCATTCAGTTGCGGTACGCTTACATTGATCCAGTACGGCTGGTTCTCTTCCTTGATCAGGTTAGTATCCTGCACAATATGACCATATTTCGGGTATTCGAACGTAAACGGGAAACCGGTACTGTCAAATTTAGTGTAGCTATGCGTTTCCGGCAGGTCCAGTTTAAAATACCCCCTGGGCTTTGGCAGTGTAACTTCCGGCTTACAGCCATACAGTAAAGCCACCAGGGCTATAGCGGTAAATAAATATGTTTTCATGAATTAATTTTCCTTTTTTACTTTTTCAAGCGTTTCTTTCATCGACTTATTGTTCTTCCGGATCTCTTTCTTAGCCCCTTCCTCTTCTTCCTTAAAGGGAAGTTCTCTTTCCGGAACTACCGGGCGGCTACTCAAAGGATCGGGCCTAAGCGAATCCAGCACTTTGTCCCTTTTCCTCATCCTGGCCTCCATAGCGGTGTCTATACCCGCAGTGTCTGTTTTCAACTGTAAAGAATCCGGGAGCGTCAGGTCTTTTTTACCAAACTTTGTTTTGAAATAACTGGCGGTATCGATCACTTTGGCATAAACCGCTGTAAGCTCATCCGGGTGCCTGAGGTACCAGTCTATGGCCTGTTCAAAATCAACCTGGCTGATCCCATGCCGCTTAAAGACCATAGCGTAATAATAAGCAAGGGTATCCGGGTTCTTTATGTTGGCTTTCTGCCCTAAGCTGTCGCCCTCAAATTTACCGTTACTGTAAGCCTCTGCGGCCTGTATATCGAACAGCAGATCCCTCATTTTATCGGCGCTAATGGGCGGATCACTTTTACTACTGCAGCCGGAAAAAACAAAAGACAAAACAAGCAAAAAAGCAATAATATTTACTTTCATATTATCTGGCATCATTATAACGGGAAGCATTCGGAATGTCCATTACAGCCAGCTTAGCCGCTAACTGTTTCCTTTTTGCCTCCGGTACAGATTTCAAAAGGTTAATATATTCTGCGCTTTTCGCGTTGAAGAAAAACTGTAACAATATACTTCCGGGATTTTCTTTATTGATGGTTTCTATATTGGTTAGTCCATCCATAATTGAATTTACCGCTTCTTCAGGCTTTTCGGTCATCATATCCATACCAAAACGGTGGTAAACGTAAAAATAAGGTCTGAAGTTAGCATACCTCGGGTTCAGGAACTGGTCAATCAGCCAGAACCGGTTTTTATTATTACCGTCATTCGATTTCCAACCCGCAATTTCACCCTCATCCGGCGCATTGATCACGATATTCTGGGCTTTTTTAAAGTACTCGGTACCTCCACCCTGGCTAAAAGAATCATAATGCAGGCCTAGGATAAGGTTCACATAATAACCGAATAAGGCGGTAAGGTTAGAAGCCAGCGGATCACTGCCGGTTATTCTTTGCTGGTCGAAAATAACGACCTGCCCCTGCTCGTATTTAAAGGCGACATCTTTGTCCATAAAGTTAACGATCGGGCTTTGATAGCTGGTATTGAATACAGGTCTTGATGCCTGGACCGTTAAAGTGCCTTTATAAATATTATTGGTTCTCGCGGTGAGATTCAGCAGGAAGCTCACTTCTATTTTTTCAAAAGGTTTATAAGCATCTTCGGTCCACTTATTCGTATTCAACATTTGAATCAGTGATGCCTGCAGGGTCTCAAAGATCTTTGGATCTACGCCCTGTAAACGTTCAGCGCGTACACTTACTTTCGCATTGAGCTCCTGGGCATTGGTCCTGCCGATCCATACAAGCAGACTGATGAATAAGAAGATTATTTTTTTCATTGATTTATTAAATAATTGATCACGGACTTTGCTACTTCATATTTGGATTGCAAAGGCAGCTCTGCCACACTATGTTCACTAATGATACTTACCTTATTGGTGGCTGCACCGAAACCGGCACCGGAATCATTCAGCGAATTTAAGACAATATAATCTGCATTTTTCTTTTGCCGCTTCTTTTTAGCGTTTTCCAATTCATTATTGGTTTCCAGGGCAAATCCTACCAATACCTGCTTTTGCTTCAAACTGCCCAGTGTAGCCAGTATATCGGGGTTTTTCACCAATTCCAGGGTCATGTTATCGCTCCCTTCCTGCTTCTTGATCTTCTGGCCGGCCTGTGTAGCGGGCCTGAAGTCGGCGACTGCCGCGGTCATGATCGCCAGGTCAACCTGCGGGTACAGGGACAGGCATTTGTCATACATTTCCTGAGCGCTCTCTACCGGGTGCACCTGAACGCCCGGAATAGCGACCTGCTCTGCTGTAGGCCCCAGTACCAGGTCTACCGCAACGCCCAGCTCCGCTAAAACCCGGGCAAAAGCGATACCCATTTTACCCGTCGAGTAGTTACCTATAAAACGGACCGGGTCCAGCTTTTCGTATGTAGGTCCGGCCGTGATCAGTGCATGCCTGAAAGGAACCTGCGCCGGTTGCCCGGTTTCAAAGAATGCATTTAAATAAGCGACTATATTTACCGGGTCGGCCATTCTGCCCATGCCTACAATACCGCTGGCCAGCTCTCCATGCTCGGGAGCAATAACTTTATTACCATAAGACTGTATAGCCGAAAGATTAGCCTGAGTGGCCGGGTGATGCCACATATCATCGTCCATAGCCGGCGCGACCAATACCGGGCAGGTAGCTGAAAGGTAAACCGCTTGCACCATATTATCGCATAAGCCATGCGCCATCTTGCTGAGTGTATTGGCACTGCATGGGGCTACAAGCAAAACATCGGCCCATCTGCCCAGGTGCACATGGTTGTTCCATTGCGCATGGTTACTGACGCTGGCATACACCTCTTTTTTGGAAACGGTGGCCAGGGACAAAGGCGTTACGAAGTCGGCAGCCGCAGGGGTCATCAATACCTGGACTTCCGCCCCGGCCTTGATCAAAAGCCTTACCAGCTCCGGTGTCTTATAGGCTGCGATACTGGCGCTAACCGCCAGGATAACCTTTTTATTCTTTAAGTTCATCAGAGTAATTGTCTTGATTTTAACTCTAGGTAATTATTAATTACATCTACGGTAAGCTTTTCCGGCGTGGTAAGAATGGCTATGATCCCATACCTACGCAGCTCTTTTACCATTTGCTTCTTTTCAAAATCAAAACGCTCCGCGATTGTTTTGGTATAAATTCCTTCAATAGTATCAGGTTGCTGCTCCACAATATCTTTTACCGCCGTATTTTCAAAAAACACCACGCAAAGCATATGTTTTTTAGCGAGCCCCCGCAGGTAAGGCATTTGCCGGTTCAGGGAGGATAAAGACTCGAAGTTGGAAAAAAGCAATAAAAAGGATCGCTGGGACAGTTTATGGTGCACCTGGCTCAGCAAGCGCTCATAATCCGCATCCTGGAAGTCGGTAGTTTGATTGTAAAGTGTCTCCAGCAGCTTATGCATTTGCATCGATCCCTGGTCGGCGGGAACCATATCATTGACCTGGGAAGAAAAAGTGATCAGCCCGGCTTTGTCATGTTTATGCAGGGCTATGTTTAAAAATATCAGTGCCGATTTGATAGAATGGTCCATCAGGGTCATCCCTTCAAAAGGCATTTTCATGGAGCGCCCTTTATCTATGACACAAAAGATCTGTTGGGAACGGATATCGGTATAAGTATTGACCATCATCGATCCTCTACGTGCCGTTGCTTTCCAGTTAATGGTACGTATGTCATCACCGGCTACGTACTCCTTGATCTGCTCAAACTCTATACTATGCCCCAGCTTTCTTACTTTTCGGGCACCGAACAGGCTATGCTGATCCGTTGTGGCCAACAGCTGGTAAGAACGTAACAGTTTTGTGGTCGGGTATACTTTTACTGCGGCAGGGTCTTCAAACTTATACCGGGCTTTCAGCAAGCGTAAAGGGCTCATCACAAATACGTTGATATTGCCGAAGCGATAGGTGCCCCGGGTAAGAGGCCTAAGTACATATTGCTCCGAGAGTTTTGCTCCCGGCGTGGTTTTGTAATGGAGTATAAAATCTCTTTTTTGAAAAATCTCCGGCAACTCATCAATTATTTCCAGGCTTACCGGGAACTTATAGGCTGAATCGATTTCAAGGTTCACCGCATTATCCTCACCCAGGTGCCAGCGTTCTGCTGTAACGCGGGCTGCGTTAATCCGCTGTTCCTTTGAAAACAACAATACGAAATCCAGCACTGTGAGGATAGCGAACAGCAGTAACAGGATCATAGCGACATTCCAGACCCAGGGCATAAAAAACGCCATCACACAGGCAACCGCTATAATGGCCAGTGCAAAAAACCACCTGTTATTGATAAAAAATGCGGGCATAATCAGAAAAATTCATAAAACGGAAAAGATCGCGCTTTACACAAAGGTCTAAATTAAAGAATTATATACAAATGAAAAGGGTGTCTTGATTAAATATCAATAACACCCTTGAAAATATATTTTGTAAACGGCTTACTTAACCCAAATAGAAGGCATGCCAAGATCTCTGTAACCGAAATTGTCGGTAACGCCATCAGAAGAGGATATGGAATAATAGAAGCGAACTTTACCATGCGCTCCGTAGAAACCTTCCGGTTCCGCAACGCCAAAGCCTACAACTGTTTTAGTAAGCGTACCTACTACAAAAGATTGCTGAGCGATTGTTATGGTATCATTATGAATCGTACCGATAACTACGGCATTACTTTGATTATTGAAGTTACGGATCTGTACCTGGTTGATATTCGGACCATTCTCTACAGATACGGTATAACGGGCTACATTACTCACTGTACCATCTTCATCCACGATCCAGGCACCTATAAAGCGCTCACGGGAAAGCGTTTCGCAGCGTTCACCTTCATAGCCTACCGGGCAGGTACAAGAACCGTCCTCTTCACACGTTCCGCCATTTGCACAAACAATAGCTTTACACTTATCCACCTTACAGGAGCCCAAACTAATAGTGACCAAACTTGCTATAGCAGCTAAAGATATCGATATAAAACGCTTCATAGTTATAACTTACAAATGAATAATAATATGGTTTATAATAAAATTTTAATTTAATGCCTAAAAGTAGTTAAAGAAATTGAAAAACCAAATTTTTATGCATAAAATCTATCCATTTTTCTGCCCAAAAGAACGGTTACCGTTCGGCTTTTGGTTTTTGCTATGGAAATTATTGTTCGCATTCCTGTTTTTATTGTGATTGCCCTTATTCCGGTTTTGATTGTTCTGCGCATGTTTTTTATGCGCATTGTTATTATTGTTATTGGTATTAAACCTGGGCGTACGGGTATCACCTGGTACATAATCCAGGAGGCCATTACTTAAATGCTTAAGCTCTTCCTTAATCATATCGTCCTGCACCTGCTCTTTATGCCAGTTAGCGTAAGAAAGCTTCATGTAATAAGCAATGCTGTTTACGTAGCCTTTTTTCTTAGTCTCGTCCTCTGTGGCAACCGCCTTGTCGATGATCTGGGAAATATTTCTTCCGATATGCCTGTTGCGGATACTTTTTTGAGGATAAGGTACCGGGTCCGGTTTTTTCATCATTTCATCCCGGGTAGGCGTAGGGTAAGGAGAATCAATATCAATTTTAAAATCTGAGATCCTGTAAATATGATCCCAAAGCTTGTGCCTGAAATCTTCTACGTTTTTTAAATGCGGATTCAGGATCCCCATCAGTTCAATAATGGCATAAGCGTTTTTCTGCCTTTGTTCTTTATCCTCTATAGTAAGGATATAGTCCACCATTTTTTGAATATTTCTGCCGTATTCGGGCATCAATAGCTTATTACGCGATGTATTGTATTTCATTAAGTAATTTAAGTAGAAGAAAAATTTTCTTATATATAAATGTGGGCCTTCGCGTTTTCGGAGTAGATAAATAAAACGGTTAATAATGACCCCTAAATTGCAAATATAAGTTCTTTTTAAAATTGAAATAAATATTTTATTATAAATTTGCTAGCTTTTTTCAGCCGAAAGACACTCACCTTAGAAAAAATAAATCAAAATTTATTTTATCAGATATGCAAAATCACTTTATAGAAACCAATAATATCAAACTGCACTATATAGAGTTTAAGACTTCTGAAAATAAGCCTACTATTATCATGATCCATGGCATTACCGCAAATGCCCATGCTTTTGACGGTATCATTCATTCAGGACTGTTCGGCAATTACAATATAATATGTCCCGACCTTAGGGGCAGAGGCCTGAGCTCTAAACCTGCCTTTGCCTATACCCTTAAGGATCATGCTTTAGATATACTGGGCCTGCTGGACCATCTTAAAATCGACAAAGCGATCCTGATCGGCCACTCTTACGGCGGCCTGCTCTCCGCTTACCTTTGCGCCCATTACCCGGACAGGGTCGAAAAGATCATATTCCTCGACGCGGCGGCCGAGATGAATCCCAATTCAGCGAAAATGCTGGAACCGGTCTTCGCCCGTTTAAGCAAAGTATACGATTCTTATGATGACTTTATGGAACATATCAAAAACTCTCCGCAGATCACGGAATGGGACCCTTTCATGGAAAGCTATTATTGCGCCGATATACAGATGCGCGAAGACGGCAGGGTAGATACGATTCCCAACCTCACCAATATGGCAACGGTAGCATTAGCGGTAGTAGGCAACAACTGGCAACAAACTTTTTCGGCCATCAAAGTGCCCTGCCTGCTGATCAACGGTATTGATTTCTATACCCTGGGAGAACCCCTGCTGCCCAAACACAAAGCGAGGGAAACGGCCGAATTGCTCGAAAACTGTAAACTGGAATTTGTAGGCGGTAATCACCAGACTATGCTATACGGAGCCAATGCAAAAGATATAGCCAAGCTCATCATAGACTTTGTAGGTTAACGTATGAATCATCTTGTTAGAAAAACGATCAGCGCCTCATTCGGATGGCTTGCAGGTTTGCTTTTATTCCTGCTGAGCTCCTGTGGCATCACAAGGCATTTAAAACAAGATGAATATATCCTGCGCAAGAATGTAATTAAGCTTAAGACCAGCCAGACCTACGCGGATAAATCTGCTTTAAAGGACGGGCTTAAAAGCGTTATTGAACAGCAAAACAATACCTATCTTTTCGGCGCGCTCCCGGTAAAAGCCTGGGGCTATAATTTAAGCTATAAAGCTTTCGAGCGGGACTCTACAAGTTTCCAGGTCCGCTCCCGGATCGTGGAAAAACCGGTAGTATTTAAAGCCGGCACCATCCCGGCATCTGTAAAAAAAATGCAAAGCTTATTAAGTAACCAGGGCTACTTTAATGCAAAGGTGCACACCAGTACAGATACTACAGGAAAAAAGATAAGTGTCATCTATCATGTAGATGCGAAAGATGAATTTCTCTTAGATACCGTCCGTTATGATGTGGACAGCTCTGCGCTCCAGGCCATCATGCAACCGATATGGGAAAAGCAATCATTACTTAAAGCATCATTGCCTTACAGTAATGGTCTCCTGGCAGCAGAAAGAAGCCAGATGGTGCTGCTGGCCAAAGAACAGGGTTTTTTTAAATTCAATACCGATAATATCCAGTTTGAACTGGACACTGCCGCCCAAAGGGTATTGAGGAGTAAAAAAAGCCTGGTAGAAAACGCCGCCAACGTACTTGCCGGGAAGGTAAAAAACAGGCGACCTACGGTATCGGTCAGGGCCATTGTAAAAGAAACCGAAGACTACGACGCCTTTGACCAGTTTGTATTCAGGAACATTTATGTCTACCCGGAGTACACGGATAATGAAGCTTTTTACCGCACCTTTAACTATGAAGATACCAGCAAAGGCCTGGTCTACCGCTTTAAAAACAAGCAACCTATCGTCCGGAAAAATGTGGTAAAAAATAAAATCTTCCTGAAAAAAGGCGCCTTATACAAACAGTCGGATTACAACAATACATTACTGCAATTGAATGACCTGAGTATCTTCAATTATGGCCGGATCTTTATTACAGAAGATACCGGTTTTGATGCCGCGGGCCAGCATTACCTGGATGCCCATATCGTATTGAACCCGGGCAAGACTTATGACTTCAATACCAATTTCGAGCTTTCCGGCGGCGACCTGTATCTTGCTGGCAGCGCCTTAAATGCTTCCGTAACCAACAAGAACCTGTTCAAAGGCGCCAATCAATTATCGGTTTCCGGCACTTACGGATTTGAGCTCAACCAGACCAAGAACCCGGACCTGGGCTATTTCCAGCGGTTCTACCTGATGACGCAAAACTTTGGCTTAAACGCGAAACTGATTTTCCCCACCTTCCTGTCCCCGTTTAAGTTCAATGCTAATAAAGTAAGCATCCCTAAAACGGTATTCAGCCTGGGCGGCAACTACCTTGACCGTTCCAACTACTTCAGGATACGGACCATCAACAGCAGCTTTGGCTATGTATGGAAAAGGAACAACTGGTCGACCTGGCAGTTCAATCCCCTGTTTTTTAACTCCCTTCGCCTGACTAATGTGTCGGACAGCTTCCGGGTGCGCCTTAACGAGGTACAGGCCATCCGTAATTCTTACCAGGAAAATTTTATCCTGGGGGAAAACATAGAATATATTTATAACGATGAAGGAAGGCGCATAGGTCATCATACCTTCCTGAGGCTTGGATTTGAAGAAGCCGGCCTGATACTCAGTGGCGGCGACAGGTTGTTGGAAAACGCCAGGGGCAATGGTTTGAGCTTCAATTATGCCAATTATATAAGGCTGGATTTTGATATCCGGCAATACATTACCCGTACCAACCGTTCCCTGGTATTCCGGATGCATGGTGGCATAGGCGTGCCTTACGGCGAAAGCCGCACCCTACCCTACATCAAACAATATTTTGTGGGCGGCGCTTACAGCATCAGGGGCTGGGGCCCGCGTTTACTGGGACCGGGTAGCTATTACAACCCCGCGCTGCAAAATTCCAATGACCGTTTATTTATAGACCAGAGCGGTGACATCAAGCTGGAGTGGAACGCGGAATACCGTTTCCGGATGATCCAGCTATTTGCCGGGGCTATAGGCTTGCACGGGGCTTTATTCGCCGATGCCGGCAATATCTGGTTAGCCCATAAAGATGAAAACCTGCCCGGGGCGGAATTCGCTTTTAATAAATTATGGCAGGACATCGCGTTGAGCACAGGGGCTGGTTTACGGGCCGACATTGGCGGTTTCCTGATCCTGAGGGCGGACTGGGCCTTTGCGCTTAAAAAGCCTTATATACCGGAGCATTCCGGCTGGGTAATCCACGAAGTCAACTTTGGCTCCAGGAAATGGCGTGCCGAAAATATCAACCTAAATATCGGGATTGGTTTACCTTTCTAAACAAAAACGCTTCCCGGATTATTCGGGAAGCGTTGATTGCTTTTTTAAAAATAACTTATTGAACTACACCACTCTTACCAGTAATCCTTTCAGGTACTCACCTTCGGGGAAAGAAGCCCTTACCGGGTGATCTTCCGGCTGGCTGAACTGGCGAATGAATTGTATTTGTTTACCCGCATCAATGGCAGCCCAGGCAATCACCTGTTTAAAGGTTTCGATATCCATAGCACCGGAACAGGAAAAGGTAGCCAGTAAACCGCCTTTTTCCAACAGCATCAGGCCGCGTCGATTCAGGTCTTTATAAGCCCTGGAAGCCTTTTCCAGCGCAGATCGTGAGGGTGCATATTTAGGCGGGTCTAAAACAATGAGGTCAAACTTTTCATTTTGTGCGCCTAATTCGCGCAGGTATTGATTCACGTCCGATTTTACGGGTTTATAAGCTGCGGCATCGAAGCCGTTTAAAACAACATTTCTTTGCAGGGTTTCTATAGCTAAAGCAGAGCTGTCTACGGCCGTAACGGAAGCAGCGCCATATTTTAAAGCATTTAAAGTAAAGCCGCCGGAATAACAAAAACAGTCCAGTACTTTTTTACCTTGTGTATATTGAGCCGTAAGCCAGCGGTTCTCCCGCTGGTCGCAATAGAAACCGGATTTCTGGCCATCCACTATATTTACCTGGTAATGGATCCCGTTTTCAATAATATCCACGAATTCGGGAGGCATCGCTCCATAAACCAGGCCATTCGCATCCGGCAGGCCTTCAAATTCGCGGGAACGCAGGTCGCTGCGCTCATAAACCCCTTCAGGCTGCAGGCACCGGACCATTTCGTCCACTATAATATCTTTTACTTTTTCTACTGCCGCAGAGTGCACCTGTATGGAAATAAAACCGGCATATTTGTCCGCGATCAAACCCGGCAGGAAGTCTGCTTCGGCGAAGATCAGGCGAAGGGTATTATTATTTGCTGTAAGTAAATGCTTCCGGTTTTCTATAGCGGCATGCACTTTACCCCGCCACCATTGCTCATCTATAGCCGACGCGCCCCCCCACTCCAGCAGGCGCACAGCCACCCGGGATTGCTTATTGTAAACACCGAGTGCCAGCACATCCCCGTCTACATTCAAGACTTCTACTAACTCCCCGTTTTCAGGATCACCGGTCTTTGCTTTTATAGCCCCGGAAAATACCCAGGGATGTAATTGTCTTACTGCTTTATCTTTTCCTTTATTCAGGATCACTTGCTTCATAGCGCAAATGTACAAACAATTCTATTTTGTGTTCATAACATCCCATATTGCCCGGACCTTAAGCCTCTGCAACCAGGCGTTGCATCTCTTTACGCACCAGGTTCAAAGCCGTTTTGGCCACCATTTCTTTATTGATCGGCCGGTCATAAGGAAAATTATAAGAAAATGCCTGTACACCTTTTACAGAAGCAATCCCGAAGTATACAAGGCCTACCGGTTTTTCGGCGGTCGCCCCTGTAGGACCCAGTATCCCGGAAACCGCTACGGCAATATCCGTGCCCATCCGGTCTCTCACACTAAGCGCCATTTCCAGCACGGTAGCCTCACTCACCGCACCTACCGTGTTCAGTATTTCATAGCTTACATTTAATTCAGTCTGCTTGATCCTGTTATGATAAGCGATTATACTGCCGATATATACCGCACTGGCGCCTGCAACATCGGTAAGTTTACTGCTGATCAGCCCGCCGGTACAGCTTTCCGCCGTGCTTAAGGTCAGGCGATGTTCTTTTAGTTGTTTGATCAGTGCTTCTTCCAGGTTCAGGTCTTCATCAGCCACTACATAATCTTCCAGGCGGCTACGGATAAGGCCGATATAGGTATCCATTTCACGATTCAGTACGGCATAATCCGTTCCGCTACCTGAAAGTCTTAATTTAAGCTCCCCGTAATTAGGCAGGTAAGACAAATGAATATGTTCCGGTAAAGCGTTTTCAATGTCTGCTATATCCTGGGCAACAAAACTCTCGCCTCTTCCAAACAATAGTAAATATTTGTAAACGATATGTTGATCCCTGATCGTATTGGCTTTTATTCTTGGTAACAGTTCCTCTTCAAGAATTACCTGCATTTCTTTAGGAACGCCCGGCAGGGAAACCACCCAGGTATCCGGCCGTTCAAAAAGCATACCCGGGGCAGTACCCATTCTATTGAATAAGACTGTAGAATTATCGGGCACGTCGGCCTGCATATCATTTACCGCTAACATAGGCCTGTTGCGTTTTTCAAAGAAACGTACCACATGTTCATGCACGGTTTGATTGCGGATCAAGGTGCCACCAAAATAATCGTTCAGGGTCAGTTTCGTAATATCATCCTTTGTAGGCCCCAGGCCACCGGTACAGATGATCAGGTCGGCCTGCGGCATAGAAAGGTCCAGGGCGCTCTTTATCGCCTCTTTGGTATCGCTGATCGTTAGTTTTAAAGCAATGTGAATGCCTAAACGATTCAGTTGTTGCGCAATCCAGGCGCTGTTTGTGTCTATGGTCTGACCTATAAGCAGTTCATCCCCTATACTGATTAAAATTGCAGTTCTTATCTCCATACTTTTAAAAGAAACAAATTTAGCTAATACCTGCATTCTTTAGGTATTTATTCCTTGCGGAATAGGGTAAAATTTAACCTTTACCTTAATCTACAAAAAAATGACTGCAATAAGATATTGCAGCCATTTCTGTGCCGGGTTTCGTTATAGTTGTTATGAAGAAAATTATTTTAAGGTAGCGCCGGCTGCCTCTTTCGCAGTTTGTGTGGCCTTTTTACCTGTATCTGGTACGTTTTCAGCTGCAGCCATCTTGCGGCCCTCCTGCATGGTTTTAGGACGTGTGGCATAATCTATGCTTTTAGACTCAGGTTGCCCCCACTCAGCAGCATGTAAATATTTACCTTTAAATTCAGGCTCTTTCTCTACCTCTGCTACTACCCTGTGTGCCTGGGCGTATTTATCGTCGCGTATACCGGTCACCTGCCAGCTTACTTCCACATTGGGCTGGCTGGTCTGTATCCTGAATTTATTGCCGTTTACTTTTTCCAGGACAATAGCCTGGGCAAAAGTGCCGATTACAGTAAGCTGGTAGCGGAAATCTTTGTTTAAAGATTCAAAATAACCAGGTAAAGTTACTGTTGCGTAGCCACCCGCGTCTGTTGTGATGTTGCCATTGTATACATTCATCATATCCGGGCTTTCAACGAAGCTGTGGTATAAATATTTATTCTCGGGGTCCTGCGGGTGATCGATCTTAAAGGTACCGCTTCCCTTAGCGATACTTCCCGTAACCTGAACGTTGCCACTGAAATAACCGGCATAGTTAGTAGTAGCCCCGGAAGCGAAACCATAAATACCATATCTTACATTCGGTACGGTAGCTCCCCCTACCGTCTGGGCATTTCCATAAATTCCGTAAGTATTACCAATACCTGTGGTCGCGGCGAAAGAGGCATTTTTATTATAACCTACCACACCGATACCACCGACTGAAGCGCCCATTACACCGGCAGTATTAGCGGAGCCATACATACCCAGGTCCTGGTTACCCACGCCAAAAATTGTATTGGCATCCTGGTTATTCACTCCGTTATAACCGGTACCTTGCACTCCTACACCATAGTTGCTGCCATTATAACTGCCTGAAATGCCGCCTTTAACACAACCCTGGGTAGTGTACGAGTAACCCGATATAGCAGGAAACGTATCAATTGCAGGAACGGGTGTTGCAGGTTGCATTACCACAAGACGGCCCGTAGGCGTACTGGTACCGAAACCGGAAGAACCTGTAGAGACTATGATACCGCGCCCTGTAGTTCCACCGTCGAAGAAGCCCCAACACCGGCGCCGGTAGCAACTCCCCATATACCGTTACCGGTGCCGGTAGCTACGCCCACCGTTCCGCCTAAAGTTCCGGTAGACAAGCCATATACCCCGTTTTGCGAGCCACTCACGCCAATCACACCGATACCGGTAGTAGATTCACCGTAGATCGAGCCGGCCGTAGCGATAGAAGTGGCCGGTGTACCCACGAGGGTACCTCTTATTGTATTACCAATAGCTCCGGCACTCACCTGGAATTTAATATTTGGGGATAAAGTACCGGTATTTACACCTACAGAAGTGCCATCATCACTTAACTGTGAGTTCACACCGGTTGTCGCGGTACCAAATTTCACCAATGTGTTTGCTGTACCATTAATGTTGGCTGAACCGGCAGGACCTTGCGGGCCTGCGGCACCAGTAGCACCCGTGGCGCCCCCGGGACCTTGAGGACCCGCTGGGCCAGCAGGCCCTTGTGCCCCTGCAGGACCCTGAGGCCCGGCAGGACCGGTGGCCCCTGCCGGGCCAGGCGTGCCGTTAAGGGCATACATAGCATAGGGAACACTCATCAGTTTATTAGTACCGAGATCGGTATAGCTGCTGCCACCGGCAGGATCCATTTCTACTTTTATGTACCGGTCGGCCGCACCCCAGTTTATGGTAGCGAAATCGCCGCTGACCGGTGTACCTGCACCAATGCCGAGATTATATAAACCATAAGCATTCGTGGTCACGGCATGGGTTTCCTTATAGAGCTCAGGACCTGCGGCAGAGCCATCCAGTATGGTAATACGTATTCCCAGCGATTGGGTATTTAAAGGAGCGCCGCTAGCATTCCTGGCCACGCCCTGGTAATTAAAAGACTGGGCATGAGCCGTGGCGCCCAGTATTAAAAAAGAGGCTAGTGTTAATAAAACTTTTTTCATCTTTATACAGTTTAATTAGTTGATTTTTTGAATTTTAAAGGTGTTCCTGGAAGTCGATCCGGTGGTCCCGGCAACAATATCCAGTAAATAATTGCCTGCTGCATAAGTGCCCAGGTCTATACCCTGGACTTCGGTGCCGGATTTCAGCACCAGCGTTTTGCGGAAGAAACTCCTTCCTGAAATATCGTACACCAGTAAGGTCAGGCTTGTATTCGGTTTTAAATTGGGTTGAATAAATACAATATTCTTCGTGGGATTAGGATAGACCTTCAACTGGTCTGCAGATAGTTCGGGATGCCTGATATCGGTCGGGTTAAGTATCGGTTGTAAAAGCCCCTGGGTAACTACGAGGTTGGCCGTAGCCACCGTGTTGACAAGAACCATTTCTCCTACTGACCATTCAAAAGTATTTCCGCCAAGCTGGGCAGATCCGCCCGTTGCGTTTACCGTAGCAGCCTGCTGCACCTGGGCCTGGCAAAAATGTATGGTCGCGCCAAAGAGGAACAAAAAAAGGGATAGAAACTTCGTCATAACCAAAGATTTAAACATTAAAACAATGTAGCACAAAGGTATTCCAGGTAATATTGCGATTTTGTACAATAATTTCATTTTTTTGGGTGGATAAGACCCGTTATTCTCATTAAAATGATGTAATTTCAATATGTAATTACCACTCCTACATCGTTTTTTTTGGGTAGATAAGCAATATCATGACTTCAAATAATATCTGGCAATTGATCCAAAGCATGAGCCCCCAGGAAAAGAGGTTCTTCAGGCGCGACTATGCCCTATATGATAAGGAGAAGGAGCTACCTTTATACCTGGCCCTGTTTGACAGTATCAATAAACAGGAGGCATATGATGAAGCCGAGCTGCTCCGGCAGCTGAAGCCGCGGCTGAAAGCAGACAATATCTCTTACACGAAGAACTATTTATATGAACAGCTCTGCCAGGCCCTCCTGCGGCAGAACCAGTCACAGGAGCAGGATGCGGAGATCTTCGGGCAGCTTCAGCTGATCCGCGTATTCAGGAAGAAAGGGCTTTACAAACAGGCTTTAAAAATCTGGCAAAAAGCGATTGTACAGGCACGGGCGCTGGAACTCTTCGGGCTTATTTTCCAGCTAAAAGAAGAGTACAGGAAACTGCAATTGTACCATAACCCCAAGATCAAAAACCCCGAGCTGCAAAACGAATACAATAATAATATCCTATACAGTTCAGAATTCACCCACCTCATCAAACTCCAGGAACTGCACTTCAGCGCGCTGATCATCCGGCGCAAAGCGCATTTCAACCTGTGCCGGGAGGATAAAGAAAAAGTTCACGCTATCCTGCAAGAACCCATTATGCAGGAGGAGCCCAGAACCAATTCATTTCTCATCAGGCATTATTACCGGATGACCAAAGCTACCCTGCTGTATGTACTGAACGATAGCAGCGCTTATGCCTTTGCCTACCAGAATGTAAGCGCCTGGCAGGCCAATGTGCAACATGTGTCTTATGACCAGGATAACTATATCGAAGTACTGTATATTTTTTACTATAGTGCGGTACTGGCAAAAGACACGAGCCGTATCGAGGAAGTGATGAACCACCCTGTGAACCAGAAAGTAAATACGGAGTCTAATTATGCTTACGTAGAAACGATTAAGTACCTGGCATTAAACAGGCTGTATAACCGCAGCGGGAATTATGAAAAGGTAAGCCAGGTATTAGCTTATATCAAAACACGGTTGCCGCATTGGAGCCGGCATATCAATGCAGAGCTGGCAAGAACCCTGTACCTGTCGGTAGGTGTAGCGAATTTTGCGCTGGACCAGTTCGAAGATGCTTTTTATTACATCAAGCAAAGCATCTTGCTGTTTAATGATAAAACCAGGGAGGAGCAATATAGTTTCGCCTATCTTTTCCTGCTACTCGTTTGCTATGAGAAAGGAGAACCTTATCTTTTCGAGGTGCAGTATAAAAGTTCCTATTCCTATTTTTACCGGAACAAAATGCCGCTGCCTTTTGAAAAAAGTACCATCCAGGCTGTAGCCAAGGCATTCCATTGCAAACGCCAGAAAGATAAAAAGGTCATTTTACAGGCATTACTCGACACGCTGCAGGCATCGCAAAACGACCCGGTGCAGCAGCAGGTATTTAACTTCTTTAATGTACCCCGCTGGCTGGAGAGCAAAACAAAAGATATCCCTTACAAAGACCTGGTATACCTGCAGGTGAATGCCGAAAATGTTTAAGGCATATTATTATAACTTACTCCGGCCTCTATTTTTACACTTAATGTATTATTCTCCGGTGGTATAGGGCAATTGTAGTCCCCGCTATAAGCACAATAAGGATTATAAGCCCGGTTAAAATCCAGGATCAGCGGCTCTTTAGCCAGGTCTTGCATAGACAGCTCCAGGTAACGACCTGCGCCATAACTTGTCATACCACTCGTCACATCTCTGAAAGGAATAAACACCAGGTCCTCGGATCCAGGGATTGTTTCTGCAGGCACATACAAGGTAAGCACTTGCGGTTTATTATCTATCGTGAATATAGCGGTACCCAGTTCCCTGTACTGCTTGATTTTTTTTGCTGAGGTCGGGAAGTCGATCACTTTACCATTGGCTATAGGACTGTATTTTGCCTGGACCACGTATTGCTCTGTCATTGGGAAAAAGGTGATGCCTTTAAAGTGCTGCTTATCTTCAGCAGAGAGTGGAGTCGTTTCCGGGTTCTCATAAAAGGCGCGCAGCTCTTCCTGGTATTTGGCAGCATCAGTAACGGTATTGCCCACGATCGGATTTTTTGCTTCTGCGGTCTGCGCATCTTTACCGGCATTATTACCCTGCTGATTACAGGCCGCAAATATTCCGCAAATCATTAAAGCGGCAATCATCTTTTTCATGAGCTTATCTCTTTATTTCAAGCACAAATTTAAGGGAATAAAGATCGCGCGGAGCGTTAAAATAAGTTTAGGCATAAAGTTCGCCGGCTAACAGGTATGTATTGGTATGTGCCTCCAGTATCGTTGTAATTTCCGGCGAATAGCCACCACCCATGCTGCATTGCATACCTACCTTCAGGGACCTTGCAAATTCCATTACCATACGGTCTCTCTGCATACAAGTGGCCAGGGAGCATTTCAGTTTGCCCATTTTATCACTTTCCAGGATATCTACCCCGGCCTGGTAAAATATAAAATCCGGCTGAAACCGCTTCCGGATCAATGCTAAACTATCCGCTAAAACAGACAGGTAGGTTTCATCTTCCGTATCTGTTTCCAGCGCTACATCCAGGTGCGAGCGGCTTTTATGAAAGGGGTAGTTGGCCGCTCCATGCATGGAAAAGGTAAACACTTCTGTGCTACCTTCAAAAATATCCGCAGTACCATTACCCTGGTGTACATCAAGGTCAATGATCAGCACCTTTTTTACAGCGGTATGGTCCAGCAAATACCGGGCAGCTATCGCCTGGTCATTGAGCATACAAAAGCCTTCACCATGCGCGATGGAGGCATGATGGGTTCCCCCGGCAATATTGAAGGCAATGCCATCCTTTAAAGCATTCATCGCTCCGTCAATAGTGCCCTGGACCAGTAAACGCTCCCGTGCTACTATTGCCTGGTCCTGTATAAACCCGATCCTGCGCCCTTCCTGAGCGCTAAGCTCCAGCTGTACAAAACGATCTACATATAAAGGATCATGTACTTTACAGACATGCTCCAGGGCCACCATCCCGGGTTCAAAAAACTGCGTTTCCTGTACGATACCTCTATGGACCAACTGCCGGGGCAGCAAATCATACTTCAACATCGGGAAACGATGCCCTTCGGGCACCGGGTGTATGTATTGAGGATGAAAGGCAATGGTGTACATAAGGGATTTTAAGCCTGCAAATTTAACTTATGTAAGGCGATCTATTACTAAAAAGTGCCTTGCTTTCGCAAGGCACTTACCTATATAACGCATCAAAAAACAAAAATCTATTTTGTAAATTCACCATCCGCTTTAATACGTACTACGTCGCTTACCATTGCATCCGGGAATTTAGCGCCGATCTGGAAGTCAGAACGCTTGATCTCACCTGTTAACTGGAAGCCGGTAGTGCTGGCATTAGACATTGGATTTACGGTAGTACCTCTGAAGGTCCAGTCTAAAGTTACCTGCTTGGTTACACCGTGCATGGTCAGGTTGCCGGTCAGTTTATATTTATCTTTACCTGCTTTCTTTACCGCTGTGCTTTTGAAAGTAATGTTACTATACTTTTCGGCATCAAAGAAATCCGGGCTTTTCAAGTGGTTATCTCTAGCTTCAATACGGGTATCGATTGAAGCGACTTTAGCGTCCAGGGTAACTACTGCATCGCTGAAATCTTCTTTGCCTGAAGAAACGGTTACATCAAAATCGTTGATGGTACCGGAGACGTCGCTGATACCCAGGTGGGTTACCGTAAACCCTAACTGGGAATGCGCTTTATCATTTTTCCATAATCCGGTTGCCGCAAACACGGTAGTTGCCGTTAAAAGTAAACCTGCTAGTAAGCCTTTTTTCATTTTTCTATTTTAAAATTTAAGATTATTAATTATTCAGGTCCGGGAGTATCTTATTACCCTTTCCTTAATTACAGTACAAAGGTATTTTACAAAACCGGACCAAAAATTAACCTAGATTAAGAAAAGTATGACCTGCTTATAAAAAAATGTTAAGCAGGACCAAGACTATAATACCGCTTGATCTTCGATTATACTAAACTCAATTAAACACAACGTTAATTTATTATTATCACTTACTTAACTTTATACCCGGAATTATTGATCCATGAAAAGAATATCCATACTACTTATTGTTTTACTGTATGTGCAGCTTAAGGCTATAGCACTGCCGCAGCCTGTTGACTTAAAGAAACCACCGCCCAAAGTGATCCGCACCTGTTGCGCTTTTGGTGTAGATGTAAAGGTAGTCATGTTGCCATTTATCCGTATATCCAGCATTTCAGCCCCTAACCTTATCGGCGGTCACCAGTTCCTGGGCAACAAGCTGGAGAATAACGGCATCATCTATACGCATAAAGGCGGATTTATAGACCTGGGACACCTGCGCGACATTGCTGATATGACCGCCTACCTGTTCACCCTTATCCAGGCCAACAGGGAAACGGGTTTAAAAGATTTCAAAATAGGCAGGGAAGCCGGTCTTAAAACTTTAAGCGTTAAGGTGCCGGAGCATTTCAGCGATACCGATATAGCCCTGCTATCAGGGCGTATCGCCTATGACCTTTCCACCTGGCATGAGATCTCGACCTGGTATGGCGCGTCTTCCTTACCCTTTGTTCCGGAGCGGTACTCCAGCTTTTCGGTAGAAGACGCTTACTCTAATCTTTTAGGGGTGCATTTAGCGATCCAGTCCATTCTCAGTGATAAACCTTATGAAACAGAGATGACCCTTAATATTCACAGGGCCTTACTGCATCTTGGCGCTTTACCCACACTGGAAGACACCCGGAACGCAATGTTACAGGTCAAAGACATCTGGTGGTCCGGGCAGGCAAAATTCCCGAACAAAAACCTGCTCAAGAAAAGGCAATATGACATATTAGAGCAGGTAAGTCCACTGGTACTGAACCAGGATGAGTTCTCCGAGCACAGCGAATATATGCTATCTGTACCGGCTGTATCTACTTTACAGGAACCGCTTAAAGTGCTCTATAGCTTAAAGATAAAGTACAATCTAAAAATTCCCGCGAAGAAAATATTTGGTAATGATTACCCCTATGACTACGTCAGCCCGGACAATTACCCGGCCCTGGTAGCCTATGCGCGGACAGGTAAATACTGATCCGGCGCTTATTACCGGATCAGGGTAACGTTACCATTCTGCTTTAAGGTTTGCCCGCCGGGGCTGGTAGCATCTACCTGGTAGATGTACACCCCCATGGGTTGTGGCGTCCCTTTAAAAGTGCCGTTCCATCCTGTATTGATGTCCTGAGTTTCAAACAGCAGCTGCCCCCACCTGTTGTAAACCCGGAACGCGTTTAATTTCGCGCTACCGTTGCGTACAATTTTAAAGGACTCGTAGTTGGGGTTGAACGCATTCGGTATAGCCAGTTCGGTTGGCCTCACTAAAACATCTATAGAATCCTCCACCACACACCCTCTGTCCGTAACCGCTTTTACAAAGTAACGGGTATTCACCCCCGGGTTGAAAATAGGCGTACTTGTGTTCACACTGCTGATACCGGAATTGGGAAACCATTCAAAATAGGAAGCATTGGTATGCGGTTCCAGTAAATAAGATGTTTCGGGGTAAATATTTATAGTATCCGGCATGCTCAATACCGCGTTAGGATACACTTCAATATTGATTTGCAAAGTGTCTTTGCAACCTTTATCGCTGGTGCCTACAATGGTGTAGCCATTTGATGTTTCGGGATAGAAAAGTACGGAATCTCTTGAGCTGTTTACTGCAACAGCATCCTGTAAACCGGACCAGTCATAAGATTGGGCGCCGCTTAAGTTGATAGCAACCCGGCTACCGGGACAAATACCGGTGTCTGTAAATGCCGTTTGTAAAAAGTCGCCGGGGTTAACGATGACCCTTGTGCGCTTGCTCAAGGCACAGGGAATACCGTTGGTAGGCCGCTGTACTGTAAGCATGTAATCTATAGATTGATCGGCAATAAACCAGGTATTGAGCTGAGCGCTGTTATTCAAACCGGCCACAGGGCTCCAGCTATAAGTATAATCATTACTGAAGGGTAATACCTGTGCGGTGAGCGCAACTGTATCATACTGGCAAACGATAAGTGTATCAGCCATTAATATTTGTTGCGGAGCAGGCAAAACGTTCAGCGTAAAGGTAATGATGCTGTCGCAACCGTTAGGATTGATTATGGTATCGGTTATACCAGCAACACTATGTGTATAAGTAATCCCGTTAAGCACAAAACTATCGCCTTCACAGATCACCTCGAATACATCGCCATAGTTGTAAGGACTTACAGTTAAGTACAGGGTGATCATGCTATCACAGCCGGTAGTATTCGCTATGGTATCCATAACGCCAGACACCGCGCCGGTGTACTCAATGCCATTGAACCAATAACTACCATTAGGGCAGATGCTCGCTATACGGTCTCCGGCCAGGTAGGGATTAACGGTAAGGTTTAAAGTAATCACGCTATCGCAACCGGCAGGATTGGTTACCGTATGGGTCACTCCTGTAACTGAAGCAGTATAGTTAGTGCCATAAAATTCATAACTCTGGCCCTGGCAGATACTTATATTCCTTGTTGCGGCAACACTTGGGTTAACTATGATCGTACCCAAAATAGAATCGGCCCCACAAGCCCCGGCCGCCCTTACTTTATAATTAAAAGTTCCGGCAACGGTTGGTGTACCACTCACGGTAAAACTGTTGCCTGCACCATTCCAGGTACCGGTAACCCCGGCGGGAAGACCGGTAGCCACCACATTTACCGCATTGGTAGCACTAAAATTGATGTTTGGAATAGGGGTATTGATACAGGTACTGGCATCGGCACTGGCACTGACCAAAGTAAGATCAGGGCCTATAGCCGGGGCAGATGGTACTATACAGTTATTGACAAAATAACTTGGCGTACCGGTACTGCTAAAGCTTACAGAAGCACCATTAGCCGTGGAAACCTGGCTGCGGTCGTAGGTTACCGTCTGGGAGCAGTTTAAAGTGCCGCCAATACTTAAGGTCATGCTCCGCGTCCCTGAACCATTATTGGCGAAATGCCCGGTACTGTTACTGTTATTGGTAAACAGCACATAGATATCTTCACCTAAGGCCCCGAAAGAGAAGGCGGAAAAATCGGCGTTATAGCTGGTAAATACAAGCACTTTTGAATTGGCTGGGATCGTACCTGCAGGTTCTATCAGATTACCACAACCATTCGCGTTGTCAATAGCGGTATTGGCATTGGCCACCTTAGTATTGGTGATCGTATTTTGAATAAAACCGGCAAAGGCGATAGTAGTAGTTGCCCAGTCAATATCAATATCGTTTACGTTAATTGCACTGGTGCCTGTAGTAAAGATAAAAAATTCATTCAGGCCTTCCGGGCTGGCGCAGGATTTGATGCATATGCTGGAAATGGACGGGCATTGCGCCTGGGCGCGGAAGACCAGAAGAGACAATAAAAAAGTTAACGATAGAGTTATTAATTTTTTCATGACAAACTTTTGACGCCGCAAAGATTGCCATTGCATATTAAGTGAGCGTTAACTGCATATTATCAATTACAGGCTGATTATATATCTTTTTAGTACAATCAAAATTTGTAACAGTACTGAAAGATAGTTAGGATTCTTTTCTAATACCCAGTCAGAACAAGGTTATATAAAAAAGGACAATAATAGCTATAGAGCTACTACTGTCCCTTTTCAATTACATAATTTAAAATTCAGAACACTTATTTAAGTATTGTACGTTTTACACTATCTGACCAAGCCTGCTGAAAAGCAACACTTTCCTGCTTATAATACTGTAAAATAGAATCCATACTCATTTCCTGGCCCCTAAGGAAACCATAGTGTGCATAATCCCAATCTTTTTTCAATGGAATAATTGCATTCGGATATTTCTTATATTTAGAATTTGTATCAAATGAAGTATAATATAATATTTTATCATGCACGTTATAATACATCATTCGCTCCGATATGATTTCTTTCTTTACAAGATGAAATCTATCGTATAATAATACAGAATCTTTGAATACCGAAAATCTTCCTGTCTCTCTAATTTGGTTATCACAATAACCCATTACATAAGTACTATCTGAACGTAAATAAATTAGTGAAACGGGTAAAGGGAAAACATGACCATGCAGTGATTTTTCAATTAAGACCTGGTCTATTATGCTTGGCTCATAATTTGTGTAGATTCCCAATATTGAATTACCATTTTTTATTGTTGAGGTAGCACAACTAGAGACCAGAATGGAAGACAACAAACATAATTTTTTCATACTCTCTATTTACAATCCAATGGTATTCCTGATAAAAGCAACATCTTGATTAACAAAAAAGTTAAGATCTTGTTCTATGTCATCAAGATACCCTAAAACTATAGGATCTGTAATATTAGCTCTGAAGTCATTTAAAAAGCTCAATGCTTTGTCTTTCATTGGATCATCAATAGGAATGCTTGTAGGGGATCCATTTCGAATCTCGTTAGCAATATTCATAATATCCATTGCAAATAGAAGATAATCAACACAATTACCCGCATTAATCATATTATTATCTGAGGCAATCTTGCCCAACTCGTAATAGTAAGTTATATACCATTGACCAATATTTGTCTTTAATAAAAATGAATCTCTTAATTCGTGGAACTGGTCTCCTGCATTTGCTTCGTGAGCAGATGAAACTTCATGCAAAGAATCAAGATCTAATGAAAACTCAACCATACAACCAGATCGAATGTTAACACAGTCATTTCCTTGACAACCATAAGCATCTATATTTGAAGTTCCGCAACCTTTACAATAATTACTCAAGCCTCCATGATTCTGCATTTCATATTTTGACGACATTATACTGAGCAATCAAGTTATCCTTTTTAGAACACGCAATCCAAATCGTTAATACAGACAAAAAAGAGAGCATGGTTAAAAATACAACGAACATTTTTTTCATAAGTACAAATTTAATTTGTTAAAAAAAATAAAAATTATTTGACAAATTAAAATAAAATAATAACAACTTCAATAAAAATAAATACTAATAAGTAGTTAAAAGATTATTTTTCATATAGAATTTATTTAGAACTGCTGAAGAGTTGCATGTATAAAAATTCTGTTTGACAATATCTCACATAAAAATGCAAGTACAAAAGCAAGTGCACGAACAAAAAATCCTTGAATTTAAATAAATCAGGGCATACTCTTTCACTCCAAAAATTTGTTAACTTATTTTAGCACAACTCAAAGTCTTATCATCTACGAAAAATTGAAGTTCTTATGTCCCTTTATCACTAACCTTTAAAGTCAATTGCAATAATTGCGCATAAGGCCGGCCGTTTCTTTGTGCCGGCCTGGCGCCGCTTAGTTCCCGGAAAAAAGTTTCCATTTCAGGCCCTATCACATCGGCATATTCACCATCCAGTTTATTGAGTATTAATTCACCGGAAGCTTCCAGCCATACCTGCACCTGGTAGCTCCCTTCCGGTTTGATGTTTGTCCGGCACAATATTTCCGAAAGTTTGCGGTTTAGTTTCCCTCTAAATAGCTCCGTTACATTTTCCTTTTGTATTTCAAAGCTTTTAACGAGCGGCGGGTCTATTGCATATACCATAGGGGTGATTTCATCCGGTCTTTTTTTCTTCTCGAGCCGCAGCAGTTTGCCTTTTGGGTCATAATATTCCCAGGTTAAACAGGCTTCATCAAAATAATAGTACTTTACCGAAGCCAGCGCGCCGGAAGGATGCCAGGATTTGATACATAAGATTCTATCGCCTTGAATAAGGGTATCAAATGTTTGCTCAACCAGTTGCTGCTTATCGTTCCATCTTCTCTGCAGGCTATCTTTTCCATTGCGGAACCACTTCATCAGGCTTGTATCCCCTTCAAAACTAACGATGAGTAAAGAATCTTGTCCTTTTGGGTTATAATACCATTCTGCATTATTCATCAAGTCCACTTGCAACAACAAGGCATCGGTATGCAACAGGTTATTGAAATAGTATTTTGATTTACCCTTTTTTCCGGGTACGATGCTATCCGTCCACAGATTTCCATCCTCTACATAGTCGAAGGTAACCGGACTTAATATCCGTCCTTCTTTATTAGTAATAAATTTACTGACTATCGTGCTGCTCTGGCCTTGAAAGTAGACACTGTCTTGCTTTGCTCCATGTACCATCCGGATCTTATTTTGCTCTACCCGGTATTCACTTTCCAGGACGGTATAAGACTCAAAAAGCCATACTTTATTCCGGTTAGCCCGCTTTTTAGGTATACACTCCATGTCCTTGTTTTGCGCAAAGACTGCTCCGGCATTAAAGCTTACGATTACGCTTAACCACAAGCAATAAAGTAGTGTATCATATATGTGCTTCATAAATTGATCAATCGGGATTACTGATATACAATATTTAAAAACGAGCTACAAAAAAAGGAAAATAATCCGGGTTTTATCAAAACGGTCCTCCTAATTTCTACTACAAAAAAGCGAGGCTACCCTTGTGGATAGCCATTACTGCCGGCAGTATTCCAGCAAGAGAAAATAACCATTGCTACCTGGCTTCAGGTATAACCTTTAAGGTCAATTTTAATAACTGGCCAAAAGGCCTTCCATTTCTTACTGCAGGTTTGACCTTTGCCTGCTTATAAAAAAAAGCGGCCAGTTCAGACCCTATCGCTGCTGCATGCAGCCCTTCAATGTCTTTGAAAACAAACGCTCCGTCGTCCGTCACGTTTACCCGCACTGTATAAATGCCTTCCAGCGCAACAGTCGCCTGGCATAATAATGTAGCCAACCTGTCGTTCAATGCATTATTAAACACAACAGCTACCGCTTCTTTTTGGTAAACGGCCCGGAAAATCATTTCTTCCCTGGGAGGAACAATGCCAATACCGTATTCAACCGGTGTTCCTTTAAGGGTTTTATGTTTAACCGTTCTTACCAGCTTGCCGCGTTCGTTATAATACTTCCAGGCCAGGCAGGGGGTATCCCAATAATGAAAAGTTTCAGAAGATAAAATACCGGTAGGATACCAGCTCTTCTTGCAGCGTACCCGCCATTTATTCTGTACCAGGCTATCAAAGGTGTGCTGTATCAATTGCTGTTGCTCATCCCAGATTTTCTCCGAGGTTAAAGTACGTTCATACACCAGGTTTCCCGCTTCATTCCATCTTTTTTTCAAACTGTCCAGTCCACTACTGTACCAGGTCATTTCACGGCCACGCTCTTTAAGGTCTGTAATACTTAAGGAATCTTGCCCGCCAATCCCGTAATAGAGCTTTCTTCCTGCATTACGATCTGCCGTCCACAATACCGAATTACTGGATAATAAACCTTCAAAATAAGCATTTAATTTTCTCCTTTCGCCGCCGGGCACTATGCTGTCGGTCAATTTAAGCCCTTTAGCCACATAATCTAAACTTACCGGGCTATTGATTGTCCCATTTTTATCTACTTCCAATGCGGCGATCAATTGTTCACCCGCATTGTGGATATAAATACTGTCCCCCTTATCTTTATAAATGAAGCTTATCGTATATGGCTCAACCTGGAACTCACTTGCGATAGCTTTATAAGAGTCATACCGGAATAACTTATTTCTGTTAGCTTTTACCTGCGCTTTACACGCTTTTAGTGGTGTATTTTGTGCATTTATCTCCCAAGCAGGTAAAAAGCTGAGCAGGATAAAAAGATAAAAGACCGGGTATGGCTGCTTGCGCTTCATAATACTGATTTCAGAACTTGTTTTAAAGTAATTACCAAATAATAAGATGCAAAAAAAGTGAAAATGGTTTAGCCCATTTAATTATTTACTCACCGCGCTTACCGGAACCAGGTGTAGCTTGCCTTAACAAAGAAAAGGCTACCCTTATGGATAGCCTTTTCTAAATATATTGAAGTAAACTTTTCTTACCAGATGTGGCATAAAACTTCACCACCTACGTTATTAGCACGCGCTTCTTTATCAGTCATTACACCTTTAGAAGTAGAGATAATAGCGATACCCAGACCGTTTTTCACTTTTCTGATCTCAGAAGGTTTAGCGTATTGACGCAGACCCGGGCGGCTGATACGGTCTAAAGAACGGATAACCGGCTCTTTAGATTGCGCATCATATTTCAAAGCGATTTTGATCAAACCTTGTTTGTTATCGTCTTCGAATTTGTATTTTAAAATATATCCTTTATCGTAAAGAATCTCAGTGATTCTTTTCTTTAAATTAGAAGCAGGGATCTCAACGATACGGTGCTTAGCCATTTGTGCATTACGAATGCGCGTTAAAAAGTCTGCAATAGGATCTGTTACCATTTTTACAAGTTTTTTTGTTTGAGTAATTGACTCGAGTTACCGAGTTACGGACTTGAGCCTAATATAATTCAATGCAACTATCGACTAGATCTGGAGTTCAGTTCATTGTCCCTTAAAAACGAAAAAGTTTAAAAGAGTGTCCGATAGTGTTCTAATAAAAGCTTACCAAGAAGCTTTTTTCACGCCTGGTATCAAACCATTCAGTGCCATTTCGCGGAAGATAACACGACCGATACCAAATTGACGCATATATCCTTTAGGACGACCAGTTAATTGACAACGATTTTTCAATCTAACCGGAGATGCATTTTTTGGTAATTTGTCTAATGCTGCATAGTCGCCAGCTTCTTTCAAAGCGGCACGTTTTTCAGCATATTGTGCTACCATTTTCTCGCGTTTGCGTTGACGCGCTGTTACGGATGCTCTAGCCATATTTTAGTTATTATCTTTTTTAATATTTTTGAAAGGTAAACCTAACTCTTTCAATAACTCGTAAGCCTCTTCGTTAGTTTTAGCTGTAGTTACGAAAGTGATATCCATACCAGAGATACGCGCTACCTTATCGATATCGATCTCAGGGTAGATGATTTGCTCCGTTACACCGAAAGTGTAGTTACCACGACCATCAAAAGATTTATCGTTGATACCTTTAAAGTCACGTACACGCGGTAAAGAGATAGAGATCAAACGATCTAAGAACTCATACATGTTAGCACCACGTAAAGTTACGCGGGCGCCGATTGGCATGTTTTTACGTAATTTAAAGTTAGAGATGTCCTTTTTAGACAAAGTAGGTACCGCTTTTTGACCGGCGATCATTGTCATTTCTTTTACGGCATCATCAACTAATTTCTTATCAGAAGTAGATCCTTTTACACCTTGGTTCAGACAAATCTTTACCAATTTAGGAATTTGCATTACGGTTTTGTAACCGAATTTCTTCATCAATGCCGATTTAACTTCGTCAGCATATTTTTTCTGAAGACGTGGAGTGTATGTTGTACTCATTATTAAATTGCTTGACTAGTTTTTTTAGAAATACGAACCGTTTTACCTTCTTTTTGTTCACGGTTTACGCGTACAGGAGCACCAGCTTTAGCATCCCATAACATTACGTTAGAGATCGCGATAGGAGCTTCTTCTTTTACGATGCCACCCTGCGGGTTTTTAGCGCTTGGTTTAACGTGTTTAGTAACGATGTTAACACCTTCTACCAATACACGCCCTTTAAGCGGATATACTGCCAATACCTGACGAGGAGTAGTGCGGCTTTTATCATCACCTGCAATTACAGCTACCTGGTCGCCTTTTTTGATATTGAATTTTGGTTTGAATCTAGTTTTCATTTTAAACGAATTCTATAGTGCCGCTTTAAATAACGGGCGGCAAAGGTACGAAATATTTTTTACAAAACTTCAGGAGCCAGGGAAACTATTTTCATATATCCCTTGTCACGCAATTCTCTTGCTACTGGCCCGAAGATACGGGTACCACGAGGATCACCTGCATTGTTTAACAATACTACTGCGTTCTCATCGAAGCTGATGTAAGAACCATCTTTACGACGTAATTTATTTTTTGTTCTTACGATAACGGCTTTAACCACAGTACCTTTTTTAATACCACCGGCTGGGATAGCATCTTTTACAGTAACTACGATCTGGTCGCCTACATAAGCATATTGCTGGCCGGAGTTGCCTAATACACGGATACAAAGTACTTCTTTTGCACCACTATTGTCTGCTACTTTTAGCCTTGATTCTTGCTGTATCATTTTATAAAAATGTTTAGCTCTTCGCTTTATTGGTTAATATAAATCTCCAGGGGTTGGTCCCGAAGTGTTTTTTTCAGCGCTGCACAACCCTCCGGGCAGGCAGATGAATAAAGATGGTTTTTGAAAAACTATTTAGCTTTTTCGATGATTTCAACTAATCTCCAGCATTTGGTTTTGCTTAGAGGACGGGTTTCCATGATACGTACTGTATCTCCGATACCGCATTGATTAGTTTCATCGTGAGCGTGGAACTTAGTTGTTTTTTTCAAAAACTTACCGTAGATAGGGTGTTTTACTTTACGTTCTACAGCAACAGTAATCGTTTTATCCATTTTATTGCTTGTAACTAAACCTACACGGCTTTTTCTTGTTTTTCTTTCTACTGTCATGATGACGTTAATATTTTATATTAGTTACCTAATTGTCTTTTACGTTGCTCAGTTTTCAATTGTGAAATCTCACGGCGTACACCACGGATAGCCATAGGATTTTCAATCGGATTAACAGCATGACTGAATTTCATTTTATTCAAACGATCAACTTCAGCATTAATTCTGTCTACCAACGCTTCGTCGCTTAAGCTGCGATAGTCTTCTGTATTTTTAGCCTTTGCCATTTTTAAAAATAAATTTAATGGTTTGTACTTTTGGTTATTGGTTTACACTAAAAGGATTATGCTTCTACGAAATCGTGACGCACAACGAATTTAGTTTTGATCGGCAATTTTTGAGCTGCCAATTCCATAGCTTCTCTGGCTAATTCCATAGCAACACCTTCAACTTCGAACATGATAGTTCCAGGCTTAACTACAGCTGCCCAGTATTCCAAGCTACCTTTACCTTTACCCATACGTACCTCGGCAGGTTTTGCAGTAATCGGCTTATCAGGGAAAATACGGATCCAAACAGTACCTTCACGTTTCATATGACGGGTCATAGCCTGACGTGCTGCTTCTATCTGACGGTTAGTGATCCATTTTGGCTCTAACGCTTTCAATCCAAACGAACCAAAGGCTACAGTGGCACCACGCTGTGCGTTACCTCTGATACGGCCTTTGTGCTGTTTACGACGCTTAACTCTTTTTGGTTGTAACATTGTTTGATATTTTTATTCTGACCGTGAGGGTTGATATGGATCAGAGCCTCGAGCATCAGAGTATATAAAAATTGTATTTATTAACGGGGATAAACACCTAAGGTTGGATCAGGCTTACTTCCCCGGATTGTATGAAATTAGTCTTAGTTTTGACGAGGACCTCTTCCAGCACCGCCACCGCGACGTTCTCCACCGCCACGACGATCGTTACCGCCACCGCGACGATCATTACCACCGCCACGACGCTCACCACCACGGCCTTCTGCACCGCCACGACGGTCAGTTGAACCAGATGTGATGTTAGGGTTCAATTCACGCTTGCCTAATACTTCACCTTTACAGATCCATACTTTCAAACCGATTTTACCGTAAACAGTCATTGCATAAACGTTAGCATAATCGATATCCATACGGAAAGTATGTAATGGTGTACGACCTTGCTTGATTTCTTCAGAACGTGCAATCTCTGCACCACCTAAACGACCGCTTGCTTTGATTTTGATCCCTTCTGCACCCATTCTCATAGCTGTAGAGATGGCCATTTTAATCGCTCTCTTAAAGCTTACACGACCTTCAATCTGGCGAGCAATAGTTTCACCTACGATCTGAGCATCCAGTTCAGGACGACGGATCTCCATAATGTTGATCTGAACATCATTATTTCCGGTTAATTTCTTCAACTCTTCTTTAATTCTATCCACTTCCTGTCCACCTTTACCGATAATGATACCAGGCTTAGAAGTGTGAATAGTGATGATTAATTTTCCAAGCGTACGTTCGATAACGATACGGGAAACACCACCTTTATTGATACGGGCATTCAGGTAAGTACGGATTTTGTGATCTTGTACTAAGTTATTACCGTATTGTTTCTTATCGCTATACCACATAGAATCCCAACCACGGATGATTCCTAAACGATTACCTATTGGATTTGCTTTTTGACCCATTGTCTTAATTTGATAATTTGAGAATTAGCTAATGTGCTAATGATATTTAATTATATTAATTTTTCATCAGCCAATCAGCTAATTTGCTAATCAGCTAATTATATTATTTTTTGCTATCAACAATTACGGTTACGTGATTGCTGCGCTTGCGCACACGGTAGGCACGGCCTTGTGGAGCCGGTAACATACGCTTCACCATGCGACCGCCATCAACCATGATGGTTTTCACAGCCAGGTTAGCTTCAGCCACATCCTGACCTTCATTCTTTTGTTTCCAGTTATCGATAGCACTTAATACTAATTTCTCTAATGCTACAGAAGGGTGCTTAGTGCTATATTTTAATACACTCAAAGCTTTTTCTACTTCCATACCACGGATAAGATCCGCTAACAAACGCATTTTGCGTGGCGAAGTAGGATAATTTCTTAAACGAGCTATTGCTTCCATTTTCTTTAATATTGGTAATTAGCTATGCTAATTTTATAATCAAAAATTATTTTTTCTTGTCACTGTGACCTTTGAAGTTACGAGTAGGTGCAAACTCTCCTAATTTATGGCCTACCATATACTCGGTAACATAAACCGGAATGAATTTGTTTCCGTTGTGAACTGCAAAAGTGTGTCCTACGAAATCAGGAGAGATAGTAGAACGACGGCTCCAAGTTTTGATTACAGTTCTTTTAGCGCCTGCTTCGTTTTGAGTTAAAACTTTTTGCTCAAGATTGTGGTCAATGTAAGGACCTTTTTTAATTGAACGACCCATTGTTGCGTTGTTTTTTGATGATTTGACAGCTTCACTTTACAGCAAAGCTGCCCATTTTATCTATTAAAAATTATGAATTATTTTTTCTTAGCGCGTTGAATGATCAAAGCATTAGATGGTTTAGTCTTGCTGCGTGTTTTCTCACCTTTAGCGTACTTACCGGTACGAGAACGTGGGTGACCACCAGAAGATTTACCTTCACCACCACCCATCGGGTGATCTACAGGGTTCATCGCAACACCTCTTACGCGTGGACGAAGACCTTTCCAACGGTTACGACCTGCTTTACCAACTGATTCTAACTGGTGATCGCTGTTAGAAACGATACCTACAGTAGCGTAACAAGAGCTTAATACCTTACGTAATTCGCCGGATGGCATTTTCAATACCGCGAATCTTTCTTCTTTCGCAGTTAATTGAGCATAAGTACCTGCAGAACGTGCGATAGCACCACCTTTACCAGGTTGCATCTCGATATTGTGAACCACAGTACCTAATGGCATGTTTTTCATCAATAAAGCATTACCAACTTCAGGAGCAACGCTTTCACCACTGATTACCTGGGCACCTACTTCAAGGCCCTGAGGAGCGATGATGTAACGCTTTTCACCATCAGCATAAGCTAACAAAGCGATGAATGCTGTACGGTTCGGATCATATTCGATAGACTTAACGGTAGCCGGGATATCCGCTTTGTTACGTTTGAAGTCAATGATACGATAGTGTTTTTTATGACCGCCACCAATGTTGCGTACAGTCATACGACCTTTAGAGTTACGGCCAGAGTTCCTGGTCTTTTTGTCTAATAAGCTCTTTTCCGGAGTACTTGTAGTAATCTCCGCGTACGCGTTTCCTACTCTGAAACGGGTACCGGGAGTGGTCGGTTTGTATTTACGTAAAGCCATTTTTATTTTGGTTTGTAGTTTGTTTATCTGGCGCTATACCAATAATTGTCCAAACTGTTTACTAAATGTGTTAATGAATTAGAAAGAGAACAAATCGATTGTTTCACCTTCTGCCAATGTTACTATCGCTTTTTTGTAAGAAGGCTTGCGACCTTTTACAAAACCGGCTTTAGTGAAACGGCTCTTATTTTTTGCAGGAACGACGATAGTATTCACTTCGTTTACTTTTACGCTGTAAAAGCTTTCTACCGCTTCCTTAATTTCCAGTTTGTTGGAACGCTTGTCCACAACGAAAGTGTAACGGTTTTCTTTTTCCATTTGACCATTAACTTTCTCGGTAATTACCGGGCGAACCAATACTTCTTGAAGTCTCATTGTTGATAATTTATTTTTTTGCAGACCTGATTAACGGTCTATACATAACGTTAATAAAAATTATGCTTCTACTTCTTCAACTGCTTCGTTAAAGATTTTAGCAGCGCTTTCAGTAATTACTAAAGTTTTAGCGTTCAGGATATCATAAGTATTGATATCGCTCAGTACACTTGCTTTTACTTTTGGTAAGTTACGCACGCTTAAGTAGAAGTTTGCATCATAATCAGCATTAACTAATAAAGTTTTCTGATCAGCTACGTTCAAGCTATTTAATACAGCCAACATTGTTTTTGTGTTAGGTGTATCTACTTTGATATCTTCTACGATAACGATCTGGTTGTCTTTAGCTTTGTAAGTCAGTGCAGACATTTTAGCCAGATCTTTCACTTTACGGTTCAATTTGAAATCGTAAGCGTGAGGTTGAGGACCGTTTACGGCACCACCACCTTTATACAATGGGTTACGGATGTTACCTTTACGGGATCCACCGGTACCTTTCTGACGGTGTAATTTGCGGCTGGAACCTTTTACTTCCGCACGTGTTTTAGTTTTGTGCGTACCTAAACGGCGAGCTGCCAGATATTGCTTTACAGCAAGATAGATTACGTGATCGTTCGGCTCGATATTGAAAATATCTTCCGGTAATTCCACCGAGCGGCCGGTCTTTTCACCTTTGCTATTTAATACTTCGATTTGCATGATTATTTCTGAATTAAAACGATGGAACCATTGTGACCCGGAACTGAACCAGCTACTACGATATAGTTTTGTTCAGGAAACACTTTCATTACTTTTAGAGCTTTAACCTTAACGCGGTCGCCACCCATTTGACCCGCCATTCTCATATTTTTGAAAACACGGCTTGGATAAGATGATCCACCAATAGAACCTGGTGCACGCTGACGATCGTGTTGACCGTGAGACGCCTCACCTACCCCGGCAAAGCCATGGCGTTTTACCACACCCTGGAAACCTTTACCTTTAGTAGTTCCGACAACATTTACTTTTTCACCCTCAACGAAGATGTCACAAGTAATAGTTTCACCTACTTGTTTATCAATAGAACAGTTACGAATTTCTTTTACTACAGATTTAGGATCTGTGTTTGCTTTGGCGAAATGATTAAGAAGAGCTTTCGGCGTATTTTTTTCTTTACGCGTGCCATAAGCAATCTGAAGCGCGTTGTATCCATCAGACTCTTCAGTTTTTTTCTGAGTCACCACACATGGACCGGCTTCGATAATGGTGCAAGCAACCTGCTTTCCATTAGCTTCGAACACACTCGTCATGCCGATTTTTTTGCCAATAATACCTTTCATTGTTAGAGATAATTATTATTCAGTTATTACAAGAGATGTTGCCATCTCACATTGTTATTGATTGATGTTTTTAATAGCTCAATGGAAAACCAGAACATTGCCTGGCACCCTTAGCTCAGCGCCTTTTATAATTTTTGATTTCTGATTTTGGGTTTTGAATTATTACTAATCCAAAATCCAGAATTTAAAATTCAAAATCTACCGAAGGTTAAGCCGTATAGACCATTTTTATAAAGAACAAAGCTTTCGCTATTAAAATTTTACTTTCGAAATTGCAGCAGGTTATGCTTTGATTTCTACTTCAACACCACTTGGTAAGTCCAATTTAGATAATGCATCTACAGTTTTGCTGCTTGATGTATAGATATCTAAAAGACGCTTGTGAGTAGTTAATTGAAACTGTTCTCTTGCCTTTTTATTTACGTGTGGTGAACGTAACACCGTGTAAATTTTCTTGTCAGTTGGCAATGGAATTGGACCAGTTACTACAGCACCTGTGCTTCTTACCGTCTTAACGATTTTTTCTGCTGACTTATCAACCAAGTTGTGGTCGTAAGATTTCAATTTAATGCGAATGCGTTGTGACATAATTCAAAAAACTTCCTTTATTATTTGGGAGTGCAAAACTAAAACATATATTTTTAATGACCAATTTTTTTTTTAATATTTTTTCTTTTTTATCAAAAAAATAAATCCATCTATGATTAAAAACGCTGCAAAAGTAAGCTGTTCTTCCTCAATTATTGCATTAATCAAATAATAAGTATTTTATATACTATAAATTTAAAACACATAATACTTTAAATCACTTACCGGAACAAGCCCAGATATTTTCCAGGATCGCACTTAGAACTTTTATAACAATTAAAAATCTGCCAGAACTCAAAAAAAGTACAGTTTTATTTCTAAAAACAAAACATAATAGATATATTTGTACAAACATTAATTTATTATTTCTTATCTAAAGTACATGAAAACAAATTTTACTTTTAGCAAGCGCTATCTTACAGCCGGCTTGCTGTCCATGAGTATGCTCTTACTCCTGAACAGCAAGCCGGTTGCGGCCCAGGTGGCCGCAACTTGTACTCCGACTTACTCATTCGGCTGTACAAGTGGTGACAATATCGACGATTTCACTTTAGTAGGGCAATCTGTTACCTTAAGTAATATGAACACCCCCTGCCCCGCAACCGGCTATCAGGATTACACCACAAGTACTACACTAGGTGTACCTGACCTGCTTCCGGGCCAGACCTATTCAGGTACCGTATCGACAAACTACAGCGGGATGTCAGAATATGTAAAGATCTGGATTGACCTGGACGATAATGGTGTCTTTGACGCCACAGAACAAATGGCCGCCGTAGGCCCTATTGGAGGCAGTTCACCATCAACTACGTTCTCCGCAGCTATCCCGATAGCAACGGCTCCGGGCATGAAAAGGATGCGCGTGGTAATGGTATGGAACTCCAGTCCGAGCGGGCCATGTGGTTCTTTTTCTTTCGGGGAAACTCATGACTACAAAGTACAGGTACTTTCTTTAGTACCTTGTACCAATCCTGTAGTTCCCGGCACGGCAAGCTTCACGCCCGCCGGCCAGTCCTGCCCTGGCTTTACCAAAACGCTTACCTTAACAGGGATCACAATGGGCGGAGGCCAGACCTATGAATGGGAAAGCTCTCCAAACAATGTTACCTATACCAGCATCAGCGCTCCCTTGCTCGGCCCTAACCTCGCGGTATCTCCTTTGGTATCGACCTGGTACCGGTGTAAAGTGGTCTGTTCCGGTGGTACACCCGCTTATTCAACACCTGTACAGATTACTGTAGCTCCTGGTTTATCCGGCACCTATACAGTAAACTCAGCCAATCCGACAGCGGGTACCAATTTCAATAACTTTACCGACCTGGCTACCGCCCTTAACTGTGGTATCGTAGCCCCGGTAACCGTTAACGTAGTTGCAGGATCCGGACCATATAATGAAACCTTCAACCTGAACACCATTGGTGGCGCAAGTGCCACTAACAGGGTAAGGATTAACGGTAATGGAGAAACGATTCAATTCAACTCAACTTCAACAAGTAACCACAGGATCGTTTCCCTGGACGGAACAAAATACCTGACCATAAGCAACCTTAAAATCAAAACCCTTAATGCTACCTATGGCTGGGGGATCCATATTGGTAATAATGCAGAAAAAGACAGTATCATCAACTGCCAGGTTGACCTGAGCTCCATTACAGGAACTTCTTCTATAAATGCCAGTGGTATTGTTCTTTCCGGCTCTGCTACCAGCACCACTACCGCTTCATCGGCAAGAGCAATCTACATTGGTAATAATAATATCGTTGCCGGCTCTACGGCTTCCGGTGGCGGCTATTATGGTATTACCTCTACTGGTTCTTCATCTGCATTGAGTGACAGTATTTCAATAGTAGGTAATGAGATCACCAATTTCTACTATTATGGTATCCGCATTACTTATGCCAATGCCCCTAATGTAAGCAATAACAATATACACAGAAGTACCAAAACATCCATCGGAACTTCAGCTTATGGTATCTACTATTACTATTGTATTGGCGGTAGAGCCGTTGCCAACAGGATACATGATATGGCAGCCACCGGTACTACCTCTACCAGCAGTTTTTATGGCATGTATGTTTACAACTACAACAATACCGCGGCAACGCCTATACTTGTAGCCAACAATGCTATTTACAATATGAAAAACTACAGTGGCCTGCAATACCTGATGTATGTGTATGGTCCTTCACACAAGGTTTATCATAATACAGTAGATGCAAGCGCTATTCAAGCTACCAGCACCAGCAGTATGTATGGCTTGTACATCGGGTATAATACCGGTACAGAAGTACAAAATAATATCATAAATATTACCGGTGGTAACACAGGTACAAAATATGGTATCTACCATGTGTCTACGACTTACGCTGCCAACTACCAGAAAAATAATGTTTATGTAAACTCTACGCAGAGCGGAACACAAACTCCATACTACTATGGTACTGCCTACGCAAGTCTTGCAGCTTTCCAGACGGCTTATCCAACCCAGGAGTTGGGTTCACCAACAGTACCCCCGGTATTTACCAATCCGGCGATTGGTGATCTTACCCCATCTGCAAGTGCATTAATAGGCACCGGTGTCAATGTACTTACAGACGTACCTACCGATATCGTTAATATTCCACGCTCTACAGCGCCTACGATCGGCGCTTTCGAAATCGCACCGGTTGGTAACAACAATGCGAGAATGTTCGCTATACTGAACCCTACAGGCAATGTATGTACCGGGCCACAGCCTGTAACTGTTGTAGTGGGTAATGCAGGTGTTAACAATATCACCAGCATGCAGGTTAACTGGAGCCTTAACGGTGTAACACAAACGCCTTTAAGCTACACCACACCAACTTATCCGACCCTGGTACCGATGACCAGCTCTACGGGACAGTTCTCAGATACGGTTACATTAGGCAATGCAAGTCTTATTGCCGGCGCAAATACGATCAGGGTATGGACAACCTTACCTAATGGCCAGCCGGATAGCCATCCGAGCAATGACACCGCCCAGCTCATCATTACCCCGGCCACATTTGCCTTAACAACAGCGAACGACACAGTATGTTACGGAGCGACACTGGCTTTAAACCTGAGTCCGGCTTCACCATATACAAACAACGCGCTGCAATGGGAATCTTCAACAAATGGCGGTACTACCTGGACAACCGCTGCCACGAATAACAACAGCACCTATATGGTCAACAATCTAACCACAAATACCAGCTACCGTGTAAAAATCCTTACCGGTGGCAGCAACTGTTATTCTCCGGTTAAAAATATATCTATTTTCAACATCTCCTTACCAACTACTACAAGTGCTTCAAGATGTGGCCCCGGTACAGTAACCCTTGGCGCAACACCTGGTGCCGGTGGTGGTACCCTTAAATGGTATGAAGACATGACTTCCTTTACAAGCATAGCTTCAGGAAACACGTTTACAACACCTAACCTGACCACTACGACCACTTATTATGTAGCTACATCTGCAGGTGGTGGCAACCAGGTTGCAGGTATCCCTACTCCGACATCAACTTCCGGCAACAGTGGTTTCAATGATCTGGGACTTATGTTTAATGCTACCTCTTCTTTTGTGATCGGTTCTGTAGATGTTTATCCAACAGGAACTGCAGGCACCGGAAGTGTAACCATTGCACTTAAAAACTCTGCCGGTACCACTTTACAAACGGCTACCTCACCGGTAACAGTGAGCAGCACAGGTACACTGAATACAGTTCCATTAAACTTTGCCGTTACTCCAGGTACCAACTACAGGCTGGTGGTTACCGCAGCATCAGGCATGTCAACATTAATCCGTGAGTACAACGGAAGCGGTCTGCCATTCCCATACACGGTGCCTGGCGTTTTATCGATCACTTCAGGTTACACAAGCGGTGCTTCTCAATACTATTACTACTACCTCTACAACTGGAAAATAGCTGCCGGTTGTGAAAGTGCAAGAGTTCCTGTTACTGCAACAATTAATGAAGTTCCGGCCCCCAACCTGGGCACTGACCTGGATACCTGTACCTTTAACGCGATCCCAATGACTTTAGACCCGGGTACACAACCTGCAGGCTCGACTTACGCCTGGGACAACAATACAACAGGAGCACAACGTAATATCAATACTTCAGGTACTTACCACGTTACCGTAACTACACCACAAGGTTGTGTAAACAGTGACACGATCGTTATTTTAATGCGTGAAAAGCCTGCTATTGATCTTGAGGCCGGCGGAACATCTTTCTGTAACGGAGCGTCAAAAATCCTGGATGCAGGATCCGGTGGACAGAACGGCGGTACTTACTACTGGAGTACAGGCGCTCAGACCCAGACTATCGAAGTGACAAACGCAGGCACTTATATCGCCTTTGTAACTTCACCGGATGGTTGTGCCAACTCTGATACGGTTACTTTAGTTCAGGCTGGCTATGCGCCAATTATAGATGGCATCCAGGCCTTAGCCATGAATTCCAATACCTTCTCCTTCACGGCCATCAATCCGCAACACATAACTGGTTATGAATGGGATTTTGGAGACGGATCGCCGGTATCTACATCGCCTAACCCTTCCAAACAATACACTCAATCCGGAAACTACCTGGTAACCCTGAGAACCAACAGTATTTGCGCGGACAGACTGGATAGCGCTTATGTAAATATTGTCGGGGTAGGCATCAATGATAAAAATGAAAACCTAAATACCCTGACAATCTACCCGAACCCGAATGTACTGGGCATTTTAAATATTGATGCAGGAAAAGATGTAACGATTCATAAAGTATCTATGATCAACGTTGTAGGACAAACCGTAGCGGAGATCAGCAACATCACAAGCCACCAGCAGGTAAAACAAATTGTATTACCTAAACACCTGGCCAGCGGCATCTATAATTTAAAAATTGAAACCGATAAAGGTATCACTACCAGAAAGGTTGAAATAAGAAAATAAATCTTAATTTAAAGATCCGAAAGATCTAAAAGTCCTTGAAATATTACATTTCAAGGACTTTTTTTCTTTTTAGACAAACCAAATCGCTATTTCAACTGTCTATTAAAAATATAGACAACAAAAAAAACTACCTTTCAATAAATATAAAAATTATTTAACTAAAATAAATAAATATTATGTTTTTTATTGCTAACTATAGATTGAACAATAAGATATGAATAAATATCAAACATTATTCTTCTCAAGCAGGATACGCTACAACAGGCAAGTATAGAAAAGGAGTGGCTTATCCTTTCTAAAGTTCGCGATAAGAACAATACAGAAATAATCCAAATATGTAGTATTCATTGCTCTGCCCTCTGCTTCTAATAACCCGGATACCACCTGCACGCTTCTACCGGACCTAAGCTCCTCTGAACAACAATTTACTACTTCAAAAATTTATTGCTCATAAAAATAACCAACATGAAAGTAAATTTCAACAAAAAATGCTTCACTACCCTTATCGGTATAATTGTAGCAATGATCAGCAATGCGCAGGTTTATACATTTACCACAGGTGGCGCAACAGGTATTAACGGCCCTACCCAGGCGCAAATAAATGCTGCTTACAGTGCGACAAATTTAGCCGGAAGTGTTACGGCAACCGCTGGTATCCAAAACTGGACAGTACCGGTAACCGGACTGTACAAAATTGAGGTAATAGGCGCAAATGGATACGGGGTCTACGGCGGGAAAGGCGCTTATATGAGTGGCGAATTTGTCCTGAACGCAGCTGATCCGCTAAAAATACTAGTCGGTCAGCAGGGCGGTTGCTGCGTAGGTTCCGGGACCAATCAGTATGGCGGCGGTGGCGGGTCCTTCGTTGTTGCCGCAGCAAACACGCCACTTATAATTGCCGGTGGCGGTGGCGGAGCTGCTACGTTTTATACTGCCGGGGTGAACCTGGCCACCGCCCATAACCCTATCGCGGACGCTACCATTACAATCACTGCGAACAATGCATCTGGCACTACATCAGGAGCCGGCGGGACTGCGGGAAACGGTGGTAATGAAGGTAGCGGCGGCGGCGGTGGCGGCGGCTTTTTAACAAATGCCAATTCTCAATACGGAGGTCTTTCCTTTTTAAATGGAGGAACCGGAGGAACCACAACAGGTAGTGGTGGCTGGGGCGGTTTCGGCGGCGGCGGCGGCTGTAACTCCTGGAATAATATGCGTGGTGGCGGCGGCGGCGGCTATAGCGGCGGCGGCGGAGCCGGCAGCTCTACAAGTGTTGTCCAGATTGGTGGTGGCGGCGCCTCTTTCAATTCAGGAAGCAACCAAATCAATACTCCTGCACTTGGTACAGGGGATGGCAAAGTAATTATAACACTTTTAACCCCTTCTTCCACAGTTCCCAACAATACCGGAATCACAGCGCTACCCAGCCTAAACGGGGCCCTTTCCTGTACAGGACCTCAAACAGTAACAGCAAGGATAAGAAATTTCGGAAGCAATGCTGTAGATTCTGTCAAAGTAGGATGGGAAGTCAATGGTGTTGCCCAAACAGCAAGCTGGCATCATATAAACATTGATACTTTCCCGGTACAGCCTTACGATACAGTAGTAGTTTTAGGGGTTTACAACTTCGGTACCGGCCCTCATACCGTCAGAGCCTGGACTTCATTACCTAATAATCAGGCAGACACTGTAAATACTAATGATACAACATCAGTTACCATCACGCCCGTCAGCTTTACGCTCAATACCTCTCAAGATACTATTTGCGCCAACGCAACAGCCAATCTTACCGTATCTCCCGGCACGGGCTACCCGGCGACTGCCGTAGTCTGGGAATCATCTGTGAATGGCGGCGGCACCTGGACCCCAATTACCGGGGCTTCCGGCAACAGCTACCTGGCGGCGGGACTAACCTCTGCAACAAGCTACAGAGCAACAGTAAACATCGCAACCGGCATGAGCTGTATTACACCGGTATCCCATATCGCTGTCTTCAATGTTGTATCTCCTACCACTACCGGCGCAGAACGATGTGGCCCAGGCCCGCTAACGCTTTCCGCCTCAGTAGCCGGTGCCGGTGTACTAAAATGGTACGAAAACCCTGTAGGAGGCCCCTCTGTAGGCACAGGAACAACATTTACTACACCGAGCCTTACTACCACAACTGACTATTACGTAACCGCGGGAGACGGTAACAGCCCCGATTCTGTTGCAGTCCCTTTGAGTAGCGGCACCACAACGGGTGTTTACCATCATATGTTCCTGGTTTCTTCTACCACCGGTACTACCATTTCAGATATTGCACTGAAAATAAATAATGCGGCAGGAGCATTAACGGCCTGGGATATTTATTACCGGCCCAACAATTATCAATTAGTACCCGGAGCCAACACCTCCAATACTGGCTGGACCCTATTGGCCAGTACTGCCAATGTCGTGTCTCTTGGCGCCACTAACTACACAACAATAGCGAGCAATCTTAGCTTGGCCGTTCCGGCAGGGGCAACCTACTCCCTTTATATCGCCCCGGTAACCGGCACCCACCAATATGCTTCAGCAGCTATAGGCACTGTAACCGCTACCAGTACAAACATGGAAATCAGGGCAGGCAACAGGGGTTCTTCTCTTTTCAATTGCACTACATCGGGCGGACAAGCCGTAGTAAAAATCAAAACAGTCGCCGGCTGCGAAAGCCCAAGGATACCGGTTACAGCAACAATTAATGAAGTTCCGGCCCCCAACCTGGGCACAGACCTGGACACCTGTACTTTTAACGCGATCCCGATGACCTTAGATCCGGGTACACAACCTGCCGGCTCTACTTATATCTGGGACGACAATACAACAGGAGCCCAACGCGATATCACTACTTCTGGCACTTACCACGTTAGAGTAACTACACCAGAGGGCTGTGTAAACAGTGACACCATCGTTATCTTAATGCGTGAAAAACCGGCTATCGACCTTGCCGCGAACGGTACCTCATTCTGTAACGGGGCGACCAAAATCCTGGATGCCGGCCCCGGCGGACAGAATGGCGGCTCTTACTACTGGAGTAATGGCGCCCAAACCCAAACAATCGAGGTGGCCAATTCCGGCACATATATAGTGGTGGTTAATTCTGCCGACGGATGCTTCAACACTGACACGATAACGGTTACCACTAACGGTTATGCACCAACCACAGATGGTATTCATGTAAATGCACTCTCTGTTGATTCATTTACCTTCTCGGCTATCAACCCGCAAAACATTACAAACTATGAATGGGATTTTGGGGATGGCAGCGCTATCAGTATATCCGCCAACCCTACACATAAGTACCATGCTAATGGCCACTATCTGGTAAAAATGCGCATCTTTAGTAGTTGCGCCGGGGACTATGATAGCGCTTACATAAACATTATTGGGCTTGGCCTTAAAGATGCCGAAAACCTTGCCAATACAATCCAGCTTTACCCGAACCCCAATAGCAACGGGATCTTAAATATCACTTCGGATAAGCAGTTCAGCATCATCAATGTATCACTTATCAATCTCATTGGCCAGACAATTATTACAGAAGACAAATTCATCAAAGGCCAGAAAACACACCAGTTGCAGTTACCCGGGGATATAGCCAATGGCCTATACTACCTGAAAATCCAGACCGAAAAAGGAACGGTAAGTAAGCAATTCGAAATAAGGAGATAAAATAATAAAGCCCCAATCCGTTTCTGATCTTCAGAAATGGGTTGGGGTTCCTTAAAACATGGAGTTTATATTGGCATGAAAGACAACATGCTCCCCTCCTTATTACACCAGGGATACTCAACTCAGCCGTATAGCGCTAAAGGCTGTAAAATGAACTATCCTTAAAAAACCACATCCCAAGATAAACCAAGACAAAGGGGGTAGCCGAAAACCCTTTAGAGTAGGCAACAGATGTTAAAGCAATTATGAACAATTTATTACAAAAAATCAGCTTCTATCTGCTCTTTTTAATGATCAGCTATCCAATAGTCAGTCAGGGGCAGACGACCGTACAAATCGGGACAGGAACCACAAGTTCCTCGAGTACTCTATACAGTCCCATATACAGGTTTAGTGCCACTTCAGCCACTACAGATGCCAAGAGCAACATGATCTTTACCGCTGCGGAGATGGCCACGGCAGGCATCAGCAGCGGGGACCTTATTACCGCTATCGGCTTCAATAAGACTAATGCTAATAATTTCACTAATGGGATTACTTATACTTTGCGCATGGGCAATAGCTCTAATACAGCGCCGCTCACCGGAACTATTGCTTCCGACTGGCCAGCTATTTTAGCCAACCAGTCCGTTGTATTTACAAGTACCAATTTTAATGTACCGCCTGCCGCAGGGTGGTTTACGATTACCTTTTCCACACCTTTCATTTATACAGGCGGGGCGGTCGAAATCTCAACAGAACAGACCATGCCCGGAGGTAGCGGCGCAAGTGGCATTTTTACATGGCAGTATACTACTGGTTTTGCCGGCAATATTATTGGCGAAGCAATAGGTAGTAATAGTAACCTGAGCACCTACAAACAAAGACCTAACATCCAGTTAACCTTTACGCCGGGAGTTCCTTGTACCAGTCCTCCCACTGCCGGAACTGTAACGACATCACCATCCGGTCCGGTTTGCCCTAATGCCAATATAACACTTAACCTTAGTGGCAATTCCATGGGGCTTGGTATGACTTATGAATGGGAAGAATCATTAAATGGCACCAGCGGTTGGACTAGTTTAGGCCCAGCGCAACCATTGCCAGCACTTTCAATCGTAGCCACGGGTACTAAATGGTACAGGTGTAAGCTTGCTTGCTCGGGTGGCACTCCTGTTTATTCTAATGCCGCGCAAGTAGTGGTAGCGGCTCCGCTGAACGGAACTTATACTATTAATGCCGCCGCGCCAACTGCCGGCACTAACTTTTCGAGTTTTAACGCTTTTATAAATGTAATTAACTGTGCCGGGATATCCGGCCCCGTAACCGTGAATGTCGCGGCAGGATCCGGCCCTTATAACGAGACAGTTGGATTTGTGAACATTCCCGGCTCCAGTGCCATAAATACAATACGTATTAACGGGAACGGCGCGATTGTCCAGTTTGACAATACGACTTCAGAAAGGCAACTACTGACACTTGATGGGACTAAACATATGCGCATTGACAGCCTGGTCTTCAAATCTCTTAATACTACTTTTGGATGGGGCGCACGCATTACCGGCGGTGCGGCTTACGACAGTATCACCAGGTGCCAGTTCGATATGAGCTCGGTTACCAGTACTACGGCCGCCAATGTAAATGGTATTATATTCTCCTCTTCAACCACCTCTGCAACAGGTGCCGGAATAAATGGTACAAATGTTTACATCGCCAACAACCATATCAAAGGTTCGGGCGCAGCCGGGGGGCTTAACTACGGCGTTGGTATCGCTTCAGGAGGTAGTGATTCCAATATTATCAAAAACAACCTTATTGAGAACTTTTACAACAATGGTATCTATATCGCATCAGCTAAATTTACGCTTGTAGAAGGCAATGAGATCCATAAAGCCAATAAAACAGCGGGCATCGTTGCCGGGGAAGGTATCTACACCGCAACCGGAGATATGTCCGGCTCTAAAATTATCGGTAACCGGATACACAGCCCCGGCGGAACAGCGGGCGCCACCAGTGTTTTCAGGGGATTATCCCTGCTGGGAGATGGCACCGCTACAAACCCGGTCATTGTAGCCAATAATGTTATTTATAAAATCAACCAGGGCGGCGCCTCTTCGGGAATTTACGTGAGCACCGGTACCTACAACCTCATTTATCATAATACCATATCCTTTGACCAGGTACTGACAGGTACTGCGGTCAATTATGGTATCTATACCACCGGGACTAATACCGGTACAGATATTGTCAACAACATGGTTAGCATCACCGCGGGTACCGGAGGTATCAAGTATGGTTTTTACCATGCTACGGCAAACGGTATTAACGACGCTCAAAAAAACAATTACTACCTCAATTCCACACAGGCTGGAGTTCAGAACTACGGTTATTACACCACTGCCTATGCCACACAGGCGGCCTTCCAGACCGCGTATCCTGCACTTGAGATCGGTTCACCAACTGCAGACCCCCAA